>NZ_JBXUNO010000001.1:69108-1827431 GCF_057197025.1 Bacillus sp. LSHTCR4 | reverse complement strand
TAAAGAACCAAAGTCAAAAAAAGAAGAAAAAGCAATACAAGCAGAGAAAGAAAATAAAGAACCAAAGTCAAAAAAAGAAGAAAAAGCAATACAAGCAGAAAAGGAAAATAAAGAACCAAAGTCAAAAAAAGAAGAAAAAGCAAATGAATCTGAGAAAAAAATTAAAAAAATTGTCCTAGGAAAAGAACATAAAACGAATGGATTAGAGGGCAAAAGTATAGATTCTGAATCAAAGATAGCGAATTCAGAACGTTTAATAGAAGTGAAAACCCCATTTTCTATTATTTCAGATGTTACTAGTTTTAAAAAATCCCCTAATATGAATGTGAAAAATCAAGAAGTATATGTATTTCGTAACGAAGAAGATGCAAGAGGACGTGAGCTGGCTTCTACGTTACTTACTACAATGGAATATTATCATGGGGAAATTGATTGTAATTTAGTTTCTTCAAACCTTCATGAAAAGAGGGTACTTTTAGAACTTTCTAATCAAAAAGAAAAAGGGAATATTGAAGAGAGTTGGGTAGGCTCATCTTCATGGATTCCTATCCACGGTATCATATTAGAGAAGGAAGTTGAAGCAGATGTAAATAATTATATAACTGCGAAATTACCAATAGAAATAGGGAGGTATAAAGGTGAAATTAGTTTAATAGAAAAGATTATTTTTAAAGAAACAGTTATAGAAATAAAAGAAGTATCACAGGAAATTATTGTAACAAACAAAGAATTCTTATTGCCAAAAATAATAAAGAAAGGAAAAAATCCATCTATAATTGAAAAAGGAAGCTTACGTGTAGAAGGCTATATATTTCAGTGTATTGAATTTACATCAGAACAAAGTGAAAATCATGATAAGATCTACCAGTTAATGCAAAATATTGTATTGGAACTAAACGTCCAATTATTACAAGAACAGGAAGTTCGTGTGCGAATTACATAAATGATTATATCACTATCAATTAGTTGAATTTTTTTAGGAGTTTGTAATAGAGAAACACAAAAAGTGCTAGCAAGTCTGCAAACAAGCTAGCTAACATGTATTGGAAGTGAAATACTGCCAATGTAGTAATTAACAATACGTTAATTAACTAGGTGAAACGTGATGAATCTTTTTTACATGTGGGGAAATACAAGGTGTTAAATCCTAATTTAGAAACTCACAACTTAAATAGTAAAACATGTTTATCATAAGTATCCAAACACCAGTTATATTTTTTTAGAATAATTGGATGGATAACCTCTTTTATGGCATCAACTTCAGTAAAGCCATATTTCTTATAAAAGTTTTCTAATTCCTCAAAAGGAAGACAATATACATTTTTTACTTGTAATTTTTTCGCAGTTACTACTAAAAATGATACAAGTTCCCCAGCTAATTGTAACCCTCTAAATTGAGGAAGAATAAAAATTCCACCCATTTCTAAAGTATCTTCATCTATTTGGACTAATCGTCCAACACCTGCATACTCATTGTTGTATGTAATAATTGCAACTTTATCTCTTTTTAAATCACTTCGTACAAATCCTATTGAGTCATATTGATTATTAATCCATTCTAAATCATTAGATGTAGCCATTTGGATACTCATAGACATCCTCCTTCGGAATACTAGCACTATCTTTATTATATAAAACATAAGATGCTATATCAAAAGAACCTTGATATAGCACATTTGCAAAATTTATTAGTTGAAGGTGTGGATTTGCTGGTATTGAAATGATAACTTCAACTAAAAGAGGATAAGAACCTTGTGAATTTAGTATAAAACTAGTTCGTGTGTTTGGTAACGCATTATTATTTAAGCGTATAGAGTTTATAGGCTTATTTTAATTGGTGTAGTTACTATATTATTGGAACTAGTAAGGAAATATAATAATCACCAGCCTGAGTGATAAAAATCGTATTAGGATTTAGCAAAAAAAAACCTCCTGAAAAAGAAAAGGGATTTAAAAATAAGAGCACTTCGGAAAGTGCTCTTCTGTAACGACTATCCACTCTAAAAAGAAAGGATGCAATATATCATATGAAGTTAAGTGTATTTAATTATGTGTCTTTTGTATAAAAATTTTTTGTTACAAATAAAAAGGCGGTTGTTTCCGCAACCACCTTTCAGTAAAACAAAGCACTTTTTATGAAATAAATTATGGATAATCCCTAAAAAAGGTTATAGGATATACCCACATTTTTATAACTAAAGTGACGAACTCAGGTTATAAGGAAGGAACAATTATATTGTATGAAATCTATTCTAGAGTAGTCACAAAGAAAGTTGTCTTCTTATTAGAAGGCAGCTTTTTTTATTAGAAAAAGAAGTAGAAGATTAAGTTACTTGTCCAAACAAATTTTAAAAAAATACATAAAATGCTATTAGTTAGTCAATATTTTAATATTGCTAATTTTTAAGACTAAAAGGGGTGATTTTATGTGTGAATGTGAAGTTTGTAGAAGAAAGAAAAATCGGGATCCATTAAACCGGGAGTTTGAGCCGAAGAAACGAGTTCCTGAGCCAAAAAAAGAGGATTGTGAGCCGAAAAAAGAGGATTGCGAGCCAAAAAAAGAGGATTGCGAGCCAAAAAAAGAGGATTGTGAGCCGAAAAAAGAGGACTGTGAGCCAAAAAAAGAGGATTGTGAGCCGAAAAAAGAAGATTGCGAATCATTAAATTATTATTCGTTTAGTAAAAATACAAATTTTTTAGAGGAAGCTATACAAACAGATAAAATCGATCAAATTTCTGAGGAATATATTGAAATAGTTGATTCAGCAGATGTACAAGTTACTACTACAGATACAAAAGCTGCGCTATCTATCCAAGCGGCATTACAAGCAGCTATTGTGGTTGTAGTAAGTATTTCTATAGCAGATAGTGAAAAGGCAGATAAAATAACACAAGAATTATTTCAAAAATCAGCTATTAAACAAATTAATAGACAAAAAACATTTATTAAAAATTCCAGAAACGTAACCGTAACAACTACTGATACAGATATTGCAGTGAATATTCAAATTCTCCTTCAAATTTTATTAGCTTTATTAGTTAAACTAAACATTTTATAAAGTGTCTATCCTATTGATATTTAGCTATAAGTTTTCACTCTAAGTAAACGTTTTTTGTTGTAACATATGGTACAAGCTTGGACTTCTTATTATGACTGAATTAATATTCAAGATAAATGAAAAAGCAAGTGTGGAAAACTACAAATAAAGTTGAAATACATTATTTAACAGTAAATGAAACTTATATTTATGTGAAGTGAAGGAAAGAAAGAAAGCTGACTTCTTATTAGAAGCCAGCTTTTTGAAGTTATTAGTAAAAAGAAGTGGAAAATAGAAGATTAAGTTACTTGTCCAAGCAATTTTTATTACATTACATATAATGCTCTTAGTTATTTGAAATTTTTATAGAAAATTGATTGGAGTGAATATTGTAAATGGATGATTTAAACAAATTTTCTTCCTTTAAGTTTGATAAGGATCAAAAGAATATAATTATAGACCTTTTACTCTCAGATATTTTTAATAGGCATGGGATAAATGAAGAAAAACTAAAAAATTTATCGCCAGAAAAAAAGCAGCAAATTAAAAGTATTGTTTCTGAAATACAATCACAAGTTAATAATTATTTAGATTGAAAGGGGGTGAACGTATGGACAAAACATGTCATTCAGATGAAAATAAAAAATGGAGTGCATTAGATTACTCAAATCCTCATCCATCTTTTAAAAATGCTAGTGTTTCAGAAGCAGCTGCGCAAGAAAGTAAAACTTACCAAATTTCTGAAGAATCAATTACAATTGTCGATTCAGCAGATGTAGAAGTTACTACTACAGATACAAAAGCTGCGTTATCTATTCAAGCGGCATTACAAGCAGCTATCGTGGTTATAATAAGTATTTCTATAGCAGATAGTGAAAAAGCTGATCGTGTTGCACAAGAATTGTTTCAAAAATCATCTATTAAACAAATTAATAAACAAGAAACTGTTATTAGAAATTCTAGAAATGTTACAGTTACGACTACTGATACAGACATAGCAGTAAATGTTCAAATTCTTCTCCAAATTTTATTAGCGTTACTAGTTAAATTAAATATTTTATAAAATGTTTAACTTGTTTTTTATCCAGTGATTCTTACAGGTGAATATTTACTGTTTTAATTATAGTACAGGCTATAAATATTAATCATAACTGGACTAATATTTAACATCGCTAAAATAATAATGAGAGCAATGTGATGGAAAATGAAGTTTGGTTATTTTATGAAAATTTAAAAGCCATTTCCTTTATTGGATTTGGCTTTTAAATTTTAAACAGTATGAATTTGAAAAGATTATATTAAGATAAAGAATTAAAATATAATGATACAAAATACTTATAAAATTATTCGTGTTTTAGAAAAATAATAAGAAAAAGGTGTTTAAAATAGAATCATTTGTATTAACAGTTCAAGTTTTGAAGAATAGTGCATACAATATAAAGTGTTTTCCTTTCTTCATTTAAGTTTTACGTATATAATTTAAAGGTACTATTTTTATTTTATTATTTTATATTTATAACAGAATAGAGGTTTAAAAATGGGTGTTAAAATCATTACGGATAGTGCGGCGGATTTACCAGTAGAATTGCTGCAAGCATATGATATTGATTTAATTCCACTCCGTGTATATGATGAAGCAGAAACAGAGTATTTAGATGGAGTAACATTAGAGTCAGTTACATTATTGCAAAAAATGAGAGAAGGCGCTGTTTATAGAACGTCATTGCCTTCACTTGAAACTTTCCAAGAAAAATTTGTTTCTTATGCAAAAGAAGGTAATCCTTGTATATATTTAGCTTTTTCATCTGAACTGTCTGGTACATATCAATCATCAGTTCTCATTAAAGAGGAAGTAAAAGAAACATATGCTAACTTAGATTTAGAAATTATTGATACAAAATGTGCTTCGCTTGGTCAAGGTCTTGTTGTTTTAGAAGCTGCTAAAATGGCAAAAGACGGTGCATCAAAAGAAGATATTTTAAAACGTGTAGATTTTCTAATGAACCATATGGAACATATCTTCACTGTAGCTGACTTACAGTACTTAGTGAGAGGTGGACGTTTAAGTAAAGTTGCAGGATTTATCGGTGGTTTACTAAACATTAAGCCGATCTTAAACGTGGAAGAAGGAAAACTCGTACCACTTGAAAAAGTACGAGGGAAAAAGAAAGTATTGAGCCGTATTGTTGATATTATGGAAGAACGCGGAAAAGAGCTTAAAGGTCAAACAATTGGTATGACTCATGGCGACGACTTAGAAACAGCTGAAGCATTAAAAGCATTAATTACAGAAAGATTTGGCTGTGAAGTATTTATCGTAAATACAATTGGTGCAGCAATCGGAGCACATACAGGACCTGGCGTTATAACGTTGTTTTTCTTAAATGAAGTAGAGTAAAGGATTGATCTTTTGATCAATCCTTTTTTCTTATTAATCTGTAATAATCGGTCGATATGGTATCGGTGAAGATAAAATCATCGAAGTTTTGACTGTTCCAAATGGTATAACGATATCAATTAATTCCTCTAATTCTTTCATAGAGTGAACCGCTACCTTTAAATAATAGCTACTTTCACCTGTTACTCGATGACATTCGAGTATTCTATATTCTACGTAGATTTTCTCCTCAAATTTTTTGCAAGGAATCTTTAGATTTTCAATTCTTAAAAATGCTTGAATTGATTTTCCTACTGCATCTAATGATATCCGTGCAGTATATTTCTCGATTATTCCAGTATCTTGTAATCTCTTTAGCCTTTCGGTAACACTAGGGCGGCTGAGGTGTAAGTGCTCAGTCATTTCTGTAATCGTCATTCTCGCATCTTCTTGTAGTAATAACGTAATTTTCTTGTCAATTTCATCCATGAATTATGCTCCTTTGCAAAATTGAAAGTAAATTTCTGAAATGAATACATAATATAAAATCCAATGTTAAATTACATACACTTTTGTATATTGAATAGAATGATAACTTTCTATAATTAAAATATAAATGGAGGTGCATGTAATGTCTAATCATTTTGATGAAACAATTTCTATTAAAAAGGGAACAGCCTTATACGTCGGAGCGGTTCTAGGATCAGGAATTCTTATATTACCTGGTATGACAGCGAGTGTAGCAGAGGGGAATGCAATTGTTTCTTGGCTTATTATGATATCACTTAGTATTCCACTTGCATTCACATTCGCATTTTTATCGATTGAGCATCCAAGTGCTGGTGGAATAGCTACTTTTGCAGAAAAAGCTTTCGGTAAAAAGATAGGTGCTATTATAGGATGGTGTTTTTTTATTGCAGGTAGTGTTGGGCAAATTGTTGTCTCAATGACTGGTGGAATGTATATAGTGAGAGTGTTTGATTTATCATCATATTTTTCTTATGTTATAGCACTTATTATTTTAAGTATTTCAATTGGTTTCAATTTATATGGGTTAAAAATGACTGGGTGGTTTCAAGTATGTATTGGTGTATTAACTTTCTTTATTTTAATTGTAACAATTATTAGTTCACTACCTTATATTGAAATGAAAAATACAAACGTACATATTTCTATGCAAGAAATAGACCCAATCATAAAAGCATCATTATTAATTTTTTGGTCTTTTTTCGGCTGGGAAGCTATTGCAAGTTTAGCTCCTGAATTTAAATCACCTAGAAAAAGAAATATTATTTTATCTACGGGATTTGCGATTGTTATTATTGGGGTTTTATATATAGGTATTGCATTATCAGTAATTGGAACGAAATCCTATCATATCAATGCTGATAATACTACATCTCTTGTGCTTGTAATGAAGCAAGCATTAGGCGACCAATTTGCATGGATAATTGGATTTGTAGCTTTTATCATTTGTTTAGGGACGACAAATGCATTTATCGCAAGTATGGGGCGCTTAGGTTATTCACTAGGAAAAGAAGAAGTTGCACCGCGTTATTTAGCGCATATTAATAAAAAAAGAGAAACACCAACAAATGCAGTAAAAGTTGTAAGTTTTATTGCAATAATAGGTTTGTTAATAAGTTTCGTTTTCCAGATTAGCATAGATAAAATTGTTTTAATACCGAATTCGTTAGGAATTGTTACATATATAGTCGGTACTGCCGCTGGGATGAAATTAATAAAGAATAAGTTAGGTAAAATTTTTTCTATAGTGGCTTTTACATGTTGCGTAGTAGTTTATCCTTTTATTGGAGGTGTAATATTGATTCCAGTAGCCGTAGCATTCATATGTTTATGGTATGTGCGTTTCAGTAGCAGAATAAAAGAATATAAATAAGAATGCGCTTATAGAAATCTAAATATTTAAAGATGTTAAAATTTTACCACTTCATATATAATTGTGTAGGGAGAAATATCTGTAACTATTTGTAAAAATAGGGGGCGGCTATAAAATGCATGAAATTGCTAGATGGGATTTAGATCGATTATATACGTGTGGAGACATTATATTTCCAATATTGGAGTTAAAAGAGCAATATATTGTGACAAAGGACGTAGAAATCCTTTCAAAACTTATTCAAGCTATTGAAAAAGCAGAATACTATTTGTACTGTCGATTGACTGAAGAAAGTGTTTCATCTGACATTACTAGATTGACTGTGAAAGTAAAGGAACTAAAAAGTGAAGTGCAGCAAGTCATACAGCAAAGTGAAGTGGAAATTACTGATAATACTAGGCTAATAAAAGATGAACTACATGCGTGGGAAAATATGTACATACAATTAAGGAATAGGATAGAAATAGAGCACAATAATAAGCAATTATCATTTGGACAAGCAAATCATGTTGCAATGAATAGTGATAATGAAAAGGAAAGACTAGAAGTATTCGAGTTATTAACATGTGCTTTACATAAGGAGAAAGAAATTTTTGCTACTGTATTAAATCAAATAGGAAGATTGCGTAATACAAAGAGTAATGAATTAGAAGATAGAGAGATTTTAGCAAGGTCCCTTCATGCGAATGGTGTATCAGAAACTGTATTATTACAAATATGGAATGCGACAGAAGAAAATCTAGATAAATTAGTTAGTGCTTTAAATGTGTATAAGAAAGGCAGAGCTTCGATTACATGGCATGAACTTATGACAGTAAAGGAGAATAATGAGGTTATTATTCCTTTTTCAGTAGCAGTACAAAACATATACGATGCATTAAAAAATATAGATGAAGAATTAGCAGAATTTGCACGGAATGCAATAGAGAATGGATGGGTAGATGCGGAGCCGAGAGATAATAAAGCACCAGGCGGGTTTTGCGCTCCTTTCTTCAGTGAGAAAGAATCGCGAATTTCAATGCGTTATGATGGAAGTATTGATAGTGTAAGAGTACTTGCACATGAACTAGGACATGCTTGGCATTTTTATAATATGAGTTTTGAACCATCCTCTTCTTTTTTAGATGATTATTTGCCAATGAGTACAGCTGAATCAGCATCTACTTTCTTTGAAACAGTGCTTATAAATTATCTAATTCAAACAACAGATAGTATAGATATAAAAAAGTCATTGCTTAGCTGGAAAATAAGAAACTGTTTTAATTATGTAATGGCAATTCGAGCATCGTTCGAATTTGAGAAGAACTTTTATGAAAAATGTAAAGAAAGTCCTTTAAGTGCTGATCAAATCGAGAAATTATCTATAGTAGCGCAAGAAAAAGCATACGGGAATGCATTATCAGAATATCAGCCATTTGTTTGGATGAAATATGTTCAGTTTTATATAGCGGATGTTCCTTTTTATAATTATCCATACACATTTGGCTATTTAGTTAGTTTTAGTTTATTAGAAATAGCTAAAGAAAGGAAAAGTACTTTTCACTTGAAATATAAAGAGTTTTTACGAGAAACAGGAAAAGCTCCAGTGGAAGAACTTATGAAAAAACATTTTGAAATAGATATAACGAGCTATGAATTTTGGGATAAAGCCTTTAAACAAATTTCTAAAGATATTGATGAATATTTGCGACTTATGTAAGGAGAGAGTATAGTGGATCACCAACTTATAAAGGGAATACCTTTTTCAACTTTAGAATATACAAAAGCTATAAGTTTATTAAAAAGTTGGCTACATGAAAAACAAGAGAAACCAAGATTTGTAGTAACTGCAAATCCTGAAATTGTGATGTCTGCAAAGGAAAGCACAGCTAAATCTAAACAGTTTAAAAAGATGCTACTATCTGCGGATTTAATAACAGCGGATGGAATTGGTGTCATAATTGGCTCGAAAATATTAAAAGGAACGCTGAAAGAACGCGTCACAGGCGCAGATATCACTCACGATTTAATAAAATATTGTAACGATAATAGATACCGCGTCTTTCTTTTTGGTGCTGCTCCAGATAGTAATAAAAAGGCATTAGAAAAATTAAATGAGCAGTTCCCGGGAGCACAGTTTAAGGGACAGCATGGATTTGTAAATGGTGAAGAAATAGAAGGAGTAAAAATGAAAATAAAGCAATTCAAGCCGCACTTACTGCTAGTAGGACTAGGTTCACCAAAACAAGAAGAATTCATCTATGAAAACATACAAACATTAAACATTCCACTATCTATTGGTATTGGAGGTATGATCGATATATTATCTGGTACTGTAAAAAGAGCACCAAAAATTATGAGGGATACTGGAACTGAATGGCTGTATAGGTTACTTTCGCAGCCGAAAAGATTTAAGAGACAACTTGTACTTCCGAAATTTTTAATTTCAGTTATGGTAGAGAGGATGAAAGGAACAGCAAGTTAAGAAAGGATAAAAAAGATGATAGAGCCGTTATCTAATGAAAAAGCTAAAATGATATTACAAGAGCTGCAAGTAGAGTGCGAATCTTTATTGGAATTTAAAATACAAAAAGTAATTCCAATCCATCGTGGTTGGTTAAACTTAAAGTGGAAACTCGAAACGGATGTAGGGAACTTTGTATTAAAGCAATATAATAAAGAACGATTTAAGTTATATAACCCATTGACGTTATTGCAAGCATTACAACAACAGCAAAGATTACATAATAATGGTGTAAGATGCCCAAAATTGTTAACTTATAAAAATAATGTAATGCATATATCAAAAACTAATGAAAGATTTATAGTATTAGAACATAAAGAAGGTAATCTAGTCTCACCAGGAAAGGTGAATGAAAAGGAAATCCACTCTCTTGGTCAGACGATAGGTCATATGCATAAATTGTTAAATGACGGCACTTTAATAGAAGGAGAAATCCCTAAATTTGTTCCGCCTACTAAAGAGGAAAGGTTGACCCATTGGGAAGAGAAAAGGAGAGAAGCTGAGAAGCTAGGGAAAGAGCACATTCTTCCTTATATAAAATTACAACAAGAGGCAACACAATTGGTAAATGTAGATCAATTTTATAATAGTAAAAAGGGATGGGTGCACCGCGATCTGTGGGTAGATAATTTCTTATTCCATAACGATAAAGTCTCAGCAATTCTAGATTTTGATCGTATGGATTATGATTATGTAGAATTGGATATTGGGCGTGCGGTTATCTCTTGTGCCTTACATGATGGGGGTTTAAATAAAAGTCTTGTTGCATCATTTTTAGAAGGGTACCGCAATGAATTAGACTTTCCAGTAGGGAATATTGTTCGGGCAATTCAAATGCTTTGGTACATGGAGAGTACTTGGTGGATTCATGCCAATATGGATCAGCATAGTGTACCACCTTCACGTTTTGCGGATGAAATGAATTGGATAGCTGAAAATTACGGTGCATTACATAATATGTTGGCAGGCTTATAAGTGGAAAAGGAGACTATATTCATGAATAAAATCGGCATTATCGGAGCAATGCAAATTGAAATAGACTTACTTTTAGAAAAATTAGTTATACAAGAGGAACAAACAATTGCGGGAATGCCTTTTTACATTGGTGAATTCATGGGAACAGAAATAATTGTTACAAGATGTGGTGTAGGGAAAGTTAATGCAGCCGCATGTACGCAAACGTTAATTCATAAATTTGATGTAGATGCTATCATCAATACCGGTGTTGCTGGAGGATTACATCCGGATGTAAAAGTTGGCGATGTAGTTATTTCAACTAACGTAACTCATCATGATGTAAGTAAGACTCAAATGAAAAATTTATTCCCATTTCAAGAAGAGTTTATCGCAAATAAGGAATTAATGGAGTTAGCACGTACTGCATGCAATAGTAGTAGTTTACATATTGGGGTTCATGAAGGAAGAATCGTAAGCGGTGAATGTTTTGTTGAAGATTCAAACCTAAAAGCGAAATTAATAGATGAATATGCACCGCATTGTACAGAAATGGAAGGTGCAGCAATTGGACATGTTGCCTACATAAATGAAGTACCGTTTCTCGTAATACGATGTATTTCTGACAGTGCAGACGATGAAGCACAAATTTCTTATGATGACTTCGCGAAAACGGCCGCAAACTATTGTTCAGAAATTATCGTTGAGATGTTGAAAAATATATCGAGTAAAACTTATAGTTCAAAAGGAGGGAATGAAATGTTACAAGCATTAATTTTTGATATGGACGGAACGTTATTTCAAACAGATAAAATTTTAGAATTATCGTTAGATGATACTTTTGATCATTTACGTTCATTACAATTATGGGATACGGTAACACCTATTGATAAGTACCGTGAAATTATGGGCGTGCCGTTACCGAAAGTTTGGGAAGCTTTATTACCGGATCATTCTCTTGAAATAAGAGAACAAACAGATGCATATTTTTTAGAAAGATTAATTGAAAACATTAAGAGCGGAAAAGGTGCTTTATATCCGAATGTAAAAGAAATTTTTACATATATAAAAGAAAATAATTGTTCAATTTATATTGCTAGTAATGGTTTAACTGAATATTTACGAGCAATTGTATCTTATTATGAGTTAGATCAATGGGTTACTGAAACGTTTAGTATTGAACAAATAAACTCACTTAATAAAAGCGACTTAGTAAAAAGTATTTTGAACAAATATGATATAAAAGAAGCAGCGGTAGTCGGGGATCGTTTATCTGATATAAACGCAGCTAAAGATAATGGCTTGATTGCAGTTGGTTGCAATTTTGATTTTGCACAAGAAGATGAGCTTGCCCAGGCAGATATAGTAATAGATGATTTAATGGAGTTGAAGGGGATACTATCTGCTGTGCAAAGATAATAAAGGTGTTTAAAAATCCTCTTTCTACTAACGGAATACATTAGCTCAATAGGGAACCCAAAAAAGTACTTGTGGCTTTTGAAGAAATGGAAAAAAGAAAGAGTTAAATACAAAGTAGACTCTGTAATAAAGAGGTAGAGAGATAGTATAATTCATTTGTGATAAATTAGTAATAGTTTGATTTGGATTATAAAGTGTGTGCGTTTTTTACCAAGTCCTATATGTCTTATTCTATGGAGGGAATATGCTTAAAAATAATTTTAAAATTAGTAATATTCCTGTGGTTTTATGGGGAGATAAGAGTGAGAAGATTTTTATTGCAGTACATGGAAATATGTCAAATAAGGAAGATGCAGTTATTCAAATACTAGCTGAAGAAGCTAATCAAAAAGGTTATCAAGTATTAAGCTTTGATTTACCTGAGCATGGAGAAAGAACAAATGATAATACAATTTGCAAAGTACAAGTTTGTGTTAGTGAATTATCTATAATTATGAATTACGCAAAAGAACATTGGAAAGAAGTAAGTGTGTTTGCATGTAGTATCGGAGCTTATTTTAGCCTTTTAGCTTATCAAAATGATGTGATAGAAAAGGCGTTATTTTTATCACCGGTAGTTAATATGGAACGAATTATCGAAAATATGATGAAATGGTTTAATGTAACACCAGAGCTTTTGCAAAAAGAAATGATTATAGAGACACCGATTGGTCAAAAGTTATATTGGGATTATTTATGCTATGTAAAAGAACATCCTATTAATACATGGAATACAGATACATATATTATGTATGGAGCTAAGGATGAACTGTGTGAATTTGAAACTATAAACTATTTTACAAAAAAGCATCGTTGTGAATTAGAGGTCGTGGAGACAGGTGAACATTATTTTCATACTGAGGAACAGTTAAAGGTATTTGAACAGTGGTTATACAAACATATAGATTAACAAATTATAACTTAACTTGAACATGTTAGAGTAGAATGGTGAATTTATAAACTGATATTATTTTTGAGAGACACTATAAATGTAAGGGTATTCATTTAAGCAAACAGCTGCTTTAGTTCATATATTATCGATTTACATCTGAAGTGAAGAATACACATACTACGAATTGAATAAGATAACAATCATAAAAATGCTCAGAATCCATAATTCTAGAGCATTTTTATGTATTTTCATAGTAAGGGGGATTTACTTGAAAGATATACATATTCAACAAATTGAAGATTTAATGATATACGAACACAAATATCTTGTTCAGGAAAGCAAAGACGAAGGATTTTATTTCCTAATAAAACTAATAAGTGAATATGAAAATAAAATAAACACATTTAATAAAACTGGTGAATGCTTATATGGGATTTTTCATGGGGAAAAGTTAATCGGAATAGGAGGGTTGAATGAGGATCCATATATAATAAACAATAAGATTGGTAGGGTAAGAAGATTTTATATTGCAAAAGAATATCGCCGGAAAGGATTAGGGAGGTTATTATTAGTGAGAATTATAAGCGATGCGAAAAAATATTTTAATATTGTTGTTTTAAATACAGATACAGTACAGGGTGACAAATTTTATACTTCGATTGGATTTGTGAAAGGGACAAAATATATGGGAGCGAGCCATTATTTGGACTTATATAAAAGGATGTAGTGAATTATTATTCACCCACAAAACAGAATGCTTGTTCTGTTTTGTGTGGATTGATGTTATAATTTATATGAATATGATATTAGAATGGGGAATTGGATGATGGGAGAAAATAAAATTATTAATGATTTCAATGAATATTCAATTTGGATAAATACATTGAAAGGTATGAAACAGGAATTGTGGGTGACACCAATATCAGAGGGGAAATGGACTATTGGCGAAATCATATCTCATATTATGAACTGGGATGACTATCTATTACGTGAGACATTATCATCAGTGAGAGATGGAAAGGGAATGGAGTTCCCTGATTTTGATACATATAATAAACTAGCATCTAGTTATGCCAAATCCGGTATATCTAAGATGAAACTTCTTGAAGAAGCAAAAGCTAAAAGAGAGTTACTCGTAAAAGAACTTAGATTACTGTCTGCTGGAAATCTAAAGAAACCTTTAACTGCCAATGGAGTATCACATTGTCCTCATACTGGAACGCCGTATTCTCTTATATATATTATTAAAGAATTTGTAGATCATGATAACCATCATAAAAGACAGGTTATTCATTTTTTAAATGAAAATCAAGTTGTTAATTGATAAAGAAAGATCCCACAAATGATATTTATGGGATCTTTCTTACATTATAATTTAACATTCATTTCTTTCAATAGTCCCTTCGGATCACCTTTTATATAATAGAAATGTGGATTATTTTCATCGTCGTAAAGCATAATATAAGGTTTTTCGTTAAGTGGTAGAAGAATAAGCACTTCATCAATTGTTGTTTGTAGCCATTGATTTGTTATAGAAACTGGTTTAGATAAAGGGATTTTTATCATGTGACCATCTTTTGGAACGACATTTAAGTTTTTGAACGGGCCAGTAATGGATTTAGCATATTGAATAGCTTCTTTTTGAATAGCTGGATCTAAAGATTGTTTTTGAACGACCATTTCTTTTTGACAATCAAATACTTCAATTTGTTGATTTGTATTTGCGAACGTATTTGTTGATAATAAGAAGAAAAGAAGAGTAATGACTCCAATTTTTTTAATCATAATACAACACCTCGTCTTTACTATACCCTTAAAAAGTTCAAATATTTTTCTGTCACATTTATGTAACAAAGAAGTTGTATAATACAATTGGTTTTTGTTTAAAAGCAATGGAGGATAATTCATGAAAGTATTAATTGCAGATGATGAACAAGATATGTTAAGGATTTTAAAAGCTTATTTTGAAAAAGAAGGCTTCGAAGTGTTATTAGCGAAAAATGGAGAGGAAGCACTTCAAATATTTTATGATGAGAAAATTGATTTAGCTATTTTAGATTGGATGATGCCGAAATATAGTGGCATTACTGTCTGTCAGGAAATAAAAAAGAATTCAAGCGTAAAAGTATTAATGCTTACGGCGAAAAGTGAAAGCGAAGATGAATTAGCAGCGCTTCAAAGCGGGGCAGATGAATACGTAAAAAAACCATTTCATCCAGGTGTATTAATCACTAGGGCGAAAAAGCTTATACAGCATGATGATGTCATTCAAGTTCAAGATTTGAAAATAGATTTTACTAAAAATAAAGTTTATAAAAATGACAAAGAGTTAGATATTACAAAAACAGAGCTAGAATTAATAAAGTGTTTTTTAAATCATAAAGGCATGATTTTAACTCGTAAAAAATTGTTAGATATCGTATGGGGATTTGACTATTTTGGAGAAGAGCGAACTGTTGATACACATGTAAGAAGATTACGTAAAAAAGTAGGAGAAAATATTATAAAGACGCATCGCGGGCTAGGATATAGTTTGGAGGAGCAGAGTGAATAAACTTGGAAAAAAGCTATTTCTCAGCATTTCTTTAACTGTTATTATTATTTTTACGATCTCTTTATTATTAATTAACTATCTTTTACCGAAATATAATATTTACAAAACGAGAGAGAACTTAAACTCATTTACAGTGCAAATACAAAATACACCTGTAAATGAGTTAGAAGATGTAATTCGTACAATTGAAAGTGAAAATAACGTTACGGTTGCATATACGTCAATCAATCAGTCAGAAGATGATATGAACGAAGCGTTACGCATGCAACTTACGAAAAAGAAAGTAGTTTTAAATAAACTGTGGATTACGAAAGACGAAGTCATGAAGGTGAAAGCGGAAGGGCAATCGAATAAACTGTATGATCAAGAGAAGTTAAAAGCGAGTTTTTTCGCTAAATATATTGCAAAAGATAATACGATAATTTTAATGGGAACTTCTATCGCACATTCAAATGAGGTTATAAAAACGTTAAATACATTTTACTTATACATAGTATGTTTCTCACTCATTCTTATTATTTTACTTGTGTGGATACTCTCAAAAATAATAACGACTCCATTGAAAGATCTAAGCGATGTAGCTCAGGATATTTCACATTTGAAGTTTAAAAGAACAAAAGTGAAAACGAATGATGAAATAGGAGAGTTAGCCGATAGTATTAATATCATGAGTGAAAAACTACATGAAGCACATCAAGATTTAACAGATCGTAATGAACATTTAAAACGATTTATGGGTGATGTGACGCATGAATTAAAGACACCAATTGCATTAGTAAAAGCATATTCTATGGGAATTAAGGATGGATTGGATGATGGGACATACGTAGATACAATTATTAAACAAACAGATCAAATATCAAACTTAATTGAAGAACTATTACGATTTTCGAAGTTAGAAAGAGATGTTTTACAAAAAGAAGAATTCCCTATTGAACCATTAGTCCGAAGTATAATAGATAAGCATAAAATTGAACTGGAGTCGAAAGAAATACAGTTGCAGACGAACAGTAATATTAAAAATCAGGTCATTTATGCGGATTTAAATAAAATGGGAATGGTGTTTCAAAATTTAATTTCTAACGCAATAAAATATACAGCAAATCAAAACATAATAATCACTTTAGAAGAGAGAAATAAAAGTGTATATTTTCAAATTAAAAATGGGATTAATGCAGAACAAATTAAAGATGTTGATAAAATTTGGGAACCTTTTTACGTCTTAGAATCTTCTCGTAGTAAAGATTATTCAGGTACAGGACTAGGCTTAGCGATCGTGAAAAGTATTTTAGAAAGACATGGTTTTGACTATGGCGTATGTACTAAAGAGGGAGAAATACGGTTTTATATTAATATGAAGAATGACTAATTCAATACAATTAGAAGCATCGTCTATTAATAGGCGATGTTTTTTATTAATTATATGAGAGCAGTAAATCAGAATATATAACCTCGAAAGCCCGTTGGAAGAGTGTTCTACAAATTTCTCAAGTTGTTGTATAAGGTATAAACTGAATTTTCAGTAATTTTATTATATAGTAAAAGGAGAAATATATGGGGAGGAAAGAGTATGGGGAAAAAGAAAATAGCCATTACATTATCAACAATCTTATCTTTATCAGTCACATCGGGAGTTTCTAGTATGACTGCTTATGCAGACAATAAAGAAACAAACTACATAACTGAGAATGATGTGAAGTTAAATGGGAAAGTTTCAGAAAGGTTACAATCAAATACGAAGATCGAATTAGAAAATGGGATGACAAAACCGATTTATTCACTTGATGAAGCAATTATTGAAAATTTATTTGTAGAAACGGAAGTAGATAGTGATCGAGATGGAAAAAAAGACCGAGTATCAGTAAAAGTTATGCGCCCAAAAACTGATTCAAATGTGAAAGTGCCAGTTATATATGAAATGAGTCCATATCGAGCTGGTTTAAAAGATGTTCCTGTATATAATGTAGATGAAGAATTGTATGCGTATGAAGGCAAACCGTATGGAGCTATTAATCTTGGTTCATACGGAAATTATTATGTACCAAGGGGCTATGCAGTTATTTTAGGTGAAAGTATTGGAACTGGAAAATCAGATGGATGTCCGACGACTGGGGATGAGCAAGAAATATTAGGGACAAAATCTGTTATTGATTGGGTAAATGGACGTGCGAAAGCATATACAGAATATGGTGAGGAAGTTAAGGCCGATTGGTCAACAGGAAATGTAGGTATGACAGGAGTCTCTTATAATGGTACGTTACCGAATGCTGTTGCGACGACTGGCGTTGAAGGGTTAAAAACAATTATACCAATCGCAGCGATTAGTAGTTGGTATGATTATTATCGTGCAAACGGTGCAGTCATTGCGCCAGGTGGATACCAAGGAGAAGATACAGATAATATGGCAGAAGCAGTATTAACAAGAGAAAATCCGGAAGTTTGTGGACAAGTAATAAAAGAGTTAACAACAGGGCAGGACCGGAAAACTGGTAATTATAATGGTTTTTGGGATAAACGTAATTATGTAAAAGATGCTAAAAACGTAAAGGCGAGTGTATTTGTTGTTCATGGTTTAAATGATTGGAATGTAAAGACGAAGCAGTTCTCGCAGTGGTGGGAAGCTCTTGGAGAGAATGGTGTCCCGCGTAAAATGTGGTTACATCAAGGTGGGCACGGTGGAACATCAACGAATGACTGGCAAAGAACACAAAATAAATGGTTCGATTACTGGCTGTATGGAATTGAAAATGGGATTATGAATGAACCAATGGTTGATGTACAACGTGAAAATAAAACTTGGGAAAAATTAAAAAATTGGCCGGATCCAGCAGCTGTACCGTCAAAAGTTCGTATGTATTTAAGTAACAAAGCAGTTAATTTACCATTAAGTATGGGTTCTTTTAATAAGATGTTTTCATTCGTAGATGATGCAAAAATGAAGTCAAACGAATTAGTAGCAAACCCAGAATTAGATGTAGCCAATCGATTAGTGTATACAATGCCTGTACTGCAAAAAGATACGCGTATAAGTGGTACACCAAAGATTTCAATTACAGGAAATATTGATCGATCTGTATCAAATTTAACAGCATTACTTGTTGACTATGGAGGAACGAAGCCGGAAATCGTAACACGAGGCTGGATGGATCCACAAAACGTAAAGAGTATAGAAAATTCAACAGCGATTCAACCGGGCAAAGATTATACATTTACATGGGACATGCAGCCAGACGATTATGTATTTAAAGCGGGGCATCAAATAGGGGTTGTTTTAATCGCTAGTGACTATGATTATACGATTAGACCGAAAGCTGGCACGAAGCTTACAGTAAAATTAAGTGAAGTGACATTGCCAATTGTGAAATAAATAGTGATGGGTAAAGAGCTTACTATATAGTAAGCTCTTTATATTTTGAAAGGGGGAGTTTAATGTGGATTTTTATTGCTGGATACAAAAATGCTTACAATAAATAAAAAGATGGCATTTATGATCAATAGGCCACTAAAGATAAGTCCAGCAAAGCCTCCAGCGAATCCATCTCCTACTTTTTCACCAATAACGTGCAAAGTGGCGAAGAAAACAACGGGAGAAGAAAGTATGAAAATACCACTGGCTACTTTCCAAATTCGTACATACTTCTTTGCTATAAAGAAAATTAGAGCATTAAAAGCAATAAGAAGTAAAAGAAATATAATGAATGAATTCATTATATCATCCTCCTAATGGAATTCTGAATTTTCTTTTTATATATTTTCATTTTTAAGGAAATATTATACAATATGATTATATTCTATGGAAAGCGAGTGATATAGTATGACAGTCAGCTCTTTCGAATTTTTATTGAAAATAAAGGTACAGGAAGATTAATTGAAAGAAAATCTTCCGTACGTAAAAAACGGAGGAGAAAATAAATGTTTAGTTTTTATAGTTCACTTTGCACGGAACTTTATGATTACACAAAGCCTGTCGGTTATTCTTTAAATGGTGATATTGAGTATTACGAAGAACGTTTAAAGAATTGTAGAGGTAGAATTCTCGAAGCAGCAGTAGGATCAGGGCGTGTCATCATCCCACTTCTTGAGGCTGGTTTTACAGTTGATGGGATTGACTATTCACCTGAAATGCTAGATTCTTGCCGTATACGCTGTAAAGAGAGAGGTTTACATCCTAATTTATATGAAGGAAGTTTACAAAAATTTTCACTGCCATATAAATATGAGGCAATTATCATTCCTACTGGATCTTTTTGTTTAATTGAAAATCGTGTGGATTCTATAAACGCATTGAAATGTTTTTATGAACACCTTAAGCCAGGTGGTCGGTTAATCGTCGATATTATGCTTCCACATGACTGGAAGACTGGAGAGATTCATACATCGACTTTTTCTTTGCCAAGTGGTGATGGAATTACATTAGAAAATAAATCAATTGAAATAGATTGGCTGAACCAAGTTACTCTATCATATTTAAAATATGAAAAATGGAGTAAAGGAAAGTTAGTACAAACAGAACTACAACGCTTCGCGGTGCGCTGGTATGGAATAGAGGAGTTTAAACTTCTTTTAGAAAGTATAGGTTTTTCTACCATTACTTGTTCTGCTGACTATGCTTATGAAAAAGAACCGTCAAATGCAAATCAAATGTTTACTTTTGAAGCTGTGCGAAACGGAAAATAAAGAACTATCTAAGATAACAAGGCGATCGATACAATATCGATTGCCTTATTTAAATTGTATGTTACTTACATATTGTTGTGTTTTCATTGTCCAAGCATTCTTCTACTAATTACATATACTATTTATATTAAAGACAGTCACTATTATAAATAGAACTGTAATTTTTTTATAAATGATATTTTAGAGAAGTAGGGGGATAAATTTGGCAAACGAAGAACAAGATAGAATTGAAAATCAAGTGTATTCAAATCGTGTAGTAAGATCAGAATTTGATGAGAACTGGGAAACTTGTATATCAAAAAGTGGTTACGTAATTTATGTAGCAACAAGTGATAATGCTGAAGTAATAGTACTTCTTGCAGATGGTTCAAGTAAATTATTAATTTTTGAAAAAGGCGGTAAAGTAGTAGTAGGCGGCGGTGGAACAAGCCATTACAGTAAGCCGCATATTGCGAGAAATATTTAAGGTAGAACAAAACGCTGGAAAACAGTTAGTCATTCATGTGTAGAGCATGATAGACTAACTGTTTTTATTTGTTTAAATCATTTTAGAAAAATTTGATTTATCTCCCATTAACTAGTAGTAAGCCCGCCAACTTAAATTACAGCGAAAGCAAAGAAGTTAGGTGTGGAATCAACGGCTCATAAAAGTTTGATTGGTGAGGACTGACTAAAGTTTCACTTGATTATAAATACATAAGGATGCCCATAAAAAATTAGGAGGAAATTGAACAGATAAGAATTCGTAATATAATGTAAGTTTGTAAGAATTATATATGTAATATAAAAAAGGATTTCTTATTTCGGGAAATCCTTTTTCTATGTTATAGTATAATAGTGTTTTAAAACAATGTTATTTTAATATATTTCAGATTTTGTTGTGTAGTATTTTTATATTAAATCAATTGTGTAAGTATTTTTTTATATAAGGAGTAATAATTAGAGAAATGAAAAATGTAGACTTTATACTAGAAAGTGATGAGGCATTAAAACCGTCTGAACGATTAGTACTATTATTATTAGAGAAGCATAGAATGTTATATACGAACGATCTGTTAGCATTATCTAATTTATCATATAAAACATTAACGGATTCATTAACGGCACTAGTTTTAAAATCATATGTGCTAAAGGAAACAGGCAAGGGAAGAAGACAGAATTGTTATAGATTGGTATGATCAGATTCCTGATTTTAGAGAGCTTATATTAATGTTTTTCGAATGTAAGGGGAAATTCTTTTTTGTTTTCAAATGAAAAACACAGGGCAAGGCGCGCTTTCATATTTTAATTTCATTTTTATTAATGTAATTTTATTGGTAGTGAAAATAGAAAAATAAAATAAATTGCATAAAACAGAAATAAAAAAACAATCCGTTTTTAAAATGGATTGTTTTTTTATTGGAATAATATTATTTAATGAATGGAAAACAGGAAGGATTATTCTACTTCACTTGTATACTTTTCAGGTAATAATTCCATTACGTTACATTTTACAAGTTCACCATTATAAGAAAGTATAACATTCGTGTTTTTTCCGTAATCACTTATTAATTCTCGACACATACCACATGGAGCAACAACCCAACATTTTTCTATATCTTCATGAGGGTGTGGGTGAGCAACTGCTACAATGGTATCAAATTCATGATCACCTTCTGAAATAGATTTTCCAATCGCCATAGCTTCACCACACACTGTTATTCTTCCAACATTCGCTTCAACATGCACTGCTGCATAAATATTACCTGTTTTAGTGCGTACTGCTGAACCGATATGATGACGACCATATTTATAGTTTTTTTCAATTACTTTCTCAGCAGCTGTAATTAAATTATAGTCTTCACTATCTAAAGGCATTACTCGTAACATAACTTCTCCTCCATATTAAACATGATTAATATTATTTTAGCGGAAAATTTTAATATTTAAAATAAAAGATAGGAGTTAAATAGATAATATTATTATGTAAACTATCATTCTAAAAGGAATATATAATAATTAATAGAACATATAGAAGAGTGTAATTAAATATTCTGAATGATGGGAGATTATTATGGAAAGTTTACAATCAATAACACAAGCTGTTATAAGTGGAAATAAGGAAAAAGTGGTGGCGTTTATAAAGACGAATCCAAGTGCAGTTACTGAATTTAGTGAAGACGGTTGGACGCTACTTCATTTAGCTGCTTATTTTGGACAAAAAGAGATAGCGAGTTTTCTTTTAGAAAGTAGTGCAGATATACATAGTAGAGCAAAAAATGAAAATGAAAATACACCTTTACAAGCGGCAATAGAGAATAAGCAAAGTGAACTTATTGCTTTCTTAATTGAAAAAGGATCAGATGTAAATGTTATGCAAAGTGGTGGTTGGACAGGGCTCCACGAAGCAGCATTTTTAGGAAGTGAAGAAATTATTGTATTGCTTCTTGAAAATGGAGCTAATAAGACGATTAAGAAAAATGATGGAAAAACAGCCTATGATATAGCCTTAGAAAAAGGACATAATCACCTTTTACATTATTTGCATCATGGAGTGAATGTGTGATGAATAAATGGAGTGTAGGTATATTTTTATTTAATGATGTAGAAGTGTTAGACTTTGCAGGACCATTTGAAGTTTTTTCTGTAACTGAAGTGCATGAAGAAAAACCATTTACTGTGTATACAGTTAGCCAAAATGGAGAAATGATTACAGCAAGAAACGGATTAAAGGTAAAGCCCGATTATAGTATTGAGGATTTACCACCAGTTGATATTCTAATCATTCCAGGTGGTAAAGGAGTTCGGGAAAATGAAGTAAAAAATGATATTATAATAAATTGGGTTCGTCAGCAAATGAAAGAAGTAAAGCTTATGACTTCAGTTTGTACGGGTGCGCTATTACTTGCGAAAGCTGGTTTACTGGAAGGATTAAAAGCAACAACACATTGGGCAAGTATTCAAACTTTCAAAAAAGATTTTCCGAATGTAGAAGTAATGGAGAATGTGAAATTTGTAGATGAGGGACACATTATTACCTCGGCAGGGATTTCAGCTGGTATTAACATGTCATTTCATATTGTGAAAAATTTGTTAGGTGTGGAGATTGCTGAAGAAACGGCCAAAAGTATGGAATATGATATTGATTTATAAAATTAAAAAAGCCCAATTTGGGCTTTTTTCTTATTTTGAGTGTATATAGGTAGGATCTATGCTCTAAACCTAAGTTCTGAAACAGTTATTCTAATTTTATTGAATGAATGTGCAATAATGCATCTCTTTTCTCCTTGTAACCATGTTAAAACAAGGAGAAATTTGTATGTAAAAAAACGCTTCTACAATAGTAGAAAAAGAATAACAGAAACTACTATTTTGTGGCAGCATACATAAAAAAATGCAATGTAAATATGGAAATGTCGTCGAATGCTATCTTTAATTGGTTAATTAGTGAGATATTTTTGTGAAGGAGCTTATTTTATAAGAATAGAATTATAGTTAGTAAGTGATCATGCCGATGGTAGTGAAAATATATGTGTTAGGGGGATTTCATAATGAGGAAACTCAAGCGAATAAATGTTCCTAATATACAAGAACAACTATCACAGTCTAATGAGAATCGAGCAATTAATAAGAAAAAACTGAGGCGATTTATATTCATGTTTATATTTATTGCGGCGGCTACTTTGTACGTTCAATTTATTTTAACGAAACAACAAGAAATAATCGTAGAAAAAAAGGATACGATAACGAATAATAAAAAACAATTGGTTTCTTTAAAGAAAGATAAGGCTTCTTTAAAGACTAACATAGAAAATTTAACAGACGATGAAGAAGAAATTTTGAAGTTTGCGAGAAAAGAATATCAATTTTCTAAGTCAAATGAAACTATATTTGTGTTGCCGAAGTAGTGTGATAGAACAGTTAGCAATAGCTAGCTGTTTTTTCATGTATGAATGTCATGGTACAAGAAACAATTACATATTGTAAAAATGAAGAGCTGAAGCTGTTTTTATACTTATGGAATATATACGAAAATAAATGTTGTTAAAATTCTGTCAATTGTATTATAATACAAGGTAAGCGGATACATTTTTTAATCAATGTTGAGTTTATCACTCATACGACTATTAAGAAAACCGTTATCCCGTATTAGAAAGGAAGAGAGCTGTGTACGCTTCAAATACAATTTATGTCGTAGGGGATGCGAAAGCACCTCAAAATAATCCCATTACCGAAAAGTTTAAAAGCTATTTTGTAGCGTTTGTACTTATTAAGGAGACTGGGGAAATTGTAGATGCAGATTGCTCAGCGACAATTGCATTAACATCTCAATTCGTTAAATATTTATTTCTACATAAAAATATTAATGACCCAGCGTTAGTAATGGAAATAAAAGATCGTTATTTTGGTTCGTCTCAAAAGGCACTACTTGTAGCATTAAAAGATGCACAGAAAAAATATAATCAAATCGCTGCTTTGTCTACACATTCATAGACAAAATCCAGCCGTAAGAATCTTCTTATGGCTGGATTTTTTTATTTCGTATTAACCTTCTACATGAAAAATAAGCAAAAGAAGAGATTTATTGCTCCAAAAAAATTGAGAATTAAGCTTCTATTTTGCTAGACAACGAAAGGATGAACAAAATGAAAATTACCGATGTAAAAGTAAATCGTAGACGTGTAAATCTGCATACACCGTTTAAAACAGCGCTTCGTACCGTAACCGAAATAGAAAGTATAGATGTATATATTCATACAGATGAAGGAATTGTTGGCAAAGGTGCTGCAGCCGCAACACCAGTTATTACAGGAGATTTCGCTAACGGGATTGAAGAAGCAATTTTAGGGCCGATGCGTTCCAGTTTAATTGGTCAAGATATCATTCAGTTTCAGCAGTTACTACAGCACATTCAAATGAGTTGTATTGGAAACCCAAGTGCGAAAGCGGCGGTAGATATCGCTTTATATGATTTGTATTGCCAATATCATAACGTTCCACTTTACGCATTATTAGGCGGGAAGAAAGAAATTCACACAGATATTACTGTAAGTGTAGATGAACCGTTCATTATGGCGAAAGAGGCAAAGAAACATGTAGAAAAAGGATTTCAAACTTTAAAAATTAAAGTGGGGAAATCTGCTCATTTAGACTTAGAACGTATTGAAGCGATTCGAAATAGCGTACCAAAAAATACGACGTTACGATTAGATGCAAATCAAGGGTGGAATCCAAAAGAAGCGGTTACTATCATTAAAGAGATGGAAAATCGTAATTTAAATATCGAATTTATTGAACAACCTGTTTATGCGAAAGATTGGGATGGATTAAAGTACGTCAAAAATCATGTACAAACGCCCATTATGGCAGATGAAAGCATATTTTCAGCGAGTGATGCATTGAAAATCGTTCAAGGAGGATATGCAGACTTGCTCAATATTAAATTAATGAAATGTGGTGGCATACGTGAGGCGTGGCGTATTGCCGATATCGCAGAAGCAGCTGGTGTAAAATGTATGGTCGGAAGTATGATGGAATCTTCACTTTCTGTTAGCGCTGTAGCCCATTTAGCTGCTGCACATCCTAATATTCATTACTTTGATCTTGATGCACCGCTTTGGTTAATGGAAGAACCAGAAGGAATGACTTATTCTGGATCAAAGGTAAACCTTCAATCGACAGTGAATAGTAAATCTTAGGAGAAGAGACTAGTAAACTATTTTTTAAGGGGGATATATATGAAAAAAGTAGGAACTGCATTTTTAACAACTTTATTTATATTTTCATCGTTTACATCAGCGAATGCTGAAGAGAAGAGAGATAGCAAAGCGTTTATCGATGTATCTGCCGCAACACTTTGGACTGCACCTGATTCATTACGACCAATTGATGTACCGAGCGCTACAAATCCAGTTGATTTGTGGAAGTGGACGAAATCGATGACGCTTGATGAGAAACTTTGGTTAACAAATGCAAATAAATTAGAAACGCAAGCGCTATTAGGTCAAGAAGTAACAGTTGTTGATAAAAAAGGGGACTGGGTGAAAGTGTTAGTCCATGGTCAACCAACACCGCGAAATGAGGAAGGTTACCCAGGATGGATGCCTGAAAAACAGTTAACATATAATCAAGAATTTGCAGATAAAACAAATGAACCTTTCGTATTAGTAACGAAACCGACAGCAATTTTATATATAAATCCTTCTGAAAAACATAAATCACTTGAAGTGAGCTATAATACGCGACTGCCGCTACTAAGTGAAGATACAATTTCATATCGTGTGTTGTTACCAAATGGACAGAAAGCTTGGCTACGAAAAAATGATGGAACGGTTTACCGTTCTCAAAATGATATTCCAACTCCGACAGCCGATGATTTAATAAACACAGGAAAAATGTTTTTAGGATTACCGTATATATGGGCTGGTACAAGTGGCTTCGGATTTGATTGCTCTGGATTTACACATACAATTTATAAATCGCATGGTATTACCATTCCGCGAGATTCTGGACCGCAATCGAGAAATGGAGTTGCAGTTGATAAAGAACATTTACAAAAAGGAGATTTAATCTTCTTTGCACATGATCAAGGAAAAGGCAGTGTCCATCACGTTGCTATGTATATTGGAGACGGAAATATGATTCACTCACCAAGAGCTGAAAGGTCAGTAGAGATTATACCGCTAAATACACCAGGATATATAGAAGAATACGCTGGTGCTCGTCGTTACTTACCTTAAAAAATAGAGGGGGTTTTCAAATGAAAAAAGTTGTTCGTTACTCATTAGTTAGTACTCTATTAGTTTCTTCAATTTTAGTTGGCTGCGCAAAAGAAAAAACAACGACAAAGCCAAAAGATGAGAAGAAAGTATTACAGTTACTAGAAACGGGTGAAATTCCGTCGTTAAATTCAGGGAAAGTAACAGATGCAGTATCATTTAACGTTTTAAATAACGTCATGGAAGGATTATTCCGCTTATCAAAAAATGATGAAGTGATTGAGGCTGGGGCACAAAAATATGAAGTGAGCAAAGATGGCAAAACATATACATTCCACTTACGTGATGCCAAATGGTCTAACGGAGATCCGGTAACAGCGCAAGATTACGTATATGCTTGGAAGCAGCTTATTAATCCGGATACTGCTTCTCAATATGCATACATTGCATACGATGTGAAAAATGCGGAGAAAATAAATAAGAAACAACTAGGGTTAGAGGAATTAGGAGTGAAAGCGAAGGATGATAAAACATTCGTTGTAGAGTTAGAACATCCTGTACCGTATTTCACTAAATTACTTATTTTACCATCGTTCTATCCAGTTAACGAAAAATATGCGAAAGAACAAGGTGATAAATACGGATTAGAAGCAAATAAAGCGGTATATAATGGGCCTTTTACACTATCTGATTGGAAGCATGAAGCGAGCTTTACAATGAAGAAAAACGATAAGTATTGGGATAAAAAAGAAGTGAAGTTAGATGAAGTAAACTATCAAATTGTTAAAGAAATTTCAACTGCGGTAAATTTATATGAAACAGATAAAGTTGATCGAGCTGTCATTTCAACTGAATTCGTAGATAAATATAAAAATAATAAAGAGCTTAAACAATATACAGATCCGGTTATGTACTTCTTCCGATTCAATGAAAATGTACCGATTCTTAAAAATAAAAATGCAAGGCTTGCGCTAAGTACAGTGTTTGATAAGAAAGGACTTGCGACTTCATTTTTAAATGATGGATCGGTTGCTGCAAACTATTACGTGCCAAAAGGATTTTTAAAAGGTCCAGATAAAAAAGATTTTAGAAGTACAGCAGGTGAGTTTAATAAAACTGATGTAAAACAGGCGAAAGAATATTGGGAAAAGGCGAAGCGAGAGACCGGTACAAATGAAGTAACGCTTGAGTTATTAAACTATGATTTAGAAAACTTTAAGAAAGTAGGAGAATACATTAAAGAACAGCTAGAGAAAAACTTACCAGGCTTAAAGGTAAATGTAAAATTACAACCACATACGCAAAAGCTAGCGCTAGAGAAGAAGAAAGAATATGAAATGTCATTATCACGTTGGCTACCAGATTATCCAGATCCAATGACATACTTAGAAGTATTCCTTTCTGGAAATAGTGTGAACAATACTGAATATGCGAATCCAGAATATGATGCGTTAATTAAGAAGATTAAAACAGAATTAGGTAATGATGAAAAAGCTCGTTGGAAAGCACTGCAAGATGCTGAAAAAATGTTGCTGGATGATGCGGTAATTGCTCCAGTATTCCAGCGCGGATTATCTTACTTACAAAAACCATATGTGAAAGATTTATACGTACATCAATTTGGACCAGCAACAAGTTTAAAGTGGGCAGATGTACAAAAATAAAGGATGAGAAAACAGACTCCATGTGTGTGGTAGTCTGTTTTTCTTATGTAAAGTTATATAAATTAAAAGTCTGTAAACAGAGATTGGAGGGGCATGATGTTTAGGTTAAAAGAAAGTAATAGGTACTCATGAGGAAACCAATTATAGAAGATGTCGATCAATTTTATAACATGTTAAAGAAAGAAGTTATTGGCAAGTAGAAAAGTGGATGAAACTGATGGAATAGAAATTATGTATCTACTTGATCCGGAATATTGGGGGGAATGGATATGCGTCAGAAGTAGCAAAAAAATCTATTCAATATGCAATAGAATTTATGTGTGTAAAAAGAATAATTAGTAAGGTGATAATAGTAAATGAGGATCGATTTCAATATATTGAAGTGACAAAAGCGAACGTAAAGAGAATAAGTTGATAATAAAATAGGTATAGTGTAAAATTACACTAAATAAAACATAAGTTACTTTCGGGGGTGAAGGAATTGAATAAAGAGCTTACAATCGAACTTATATCAACAAAAATAAAGTTAATTCGTACGGAGAAAGGATACACACAGGATAAAATGGCTGAAGTTCTTGGTATTTCAAAAAAAACGCTCGTTCAAATTGAGAAGGGACGAACAAATGCAGGGTGGACCAATACCGTAGCAATTTGTGCATTGTTTAGGGATAGCGAGGTTTTACAGTCTAGTCTAGGAGATGATCCATTAGTAGTCATTGCAACTTTAGCGCATAAAAACATGAACAACACCAAACAGAAAACACTGGGAGGAAAAGTCTGGTGGAAACAGATTCAAGAAAAAGGGAACTTTCGTTTACAACAAAATCTAATTAGTCAGCATTATCGTATTTTAGATAAACAAGATTATCGTTGGTTTAACTCGTTTGATTTAGAAGAAGCACTCAGTCACCTTGAAAAATTAGTAGCAGATTCAGAAAATCAATAGACTACCATGACCCAAAATAAATTGGAGGAAGTTACATATGCTCATATTAAGTCTTCTTTGGATACTATACACACCTTATCTCGTATTATGCGGATTTGCGGGTGGGATTTATTTAATAATATCAGGAGTCAAATATCATAAATTACTCGTGAGTATTATGGGATTACTCAGTGTTTCCTTTGTCATACTGCCTTATATTTTTTGGGGGCTGGGCGTTGAGGGTAGTCAGCATCTTGATATCCCAACCGAGCTATACTGGATTCTATTTTCTTTAACTGGGCTACTATCAGGGTTTATAGGTTTACAGTCAAAAATTAAAGGCATACGCAATATGGGATTTATTATTTTTACTAGTGGAATAATTGGAGTCTTTTTCTATTATTTAATGTCTATACCTGGTTCTATGTATATCAGATAGTTTTTTCTAAATTCGACTTATCTACTACTATATGATACTGAATTTAAAAGGATAGTAATAAAAAGGAGATGCTATAGCGTCTCTTTCCAACCACTTGGCCACTTGTCTAAGTGGTTTATTTTTTATAAAAAACGGTTTATAGATAAAGCGGCTAAACCTTTACATAACAAGCCCGGATGGTCGAAGGATTAATAAGATTTGTTGAATATGGGGAGTTAGAACAGAAAGCGAGGTTTTGCATATAATCATGATGTTGATTATAGTGGACGTATTTTATCTTATTTTGAATTTAATGTAGCACCTGATAGATTATAGACATTTTATATACTTTTTCATGTCTTAAAAATAAAATTATTAGTAAAATTGCAGTGTGAAATTTATGTAGAATCTTGTATAATTAACGTGTTTCTATGGAAACATTTTCTTGTGCTATTTATATAGGACTTAATAGAACAAGGAAAGAAATACATACATGTATATAATAAATAAATAGAATGGAACATGTATAGAGAAAAAGGAGAAAAAAATGACGTGTCAAAAACAAGGGTTACAATGTAATAGCGATAGGCAGAGGAACGAAAAATGAAAATGAAGCATGCCTTTGGTCCCATAATTTTAGCTTGTGTGCTTTTTTTCATTATCGTACTCATCCCATCACAAAGTTTAGTATCAATGATTAGTGATAAGAAAGTAGAAGATGCGGCAACTTCCTTACAAAAAGAAAAATTACAAAGTGTATTCTTGCAACAGAAGATGTTAGAGAATTCGCAGTATTTACCGATGTACGGTTCATCTGAATTTTTACGAATGGATGCATATCATCCATCAAATTACTTCAAAGTGAACCCTGTAGGCTTTACGCCATATTTAATCGGAATTGGCGGTACACAAAGTTTAGCTCATATATTAAATATGACGTCTACTATGGATGAGTTAGAAGGTAAAAAAGTAGTCTTTGTTTTATCGCCACAATGGTTTACAAAGACTGGGGTTTCACAGGGGGATTTTACGAACAATTTCTCCAAACAACAAGCATATCATTTTATCTTTAATGATAAAATAAATGTAGAAATGAAGAAGCAAATTGCAAAACGACTATTAGATTATAAAGTTGTTCAAGAAGATGATATATTAAAAAATTCATTAGAAGGTATTGTATATAATGATACGAAACATAATATAAAAGCGGGTTTAGTTAAACCACTTGCTTATATGCATCGAAATATTTTAGATCATAGAGATTTATTTAACTCTATATTTAAGATTGAGCCGATGAAAGAAAAAACAAATGTGGGACTACGTTCAATTTCTTGGGTAGATGCACGTAAACATGCGGAAGAAGAAGGGAAAGCGGAATCTACTACAAACACATTCGGAATTGAAAATCCGTATTACTATAAACATAATTTAAAGAAAAAATTAAAAGGTTTAAAAAACTTTAGAGCAAATGAATCGTATGAAGAATCACCAGAATATGATGACTTACAAATTGTTTTAAATATTTTTAAAGAGAAAAATGTCAAGCCGCTCTTTATTTCTGTACCTGTAAACGGACCATGGTATGATTATGCTGGCTTCCCTAAAGAACGCCGTGAAGTATATTATAAAAAAGTTCGGGAACAAGTTGAGAAAGCAGGGTATCCAGTAGTCGATTTCTCTGGCCATGAATATGATAAGTATTTCTTAAAAGATACAATTCATTTAGGGTGGAAAGGCTGGATTTACTTTGATGAAGCGGTGCAAAACTTTTATACTGAGAAATAAGTGTGGAGAAAAAGGAACGGCTATAAGCTGTTCCTTTTTTAGTATAGAGGATTTTGATGTGGGCAATTCGGAAAGGCATGTATATCTTGAATTTGTCTAAAATCATAATGTTTCATTGCAAACTGCGCTTGATAAAGGTATTCATATACATACAATTGACCATCATGCGCTGAACATAATACACCAGAGGTTCCTTGCCCATTAATAAAGGAAATACCGATAGGGCGTCCGATTAAGTATTGTATTTTTTGTTGCCAATGCATAGGGTAATCACTCCTTTTTGAGATAATATACGAAATGGATGAGTGAATTGTAGCTTATCCACATAATTATGAAGGCTTTTTATACAATTTCTAGAAGATATTAATTTGAATGAATTACAAGTGCGAGAAAGGAAGAAAGAATGAGGAAAGAGAACATTTTGGAAGAAAAATTACATGTAATAGAATGGTGTCAAATATTACAGCAAGTACCTGATGATATATGGTTTCAGGCATTAAGAGAAGGTTCATGGGCAATTGCGGATGTGATTTCACATTTTATCGTTTGGGATGTGTTTTTAATACAGGATAGAATTCCATACTTTATAAGTAGACAATCTGTACCAAATGTTCCAATAGATGTTGAGGATATGAATAAGGGAGCAATTAAATATGCAAGATCTGGTATTTCAAAAGAAGAACTATTAAATCAATTTAGTGTTACTCGTAAACAGTTAGTGGATGGAATTGGGCGAATTCCCACCAAATATTTTTATAATGACTACCAATTTGGCACTAAAAAAGTGAAATTAAATCATTACTTTTCATCACTCATTCAACATGACTTAAAGCACAAAGAAGAAATAATACAATTTCTAATAAAAAATCAAGCCTATAATAAAAACCGCTAACATTCGTAATGAATGTATAGCGGTTTTTATTTATATTTTTACGCAAGATTTTTACGCTTTTTTGTCCATTTTTTTATAACGAAGTATAAAAGAATAAGTATGACGCCACCTATTGCGAATGATTTCACATATGGTCCAGCAACATCGTTAATATTCTCCCAATTCTCACCTAGTTTTTCACCTAAATAAATGAAAATGATAGACCAAGGGATGATTGCGAGTGCTGTTAACGTAGTGAAACGTAGGAATGACATTTTTGTAATACCAGCAGGAATTGAAATCGCATGACGAACTACTGGAATGAAGCGCGCTGTGAAAATCACGCCAGTCCCGTAACGATTAAACCAATCTTCAGCTGCGTCTATTTGTTTTTTATGAATAAAAATATATTTTCCGTAACGTTCTAAAATAGGGCGTCCACCGTATCGTCCAATCCAATAAATAAAGATTTGAGCAATAACACCGCCAATCGTACCAAATACAACTGCGCCTAAAAATGAGATACTACCATTGAATACTAAGTACCCCGCATAAGCAAGGACAATCTCACTTGGGATAATTTCAATCATAAGTCCAAGCATAATGCCCCAATAACCTAGCCCTTCAAAAAATGTTAATACTGAATGAATAAAACTACTTACCATTGTTGCACCTTCTAATTTATGAATTTTTGAATATATGCCCCTTTATTTAACTACGTAAAAGGTTCACTATATGTAGATTATACCTTATTTATATAGGGGATTGCTATTTCAATTCTTTTATGTCCTTTATAAGTATTATAGTAAAGTATATAAGTTCAATTTTCATGAAGAGATAATGAAAAGTTTATTAAAAATTTCTCATAAAAAAATAGAAGCATTTCTGCCCCTATTTTTTACGGTTTCACATCTAAGTTCTGTAAAAATAAAGTTGCTGTTACGTAACGTTTCGCTAACATTTGTACATATGCGGTATGTACAGAGAGTGTGGCGATAATAATGGCGTTACGAATTGCTTCGCGTTGTTCGTTATTAACTTGATCGAACTTGCTTGCAATTTTATCAGCTCTTTCTTTTACGATGTTTTCAATTGTATGGATTGTATCTGTTGCATTTAATTGTAAGCAATTTCCTTGATTGAGTTCTTCAAATAGAGAAGAGTATGCTCCATATAAATGAACAGGATTGATTAAATCATCACTTCGATCGGCTGGGTCATTTACGATAAGGCGCAATAGCTTACGAATGGATTCAAAATCAAGTGCTGTTTTTAAATCTTCAACAATGAATAGTAAGGCTGCTTGTTCAATTGAATATTTTTTTCCTTTTTGAGGAGAGCCAATCATTTCTTTTATATCTCGTTTCACCCAGTTTTGCATGGCCGTTACTGAGAAACTTGTATTTTCAATTTGATTTCCAAGCGCAACGATTTCATTTAATGAAAAACCAACGTCCGTATCTTCAATCTTAATTAGTTTTTCAAAAATAGGTGAAAGTGCGGTAGTAATAAAAGCAGTTACGCTTTGTCCGCTTTCAATATCTTTTTTATGTGACTTTGCCCACGCTTCTTGTAAAATACCGAGAGGCTTTTTCGTATTCCATCCTCTTAATGATAGAAGAAGGGTAGCCATTTCGTTTCGTGTGAGATGAAATGTTTCCATCTTTTCACCTCCATAAATAATAAAAAGTTCTTATGAACCTATAATATGTTTTGTTTCATTTAAAGTCAATTCTGTTTTGCTTAATTTTTCCTTTGTCACCAAACTGTCGGAAGTAAATAACACTTGCATATTTCGACAAAAGTTCATATAATAAGTTCATAAGAACCTTTAAAATGTTTTTAAAAACAAATCTATCATTCTGAATTTACTAGAAAGGTAGATTTCACATATATCTATATAAAAGGAGAATGGATATAATATGTTGAAAAAACTTGTAGCAGTCATGACAGCATTCATGGTTATCTTTGGAGCTAGTAGCTTCATGTTTGTAGATCACGCAGCAGCGAAGAGTTACAAATCTGGTAAAAAATCATTTACACCAAGTTCAGGTCAAAAGTCAAAAGTTGATTTAAACAAAAAAGATTCAAATGTAAATTCTCAAAAAACGACTCCAGATTCAAAAACAAAAGCAACAAATACAGCACCAAAAAGTAATAAAGGAAGCTTTATGAAAGGTTTATTACTAGGTGGTCTTGGTGGTTTACTAATGGGTAGCTTATTTGCAAATATGGGAGCTCTTGGTTCTGTATTAGCGTTTATGGTAAATATGTTAGTAATGGCTGGTATTGTAATGTTAGCAATTCGTGCATTTAAATACTTCAAAGATCAACGTAAGAAAAAGGAAGATGAAGTAGCATGGAAACGATAAAAATTTCTGAACAAGAACTGATCAATGCCCTTTGCGTATATATCGCTGAAAAAAGACAAGTTGGTCCGGAAGAAGTTTTAGTTGAACTTATGTACGACGATGACTATGGTTTCTCTGCTGAAGTAGAGGTAAATGGTCGCCAGCAAATTTTAATTCAAGCGAACTTAATCGAAGCACTACGCTTATTGCTTGACAGAGAATATAATGTTAATTCATTTGCGGCAAGATTACAACTTGAATTAGATGATGAAGAAGGCATTTACGCATTGGCGAAATTTAATAACTCAGATGAGTAGAAAAAAGAGCTGTTGAGAGTATTCTCAACAGCTCTTTTTAGTATGTGCAAATGCAAGGGAATAATCACGCCAAATTTCATTCATCTTCCTTCTACCGACATCAACACCCTGGTTAAATTGAATGGCAGCTTCTTGACGTACGGCATGTACATGTTGGATTGCTTGTTGCAATTGTTGTTCAACTGAATGGGATTTTTTATTTGCCTGTTTTACAATTGAATATCCAGCAACAGTACCTTGTGCCATTGCAATTTTCCCACTTTCAATACCAGTTATATTGCCGGCTACAAATAAACCAGTAAGAGGGGTTTCCATTGTTTCAGAATGGAGAGGAACGTGCCCGCCTAATTCCGGAATGTAACGGAAAGGACAGCCAGCTACAGCGGCTAGTTCAGCAAGAGGATATAAGCCACCTGCAATACAAACGAAGTCTGCCTCATATATTTGTTCCGATCCAGTGATGATGTTTCCTTTCGTATCAATATTAGCAACGCGTACACCTTCAACTTGATCTGTTCCGATAATTTCAAGAGCTGCTTTTCGAAGGTGAAGAGGTGTACCGTTTATTTTCATTCCGCTGTTTGGATAGAAGGTTAATCCGGCTTTTCGAATCCAGTCATATTTCATAAAATGGCTACCTATGCGTAGAAAAGCAGAAGGAGCGAGATGAGCCGCATTTAAAAGAGAGTTTAAAACTTCTTCTGGTTCTCCAGCCTTTTGACTTAATTCACTTTTTTCAGGAAGTACGATATGTTCAACTTTAATGCCTGCTAATTGTAATTCATTTAAGATAGCGAATGACAAAATATTAGCGCCAATAATTACTCCTTTTCTCCCAACTTGAACGCGATGTACATTTGTCATTACTTGTGCTGCCCCAATCGACATAACTCCAGGAAGTGTCCAACCAGGGAGGGGGATAGAGTACTCAGCAGCACCAGTAGCAAGTAAAACGAACGATGCTTCTAACGTACCGATATTCGTATGTACGAACCAAGAACTTTCATCTTTTTCTAAATTATAGACGGAAATACCGCATTGAATATCAACTGAAAGTGATTCTGCTTCTTCACGAAGTCGCTTCGATTCTTCTATTCCGTTCCACCATTCTCCAGAAGGCTCTTGATGCAATTGTCCGAGCAACCTTCCGCCAGGTTTCATAAATTCATCAATAACAAGTACGTTTAGTCCAAAACGAGCACAAGAGATAGAGGCTGATAAACCCGCTGGTCCGGCTCCGATAATTATGACATCATTCATCGCTTTTTCACCATCTCTCTTACGATATTTGGATGCTGTTTTCCGCTATCAACTACCATACCTTTTTCTACAACAGTTAAGCATGCTCGTACGTTCGTTTGATTATTTACTGTGACGCGACATTCAGAACAATGACCAATATTGCAGTAAATACCTCGCGGCGTCCCGCTATCTTCATGCACTCTTAATGTTCTTATTCCGTTTGCAAGTAAAGCGGCAGCAATCGTTTCATGTTCATATGCTTCATATTGTTGACCGTTAAATTGAAAAGTGATGCGATTACTATTATTTAAATTTCCTAAAATAGGGTGATGTATAATTCTACTCATTTACTTTCACCTACCGATCCAAAAGTAACTGCTCGTACCGGTGGTTGATATTTCAATGGAATCTCCTTTGTAGTTACGCCTGGATTTGTATTTTCAATCATTCGATCTATCATCATTCTACATGTGCGGCCACCGCAAAATCCCATGCCAGCACGTGTTCTTAGTTTTAATTCTCTTGCCGAGCATTTATATTCAGCAATTGTCGATTGAAGTTGTTCGTATGTAACTTCTTCACATCGACAAACAATTAAGTGATCTTTATTCGTCATATGAATTCCTCCTCTAGTTCGGTTTGCACAAATTAAATAATGCAAAAACTATGCCAATATAGAGGAGGGAAACGGTTATTGCAACCCAAGTTTTTTTAAACGGTTATATAAAGTGGCTCTCGTAACACCAAGCTGTTTCGCACATTCTAATTTATTCCCATTTAAAATGCGTAAAGCCCTCTCAATGACTTTCTTCTCATGTTCATCCATCTCTTCTTGCAAAGAGAGGATTGTATGGTTGTTGCTGAGTAATAGGGAATGGGCCATATGATTGTCTAACGTTTCAGTTGTATGAAATGGTAAATATTCTTGTTTTATAATACCGTCAGTCGCAAATACGACAAGCCTTTCGACAACGTTACGAAGCTCGCGAATATTACCTGGCCAATTGTAATGAAGCAGTTCATGCATAATGCTGGAAGGTAAATCACGAATTGGTCTGTTATAGTTGATTGAAAAATCGTTTAAGAAAGAATAGGTTAACTCAATAATATCTTCGCGTCTTTCGCGTAGTGGTGGAATATGCAAGCTAACTACATTTAGGCGATAGTATAAATCTTCTCGGAACGTACCTTTTCTCATTTCTTCTTGTAAATCCCGATTTGTTGCAGCGATAATGCGGAAATCAATATGAATCTCTTTTTCTCCACCAACTCGGTAATACTTTCGCTCTTGTAGTACACGCAAAAGCTTTACTTGCATATCGAGCGGCATTTCTCCAATTTCATCAAGAAATAATGTGCCGCCTTGCGCGAGCTCTATTTTACCCTTTTTCCCTTTACTATTTGCACCAGAAAACGCCCCGCGCTCATAGCCGAATAACTCACTTTCAAATAGCGCTTCTGGAATGGCGCCGCAGTTAATTGAAACGAAAGGTGCTTTAGCTTCCTCACTTGCTTCATGAATCGCTTTCGCAAATACTTCTTTTCCAACACCACTTTCGCCGAGTATTAAAACAGTTGATTTCACCGAACAAACCTTTCTGGCTAATTGTATTGTTCTTTGTATTACTGGGCTCTTTCCATTCATCGCAAGAAAAGGATCTGATTCATCTTTATACTTTGCTACTTCTTGTTCTAATCGGTGCATTTCATGTGACATATTAAACAGTTTTTCATTTAAAGCGACTTGATTTGTAACATCTGTTTCTGAAACGACAGCTCCTATAATTTCATCGTTACAATAAACTGGATTTGAGTTAATTAATACGAACAAATCTGGCCGTGGTTGATGGAACTGAGCGATTATACTTTTTCCGTCATGTAATGATTGCAAAATTTCCAAATCTTTATAGTCAAAAAAACGCGTGATAGGTTGTCCAATAATTTCATTATGATTGACTGAAAAAATCTTTTCGGCGCCATCTGTCCAAGTACGAACATGTTCTTTCTCATCGATGACAGTAACGGAAGAATCAGTTGTTTGTATTACGGCGTTATAAAAAGATTGCAGTTCATTGTACGATTTAACAAGAAACGGAATGATTTGCTGAGCTGTTATACAGCATATAGGCTCTTTATTTTCGTTCATTATGATAACGACTATTTCATTAGAAAACGCGTCAATTAATGCGGTGAATGAGTCATCTTCATATATTACTGCACAGTTATATTCTTCTGCAGTAGAAGGGCGATAATAATACTTTTCGTTAACTTGCTGGATGTGTTGCAAGCTGCATGTATGATCAATGGATAAAATGTTTAGAAATTCTTTTATTGTGGGAAATGAGAATGCCATATTGTCCTCCTGTTATGTATAAAATTTTTGACAGTGATAAAAAAATAATACACCTATTTGCGATGAATTTAAAATATTTTTACAAATAAAAATATTTTTTATGAAATTTGTATATATGTACAGTTGGCACGTCAATTGCATGAAAGAAAGTGAGGGAGTAAAAAGAAGGGAGGATACTACGTGAGGCACTGTGACGTTTTAATAATAGGCGGTGGTATTATTGGCTGTTCTATCGCTTATTACACTTCAAAATACGGAAGAGACGTAACAATCATTGAAAAAGGAGAATTTGTCAGTGGGACGTCTTCACGATGTGACGGAAATATTTTGGCTATTGATAAAGACCCAGGGTTTGATAGTCAAATGTCGTTAGTAAGTCAAAAGTTAGTAACTGATTTAAGTGAAGAGTTAGAGCACTCATTTGAATATAGGGCGCCAGGAAGTATTCTCGTATGTGAGTCAGACGAAGAAATGGAAGCAGCGCAGCAATGGGTGAATCGCCAAAAAGAAGCTGGTTTACCGTTTCGAATGCTTGATAGGCAAGATATAAGAGCGGAATCGCCATTTTTTGCAGATGATTTATTAGGCGGATTAGAATGCGCAACAGATTCGACTGTAAATCCATATCTTCTTGCTTTTTCACTTCTTGCAGAATCAAAAAAATATGGTACGAAGGCGTTTAATCATACGGAAGTAAAAGAAATGAAAAAAGGTATAGACGGTTCCTTTATTGTAGAAACGACAAATGGGACGTTTACTGCGAAGCAAGTGGTGAACGCAGCGGGTGTGTGGGCTCCGAAAATCGGACAAATGTTGGATATAAATATCCCAATTGAACCGAGAAAAGGGCATATTATTGTAGCTTCAAGGCAACAACATGTTGGTTGCCGTAAAGTAATGGAATTTGGTTATTTAATTTCTAAATTTGGTGGAAAACGAAAAGTGGATGCTTTAACTGAAAAATATGGGGTAGCTCTTGTGTTTGAGCCGACAGAAAGCCAAAATTTTTTAATTGGTAGTAGTAGAGAGTTTGTAGGGTTTCATACGAGGATAAATAACGAGGTTATTAAATGTATTGCGAATAGAGCAATACGTTTTTATCCGAAAATGGCGGATATGATGGTGATTCGTTCATATGCTGGATTACGCCCGTGGACAGAAGATCATTTGCCGATTATTTCACGTGTGGAACATATCCCAAACTACTTTATAGCAGCAGGGCATGAAGGGGATGGAATTAGTCTTGCCGCAGTTACAGGGAAAGTGATTGAAGAGTTATTAAACGAAAAAGAAACAATCATTCCTATTGAACCACTTCGTTTGAGTCGTTTTACAGAAAGGGTGTTAAACGGATGAGGTCACAAAGAGTCTTTACCACAATTGATACACATACGGGCGGGAATCCAACGAGAACATTGATTAGCGGCCTGCCTAAGTTAATTGGAGAGACGATGGCAGAGAAGATGTTACATATGAAAAAGGAGTATGACTGGATTCGCAAATTGTTAATGAATGAACCGCGTGGTCATGATGTAATGTCAGGAGCACTATTAACAGATCCGTGTCATCCTGAAGCAGATATTGGTGTTATTTACATAGAGACAGGTGGATATTTACCGATGTGTGGTCACGATACAATTGGTGTATGTACAGCTTTAATTGAATCAGGTTTAATTCCGGTAGTTGAACCGATTACCTCGTTAAAGTTAGACACGCCAGCCGGATTAGTTGAAGTGGATATCTTTGTTAAAGATGGAAAAGCGAAAGAAGTCTCCTTTTGTAACATACCAGCTTTTTTACTAAAACACATTACTGTAGACGTCGAAGACATTGGAACTGTAGAGGCTGATATTGCGTATGGAGGGAATTTTTATGCCATTATCGATGCGAAATCAGTAGGGTTAGAGTTAGTACCAGAAAACGCATCTACAATCATAGATAAGGCAATTCATATAAGAAATATCATAAATGAGAAATTTGAAATCATTCATCCAGAGCATTCGTTTATTAGAGGATTAACCCATGTGGAGTTTTATACAGATCCTACTCATGAAAGTGCGCATGTGAAAAATACAGTTGTCGTTCCGCCTGGAGGAATTGATCGTTCTCCATGTGGTACAGGAACATCAGCGAAGTTAGCGGTATTATATGCTAACCAAAAAATTGAGATTGATGAAGAGTTTGTTCACGAGAGTATCGTTGGCTCTTTATTTAAAGGTTGTGTCATAAATACGACAAATGTTGAAAATATTGAAGCTATCGTAACGAAAATTACAGGTTCAGCTTGGCTTATGGGGATGCATAGATTTTTTTACAATGAAAAGGATCCACTGAAAGAAGGCTTTTTGCTAATTCCGCCGATGGAACATGAAACGGAGGATGTAAAATGAACATTCAAAAAATGTATACAGCAGTAGACGTACACGTAAATGGCGAGGCATTCCGTGTAATAAAAGATGTACCATGCAAGTACTACTACAATTTAGAACAATTAAACGAACAATTTTCAGGTGAATTAGCAGAAGAAATGCAGCTTTTATTAAATGAACCGCGTGGTTTTATCGGTTTAAATGGATGTATCGTCGTTCCTTCTATTCATACGGAAGTTGATGCAGCTGTATTATTTTTTAATCATGAAGGGTCAATCCCTCTTCATTACGGAGGTATTGTCGCAGTTATAACGATGTTACTAGAAAGCGGGTATTTAAAAAAGAGAGAGACGAATCAATACAAAATCGAAACGCTATCTGGCATATTTTCAGTCCTTGCGTATGTAGAGAATGATGAAGTTGTATCTGTTTCGTTTGAAAGTAAACTATGTTATATGATTGAGAAAAATTTACAAGTAAGTAATATAAGTTACTCACTCATACAAGCAGATAAAGTATATGCAGTTGTAGAAAAAGGTGCGTATTCACCAGAAATTCATATTGAAAACATTTCTGAATTGAAAAAATGGGGAGAAAGTACATTACAAGCTATACAAAAACAGTCGTTAATAAAGAGGCTTATTTTAGTAGATTCTTCGCAAAAAGAAAAGAACCATATAAAGTCGATTACCTTTCATGAAAATAACTTTATCGTACGTTCGCCGGGGTTTGTCTCTACTATTGTGTCTTATGTTCATGCGTTATTTAAAAACGATAATATAGCGGATAAACCTTTTATAAATGAAAGTATAAGTAATAGCTTTATAACAGTTGAAAAAGTGAAAAAGGAAGAAACGGGTTACATTTTCCGTTTTGAAAGTAGAGGTTTTATTACAGGGATGCAGACGTTTCTATTAGATTCTACAGATCCGTTTCCGACAGGATTTTTATTAAAATAACATGATAAAGGGAGAGATGAATATGAAAAAAATTAAAGGGGCATTTCCAGTATTAATCACACCGATGGATGAGTTTCAAGAAATTAATTGGAACGGTGTAAAACAAAACGTAAACTATTTTATTGAGCAAAAAGTGGCTGGCATTATTATTAATGGAAGCACAGGAGAGTTTGTTAGTTTATCAAAAGAAGAGCGATTTAAAATGGTAGAAACAGTATTAAAAGAAGTTGATGGTCGTATACCAGTTATTGTTGGAACTGCTGCGGAGACGACGAAAGAGACGATTGAATATACGAAACATGCAGAAGCGCATGGAGCGGATTGTGCGTTAATTATAAATTCGTATTATTGTAAACCGAAAGAAGAGGAAATATATTTTCATTTTAAAGAAATCTCAAACGCTGTAAATATTCCAATTATGTTATACAATAACCCGTTTACATCTGGTGTTGATATGAGTACAGAACTCATGCTACGTATTGGAAAAGACTGTGAAAATGTTACACATATTAAAGAATCTAGCGGAGATATTCGAAAAGCGAGAGATTTAGTAAGACAAGGCGAAGGTACTTTTCAAGTGTTCTGTGGATCTGAAGATTTAGTTATGGAATCTTATTTAGTTGGTGCAACGGGATGGGTTTCAGTAGCAGGAAATATCGTACCGGGACTTGTGACGAAAATGTATGAGCATTTTCATAATGGTGAATTAGAAAAAGCTTGGGAAATAAACGACGCTATTTTACCTCTTTGCGAGTTTCTTGAAGGATCAGGAAAGTATGTGCAAATCGTGAAACGATCAATGGAATTACACGGGCAAGCTGGAGGACCTTCACGTTATCCGAGACTCGGATTAACTGAAGAAGAAGATCAAAAACTTCAAACGATTATTTCAAAAATTGCAGCTCATGCAGCTGTTTAAATAAGGAGGAGAGCGTATATGTTAACGACAAATATTGAGCTGAAGCCAAAAGTGAAAGCGTTTTTAGACGAAGAGATTAAAATGTTTATTAATGGTGAATTTGTTCCTTCAATTAGCGAAAAGACGTTTGAAACATATAATCCAGCGACAGAAGATGTTCTTGCAGTTGTTTATGAAGCACAAGAAGAGGATATTGATACGGCAGTTAAAGCGGCACGATCTGCATTTGAATCAGGACCTTGGGCAGAAATGACTACCGCTGAAAGAGCGCACCTTATTTATAAATTAGCAGACTTAATAGAAGAGCATGGGGAAGAATTAGCACAGTTAGAAGCTTTAGATAATGGGAAACCATATCAAGTAGCACTGGATGATGATATTGCAGCGACTGTAGAAAATTATCGCTATTATGCGGGATGGGCTACGAAAATTATCGGGCAAACCATTCCGATTTCAAAAGATTACTTAAATTACACACGCCATGAACCTGTTGGCGTTGTAGGTCAAATTATTCCTTGGAATTTTCCGCTCGTTATGTCTTCTTGGAAAATGGGAGCTGCACTAGCAACAGGTTGTACAATCGTATTAAAACCAGCAGAGCAAACTCCTTTATCCTTATTATATGCAGCGAAACTTTTTAAAGAAGCAGGTTTTCCAGATGGTGTTGTAAACTTTGTGCCAGGTTTCGGCCCTGAAGCGGGAGCTGCAATTGTAAACCATCATGATATTGATAAGGTAGCCTTCACAGGTTCAACAGTTACAGGAAAATATATTATGCGTCAATCTGCAGAAACAATTAAACATGTAACGTTAGAACTTGGTGGTAAATCACCTAATATCATTTTAGAAGATGCTGATTTAGAAGAAGCGATTAACGGTGCATTCCAAGGTATTATGTATAATCACGGTCAAAATTGTAGTGCTGGATCTCGCGTGTTCGTACACCGAAAACATTACGAAACAGTTGTAAATGAACTCGTAAAAATGGCGAATAACGTGAAACTTGGAGCAGGTATGGAGAAGGAAACGGAAATGGGTCCACTCGTATCTAAAAAACAACAAGAGCGTGTACTACATTACATTGAACAAGGAAAAGCTGAAGGTGCTACTGTTGCTGCTGGTGGTGAACGTGCATTTGAAAAAGGTTATTTCGTACAGCCAACAGTATTCATAGATGTTACTGACGATATGACAATGGTTAAGGAAGAAATTTTCGGTCCAGTTGTCGTTGTACTTCCATTTGATACAACGGAAGAAGTAATCGAAAGAGCAAATCGCTCTTCTTACGGACTCGCTGCAGGCGTATGGACACAAAATATTAAAACAGGACATCAAGTTGCCAATAAATTAAAGGCAGGAACGGTATGGATTAATGATTATAACTTAGAAAATGCAGCGGCACCATTTGGTGGATTTAAACAATCCGGTATCGGTCGTGAGTTAGGTTCATATGCGCTTGATAACTATACAGAAGTGAAAAGTGTTTGGGTCAATATAAAGTAATAGAGAGTCTAACTGTTAATGAATAGAGATACGGACAACTGGAAGCTTTCATAATAGTTGTCCGTTTTCTTATATATAAAATAGTTTTCAAAAGAATGATAAGGGGGATTTGGATGGAGCAATTAATAGAGTGGTTAGTAGGACAAGTATGGAGTATTGGGTTAGTTATTTTCGCATTAGGAGCAGGTGTGTATTTTACAATTGCAACTCGTTTTCTACAAATTCGTTATTTTAAAGAGATGATTAAGCTATTATTTGAAGGGAAGAGCTCGGAGACGGGAATTTCATCCTTTCAAGCATTTTGTTTAGCTTTATCAGGTAGGGTTGGAATAGGTAATATTGCAGGGGTCGCGACAGCTATCGCTTTTGGTGGACCTGGAGCTGTATTTTGGATGTGGGTAATGGCTCTTTTAGGAGCAGCTAGTGCATTTGTTGAATCAACATTATCTCAAGTGTATAAAAGTAAAGTTGGAAATGAATATCGCGGTGGTACACCATATTTCATCGAAAAAGGCTTGAAAATGAAATGGTTTGCAGTCATTGTAGCAGTCGTTGTAACACTTTCATATGGCGTTTTATTACCAGGTATACAATCTAGTAGTATCGCAGTTGGATTCGAAAACTCTAACGGTATTAGCAAATATATAACGGGTATATTGTTAGTCATATTATTAGCAGCAATCATTTTTGGGGGCGTAAAGAGAATTGCAGGAGTTTCGCAAATGCTTGTTCCATTTATGGCAATTGGATATGTAATTGTTACATGTATCATATTAATTGCGAATGTAACGGAAATTCCAAGTATGTTTGCTTTAATTTTCACTAGTGCTTTTGGTGTAAATGAAATGTTTGGTGGAATCGTTGGTGCAGCAATTGCATGGGGCGTGAAGCGGGCTGTATTTTCAAATGTTGCTGGCGTTGGAGAAGCGACGTATAGTTCCGCTGCGGCTGAAGTATCTCACCCAGCAAAACAAGGGTTAGTTCAAGCGTTTTCCGTATACATTGATACAATTGTCGTATGTACAGCGACAGCTCTTATGATTTTAATAACAGGTATGTATAATGTTATACCTGAAGGGAAAAGCGCTATTGTAAAGAATATAGGAAATGTAGATGCTGGTCCAATCTATACACAACAAGCTGTTGAAACTGTTATGACGGGATTTGGACCATTATTCATTTCAATCGCAATTTTCTTCTTCGCATTTACAACTTTACTCGCTTACTACTATATCGCTGAAACGACACTTACTTATTTAGATCGTGAGGTTAAATATAGCTGGTTAAAACCAGTATTAAAAATTGGGTTTTTAATTATGGTTTATATCGGTAGCGTAGAATCGGCGTCGCTTTTATGGAATCTTGGAGATTTAGGAATCGGTAGTATGGCATGGTTAAACTTAATCGCGATTCTATTATTAAGTAAAATCGCATTAAAAGTGTTAAAAGATTATGAAGCGCAGAAAAAAGTAGGGAAAGATCCAGTATTTGATCCTAAAAATGTAGGGATTGAAGGTTTAACATTTTGGGAAGAGAGAAGTAAAGAGGTTCAAAGAAAAAACTCTAAAGAACAAGCGGTAGTGGATGATAGTCTGAAACTGTAGCTTAAATAAACTGAATATTCATTCTATTAAACGAGGTATATTGCCTTCTTTTCATCACATACTACAGTAGGTACAGATAATTTGAATGGAGGTAATAATAAGATGGAACACGAACAACATCATAGTTCAGTAAATGACGTTCTACATCATTATAAAGAAGGAATCGGTAGTTTTACAAACCAAATTCCTGAAATCGCTGAGACATATAATGTATTCACGCAAGCTTGTTTTCAAGAGGGTTCTTTAACAAAAAGGGAAAAACAACTTATCGCATTAGGAATTAGTCTAGCAACGCAAGATGAATATTGTACAGTTTATCATACAAAAGGGTGTCTTGATCAAGGGTGTTCAGATAAAGAGATTCTGGAAGCATGTGGCGTATCAGCAGCATTTGCTGGCGGAGCTGCCATGAGTCAAGCAGTAACTTTAGTGCAAGAGTGTTTAACAGAACTGAAAAATCAAAAGCATTGAATATAAAAGAGCGTTTTAAACTTTAGGTTTAAAACGTTCTTTTACGTGAGATTAAATTTGAGTATGAAAATTACCTTGTATGTGATGTATTAAAGTAAGAATTTTAAATTTAATGGGAATGAGGAATAACAACTATTTATTTAATTATTTAATTATTTATTTGTTTTTAAGTTTTCCGAAAAAGTTTCAATTGTTTCATGTAATCAATAGCTTTTGTTTTGTTCTTTTGTTTACATACATATTCGAATTCATTCTTATCTCTATAATAACTATTCATCATGTCTTCTGTAATAATTCCATCAGAAATCGCTTTTTTAATTGCGCAGTGTGGTTCATTTGTGTGGGAGCAGTTAGAGAATTTACATTTCTTAGATATCGCCTCTATATCCTCATATCCAAGATCAAAGTCGTCCTTATGATTTATTAAGTCAAATCCTATTTTGCTAATGATTAATCCCTCCACTTTTCAATGAGTTTTTAGAAGTACGCATACAGAGTTTATCGTTTTTTAAGTTATATGTAATTTAACATTCCATGTTTTTATAAATCGATTTTTCTACGTCAGGAAGAACTCTGTAAATGCTCTTACCGATTAAGGATTCTAATTCATTCTTAATTGTATAGAAACCTTTCCAATGTAAAGAAGAATGAGAGGTTGTTCCATGTCGTAAACCAACTGAAATCAATCTTTTTTCAAGAGTAGTAAAGCCATCCGCATCAGCAAGTGCGTCACAAAGGGTAATGACCTTATTGTATAAGTCGTAGTCACTATTTTCATTTAATATTTCAATTAATCGTCTTTTCATATAATCAGGAACAATGGGCCACTCCGCTGCTATATCTAAATGCTCATTTTTACACGGGAATGAATGTGTAACGCAAATAATCGCGTTTCCTTTATACCCTAAATCATTCATATACATATAACCATCATAGGAATGAATAACAGATTTAGTAAAACCTTTATACCTTCCTATATCATGCAGGAGGGCAGCATTATATGCTATGTCAGCATTTAGGTCATACCCATTATTAATAAGTTCTACAACTATCTTTTCAGTTGCAAGGGCAACATTACATGAATGTTCGAACCACGGACCTGGGTTTTGTTCATATGCCCACTCGAGTAATTCTCTTGCGTATGTCCTATCTAATATATACTTCATATAAGTATCCTTTCTCTAAAAAATTGTACTTTAAATAATTTCATCTTATTAATTCGTTTTTCCTTCCTTAAAACTTGGTACAATGAAATAAAAGGGGGATTAGTAATGCAAAATGTAGTAATTGGAGAGATTAAGCAAATAAAAGATGATTTGGGAGAGCTTTCTAACCTTTTGAAAACAGTTGTAGATGATGGGGCGTCAATTGGTTTTTTACCTCCACTGGAACAAAAAGAATCAACAAAGTATTGGCAAACTGTTTTAGCGCCAGAAGTGATCTTATATGTCGCTAAAATAAACAATAAATTGGCAGGGAGTATTCAATTACAATTAGTTACAAAGCCTAACGGAATTCATAGAGCCGAGATTTGTAAGTTAATGACTCATCCAAACTATAGACGTAATGGTATTGGACGTTTACTTATGCAAAAAGCAGAGGAGCGAGCAAAGCAAGAAAATAGGTCCCTTATAATACTAGATACGAGAGAAGGAGACCCTTCCAATAGATTGTATAAATCATTAGAGTATCAAGAAGTTGGAAAAATACCAGAATACGCAATTTCTCCGAGTGGTGATTTAGATGCCACAGTTATTTATTATAAAGTTTTATAAGTTATGATTAAAAAGCTATCATGCTCAAAATAATAAACCACAATTTTTAACACCGTCTATATTTCTCTAGCGGTGTTATTTGAATTTATTTAATGTACAAATTGAATTTGAGAAAGTTTTTAGAGGGTTCTGTTTGTATGGTCTTTCGCCTTATAATGGATGTAGAGAAGATGACTAGGCAACTATAGTTATTTTCGCTTTATAATGGGAAAGGGGATGAAGAGATGAAAACGAAAGGTTTACAGAAGGTGAAGAAAGTTATATTAAGTGGTGGGATATTACTTACAGGATTGTTAACTTTTGGTTTTTCAGAAAAAGCTTCAGCACATGGATACGTAGAATCACCAGCGAGTCGTTCTTATTTATGTAAGCAAGGGGTAAATGTAAATTGCGGTCCGATTCAATATGAGCCGCAAAGTGTAGAAGGAATAGGTGGATTCCCGCAATTAGGACCTTCTGATGGACAAATCGCAGGAGCTGGCCATTTCCCTGCTTTAGATGCCCAGACTGTAGATAGGTGGAAGAAAGTTACGTTAAATGGCGGGACGAATACATTCAAGTGGAAACTAACGGCTCCTCATAGTACGAAAGAGTGGAAATATTATATTACGAAGAAAGATTGGAATCCAAACAAGCCTTTAACGAGGTCTGATTTAGATTTAGTGCCTTTCTATGTGAAAAATGATGGAGGAGCTAGACCTGGAACTTCCGTAATACATGAAGCAAATGTGCCTACTGATAGAAATGGATATCACCTTATTTTAGCTGTGTGGGAAATAGCGGATACTGGAAATGCATTTTATCAAGTTATAGATGTTAACCTTGTAAATAACGGTTTACCATCAAATAACGTGCTAAATAATGTAGTGCGAGTTCCTACATTATTTTAAATAAAGTATACATTTCGATCATCTAATTCATTTTAGATTATCTTTTTTATGAAAAACGATGAAAAATATAGAAGAAAGTGCAATTATTTATAAAAAATTATGCTTTAAATATTGTCATATTTGCTTCTTTAAGATATCCTTTTCATGAAGAGGTGGAAAACATGGAAAAAGTACTAGTTTTCGGGCATAAAAACCCAGATACAGATGCAATTTGTTCTGCAATTGCTTATGCAGAATTGAAAAAAGAATTAGGAATGAATGCTGAGCCTGTACGTTTAGGCGAAATCAGCGGTGAAACTCAATTTGCGTTAGACTATTTTAAAGTAGAAGGACCGCGTTTTGTTGAGACAGTAGCAAGCGAAGTGGACAACGTTATTTTAGTTGACCATAACGAACGTCAACAAAGTGCTAACGATATCGAATCAGTTCGTGTGTTAGAAGTTATTGATCATCACCGTATTGCTAACTTTGAAACAAGCGATCCTATTTACTACCGTTGTGAGCCAGTTGGTTGTACAGCTACAATTTTAAACAAAATGTACAAAGAAAATGGCATTACAATTCGTAAAGAAGTTGCAGGTTTAATGTTATCTGCAATCATTTCAGATTCTTTACTATTCAAATCTCCAACTTGCACAGAGCAAGACGTAGCAGCAGCTCGTGAATTAGCGGAAATCGCTGGTGTAGATGCTGATAAATACGGCTTAGAAATGTTAAAAGCTGGTGCTGACTTAAGCGGAAAAACAATGGAGCAATTAATCTCTCTTGACGCTAAAGAATTCCAAATGGGTAATGCGAAAGTTGAAATCGCACAAGTAAACGCTGTTGATACAAATGACGTTCTTGTTCACCAAGCGGAACTTGAAAAAGTTATCTCTGCAGTAGTAGAAGAAAAAGGTTTAGATCTATTCTTATTCGTTGTAACTGATATCTTAACTAACGATTCTGTCGGTCTTGCGATCGGTAAAGCAGCAAACATTGTTGAGAAAGCATACAACGTATCTCTAGAAAACAATACTGCTACATTAAAAGGTGTAGTATCTCGTAAAAAACAAATCGTACCAGTATTAACAGAAGCATTCCAAGCTTAATATTATTGATTATGATTTAACAAAAAGGACAAGTAGTCGGATTGGCTGCTTGTCCTTTTTCTTTCTCTAAAAAACAGAAAATTTTAATTTTTAAATAGGAGGCTTGTGTATGCTTAATGATTTGGAAAGTAAATTACAGTCACTTTTAGAGCGAAATATTAATTCTGTTTTAGAATTAGAAAATTGGCTTTTAGAGGAACTACGTGTAAACGCTGAAATAGAAGAGGAGATTACAAGTAGTTTAATCGCCACGTATAGAGATACAAATGACAGAAATAAACGTAATTTAAATATGTATAATCAAAATACAATTCAACCACTATTAAAAAGATACAATGCAAAATTTGACCAGAAATTTAGAGAGTGTCAGTTTTCCGATTTATTAGATGAGCAAAAATATGGATTTATGAAAAAAGTAAGATTGGCAAAAAGTAAAATGTTTAATGAAAAGAACATTGCTCTTTCTATTAAAGAGCAAGAACTTATTACAAAATATAGAGAAATAATGTCTAACATATCTATTAATTGGGAAGGTGAACAAAAGACGTATGCATACGTAAAGGCAAAGCTAGATAAACCCAATAGAGCTATTCGCGAAAAAGCTTGGTACGCTTTATGTGAGGCAAGAAGTGTAATGAAAATAGAAATAGATTGTATTATGAATGAACTCATTCAATTGCGGAATGAGATAGCTTTACATGCAGGGTTTCATAATTATAGTGAATATGCTTTTAAACAAAAAAACAGAGATTACAGTATTGAAGATTGCTATAAGCTCCATGAATCTATAGAAAAGCATGTTGTACCAATTTGGAAACAGTTAGGAAGTATTTCTAAAAAGAATCTCGGTGTAAAAATGTATCGCCCTTGGGATCTTTCTCCATGTCATTTACCAAAAGTCCCTTTCCAAAATGCTATTGATTTATTGGATGGAGTGGAAGAAATGTTTCAGACGACAGATTTATATTTTTATGAGAAATTTATTCAAATAAGGAAAGCGGGATTGATTGACGTAGAAGAACGTGAAAATAAAGCACCAGGAGCTGCTTGTTTTACATTGCCTCATAGTAAAGAGGTTTTTGTGTATTCTAATTTTAGTCCATCTTTTTATGCAATTAATGCACTGATACACGAATTGGGGCATGCATTTCATTTTTATAAACAATTTAACAATGATAGTAGCATGCAGGAAAGATATCTGCGCGAAGAGGTGGCTGAGCTTTATTCACTCAGTCTTGAGTTATTAGTAATGGATAAGTTGAATATTTTTTATAAGCAAGAGGATGAATATAAAGAAGTGCAGCGCGTACAATTATATCGTGCTTTGTCTTTATTAATGTCGTCAATTGCAGGAGATATATTCCAGCATTGGCTTTATGCAAATCCAAACCATACACCAGAAGAGCGTGATAAGAAATATGCCGAACTATGCAAAAGGTATCAATATTCATCAGTCGACATTGCAGGATTAGAAGGTGAAATCGGTGCAAGCTGGATAGAGTCATTTCACTATGTTCAGTTTCCTTTTTATAAAATTGAATACGCAATTGCACAAATAGGAGCGATGCAACTGTTTCAAATATATCGAGAGGACCCAGAAAAAGCGATTGCTATCTTTAAAGAGGGAGCGAGTGCAGATTGGAACCTACCTATACAAGAAATATATGAAAAAACCGGTGTCACGTTTGACTTTTCAGAAGAAAGGATTGAAAGTACTGCATTGGTTATTTGGGATCTAATTAACGAATTAAAATAAAGGATAGCATTCGCTATCCTTATAACTGTTTATTTGTAGATTTTTTCTTGTTTATATAAAATGTAATAATAGCAGTAATGAGGAAAATAGGTATAGCATACACTTGCCCAACAAACAACTTCCAGCCAACATGATTATAGCCTTGAGATGCTGGAGCAAGCATAGTGATTATGCAAACAATAATATAGAGTACTAGTGCAGGGGTTATATTTTTCATTTGTTCACCTCCTTTTCAGAAAATCATCACATATATATTTATATAATACATTATAGTTTGAGATAACAAATATGTTTTTCTAATATTTATGTAAATAAAAGGGTTGTTTTTAAGTGGAATAGAATAGGTGTATGTAGAATGATATAGGGGTGTTACATATAATGAACAATATATTAAATCGAATAAAGAAAGATGTAAGTATAGAATTATTGAATACGCTATGGCCTGGTTTTAAGAGGGCTGCATTTGCACTATACGATGATGAGCATGTGTATGTATTTCATCATCCTCTATTTTTGAAAGATAATGATGAGTATAGTGTTTTAAAGTGGGATGAACAATTTAAAGGTGATACTTGTATTCTATTCAAAGATTATCCAACTGCCATCGTGAATATGAATAGATATAAAGATTATGCAAGTTTACTTGCGATTGTGGTGCATGAACTTTTTCATTGTCATCAATATTTGAATAAAGAAAGTAGATTTCCAAATGAATCTATAGGATTTCAATATCCTATAATAGAAGAAAACACAGAATTACGAAATAAAGAACGAATTTGTTTATATGATGCTGTTCATTGTAAATCTCAAGAAGAGAAAATTAATTATATTAAGCAATTTATTAAACTAAGAGAGCAAAGAGCTAGTGCTATGGGAGAAGATTTTATAACATATGAGCATATGATTGAAAGTATAGAGGGGCCTGCTTGGTATGTTGAAATGAATGCTTACAATGTAGTATGTAAAAATGATGAAAGCGACACAATACGAAAATATAGCGGACTCATTTTAGATGCATATGAAGCTAATTGTAACATTAGAAAGAGCTGCTATAGCTCAGGAATGCTTTTATGTTTATTATTAGATGAAGTCCTACCTGAATGGAAAAAGAGCTTCTTTAATAGTGATAAATCGTTATATGCTTTTTTAAAACAAAATATAAATGTGGATTTGAGTTTAAATAATGAAATTACAATAAGTAAAGAAACGAAGCAAATCCTTCATTTTGTTCAAGACGAAAGAGACAAGGATTTCAACCACTTTTATGAGGAGAAAGGGTATCATTTGTATATTATAGGCAATATAAAATTAAATTCGTTTAATCCAATGAATGTAAAGTTAAACGGAAATAAAGCATTACATAAAACATTTTTAAGTGTAGGTATACATAATAAAACATATATGATAAATCAGCCTGTTTTAGCATCTTTTGAAGAAGATTTTAAAAATATGACAAAAGTTCATATCATAATAAACGAAAAACCGAAAGAAACAAATAATGGATGGAACGTATTGGGGGTTGGAGATATAGAAGCTGAGTATGAAGAAGTAGAGGGTTCTATATTTTTATATTTAAAAAGTTAGAAATGAGGTAAGAAAAAACGATGAAAAGGTTATGCATAATTCCATGCGGAAAGAAGAAAATTTGGGATAAGTATCCTGATTACGGACCGATGGAGGCAAAAGATGTATATATTAGCCCATTCGGAAAAGCATGTCAGGTGTATGCAGCGATGTTTTTCGAGAATTGGGTTATATTATCGGCGAAGCATGGATTTTTAAGGCCAAATGATATTGTACTAGAAAACTATGATCTTGCATTTGATTCAAAGAGTGATGAGATTATTAGTATGGAAAAATTAAAACAACAAATGATTGAAAAAGACTTGCTTCAGTTTGATGAAATTGTTTTACTCGCAGGTAAGAAGCATAAGAAGGTAGTAACACAATTATATCCAGAAGAAATCATTACGTATCCGTTAGCAGGATGTAAAGGGATTGGGTATATGTTGCAGAGGTTGAAAGGGGCTGTAGGGGAAGGTAAGGAATTATAATAGAAAACTAATTCGTGTTTCTATAATATGAAATAAAATCGACTCTAAAAAAGAGTCGATTTTATTATTTAAAACTTAATTTGGTAATTAAATGGTTCAGGTTTTATATCGTAATTTTCACTTGAGCCTTCTAGTATTAGTTGCAATTCACCTTGCTCAATTGGGAGTTTAGGGAATGTTAAAACAGCATCACTAGTTACACCAGGCATCATACCTTGTGGAATTTTAGGGTATTTTGCTTCATAATTATCTTGGTATTCTAATTGTTGACCACCTACAATTAATTTAGAGTTAAAATCATAGAAATTAAATGCTGCAGTTGCATCATTTTTGGCTGTAAAATAAACTCGTGTTTCTTTATCAGCAATTTCAATTTTTTTAACAATCATTTTATAACCATTATGGTCTTGCTCTTGATTTACTTCAATTGTTTTTTTTGCTGGATCAAAAGCTGTTGCATAATCTGTTTTTTCGATACTTGTTGCAACAATAGTGGGGCCTTTTACTTTTCCACCAAATGCATTTTCACCTTCAAAGACGTCTTTTATTGTTCCCTTTACATGAATGTAATCTTCGCGTTTTACATCTAATTTAGGGTCTTTAAAAGCAATAATAGTGTTTTTGCTGTGCTCTTTATCAGCCCAAGCTTGAAGATATGTACCATCTTTATCACGTTCAGGCTCGACAAAGATTTGCGCATAGAAATCAACCTTTTTTCCTTTATACTCTTTAGGATTAGAGTGCATCTTTTCAAATTCTTCTTTTGATAATACCTGTGTCGATTCACGTGTCTCCTTAGTAGTTTTCTTTGATGTTGAATCTTTAGAGTCTGTATCTTTAGAGCATGCTCCCCCTAAAATAATAGCTCCACAAAGAACAGATAATAGAATTTTCTTCAAAATTTATCCTCCTACACATATAAAATATATTTTCGGTTTATAGTATAACAGATTACAAGTAATTATTTTACAAAAACTTTTAAAAAAAGTTATTTTTAGTAAGATTTACTATACTAAAGAGTCAAAACTAGACTAGCAAACAAGCATTTTTATACGTTTAAACATAGAATATGATGAATTCTATTTAGGAGGATGCATATTCATGGGGAATCATTGTAATTGCAGACGTTCATTTTGGGACGATTTAATGTTTGGAAGATGTAGATGTAGGGAGTGTCACGAATGTCGTTGCAAAGAGAAACCGCAGTGCGATTGTGAAGAGTGTTGCTGCAAGGAGAAACCGAAATGTGATTGTGAAAAATGTCATTGTAAAGAGAAACCGAAATGCCATTGTAAACGTGAAGGGTATTAATAATAAAAAGAGTACGTTAAGTACTCTTTCATTTTATAAGGTTATATTCCATCTTCAACAGATTTTTTTACAATTTTCCATTTATCCTGTTTTTTAATCTTTATAGCTACATGAGTTCCAGTAGACTCCTTATAAAAAATATATCCATTGTTTGCGTTCACATATGTCAATGGTTCACCTATGCAATCTCGTGAACAAGATGTATTGATAATCTCAATTAAGGATAGTTCGCTCGGATCTGTCCTACTTGCATCTATAATCGTATCAAGGTCTGTTTTACGATAACCTTGTAAGTTTACTTGGAAATTTTGTTCGATTTCTCCTGTAATACTAGTATTCATTACTTCAACTGAATTTTTCTTTTCTTGAAGAAATCCGTTTTCATAAAGTAATTTTGTATAACCAACCCATGCGATTAAAACTAGCATGATAAACATACTACATATTTTAAGTGTTCGAAGGCGTTTACTAACTATCGTTTCTGAGTATTTCATTCCGTTTAATCCTCCAATGTTTTTAATTTAAAGTATGCTTGGATACATATATTTAGAAGAGGATGATAGGTAACTAGTTCTGGATTCCAAAAAAGAAAGCATCCGAAGTTAGATGCTTTCTTTTTTAGTGTTTTTCTTCACTATCTGTTCGTTACTTGTTTCATAAGTGGCCTAATTTCTTTAACCGGTGGTTTTTTATCATATACATCAACGTAAGAAAAGTAATAATTTAAGTTTCTAAGAAGTCCTTTTCCTATTTTAGCGCTTAAGAATGGGAACACTTGTCCAGTATAATCGTCAAGAGATTTACAGTAGTATTTTTCATCTAAATATATACTGTATTTACATGTTAGTTCTACTAGTGAGTTTCCGTCATTATCAATTACTTCCTTAGAATCAATAATGTCTATTAATGCGAATTTTTCATTTAGATAAACTTTCTTCTTTTTCTCGTGTTTATTTGTAAGTATAAATACGAGACCAATGGCGTTAATCAAACTATTTCCTCCTATAAAAAACGGATATTAATAAAATATATCGATATAAGCTAAATGTAAAGAGCGGGGGTGAAATATCATTGATAGAAAGCTCAATAAGCCGATTTGATTTTTCAAATCGGCTTATTGTTATTGGAATACTTGCGGGAATTGCTTTACGATTGCGTTTGTTATCAAGTCGGACATTTCTAAAGCTTCTTTTTCAATTTTATCGTACAGTTTTACGCCTGCTTCATAATCTTTATTTAGGAACGCCAGTGCTTCTGCCTTAGTTAGTGCTAAATGTTCATAAAACATTTTTCTAAATTCTTCTTTATCTATATATGGGTTGATGCTAGTAAGAAACGCAACAATTTCATCACCGTTAGCGTACCATTTTTTCTCTATAGCGGTAGCCGCATTTTGATCACCAGCTTTTGCGGCTTTAACAAGATCCGCTGCAATTACTAAGTGTTCTTTAATGAGTGCACTATATTTTTTTACAGCATCCTCACCATAGAATGGTTCGAGCGATAGTCCCATATGTGTTGCATTTTGAAGAAGCCGTCCAACTGTAACGTTTATGTCTGGTAAATTGAAAACAATACTTATAATAGCTAATCTCGTCCAAGCGACATGTTGTTCCCATAAGGAACGCATATAACCTTTTAAAAAATTCTCGTTTTTACTAATTCGGTAATTACGTACAGATATATCAAAGTGTACATAAGGATTATGATAGGGGGAGTAATACGATTGCCAATAAGAATACATAAACGGTAACACTCCTTTGAACATGTATAACTCAAAGTATGATGGGAATTTATATTTAGTTACGTGTCCTCGTTTATTTTTAAAATCCGAGTGTTTTCATTATGGTATATATAGATGAAACGAATATAAAGTAAAAGAGGCTCTGCAAGGGAAGTCGCAGAGCCTCAAAAGGGTATTGCCGAGATGTCGGACTCGACTACGTAATATTATCATAAAATTCTATTAAAAAAACCTGGTAAATGTGTCCAATTGAAAGTGAGTCTTTAATAAAGTCAAAGGGATCTGCTTCCCGCGGCAGATCCCATTAACTAGATAATGTCGATGAGCAAAAACTCATCTGGAGTACCTTTATAGTAACAAGTGAATTTGATTTTGTGTATTGAGAAAAAAGAATTAGATATTTAAATGTTAAGTATTTATATTTTACCTTTTGTAATTATCACCATTTGTAGTGAGTGGATTATGGTTATAAAATGGTGATAAGATTTATAATTACATCTAAAAGTGTTATGAAATATATAAATTAAAAAAGACCCGCTTATATAAGCAGGTCAACTTAAGGGGTTTATCCAACAGAATATTTCATATAATACCAACTGTATTGCAGTAAGTCTATAAGGTTTATATTGAGAAAATTATTTTGAATGATCTATTTCGCACGTGTATTAACGTTTAAAAAGTTGAGAAAGAAAATGAAAAAGCTTTCTATAAGAAAATAATGGTTGGTACTTATAGTATGATTCATATTTCCACGCTTCATTATGTGAGAATTGGAGTTGGTTCGATATGGTTTTCTGTTTGATGGAACTCATATTACGGTGCTTCATATAGTAACCTCCTGAATTCATATGTATAAGATTAGTAGTATGCAAGGAGAATTAATAAAATGTGTATTTATTTTGAAATTCGTTATAATTACTAATCATTCTCAAAAACGTAAAGAAGCATAAAATAATGAAAAAGCAGGCTGATAGTCATGTATTCATCACTTTCATGATGCATAAGAGATGATATAATAGGAGTAGATGAAAGATAAAGAAAAGCAGGTGACTCTTTTTTGTTTACAAAAGCACAAGAACTTTTAGCGTCTTATTTCGGTTATTCGTCATTCCGAAGAGGACAAGATGAAACAATTAAAAATGTATTAGATGGGAAAGATACTGTCTGTATTATGCCTACAGGTGGTGGTAAGTCAATTTGTTATCAAATTCCCGCATTAGTATTTGAAGGAACAACGTTAGTTATATCGCCTTTAATATCACTTATGAAAGACCAAGTAGATACATTAGTACAAAACGGTATTTCAGCTACCTATATTAATAGTTCTATTTCGAATGCAGAAGCGAATCAACGAATTCAATTAGCGAAACAAGGCCATTATAAGTTACTTTATGTAGCGCCTGAGCGACTGGATTCAATGGAGTTTGTTGACCAACTTATCGATATGAAGATCCCGATGATTGCCATTGATGAGGCGCACTGTATTTCGCAGTGGGGACATGATTTCCGTCCGAGTTATTTACATATACATCGCATATTAGATTATCTTCCAGAAAAGCCGCTCGTATTAGCATTAACTGCTACGGCAACACCACAAGTTCGTGATGATATTTGCAATACGCTTGGAATTAATCAAGAAAATACGATTATGACAACGTTTGAGCGTGAGAACTTATCATTTTCTGTTATTAAAGGACAAGATCGTAATGCATATTTATCGGATTATATTCGTCAAAATCAAAAAGAATCTGGGATTATATATGCAGCTACTAGAAAAGTAGTTGATCAGTTGTATGAGGATTTAATGAAAGCGGGAGTTTCTGTTTCAAAATAGCATGCCGGTATGAGTGATAACGATCGAAATGAGCAGCAAGAACTCTTTTTACGTGATGAAGTGAGTGTAATGGTAGCTACATCTGCGTTTGGGATGGGGATTGATAAATCGAATATTCGTTATGTTATTCATTATCAACTGCCAAAAAATATGGAAAGTTATTATCAAGAAGCTGGACGTGCTGGACGTGACGGATTAGATAGTGCATGTATATTGCTGTATTCTTCTCAAGATGTGCAAGTACAGCGCTTTTTGATTGATCAATCGACCGGAGAGTCTCGTTTTTCAAATGAACTTGAAAAATTGCAAAATATGACTGATTACTGTCATACAGAACAATGTTTACAATCATTTATTTTGCAATACTTTGGAGAAGAACCGAAAGAAGATTGCGGCCGCTGCGGTAATTGCACCGATGACCGAGAAAGTATCGATGTGACGAGAGAATCACAAATGGTTTTATCTTGTATGATTAGGACGAACCAACGATTTGGTAAACAAATGATTGCACAAGTACTAACTGGATCTAAAAATAAGAAAGTCATTGAATTTAATTTTCATACTTTACCAACTTACGGACTTTTATCAAATCGTAGTGTAAAAGAAGTGAGTGAATTTATTGAGTTTTTAATTTCAGACGAGCTAATTGCAGTTGAACATGGTACTTACCCGACACTAAAAGTAACGGAAAAAGGGAAAGAAGTGTTACTAGGTAAAGAGAATGTTTTACGTAAAGAACGAGTAGAGACAAGACAAATTGTTCAAGACCATCCTTTATTTGAAGTACTTCGTGAAGTACGAAAAGAAATTGCGCAAGGAGAAGGTGTACCGCCATTCGTTATTTTCTCTGACCAAACGTTGAAAGATATGTGCGCAAAAATGCCGCAAAGTGACTCTGAACTTTTAACTGTGAAAGGGATTGGTGAACATAAACTTGTGAAGTATGGTTCGCACTTCTTACAAGCAGTTCAGCACTTTATTGATGAAAACCCAAACTATGCTGAAACTATTAAAACAGAAGTGGTGTCAGAGCGGAAGAAGTCAGGGAAAGCTTCAGCAAATTCTCATTTGGAAACGTATGAAATGTATAAACAAGGCATTGATCTAGATGAAATTGCGAAAGAACGTGGATTATCAAGACAAACGATTGAAAATCATTTAATTCGTTGTTTTGAAGATGGAATGGAAGTAGACTGGAACAGTTTTGTTCCTGCAGAATATGAACAACTGATTGAAACTGCTGTGCAAAATGCTGATGGTGGTTTGAAATCTATAAAGGAACAACTTCCGAATGAAGTGAGTTACTTTATGATTCGTGCTTATTTACAAATTAGAAAGTAGTGACATGTAAAGGGGATAGGGATTAATGCATTACGTTTTTGTGTATGGCACGTTAAGAAAAGAGCAAACGAATGCTCATTATATGCAAGGTGCAATATGCATTGCAGACAAAGCATGGACGTATGGGAAATTATTTGATACAAACGAAGGGTATCCAGCCATGACTTATTCGAGTGAAGAAAAGGTGTATGGTGAAGTTTATGAAGTAAATGATGAGATATTGCGTAAGTTAGATGAACTAGAAGAATATACAGGTAATGCGGAGACTGATTTATATGATCGAATCACGCAAACAGTATATGCTACTGATAGGGAAATAGAGGCGTATGTATATATCGCTCAAGATAAAAAGATGATATTGAAAGTGATTGATTCTGGAGATTGGGTGGAGTACCAAAAAGTAAAATAAGAGTAACTAAAGAGTAGATAGTGGATTCATCCATTATCTATTTTTTTATTTATACTTTTAAAATTCTTATTATTTTGATAAATTGTAAATATAGAAAAGAAAGGATGATTTTTCATGGGTGTCAGGAATTTAGTTTCCCACCTGTAGTAGAAAAATAACGTACAGGAGGAGAATAATAATGAACGAATTAAATGTAAAAGAATTTTATAAAAAACAATTTGAATTACTAAGCCATGATATAAATAATGAAAATTGGTTACAGGAAGTTGCTGAAGAAATTCAAGAGCAAGTGGGATATCCATTTCAAACGATGTTAGAACTAGGAGCAGGAAATGGTGGATTTGCAAGAGCTATGTCTAATTTGAATGTAAAAATGACTACTGTTGAGCTTGTACCAGAGTTAGCTATGTTTGCGAAAGAACATTCTACTAATGACATTGAGGTTCATTGCGCTGATTTTTATAAAATTAACTTTGAAGAAAAGTTTGACGTTGTTACTTATTTAGACGGATTTGGTGTAGGAACAGATGAAGAACAATTATTTTTATTAAAACGCATCAATAATTGGTTGAAAGATGATGGATGTGCACTTATTGATATTTATCAACCATTATATTGGGAAAAAGCAAATGGACAAGAAATGCCGATTTATTCTGCAATGCGAAAATATGAATATGATAGTGAAAATGCTAGGATGCTGGATCACTGGTGGGAAACGGATTCTTCAAATGACATCGTGACACAATCTTTACGTTGCTATACGATAGATGAGATTAGTAACTTATGCGCAGAGGCTCGTTTCAGTATAGTTGGGATTTTCCCAGGAGGAGCATATGACTTTGAAGAGAGAAAGTATAAAGAGCAAGCGTCTTTAAATGAATGTTTATCATATCGAATAAAAGTAAAAAAGAGTAGGGATTAACTCCTTACTCTTTTTTTGCTTTTATATTGTGAATAATTGATTGTCTTTCGTGTTTAATTTCCGTTCGTTTTTTATTCTTATGGTTCTTAGTACAATCCCAATTCCAAGAAATACAATAGTAGCAACGACTCCGCTAATAGGGTTTAACCAAAAATTACTGCCGTTGGTAAGTGTAATAATCCCTGTTATTGTAACTAAAACAGTAGGAACGGCATCTTCAATTGCATGCATAATAACGCATGGCCATACTGACTTTGTAAGTCTATATATTTCAACATACATAATAGACCAAGAAACCATAAGTATACAGCCTGATAAAAGCATATGTAACCTTGAAATAGATTCGAAATATTCATTTGGTAAAAAAACTAAATAATAAGCGGCATGCCAAAGAGCCCAAACTAAACCAGAAATAATATAAATAAACCAATCGTTTAACTTTAGTTCAATCAGTTTTGGAGTTAAATAACCGCGCCAAGAAAACTCTTCAAAAATATTTTTAATAAAGTTACCTATAGTAGACATGAGTATGAGTGAAAATAACGAGGACATCTCAAAACTAGTTATGTTAGCTACCCCAAAAATAAGTGCTAAGCTTATCGTTATTACTGTAACGAATGGATAAATTAGGAGGGCAACGAAATACCATTTAAAGTTTCCGTTCAAATTTAGTTTTAAACCAAAGTCATTCCAATCTCGGCTGATAATTCTAAGTAAAATACTTACGAGAAAGGGTAATATGAGCCATAATCCCATGCCTAAAGAGTTTCCTTCAGGCTGATCTGTTAGAAAAGAATCTAGAATTACCCCAACCCAGCCACTTGCCAATACAATGAACACAAAAATAAGTAAATGTAACTTAAGGGGGTTTCTTTTGGTAGCAGTCATTTTAAATAGACTCCTTTACTCTTATTTTTGACTTTTGTGACCTTGGTTATTTTATAAATGAAGTAATAGATTATTAGAAAAGAAGTTGGAGAGTATGTAAGGGGAACTTAGTTAGATAGTATAAAGTCCTTTTAATCAATAGAAAATAGCAGCTTTTGTATAAATCACTTTATTATATGTGTAGTTGTATGATCTAGATGTTATATATTCTTATCATGTAAAAATATCATTTGAATTTCAATATTAGAAAGGTGAAAAGTAAGTTTTTTCAGAAAAAACAAATTAAGTCCTTGACTTTATAATTGGATTTTTAATACAATTATATTTCGACTGAAAAATTAGAACGGACAGGAGGGAATCATCAAATGAACAACATTTTTGAAGAAGAGTTACAAAAAATGAAAGATACATTACGTACGATGGATGATCAATTAGAACAGCTTGAAAAAATTCCAGTTTATTATGGAGATGATTTTAAAGAACAAATTCTTGAAAGTATGAGAGAATCTAATAGGCAAAACTTACGTATCGGTGTACAAGAGCCGTACTTTGGAAGATTAGATTTTCAGGAGGATGGAAAGGAAGACGTTATGCCGATTTATATCGGTAAAGTAGGTGTTTCACATAAAGATACGATGAAACCAATTGTAATTGATTGGCGGGCACCTGTCGCAAGTATGTTTTATTCATTTACCGGCGGTGAAGAATTAGCGTTTTACCAATCACCGGATGGATTAGTAGAAGGTGATGTTTATTTAAAGCGAAATATCTCTATTCGAAAAAGAGAATTAGAACGTGTTGTTGATACATATGTAAAAGGAAATGAAGATGTCTCGCATGCCGATGATTTTCTTCTATATCGATTAGGTGAGAATAAAGATAATAAACTAAAGGATATTGTTTCGACGATTCAATCGGAGCAAAATGATATTATTCGTGCGGAAAGAAACTTGCCATTATTAATTCAAGGGGTTGCAGGGAGCGGAAAGACAACGATCGCTTTACACCGCCTTGCTTTTTTAATTTATGAATATCGTGAGCAATTAGAAGCTGAGCGAATGATTGTATTCGCTTCGAATAGTCTGTTTTTAGACTATATTTCGAGTGTGCTTCCTGAATTAGGTGTCGGGAATATTAGTCAAACAACATTTCCGGACTGGGCATTACGTACGTTAGATGATTCGGTGAAACTGAAGCAAACAGATGAAAAATTGAAAGAAGCCTTTTCTATTAATCGTGATGAAAGAAAGGTTATGCTTGGTAAATTGAAAGGTACGCTAGAATTTAAGTCCTTTATTGAAGAGCAAATGGTTCAATTCGAAAAAGAACTAGTACCAACAAGTAATTTTGAGGCATGGGATAACGCTGTTATTCCATTGGAAGATATAAAAAAATGGATGCAAGTTGAGTATAAACATTATCCATTAAAGAAAAGAAGAGAACGTTTAGTTGGCCGTATGAAACGCTGGATTGAAATTGAACTGAAAAAGTATGGAGAAACAAACGAGAAGAAATTATTAAAAAAAGAAGCGACAAAGAGATTGAACAGTTATATGAAGTTTTGGCCGAAAATGAGCTCACTTTCAATATATAGTTCAATATTGAAAAGTAAAGAAATACTCGAAGTATTACCTGAAGAACTTGTGAAAGAAACTGAAAAGAGTTGTCGTAAAAAAGAAGTGTATGTAGAAGATTTACCCGCTTTAATATACATACATCACCGCATCACAGGGATTGAAATTGGACAAAAGTTTCATCACGTCGTTATTGATGAAGCGCAAGATTTCTCACCATTCCAAGTTTATGTATTAAAAGAAATTACATTAGGTAATTCTTTCACTATATTAGGTGATTTATCTCAAGCGATTTATGATTACCAAGGGATTGAAGATTGGAGTGCTTTTAAGGAAGTATTCCAAGAAACAGGCTATTATGAACTGACGAGAAGCTATCGTTCTACAAAAGAAATTATTGAATTTGCGAACGAAATAATTAAAAATGCCGAGATTCCAGTAGGGCTTGCGACACCAGTTTTTCGTAGTGGTGAAGAGGTCAAAGTAATTCAAGCAGAAGATCAATTTAATGAGATTATGAAGACGTTAAAACATTTACAAAATGATGATGTGAAAACAATTGCGGTAATAGGAAGAACAGACGATGAATGTCGCGATATATATGAGAAATTAACAAAGGCAGGAGTAGCTGTAAACGTCATTGAAGCAGATCAAAGTAAATATGAAGGTGGTATTTCAGTAGTACCTGTATACTTGGCGAAAGGGCTAGAATTTGACGCTGTTCTACTAATTGATGTTGATGAAGAACATTACAAAAATACAAAACACGATGCAAAGTTACTATATGTCGGATGTACGAGATCACTTCATTATTTATGGATTTTCCATAGTGGTGAAGCATCTCCGTTAATTAAGAAATAAAAATTCAAGAGGCTTTTCTAATAATGAATAGAAGAGCCTCTTGTTTTTATAAAGAAATAGGAGAAATGATAATGATTACAAAAGTAATAACAAAGAGAAATTGGGAAATCGCAAAGATAAATGGAGAGATTAATGAAGTTTCACTAAAAGAAGAGGGGTTTATACACTGTTCATCTTTAGAACAAGCTTTAAACGTTGCTCAAAAACATTTCGTTCATGAAGAAGATGTTTTATTACTAACAATTGATCCAACTCTGTTAAAAGCAGAAACAAAATATGAATCTGCTTCTAACGGTCAAGAATATCCGCACGTATATGGAGTAATTAATGTTGATGCGATTGTAGATGTTGTTACATTACCTAAAGAAAACGGAGAGTTTACCTTACCATAGGTACAAAGATAAGAATGGTATAAACTAATAATTTAGCTAGAAAAGCACAAATCATATAGTTTGTGCTTTTTATTATCCGTTTTTTGGTAAATAATTGTTGTTTTTATCACACTAATACTGTACGATACATAGTATAAAACACATACTGTATGACATATAGTAATGAAAATGAGGTGAGTGAATGGATACTTTATTAAATTCATTAATTACTGAGCTAAGAAGAGGTACATTAACATTAGCAGTTTTAAGCCAATTAAGAACGCCACAGTATGGATATTCACTTGTCCAATTATTAGAGAAATCAGGAATCGTAATCGATCAAAGTACTTTATATCCACTACTTCGCCGGTTAGAAAAGCAAGAGCTAGTGACGAGTAGTTGGGATAAAACAGAGAGCAGACCTCGTAAGTATTATGTTTTAACTGAATACGGATTAGAGATATTCCAGCAGTTGAGAAAGGAATGGATAAAGGATTCGAAAGAACTTTATAACTTATTAAAGGAGGAGGACAAGAATGAATTTGATTAATATTTATGTCGAGGAAGTAGCGAAGAGATTACCTGAAAAAAATCGTGAAGATATTATTCTTGAGCTACGGTCAACAATTGAGGATATGTTGCCTGATGATTATAATGAAGATGATGAAAAAAGAGTTCTTGAAAAATTGGGGAGTCCGGTTTCATTAGCTAATGGATATTTGGATAGACCGATGCATTTAATTGGACCGCGCTATTTTGATGTATATACGACATTATTAAAAATGATCATTCCAATTGCAGCCGTTATCGCCCTCATTGCAATGGTTGCAGAAAATTTTTTAAGTTATACTGGTGATCAAGCAGTATTAAATGTTATTTTACAAGTAATAGGTAAAGGCATTGGAGAAATTTTTGAAGTAGCCCTCCATGTATTTTTCTGGTTAACACTCGTATTTGCTATTTTAGAAAGAACGGATAAAAACAAAGATACCGAGCCGTTGACGACAAGTTTAAAAAAGTGGACGCCAGATGATTTGAAAAACATTTCGCATATTCCGAAGAAAAAAGCAATCTCCAAGTTTGAAGTTTTTGGAGGGTTAATGTGGACGGCAATATGGGGGACACTTTATTTTTATGCGAATCATCTCGTTGGCGTATACAGTGGTACGGGAAGTGGATTGAAGTTTGTCGCACCAACGTTTAATCAAGATGTGTTACTTCAGTATTGGCCAATCGTTGTGATGATAATTGTTTTGGAAATAGCTATATCTCTTTATAAGTTAGTACAGGGACAATGGACGAAAAGATTAGCAATCGGGAATACTATTCTCCAAATAGCTGGAACGATAGTATTCATTATAATTGTAGTAAATCCCCACATATTTACCGATGGATTTATTACGTTTGTGGCAAATGTGTTCACTATTTCTCCAGAAGAACTTAAAAAGTGGCTAATTGGTGGGGGTATTCTCATTTACGTTTTATCTGCTGTATTAAACATTTATGATGGCTTTCGAAAAGCTAGTATTCGTGTAACAAATTGGTAGTTAAAAAGAGAACGTATATGAAAGGAAGAAAACGATGATAAGGGAAGCAACGGAAAAAGATGTAATATACATTTTAGATATTTATAATGATGCGATACTGAATACAACGGCTGTATATGCATATAAATCTGTAACCCTTGAAAATAGAATAGATTGGTATGAACAGAAAAAAGCTGATGGTTATCCGATTTTTGTATACGAACTAGATAATAAAGTAGTAGGATTTGCGACATTCGGTCCGTTTAGAGCTTGGCCTGCCTACAAATATTCAATTGAGCATTCCGTGTATGTTGATAAGAAATATAGAAAAAGTGGGATTGGAACTTCTTTGATGAGAGCATTGATTACAATTGCAAAAGAAAGAGAATATAGGACTTTAATTGCTGGAATTGATGCAGAAAATGAGAAAAGTATTTCTTTACATGAAAACTATGGATTTGTTCATGCTGGGACGATTAAAAAAGCAGGTTATAAGTTTAATAAATGGCTAGATTTAGTTTTTTATCAATTGGAGCTTAGCGGTCCTAAAGCGCCCACGGAAGAATAGATAATTGTATTTTGCCTAGTATTTATTTTAGAAAGGTAGCATGGAGAAATTTCATGCTATCTTTTTCTTAATGTAATAACCGATTTAATCTGCTAAAAAGGGTTTTTACATTCTATATTGAATTATTGAAGGTGATAAAACGATATGAAATGAGGAATGAAAATGGAAACTGTCATTCGAAAAATGAAAGAGATACAATCTAATCATGTTGGGATAGCTATTTATTCTACAAAAAGCAACCGTATAGTTGCTTCATATAATAGTGAATTAAATATTCCGTTAGCATCGGCAACAAAAGTAGTAATCGGATTTGTAGTTGCGCAAATGGTGAAGGAAAATAAATGTAATTGGAATGATATACTTCAGCATGTTAAATTTAATCCCAATGAAGATAGTGCGCAGTTATATCCACATTTACAAGGAAGAAGAACTTTAACACTTAGTAAAGCAGTAGAAGTAATGATAGCATGTCATGATAGTTACGTTGCACAATCAGTTGTAATGTACTGTGGTGGATGGGATGCTGTGAAAACGTATGCCCAAACGTACTTTTCAAAAATTCAAATACGAAAGGACGCTAGAGATGAGAAAAATGTTGGAGAATTAAATGAAGTTCTTTCACTTTTAGTACATATTTTTCAAGGTTATAAATCAGAAGCAGAATTATGGGAACCAATTATTAGCGGCATGGTAAGGCAGCAAGGTGAATATGAAGGAATACATTCATATCACTTAGCTCATATGACAGGTGGACTATCTTCAGCTACTATAAATATTGGTATAATAGGAATATTTAACGAATTCCCGTTTCTTTATGTTATTGGAGGAAAAGATTTACCTAATCGACGTGAAAATAAAGAGGTAGATGAAGCTTTTGCGGTAGCTTTGAAGTACATATACAAAGAATATAGTCAAAGTTATGCTAGGAGTGAGTAATTGAAAAGAAACTTAAAGACATCAACAATCATTATATTAATAGTAACAATCATCGCTTTGGAAGTTGGAATCGCGATTTACGATCATACTTTTTCGTTATATACAATTTACTTTGCAGCGATCCTTATTTGTATTGTATTACTTTTGGGTACACGTATTTCTAAAGAGAAAGAAAGTGCAACAAAAATGAGACGAAGTAAAACAGCACTTCTATTTTGGCCATCTATTTTACTATCTATTGCTTCTTTTGCAGTTATAAGTTATATAAGAATAGGCTATGTCTCTGTACCAGGGATAATTAGTTTTTCATGCTTTGTTACATATGGTGGATTCGTATTTATTAGTATTTTAAAGAGGAAAAGTAAAAATGAAAGGTAACTTACTAAGTTGAAAGGAAGGAATATATGAAACACATAAAGAATGGTACTCGCGCTGAAGGAGAATACATAAAAAATAAAGTCATTCAATATAACATGTCTATTTTAACAGATGAAGTAAAACAGCCGATGGAACAAGTAAGTTTTGTTGTGAAGGATGAGGCTGGGAAAATCTTTGGCGGCGTAACAGGTACGATGTATTTTTATCATCTTCATATAGATTTTTTATGGGTTGATGAATCAGTTCGTTATGATGGGTATGGTAGTCAATTATTACATAAAATTGAAGACATTGCGAAGGAAAAAGGTTGTAGATTAATATTATTAGATTCATTTAGTTTTCAAGCACCAGAATTTTATAAAAAGCACGGCTACCGAGAATATGGTGTTGTTGAAGATCATCCTAAAGGACATAGTCAACACTTTTTAGAGAAGAGGTTATAGTATCCGTGTTCTACAAGAAAAGTGGATTTTAAAAGCATCGCCAACAAGGTGATGCTCTTTTTAGTTTATAGAAACTAATGAATCTGATGCAATTATGGGAACAAATAGTTCGATTTGTATTATAATAATTTTCTTTTGTTATATAAATAAGTTACTGTCTTTGTAGAAGGTAGTAACTTATTTACTATGTGCACTAACAAACAGTATTGAATTTTTTAAAGGGAAGAGCAATAAGACGAGCTCTGAATATAATAATGTTATAGGAGGTGTAAAGTAATGGGTTACATTGTAGATATTTCAAAATGGAACGGTAACATTAACTGGGATGTAGCAGCTCCACAATTAGATTTCGTAATCGCTAGGGTACAGGATGGTTCAAATTATGTAGATCCTTTATATAAAAGTTATGTTCAAGCAATGAAAACAAGAAATATTCCGTTCGGTAACTATGCATTCTGCCGCTTTATTTCAATTGATGATGCGAAGAAGGAGGCACAAGATTTTTGGAATCGTGGTGATAAGAGTGCTACCGTTTGGGCTGCTGATGTAGAAGTGAAAACAATGGATGATATGAGAGCTGGTACACAAGCTTTTATCGATGAGTTACGCCGATTAGGTGCTAAGAAAGTTGGCTTATATGTTGGGCATCATGTATATGAGCCTTTCGGTATGGCGAACGTAAAAAGTGATTTTGTATGGATTCCTAGGTATGGCGGTAATAAACCAGTATATCCTTGTGATATTTGGCAATACACCGAGACAGGTAATGTACCGGGTATCGGTAAATGTGATTTAAACCAATTGATAGGAAATAAACCACTTTCTTGGTTTACTGAATCAGTACTAAAACAAGAAAACATACAAGCACAAGTTCCTAAACAAAATATTATCCAATCTGGAGCTTTTTCACCTTATGAAACTCCAGATGTTATGGGAGCGTTAACTTCTTTAAAAATGACTGCTACCTTCATTTTACAATCGGATGGTTTAACATATTTTGTTACTGAACCCACTAGTGATACGCAATTAAACGCAATGAAAAGCTGGCTTGATCGAAAAGGATGGTGGTATGAAGTTAAATAATAAAAAATAACTAGCTACTATTTGTACAAAAAAAAGAGCCTTCCGGTTTTGGAAGGCTCTTTTTTACTATTCAAATAGCTTATTCATTAAATCTTGTATTTCACGTCTTCTTTTATCCGTTTCGTCCTTATCAATTGTATACGTATCACCCTCAATTATAAGAACATCCCCCTCTTTTGCAGTGGGAGGGAGTTTGGATTTAGGTACATCCATTGTTACGTTATTCACTTCAATAACTGCTAGTTCGCCCTCAAAACGGTCAATAATACCTCTTTTCATAATTATCTCTCCGTTCTTACAGAAATGTTAGAACCATCACTCGTAATAATTACAGTTCCATTTAAATCAGTTCTATATACTTTAACAGACATTGCATTTAACTTTGCTAAAGTTTCCTGTGTAGGATGGCCATATCGGTTACCTGTACCTGCACTGATCACAGCGATACTTGGTTTCACTGCATCTAAAAATGGCTGAGAAGAAGATGTCTTACTTCCATGGTGGCCAGGTTTTAATACATCGGATTTTAGGCCGGAACCGTACGTTGCAACCATATCTTTTTCACTTTTAGATTCAGCATCACCAGTAAATAAGAAAGATTTGCTGCCATGTGTTACTTTTAATACAGCACTCCACTCGTTTAGATCGTTACCGTATTCTTTAACAGGAGCTAAAAATTGTGAGTTTAAACCATTGATTGGTAAAGTTACTCCAGACTTCGTTTCTTTAATAGTTAACCCCTTGTTAGCTACTGCAGTTAAAAAGTCTTTAAACGTTTGTGTCGTATGACTTACTTTAGGTGCGTAAACGTTTTTTACATTCATAGAATATAAGACTTCATCTAATCCGCCTACATGATCAGCATCAGGATGAGTGGCGATCATATAATCAATAGTTTGGAATCCTAATCCTTTTAAATAATCTGCTACTACTTTACCTTTTCCGTTGTTACCACCGTCAATAAGAATCGTTTCTCCACTTGGCGATTTAATAAAAGTAGCATCACCTTGTCCTACATCAATATAATGAACTTCTAACTCTCCTTTAGGCTTAGGAAGAGCAGGACGAAAATTTGGTTCTAATACACGAGCCAAGAATGCAGCGAATTGCTCACGAGTTACTTTTACACCTGGACCAAATGTACCATCAGGCAATCCAGTGGTAATATTATTTTGAGCTAAAATTTTGACATAATTGTAACCCCAATGAGTAGATGGAACATCGGGGAAATTGACGTCGGCACCTGTAGGTTTTAAATCAAAAGTTTTAACTAAAACCTTTGCCATTTCTGCACGAGTTAATGAGCGATCAGGGAAATAATTCGTTTCACGTTGTACAATGTTATTATGTGCTAACTTATGTACAGAATCATAATAATAGATACCTTTGGCTACATCGGAAAAAATATGATTATAGCTAGATGGTTTTTCTAATTTTAATGATAAATCTAGCATTAAGGCCATTTGTCCACGAGTTACATCATCGCTTGGTTTAAAAGTTCCTTCTGGCGTACCTTTAATGATCCCTTTATCCGATAAATAGTTAATTTCTTTAATTGCCCAATGATTAGATTGGACATCAGGGAAAGATTTAGCACTTGTAAGATTTGGAATGAACAATGTTAAAATCATGACAAATGTTGTTAGTAATAAACTAAACTTTTTCAAAAAATCGCCTCACTTAATGTATTTTTTATCTTATTAACTTTACCATTTCTTACAAGTAATTCAAAGTTTAATAGTTAAATATCTTATTAGTAAGTGTGTGTATTTACGAATTCATCAAATCTAAACATAGTGATGAAATAGAGCTAGGAACTATATATATTGCAATTGTAAAATCTATATTATAAATTAATCTTATGAAGGTTTGGTAACAGATTGTACTACAGAACTATAGTGAAGGAAAGAACGTAAGGGAAAATACATATGAGGAGAAACTGCATTTTGTAGACGTATTGAGGGATTCGCTGATATTTCATTGTAGTTACGTAATGAGAAGTGCAAACAAGTATGCAAGCGAACTTGCTTATACTAAAGTGGGTTATTCGTAAAATTAATTATAATAATATATATTCTATTTAATGGGAGAAAGAAAATGTACACTTATAAATTACAACATGATCAACCAATATGCGCTGGAAAAATAAAGATGCTTTACAATTCTGTCGGTTGGTGGCCAGAAAGAAAAGAAATCGATATTGATAAAATGTTAAAGAACAGTATAGCGATTGGTGTATGGGAAGAAAATGAGTTAATTGGGTTTGCTAGAGTTGTTTCAGATGGTGTCTTCCGAGCATACATAGAAGATGTTGTTGTGCATGAGAGGGTAAGGAATAAAGGCATTGGAGAGAAGATGCTTACAATGTTGCTTGAAGAAATATCTCATATCGATATTGTGAGCTTATTTTGTGGAGAGAAGCTTATAAAGTTTTATGGTCAAAAACAATTTCAAGCGACGAAACAAATTGTGATGCATCGTAATCAAATAGTAAAAGAAATATGAGGTGTGAATGAGAATGAAGGCAACAAGAGCATATTGTGTATCGAAAAGAAAAGCGACAGAAGATTCTCCTGATGGTTGGAATGCAACATGTATGAGGCTAAATAATAAAATATTTGCGATATTGAACCATGAAGAAGGCGAAAAAGCGACAATTACATTAAAATGTGATCCAGAACTTGCGCTAAGATTAAGAGAAGAGTATCCAGAAACAATCATTCCGGGGTATCATATGAATAAAAAACATTGGAATACGGTGTATATACATAAAGATGTAGAACAGGTACAAATTAATAAGATGATTGATTGGTCGTATGATTTAGTTCTACAATCATTTTCAAAGAGAAAGCAGCAAGAGTTATTAGATTAATATGTATAAGGGGTGGATGTATTGAAAGACACGATCAAAGATACATATGATAAATTAGCGAGTACATATAAAGAAAATCTAGATGTGGCAAATCCATATAACAGCTATTATGAAAGACCAGCGATGATGGAGATGGTTCCAAAGAAATTAGAAGGGAAGAGTATACTAGATGCCGGATGTGCAGCTGGATGGTATACTTCTCAATTTGTAGAAAGAGGAGCAAATGTTACTGCAATTGACGTAAGTTATGAAATGGTAAAAGCTGCAAAGGAAAGTATGGGGGATAAAGCAACGTTTCTTTGTCATGACTTGCAAGAAGTATTACCGTTTGAAGATCATACTTTTGATGTAATTGTAAGTTCGTTAACTCTTCATTACTTAGAAAATTGGAATCAAGTATTTCAGGAGTTTCGTCGAGTACTGAAGCCAGGTGGAGAATTTATATACTCCATTCATCATCCTTTTATGGACTTTACAAAGTTTACTTGTAAAAATTATTTCGAAAAACAATTATTAGTAGATACTTGGGTTAAACCAAATATTACAATTGAAGTTGAATTTTTTAGAAGGTCACTTCAAGACATTATTAATGAAACAACAAATTATTTTATGTTAGAAAAAATGGTCGAACCAAGGCCAGTTGAAAAGATGAAAGAAGTAAATGAAAAATCTTATTACTATTTAAATACAAATCCACATTTTCTTATTGTTAAAGCAGTTAATAAATAGCTAGTAAAATGATTATATTTTACTAGCTATTTTGCAGTTATAAATGATGAATTAGGAGTTTTGAAATGAATACGAAACGAAATAGATTACTATACGCAATGTTTACAATCCTTGTTATTATTTTAGGGCTTAGTTCAAGAAAATTTGCTTTTGCGCTGCCAGCTCTATTAAATGATTATTTAGGTGATGCTTTATGGGCGTTAATGATTTTCATTGGATTTGGATTTTTATTTCCTAAAATAGAAACGAAGAAATTGGCTTTTATTAGCTTAATGTTTTGTTACGGGATTGAAGTGAGCCAATTATACCATGCTGAATGGATAGATAACGTTCGTGCAACGACTTTAGGTGGACTCGTATTAGGTTATGGATTTTTGTGGAGTGATTTGGTGGCTTACACAATTGGTGTTGGGATTGGAATGTTTTGTGAATTTATGTTACGGAAGAAATAAGAGATTTGAAAAGGGGGTTAAAGTACAAAAGTTAGTGGAAACGATTAATAGTGAAAAGTATGTATTTTATAAAGAGAAGTATTATTGTTTGTACGAATATGTTGCTGGAAGTGTACTTGAAATAAAAGATACAGAAAATCTGAAAGAGCTAGGAAGTACAATTGGAGAAGAAATAGCTAATCTACATCAAGCACTTAATTCGGTGAATAATAATAAAGAGTTAGTAAAAAGAGATTTGTATAAAGTAGTATACGGATGGGCTTTACCTACTTTAGAAAAGAACGAGTATGTTCATCAGGATGTAATTCGAAAAATGAATCAAATACATACAGATTTTAAGGAAAAGGTTCACCCATTACGAAAACAAATCATTCATCGCGATATGCACTTATCGAATGTAATCTTTAAAGATAATAAATTTCAAGGATTTATAGATTTTGAACTTTTAGAAAGGAATGTTAGAGTATTTGATTTATGCTATTGTTGTACGAGTATTTTGAGTGAGTTATATAACGATGAAGAATTAAGAGGAAAGTGGCAACATATCATCAGCAAAATCTTTGAAGGATATAATAAGCAAAACATTTTAATGAAAGAAGAACTACAATCTATTTGGTATGTCATGCTTTCAATTCAAGTTATCTTTATTACTTATTTTGTTCAGTTAAAAGATTTATTAAAGTTAAATGAAAGGATGTTTTTCTGGATTTTTGCTAATAAACAAACTATTGAAGAATTAATAGAAAGGAGTGTGCAAATATGAGAAAAATAATATTAATAGGTTCTGGTGGTTCAGGGAAATCTACATTGGCAAAACAGCTAGGAAATAAACTAAATATTAAAGTACATCATCTTGATGCACTATTTTGGAAACCGAATTGGGAAGGGGTACCGAAAGAAGAGCAAAGAACAGTTCAGAATGAATTAGTTAAAGAAGATGAGTGGATTATTGATGGGAATTATGGTGGGACAATGGACATAAGAATGAACGCAGCTGATACAATTATCTTTCTTGATATTCATAGAACGATATGTGTTTATCGTGCTTTTAAAAGAGTTGTACAATATCGGAATAAAACAAGACCGGATATGGGCGCGGGATGTGAAGAAAGATTTGATTTGCAATTTTTTAAATGGATATGGGAATATCCTAATGTTAAACGACCTACAATTATAAAAGAGTTAGAGCAATTGCCAGAAGAGAAAAAGGTTATTGTTTTAAAATCTTCAAGTGAGGTTCGGAAGTTTTTAGAACGCATATAATAGCATGTGACACAACACTTCTTTGTGGATATTAAAGATTAGTTTAATAAAACTAATCTTTTTTTACTATGATGTATTTAAACATTCCTGAAAATTGTATTTTGTAATAGGAACCTATGTAAAAATAATGCTTGGAGGAATAGTAAATGAATAACGATTTAATTCAAAGGATCGATTCATTAATGGTCAATATTCCAAAAGGAGAAGTAGTATTAAGAGATGATCGAATAAAGAAAGAATGGCAAGTGCAAATCAAACCATTTCTTCTTGCAAAGTATGTTGTAACGATGGAATTATATGATGCTATTATAAATAGTACATGTAATGATTATAAAAATAGCAATAAGCCAGTTGTAAATATTTCATGGCATGATGCAATTACTTTTTGTAATTCACTCTCTAAAACAGCAGGGCTTACAGAGTTTTATTCTATACAAGATGATGGGAAAAAGGTTAGTTGTAACTTACATTCAAATGGCTATCGATTACCGTCTGAGGCAGAGTGGCAATACGCATGTAAAGCAGGTGCGCCAGGATATACATATGGAGAACTTCAGAAAATAGCATGGTATAATGAAAATTCAAACGGACAAATTCAAGACGTTGGTAAAAAAGAGCCGAATGCATGGGGACTTTATGATATGTTAGGGAACGTTTGGGAATGGTGCTATGATTTGTATGATGAAAAGGTGTATGGATCATACCGGATTTTTCGAGGTGGCAGTTGGGCTGAAGAAGCTAGAGGCTGTGGCGCGACTTGTCGCCGACGTAGCCATCCTACATTTCATATAGATGATCTTGGTTTTAGGCTTGCAAGGTCAATTTAATAAAAGAATAGTATAAAACAAAGATTTTGGAGAGTATCCATATTTTTAATATGATAGAAAAGATTTGACTTAAGGAGTGTTTAAAGTGGCACGTGTTTTATTCATTAATACTGGATCAGAAGGACATATAAATCCAACGTTGCAAGTTGTAGAAGAATTAGTTTCGCGCGGGGAAGAGGTAGTTTATTTTTCAATAGAAGCATTCAGAGAACGTATTGAAAAAACAGGGGCTATTGTAAGAACAATTGACGACCAAAGGTTTATAAAAGCTTTTCTTTCCGGTGGCCGAAATTATTTGCAGGAAAGAATAAACGGCCTTCTACATACAGCAGATATTATTATACCAAGTGTTCTTGAACAAATTGAGGGAGAACATTTTGATTATATGATTCATGATTCGATGTTTGGTTGCGGGCAAATAATTGCTCAAATTCTCAATCTTCCTGCCATAAATTCCTGCACATCTTTTGCGCAGGATGAAAGATCATTTAAACAAATGTTAGACCACCTTTCTAAAAATATCCCGCTGGAAATTCAGGATAGAATACATAAAGATTTTCAAAACTTAACAAAAGGAATTGCAGAAAAATATAATGTAGAAATAAACTCACCGTATGAAGTTTTTTGTAATCCAGCATCACTCACTATTGTGTATACGATTAAAGAATTTCAACCTTTTGGTGATACGTTTGATGAAACATATAAATTTGTAGGCCCATCTATTTCTTCACAAGTAAAAAATGAAGACTTTGATTTTACTTCAATTGAAGAAAAAAGCCCAATTTATATTTCTCTAGGCACTGTTTTTAATGAAGCGCTTGATTTTTATAAACTCTGTATGAAGACGTTTGAAAATAGTGAGCATACTATTGTGATGTCTATTGGTAATAAAACGAAAATAAGTGATTTAGGTACTATTCCTAAAAACTTCATTGTGAAAAGCTATGTACCACAAACTAAACTACTTGCATATACAAAGTTGTTTATTACACATGGCGGAATGAACAGTACACATGAAGGATTAAATAACGGGATTCCACTCATTGTAATTCCGCAAAGTGCAGATCAGCCAGTAATCGCAAAGCAAGTAGAGAATCTAGGAGCTGGGATTAAGTTATCTATGAAAGAATTAACTGTGGAACAACTACGTGAAAGTGTAGAACTTGTATTAAATAATCCATCCTATAAAGAAGCTACATTGTATTTGAAGAAGTCTTTCCAAAAATCTGGTGGCTATAAGGAAGCTGTTGATGCGATTTTTACATATATAGGTCAGTGATAAATGAAAGATTATACATGAGAAGAGTGTCTATATGAAATGATATAGACACTTTTCTATTATATGTTGCAAAGAATCAATTTTATTGAAAGGTTAAATATTCTGTTTTACAAATTCAGCCGATAGTTTTACGTGTTACTAATGATTTCATAGTTCCTGCACAACTTCTGCACATACTTTGTTAATTTTTATGTCATGATATATTCATTAAGTGAAATATTTCACTTAATGAATATATTTTCACTGCGGTGTATGTATAACTAACACATACATCGATACAAGATTCTCCTTTGTTATTCTTTTACATCAAAGCCCACATTACACTACGAAGTATAACAAGAAGGGGACAGGAATATGAAGAATCGATTTTTAAAACAACTACAAAACATGAAAATGAACAAAAAAAGTCTAGGAGCTGTTGCATTAACAGCTGGAATTATTGGCACGACACTTATTCCTCAAAACGCATACGCGCACGGTTTTGTTGAAAAACCTGGCAGCCGATCTGCTTTATGTAGTCCAACCTATGGTGCACTAAATGTAAATTGCGGAAGTGTTATGTATGAACCACAAAGTTTAGAAGCTCCAAAAGGCTTCCCACAAGGTGGCCCAGTTGATGGACAAATCGCTTCTGCAGGTGGTAAATTTGGTGGTGTGTTAGATCAACAAACAGCAGATCGTTGGTTTAAAAATACAATCACTGGTGGAGAAAATACATTTACTTGGAAGTATACAGCGCCTCATTTAACGAGCAAATGGCATTACTATATTACAAAAAAAGGATGGAACCCAAATAAGGCGCTCACAAGAGCAGATTTTGAACCAATTGGAACTGTACAACATGATGGGTCTGCAGCCTCAAATCATTTAACTCACAAAATCAATGTACCTACTGATCGTAGTGGATATCATGTGATTTTAGCAGTATGGGATGTAGCCGATACAGCAAATGCATTCTATAATGTTATTGATGTTAATCTCATCAATAACGTAAAACCAGATACAGAGGCTCCAAGTATTCCAAATGGAATTCAGGCCCAAAAAGTAACAGCGCATAGTATTGAACTAGCATGGACCGCTTCTACGGATAATGTAGGGGTAAAAGGATATCAAATCTTCCGTAACGGAGAGATGATTGACACAGTACCGGGCACTCATTATATTGATAAAAAATTACAACCAAGCACGGAATATTCTTATACTGTAAAAGCGATTGACGCGGCTGGAAATGCTTCGAAAGAAAGTGCAAAGCTTACAGTAAAAACGGCAGTTGAGGCTCCTGATACAGAAGCACCAACACAACCAAAAGGATTACATAGTATGGGAACGACAGCGTCAAGTGTGGATTTAATGTGGAGTCCATCTGACGATAATATTGGTGTAGACCATTATGATATTTATAGAGAAACAGAAGGTGCAATGAAAAAAATTGCAACATCTAATACAACTTCTTATATGGATAAAAATTTACTCTCTAATACTACTTATAAATATGTAGTGAAAGCTGTTGATAAAGCTGGAAATGAATCTGTACAGAGTGATATATTCACAATTACTACAAAAACTGAAAGCGCTTCATACGAAGAATGGGATGCAACGAAAGCATATGAAAAGGGAGATAGAGTTCTATACGAGGGAAAAGTATATGAAGCAGTTCAGAGTTATAAAGGAAATGGGGATCCAAACTGGATTTATGCCTTATCATTATGGAAAACAGTATAAGCTTTACTAAGGTATGAACTAAGAGATAATGGGCTTTGATGCAAAAGGACATCTTGAGAATTCATTTTTCTATTAATAAAAAAGGGTAGTATATGAATACGTAAAGTAGTTTCATATACTACCCTTTTTATTATGATAACATTTTTGTCATAAGTATATGCGGAATACCGTCTTCCATAAATACATCAGAAGAAGTTTGATAACCTAATTTTTTATAAAATCCTTCAGCTTGTGTTTGGCCGTGTAGTTTTACTTTTGCATTTTCTTTTTCACGAGCAATTTCTTCTAACGCTTGAATAATTACTTTTCCTAATCCGTATTTACGATAGTCTTTTAAAATACAAATACGTTCTAATTTTCCAGTTCCATCAACAAATCGTATGCGCCCTGTACCAACAGGAAGCTCATTATAATAAACTAAAATATGTTTACACTTCTCACCGATTTCATCGAATGTATCGAATTCATCTTCAAGAGGGACATTTTGTTCTTTTACAAATACTTCTTTTCGAATGTAGAAGGCAGTTTCTAAATCTGTAAGTTCTGTTATGAGTTTGGAGTACAATTTGTTCAGCCCTTTCTAGTGTAATGTGCTTTTGTTTTCATAGTATATCATAATGATACGTAATAAAGAGAAAATATAAAAAGCTGACTGTAACAGTCAGCATTCATTATAATTCCTGTATCCCGTTTTTTGTTCCAATTATCACCTTACTAGTCATATTAACAAACAATCCTGTTTCAACTACACCAGTAATCATTTTTAATTGCGTGTGTAAATTGGCAGGATTAGTTATGCTATGAGGAAATACACAATCAATAATTATGTTATGGTTATCGGTAATAAACGTTTCATTATTTTTTAAACGTAACGTTGTTTGACAACCTAACGCTTGAATTTTACTTTCGGTTTGTTTCCATGAAAAAGGTATAATTTCAACAGGTAATGGGAAAGTACCTAAATGCGTTACAAGTTTCGATTCATCAGCAATGATAAGTAGTTCTTTAGAGGAAGAGGCAACGATTTTTTCGCGAAGTAATGCGCCACCGCCTCCTTTTATAAGTTGTAAATTTGAATCAATTTCATCCGCTCCATCAATTGTAAGATCAAGATTTTGTACGTCGTTTAACGAAATTAGAGGGATATTTAGTTGATGTGCTAATGTTTCAGTTTCTTTTGATGTCGGTACAGCTTGAAATGATAATCCTTCTTTTACACGCTCACCTAATTTTTGTATTGTCCAATATACAGTAGAACCTGTACCAAGCCCAATCTTCATGCCATCTTTTACAAAGTTAGCAGCATATTCACCAGCGAGCTGTTTTAAATTCATCGCTTTACTCCGCCGGACGCGGCCCAGCATCAAGACCTGAATTTTCAACTGTAAGTACCGGACGAACGACTATATCCTTATGTACATGCATTTGACAAGATAATCGTAAATGATCCTCAATCCCTTTTTCCGTCATCGCATTTTTTTCATTCGCACTCGCTTCACAAAAATCACCCGCTATAATTTCTACTCTACAAGTTGTGCAACGTGCTTTTCCGCCACAACGATGGAGTATGTTTACACCGTTGTCTTCAATCGCTAATACTAATTTTGTGCCTTCTTTTACATCAAAAGTTCCCGTACCTTCAATTGTTAATTTTGGCAAATTTGTTCCTCCTCACGTAAAATTGTACATAACATATTTATGACCGCGAATTATTGAACATAAACATAATTTTTTTATATCCCCGTAACTTTTTTTAATGTTGAATCGTTTATTAAGTAAGCGCTGAAAAGGAGTGGTTATTTTGTGCACAAAAGTAACTCATATTTTAAAAAATCATATCGATATGAATCATTCAAATATAAACTTTTTAATTGAGCAATATGGAGAGTTAAAAAGATACTGTACTTTTTTAACGAAAAACAAATGGGATGGGGAAGATCTTGCCCAAGAAACAGTGTGTAAAGTACTTCAAAAATATAGAAATAAAGATATTTGTATGACACTCGTCTATAAAATAGCAAGAAATCGTTGGTTAGATCAGATGAAGTCTAAGTCTGTTCATGAAAAAATAAGAGAACAAATCACTTTTGAAGAACCACAAGAGAATATTGCAGATTTGCATGAAATGGTAGGGAAAGTATTATCTTCATTAAATGTACAGCAATCCACGATTTTATTATTAAAGGATGTTTTTCAATATAGTATCGCTGATATTGCTAAAGTATGTTCCGTATCGGAAGGGGCAGTAAAAGCTTCTTTGTTTCGTAGTAGAAATAGGCTGAAAACTGTAAGTGAAGAAGGGATTGAGATCGTTGAATTCACAGATGATATGGAAGTTGTAGTAACGTCTATTCGAGAGGAGAGACCGGAATTATTAACAAAGCTTCTTCCGACAATAGATTTTACTAAGTTACCATCTAAACAGCCAGTCTTATTATTTAATGCGAAAAACCCTTCTTCATACAGTTGTATGCTTTTAGCAGCATAACAATTATTGGAGGGATATAAAATGAATGCAATTCCATATGTAGTGGAACAAACGAAATTAGGAGAACGTTCCTATGATATATATTCAAGGTTATTGAAAGACCGTATTATTATTATCGGTTCAGAAATAAATGATCAAGTAGCAAGTAGTGTCGTAGCTCAATTATTATTTTTAGAAGCAGAAGATGCAGAGAAAGATATATTTTTATACATTAATAGCCCCGGCGGATCAACGACAGCGGGATTTGCTATATTAGATACAATGAATTTAATCAAACCTGATGTACAAACGCTATGCATGGGCTTTGCAGCATCATTTGGTGCATTGTTACTATTATCAGGTGCAAAAGGAAAACGATTTGCACTCCCAAATAGTGAAATTATGATTCATCAGCCGCTAGGTGGCGCACAAGGGCAAGCAACAGAAATTGAAATAACAGCAAAAAGAATTTTAAAATTAAAGCATGATATTAATAAAATGATTGCAGAAAAAACAGGGCAACCGATTGAAAGGGTAGCACATGATACAGAAAGAGATTATTTTATGACCGCAGAAGAAGCGAAGGCATATGGGATTGTAGATGGTGTTGTTACGAAAAAATAAGATAAAAACAGGCTAGAGGATATGCGAATCCTCTAGCCTGTTTTTATTAATCTTTTACCCATTCATTAACTAGCACTTGATTCTTCTTAATCCATTTTCGCGCCGCTTCTTCGGGATCTTTCGTTTTATTTAACTCGACCATTAATGTACCAAGCTGTTCATCGTTCATTTTCCATTTGTCAAAGTATTTTATGATATCCGGATGATCTTTTTCGAAACCTTTACGAACAGAGTAATAAATGTCATCTTTTTCACCATATACTTTCTTAGGGTCTTTTAAGTATTTTAAGTCAAATTCTGAAAAGCCCCAATGCGGATTCCAAAGCGTAACAGCGATTGGTTTCTTTTTCGTATATGCTTTCTTTAATTCACTCATCATCGCAGCTTCAGAAGATTGGACAAGTTTTAGTTTTATATCATATTCCTTCATTGCTTTATTCGTTAAATTCATAAGACTACTACCGGGTTCTATACCGACAATTTTGTTATCTAGTTCATCTTTATGAGCATTTAAATCCTCGATACTGTTTATGTTTTTCATATAAGATGGTACGACAAGACCAAGTCCGGTACCTTCATACCATTTTGATTTTAAGACAATATCATCTTTATAACGATTGTTTAGCGGTTTATCCGTAACGGGTAGCCATACTTCTAAATTAGCATCAACATCACCGCGAGCGACACCAGTCCAAATTGCCGCTTTTTCTAAATACATGAGCTCAACTTTATAGCCTTTTTGTTCTAATAGAACTTTCCACATGTTCGCAGTTGCAATGTTTTCTTTCCAACTTGTTACACCAAGTTTAATTTTCCCTTTCGAATTTGCATTTGTTGCATTACATGAAGTGAAAATCATAGTAATAAATAATGCAAGGCATATAAGCCATATTTTCTTTCGCATTGAAAACCTCCTAAGAAACGTTTGCCTTTTTAAATAAATGTATAAGTAAGCATTCTTATTATGAACGGAAACGAGAATTTTAAAGAAATCTTATGAATGTCATTTTTATGTAATATTTCTTTGTAAAATCGCAACACTATGTGAATAGATGGGTAGAAAAGGAGTAGTGACATGGATAATACAAAGGTGCGTGTTGAAAACGTAACAAAAGTATTTGGGAAACACCCGCAAAGAGCCCTTTCCTTATTAAAAGAGGGAAAAAGTAAATCAGAAATTTTGAAAGAGACAGGAATGAACGTTGGTGTGAAAAAGGCAACGTTTGAAGTATATACTGGAGAAATTTTTGTAATTATGGGTTTGTCTGGTAGTGGGAAATCTACGTTAGTTCGTATGTTAAACCAATTAATTAGACCAACAGCGGGGCATATATACATAGATGGTGAAGACATCGCAACGATGGGAAAAGAAGAGTTACGAAGAGTGAGAAGAACGAAGATGAGCATGGTCTTTCAGAAATTCGCTCTATTCCCGCATCGTACTGTTTTGCAAAACGTGGCATACGGATTAGAAATACAAGGAGTACCAGTAGAGGAACGAGAGAGAAAGGCGTTAGAGTCTTTGAAATTAGTTGGCCTAGACCATCATAAAGATAATTATCCAAGTCAACTTAGTGGTGGTATGCAGCAGCGTGTTGGCATTGCAAGAGCGCTTACGAATGATCCGGATGTTTTACTTATGGATGAGTCATTTAGTGCGTTAGATCCACTTATTCGAAAAGAAATGCAAGATGAGCTATTAGAATTACAAGACAAAATGGAAAAAACAATTATTTTTATTACGCATGATTTAGATGAAGCCCTTCGAATTGGTGATCGAATTGCGTTAATGAAGGATGGAGAGGTTGTCCAAATTGGAACACCGGAAGAAATTATGATGAGCCCTGCCAATGAATTTGTAGAGAAATTCGTGGCGGATGTGAATTTAGGAAAAGTAATTACAGCGGAATCTATATTAAAACGACCGGAGACATTATTAATTGATCGTGGACCACGTGTAGCACTTCAAATTATGAGGAATGCCGGAGTTTCTACTGTATATGTTGTAAACAAAAAGTATGAATTTTTAGGTATATTAACTGCGGATGATGCAAGTAAAGCAGTTCAAAAACAGTGGCCAATTGCTGATTTATTACTTACCGATATTCCGCATGTGTATTTAGATACTTTACTTGAAGAAACGTATGCGAAAATGGCGGAGATGAAATATCCGTTACCAGTAATCGATGAGAAGAAAAGGCTAAGAGGAATTATTAAACGTGAAAGTGTCATTCAAGCTCTTGCAGGTAATATTGAGGAAGAGGTGAAAGACGATGAATAGTATACCACGTATTCCTTTAGGGGAATGGGTCGACTCATTTGTTGCAAGTTTATATGAGCACTTTGAAGGCTTATTCCGAGGGTTCTCTTATATTATCGGCGGATTCGTTGATTTACTCACTAATTTTTTAACAATAATACCAGCCATATTGATGATTATCATCCTTTGTTTCCTCATTTGGTACACAACAAGAAAAGTATCTTTAGTCATTTTTACACTGATCGGGTTATTGTTTATTTTAAATATTAACTACTGGGCACAAACAATGCAAACATTAGCTCTTGTACTTACATCTGTTATTATTTCAATCATTGTAGGTATCCCAATCGGTATTTTAGCTTCGCAAAATGAACGGTTTTCAAAATTTTTAAAACCGACATTAGATTTTATGCAAACCATGCCGGCTTTCGTATATCTTATTCCCGCGATTACATTTTTCGGAGTAGGTGTGGTACCGGGGATTATTGCATCAGTAATCTTTGCAATGCCACCGACAATTCGTTTTACTGATTTAGGAATTAGACAAGTTCCAGAAGATTTAATTGAAGCAGCGAATGCATTTGGCTCAACCGCATCACAAAAATTATTTAAAGTACAATTACCACTCGCAACTGGAACGATCATGGCTGGTGTGAATCAAAGCATTATGCTTTCTTTATCTATGGTAGTAACAGCATCTCTTGTAGGAGCACCAGGTCTTGGGGTTGATGTATACCGCTCTGTAACACAAGTTAATATCGGAATGGGATTTGAGGCCGGACTAGCTATTGTTGTCATTGCGATTATATTAGACCGCATTACACAAGGATTTCATCAAAAAAGAAGATAACAAAAAAACACACTTTATTATACAAAGTGTGTTTTTTGTTTGAATCAGATTACATACGAACAATAACAGAAACGCCAGCTGGCGCACAAACTTGGTTTTGCTGTTGTTCAATTGATTTAATTACATGATTATTTTCTTCAATTAATGAGATTAATTTCGCTAATTGATTTTCAAGACTTGCAATACGCTGCATCATATATTGTGAATCATGATGCAATGTATTCCTTACGAGATGAGGAGAATAAACATATTGTTGATTTATATTTGGATTCCAATGAGGATGTATTTTAATCGTTCCCCCTTAAATAAATGACTGATCTTTCTTATAGTAAATGCCTATATATACTTAATGGTTACTTGAAATTTTTCCAGTGTAAAAGGAGTATGTACAGAAAATGGAAAATATTATATATGAAGGTAAAGTACATTTTTTGGAAATGTTCAAGTGAGATAGTGAATATATTAATACATTCAAGTAAGTGTATGTTATTTAGCGAGAAATGATGGGAGGAGATGTAATTTTGGCTAAAAATAATAAAAATAATAAAAATGATGCTTTGGCAATAGGTATTGGTATAGGAGTTGTAATCGGTGTATTCCAAGGTTATTTTACAAATAATTTAGTAATCGGAATTGTGATTGGGGTCGTAATTGGAATTGCGTTTTTGAAGAAATAGTGAGTTTTAAATTTCTTTCAAAAGATAATACTTCAAAAGAATGAATTTTCGGAATATAAATCCTATTTTTCCTTTTTTTATGATATTATAAATAAAAAGGATGGTGATGGATATGTCAACAAATAATCAAGTAGAACAAAACTGCTTCATTTGCGAAAAACATAAAGGAAACATTACAGTTCCAGGTGGAGCTATTTACGAAGATGAACTCGTTTACGTTGGACATGTCTACTGGGATAGTGAAGAAACATACCTTGGTTATGTAATGATAGATATAAAAAGACATGTACCCGGCCTTGCTGAACTAACAGATGAAGAAGCGAAAGCGTTCGGACTTATAACAAGTAGAGTAAGTAAAGCGCTAAAAGAAAGTGAAGGTGCTGAACATATTTACACTTTTGTTTCAGGAAATGGTGTACCACATATGCATATGCACATCATACCGCGTTATGCAAATACACCAAAAGAGTTTTGGTCACCGACTGAAGTAGCGAAATGGAACGGTGCGCCTTATGGTGACGCAGAAAAAATCAAAAAACTATGCGAAAGATTACGAAAGTATATGGTGAGTGAATATGCATACAACAAATAATAGACAACATTCATGGGTTGGAAGTAGAGAAATGTGTTTAGATGAAATTTCGGTAAAGCAATATGGTGATATCGTGCTCGGTGCATATGGTGGAAATATTAGTGCCGGAGCAAAAAAGAACGAAGATGGTGCGTTAGTTTGGTCAAATGGTGATTGGGAATTTGCAGCTATATTAGATGGACATAATAGTGCAGAAAGTGTTGATTTAGTAGTAAATACAATTCAAAAAGAATATGAAAATATAAAAGAAATGATGAATGAATCGATTGATACAGTATTTCGATCTATTGAAAATCATATTCTTACTATCTTTCAATCTTCTTCATTTAAGGAAAAGTGTCAAAGAATTAAAGGTGAAACTGCTTGCTTACTATGTGTAAGAAAAGAAAATTATATATGGTGGCTATCTATTGGAGACTGTTTAGTGTATGTATTTCATGAAGAGTTACATAAGTTAGGACAATATGCATTAAATCAACGTCATTTTTACGAATGGATTGGAAATGTAAACACATTTGATTTCCCTGTTCCTTGTTATTCAACAGGCATTCGTGAATTACGTAATGGAAAGAATCGAATTGTAATGGTGACAGATGGGGTATTAGAATGCGGGGAACGTCGGTATGAAACTCCTATAAATCTGTATAGTGATATGAATAGAAATAATTACATACTCAAAGAAAATATTCATAATGTTTTAGAACATGTTCATCAGCAATTAGGAAGAGATAGTGCGACGATTATTAGTTGGGACGTAGAGAACAAAATGAGTACTACGTATCCGAGTGATCAGCCGGACAAAATCCAGACGATAAGATAAAGGAGGTGATCTCTCTAATGCATGTGAAAGTAGTTGTATTAGTTTTATGGATCATATTCTTAGTTGTTTTAGAAAATATAGTGAGAAAAAGGCTAAATATACCGAAACAAAAAGGATGGAATAATAAATATGTAAACAAGCTGCATAAATGGGGAAACAGGATTATTATTTTTTCTTATATAGTAGTTATAATTATATGCTCTTTTCTTTCGAATCCTCTATACATGGGTTTTCTACCTTTTCTGTTTTTAATTACATTATATAGTTTCGAATCATATATGGAATGGAAATATGATCGAGAATCAAAGGAGTTTTTGATATCCTTAGGCGGAGCTATTTCATTAATGATAACGGGGATAATACTATATTTCCTTATTTAATACATATTGATTGCAACACTATCGTAATATCATATAATGAGAAATTATAAGGAGAGAAGAAATGAAAAGTCCTCGATTACGCGCTGAAGTAATGATTTTAAATAAAGATCATTCTAAAGTACTAGTACAATGTGATTTAAGTGAAACATTTTATCGTTTTCCAGGAGGCTCTATTGAATTTGGTGAAACAGCAAAAGAAGCAATAGTAAGAGAATTAATGGAAGAATACGATTTGAAGATTGATGTTCAAGAATTAGCCGTAGTAAATGAACATATTTTCGAGTGGAACAACGAAAAAGGACATCATTGTACATTGATACATTGAGGAGTTGTTAAAGAGAGGGTTACAAATGAAATAAGACATAAAGAATATGAGAATATTATATTAATATGGAAGGGCATAGAGGAATTAAAGGAGAAACTAACATATCCTGAAGGAATTGTAAGTTATTTAGAAGAGAATGATCGTAAAATAGTCCAATTTATTTCTAAAGATAAATAAAGTAATAGGAGGAATGTAAATGAGAACCTATACGTTTTGGATTATAATCTTTTTTCTTTGTATAGGTGGCTACTTTTTGGAACAATTTTTAAGAAGAAAGTTGAACATGCAGAAGAGAGGTTTCTTTGGATATAAACATGTAAATAGTCTACATGTGAAATTGGAAATAGGCTTGTTTATTATTTATCTTATAAGTGGCTTTATTTATATAAATAGCTTTGAAAATGCAAATGTAGGGTATGCTTTTTTCATTTTTTTTGGAACGCTATGGACGTTAAGGGCATGGATGGAGTGGAAATATGATAGGGAATCGAAGGAATATATTCTTTCGATAATCGGTTTATTGGCATTTACAGTTATGATTTCATCGCTCATTTACTTTGATCCGTTTTCAATTTAAAACGAAAAGAATAAAATAAGGAGATAGAATAATTTGGGGTTAAATGAAATGATTGAAAGAATTCAAGAAAAATGTACGGAACAATCAGTAATAATAATAGGTATTGATGGTTGTGGCGGTGCAGGTAAAAGTACGTTAGCTAATAAAATAAAAAGTGATTTTTCAACTGTAACGGTTGTACATATGGATGATTTTTATTTACCATCTGCAAAGATTGTAAATGTACATCCTACGAATAAATCGATTGGTGCAGATTTTGACTGGAAACGTCTTTTACAAGAAGTTTTAGATCCTATTAGTAATGGATTAGAAGGGCGTTATAAGCGTTATGATTGGGAAAAGGATTCTTTAGTTGGATCCCATATTGTTCCTGCCAGTGGTATTGTAATTATTGAAGGTGTATATGCAACACGTCAGGAGCTAGCGGAAATGTATGATTTGAAAATATGGGTGAATTGTCCTCGTGAAACACGTATAAAAAGAGGGATTGCTAGAGACGGGGAAGCTGCGCGCGATATGTGGGAAAACAATTGGATGGTTGCTGAAGATATGTATGTAGAAAGTCATAAGCCACATGAATTTGCAGATGTTATTATTGATGGCACAAATAATGAAATAACTAATAAATAAGAAACCATCTACTGCTAAATGGTTTCTTATTTATTTAAGTATTTATTTTAGCTAAAATAGATGTAACGAAATTTGTTTTATCCTCTGCATATTGATGTTTATCATTAGGATTAGCTTTTGAAAGTTGAATCTTTAACTGTTCATACTGTATACGAGCAGTTTTATTGTCTATTAAGTAATCTCGAAATTGTAATTGTTCTATTAAATATGTATTCCCTCGTTCATACATATGAATTTGATGAGTTCTTGGCTCACCTTTATTAAAATAATATCGTTCAGGCAATACATCTTCTCTATATTTATAGTTTAGTAGTTCTAACTTTTTAATACAATGTACACCGTCCGTATAATTTTCTAATTCGATTGCTATATCAATAATTGGCTTTGCACTTAAATGTGGAATAGAAGTACTACCAATATGGTGTATCGCTAAAATATGTTCGCCAATTTGTTCCTCAATGAATTGTTTCTCCTTTACAAATTCAATTGCCCACTCTTCAGTCCATGGAACTAAAAACACTTTACCGTAGGGTAAACCTAACATTTAATTAGCACCTCTTTCAAATGGTTTTTAAAAAAGGGAATTACATCTTCTTAAAGCTTCTCAAAACAAGGTATTCCCACAATCTCCAAGGAAGAATTTTCTTTGCAAAGATCATAAATTTCACACCTTTACCGATTGGATATCGTAAATTCGTACGCTTAGACTCAACAATTTCTACAATTTTATTAGCAACATCTATTGGATTACCAAATGTATCACTGCCACTATTAATATGTTTTTGTATTTTGTCCATATATTCTTTGTAAGGAGAAGTAGTATCAGATTGGTTTGTAGCTAGTTGTTTACCAACTTCCCAAATATTCGTGTTATAAGAACCAGGTTCCACTAAAGCAACATCTATTCCGAATGGTTTTACTTCTAAACGAAGGGATTCACTCCATCCTTCTAATGCATGTTTTGAAGAAACGTAAGGAGATAGACCGGGGAATCCAACTTGTCCACTAATGCTACTTATATTAATTATTTTTCCACTTTGTTGTTCTCTCATATATGGTAAAACAAGCTGAGTGATCGATATAGCACCAAAAAGATTCGTTTCAAATTGTTTGCGATATTCCTCTACTAGAATTTCTTCTACAAAGCCACCATTAGCATATCCTGCATTATTAATAAGGAGGTCTACTCTGTTTATTTCTTTTAAAAATAATTGAAAGTTATGTATAGAGTTTTGATCGGTTACATCTAATTGTTGAATTTTAATGTTTTGCTGTAAGCTGAGTTGGGTAGCTTGAGATAGTAAGTTCACTTGTTTTTCAAGGTTCCTCATTGTAGCGATAACGCAATAGTTTTTTTTCGCAAGTTCAATTGTTGTTAAAAGACCGAACCCACTTGAAGCCCCGGTTATAACTGCGATTTTTTTATTCATTTTTTGCTCTCTTTCTTTTTCTTTTATCATAACGAGTTATGATAAGAAAATCTATTATTCTTATATTCGTTTTGAGAGAATTACCCGTTAACTCTATATTCTATGAGATTTTTAAAAGAGGAAATTATACGGACTCAGCGTATATAGAGAAGTGAGTAGGAATACGTTAATGAAATGAGGGAAGAAAAATGGCCCATGTGAAAGATGTATTAGCAGATCAGTTATTAGCCAATGCAAACGATCCTAGTTGGTATATTCCGTTTTCAGATGCAGTGAAAGATCTATCTGAGAGAGAGGCTTTCTGGAAACCGAATGAAGAGAGTAATAGTATAGCTGAAATTGTACAACATTTATTGTATTGGAACTCAACGTGGCAAACTAGGTATAAAGAATCAAATGTGAATGCCGTGCCCGCTATTGGTGATAATAACAAAAGTTTTATGCTTTCAGATAATCAAACCTTCGATGAGTTAAGAGAAAAACTACTAGAGAAACTGTTACAATGGCAAAAACTTATCAATGAAGAGAAGGTTGAAAGTGATGTAATTGGATTTCCAGTATGTGCGAAGTGGTGGGAAGTGCTAGCAAATGTAACAACTCATAATGCTTATCATATTGGTCAAATTATTTACATTCGGAAGTTACAGAAGAGTTTTGATAATGAATAAGATAATAATTCTCAAATTAGGTGAACAAAAGTGGACAAAACGAGACAAGTGTCTCATTTTGTCCACTTTTTTATTATGGAAGAAAAGAGAAAACCTATTAAATCAAGGATTAGAATTTGGCACAGTACTTGCAATATAAAAGATGAACAAGAAAATAGGAGGGCTGGACATGTTAAAAACAACTGAAAGTAAAGGGAATGAAATTACGAAAGAACAAGCTCGTTGGATGTATGAAAAAATGTTAGAGATTCGTAAGTTTGAAGATAAAGTACATGAATTGTTCGCTCAAGGCGTGCTGCCAGGTTTCGTCCATTTATACGCAGGTGAAGAAGCGGTAGCGGTTGGTGTATGTGCCCACTTAACGGATAGTGACAGTATTACAAGTACGCATAGAGGACATGGACATTGTATCGCAAAAGGCTGTGATTTAAACGGTATGATGGCTGAACTTTTTGGTAAAGCGACAGGATTATGTAAAGGTAAAGGCGGCTCCATGCATATTGCCGATTTAGATAAAGGAATGCTTGGTGCGAATGGAATTGTAGGTGGTGGTTTCCCGCTTGCTTGCGGTTCGGCATTAACTGCTAAGTATAAAGGAACAAAAGATGTAAGTGTTTGCTTCTTCGGTGACGGAGCGAATAATGAAGGGACTTTTCATGAAGGAGTTAACTTAGCGGCGATTTGGAAGTTACCAGTTATTTTTATCGCTGAAAATAACGGTTACGGTGAAGCAACGACATTTGAATATGCTTCAAGTTGTGATTCTATCGCGGATCGTGCGAAAGCTTATAACATTCCAGGTGTTCAAGTGGATGGAAAGGATCTTCTAGCTGTATATAAAGCTGCTGAAGAAGCAGTAGAACATGCACGTAATGGTGGTGGTCCAACCATAATTGAATGTATGACATATCGTAATTACGGTCATTTCGAAGGTGAAGCACAAACATATAAAACTTCAGAAGAAAAAGAAGAACATTTAAACGAAAAAGATGCAATTGTGAATTTCCGTAAGCATTTAATTCATGAAGCTTTATTAACTGAGTCTGAACTTGTGGATATGGAAAAGGCAGTAGATGAGGCAGTACAAAGATCAATTGAGTTTAGTGAAAATAGTCCGTATCCAGATGATGAAGAATTATTAAAAGATGTTTATGTTTCTTATAAATAAGAGGAGGGTGAAAAATTATGACTAGAACAGTAAGTATGTCAACTGCAATCAATGAAGCGATGAAAATATCGATGAGCCGTGATGAAAATGTAATTTTAATAGGAGAAGACGTTGCAGGTGGTGCGCAAGTTGATCATTTGCAAGATGATGAAGCATGGGGCGGTGTTCTTGGTGTTACGAAAGGTCTTGTACAAGAATTTGGTCGGAATCGTATTTTAGATACACCAATTTCAGAAGCGGGTTATATGGGAGCAGCAATGGCAGCTGCAGCAACTGGTTTACGTCCGATTGCTGAATTAATGTTTAATGATTTTATCGGTAGTTGTCTTGATCAAGTATTAAACCAAGGTGCAAAATTCCGTTATATGTTCGGTGGTAAAGCGAAAGTGCCAGTTACGGTACGTACGATGCATGGTGCAGGTTTTAGCGCAGCAGCACAGCATTCACAAAGTTTATATGCGTTATTTACGAGCATTCCAGGAATTAAAGTTGTCGTTCCTTCCACTCCGTATGACGCAAAAGGCTTATTGTTAGCGGCAATTGAAGATGATGACCCAGTAATCTTCTTTGAAGATAAAACACTTTACAACATGAAAGGTGAAGTGCCAGAAGGATACTATACAATTCCATTAGGGAAAGCCGATATGAAACGTGAAGGTTCTGATGTAACAATCGTCGCAATTGGAAAACAAGTTCACACGGCGCTTGCAGCGGCTGAGCAATTATCGAAAAAGGGGCTTGAAGTAGAAGTAATCGATCCACGATCTTTATCACCACTTGATGAAGATACGATTTTAGCATCTGTTGAAAAAACAAATCGTCTTATCGTCATTGACGAAGCAAACCCAAGATGTAGTATCGCAACAGATATCGCGGCAATTGTAGCGGATAAAGGATTTGATTTGCTAGATGCACCTATTAAACGAATTACTGCACCACATACACCTGTTCCGTTCTCGCCACCACTTGAAAAGTTGTATTTGCCAACGCCAGAAAAAGTAATTGAAACTGTATCAGAAATGATCGGAGACCAATCTTTATTACATGTGTAATAAAACGATGAGAAGGGAGAGAGCAGTATGGCTGTAGAAGTTGTAATGCCAAAGTTAGGTATGGCGATGAAAGAAGGTATTATTACGAGCTGGAATATTAAAGCAGGCGACCATGTATCAAAAGGTGAACTAATTGCTAGTATTAACTCGGAAAAAATCGAAACGGAAATAGAAGCACCAGCTGATGGAACTGTTCTTGATATAGCTGTAAGTGAAGATGAGGGAGTTCCACCTGGCACTGTAATTTGTTATATCGGTAAGCCGAATGAAAAAGTAGAAGTCTACGAAAGTACAAATGTTGTAGAAGAAAAAACATCTAATCCAGAACCTAAAAAGGTCCAACATCCAGAACCTTATGTCATAGATGTGACGAAGCAAAGAGTTAAAATATCTCCAGTAGCGAAGAAAATTGCAAAAACTGAAAATCTTGATATTAAATCATTACTTGGTACCGGTCCAGGTGGAAGAATTACAAAGGTAGATGTATTAAAGGCGCTTGAAGAAAGAGTAGCAATTCCAAAAGTACTTGAACAGGAGGAAAGTAAAGTAATTCCAGTTACCGGTATGCGGAAAGCAATCGCAAACCGTATGCATGCAAGCTTACAAAATAGCGCGCAATTAACATTAACGATGAAAGTAGATGTTACAGATTTAGTTGCTTTACATAAAGAGATAGCGGACGTTGTGCAAAAACGATACGATAACAAACTAACCATTACGGATTTTGTTTCTCGTGCTGTTGTATTAGCACTTGGAGAACATAAAGAAATGAACAGTGCTTATATAGATGATACTATTCATCAATTTGAACATGTTCATTTAGGTATGGCAGTCGCATTAGAAAAAGGATTAGTCGTTCCAGCTGTTCGCTTTGCTAATAATCTATCTTTAGTAGAGTTATCTAAACAAATTAAAAACGTTGCACAAAAAGCAAGAGAAGGTAGTTTAAGTAGTGATGATATGCAAGGTACAACCTTTACAATTAGTAATTTAGGTAGCTTTGGAATTGAATATTTTACGCCAGTATTAAATACGCCGGAAACTGGTATTTTAGGCGTAGGTGCAATTGAACATGTTCCAGTATATAAAGGAAAGAAAATAAGAAAAGGCAGTATGTTACCTTTAAGTTTAACATTCGATCATCGTGTATTAGATGGTGCACCAGCAGCTGCATTTTTACGCACAATTAAACGTTATTTAGAAGAACCTGTAACAATTCTTTTATAAAGAGAAGGTGAGAGAATGAGTAAACTAGTCGTTATTGGTGGCGGACCTGCTGGCTATGTAGCGGCAATTACCGCGGCTCAAAATGGAAAAGATGTCACTCTTATTGATGAAGCTGATCTTGGCGGGACTTGTTTAAATGTTGGGTGCATGCCTACAAAATCATTGTTAGAAAGTGCAGAAGTGCATGACATTGTGAGAAAAGCGAATCATTATGGAGTTACATTTAACAATGGAAGTATATCAATTGATTGGAAGCAAATGCAGGCAAGGAAATCACAAATCGTAACGCAGCTCGTCCAAGGAATTCAATATTTAATGAAGAAAAATAAAATAAAAGTTATACAAGGTAAAGCGAAATTTGAAACGGATCATCGTGTGCGAGTTATATACGGTGATAAAGAAGATGTAGTAGATGGAGAACAGTTCATTATAGCAGCAGGTTCAGAACCGACTGCATTACCCTTTGCTCCATTTGACGGAAAGTGGATTTTAAATAGCAGCCATGCAATGTCCATAGATTATATACCAAAATCATTATTAATCGTTGGCGGTGGTGTAATAGGATGCGAGTTTGCAAGTATTTATAGTCGTCTTGGAACAAAAGTTACGATTGTTGAAATGGCACCGCAATTATTACCAGGTGAAGATGAAGATATCGCACACATTTTAAGAGGGAAACTAGAAAATGATGGTGTAGAAATATTTACAGGAGCAGCTTTAAAAGGATTAAATAATTATAAGAAGCAGGCTTCATTTGAATATGAAGGAAGTATCCAAGAAGTTAATCCAGAATTTGTTCTCGTTTCTGTCGGCCGAAAACCACGTGTACAACAATTAGATTTAGAAAAAGCAGGCATTCAATATTCAAATAAAGGAATTTCTGCGAATGAACATATGCAAACAAATGTATCACATATTTACGCAGCAGGTGATGTGATTGGTGGAATCCAACTTGCTCACGTTGCCTTCCATGAAGGAACTACGGCAGCATTACACGCAAGTGGAGAAGATGTAAAAGTAAACTACCATGCTGTACCTCGCTGTATATATACAGCTCCAGAAATTGCTAGTGTCGGTTTAACAGAAAAAGATGCAAGAGAGCAGTACGGTGACATACAAATTGGAGAATTTCCTTTTACAGCAAACGGAAAAGCGCTTATTATTGGCGAACAAACAGGTAAAGTAAAAGTTATTGTGGAACCAAAATATCAAGAAATTGTAGGGATTTCTATTATTGGTCCACATGCAACTGAACTGATTGGACAAGGAACTGTAATGATTCATACAGAAGTTACCGCTGATATTATGAGAGATTATATTGCGGCACACCCAACTTTATCTGAAGCGATTCATGAAGCGCTATTGCAAGCGGTAGGACATGCTGTACATGCTTAAATAGAAATATGATAAGCCACTATTCTCTAAATGAAAGAGAGAATAGTGGCTTGAATTTTTACAGAAGAAATTGAATATCCTATTATTTTTTTACGTCAATCGCTGAAGTAATATCGTTCCAATCAGCAGCTAGATTAGCAGTTTTACCGTACCAATCAGCGTGTTTAAATATAACACCTTTTCCATATCCTTGTGTAGAAGTATGCTCCCAAAGTGTCGTTGAATAACTTGCAGAAGGTGATGCTGTACTTACAGAGGAAATTCTGTCGTTCCAGCTAGATGGTAAGTTTTTAAAGCCGCTGCTCCAGTAAATATATTGACCACCTTTATCTTTATGTTCATAAAAATCAGTACTACCAGCACCGCTACCTAAAGGATTAATTTTATTTTTAAGTACTTTTTTATCCTTTTCAATATAAGCATCTAATGTTTCGCGGCTAGTAAAACCATAAGCTAACCAATCTCCATTTTCATTTTGCTCTGGTAATACCATAGTAATTTGGATGTCTTTCTTATCTTGATCACTTAATTTTGTAAGTGAATTAACATTCTGTTCATCCACTTTTAAATAATCAAAAGACTTAATTGTGTTACTTTTTTCTTCAGCACTTGCTACTCCTAGTCCTCCAGTTAATGCAAATCCCGCTACTAATGTACCTGCTACTAATTTCTTCAACATATAACCATCCCTTTTTGTTTAGATTTTTGTACAGGTGAATCTTTGTACTAGTAAAATGTATTCTAATTATAGACTATTGTAAATATTCTGAAGTTTTAGAAATAAAAGGCGGAATATTTACAGTTTTGCATTTTTTCTTTAGAAAAAATGGTAATTGGAATGATATAATAAATAGATATTTTGCTTCTATTGGATGTTAAAATGTTTTAGGAGGAAAGCCATTGAAGTATTTCAATAAAGATTGGTATAAAGAAATGCAAGTGTCTGGATTTTTAATTTTCTCAGAAACAGTAGAAGAATGGGAAAAGATGTTGCGAGAGAGCGAAAAGATAGGAATGGATTATAAGCAAAGTTTAAGAGAAGACGTGGAAGAAAAGAAAGAAGATTTATTAAAGTTCCTCCCTAAATCACTGCATCCATACATTCATGACAATACAATTAATTCAGAATACCCATCGGAAAAACTAAAGAAACTTATACTTGAATGGACAAAGGATTATGAGAAAAGAATGAATGATTTAGAACAAGCATATATAGATAATTATAATACAATAAAAGAAAAGCTCGAGCAGAATGTCGTTCAACTACATGAATACTCACTACATGACAGTGTAGTCAAATCAGTTGAGAGAAAATCAGAAGATACGCTAATTATAACTTTAGATTGCAGTGGTACTTTCAGTGGATTTGATAAACTGCAAGTAACTTTTACAGGCGTAACGAAATGTTCAGTTCCGGAAAATTTTGAAGGTGCTTGGTGGTTATGTCATGAAATAGATCTTATTAATGAAGGATTCGAATTGGGTGTTTTATTTGATTGCCCATTTGAAGAAGTGACGATTTGTGCAAAAGATGTATTGCTTAAGATAGGTAACTAGTAAACTTTACAAACAAAAAACAGACTTATTTGACTGTTTTTTATTTCGTTGCTAAATTATCAAGCTTCCAATATGTATCTGTTAATGGAGCAGCTTTGCTATCTATGTATAGATACATATTATTTAAATCTTTTGGTAAAGTTTTCATATTAAATTCAATGTCGGTAGTGAAAGAAAACTCAGATGGAACCTTTTTAGCATTTTGCATTTTCAACAGTTGCTCTATAGTATTCTTTTTTAAATACTTCTTCATAGTGCATTGCATTCTTTTCAAGAGTGCTTTTTTTTGTTTTGGTGTAGTACCTTTCTGTATTAAAAAGATAAACATAGGAATGATTTTACATTTATAGAAGGGTGAATAGAATGGCAATTGCGTAATATAAAAATATACATTTATTTAGTTATTAAGTTAATGGGATAGAAAAAGGGAGAAAACCTGTATAGAGTTGAATAAAGAAGTATTGAAAATATTGTAAAACAGAAAAAACATGCATATAATTAAAATATAGATTAATTTTCTGAATCTTCAATAATGGTGGTGGGAACATGTTTACTGAAGAGCGTAGAGAGAAAATTTTAGAGTTACTTAAGAAAGATGGAAGAGTAATCGCAAAGGATCTCGCGGAAAGTTTCGATATGTCTATCGATTCTATAAGAAGAGATTTGTCTATTATGGAGAAGGATGGCTTATTGAAAAGAACGCACGGAGGTGCAATTGAACTTGCTAGAGTAAGGAATTTAGCCGCCGATCCATTTGAGCGTTATAGTAATGGTTCTATATATGAAGACGCAATTGTAAAAATCGCAACTTCTTATATACAAGAAGGAGATTCCGTTTTTATTGGTGGGGCTTCGATTCATTATGCCATGTTAAAATATTTACCTGAAACATCATTTACAGTTGTTACGAATTCTATAGAAATTGCTAGTACGTTACGGGAATATAAGAACATTGATACGTATTTAATTGGTGGAAAGGTGAAACCGTCAGGAAATATGACAGATACACTTGCCTCTGAATTGATAAGTAGATTTTCTATTGATCTTCATTTCTCTACAGGTGGTGGTATTTCATTGAATGGTATAAGTACTGCAACGCCGGAAGTTGCTTATTTTAGTAAAACAGTAAGTAAGATTGCTAGAAAGAATATTTGTTTAGCACCTCATAATAAACTTGGAATAGACTGCTTTATAAAAGGAGAGTCACTGATTGAAATTGACCTTATAATAACAGATTCGGAGGCTAGTAAAGAAACGATTCAAGAATTTGAGAAGCAAGGTAAAGAGATTGTAATAGCACCAATAGACTGCATGTAAAAGGAGTTTGAAATGATTATAAAAGGACAAGAATTTCATGTGAATGGATTAACTTATACAATTCGTTCTGCAGCTGAAACAGATGCGGAACAGTTGTCGGAAATTAGAGTTCAGATCGATGGAGAAACTGAAAATATGGATAGAGAAGCTGGAGAGGGATTTATAGATAAGATAGGGTTTCAAAAAATAATAAAAACAGATAGTGACGAGACAAAGAATCTGTTTTTAGTTGCAGAAGTGCACAATCGAATCGTTGGATTTTCAAGATGCGAAGGTTCAAATTTGAAGAGATTATCTCATAAAATAGAATTTGGCGTTTGTATTTTGAAGGAGTTTTGGGGATATGGAATGGGGAAGAGTTTATTGCAACAATCTATTCATTGGGCTGATGGAAATGAGATTAAAAAAATATCATTACAAGTATTAGAGACAAACGAAAAAGCCATTGAGCTTTATAAAAAATTAGGTTTTGAAGTAGAAGGTATTTTAAAAAATGATAAAAGGATGTCGGATGGGAAGTATTATAATACGGTTGTAATGGGAAGGTGTATTTGAGTCTGCTTATAAAAGAGGTGGGAATGTATGTTTTATAGAAGAAAGTACTATATAGTAAAAAGTGAATTTATTAAAATATTTAATGATCATTTCAATAACACAAACTTACCTAATCAGTTAAAGCATGGATCTAGGCTAATAGGACGTTGGATGAAAGATAATAAGAATGGTACGACTGAAGTGTTTGCCATATGGGAATATGATAGTTATGAACAGTATAAAGAAATTGAATCGAAAATTAGAAGTGACGAGAAGCATATTAGAAGAATACATGAATGGTATGAAAAACATGGCGGAAGAGAATATGTTTTACAGAAGTACATAGTAGAGATGAAAAATGAAGAGTTAGTATGTACTATAAAGTGATAGAGAGGTAAGGGATAAGGGGAATGAAAATAAAATTATATTTTAGTGTAGCATCCACTATTTTATTTGCAATAGCCGTGATTGTTTTCTTTATAAATGGCAGTCCACAAAAGTGGTTTTGGTTATATATTTTCGTTGCGTCCATTATACAAAATATAGTGCTACTAAAAAAGCACAAAGAAGCGCATTAAGATATTCAAATTATTAACATATTTGTGTCGTCTTTCTAGTTTTATTGAAAACGCTTTTATTCAGTTTTATAATAAAAGTATGTTTTATAAATCTCCAAAACAATTAAAAGGGAGATGATACAATGTTAGCTTCACCATATTACTTACATACATGGAAAAAGTTTGTTGATGAAGGAGTCCTTGATTCAAACCGTATAAACGAAAGAATTTCAGAGTCATGGCATCGATGTAAACAAGCAAATGTGAATCCTCATATGAATAAAGGTCAGAAAATTTTGTCTTCTAATATTTTTCAAGACCAAAAGAAAAAGAGTGAAATCTTCCTAGATATAGCAATCCCTCAAATACAAAATATGAGAAAAACCATTGATGAACTGCAAATGATGGCATTATTAATTGATCCAGACGGTTACGTTTTATCGTTAAGTGGAAATCAACAAACGTTAAAACGAGCGAAACATATTAATTTCATTGAAGGTGTGAAATGGACAGAAGCAGCAGTTGGTACAAATGCGATAGGTACCGCGCTTGAGATTGAAGAGGCTATTATGATAAGTGGTACAGAACATTATTCTGTCGCATCTCATAGCTGGAGCTGTGCAGCTGCTCCCATTCATAACGATGATGGGAAATTAATTGGCGTTCTAGATTTCTCCTGTCCAATTGAATTTTCGCATCCATATATGCTCGGAATGGTAACTTCGATTGCACATGCGATTGAACGTGAATGTAGTATTCGAATACATCAAAATGAACTGCATTTAATCCATCGTTTTTTAGATGTAATTGACAGTGATGAACAAGTAGTAATTTGTAATCATCGCGATGTTATCGTTTCTGCGAGTAAGAGTGTTCGGGAACGAGTTTCTAATTGGTCACGAATGAAACTTGAAGATTTAATGCACAATGGATTGAAATCTAAGTTAGAAGTGCCAGTATACAGTAATAACAGAATGATTGGGAAATGTATTTATGTAAAGGAAAATAAACAAGAAAATTTATTTTCTATTTCCCCACTTATAAACGGAATGACTTTCCCTGGAGTTATTGGGACAAGCGATGTATTTCAACATACTTTAGAAGAAATTAAGCTTGTATCTCCAACTGACGCTACAGTATATGTGTGCGGGGAAACAGGTGTAGGGAAAGAATATGTTGCGAGAGCAATTCATGAAAATAGTCCTCGAAAAAATGGTCCTTTTATAGCTGTTAATTGCGGTTCATTACCGAAAGAATTAATGGAAAGTGAATTGTTCGGTTATGCTGAAGGAGCGTTTACAGGTGCACGGCGCCAAGGATATAAAGGGAAATTCGAACAAGCAGACGGAGGAACAATATTTTTAGATGAAATTGGTGAAGTACCGCCAGAGATGCAAGTAGCGTTATTGCGAGTTTTACAAGAACGAACAGTAACCCCAATTGGAAGTGCAAAAGAGGTACCGGTTAATATTCGTATTATTACTGCGACACATAAAGATTTATTACGTTTAGTGGAAGAAGGAAAATTCCGTCAAGATTTATATTATCGTTTGCATGTTTATCCACTATATGTCCCATCGTTAATAGAAAGAAAAGAGGATATTCCGCATTTTATAAAACATTTTTGCGAACGAAAGAATTGGAATGTTATATTTCCAAAAAGTATTTGTAATCAATTTTATCAGCATACATGGCCCGGAAATATTCGAGAATTATTAAATGTATTAGAACGCATCTACATTTTGTCGCAAGGACGAGAAATATGCGAAAAACAAATCTCTTTTTTATTACAAACAATGATGGGAAATCAACATCAATTTGAATTGCAAGCAGAAAATAAAACAGAGAACACATTAAATTTCCGTGAAAAAATACAGCGTGATAGCATGATTGAAGCGTTAGAAAAGACAAATGGAAATGTTTCATTAGCTGCAAAACTTTTAGATGTACCTCGAAGTACATTTTATAAACGAATGCAAAAATATAAGCTATAAAGTAGATTTTTGTAATCTACTTTTCTTTATGGGCTCACGTTCTGTCGGAATATGCGCTTACCGGGGAAATAATAGAATAGTTAGAAATTATTTTCCGGAAGGGAGGACTTATGTGAAGTATATTGAAATTGGTATTGGAAATAGGTGGTTCGTTCGAACGGAAACTGAAAATAAAGATGGAACTGAATTTGAGGAACGAGGAATTATAAAACCTATTTATTTTGAGTCTTTATATGTACGAATGTGGTTTCGGAAAACGTGTTTAATTTTTGATACGAAAGAAGGGTTTAAAAAAGTTAAGAAGAGGAGGATTGAATATAAATTTATAGTTGGAATTGTAAGTAGACTGGATAAAGAAAACGTGGGCTAACATGCGAAGTTATATTGACCAGGAAATTCTTTTGACTTATATCAAATTCATGAAAAGCAATTTTACTAAATATAAATTGTAAATAAAACCACTAAAAATTATTATCAAGACCTAAAAGCTAAAAATCCTAAAAAAATAAAGGTGAGCGCATATTAGTCATGTATAATATGTACTCACCTTTATTTTCTTGTTCAAAGCACCCGTTAGTCACTCATGGTACATGGAATGAAGTGTGGTATTGATTTAAAATAAAGTTTGATAATTTATAAAAAAGATTGATAAAACCCTGTATTAATATAAGGTTTTTCTTTTGCTCCTTAAATTTCAGTTGTATTGTTCAATTAAAGGGCCAGATTATTGAGAAAACAGGAATAATAAGAATACTCAAAAGATTGTTTGTGAAGTGTTACACTTAAACTAATGGGCAGTTTAGCTTAAGTACATTTTTTCACAAATTTAAAGGGAGAAATTTCCCCATTTTTTATACCAGCTTAACGTTGATTTGGGAATATTGAACTTCGCTACCTGCTAATTGAATTCTACTTCATCTGGAGATATTTAAATTAAAATGTTTCCTTTCTTCTGACAGACTTATTAAATTTCGAAAACAATCAATTCAATCATCTTTTCGTATAGAAAAACATATTAAGAAACATGCACTAGAAAAAATATAAATCATATATAGGAGATATCCCGTTTGAATGCTTGAGGAGGATATTATGAAACCTATGTTACCTAGTGAAAAATATTTCGGTAATTTAGAACTAGTTTATGCATTTTATGGGGCTATGCCTACAGGTGTTACTGTTTCAGAAACCGGTCGTATTTTCATTTGCTTTCCGAAATGGGGAGACGATGTTAAATTTACGGTGGCGGAAATTTTTGAGGATAAATTGCAGCCTTATCCTAATTTACAAACCAATTTGGTTAACCCCGAGAATATCCCAATGACTTTCATCAGTGTCCAAAGTGTAGTTGCTGATGGAAGGGGAACGCTTTGGATATTAGATACAGCGGCACCCAATTTTTCTGAACCTATTAAAGGGGGGGCAAAATTAGTCGCTGTTGATTTAGAAACCAATACAATAAGAAAAGTTTATACCTTTACAGAAGATGTTGTCCTGCCTACAACTTATCTGAATGATGTCCGTTTCGATTTTCGTGTTGGAAAAGCAGGTTATGCCTATATAACGGATTCTTCTTCAAGAGGACCAGGAGCTATTATCGTCGTAGATTTATCAAATGGAAACGCGTTTAGACGGTTAAATGGAGCAAATTCAACTTCACCCGATCCCTATTTTTTACCGAAAGTAGAAGGTCAAATTTTAATGAATCGAAACAAAGACGGTTCAACTTCTCCATTTAGGTTGGCGTCTGATAGTCTTGCGATTTCTCCTGATGGAAAGATATTATTTTTTGCTCCACTAACCAGTCGGCATTTGTTCTCGATCTCAACAGAAGCCCTGAGAGACAGAACGATACCGGACATGAATTTACCTTATTATGTGGAGTATTGGGGAGAAAAAGGTGCGTCTGATGGAATGATCACCGATGCAAAGGGAACTGTTTATGCTGGAGATTATGAAAACAACAGTATCCGTAAGATATTGCCAAATGGCATAATGGAAACTATCGCACATGATCCGAGAGTTTTGTGGCCGGATACTTTTTCAATTGGTCCGGATCAATATTTGTATGTCATTGTGAACCAATTACATCGACAGCCTAGATTTCATTATGGAAAAGACTTACGACAGAAACCTTATAGTTTACTTCGTATCAAAATTGATGAAATTCCTGCTCCGACCTTTTCATAATAAAAATTGTCAATCAATTGTTTTCATTGATAGAAAATGATCAAACTTTTTTATAAAATCAAAATATAAACCTGCTGGATAAGAATCCATTTTGATCAATCTTTTTCAAAATGGATTCTTTTTATTTACCATAGAATACGGGTTAACACGATATTTTTAATCAAACTTTATTTTAAAATTACGAAGAAACTCATGAATGTTTTAAAAAATATGGTGAAGTAGTAATACCCGAACTTATGAGTGAAATTAATGAAAAGTTAAAATGGGATGTTGTTAGTTATGTAGATCATAAGGAGTATGCTTTATGGCCACATTCTATTTGAAGATTTTTCATTGAAAATCTCAATAGCTCTTTCACATATTTCTTGATTAATACAAAATCTTTCTGTTATCCAATAATTAAGTCCAGAAGATGTAAGGCTTTGTTCTATTTTCTTACCTTGGAAATATCGTTTTAAAACATTATCATTAATAGAAGTTGGAATACCATTGATATAACCGAAAATCTGAATTTTCTTTAATACAAGAGATGTATGCCAATCGTTAGACTTTGTAATGAGTTCTTTCATACTTGATAAATGTATTGGCTCTGTATGTAAGATCTTTGCTAGACCTGGATTTCTAGCAATTTCAATCCTATTATTTGAGACTTCATAAGTGAAAGTTTCTCTTACATTACTTACTTGAAATGATTCATAAAGTGGGTAAGCTTGGAATAAAGGTGCACAATAACCAACATCAACATAATAAGGTTGGTCTAAGTTAACCCGTAAGCATAAATGTCCGGGATCCATATACATATAATGAACATTAAAACCAAGATTTGATAATAACCAATGGAATCCAATTGAGTGCGTCCAACAAGTACCCCCGAGACCTTTTGTTGTAATACGGTTTATGTATGTCTCAATGGAAGGAAAATAATTACCTGTTTCATTACCCTTTTCCCAGTCAATTATTTTAGTAAGGGTTTCCCATTTTATTTTTTCTTGATGAGCTTTAATAAGCTCATTTAAAAACTTTAAGCTAGTAGGCTGTTTTGTCGTACCTAAAAATGATAGAAAGCTATTTACTAGCTGTACTTGGGGCATTTTCTTATCCTTTCTATATAGAAATTGTTATTGGTATTATTATACAATAGGTGTCAGGAAATACAGTTGTTTATTATGGGAGTGGGAGAGAATTATATGTCGATGTCACTATATTATAAAAAAACCCGTGAGCAATTAGGACATGGGCTAATTCGAATACCGAGTGTAGCTGCTGTTATTAAAAATGAGCAAGGGAAAATCTTATTTCAATATCCTGGTGGAGAATACTGGAGTTTGCCAGCTGGAGCAATTGAGCCTGGAGAAACTCCAGAAGAAGCGGTAGTTCGTGAAGTGTGGGAAGAAACGGGTTAGAAAGTGCAAGTAAAAAAACAAAAAGGGGTATTTGGAGGGGAAAGGTTTCGTCATATATATCCGAATGGCGATCAAGTAGAATATATTGTTGTTGTGTTTGAATGTGAAATTACTAGTGGAAAACTGAAATCGATAGATGGTGAATCTTTAAAACTACAATATTTCTCATTTTCTGAAAAGCCTACTTTAGCAATACCATACCCAGATAATATATTTTTATAGATGTAAAATAACACACCTTACTTATTGAAGGTGTGCTATTTATATAACCCGGTCGTATACATCTCCGTTAACGTATACACAATTTCCTCTAAGTTAATCTTTTTGTCATTTTGCGTAATAGTCCAAAGAAACGATTCATTCATCGCGAACCAACCGCGTGCTACAATCTCTTTATTTAAATTAGGTTGTGCTAATCCACTTTCTTGAGAGTATGTAATATCCTGTTTAATGCTTTTTATAAAACGTTCCCGAATCTCCTCCCATTTTTGCCGTATTTCTCTTGATAATCCGATCGCTTCTTCTACAACTTGTAAAATAGCCCGTTCTTCTTCAGCTAATTGGAGGAATGCTCTCACTTGGTTTTGAATCATTTTACGTGCTTCTTCTTTTGTTTCAGGAGAAAAAGAGCGCTCGGCAATATCATAAAATTGATTCATAACATCTTCCATTAAAACGATGAGAAGATCATCTTTGTTTTTAAAGTATACATATGCCGTTCCATAACCAGTTTCTGCATGTTTAATAATTTGTGTAATTGTTGTTTTTTGAAATCCGTTACGTATAAAAATCGTGTAACCAGAGTGTAAAAGTTTTTTCTTTGTTTCTAAGGAGCGGTGTTTTCTTGATGAAAGAGTAGTGTTTTTCAAAGAATCACCTCTTTATACTGAAATATCTGAAAATATAACTGTATTGTAAAAGAAATTCATATATAAAGTCAACTGACATAATATCATTGACGTTATATCAACTAAGGTGATATATTTCAATTAGTTAGAATAAAAAGAAAATTAAGAGAAGGTGACACCATGTATAAAGAACCATTTCAACCAACTTATGAGTATGCGCTTGAATGTGATAAACATGATGAACTGAAAGATTTTCAAACTGAATTTTATAAAAAAGAAGGAACAATATATTTAGATGGAAACTCATTAGGGCTACTTTCAAAAAGAGCAGAGAAATCGTTACTTACTTTGCTAGATTCATGGAAAGAGTATGGCATTGACGGCTGGACCGAGGGTGAGCATCCGTGGTTTTTCCTTTCGGAGAAATTAGGTGAATTGACTGCACCTCTTATTGGAGCTTTACCAGAAGAAACTATTGTAACCGGTTCCACGACAACGAATATTCATCAAGTAATCGCAACTTTCTATGAGCCGAAAGGAATTCGCACAAAAATTCTTGCGGATGAGTTAACATTCCCGTCCGATATATATGCACTTCAAAGTCAAATTCGTTTAAAAGGCTTAGATCCTGATGAGCATTTAGTACGAGTAAAGAGCCGAGATGGTAGAACACTTTCTGAAGATGATATTATTCATGCAATGACAGATGATATCGCGTTAATTTTATTACCTTCTGTACTATATAGAAGTGGCCAAATTCTTGATATGGAACGTTTAACAGCGGAAGCACATAAGCGTGGGATTCATATCGGGTTCGATTTATGTCACTCAATCGGTTCTATTCCGCATCATTTCAAAGAATGGGATGTTGATTTCGGTATTTGGTGTAATTATAAATACTTAAATGCAGGGCCTGGTGGTGTTGCCGGCCTTTATGTAAATAAAAAGCATTTTAATAGACTTCCAGGCTTGTCTGGCTGGTTTAGTTCTAGAAAAGATAAGCAGTTTGATATGGAACATATATTAACTGCAGCTGATCATGCAGGTGCATATCAAATTGGTACTCCTCACGTATTAAGTACAGCGCCGTTAATCGGTTCTCTTGAAATTTTTAAAGATGCTGGTATAGAACGTTTACGTGAAAAATCCCTACATATTACAAGATACATGCTTAATTTAATTGATCATGAATTAAAAGATTTTGGATTTACAATTGGAAATCCATTAGAGGATGAAAAACGAGGCGGACACATTTATTTAGAGCATGCTGAAGCAGCACGCATATGTAAAGCGTTAAAAGCTAATGGAGTTATCCCTGATTTCCGTGCACCTAATGGAGTAAGACTTGCTCCAGTTGCTTTATATAACACATACGAAGAAGTGTGGAAATCTGTACAAATATTAAAGAAAATCATGAAAGATGAAGAGTATAAACAGTTTGAAAATAAGCGAGAGGTTGTGGCATAAGTATGAAAACTTCAGAGTGGATTGATATTTCACAACCGCTAAATAATGATATTGCTACTTGGCCAGGGGATACACCGTTCTCGTATGAAGTATCATGGTCAAAAGAAGAGAGTGGCTCAGTAAATGTTGGAAAGTTAACGATGAGTATTCATACAGGTACTCATATTGATGCACCGTTTCATTTTGATAATGATGGAAAAAAAGTGTTCGATTTAGATATTCAAGTTTATGTCGGACCTACGCGAATCATTGACGTTTCTAATCTTGAAAGCATCGGGAAAAAGGAATTAGAAAACTTTCATTTAGAAGGAGTAGAACGCTTGTTATTACGCACATCTTCACATGGTAAAGCGAATGAATTCCCAGATGTAATCCCGCATTTACGTGCGGATATAGCACCGTTTCTTTCAGAGAAAGGTATACGTTTAATCGGGGTGGATGTACCGTCAGTTGATCCACTAGATGATAAAGAATTAGAAGCGCATCATCAATTGTTTAAACATGGCATACACATTTTAGAAAATGTCGTACTAGATCACGTAGCAGACGGCGATTATGAATTGATCGCATTACCACTTGCCTTAACAGATGCAGATGGAAGTCCAGTTCGAGCAGTTATTAGACCAATATAAGTAGAAATATATAAAAGGGGCGTTTGGCTAATATGAAAGAAAACGAAAAGGTAATTATGGAAAAAGGGATTCATACAGACTTTAAAGAGAATATGACGTACGGGGAATATTTACAATTAGATAGTTTACTATCTTCTCAAAAGAGATTATCAGACCATCATGATGAAATGTTGTTCATCGTTATTCACCAAGCAAGTGAGCTTTGGATGAAGCTTATTTTACATGAATTACATGCAGCAATTGAATCTATTAAACAAGATAAATTACAACCAGCTTTTAAAATGTTAGCACGTGTATCAAAAATTCAGTCTCAAATTATTCAATCTTGGGATATTCTTGCGACATTAACACCATCAGAGTACATTGAGTTTCGTGACTCGCTCGGTCAAGCTTCAGGTTTTCAATCGTATCAATATCGTATGATTGAGTATGCGCTTGGTTATAAAACGCCACATGCATTGAAAATTTATGAAAAAGATCCAGAATTACACGCTCGACTTCATACGGCGCTACATGCACCAAGTTTGTATGATGTCGCAATTCAAGCACTTGTAAAAGAAGGATTCCCTATTCATAAAGATGTGTTGAATCGCGATATTACGCAGCCTTATGAAGAAGATGCCACGGTAGAAGCGGCATGGCTTGAAGTGTATGCCGATGTGAAAAAGTATTGGAACTTATACCAACTTGCTGAAAAATTAATCGATATTGAAGATTGGCTACAACAATGGCGTTTCCGTCATATGAAAACGGTAGAACGAATTATCGGACATAAAATGGGAACAGGTGGCTCTTCAGGTGTATCTTATTTAAAACGAGTACTTGATCAACAATTCTTCCCAGAGCTTTGGAATGTTCGCACGAAATTATAAAAAACAAACCTGTCAGTTAAACTGACAGGTTTGTTTTTTATTTGAATTCAATTATGCTTTAATAGAAGCTACAAGATATAATAATTGAGTAACTGTTTAAATGGAGGTAAAGTATTGGATTTCAAGCAGCTAGAAAATAAATTTGAAAAGAAAAAAGTAAATACATTTCTTGTTTATCAAAAAGGGGAATTAACAACTGAGTATTATAAAACACTCGAATGTACAAATAACTTATATAAAATAAATTCGATTACAAAAAGCATTGTATCTTTATTAATTGGTATTGCAATCGATAAAGGCTATATAAATGATATACATACACCGATTACAGAGTGGATTGAAAATGTATCTGAGGAAAAACAGGATTTGACTCTGTATCATTTATTAACGATGACTACAGGAGAAGATTGGAAGGAGTTTGGGAATGGGGTTGTTTTCCCAAATGATTTTGTAGAATCGGATAACTGGGTGCAGTACATATTAGAAAAACCAATAATTGAAGAACCGGCTACAAAAATGAATTATAACTCAGGTTCTTCGCATTTACTTAGTTACATTATCCAAAAAGCTACTGGAATGCCGACAGAGCAGTTTGCGAAAAGATATGTATTTGATCCATTAGAAATTACTGAATATGAGTGGCAGCAAGATCCGCAAGGAATACATGTCGGCGGCTTCGGAATGAAAATGAAGTCTAAAGATTTATTAAAGTTAGGAATATTATGTTTACAGAATGGATATTGGCAGGGGAATGAAATTGTATCATCGAAATGGTTAGAAGAATCAAGTACGGCTCTATTTGAAACGTATGAACATGTCGGGGCATATGGATATCACTGGTGGGTATTGAATAATGAAAGATTTCACATACCGTATTGTATGTACTTTGCTATGGGATATGGCGGGCAATACATCGTTATCATTCCGCAGTTAGAGGTCGTTGCTGTAATAAGTAGTCATATGCCTAAACGTGGCCTCGTTCCATTAAAGTTATTTATCGAGCATGTACAAGGTGTATAAGAAGAGGAGGGACTCTATGAGGGATGTAAAAACATTATCTTTATTTAGACTATGTTTAAGCCTTCTAGCATTTAGTGCAATCATTACGCAATTTATAATACGGGCACAAGTGAAACCGTTCAATCCAGTTAACTTTTTTAGTTTCTTCACTATCGAAAGTAACATTTTAGTTGCATGTATTCTCCTTTTAAGTAGTATCGGAACAGCTACATTTGGTCGATCAGAACAGTTTGGTATACTTCGTGGTGCAGCAACTGTATACATACTTACGACTGGACTCATTTATTTTTTATTATTAAGAGGGTTAGAAGAATCACTTCAAACCGCAATACCATGGGTAAATACGGTGTTACATTATATCATGCCAATCGCAATGCTTTTAGATTGGATTTTAAATCCACCTAGTAATAAAATTACATGGAAACAAGCCGCAAGTTGGCTCTTATTCCCGTTTTTTTATGTTGTATATAGCTTAATACGTGGCCCAATCGTGAATTGGTATCCTTATCCGTTTTTAGATCCGATAATAGGTGGATATGGTAGAGTACTTTTATACAGTATAGGGATAGCAGTTGTAATTGGCGCTATTTGTATATTGGTAAGATTTTTAGGGAATCGAAATTTTAGAAATGAAAGAAACCCGGCTGTTTAGATTCATAACAGCCGGGTTTCTTTCATTTTATCTACTCGTCTTCTGAAACGACATCTTTATAAATTTCTCCGTCTTCGTTTCAAATTCTACATCAACAAAAACACCATATTCTTTTCCGTCCTCACGTAACCACAATTTAAATTTTTCAACTGTTATTTGAACGGTTTTTGGTTTTCTACCTATATGAAGGTAATCAATAATCTCCGCTTTTGGGTACTGTTCTTTCGTTTTCTCTACAGCAAGTTTCCCCCATTTCGCATACGGCGGCTGCGCATGAACAATTGATGAGCCTGTATATACATTTGAACATGTAGCTAGGAATAGAATGACGAGTGCGACACGTTTTAACAATTTTTTCATGATGAACTCCTTTTACCTTTTTTATATTGTTTACATATTTTTTCAACGATATGAGTTTGGATTTTTTTGTCTTCTTTACATAAAAGCGAGGCTTTTACAAAACATAACCAAGAAATCATTTACATAATTAAGGAGGGAAAATTATGCGCCAAAAAGCTATTTTTAAAATAGCGGTTTTACTTGCGTTCATAGGGCTATCTTTGATGGTCAGTAGTATACAACTAAAGAATGTAGAAGCCTTTTCTAATCAAGTCATTCAAAGGGGAGCATCTGGTGAAGATGTCATTGAACTGCAATCTCGTTTGAAATATAACGGATTTTATACGGGAAAAGTAGATGGTGTTTTCGGATGGGGTACATACTGGGCACTTCGGAATTTTCAAGAGAAATTTGGTTTACCGGTTGATGGTTTAGCTGGAGCTAAAACGAAGCAAATGCTCGTGAAGGCAACGAAGTATGATAAGTCAACTGCTAATAAAGGCACGACAACGAATAAAGGGAATAGTGGAGGTACTGCACAAGAAAATAAACCACCTCAAAATAAAGGGACAAATGTTCCAAATGGTTATTCTCAAAATGATATACAGCTCATGGCAAACGCAGTATATGGAGAGTCTCGTGGGGAGCCGTACTTAGGACAAGTTGCAGTCGCTGCGGTTATTTTAAATCGTGTTACAAGTGCATCATTTCCAAATACCGTTTCAGGTGTAATCTTTGAGCCAAGAGCATTTACAGCGGTAGCAGACGGACAAATATATTTAACGCCAAATGAAACAGCGAAAAAAGCTGTATTAGATGCAATTAATGGATGGGACCCAACAGGAAACGCATTGTATTATTTCAATCCAGATACCGCAACAAGCAAATGGATTTGGACTCGTCCACAAATTAAAAAGATCGGGAAACATATTTTCTGTAAATAGAGCGGAGGTGGAACTATGTTACGAGGTATTATAATCGTATTATTAACAGTTGGTGTAGTTGGGACAGGATACTGGGGCTATAAAGAGCATCAAGAGAAGAATGCAGTATTAATTCGGGCAGAAAATAGCTATCAACGTGCGTTTCATGATTTAGCATATGAGGTTGATTTATTGCACGACAAAATTGGAACAACGCTTGCGATGAATTCACGCGCATCTTTATCGCCTGCTTTAGCAGATGTATGGAGATTAACATCGGAAGCTCGTTCGGATGTAGGACAACTTCCTTTAACATTAATGCCTTTTAATAAAACGGAAGAATTTTTAGCGAATATCGGTGATTTTAGTTACCGTGCAGCGATTCGTGATTTAGAAAAAGAGCCATTAAATGATCAAGAATACAAAACGTTGCAAACTTTATACTCAAATGCAGGAAATATACAAGATGAACTAAGAAAAGTGCAACATCTTGTTTTGAAAAATAATTTACGCTGGATGGATGTTGAGATGGCGCTCGCATCAAATCGCGATCCTGCAGACAATACAATTATTGACGGGTTAAAAACAGTAGAAAAAAATGTAACATCGTATTCATCTACAAACTTTGGACCTACCTTTACAAGTGCACAAAAAAATAAAAAAGGTGGATTTGAAGCAGAAGGAAAAGCAATTTCAAAAGATGAAGCGGCGAAAATCGCAAAATCGTTTTTGAATTTAAAAGGAAATGAAAAAGTAGAAGTTGAGAAAAGTGGAAAAGGTGCGAAAGAATCTTTCTATAGTGTGAAAATTAAAGATGAAGCAACGAATAATGAGTTTTATATGGATATTACCGGAAAAGGCGGATATCCAATTTGGGTTATGAATAATCGAGAAATTAAAGAACAGAAGATTAGTTTAAACGACGCAGGAAGTAAAGGTTTGAAATTCTTAAAGGACCATAAGTTTCATAATATGGAGCTTTATGATAGCTCACAATATGATAATATTGGTGTATTTACGTATGTAGTAAATGAAAACGGCGTACGCATTTATCCGGAAGCAATCCAAATGAAAATTGCTTTAGATGACGGTTCTATCGTTGGTTTTTCTGCAAAAGAGTATTTAGCATCACATCAAAAACGCACAGTTCCATCAGCAAAGCTAACTGCAGCAGAAGCAAGAAAGAAAATTAATCCAGATGTTAAAGTTATGGAAGAGCGTAAAGCTGTCGTAGTAAATGATTTGCATAACGAAGTACTTTGCTATGAATTTGTAGGTACTTTAGGGAAAGATACGTACCAAATTTTCATCAATGCAAATAGCGGGGCAGAAGAAAAAGTGAAGAAAATGCAAGCTGTTGAAAAAATTTATGATTAAACTTTAATGGTAAAGTGGTGAGAATAATGAAGATTTTAATATATATGTTGATGGTTTGTTTATTAATAACTGGATGTAGTATTGGGAAAAAGGACAATCCAAACGAAAAGCCAGAGCAAAAAAATGTTTCAATGAAAAATGTTAATTATACGAACAAGTCAAATAAGCCAAATGAAAAAGCAGCGGACCATTTAGCATCTTTAGCAGCAAGTGTGCCAGGTGTAAATGATGCGACAGCGGTAGTAGTTGGGAAATATGCAATCGTTGGAATTGATGTAAAAGCGAAACTAGATCGAACACGTGTTGAGTCCATAAAATACTCTGTTGCAGAAAGTTTAAAAAACGATCCTGATGGTGCTAATGCAGTCGTTGTAGCAGATGTTGATACGTATGAACGACTGAAACAAATTGGAAAGCAAATTAAAAAAGGAAAAACAGGTGAAGGTATACTGGATGAGTTAGCTGCAATTGTTGGCCGAGTAATGCCACAAGTTCCAAATGATATGATTGAAAATAAAGAAACGAATCCAATTAAAGATAATGATAAACAATTACCAAAAGATGAAGAACAAGAACTGAGAAAAGAACAGGATGACCAATCTAATAATCATCTGAATAAATAAAGTTAACCTTAACCCTGTACTAAATTGTGCAGGGTTTTCTAATATAATATTAAATATTCAGTTTATTTTTGAGGGAATATATGGTTTAATTATTATGGGAGGGACAACTGTTATGATGAAAAAAAGCACAATAATAGTATGTAGTTTATGCTTAGGTTTCAGTATGACAGCGTGTGAACAGAAGAAAGAAGTAAAAAAGCAAACAGCGATTTCTTCTACTGTGATGGAAAATCAGAAGAAAGAATTTATCAATATAAATCATTTTTTGAATATAAATGAAGGAATGACTTATAAAGAAGTGAAAGATTTAATTGGTTTTGAAGGGGATTTAGTTATAGAAGAAGGCGTAGAACATTCTACACAAATTAAACAAGTTTTTGCTTGGAAGGGAAGCAATCCAACTGCATTAGTTGAAATTACCTTTTTAGATGGCAAAGTACATTCTAAATTGCAGCAAGGCTTAAGTTAATAAGTTGAAAATGGGAGAGTTTAGCATGAACGTACATACAGGGGAAATTCAATTAGTTCCGTATAAAGAGGAATATAAAGAAGTTATACAAACATTTACTTTACCAAGTGAACAAGTTCAATTTACATCGGACCCAACCGAATTATTGAAAAAAGCAAAAAATGATTGTACAAAAAATGTGATTGTTATTTTAGATTACAATGGGGTACCTGTTGGTCTTTTTGCATTGCAAACAGGAGATAGAGTGCAGGAATTCACAGAAAATGAGAGCGCTTTACTTTTAACTTCGTTTTCTATAAATCACGATAGACAAGGAAGAGGATATGCTAAAAAATCACTGGCACTATTACAAGAGTTTGTACAACGTTATTTTCCGATGAAAAATGAAGTTGTACTTGCTGTGAATGAAAAAAATATTCCAGCACAAAATTTATATGAAAAAGTTGGCTTCCAAGATAAAGGTTTTAGAAGAATGGGACCAATTGGTCAACAAATCATAATGCATTTACCTATCATAAAATAACGAGAAAAAACTTACTCTTGCACAACAAAGTGGTAAGTTTTTTTATTTAGAACGATATATGATGTAGAATATATAAATAAACGAAATAGAAATGAAGGAAATACAAAATGAATCAAGTTAGAAAATGGAATATTATTGGTGGAAGGGTGATAAAAACAGGAATTGCGGTTTTTCTTACAGTTCTAGTTTGTGAATTTTTCAATATCCCAACTATATTTGCTGTTATCACCGCAATTGTAACGATTGAGCCAACTGCAACGGATTCTATAAAAAAAGGACTAGTTCGTTTTCCAGCTTCAACAATTGGATCGGCGTATGCAATGACTTTCACATTTTTCCTAGGTCATCAGGCACTTTCTTATGCGTTAGCAGCGATGTTTACAATCGTTACATGTCAAAAGCTAAGATTACATGCGGGAACGTTAGTTGCAACATTAACTGCTGTTGCAATGATCCCAATTACAGCAGATCACTATTTTACTGCATTTTTAATTCGATTGACTACTACATCTACTGGTATTTTAGTGTCTACTTTAGTCAATTTTTTCATTTTACCACCACACTATGTTAAAACAATTTCGGGATGTACAGAGGAGCTATTTGTTAAAACGGCACATATTATGGAGGAATGGCTTACTGCATTAATTGAAGGGGAAGTTATAACCAAAGAGACAACTCATAATCTATCTAAATTGAATTTATTATTACATAAAGCGGTACAATTTGTTCAATATGAGCAAAAAGATTGGAAATATCATCGACATACAAAAAAAGAAATGAGAAGCTTTTTACTTGTACAAAAGCAACTTCATTTATTACAGCAAATTATTTATCATATAGATAATTTAGCTCAAGCACCAATTGAAACATGTGACTGTTCGCAAAATGAAAAAGAGATTTTACGACGAACAATTCATTCTATAATTTCAATATTAAGAAATCATTGTAATAAAATAGATGAGGAACATTTTAAAATGATTGATGAATTAGACAAGCAATTTTGGAATTATAAAAATGATTTAGCACATTGTAAACCGAATCAATATCATCATCATTTTTCAAGTGAATCTATCATTTTATTTGAGGTATTATCTATACATGATATGTTAGAGGAATTAAAACAAATATTTGAGAAATATGAGGGTGAAAATCAATTCAATTGTTCAGTTCATTAAAATGTGGAGGATTGCTATGACAATTTATATTGCACTACTAAGAGGAATCAATGTAGGCGGTCATAAGATAATTAAAATGGCTGATTTAAAACAAACGTTTGAATCAATAGGGCTAAAACAAGTAAAAACATATATTCAAAGTGGTAATATCGTGTTCGAATCTGAAAAAGATATTGATTTTCTAAAAAAACGAATACAAACTGAAATTAAAAACGTTTTTGGTTTTGATGTTCCGGTTATGTTAAGAACACATGAGGAATTTATAAATGTTATAAAAAGATGCCCCTATGAAGTCAATTCATTGCGAGAAGGCGAAAGCATACATGTTGCCTTCTTAGCAAATGAACTTTCTGAAATAGAAGAAAATCAGCTAATTATGCAAAAAAATGAGACTGAAGATTGTTACATACATGAAAAAGTTGTGTATTTATTTTTTAAAAATAGTATTCGAAATTCTAAATTAATGAATCAGTTTCAGAAGTTACATACATCAGCTACAGTAAGGAATTGGCGGACTGTGAATAAATTAAAAGCGATAGTTGAGGGAATGTAAATATAAAAAGATGAGATTTTCTGCATATAGAAAATCTCATCTTTTTATTTATATTGTTTCGCGACAAGGAGTTCGACAATAGGATAAATAAAGAATGAAGAGCAAAGGGCGATAAAAAGAGGCAGGTTCTTTATTTCATCAAGTAATAGGAATGCAAATCCTTCTGATAAGATTAAAATAAAAAACATAAGGCATATAAGTACAAAATAAGCAACTTTAAAACTTTTATATTGGATTTGCTGTCCCATTTCATCTTGGCTTTCTTTCGATACTCCGTTTGGATCTCCCCAAGTAATTTGATTAATTAAATTACCGATAATTAACGAAAAAGCGAATATTGTTCCTCCCAAAATCGAACCTTCCGTTACATATTTATATGCACCATGTATAAGGACTCCGATCAATGATAAAACGATAATCATGAAAATAATTTTTTTATGGTTCAATTTAGAAATGCCACCTCCATAGTTGTAAAAAACTCTTTACATCCATAGTATAAAATTTGGGAAGTTTTATGTCAAATACTTTTTACATAAAGGATGAAACAATATTATATTTTGTTTTTGCGATGAATAAAAAATTACATTACATTTGAATGGAAAAGAATGGGCTCGCATATATTTGGAAGGGATGTCAGATTAATTTAGGGGGTAGTTATGTCTATTCTTTTAAAAGCTGGTGCTGATGCAGGAAATAATGGTTTGAAGTTAATGGTGAAAGGGCAAGAACCTGTTTTTATTCCGAGTATATATGCTTTATATATAGGAGAGCCTACAGGATTGTTAGATGAAGGAGATGTTTCATTATCTGAATTAGAAAATCACATTGACGTGACCATTAGTTCTCCATCGTTAATGTTAAATAATGTACGGTATATCGTTGGAGAAAAAGTCATTCAAGATCAATTAAAAGGTACTGAGGTTGAGAAGAAATCGAATAAATCAACTGATGAGTTAATGGTCATTACGATTCTATCTGGTTTAGCCGTAAGTGCTATGCGTCAAAGTCCAACTTCTAGTCATATTAACATTCGTTATGACTTATCTGTTGCTCTTCCTATGCAACTTATTACACAAGAAATAGCGGCGGAAAATGCAAAACGTTATATGGGAAATCATAAAGTTGTGTTCCACTATCCAAACGGACGTGATGTGACAATTAATATTTCAATTGAATATTGTAAATGCCTACCGGAGGGTGCTTCTGGAACGTGGGGCATTGTATATGATGAAGAAGGAAATGTTGTGAAACATAAAATAGAATGTGAACAAAATAAAGTGTCAGAAATTGACTTTGTTGATAAAACACTATTATCTTTTGATATTGGCGCAGGGACGACAGAAGAAGTCGTTTCATTAGGCGTAAACTTTAGACCTCAACTAAGTAAGGGCTTATCATACGGTGTGAAAGAAACGTTACTACAAATTATTACGAGATGGAACCGGAAGTATCCAACAAAGACGATTGATAGCATTACAGAATTCAATCAAATTTATTTAAATGATAAACACCCTAGAAATGCATTATTAGTTGAGGAATCACAACCAGCATTACTAGGTTTAGCAGCGCGCGTTGCAACGGATATTATAAACAAAATTGATGATATGAAAGACGATCCATATGTATTTATTTATGGCGGGGGCGCAGTTATCATAAAAAATAGCCTGAAAATGATTTTAAAACAAAAAGGGCGTTTAACAAATGTAATCTTTGTAGATAATCCATTATTTACAAATGCACGTGGATTATTAGTCTACACTTGTTCACCAAAATATAGAGAGCATAAGCAAAAAGAGTTAGGATTTACAAACTTAACGATAAGTTAGTTGGTGGAAACATGCGATCTAGGCGATATAAACGTGGTGATCGAGTGAAAATCAATATTCATAAATCAGTATCACCTGAAATGCTTGCATGGCTGAATAAACAATCAAACCCAACCAATTTCTTTTTCTTTGCAGCGCAGCAACTTTTTAAACAAGTAGGAGATATTGATGTGTCAAAAGCTATACCAAGCAGCCATGTTTTCTCATTATACGTAGAGCCATCATCCTTATTAAAGGTTGAAGTTAATCCTTTTAAAAACGTACCACTAGAAGCAAATAAATCCACCGATAATATAAAAAAAAAATCATGGGAAGCTGTTGACCAATTAGATTGTCCGTTTTTTTAAACATAGAAAAATATAAGTATCGCCCATCACTATACATACGGATACAGTGATGGGCTTTTTTACATGTAACAAATAAAAGGGGCACAAATTGTGGCGTGCCCCTTTTATTCGTTATTTTTCTATTATTTTAGCTGTATGTTCAGTAACAGCATGAATTATGTCTTCCCAGTCATCAGGATGATTCTCATGTCCTGCGCCTTCAAGGGTTAATAAAACGGAGTTAGGAATTTCATCGATAAGTGCGAGACCATGTTCAAAAGGGAGTGCGGTATCGTCTGTTCCATGAATAACTAATGTAGGTGCTTGTATGGAGTGAAGCACGTCTTCATATGCATCATCGCCTTGAAGTAAAGCGTGGTTAAACATGCTTAATAAATTGTTAGCTCGTTCTATTTCTTGCATTACTTGTTTATAGACTCTTTTTTCATCAAATGTTCGTTTGGATCCACATAGTAGGCGAGATCCGGAAACTAAATATTCTGCTACAACTTTTTCATTTGTCCAATCTAAATGTGTGCCATTTGCGTGATGTGTTAAAATTCTTTCATCCATCGGAGGTAAATCGCGCGTGTTATCGTCAGAACCTATCACACTGGTAGCTAGTAATGTTAATGTTAATATTCTTTCGGAATGTTTTACAGCAGCAATTTGAGCAATCATACCACCTAATGACATCCCAAATAGATGCGCTTTGTCAATATGATAAGCATCTAGTACCCCAATTGCATCTTCAGCCATATCCGTAACGGAATAATTAGAAGTCCCAGGTTCATATGCGACAGAGCGTCCCACATCACGGTTATCAAAACGAATAACAAATTTCCCGCTGTTCGCCAACTGTTCACAAAATTCTTTATCCCAATAAACCATTGAACACGTAGCACCCATAATTAATAAAATAGCTGGATTTTTAGGATTTCCAAAACTTTCTGTACATATATCAATCCCGTTTATTTTAAATATCTTTTCAGTCATAGAGTTCTCTCCATTTCTTTTGAATTTAATTAAAAATACAATTTTGAATGACTCTAAGGTGTGTGTAAGATTTGCTTTGTTTCTTGCATAATTACCTCCAAAAATAAGTTTATGATAATTCAAGGCAAAAAATTTTGAGAAATATTTGTATGTTATTAAAATAAACAGCAAGGAGGAGAGGAAATGAAAGCAATTGTTATAGATCAATATGGTAGTGTTGAAGAATTAAAAGAAAGACAAGTTTTAAAACCAGTTGTTAAGAATAATGAGGTATTAATACGTATTCTCGCGACATCTATTAATCCTGTTGATTGGAAAATAAGAAAAGGAGACTTACAAGAACAGCTGCGTTTTTCATTTCCAATCATTTTAGGGCTAGATGTAGCAGGAGTTATTGAAGAAGTTGGGGAAGAGGTAGAGTGTTTCAAAATAGGAGATAAGGTGTATACGAAACCTGAAAATATAGGGCAGGGCTCTTATGCTGAATTCATTACAGTAAAATCGGATTTAGTATCCTATATGCCTACAAATCTGAGTTTTGAAGAGGCAGCTTCTATTCCTCTTGCAGGGCTTACTGCATGGCAAAGTCTTGTAGATTACGCAAAAATAAAAGAACATGACCGAGTACTCATTCATGCTGGAGCTGGTGGAGTTGGAAGTTTAGCAATCCAAATCGCAAAATCATTTGGAGCTTTTGTTGCGACAACTGCAAGTAGTAAGAATGAAGAGTTTTTAAAGGCTTTAGGAGCGGATCTTGTTATTGATTATAAAAAAGATAAATTTGAAGAACTACTATCAGATTTTGATATTGTGTTAGATACAATAGGTGGCGAAGTACAAGAAAAAAGTTTTCAAATTATAAAACCTAGTGGTGTTTTCGTTTCGATTGTTCATGAGCCAATTCAAAAAGTAAAAGGGATAAAATCAGGTTTTTTATGGCTAAAACCAAATGGAAAGCAACTAGAAGAATTATCAGATTTAATTGTAAATGGAAAAATAAAACCAATCATAAGTAAAGTTGTATCTTTTAATGAAGCAGGGGTTAGAGAAGCTCATATTTTGAGTGAAGGTCAACATGTTAAAGGTAAGATTGTAATGAAAGTGGAGTAAAAATGATTAAGTATCCTTCAAAAATTCATTATACCCCAAAACAAAAATATTTTGGGGTATTTACTTTTCAGCTTAAAGGTAGTGGACATATGCTTCTATAGTTTATAGTTTCGTATTGTATTATGTAATCTCTCTAAACCAATTAACATATCTTTTTCAGTTAACATGGAATAGCTAATCCTTAATTGGTGATTATTTATTTCGGGATTTAATAGACAAGCTGTTCCTGGTAAAAAAGAGACATCTACTTCATTTGCTTTTTGTAATAAGGTAAAGGGATCTATCGAATCGGGAAGAGTAATCCATAAATTAAAACCACCATTTGGTATTTCAAAGTTCAGTTCTTTTAATGGCGATAATATATCAATTGTTAAATCACGTCTCATTTGTAAAGCTGTACGTAATTTTTCTAAATGGTTTTTCATACGTTCTGCACGTAAAAACGGTAGAAGTGCTTTTTGTGTTAATAAAGGACTACCGATATCCATTGAACCTTTTACTGCATATAGCCATTCAAAAATAGGGCCATCGGCAATAAGTGCTGCGATACGCAATCCTGGTGCTAACGTTTTACTAAATCCTTTTATATATAGTACATGGCCATTTGTATCAAAATTTTTGATAGGAGGGGGAACAGTCGCACCCTCAAAATATATTTCACCGAAAGAATCATCTTCAATGATAAAAAATTGATATAACTCTGCTAGTTCTATAAGTTCCATTCTCCGTTCTTTACTCATTACTGAACCTGTTGGGTTCTGGAAAGTTGGATTCGTATATAATAAAACGGGATTTTTACTTTGACAAATATCATCGATTAAGTCAGAGCGAACCCCATGATTATCAAGAGAAACGGGAATGATTTGAACACCTTTATTGATGAAAATATCAAGCGCAGCACTGTAACATGGACTTTCTACTAATACAATATCTCCAGGTTTTAATAATGTTTGAGCAATTAAATCAATTCCTTGTTGTGCTCCGCTTGTAATTAATAATTGAGATGGGTTTGTCACTAATTTCTGGTGTTCATGTAAGTAATTTGCTATTTCAACTCGCAGTTCATAATCGCCTTGAACTGGCCCATAAGTTGCTAACAACATCGGATTTTTATCCAGCAATTTATGCATTTCGTCTGCCAAAAATGGATTTGGTAACAGACGAGGATAAAGAATCGCTTGTGAAAAATTATAATATTTACGGTGCTTATTCATTGCATATTGAGAACGCATAACATTAATCGTTTTCGTTTGTTGCCATTTATACGGGATTTGTTTGAAATCTTTCTTTACCCGTTTATATATGTAAGCACCTTTTCCTTGTTCGATGTGTATATACCCTTTCGTTTCTAATTGTTTATACGCTTTACGAACAGTTAATACATTGATTTGTAAATCTGTGGCCATACAACGTAAAGAAGGAAGGGATTCACCATGTGAAAGCATACCACTTTGTACTCTTTCAACAATTTGCATATATATTTGCTTGTAATACGGTATGTTTGATTCTTTACGCAATACAATCTTCATAGTTTCACCTATTTTTCTTTTTAATTTAATTAAATCGAAAAATATATAGGGAATCAACTACAACTTGAAGTAACTGTTATATGTACCGATACACTGTTATACACCATACCCTCTATACTCATTTTAAGAGTAAAAAGGAGGAAGAAAAATGGTCATTTTTAATTACATTTTAGTATGTATTATTTTCGGAACAACATTTTTAACGATAAAGATTGGAATTGAAGCAGGAGCGCCCCCATTATTTTCAGCGGGAATTCGTTTCTTTTTAGCAGGAGTAATCTTAATGATTATATTTAAGTTAAAGCGAAAAGAAATTATGCCACATATATTTTCAAAACGCATTATGTATGCTGGATTTTGTTTAACATTCATGACATTCGCAAGCTTGTATTGGTCAGAACAATATATTTCTTCAGGATTAGCTGCTGTTCTTTCTGCTACAGGACCAATGATGATTTTGTTAATACAAGCAAAGAAGAATAGGGAGAAATTACAAAAGGAACAACTTGTCGCTTTAGTTATTGCACTAATAGGTGTTACATTTGTTTCTTTACCAGGAATGCATCAACAAGTAAGTTTCATATGGAGTATTGCTTGTATTGTTTTAGTTATAGGTGAGTTATTTTACGGAATAGGCTCTATTCGTTCGAAAGAAATACTTTCAGATTTATCAAATGTATCACCTTTTCTTATTAACGGTATTCAAATGTTTTATGGAGGGATTTTACTACTAATTGCATCTATAATTGTAGAACAGCCAAATGTAACTGTATTAACTTCATGGAGTGTACAATGGCCTATTTTATATCTTATCTTTATCGGATCAATTGGTGGGCACGGATTATATTATTGGCTCTTATCAAAAACAAATCCAGTATTTCCATCGACGTGGTTATATGTATCACCATTAATAGCAATTATCGTAGGGTATATCGTATTAGGAGAACCCTTAAATCCAGCAATGGGATTAGGTGCTTGTTTCATTTTGATAGGTGTATTTTTAGCAAACCGTACAACAATTGGAGCTTATTTTAAGCAAGGGAAGTTATTAAAGAAGGAGCTTTAAATAGAAACGACTGAAGTATTTTAAGAACTTAAATAAATAGATGAAACAAAAAACATGCTATTACCAATTTGTAGCATGTTTTCTTTATTGGATATGTTTCCATAATTTTCTTGTGATATTAACGAACAGCGTACTTTACGAACGGTGTTCGTTATGTTATAAATAGAACAAGTAATTCAAAAACATGTAAGGTGTGATTAATGATGGAAAGAACGAACAATACGAAAAAAAGAATTGCCATTATAGGTGCTGGACCAGGAGGGTTAACATTAGCTCGTATATTGCAAAAACATGGTTTAAAAAGTGTGGTGTATGAAAAAGAAACATCACCAATGAGTCGTCAACAAGGAGGTTCATTAGATATCCATCATGATTCTGGTCAAGAGGCGTTAAAAGAAGCAGGGTTGTTAGAGCAATTTTATGAATTTGCTAGATATGAGGGAGAAGACTTTCGTTTATTTGATAAGAGTGGAAATATATATTTAGATGAAGAAGCAGATTCAGCTGACGGGGATCGTCCTGAAATTGATCGTGGTACTTTGCGTGAGTTGCTTTTAAACTCTGTTGATTCAGAATGTATACATTGGGGATATAATTTAATAAAAGCCGTTTCTCTAGAAAACGGTATGCATAAACTTCATTTTGAAAATGGACATGTAGATATTGTGGATTTAGTTGTAGCGGCAGATGGAGCTTTTTCACGAATTCGCCCACTTGTCACAGATTCGGTACCGCAATATACTGGAATTAGTATGATTGAATTGAATTTGCAAAATGTCGCGGAAAATCATCCGGAAATAGCGGAGTTTAATCGACGTGGTAAAGTCTTTGCACTTTCGGATCATAAAGGTATTTTGGCACAGTTAAATGGAGATGACAGTATTCGAGTATACTTAAGTTTTAGAACTAATAAAGAATGGCTTGATAATTGTGGGATTCCATTTGGAAATTTAGAAGCAGCAAAGAGTCAACTTCTACAATATTTTGAGGACTGGGATGAAACTCTTAAAAATTATATTAGATGTGCAGATGGTGCAATTTTTCCTAGACGAATTTATATGTTACCTGTGGGGCTAACTTGGAATAGTACACCTGGTGTTACTTTAATTGGTGATGCTGCTCATTTAATGTCTCCATTTGCTGGAGAAGGTGTGAACCTAGCTATGCGTGATGCGGCAGAACTTGCACTAGCTATTGTAAAATATGACGATTTGAACGAAGCAATCAAAAATTATGAAGGAAAAATGTACGATTATTCTTCACAATCTGCTGCTATTTCAAATGATAACCTTGAAATTTGTTTTTCAGAAGATGCTGCTATTAACATGTATAATCTTATGAATCAACTTCATGAACAACAATAAAACTGAATGTAATTAAGGAGAACTATGGAAGAGAAAACAAATACAACGAATAGCCGTCGTTCGCGACCAGCAAAAGAACCATTGAGTAAAGAGATTATTGTGAAAACTGCATATAACCTCCTGGAATCTGAAGGGATATCAGGTCTTAGTATGAGAAAAATTGCAAAAGTGCTAGATACAGGACCATCTTCTTTATATGTTTATGTTAAAAATGCTGATGAATTAAGAGCGTTTGTATTAGACTATGGTCTAGGAAAAATTGAAGAAATAGATGTCAAAAATGAGACATGGAAAAAAGCATTATTTGAACTTGTATATTCATATTTCAGAATTTTGTTTAATTCCCCTGGAATGGCGGAATTGGCTTTAATGACAATTCCAATTGGACCAAATTCGTTAGCTCTTACCGAACAGATTTTGCACCAATTACACGTAGGAGGAGTGAATGCGAAATCATCAGCATGGGGAGTAGATATTCTACTGTTATATGCTGCTTCAGTCGCATATGAACAAACAGCACGTAAAGAAAAGGGAGCTACACTTGACGCAATTCGCGCTTCGTACGAAACATTAGATGAAGTAAAGTATCCGAGGATTGTAAGTTTAAAAGATGATATGTTGTCTGGTGGAGAAGAAAGGTTCCGCTGGGGATTAGAAGTTGTACTTCAAGGTATTTTACATGCACAATAATAAGGATTTTAAAATCAAGAATTAATGGCGATATTTATATAAAATAAAAAACACACTATGTCTTTAAACCATAGTGTGTTTTTTATAATTAATTCACTTTTTTAATAAAGCCTTTATAATGACGTTTTACAAGCTGGCTTTCTAAAGTCTTCATAGTTTCTAGTGCTACACCGACAATGATAAGTAAGCTTGTACCACCAATTTGAGCAGAAGGTGGTAATGTAGCAATTTTTGTGAATACGAGCGGTAAAATTGAAATGGCACCTAAGAAAATTGCGCCAATAAATGTTAAACGGTATAAAATTTTCGTTACATATTGTTCTGTTGATTTACCAGGACGAATACCAGGCACATAGCCATTTTGCTTTTTCAAATTCTCAGCCATTTGCTCAGGGTTTACTTGAATAAATGCATAGAAGTATGTAAAAGCAACGATAAGACCGACATAAAGTGTCATTCCAATAGGATGTGCAAAATCAAGATTAGCAACTAACCATTTTGATACACTTGAATCAGGGAAAAGCTGCGCAATTGTACGCGGCGTCATTAAAAATGCAGAAGCAAAGATTACTGGAATTACACCAGCACTATTTACTTTAAGAGGTAAATGAGTGTTTTTTGCTCCTTGATATTGATTGTTTCCTGAAACAGCCTTCGCATATTGAATTGGAATTTTACGTACGGCTTGTTGAATGTAAATAACGCCAACAACAATCGCTAAAATTACGAGACCAATTAAAAGCATTTTTATGATGTGCATGAATAATTGATCGCCTGCATTTTGAAATTGTTGTAAATAAATTTGATTCGCAACATTTGGAATCGCTGCTACAAGTCCTGCGAAGATAATCATCGAAATACCATTACCTACTCCATTAGCGGTAATTTGTTCGCCTAACCAAAGTAAAAATGCAGTACCTGCAGTTAAAACTGTCGCAATAAATAAGTATGTAGTCCAGCTTTGATCTGTTATTAATTGTCCACCTGCTATATTATTAAAGCCATAAGACATCCCAATGGCTTGTATGAATGCGAGAATGATTGTAAAGTATCGAGTGAATTGAGCTGATTTCTTACGGCCCATTTCTCCTTGCTTTGCCCATTCCGAAAATTTAGGTATAACGTCCATTTGTAGTAATTGTACTATGATGGAAGCTGTAATATATGGTGTAATACCTACAGCAAAGATTGAGAAGTGTTGCAGTGCTCCTCCGCCAAATACGTTTAGCATACCTAAAACGTTAGCTTGATCTTGTACTTTTAATACCTCTGCGTTAGTATGAGGAACTGGAATAAACGTGCCAATTCGAAAAACAATTAACATCGCTAATGTAAAAAGGATCTTTCTTCTTATCTCAGCTACTCTCATGAAATTTGAAATCGTACGAAACATAATGTCGCCTCCTATATTTTTATCAGTTTAAAACTGATTATTATATCCCGATGAAGTAACCACAAACCTCCTTCCGCATTAAATTCATTTGACAAATGGAATTTTATACATTTTGTAGTTTTCACGGATATAAAAAATATAAGGTGTTTTTTAGCGAGCTATAAGTTTTTCGTAATCATTCAATACACATAATATATCGAATAAATTAACAAATGTACATACATACGCATGAAAAATGAATGAATAGGGACATTTTTTACATTTATTTAATGATAAATTGATAGGACATTATTATTCAAGATTGTTATACATGTTATAAAAATAAAGGCGAGCCATTATGATTTATAACTAATATTCATTCAAATGTGTGAGCTAATAGTGTCTCCCAATCTTTAAAGGATAATTTATCAGTTATATGTTTTAGTGAGTTAGGTACAACAATATGACAAATAAGTTCTAAGCTATTACCATCTGGATCAATAAAATAAACAGATGCATTACCTTGATGTGGACGGACAAAGGGTTCAATAGATTCATTACTCCCAAACGGAACAGCTTTAATTTGAAGTGAGTGTAACCAATGTAATGATTCTTTTAAATCCTCATATGAAACTCTAAATGCAATATGACGTAAAGAAGGATGATATTTTGTTTCGTATTCAGAGCCCGCCCATAATCCTAGCCAACTTTTCCCATCCTCAATCCAAAAGAATGCTGTTGATTCATCACTCCAGGCTAACTTCAACCCTAGTTTTTCATAAAATTCGATAGATTGTTGTAAATTACTCACTGGTAAATGCGCTTCGTATATTCCTTTAATCAATTAAAATCCTCCACCTTTTTATTTTCTTACAATTAATATATCGATTTAAAAAGAATTTAAAATCAAATAAAAGTATGAAAGTACATACTACTTTAGTAGTAGTAATCAATTATATTTCAATTAAAATTCATCTCCCACTGATTAAAGTTTCACTTTATATGATTAGAGTATTCTTTTTATTTAAGAAGGAATAAATGTTAAAGAAAGCTAATTAAACAGTGTACATATTTATAGGGGAGAAGATATAAATGAAAGTTGTTATAAAAAAATTACCACCATTAGAAGTAGCGTATATAAGACGAACTGGTAGCTACTTTGAACCGCAAGATCACTGGGGAAAGTTACTGAATTGGTCAATTGAAAATAAACTGTATCCACCAGAGCAATCATTTATCGGAATATCATTAGATAATCCTGAACTTGTTGCAAGTCATAAGTGCCGGCATGATGCATGTGTTACGATTCCTGAAAACTTCGATAAAGAAAAGTATCATACTGTGCAATTTAAAAGATTAGATGGAGGTACATATGGTCTATACCAGTTCTATGATGAACCTCATAAATTAAGTGATGCGTATCGATATATGTACGCAGTGTGGTTACCAAATAGTGAGTATAGTGCAGATTATGATAGGAATAATTTAGAGTTTTGTATGAACAATGTTGCAGAAGACCTAGAAGGAAAATTAAAGGTTGATTTATTTGTGCCAATAAAAAGAACAAATAAATTCATGGCAGAAATATAGTTTTTAATAAGTAATATAAATTATAAGAGGTATTAAAACAATTTTTTTAGTATAAAACCCACTCTTAAAAATAGTTGAGAGTGGGTTTTATGTTGTTGTTGAGAAAAAAGTTTACTTTAATTAATATGAACATTTGTTTATATCATGAATGTACGTAGTAGTACATCATAAAAAATATTATTTTTTTGTCACAAAAATGAGCATTCTGGTTTCTCTATAATGCAGGCATCAAACGAGAGAGAGGTTTTATTCACATGCAAACAATAAAAAGTGAAGAGAGGAATGTTTCACATATAACATTTGAAGCGTTGTTTAAACAAAACTATGCGTATGTTGTTAAACAAATAATATGGATCATTAAAGAACAGACAGTTGCTGAGGAATTAGCGCAAGAGGTGTTTTTGCAACTGTATCATTCAGATTGGAAATCAATAGAAAATTTACGCGCTTGGCTTATAAAGTCTTCTACTTATGTCGCCTATAACTACATTCGCTCTGAAAAGAGACATCGGGCAAGAATCGATAAAGAAACCCAGTATCAAGAAGTTCAAATTGATTCGTCACTAGATGATGAATGGATTAGAAAAGAAGAAATTACAAAAGTACAAAGGGTTTTGCGAAAAATGAAAGAACAAGATCGAACAATATTATTAATGAAATTTTCAGGGTTTCGATATAAAGAAATCGCGCAAGTACTTCAGATTGAAGATTCGTCTGTTGGAACATTGTTGGCACGAGCTAAACTTAAGTTCCGAAAAACTTTTGAACAAATGGAGGGGAAATAAATGACTTGTTATGAAATGGGATCCATTCAATCATATATTGATGGCGAACTTTCGCGTGAGGAAAGAAAACAATTTATAAAGCATTTAGACAAATGTCATAAGTGTCAAAATTTATTAATCGAGCTAACAGAATTAAATCAATGGGAGCATTCAACACTAGCCGAGGAGAAGCTTCATGAGGCTCCAGAAATAAATATTGATGTTGAAAAAGCATGGCAAACATTTAATAGTTATAACCAGACTAATAATGTACTTAGTACAAATCAAACGATAGAAAGAAAGCAGGGAGTATTTTCAAATATGAATAAAAAATCAAAACGTTTCATGTATATGGCGGTTGCTGCGGTATGTGTTTTTACTATAGCTATGATCCCGCAAGTTCAAGTTGCAGCAACTAATATTGCTTCTTACTTTGCTAATGAGGTATTAAATGATACGGTTGTAAATAAAGGAAGTAAAGATGAAAACGGTGTACAACAAGAAGGTATGTTGAACGGGCAGTTTATACCTATTGATGAAAAGATAACAGATCAAGGGATAACTGTACATTTTAAAGAATTATATGTGGCAGATGCACGTATATCTGTTCATTATAGAGTGGAGAAAGCCGACGGAACTCTAATGCCATTTGAATTTGATACAAATGGATTAGATATAAAAAGCGATGGAAAAGTAAACGGACAACAAGAAGAAAATCCTGAATATAACACAGGAAATGGTATGTTTTCACAATTATCATTTATTCAAGGTGAAGACAATTCACCATTTGAATTATTGTCAGAAGGAAAAAAGTTAGAGCATGTAGGCATTCGTGATAAAGACAGACCAGAAGGCGTCATTACATTTGTTGAAGGTCCTGAAGGAAAAGGTTCCTTTAAACAGCCTTTAACATTAGATGTAAACATAAATAAAATAGGAAAAATAGCTGGATCTTGGAAAGGTCAATTTCAAATTAATCCTGAAAAAGTAAATAAGTAAAACAAATTTATATGAAAAAAAGAATAACACAATACATGTCGAGTGCTATCTTTATCTATTGGTTTACTTTTATAATGCTTATCTCTTATATTATTTTAACTATCTCTTTTATTTATTAATCAAATAGTAACGAAGAAATTCAATGTATGAGATAACTAATTTTTATAAGTTATTGTGCAGCGAAATTACCAAGTAAACAATTAAATGAGACGAGCATATACTAATAAATGACACAATGCATTTATGATTTATAATCGTATGTAAAGAGCTCCTTAGGGAGCTCTTTTTTTATTGAAATTCATGCACTTATATAAGTTGTTCTAAATTTGTATCATCGTCCTTACATTATGTAATTTTGCATAATGTTACATAAATTGTGTATTTTCCCTTTTTTTCGACAGAAACAGGCAGTATACTTTGTACAAGCTTTCTATTTCAAAATTATACGAGGTGAAAAAATGAAAAACAAGAAGACATTAACTAAGGTAGCATTAACAACAGGTTTAGCTTTAACAGCAGTAGCACCATACGGAGTAGGTCATGCAGAGGAAACAGATCAACTACAAGTTCAAATTCAGGAGGAATCATTCCGATCAGGTGAACTTACACAACCGTCACAAAAGGCACCAGAGAATGTAGTAAAAGATGCTCTTAAGGAGAAAACAGAACAAGCCCTTTCTTCAAAGCAAGTCAATGGAGAAACTGGAGTAGATTATAAAGTTCTTCAAAAACGTGATTCATATGATGGGACTACACTTGTACGTATTCAACAAACATATGAAGGAAAAGAAGTATATGGTCATCAATTAACTGCACACGTAGATAATAACGGTGTTATTAAAAGTGTTTCAGGCGATAGCGCGCAAAATTTAAAACAAGAAGAATTGAAAAAGCCTATCAATCTATCAAAAGATGAAGCGAAACAATATATTTATACGAAGTACGGGAACGATATCAATTTTATTTCGGAGCCAGAAGTTAAGGAAGTTATTTTTGTTGATGAAAATAACGGACAGGCTAGCAATGCATACCAGGTTACATTTGAAGCGGCAACACCAAAATATGTTTCCGGAACATATTTAGTAAATGCACAAAATGGTGATATGTTAAAAAATATGGTGCAAGAGTCTAACTTGAAAGCAAGTGAAAAACTAGTTGGAGCCTTAAAGAAAAGTAAAAAAAGCAGTCTTACATCATTAACGGGCACTGGAAAAGATGATTTAGGGATCTCTCGTTCATTTGGTATTTCTAAACAAAGTAATGGTAAATATGCTCTGGCTGATTATACAAGAGGGCAAGGAATTGAAACATATGATGTGAATTACAGAGATATTACTAAAGAAGAAAGCTATTATCCTGGTACATTAGCAACTAGTACTTCGACAACATTTAACGATCCAAAAGCAGTAAGTGCTCATTACTTAGCAACAAAAGTTTTTGATTTTTATAAAGATAAATACAATCGTAATAGCTTTGATAATAAGGGACAAAAGGTAGTTTCAGTTGTACACGCTTGGGATTCTGAAGAGACGAATAATCCGAAAAATTGGCAGAATGCATTAAGTGCTAATAATGGTAGTATGCTTGTATATGGAGATCCTATCGTCAAAGCATATGACGTAGCTGGGCATGAATTTACACATGCTGTTACTTCTAGTGAATCTAATCTTGAATATTACGGTGAATCTGGTGCGATTAATGAGGCACTATCTGATATTATGGGAACATCTATTGAGAAATATGTAAATAATGGAAGATTTAACTGGACGATGGGAGAACAAACTGGATCTGTCTTCCGTGATATGGAAAACCCAGCTTCTGTTCCATCTTCACTTGGAGTACCTTATCCAGATGATTACAGTGAATTTAACGATTTTAATGGATGGGATCAAGGTGGCGTTCATTTTAATTCAAGCATTATTAATAAAGTTGCGTATCTTATTGCAAAAGGCGGGACTCATAACGGTGTAACTGTTAAAGGAATTGGTGAAGATAAAATGTTTGATATCTTCTATTACGCAAATACAGATGAGTTAAACATGACTTCTAATTTCAAAGAATTGAAATCAGCATGTATTCGAGTGGCAACAAATAAATATGGTGCGAATACAGCGGAAGTTCAAGCGGTACAAAAGGCATTTGATGCAGCAAAAATTAAGTAAGTTACAAATATAGTTATCATTCATTTATTATTACATTATGAAAAACAGCTAATATCCTTAAAAGGACATTAGCTGTTTTTTACATAACTATGCATTAGTGAAAATACACTTACTAAGCAATAATTAGGCACATTACCTTTAAGAAGCTGCGACAAATAAGTAAGGTTTATAGTGTGTAAAAACAGAAAATTAATAATATATTGACCTCTTAATGGGAAGTGCTATAAAATGAAAGCGATAACAAACGATTGCTTTAAAATAATTTCCCTGATCTTTTAGTATTTACAAATATATGAAGACATAAACAAACTATTTTTTTAAACATTAATGCAAACGTTTTCGTATTGAAAAGATCATTGAAATACAGCTTTGAAAATAGCAAACATGGGGGTGAAGTAAAAATAGATTTCTAGATTAATTTAAGTATTGGAATGTAGTACGGGCATAATCAATCGTTCGTACTATTTAAAGAAAGGGTGTATTTGGTGCAAATGATAAAAAGATTAATTAACAAATCAGTTTTATTACTTACTATAATTGTTATGTTCGCATCTGTTTTCTCTATCCAAAGTGTAAAGGCAGTTTCAAATTCAAAAACAACTGAAGTTATCATTCATTACAAAGAGCAGCCTGGAAATACAAAAGAATGGAACCTTTGGATATGGGGAGAAAATGCAAATGGTAAATCATATGAATTTACTGGGGAAGATGAATTTGGAAAGTACGCTAAGATTAATATAGATGGTGACTATAATCGTGTAGGATTCATCATTCGCACAAATGAGTGGAAAAAAGATGGTGGGGATCGTTGGATTGAAAATATAAAGGACGGTCGTGCTGAAGTATGGATTCTTTCTGGTGATGAAAAGGTATATAACGCTAAACCTTCTTCGGAACTATCAATTCAAAAAGCAACTATTGATAGTTTCAATGAAATTACTGTAACGACTAATGTCCCATTTCATATTAAGGAACAGAAAATTGAAATTGAAGGTATTAAAATTAAGAATATTAGTCCTTATGATATAAACAGTGGAAATGTTACGAATAAGGTGAAAATAATTACGGAGCAGAAAATTGATTTAAAGCAGACATACAAAGTTAAAATTGAAAACTTAGCTGATACAAATACTGAAATCGGTAAAGTCATTCGTAGTGAGGAGTTTGATCATTCATTTTATTATGGCGGTAACGATTTAGGGAATATATATACACCACAACATACAAAGTTCCGTGTATGGGCTCCTACTGCGAGTGAAGCGAAATTAGTTACATATAAAAAATGGAACGATAAAATAGGTACTGAAATAAACATGCAACAAGGTGAAAAGGGCACTTGGAAAGCAGAACTTAAAGGGAACCAAGAAGGTCTCTATTATACATATAAGGTGAAAATTGGTGATAAGTGGACGGAAGCAGTTGATCCGTATGCACGTGCTGCTTCTGTAAATGGAGATAAAGGTGCGGTTGTTGATTTAGAAGAAACAAATCCGAAAAAATGGAACACGAACAAAAAGCCTAAATTAAAAAATCCGGAAGATGCTATTATTTATGAATTGCATGTACGCGATCTTTCCATCCAACCTGAAAGTGGGATTAAGCAGAAAGGGAAATATTTGGGAGTAACAGAAAAAGGAACAAAAGGGCCAGAAGGTGTAAAAACAGGACTTGATCATATGAAAGATCTTGGTGTTACACACGTTCAGCTTTTACCGATATTTGATTATGCTTCAGTAAATGAAGAGAATGTAAACGAACCACAATATAACTGGGGATATGATCCGAAAAATTTCAACGTTCCAGAGGGATCTTATTCTACAAATCCATATGAGCCTACTGTTCGAATAACTGAATTAAAGCAAATGATTCAAACACTGCACGATAATAACCTTCGTGTTGTTATGGATGTAGTTTATAACCATATGTATAATGCTGCTGAATCTAATTTTCATAAGTTAGTTCCAGGTTATTATTATCGTTACAATGAAGACGGAACATTTGCAAATGGCACTGGTGTAGGAAATGATACTGCTTCAGAACGAAAAATGATGAGGAAATTTATGATTGATTCAATAACATATTGGGCAAAAGAATACAATTTAGACGGATTCCGTTTTGATTTAATGGGTATTCATGATTATGAAACAATGAATGAAATACGTAATGCTGTTAATCAAATTGACCCTTCTATTATACTGCATGGAGAAGGTTGGGATTTAAATACACCTCTTGCAGCAGAGTTGAAAGCAAATCAAAAAAATGCAGAGAAAATGAAAGGGATTGCTCATTTTAACGATAATATACGTGATGGATTAAAAGGTAGTGTATTTGAAGAGAAAGAAAATGGATTCGTAAATGGAAAGGAAAACATGGAAGACCGTATTAAAAAAGGCATTACGGCAGGCATTGACTACGATACAAAGTCGTCGACTTATCAAGATCCAGAGCAGGTGCTAACTTATGTGGAAGCGCATGATAATCATACATTATGGGATAAACTTGAGTTGACTAATCCAAGTGACAGTGAAGAAGTGCGAAAACAAATGCATAAATTATCTTCTTCGATTTTATTAACATCACAAGGTATTCCGTTCTTACATGCGGGACAAGAGTTTATGCGCACGAAATATGGTGATCATAACAGTTACAAATCTCCAGATTCAATTAACCAGATGGATTGGCTGCGCCGAGCAACGTTTAATAATGAAGTAGATTATATGAAGGGTTTAATAGAATTACGCAAAAAGTACTCAGCTTTTCGAATGACATCTGCAGAGCAAATAAAAACACATGTATCATTTATTGATGCTCCGAAAAATACTGTAGCTTATACAATAGAGGGGAATAAAAATGAATACTTTACGGTGGCTCACAATGCAAATAAAGAAGCTGTTGAAATAACACTTCCATCGAAGGGTCCTTGGAAAGTACTAGTAGACGGGAAGCAGGCGGGAAGTAAACCACTTTATGTTGTCCATGACAATAAAATTAAAGTTCCTGCATTAAGTTCATTTGTTTTAAAAACAGAGAAACCGATTAAATAAATGCCAAAAGCGGACGGAAGATTGTTTTCACTTCGCTTTTAAAGTTAAAATAATATAATTTCACATACTGTAATTATATTACAATTTAATAAAAAAAGAGAAGAACTTACCAAGGTTCTTCTCTTTTTTTATGTGTAATTATCGTTTCCGTAGTTGTAGATATAAGAGTTTATGAATATAGCAAAAGGCAAGACGATGAACCTATTTACAAAGTGACGAAAAAATGACAAAACTGTAAGAATGCACGAATGTTTGTAAGGAAATTCGATGTTTTCCTTTTTCTTTTTTTATTAAAGTGAAAAAGAAGAAAGCGGTATCATAAGAGACCGATATTTTTACATGGATACTATAACCAACGCTATCCATCTAATGAAAGTATATGGCAATCAGTAAAACACCTTACTAAAAGGAGGGATTTGAAATGTCTTTTTCTCAATTCAATATTGATATTTTTCGAGCAATTAATGATTTAGGTAAACAATATTCATTCCTAAACCCGGCCACCGTATTTTTGGCAGAATATATGGTATATATTTTTGCTTTAATTATTTTAGCTTATTGGTTTACTGGTTCCAGAAAAGGTAGGATGATGGTTATTCAAGCGATGTTTGCTTTTGTAATTGCTGAGGTGATTGGAAAAATAGCAGGGAAATTCCATCTAAATTATCAACCGTTTGCAGTATTGCCTGATGTTAATAAACTTGTCGATCATGCTGTAGATAATTCATTTCCTAGTGACCATACGATTCTCTTTTTTTCAATTTGTTTTTCGTTTTGGCTTGTTCGTAAAAAAACTGGATGGCTATGGCTTATACTTGCACTTTGTGTAGCCATCTCACGTATTTGGGTCGGGGTTCATTATCCTTTTGATGTTGCAGTAGGGGCTTTAATAGGGTGTATTTCAGCGGTAATTTCGTATTGGTTAGTACCGAAAGTTTCTTTTATCAAGCAATTACTTACTCAATATGAAAGAGTAGAGAAACGTGTTTTACCATCAAAAAACAATTCAAAGGAACTTTGAGTATACAAGTATAAAAAAGACGTTATCCTTTCCTAAAATTCTACAGAAAGGATAACGTCTTTTTCGTTTTATCGATATTGCAAAATATTAGATTGATAATGATGTATCGGGACCCCATAGTTAAATATAAGTTTCTTCAACTCTATCCAACCATTCAAAATAGCTTATTTTTTATTAAAGGGTTCACCTTTTAAAATGACGTGATTTCTATGTTTATCGTGTAGAAATTGCACAATAAATATATTTTTCATGTTACATACATTAAATTAAACTTAACCTCCTTTTCTTTTTCTATAAGTCCCTTAAATGGACAAACTTCTTACCGATATTCAAAACCGTTTACGCTTTTGGCTTGTTTTTTCGGTTTTTCTTGATTAGGCCAATGAATAAATAACTACACATAAACTCCTTATATCTCTAGATAAACTACCGATTAGCTCCATATAGACTCTAGATAACATATATAGAATACAAGTTATCAAGGAGGTAAGAAAAAATGAATTTTATAAAACGTGCAATTCTCAGTATGAAAAAAAGAATAGGAACATCATTAATTTTGATGGCAGTTTTTCTAATTGTTACAAATTTGGTTCTTTCAGGGTTCACAATCCAAAATGCATCAAAAAAAGCAGCTGATGCTGCAAGAAAAAAACTAGGTGCAGATGTTACTTTAAGTCTTGATTTTGACAAATTAGGTCAAAAAGCTAGAGAAACTGGAGAAATGCCAAAACCGCCGCAGCTCAATATAAAAGAAACAGATCAATTAGCGAAGTCAAAATATGTAAAAGACTATAATTACATAACTAACACTTTCGGAATTTCTGATGGACTTAAACTAGTAGGAGCCTCAGATGAAGAAGAAGGCAAAGGTAAAGTGGGAATGGCGGCTGTACGAGGCGGTTCAAGCTCAGGTACAGAAATAGATATGAATGCATCTTTTACGATTGAGGGAGTTCGCAAGACAGCATTACAAGAAAGCTTTAAAAATGGAAAAAGTAAAATCATAGATGGAAAACCAATTACAGAACAGATGAAAGATCAGAATGTAGCTTTAATGGAAAAACGATTAGCGGAATTAAACAATTTGAAAGTAGGAGACAAAGTAAAAGTGCAATCAGGGGATAAGAAGGAAACCCTCGAGATTGAAATTATCGGTATTTACGAAACGAATGAGCAAGCAATGGGTCAACAGGCCCCTCCTATAATGGATCCAGCTAATAAACTATATATGCCGCATTCAACTATGAAAAAATTAGAAGTAGATAAAGGTATAAATAGTGTTCAAGTCGTGTATTTCTTGAATGACCCACAATACATTGATGCATTTAAAAAAGAAGCAAAAAAATCTAATATTGATTTTAATTATTTTAAATTAGATGCACATGATTCATTGTACAAACAAATGATTGGTCCTATCGAAAATATCTCTTCTACTTCTCAAATGATTATTTATATTGTATCGATTGCAGGTGCGATTATATTAGGGTTAATCATTATGCTATCAATTAAAGGGCGTCGTAAGGAAATGGGGATTTTGTTATCTATTGGAGAGAAAAAGTGGAAACTGATGGCACAGTTCGTAGTAGAAGTAGTATGTATCGCTATTTTAGCATTTGGATTATCCATAACAACAGGAGCCAAAGTTTCTCAATTTATAGGGAATAATTTACTTTCGAGTGAAATTGCTACTGCGAGCGAAGAAACAGATACCTCGCAACATGGTACTGTAATGATGGCTGGGCCTGGTGGTACTCTACAAAATCAAAAAGAAAATCCAATTGATAAAATTGATGTAAGTGTAACAGGAGAAGATGTAGGGAAAATGGGTGGAATTGGACTAGCTATTGCTATAATTGCAACGCTTCTTCCGGCATTATCTATTCTACGTTTAAATCCAAAACAAATTCTTTTAAAAGATGAATAAGGAGGCGCGATATGGAAACGATTTTACAATTTAAAAACTTGGATTATTATTATGAAAGTAATGGAAAAAATGTAGCGATACTAGACAATGTTAACTTTTCTTTTCAAAAAGGTCATTTCTACACAATTTTAGGACCATCCGGATCTGGAAAAACCACAACTCTAAGCTTAGGTTGTGGACTGGATGTCCCTAAAAATGGTTACGTACTGTATAATGGCAAAGATATTCGAAAAATTGGTTTGGATCGATACCGTAATCAAAATGTATCTGTAATTTTCCAATCTTATAATTTGATTACCTATATGACTGCTCTTCAAAATGTCCTAACAGCAATGGAAATTACAGGTGTCAAAGTGAAAAATAAGATGGTAAGGGCATTAGAATTATTAGAGAAAGTAGGACTCACAGAAGTTGAAGCGAAACGAAACGTCCTGCAACTAAGTGGCGGGCAACAACAACGTGTAGCAATTGCTCGAGCGTTATCTTGTAATGTTGATTTACTTATTGCAGATGAACCGACAGGAAACCTCGACGAAGAAACGGCAATGGATATTATAGAACTGTTTCAAGAACTTGCACATAAAGAGAATAAATGTATTATTGTTGTAACGCATTCACAGGAAGTTGCTAAAAAATCAGATCGTGCAGTGTATTTAAGTAAGAAGAAGTTGGTCGTAAACCAAATCTAATACAAACATCTTAGCTTTTTAATTCACATAATTTTCAAATATCACTCATTTCAAAAGCTTATATTTGATATATAATAAAATCAAGCCATAATCAAAATGGTCTCCCTGTATTGAATGTTAAGATATTTTGTTGTTTCCTTTTTAACTAAATTTGAAAAAGAACTTGTAGGATATTCTACAGGTTCTTTTTGCTATGATCAGTTACCTATATTATTGAAGAATTACTGTCCCGTTTAACTGTTTATCTGCATAGTTATTGAAGAATTAAACCTATTATCATAATTAAACTAAATACTATCATCCAGCCAAATGCACAATAGCCGAAGATTCTAATCCATTTAGGTAATTGATTCATGTTAATTTTATTTGTGGGAACTCCTTGCATAGAAAACATCATTTTTTGATCTCTATCTCTATTATTTTGTTATTCATACATAACATCATCACCTTTCTAGAACTATTGTGTTTATAGTATACCTGCCTAAAGAAATTATGTATAGAATAGAAGGAGCTAGCTTACATCTAATGTGAAAAAAAGTTTAATTGTCCATGTCTCTAAGTGCTAACCATTTGGAATAAAGAAGTAATGTATCAGTTATACTATGTAATATTTCTTCATTACTAAACATGGTGGTAAGTATGAATAAGCAAACAATTACTTTATTTCAAGTTTCTATGATACTCATTGGTAGTATTGGGATAATTAATCATGTCATTATGATTCCTATGTTATTAGATACATCAGGTAGAGATTCGTGGATCTCTATTATATTAGTAAGCATCCTATACTTGCTTTGGATTTCAATAATATTCATCATATATAAAAAAATAAAAAATGAACATTTGTTTTTATGGCTAAAAAATAATTTCGGGAAATTCAGTGTATATCCAATCATATTCATAGTTGCACTTTATTTAATAACGATTGGTGTCGTTGCACTAAAAGAAACCTTAACCTTTTTCTCTTTTTATTTACCAGAAACACCTCACTTTGTATTAGGAATACTTTTTTTGTTGATTTGTCTCTATAATGCTACAAAAGGAATTCAATCTATTGCACTTACAACAGGTGTTTTGTTGCCAATTGTATTTTTACTTGGTTTTTTTGTAATGTTTGCAAATGTTCCACATAAAGATTATTCTTTACTTCAGCCAATGATGGAAAATGGAATGAATCCAATATTTAGGGGGATGGTTTATCCTGCAGCAGGATTTCTAGAATTAATTTTTATTCTTTTTTTACAACATCATATTTGTTCAAAAGTAAAATTATATCAATTGATTGCTTTAGGTATTGTTATTATTGGTATCACAATAGGCCCAGTTATGGCAGCTATTATAGAATTTGGTCCTTTCGCAGCAGCAAACCAACGATATCCAGCATTTGAAGAATGGAGACTTGTGTCAATAGGAAGGTACATTGAAAATTTAGACTTTCTCTCCGTGTATCAGTGGCTTGTAGGGATCTTTATTCGTCTATCGCTTGTTGTTTTTCTCATTCCAGATTTGTTATCAATTACAAATCGGAAAACAAGAAATCGGGTTATGTTTGCAATACTTTCATGTATTTTAGTAATAAGTATACTACCCATCAGTGACTCTAGTTTCTATTGGTTTGTATCTCAAATTGTTTTGCCAGTTTCAGCAATAGGACTATTTTTGTTTTCTATATTACTAATGGTGTTTGTATGGGTTGTTAAATTTAAGAAAAGCTCTTGAAAGAGTATGAGTATATAATTTATATGAGGTTGCTGAGTTTGAAGGAGACAACGTAGATGAACAAACGAGTAGAATTAAACGAGAAGGTAATACTAGAGTGGTTTGAAGGATGCAACGATGTAAAAATAATAAAGCATGAATTGGACGAGGAAGAAAAAACGAGTTCAGTATTGTTTATGTATTGTCAAAACTTAATTGATAATACAAAATTAAAACAAGCCACATCATCTCAAGTTTGCAAAAAGCTTTTAAGTAATTCTATAGAAGAATTTAACCTTTCAACATTAATTCCTCAGTTATCAGTAAAAAAATTAGATATAGTAAATTCGAATGAAACTATATCTAAAATTATATTTGAAGGTAACCTCCTCATTATTTTTGAAGAATATAAACAAGGGTATATAGTTGATATTGCCCAAATACCTACAAGATCAGTTGAGCAAACAAATACAGAGATGACCATTCGTGGTGGACGTGATGGATTTGTTGAAGAGTTAAACACAAATATAGGATTAATTAGAAAAAGGCTAAAAACAAGTTCTCTTAGTTATGAAGAATTTATTATTGGAGAAAGAACACAAACTAAAGTAGCCCTCTTGTATTTAAAAGATATTGCATCCCAAGATATCATTAATCAAGTTCGATTAAAATTAAGACAAATTAAAATAGATGGGATTGTTTCAAGTGCACAGATTGAAGAATTAATTACAAACAATCAATTTAGTGTATTTCCTTTAGTTGAATATACAGGACGTCCTGATTATGCTGTGAATTGTTTGTTGTATGGGCGTTTTATTTTATTAGTCGAAGGGTCACCGACAGCCACTATTGCTCCAGTTACGTTTCCTTTTTTTGTGAATACATCTGAAGATCAAGATTTTTTCTATATATTCGGTAGCTTTGTACGGCTTGTAAGTCTTTTGGGGATAGCAATTTCTATATTTCTTCCAGGAATTTGGATAGCATTAATTACATATCATCCAGATCAGATTCCCTATACGTTGTTAGCTACATTAAGCTTATCAAGAGAAGGGATTCCTTTTCCTGCTCCTTTAGAAGGGCTAATAATGATGACCTTATTTGAAGTTTTGAGGCAAGCAGGATTGCGTGTTCCTGCGGTATTTGGTCAAACATTATCTGTGGTAGGGGGATTGATTATTGGACAAGCCGCTATTAGTGCTGGAATTGTTTCAGCATCTATGGTCATTATAATAGCAATCTCGGTTGTTTCGACATTTGCTTTAACTAATCAGTCGGTAACAGGGATAATAAGTATATTGCGATATATAGTATTTGTAGTGTCTTCTTTATTAGGTATAGTAGGATTTATCTTCTGTGTTCTTGTGATGGCGATACATGTAGTGAATTTACGATCTTTTGGAGTCCCATTCTTTACACCATATTCACCCCCTGTATTTAAAAGTATGCTAGCAGCCACATTTAGAATTCCTTTCACGTATATGAAAAAAAGACCTGAAGAATTGCATACGCAAGATAATACAAGGAAAAGAGAGAGTACAGATGAAGAAAAATAAAAGAATAGTTGTATTTCTTTTTATGATGTGTACGTTTCTAACAGGGTGTTGGGATCAAAGAGAGTTGCATCACGTTCTATATATAAATAGTCTAGGTATCGATTTTAAAGATAATAATTATATCATCCGTCCGCAATTTATTAATTTCTCTAACATAGCTAAACAAGAAGGGAGCACTACCCGTAATTATAGCCAGGCCTATATTGGAAAGGGAAAAGGCTCCATTTTAGATGAGGCAGCATTTGATTTTTATAAGGGGGCTCAACAAGAAATTTCATGGGAGCATCTCAAAACAATTGTTGTAACAGAGCGATTTTTAAAACATGGTGACATAAATCAATTTAATGATTTTTTCTCTCGTTTTTTTCAATTTCGAGATACTATGTGGATATTTGGAACTAAGGAACCTTTAGAAAATATATTAGCGAACAATAATATTTTAAATATTTCTCAATTATATACAATCATTAATTTACCAAAAGAGATAACCAAGCAATATACAATAATAGATCCTTTACCTTTATATAAATTTCAAAGAAATTATTATGAACCTGGGATGACAACTCGTATTCCTTTCTTAGCTACGACTAAAGCATATTGGAAAAAAGGGCATACATCATTTCCAATGTTAAAATTTAGTGGTTATGGTTTTATAAGTGATAAATCCTATATAAATCATTTAAACAGCCATGATATTGCTGGGATTCGTTGGACGGATGGAAATACGAAACGAGCTCCATTACTTTTAAAATTTAATCAGAAAATTATTGGACATATAGTATTGAAAAACCCGAAGATAGATACAAAACATTTTGTGAAAAATGGAAAGTTACGCATACTTATGAACATCCATTTCGATGCTGATATTTTTCAATTAATACACTCTATGCCCGTAAATGATATTAAAAAAATTGCAGAGGCCCAAGTTGAAAAAGAAATTAAAACAACGTACCGAAAAGGAATCGAAAGAGGGATTGACACGTATCAGTTATCACATTCTTTATATCGTCAGAATAATAAATTATGGAAAAAACACAAAAAAGAGGGAGGGGTATTTCTTCAAAATAAAGAATTAGATTTAAATGTCTCGATTAATATAGCTACAAATGGAAAATCTAAAAATAAGCGTAATATGATTGAGCATTAGAATGGTTGAAAGTGAAAGGAAACATAAAATATTAACTCTAAATAAGTGATTCGAACGTGAAAGACCATTCTGTATTTTCATGTTTGGTTTGTTTCGATGGTTCGGATTGAATATTACTATTAGAACAGCCTATAAGCGTTACACATGAAAGTAATACTACAGGTAGTATCTTTTTATAATGTGCAATGTGAAAAAACTTCTTTGAAACTATTATATATTTTCAATTTCTTTCAAGAATATATGGATTTTGTATAGGTTTTTACATACCTATACAATTAACAAATGCACTGGATAGCACTCCTCTTGTACAAAATGAGAGGACTACCAAGAACACCTTTTTTATACGTAATAGACAATCTTAGTAACACATTTGTTCCATTTATGATTAAGCTTTTTAATATATCTATTATCTTTGTTTTTAAGCATCGCAAACTCCATTTTTTTGCACTCCACTTAAATTAATATGGATTTAGAGTGAGTTTTTCTTGTAACGGGAATTTCAATTGGATAGCGCATATATAACAACCTCGTCTCGGATAGAATAAGGAATAACAACTACTGATTTCATTTTAAAGTTGGATGGTAGAAATAAAGAGCTTAAAAAACGAAAAGTCCCCCTAATTGATTCCTAATAAGATTATACTTGCTACAAAAACAAAAAAACTCGCCATACTAAGAGGGGAGTTTTTTTGTTTGTTTTTTAGATAAAGGAATGTTCATGCAAAATTGCACACTATGTTCCATATTTTTTATAGTATACTTTATATTTAACGTTTCAAGAATTTGTTTAACAATATATAGTCCCAAACCACTTCCCCCAGTATTTCGATTCCTTGATTTTTCAATTCGATAAAATGGTTTGAAAATTTGTTGTATATCTTCATCTTTAATATTGACACCTGTATTTATAATTTGCATTTTGATTTGACCATGTTTAGAATCATTATTTAACTTGATATAGACTTTTTCATCATGTGGTGAATACATAACTGCATTATGGATAATATTTTTACATGCTTTTTCAAATAGAACACGATCTGTATAAACAGAAAAGTCAGAGTCAATTTCTTTTATTATTTGGATGCTTTTTTGAGAAGCGAAAAATTCGAGATCTTTTGTGATTGTACCTAATAACTTTGAAAGATTAACTTCTTCTATTTTTAGTTTAAAAGTGTGTTGTTCTAACTTTGACATACTTAAAATTTCACGAACTAATTGTTGCATACTTTCAATAATTTGATGATTTTTCTTTAAATATTGATCACGATTTTGATAAGGGCCAATATTGTATATCATCCCTTCTAAGTACCCTTTCATTACAGTAAGAGGGGACTTTAATTCATGTGCTACAATCGCAAAAAACTCTCTGCGTTTTGTTTCTATTTCTCTTTCTTTTTCAATATCATTTTTTAGTTGTTCATTTGCTTTTTTTAAATCGAACATAGCTTGTTGTAAGTTAATAGACATGTCGTTCAAACTATTAGATAACTCTCCTAACTCATCTGTAGAGCGAACCTCAATTTTTTCGGAGAAATCTAAATTTGCCATCTTTTGTGCACCTTCATTAATATAAATTAGTGGCTTTGTAATAAACCTGGAATAGAAATAAGCACTCCCTATACCAATTACGAGCACAATGATACTAATATAGGGGAGAAAGCGCACTAATACCTGCGAAGCTTCATCAATCGGTTGAAATGTTGCGAACACTACAAGCGTTAAACTACCATCTTGGAATTGAATTGGTTCCGTAACATTATATGAATTGCTAATGGTACCTGCATTCTCAAATCGTGTGGCTTTAGTAACTACTGTTGTTTGTGTACCACTTTGAATAAAAGAAAATGAAGGCGAGTAAATAATTACTCCTTCTTTATTTTGAAGCGAAAGCATCGCGTTATTTTTTTTTGCGTATTCATCAAAAAGTGGTATCGCATCTTGAAACGTAAGATTTTTGGACTTATCAATTATTTCTTTTATCCCTGTTTGAAGTTGATCTGTTTTGTATTGCTCATAAAACGTAGGAAGAAAGAAATATAAAGTTAAATAAATCAACACTGCAAAGGATAACAAAATGAGGGATGTAGTCATAAAGAGTTTATAAGTAATTCGTTTCATCTTCATGATTTTTAAAATTTTATTCATCAACTTTATAACCAATACCCTTTATTGTTTTAATGTAGGGGATAGCTAGTTTTTTACGTAGGTTTTTAATATGTGTATCAATTATTCGTGTTTCTCCAAAATAATCGTATCCCCAAACTTTCTCTACGATATTTTCTCTTGTCAGTACTTTTCTCTCATTTTGAAATAGTAGTTGTAGAATTTCGAACTCTTTTGTCGTTAAGAAAATTTCAACATCATCTACATATACTCGATATGCATCAACATCAATGCGTACTTCTTTAAATATCAAATGATTATTTACATTGTTATCATAACTTCTTCTAAGTACAGCTTCGACTCGTCTAATCAAAACATGAAACGAAAAGGGTTTTGTTATATAATCATCAATCCCAAGATCGAACCCTTTCATTTGATCTTCCTCTTCTTCTAACGCAGTTAGCATAATAATTGGTATGTTTGACTGACTTCGAATCATTTTAGCAACTTCAAATCCATTAAGATTGGGCATCATTACATCTAGAAGAACTAAATCAAAGGATTGCTTATTAAATTGTGTCATACCCTCTAGTCCATCTGAAGCAACTACCACTGTATACTGTTGTGTCATTAAAAATTGTTTAATTAATTCCTGAATTTCCTGATCGTCCTCAACCACGAGGATATGATAGTTTTTCATAATATCACCTCTGGTAGTCATTATAGCCGTACTATCTGTAGTTTATGTGGAGATACAATAGGAAACTTTATAAGACGTTTAACGTATTAACTCCATTTTCAAGATTGTGTATTCTCCGTAAAAAGGATTATTACCGATCTTCCTTTTTTATGGAGGCATATTTGTGTGCTTGAAAAAACTTATCATATAAAAAGTTGAACGATTAATATTTACGAAAAACTAATGTATAATAATGTAAATTACATGTAGTTTTTTTTAACTGTTTGAAAATACACTTTCGATACTTTACTAGAAGGGAGATGAGTTTAAATATAAAAGAAGCAAGCGAAATTCTAGAGCGTACGCCACAAACTTTGTAGTTTTTTTGCTAATTTAGTAAAGGTCTAAGATGCGAACTAAGGATTATTTAAATCATGTGAGAAAGGTTGTGAATTTATTTAATGGGTTATAAAGCTATGCTGTTTGATTTAGATGATACGTTACTTAATAGGGATAAGGCAGTAGATAAATTGTTTTTATTTGTTTTAGAAAAGTGTTATGAGAATGTTAGTGATACAGTTAAAAACAATATGCTACGAAAATTTAAAGAATATGATAAAAGGGAATACGGCATGAGTGATAAAACGATAGTTTTAGAATCATTGTTTGATGAATTCCCACCAAAGTATAGGTTACAACGCAATTATATCCAAGATTTTTGGAATCATAATTTCCCTAAATGTTTTTCAATAGACAAAAATACTATTCATTTCTTACATCATATAAAGAAGCACTTTGAAGTTGGAATTATAACAAATGGCTCAACTCAAAGGCAAAAGGCTAAAATAAGTAACACGAATTTAAACAATTACTTTGATACGATCATTATTTCTGAAGAAGTGGGATTTAGTAAACCTGATAAGCGTATATTTGAACTAGCATTAAATAAGCTTAATGTACAACCAGAAGATGTATTATTTATTGGAGATGACTTAGAAAAGGATATTGCTGGTCCTCAAAATGCAAATATAAAAGGTGTGTGGTTTAACCCTCAGAAAATCAAGAATACTACCAAAATACAACCATATGCCGAGATTAACACTTTGGATAGCTTATTAAGTTATGTTACGCCACAATATTTTTTTAACAAGTAAAATTAATTTCATTGACCGTATTAGTAATAAAAAATAAAAGCGATTTTAATAGCTGTGGATAATTTAATCTATGATTAATACGAAGTTTTGTAAAACAATTTTACTCATACTGTGTAAATTATAAAGGGGTGGGACTATGGAAATAAAGAAAGTAGTAATCGATGGAATCAATATTGCGGTCATTAGAAATGATACGGTATTAATATCCGATGTTCAATCTGCATTAGATACTATGGCAACTGTTCAATATGAGGTAGATGCGAAGCATATTATTATCCATAAATCTTTAATAAGTGAAGATTTCTTTGATCTAAAAACACGTCTTGCGGGCGATATCCTTCAAAAGTTTATAAACTACAAGGTGAAATTTGCTATTGTTGGAGATTTCTCTATGTATACTAGTAAAAGCTTAAAGGATTTTATTTATGAATGTAATAAAGGTAAAGATATTTTTTACTTAGCAACTGAACAACAAGCAATTGAAAAACTTAGTACATTAAAGTAATAACAATACCGCAGTAAAATTCCCCTCTTTTTCACATCGCTTATTATTTATAACATATAAGAACTGATGTTTGTGTTAAACTAAGAAATGAATAAAGGGGGAGTTTTCTTGAACAGTTATAATGATACGATACAAAACTTAAACAACATAATTTACAAACCTAACAATTTACTGATTGCGAATGTAAAAGAAGAAAAGCAAAACGCAGAATATGCAGGATATTTATTTCACTTAAATAACAAAACCATTCGTTTTAGAAAATCCAAAATTACTCCTAATAAAATGGGTCAATTTGTTTCTTTTTGGGAGAAAGATGACAATATGCAAAATCAAGCGTTTTCTTATGACGCTGCTACTGACTTATTAGTTATCACTTGTATAGATGATAATAAACTAGGACAATTTATCTTCACTAAAGAGATTCTTCTTAAGGAAAAAATCTTGAGAACACAAAAGCAAAAAGGCAAAATGGCTATGAGGATTTATCCAATCTGGGATACCCCTGTTAGCAACCAAGCTAAAAAGAGCCAAATGTGGCAGCTTCAGTATTTTGTTGATTTAAGCGATCATAATAATTTACCTATAGACAAACTATTACATTTGTATTCATAGCTTCTTATCTTAAGTAATCTTGTTGGTTAGACTTTTTGTACCGGTACAGTTAAACGAAATGTACATTGTTTCAGTACCCCTTTAAATTTACAATCAGCATATACTATTTTAACTTATACATTTTAAGGGGTGCTGACTATGACAAATCTACAACATAAGCTTTTTACAAGATTGAATCTTGCAAAGCGTACTGAAGTGAAGTTTGAAGAATTAAATACCATTCTTTTTGCATTTGCACACACTATACCATTTGAGAATTTAGATGTTATATTACGCAATACGAATGCAATTACTATGGAAAATTTACAGGATAAAATTTTAACTAGATCCCGCGGTGGACTTTGTTATGAATTAAATACTCTTTTTTACTACTTTTTAAAAGATTGTGGTTATGATGTACAACTCGCATTAGGTACCGTATATAAAAATGATATAAACGCTTGGGCACTCGAGGATGGGCATATAACAATTATTCTAAATTATGATAACGTACGATACGTAATTGATGTAGGTATCGCTTCATTAGTACCTCTAGTCCCTGTACCTTTTACAGGTGAGTCTGTTTCTTCTAAAAATGGTACGTATCGAGTGAGACAAAAAGATACGAGTAAAGGGAATTACGTTCTAGAAAGAAAAGATACGAATGGTGAGTGGAAAGTTTGTCATGCTTTTTATAATCGTATCATTGGTGAGGCAGTAGTGAATGATGTTCAAAAAAGAGTAGTAGAAGATGAGAAATCTATTTTCAATAAAGGACCAATCGCAGTCAAATTGACGGAATCTGGCCATGTCTCTTTAACCAATACTAGTTTCACTGAAATAGTTCATGGCGAAAAAACGAAACGTGAAATTACAGAAGAGCAATATAGGGAGCTTTTAAATACTTTATTTGCTATTGAGTTATGATAAAACAAATAGATAGCCGGTTCTTGTTCAGAACCGGCTATTTCATTAATTTTAATTTAAAACAACTATTAACGTTTGATTTTCTTAATAGATATAATACACTAGAACAGTATGAAAAAGTATAACAATGAATTTTGAATGTAAAGGAAGATCTTCATGTCAATTATCGATAAATTGAAACTTAATAAGTATACGAATATGGTTGTTATTAATGAGCCAAGTGATTACGAAGTTTTTACAGGAAAAGAAACTGTATTTTCAAAAGAACACGATGCCATTTTTATTTTTGTAGAAACATTGGATGAAATGGTGAAACAAACGAATTATATTATTAGTAATGAAGAATTATTAATTGAAAAAGGATACATATTCTTCGCATATCCGAAAAAAGGTAATCCTCGCTACAGTACGTTTATTCACCGTGATGAGATGTTTCCAGCATTAAACGTTGGAGAAGATGGATATGTGGGAGAAAGCGATATTAAATTTGCCCGAATGGTAAGTATGGATGATATCTTTACTGTTGTAGGTTTAAAGCGTGAGAAGAAAAAAGCGACGAAAACGCCTGCAATGAGCCAATGTGTAGCTGATTATGCAGATCGAATTCAAGATGTTGAAGCTTTATTAGCTAATCATCCAAATGAACTTAAGTTTTATCAAAGTTTAACACCTGGATACAAAAAAGATTGGGCACGTAATCTTTTTTCTGTAAAACAAGAAAAAACACGTGAAAAACGTCTTGAGAAAATGATTGAAATTCTTTCACAAGGGTATAAAACAATTGATTTATTCCGCAAAAAGAAAAAATAAGATTAGGAAAGTCACAATGATGCAACAATTAATTGCGATGAGTACATTGAAAAAAGTATTCCTTCCATTATACTAAGGGATGTTCTTATGTGTATATAATTAGTAAAAGAGAAAAGGTGTTTGAAATGAAATCGTATATTGTAGTTGGAGCGGGAATTTTAGGAGCGTCTACTGCTTACCATCTTGCTAAGGCTGGCGTGAACGTTACTATCGTGGATCGTCAACAAGTAGGTCAAGCAACGGATGCTGCAGCAGGTATTGTCTGTCCATGGCTTTCGCAACGTCGTAATAAAGCATGGTATAAAATTGTTAAAGGCGGTGCACGTTACTATTCTTCGTTAATTCAGCAATTAGAAGACGACGGTGAAACGGATACAGGTTACAGCCGTGTAGGTGCAATTAGTTTACATACTGATGAGAAAAAACTAGATCAAATGGAAGAGCGAGCTTATAAACGCCGTGAAGATGCACCAGAGATTGGTGAAATTACGCGTTTATCAGCTGAAGAAACGAAAAAATTATTCCCGGCATTATCAGAAGAATATAGTTCTGTTCATATTAGTGGTGCTGCAAGAGTAAACGGAAGATTATTACGCAACGCATTAATAAGCGCTGCGAAAAAACATGGCGCAACTTTTTTAAAAGGCGATGCAGTATTAGTCCGTGAAGGTAATCATATTACGGGTGTTAAAGTAAACGATGAAACAATTTTAGCAGAAAAAGTTATTGTAACTGCAGGTGCATGGGCGAATGAAATCTTAAACCCATTAGGAATTAATTTCTTAGTTACGTTTCAAAAAGGACAAATTGTTCACTTGCAAATGGAAAATATAGCAACAGAAAATATGCCAGTTATTATGCCGCCAAATGATCAATACATTTTAACATTTGACAATGGTCATGTCGTAATTGGTGCTACCCATGAAAATGAAACTGGCTTCGATCATCGTGTTACGGCTGGTGGTTTAAATGAAGTATTCCATAAAGCATTAACAGTTGCACCTGGCTTAGAAAATGCTACTATGCTTGAAACGAGAGTTGGATTCAGACCATTTACGCCAGGGTTCTTACCTGTAATTGGCCCGCTTCCTAACTTTGAAGGTATTCTCGTTGCAAACGGATTAGGTGCTTCAGGTTTAACTGCTGGTCCATATTTAGGGTCAGAACTTGCTAAATTAGCACTTGGACAACCAATTGAGTTAGATTTAAATGATTATGACGTTGCTGGAGCAATTGAATAATCATGGGGTACTGCTAACATAAAAAACCTTGCTACACTGCATTTGTAGCAAGGTTTTTTCTTAGTGTCATTTTTATAAAAATCAAACATGGATTTGGCATGGTCAATGAACCAAGAGAACTTGCACTAAGAAAAGCTCTATACAGTTGCCTCTGAAAAAATGAAAATAGTTAGAAATATTTTTAAGTTGTATGGTTTTGGGCTATGAATAGCGGAATACATATTAAGTATTCAACAGTTAAAATAAAACGAGTCATCTTTTTATTTGAAGAAGAAAGATGACTCGTTTTATGCTAAAATTCGCTTAGTGTATATTTTCGTTAAAATGTGGGTAAGCCCCCTTTTAGCAAAACCGGAGTGGAAATGATGAGTATAAATAGTTTTGTGGGATTGATAAAGGACGAATTATTAAAAGAGGTAAGCATAAGAAGTGAAGATGAATTCGAGCCTGTAGTAGTTAAAGATATTCCTAGACTTTGGAAGTGTTTAGGGAAAGGTAATTATGCAGCAGTATTCATGCACAGAGAATTCAAAGATTGGGTAGTGAAAGTTTACGCGCGCGAAGGAGAAGGAATTGAAAAAGAGTCAGAAGTATACCGAAGAATTGGAAATCATCCTTCTTATTCAAAGCTTATTTATAAAGGAGAAAATTTCATAGTATTGAAACGTTTAAAAGAAATTACCTTATACGATGCTATCCATAAGGGGATTAAAATTCCTAAGCAGGTGATTCTTGATATAAATAAAGCTTTAGAGTATGCAAGGAAACAAGGATTAACTCCTTGTGATGTTCACGGGAAAAATGTGATGATGGAAAAAGGAAGGGGATATGTAGTCGATGTATCTGATTTCTTAAAAACAAATGAAGATAGTAAGTGGAGAGACCTAGAAAAGGCATATTTTACATTTTATTTGCCTTTCATTTATAAATTGCCTTTCCCTATTAAAATACCGTATTTTATGTTAAACATTGTTAGACATTCGTATAGAAAATATAAAAAAATTAAAAAAAAATTCGAATTGTAAAAGGATCACATATTTATAAGTGAACCACTAGTAAACAAAAGGACCGTACATTTTAGATATGTCTAATATGTACGGTCCTAATTGTATAACTTCATGAAGGAATCAGTAAGCTTTATATTTTCTTTTTCATGCAATTTCTTTTTTTATAAAATAAAAGCAGTCTAATAAGAAAATATGTACAGCATTATAAATCAATATTTTCCTGTTAAACCACCTTTTTTAAATAGAAATACGACTGATAAAATAATAACAACGGCCTTCAAACTGCCCCAATATGGATAAATAGCATGATCTGTTAGATTAGCATGCTGGAAAATGTTCTCTAATCCAAAAATCCCAATAATGACTGCTAAAAGAAAAGCGGCTTTTCCAATAGTTGTATTACGATAGAGGGTAAATAAATATAGTGCAATTATAAGTGGTAAGATGATTTGTAGTAAAAGTGTCATAAGTAGCCCCTTAGTTTATTTATAATTATATTATATACAAAATTGTAATAAAAAGGAATGCGACTTATTTGATACTAATAAGATCACTCTAATCATATTCTTCTATTAAAAAGAATATAGAGGGGTGTAAAGTTAATTGACAAAAGTGAAGGTTCGTTTACGACCCATTGTTCATCACATAAATTTACCCACTGTAATAAAAACAGCTATTCTTCCAGGTGAATCGGCTGAAAGACTATTTATTGCAACCCAATTAGGGGAGATTTTTCACATAGGAGACGGGGTCATAAAAACATTTTTAAATATTCATCCGCGAATTATTAAATTAGGTACATTTGAAGAAGGTGTTGCTAGTAGCGGCTATGATGAACGTGGATTGCTTGGACTAGCATTTCATCCGCGATTTTATCAAAACGGTTTATTTTATCTTCATTATTCAGTAGTTGGAACTCAAGGACCTGTTGCACTCTCTGAACAATTTAAACCGAATCCTTGTGACCCGAAAACGTTAAACTTAAAGTGGACAAATAGAGATACGCAATATGATCATATTGATACAATCGAAGAATGGAGTTTACAATCAAACGGTCATCCTCAAAAACGTAGAACATTACTTAATATAAAACGCCCATTTTTTAATCATAATGGAGTAAATACTTTAAATTTTTCTCCAGAAACGGGAAAACTTGTTTTTACAAATGGAGATGGTGGGTCGGGTTATGATCCGTTTAATTTAAGCCAAGATGATTTAGAAATAGCGGGTAAAATAATTGAAATCGATGTAAGTAGAGATACAGTCATAAATAATCCTCCAGTCGTTACACGTTTTAATGAACTTCCTCTATCTATACAAAAAACACTTACAGTAATTGCGAAAGGTATTCGTAATATAACCGGTATTTCATTCCAAAGGTTTTATAATCAGTATATTAAATATGCAGGTAATGTCGGACAGGATATTGTAGAGTCTATTTTTTCATTTGTTCAATATAAACCAATTCCGGTTACCGAACTTGTTCAAATGCATGTAATGGGATTCACTTCAAATCAAGATGGGTTTATTAATTTTGGTTGGAGAGGATGGGAAGGAGAATTACCTACTTCTTTTATACAGCACTGTTCTGATAATCCTGCTTTGGATGAGAGAACAATGGTTTATTATAATGAAACAATAGAAACATCAGTGAAGCGAATTCAGCCACTCATTAGTTATTTTCATAAAGACCCAAGACCGGATAAGTTTGGAGGAACTTCACTAACAGGCGTTCAACCATATATGGGAACTGCAATCCCGAGTTTACATGGTAGTGTTGTATTTACTGACCTTGCTAAGAAAGAAGAGTCCCGGCCACCAGTTAAAGGTGTTTTAGCATATATTAAAGCCGGTATAGACGGTAAACATACTGACTTTCATGCTATTGAAACGAATTATGATTTTGGTACGCAAGCAGCTTATTATATGAGTTTAGGAACAAATTTGGATCAAACTAGGTTATATTTAGGAGTTTACAGTTCTATGAAAGTAACTGATTTTAACAAAGGTACCATTTTTGAAATTATTCCTTAATACGATATACACTCGTAGTTTAATCATACAAGGAATCCTCTTTGTTTTAAAACGTACAATTTCTCCCCCCTAAAAGCTCTTTATTGTATAGTAACTCATAAGAAGTAGAAAGTAGCTCATAAACCAATAGTGTATGAATAAGATAGAAAGTGATAAATTAGATATCTTTAGGGGGTATTTTGATGAATCGGTTTGTACGTTATTGGTGTCAACTTATGATAGAGAATGATGCGAACTTTGTTCATACAAAAAAATTGTCCCTAGCAAATAAGCTAGTCATTACAGCTTTAATGAGCGCTTTGGCCACCATGTTTCAAGCAGCAGGTAACTTAATTCCTGGTATAGGGTTATTCATTAGCCCATTTGCGACATTACCAATTTTTTTGGCTATTTGCTACTCTATTCGTGAGGGAGTACTTTCTTATCTTCTTACTATTCTCCTATTATTTATTATTGAGCCAAGTGAACTAATTGTTTTCCCCTTTACTACAGGTTTATTAGGTATAGCCTTAGGACTTTCCTTTATACAATTCAAGAGGAGAATTTGGGTTGTTTCCTTTTCTTCGATTTGTCTACTTATAGGAATTATGATTGTTCTAGATATTTTCCGTTTTCCAGTACTTGGTCCTACTATTCATACAACTATGGATATAAAAATTATTTTATCAATATTTATACTGAGCTTTCTATACTGCTGGATCTATGCAGGGCTTTGTAGAATATTGATGAATAGAGTATATAGAGTATGGTTTTAACACTTGTATAGAATGGAGACTTAAAACATGTATAACGTTGCAATTAGGAGACCAAATTCGGATGATTTAGAGGAACTACACTTATTTTTCCGTATAGTTATTACGAATACATATAAAGACGAAGGATTATCACAACTATTGGATGACATAGAAAATGAAATTAACATGAAAAAGCAATATTTGAAAACAGATTTTGATAGTAATGGAGAAAAACGTTTCTTTTTATTAGCAATTGATACAAATAACGATAAAATCATTGGAACAATTGAAGTTGGTCCAGCAAGTACGTTGATTAATAGTTGTACAGGCGGTGTACTTAAGGATTTGTATGAAATAGGAACTGTTTTTATACTGCCAGAGTATCAAAGAAAGGGTATCGGAAGTTTGCTACTAAACACAATGTTTCTTACGTTACTTAGCAGAGGAATAACAGAATTCTGTTTAGATAGTGGATACAAAAAAGCACAAAGTATATGGACGAAGAAGTTTGGAGAGCCTAGTTATGTACTGAAAGATTATTGGGGAGAATCAAGTGATCATATGATTTGGAAGAAGAGTTTACATGATACACCTATAATATTTGAATTATAAAATGAATTATGCCTCTGAGCGTAGCTTTTCTTACATATGTATGCTATTATTTATCTTTATAATAAAAGAGGACGTGAATGAACTTGATTAAAATTAATATTCCTGAAGCTGATGTTTCAATTACTGAACGTAAACAAGTTATTAAAGGAGACGAGCCAATAATCACTCCAATTAATGGTTTTATCGATTTCCATTTGTTTCCTAGAGATAAAGGCGGCATTTTTATGTTTTACAATATTAATGACGAACTACTTTTCGTAGGTAAAGCTCGTAAAATTAGACAACGTATTAAGAAGCATTTCGAAGACAATGTTTCACCAATTAAAAATCACCGTGATGAAGTATACCGCATTGATGCATGTATCGTAGAAGATCCAACAGAAAGAGAAATTTACGAAACATATATCATTAATGAATACAAAGCAAAATATAACGTTGATAAAGTATTCTATAAATAAGTAATAAAAAAACAATCCTAGCACATATACTGGGATTGTTTTTTTATTATAGATTTAGTCCTCATATTTTTTTCCTTTTTTTAAATGATTAGCAACAATAAAACAGCATACTCCTATACATATAAGTACAATTCCAATTATTTTATGTTTTCCTTCAAAGAAAGGAATATTAGAAATAACATTTGTCATACATAGCCCTACAAACACAAGGATAGGTCCTACCCACAATAATACATTGCCGAATTTCGTATGTTGCCACATAGTAAGCCTCCTCACCCCTTTTTACATATATATCCATAAATTAAGAGTAAATTCATAGAGAAATACAGTTTTTTTCATATCGAAAATTTAACCTTCATATATTGGTACAAGCAAACAAGAAAGGGGACCATCATGAATTGGTTAGAAGCTTTTATATTAGGGATCATACAAGGTTTAACAGAGTTTTTACCGATAAGTAGTACAGGTCATCTTTATTTAGGAAGGCATTTGTTTCAATTAGATGAAGCAGGATTGTTTTTAGATACGATGCTACACATTGGGACTTTACTTGCAGTGTTTATTTATTACAAAAAAGAATTTATATATTTAATCAAAAATCCATTTTCAAAACTAATGCTACTCCTTATTGTCGGAACAATACCCGCAGTTGTAATCGGATTGTTGTTTAAAGATTTTTTTGAGGATATTTCAAAAACAGGTATTACGATTGGTTGGGAGTTTTTAGTGACAGGATTCTTTCTCTACATGGCAGATAAACAAAAGAATGGTCGTAAAAAAATGGACGACATTACATATAAAGACGCATTTATCATCGGTTCATTTCAAGCGGCTGCTATTTTTCCGGCAATTTCTCGTTCTGGTATGACAATCGTCGCTGCATTATGGAGGAAGTTAGACCGCGAAACTGCTGCTTACTTTTCTTTTTTATTATCAACGCCAGCCATTGTCGGAGCTATCATTTTGCAATTTGCAGATGTTTTTCAAGGGAAAGCAGAATCTATTTCTAGTACATCTTTAATTGTCGGAACGTTATCAGCTGCGTTTTTCGGTTACATAGCTGTTTCATGGATGATTCAATATTTAAAACGTCACTCCTTAAAAGTATTCGCGTATTACGTATGGGGATTAGGCATTTTAATTTTAACATTGCAATTTACTCATGTGTTTTAAGTATAATGATAAAGAAGCTAATTAGTTTAAGATCCTGTTTCATTCATACAAGGCAGGATCTCTTTTTATTAAGGGGGAAAACATGTTTAATAAGGCTATCGTTATTGGCGGAAGTATGGCAGGAAAACTCGCAGCAAAAGCATTATCAACTTCTTTTAAAGAAGTAATCATTATAGAAGCTGGTGAAAGATGGGATGGAAAGTCTTCGAGAAAAAGAGTTCCACAAAGTAATCATCCTCACGTGTTATTAAAAGGTGGAGAAAACGCAATTGAAAAATTGTTTCCTACTATTACGAATGAATTAATAGAAGCAGGTAGTATCGTAAATAACTTTACTCGTGATTTAAAATGGCATCAATTTGGTTTATGGAAACAGCCATTCATAGGGGAAGTACATATGATTCAACAAAGTAGATTTTTGCTTGAATGGCATATTCAAAAACGAATACATCAAATTCCAAATATTACCAGTAAATTTGGAACACTGGTTGAAGGATTATTAGTAGATGAAAAGGTTAACAAAGTATGTGGAGTAAAAGCTAAATGTTTAGAGACAGGCATGCAAGAAGAAATGCAAGCAGATATTGTTGTTGATGCAAGTGGATTTAGTTCAAAAAGCATAGCGTGGTTACGTGAATACAATATCGAAGTGCAAGAAGAGAAAGTGCGTATTGATTTATTTTATGCAACGAGAATGTTTAAACTTAAAGAAAATGAGGAATTAGACTGTTGTAATATGCTAATGTCTCCAAGTTTTCCTGACAATCCGTATGGCGTTCTTATTCAAACGATTGAAGATAATCGTTATTTTGTTACTTTCAGCGGATATGCAAATGAGAAAGCACCACAAACAGATGAGGAATTTTATAAGTTTGCTGAAAATCTATCAATTTCTAATGTTACGGATTTCCTAAATAAAGCGGAGGCAATTTCAGAGATCAAAACGTATAAAATTCCTTATCAAGTACGTCGGAGATTTGATCTCACTACAAATATGCCAGAAGGATTATTAGTCGTTGGAGATGCACATTGTCGTTTTGATCCTGTTTTCGGGCAAGGTGTTTCAGTTGCAGCTATGGAAGCTCACCAATTGCAGTTACTTTTACAAAGGAGACAAAAGCTCGATTATGCATTTACACAGCAGTTTTATAAAGAGACCGCTCATATCATACAAACTCCTTGGGAAATGACAACAACGGAAATATCACGTCATCCACAGCTAAAAAGAGAATTAACGATAAAACAAAAATTTCAGCTATGGTATACGAAACAAATATATCAACTATCTGCAACTGATTCTGGTGTTTATATTCGATTAGTAAAAGTGATGAATTTAATTCGCAGTCCATTTCACCTGTTTCATCCGAAAGTGCTACTTGCTGTGTTACTGAAACGAAAGAAATAGCAGGGAAATAGTTGATTAAAAAAGAATATATAACAGTTAGTAGATATAGAAGGGGTAATCGAGATGAAAATATACATAGAACAATTAAAGAAACACGATGCTAAAGATTTATTTACGTTTGAATTTACGAATAAGTCTTTTTTTGAAACAATGGTACCTAATCGCGGCTCGCAATATTTTGATTTTGAATATTTCCAAAAACTACTAGATAATTTGTTAATAGAACAGGCGGATGGAGAATCTTATTTTTATTTAATTCGTAACGAAGAAAATGAAATTGTAGGAAGAATAAATTTAGTAGATATAGATTCGGAAACTCGAATCAGTTCGTTAGGTTATCGGGTCGGAGAAAAGTTTACTAAAAAAGGAGTTGCAACTGCAGCCGTAAAATTAATTTTAGACGTAGCAAACAATAATGAAATTAATGAGGTTCATGCTAAAACAACTTCTAATAATCTTGCATCACAAATTGTACTAGAAAAAAGCGGATTTTCTTATTATCAAAACGAAGCAGATACAACATCTGTACAATTAAATGGGGAACAGGTGAATTTTGTACATTATATTTGGAGAAATACTTCGCGCTTATAAGAAGGGGGACTTATTCATGAATGATTTACGTTATCCAATTGGGCAATTTACATACAAACGTCCTATAACTGAAGAAATGATAGATACATGGATTCAAGAAATTGAAGATTTACCTAATGAACTAACGAAGGCTATCAAAGATTTAGATCAGAAGCAGTTAGACACACCGTACCGTGTTGGTGGATGGACAGTTCGTCAAGTAGTCCATCACGTTGTTGACAGCCACATGAATAGCTACATACGTTTTAAATTAGCGCTAACAGAAAAGAATCCAACGATTAAACCATATAAAGAAGAGAAGTGGGCAGAATTACCTGATTCTAAATTACCAGTAGATGTTTCACTAGTAATGTTAGAGTCATTACATAAAAGATGGGTTAACCTTTTGTATTCTTTAGAACTTGAAGATTTAGAAAAGACATTTAACCATCCAGAGACTGGAGAAACAAAACTTGCTGTTGCAATTGGACTATATGCATGGCACGGACGTCATCATACAGCTCATATAACTTCATTAAGAAAGCGACTAAGTTGGTAAGATGGAGATTACATTAGAGAAGGCAACAGAAAGTGATGCAGCAGTTTTATTTCAAATGCAAATAGACTCATTTAGCTCTTTATTAAATAAATATAAAGACTACGAAACAAACCCAGCAAATGAATCTATTGAAAAAACTATTTTTAGAATAAATAATCCCAGCAGTAATTTTTATAAGATGATATTAGATTCGAGACTTGTTGGAGCGATATGTATATCCCAAAAAGAACTACCTTATAAATTTTGGATTAGTCCAATGTTTATTCATCCAATCTATCAAGGGAAAAGAATTGCTCAGAAGGTACTTATTTTAATCGAAGAAATGTTTCCAGAAGCACGAAGTTTTGAACTTGCTACGATTTTAGAAGAAGAAAGAAATTGTTTTCTATACGAGAAAATGGGGTATAAAAGAACAGAAGTAATAAAGAAATTAAATGATAAAACTACACTTATTTATTACAAAAAAGAAAGGTAAAGCGTTTAAAATAAGCTTTACCTTTTTATGTTATTTTAGATTAAATATACAGAATTAATGTATATCCTTCCAAAATAATCGGGTTAGTAATTTCAAAAATGAATAAACATACAAAAAACCAACTATTTCGTCGTATATGTTACCAATGCTTTTTGAATGCTTAAAACACTATCGTCACCTTTAAATTCTTTCGTAATTGGCGTGCTCAAACTAGATACCCAAATTTTAAGTTCAGCATCTAAATCAAAATGCCCAGCTGTTTCAATGCTGAATTGTGTAATACTTTTATAAGGGATAGAATGATACTCAGTTTTTTTACCTGATATTCCTTGTTTATCTACTAAAATAAGACGACGATTTGTAAATACGATTAAATCACGAATTAATTTATAAGCATGTTCAACTTTCTCATCGTCTAACATAATCTTCTCTAGATCACGTTCTACACTTTCTGTACTCGTATTTGATGCATTTCCTAAAATACCGCTAAATAAACCCATAGGAAATTCCTCCTCCATTATTTGTGGAATGTGTTACTTATATTGTACCATGCTATTTACTAAGAAATTATGATATTACTTTAGTAGTTTCTGGTTATTATTGCAATTCATTTATATAACCTCATCTTAATATCTTATGCTAATATGTAAGTAAGAAAAAAGAAGCAGAGGGATATAGCATGAAAAATATCGGTTTAGTATTAGAAGGCGGAGGAATGAAAGGTTTATATACTGCAGGCGTACTCGAATATTTTATGGAAAAGAACTTATTCTTCCCTTATGTAGTTGGCGTATCCGCTGGAGCTTGTATGGGAGCAACTTATTTATCACGTCAAAAAGGGAGAAATAAAAAAGTAAATACAGAGCTAGTAGCAGATCAGCGTTATATATCTTATCGAAATTTGATTCGAAAACGTGAATTATTCGGAATGGATTTTTTGTTTGATGAAGTACCTAATAAAATTGTACCATTTGATTTTCAAACTTTCTTAAACTCAAATGAACAGTTTGTTATAGGAACGACTGACTGCGAATCAGGACAAGCTATTTATTATAATAAAGCAGAACATGGAAATGATATTTTAAAAATCATTCGTGCATCTAGCTCAGTACCTTTTATAGCACCTGCTGTAGAATATGATAATCGAAAATTGCTAGATGGAGGAATTATAGATCCTATACCGGTTTTAAAAGCTCAAACTGATGGTTATGAAAAGAACGTTGTAATTATGACAAAACCAGAAGGATATGAGAAGCAGCGAAATAAATTTTCTGGACTAGCTAAAATTTTATATAGGAAATATCCGAATATCGCAGAATCTTTAGTAGAACATTATCGTTTTTATAATGAGACGATATCTTATATGCATCAAATAAAACAAAAAGACAACTTTTATATTATTCAGCCTAGCGTACAACTTCCAATAAGCGGAATAGAAAGAAGTAAAGAAAAGCTCGTTAATTTATATAATCTTGGCTATACAGATGCTCAATATCATTATGAAAAATTATTAAGTTGGATAGAGAAATAAAGGGGTGGAAAGTTGAAGTTAGGAAAAAGGGTTATTTTTAATGAATTGCAGAAAATGCCTAGTCTGCTGTATAAACCGTTTCCGAATTGTGACATTCGAAAAATACGCAAAGATTTTAATAATATGTTTACGGAAGATGATTGTATAAGCGCTAATTTAAATTATTATTGGATGCATACAGCAGGTACTTTAAGTTATGTGCTTAATAATAATGAACAGGAGATTGTTTTTAATCAAATAAAGTGGCTAAGGATATCGTTTTTCGAGTGGTTTCCGCAATATCGTTTTCTAGAAACAGAAATTGTTAAGTATCCCATTTTGTATAGAGATTTCATGAATTATGAAAAGACCCGAAAGCTATTACTTTATTACCTTACTGATTAAAAACGTACAAGTTATGCTACTTGTACGTTTTTTGTTCATAAAATATACAATATTAACAACTTGTCCATGTAGGTATTTTAACGAGAAAAAAGAAGTACATATAGAGAATACGTGAGGGAGGAGATAGAAGTTTGTTAGCCGTTTTCCTTTCAATTTATGTCCAACTCAAATATTTCGAGTAAAATTCGCTTCTAAATGGTATTATCAAATATCAAGAAAACTAATTTAGAAACGAAGAAGGGACAGGTTTAATATGGAAAACGTATCAAATGTAGATAAAGTAGAATCAATTAAATCTTTACAGTCAACAATCCGTAAACTTGAAAATGCACTATCCCAGATGACTCAAAAAGGCTCAAACACTACTTTAGTGAAAAAAAGACTCAAAGCAGCTAGTATCGGCTTAGCTATGTTAGAAAGTATTTGGAATGAAGAAACCCATCATTACACGCAAGAGGATTTAGCAGACGCTCGAAATGTTCTAATTGGTTTGTTGCCATCAATTGAAAAGATTTATGTTAAGTCAAAGCTTGGGAGTCCTCAAAGAACACTGTTAGAAAGAAGAATAAAATCATTGGAACTTTCTATTCAAGCAATTGATCATCTTTCTAATAAATAATTTCTCTAAACACATAACTTACGACTACTTTTATATAGGGATTCTAATGAAAAAACTACATATAGAATACTACAAAGGAGGAAGAGAGGTGACTACAATAATCAGTCCTAAGTTAGAGAAGCTTAAAAACCACTTAAAGAATGAAAATGAAAAAGCTCTTTATACTTTTTTGCATGAAATCAAGTCAAATCATACACCACTTATAGAACAATGTCCTATAGATAATCAGTATAAGCTTATAACGTATATATGGTTAGGGGACCGAGAAACTGAAAACGTTTATGTATTCGGTAGTTTTCCTGGTTGGGATCTGTCTGTAAATCAATTACAACGATTGTTACAGACAGATATTTGGTATGTTACGTTTAGGACGAATAAGAGTTTTATTTCAACTTATTATTTTACAGTAAATGATTTTTTTGAAAATGATTGGATAAAGCGTAGTGAAAAGTATCGATTAGACCAATTTAATAAAAATACATTTGGAGAAGGTACCAATAAAGCGTCTTTGTTAAAAATAGGTATGGGCGTGCGGTATAACAGTCGTTTTCCTTCAAATCATTATCCATCTGGGAGAATTGAAACATATTCTTTTCATAGTTCAATTTTAAATAACACACGTAAAATTCATATTTATACGCCTCATGATTATTCTCACACTTCACATCTTCAAGAACTTCTCATTGTATTTGATGGGAATTCATTCATTAATGATCTTTCAATCACAAAAACACTTAATTATTTAATTTACGAAAAAGAAATCCCATCTTGTATTGCTGTTGCTATAGATCCTGTCGATCGATTAGAAGAGCTAACTTATAACGATAAAATGAATTCATTTTTAACAAAGGAATTATTTCCATGGATTCAAACTAAATATCGTGTGTATCAAAAAGCAAAACATACAACAATTGCTGGTTTCAGCCTTGGTGGCTTAGCAGCTTTTTATGCAGCACTTCAAAATCCACATATTTTTGGAAATGTGTTGTCAATATCTGGATCCGTACATTGGAAAAAGGATGATTATGAAAATACAATTCCTTGGATTGAAAATCAAATTTCATCAATAGATTCTAATACGACTCATCTATATTCTTACATAGCAGTAGGTGAACTTGAAAACGAACCTCTTTTAACGGCTAATAGACGGCTATATAAAGCTTTAGAAGAAAAGAAATACCAAACCACTTATGAAGAGTTTCAAGGCGGACATGATAGCGTGTGGTGGCGAGAAAAGCTATTAGATGGATTAAGGGCATTGGAATTTACAAAAACGACACTAAAAAATAAAAAGGAGAGAGAATCTATGAATCAAGAAGAGCTAGATAAAAAACTAAAAAAGCAAGAGATTTTAGTAAAGGATGAGAAAGTTTGGTCCTATACGTATGAGGATCATATTAGTTCTATCGTTAAAGAGGCAGAAAAGAAAGGGTCTTTCGATCATTTACCTGGTAAAGGGAAACCTCTTAATCTTGATAAAGATCTTTCGTACAATCCTGAAAAGCAATTGTATAGAACGTTAAAGAATAATCATGTGTTACCTAGGTGGATTGAGCTTTCAAAGGAAATTGATAATTTAAAAGAGAGACTAAAAGAACATACAAATACAGCAGAAGCAGCGGATTTAATTCGAACTATTAATAAAAAGGTTTTAGAACATAATCTACTTTGTCCACCAAGTGCGCAAAAAACGAGGGTGAAAACGGACTTTTAACAATTTTTAATGAAGCTATCTCTTGCTATATAATTAAGTAAGGCATTTTCAATTTATTATGAAAGGGAGGTAATTGTGATGAAAAATACGTATCAACTTCAAATTCCGAAAGAACTCGAGCAGTATCGTAGTATTTTAGAAGAAAGTGTAAAACCGTATGTTAAAGTGTCTGGAACATTAGCAGAGACAACATTTTTTGAGAGTAAGTTTGGTGGTTATCCGTATTTACCTATAGATCAAGAGCATCCTACAGATTCAAACGGACAACCTATGATGTTACTTGCGCAGTTAAACTTTGAAGAAATTCCGCATGTTGAATATATGCCTCAAAAGGGAATGTTACAGTTTTTTGTAAGTGCTGATGATGAGCTTTATGGAGCAGATTTTGATCATCCAGCAATCCAAAAAGACTTTCGAATTATTTATCATTCTACAATTATAGAAGATTTAAATAAGGTAATTACTGATTTTAGTTATTTAAACACTTTAGAATTAGAAAACTTTATCATACCTGAAGCAGCGAAATTACAATTTGAATTAGATTATCAACCCATAACATCTAGAGATTATCGATTTGAAAAGATGTTTAGTGAGGATATTGATTGGGAAGAAATTGTTGATGAAGAAAATAATACAGAATTAGGCGAACTGTATGATGATTTATGTAAAGATTTCGGACATAAAATTGGTGGTTATCCATTTTTCACACAGACAGATCCAAGAGAATGGGAAGAAAAATACCAACAACATGATATATTATTACTGCAAATCGATACAGACGATTCATTAAATATTATGTGGGGAGATTCTGGTGTTGCAAATTTCTTTATAAAAAAAGACGATTTGTTAAATCTAAATTTTTCCAATGTTATTTACAACTGGGATTGCTACTAAAAAGATATAAATGAAATACTAGCAAGCTAAAAAATCTTCCTGAAGGTGAGGGAGATTTTTTTATGTTAAAAATAAACGTTATGTTAACTAGAGAGTAAAATAATAGGAATAATAAAAGTCAAGCGCAAATAACAGAAATAACAAGAAATAATGTAAAGTTGTAAAACGTGTGTAAATAGCAATAAATTTATAAAGTAAAACATAAAATAAAATTATTAATTTATATTTTATAAAAAAGATTTTTCCGCATAAAAATTTCTTGCTGATCAAAAATATTTTTGATTGGTTAAATCTTAATCAATTATCGATTAAGATTTGCTGTGATGAATTTATAACTAAAAAAAGATAAAAAACTGTATAAATGCGTTTAAATAAGATTTTATGTGAATCTCACTAAAAATCTCTATTTCGTCTCATTAAGTATAGTTTACTTGGATTTTGATACCTGATATTGCTTTGTTTCTATAACTGCCTATAATATATATTATGTTAACTTACTAAAAATAATAAACTTATTAAATATTAGTCGACGGTGTTATGCCCCCTTTTTCCACCGAATTAGTAATGTGTGATTGATTGTGTAGTAATTCGCTTTATCCGCTATATAAATTGAATTTTAAATAATAAAAAATACAATTCGTTTAATGTGTTCATTTTAAACGAATTGTATTGATATGATTGCGAATACGTTTTTAAAATTAGTTTGCTACAGCAATTGCTTCGATTTCAATTAATAAGTTGTCGTTAATTAACTTTCTAACTTCTACAGCTGAACTTGCTGGTGGATTATTAGTGTCAATGTATTGATCTCGTATATCTCTAACAGTGGCCATTTGAGAAATATCTGTTAAGAAAAATGTTAATTTTATTACATCATTAAATTGTAATTCTAAAGTATCTAATGCACTTTTAATGTTTTCGAATACTTGTCGCGTTTGTATAGCTATATCACCAACACCAACTATTTGACCATCGGTATTGATTGCTACTTGTCCAGATATGTAAATTGTTCGTTTAGCGTTACTAACTTCCACTATATGTGAGTATCCAAAAGTTGGGGGCATCGTTTCTGGATTGATAAATTTCTTTTGCATGGCTCTTCTCCTCTATGAATATCTTATTTTCTTTATATTAGATTTTAACTTCAGATTATCCCTTATTTACTAATAATTATTTATCCATTCAGCTGCTACATTTGTAAAAGTATATTAGCACTTTAATTTACAGTTATTAATGGATTATGTACGTTTGATTTTTTTGTGTGCTTGTTATAATTACACCTTGTTTTATTAATTCTTCAGTTACTTTTGTATAGAAAAAGTGATACCACCAGATAAAAAACTCTTCATAATTAATTTCTTTTGAGTATCTGCTGCTGGCAAAGTATTGTTTTAAAGGTTTATCGTTTTCTTTAAACAATAAGGCTAAATCTTTACTGATTATGTTTGCAATTTCGTTAAGTATAAATAAGTCTGTTGATTTAAATACAGGGATAACAGGTTGTGAATTTTGATATAAGCCTAATTTTTCGTAAACTACGTTTAAATGTAAGTCTTTTTGTCTATCTGCTGCTACGAAACCTTTTACTAATTGCTTTTTCTTATAATTAATATCAGTATTAGTGTTTTGAAAATATTCTTCAAATATTTCGTTGTTTGCCGTTATTAAATTTAATGTTGAATATCGAGAATTTCCATAAAGACCAATTTGAACTTCTCCTAAATCTAAATACGTGTTACCATACATCCCGAAAGCCTCTATATCTGTTAGTTCTTGTTCTTGAATCGCATAATAATATCGTTTCTTATTTCTTAAAGGTCGTTTCTTTTTTAAATAGTTTTCTTCAATGTGATTTATTTGTCCAAAATCTAATAACACACCACTATACAATAAAAGACTATAAGATTCTTTAGATAAATGATTAAACGTGTCGATTCTTTTTGAAATATCTTCAATATGACTTGAATGGTTTTCAATGATCTTAAGTGTTGGTTTAATTAGAGGTTCACAAAGGTTATAAAGCTTTTCTCCTTCACAAGCTGTTATAACCATACACGTTGGATAGTACCTCCCTCCTGTTTGTTTCAATAGCCCCTCTGCTTCTAATAAATTAACGCGCTTTTCAAATTCATCATTCGTCCAATTCAACATCATTTTTATAGCATTTGACTCAAAACCAAAATGAACCAATACAAGTAAATATTGAAGTTTCGTTCCTTGTATTTTTATAGATGGCGAATTATCTCCAGATGAAATCATTTTAACTTCATAAGATGTTTGTAATATATTCTCTGGACTATTATTAGTGGGCATTTCATATTCCCTCCCTTACTAGTAAATTCATTGTAAAATCTATGTATTTACTAAGTTCTATAAACGAAAATAAGTATCCTCTAATAATCTCAAATTAAAAACCTTAGCATAAATATACTAAGGTTTCTTGCATTTTTATAATGAATGAATTCTTTCATAGTCTTTTTTAAATTGATTATCATTTTTTAACCAACGTTTAAAAGTTGATTCGCTTATTAGTTGTATTGATTTTCTCCCAGATAAAATAACGCGATAATGTTTGTTTTGATTTAGTATATCGGCTCGTAAATTGCGATTTTGAAGAATTTGATGTAAAGAATTCATAAAGCTATATGATCCTCGTACAAAGCTTACTGTATAAGTTTCATAATTGACGTAACCATCCCCATCAAAATACCCTCGCACAAAATGATGTAAATATTCTTCTAGTACAAAAGGAAATTCAATGTTAAAAGATTTACATGGATTAATTCCGTGTATGTTCATAAGGTCGTCTTTTATTGTTTTGCTATTAATGTTTAGCATATATACGCCTGTCTTTTTGTTTTGGTAAAGTGGCTGGTTTGTTTTTAGTTCTTTTTTTATGTCTTCTAAAATATAACTTTCTTTTTGTGATATACTGACGCATTGATTTTCTTTTGGTATAACACCGTCAGCTGCTATAAACCCTAAAATATAAGCCATATTATTTGACCACGTTTTAAAATAATCTTCTGTTATGTCATACTTTCTCTTCCAGCTCCCTATAGCGCGCCTTGGCACGTTGCTGTCTGATAGAACCATACGAATATACCTTGCAGATACGTTAGCAAGCATGGCGACTTCTGAGGTACCCTTCCCTTCCGCATACAGATGAATGATTTCAGGTTTTGATAGTTTACATTTTGATTTCTTTTTTCTCTCTATTTGCACTTACATCCTCTCCTTCCCTTTAATAATTAGAGACATATTTTCTTCTATAACATATAACGAAACGTATGTTCTTTGTTGCTTATAAGAAGAACTTTACTAAATTAAAACAATTTACATTTACTTCATATTCCTTTTATCAGCTGCTGTAGGATTTACATTTTATATACACAAATAATGAATTTGACAAATTTATGAAATGTACTGTATTTAAGGTGAAAGGTAAAATGATTTCGTTTAAACTACAGATAGCTACAATAACAACATACGTATAGTGTTAAACGTAAAAAGGAGAACGAATGAAAAAGAAATTTATAAATCAAATTCATACTGATGTAAGTTTTAAACCGAAAGATATTATAGGTTTAATGACTGATTACTTAAAAATGAAGACAAAGCTACGTCCTATAAAGAATTTACCGATCGTTTTATCAAATAAAGATAATGAATCTTTAGAGAGTGTGACATGGTTTGGCCATTCTGCTTCTCTTTTAAAAATAGAAGGTAAAAAATTGTTATTAGACCCGATGTTTGGAGATGCCTCTTCCCCGTTTCCTCTGTTTAATAGTAAACGTTATAGCGGTACGTTTTCTTTAGAACGTGAAGACCTTCAAGAAATTGATGCGATTATCATTTCTCATAATCACTATGATCATTTAAATTATAAAAGTATTATGCAATTAAAAGATCGTGCAAAACATTTCTATGTTCCGACTGGAGTTGCACAATATCTTATTAAATGGGGTGTTTCACCTAATAAAATTAGTGAACATAATTGGTGGGATGAAATTACGTTTGATAATATTAAGTTAGTATGTGCTCCTGCAAGGCATTTCTCTGGACGAAGTATGACAGATAGAGATTGTTCATTATGGTGTTCATGGCTTATTCTTGGTCAAGAGACTAAAATTTTCTTTAGTGGTGATAGCGGTTATGCCCCTCACTTTAAGGAAATTGGTGATAAATATGGTCCATTCAATCTTACATTGATGGAATGCGGACAATATGATCCGAGGTGGTCTGCAATTCATATGTTGCCTGAAGAAACTGTACAAGCTCATATTGATGTACAAGGAGAATTACTTCTTCCGATTCATTGGGGTGCTTTTACATTAGCATTACACGAATGGAGTGACCCGGTAGAGCGTGTTACGAAAGAAGCTAACCGTTTAGGAGTTAAAATTACAACACCTCAAATTGGCGAATCTATTACGTTAAAATCTACAAACTATCCTTCAACAGCTTGGTGGAGAGAAATTTAATTATAAATAGAAAAAGAGCGAACTCTCTTATAAGGAATTCGCTCTTTTTCTGTTTTTAAACTTATCTCACTATATTTGATTTCCCGCTATCTAAAATTCTATTTGCTGGTACACTGGACATTTCAATCACTGTATTCATACTCTTATCAGTTAGTTCAACGAGTTCGTTTTCGTGATTGATTTTTTGTAAATCCCACACCATTCCATTGAACTCGTTATGCTGTCCACTTACCTTTACAATACTTTTCGTTTTATTTGTAGGTTGTATTTGAAGGTTTGTAAATAGGTTACCACTAATTTCATTTGGCGTTGTTACATTACTATCCATATAAATCATATATACACAATCTTCAAGAGAGAAATTCATAAAACGGTTGGCATTTATCCATGCATGTCCAGATTGTGGTTTCTTTGCTACTAATTTCACCCCAGTTTCCATTCCTACAACTTTTATATTTTCAAAATTAATAAATGAAATTTCATTTTCCTTCCCACCAGAATACAAAGAAATGCCGGTACCTTTATTCGTTTCTGTCCAATTGATAATATTTATATCTTTTATTTGTGTTTTGTGCCAAGTGTTATAATACTTATTTTTCCCGTCTAAATATATAACTTCAGAATTAAATGTAGGATCATCTATAGCTATATAAGCTCCTTCAATAGTAGCGTTTTTTTCTAATTCTAGAACTCTAAAATTACCTTCCACAACAAATTGTGTTCCATAACCAAATAATAACTTTACACCCTGTTTCACTACGATTGGTGACGTGATTTTATACTTCTTATCATCAAGCAATACTGTTTTAATTTTACTAGATTCTGCTTTATTAATAGCAGATTGTATTTTGTTTGAATCATTTTTACCTTTAAAGTCTTCTACATACACCTTATCATTTTTAGCTAAACCATCTTTTTTGTTGTATTGATAAAACGCAAAAATAATTAGGACTACAGCTATGAGTAAAATAATTATTTTCTTCATCACACTCATCCTCATATAAATTTTCTTCTTAGCTACTCTTCGAATAATCTATGGCTTTTATATTTAGGTGATAATTATTTTGCTGTGTATGATAGATTACAATTCTTACTTTTTATAATTGAATTATATTATCTATAGAGTTGTCCTGCTTAGCTGATTCCTTCCTCCGTTTTTAATAAGCTCTTACTGGAGATATAAGATGGATTGCTGCAGATTGTGTCCCTGCTTCAATTAATATCGGTCTCATAGAACCGCTGAAACTTAAAGTAACCGTTTCTTCTTTTATTGCCCTTAAAGCATCCAACATAAATCGTCCATCGAAAGATATATTGAATTGTTTTTCACCTTGAATTGCATCTATCTGTTGTGTCTCAGATATTTTTCCGATCTGAGAAGCATTTGAAGAAACTTTAATTGTAGATTCATTTACAATTTCTAAGTTAACATTGTTATTTGCCCATTCACTTGCTAATAAGCTTGATCGATCTACCCCTTGTAACATTCTTTGTCTATCTATGTTAATGACTGTTTGAAATTCATTTGGAATTAAACTAGATATATTAGGATATTTCCCTTCAATTAATCTTGAATATAATGTAGTTGTGCCGAATGTAAAAATAATGTGGCTTTCTGATAGATAAATAGAAACGAATTCTAAATTGCTGTTCATTAATTTTAAAAGTTCATTAATGGTTGCACTTGGTACAATACAATTCGCTTTCACATTAGTAGAAATTAATGTTTCACGTATAGCTAGTCTATGAGAGTCAGTTGCAGCGCATATTAATTTGTTGTGGTCTAACTCGATATGTACTCCGGTAAGAACGGGTCTAGATTCATTTTTTGCTACTGCAAAGACTGTTTGTTTAAACGCATCAATTAATTGTTTTGTTTCTATTTGTATTTCTGCATGATCGTCTATTTGTGGTATGTTAGGAAATTCATCCGCTGGAAAGCCATTTAAGTTTAATGTGATTTCTTCTGATTGTATGGTAATTGTTTGCTCATTCTTACTTTTTATTACTATATCGCTTGGCATTTTCTTTATAATTTCAATGAAGTATTTTGCAGGTACAACAATTGTTCCTGCTTTTAAGATAGTCGTAATTTGTTCGTCATCCATGGAACTAGGGATGAATTTTTCGATGAAAATATTTGAATTACTTGCGATTAAAGTAATTCCAGATTGATCTGCAGTTATTTTTATACCGGATAGTATAGGAATTACAGCTTTCGTAGATATTGCTTTACTTACTTCTGAAAGTGCTTGAGTAAACTGTTTATGATTGACGATAAACTCCATTTTTTCCCCGCCTTACATGAAATGATATTTTTATGAAGATTGATGAATGATTGTTCCGTTAAAAAAGTAAGGTACTGTTTCTTTCCTTTGTAATATATTTAATAAGTGTTCTGGTATACGTAAATGCGGTGCTGCTCTATGTAATTCCATCCAAGTAATCTCTTCGATTTCTTTTGGTCTTGATATATATGTCTCTCCGCCAATTATTTCACCTAAAAAATTAAAGAATATTGCATGGTGTCCTCTCTCATCGAAAAAAGCTTCGCTAATGTAACAAATACCGTTTACAGTTATATGTAGCCCGGTTTCTTCTTTCACTTCTCGAATGACTGCCTCCTCTAACGTTTCTCCTAATTTAACTGCACCACCTGGTAGCGTGTAATAAGAACCATTCTTCCCTTTGTTTTTTACCATTAAGATCTTTTCATCCGTTTTATCGTATAAAAGTGCATATGTAACATTTACTTTTTTCATCTAAGTCCACCTTCAATAACGAGAATTTTCTGTCTTTGTTACATTCTACCATTTAATTGTTTTAAAATATAAAAAAGTTAATAGAGTATTTCATTTATCTGCCTTTAGTAAAGGTAATAATCGACACCCCTTCATTTCTAAATAAAAAAGAACGTATTTTGAAATTGATTATTCAACGTATGCTCTTTATGGTTTAATTGATTCATTTTGAGATTCTATATATTTTCTAACCTTTTTTCCAAATAGTATCGATTATGACCTTTAGGGTGATCTTCACTTACTCCAATTACTTTATATCCATGCTTCTTATAAAAATCAGGTGCCTGAAAGCTAAAAGTATCTAAATTGATTAGCCTACACTCTTTTTCAATTGCAAATTCTTCAATAAGTTTTATTAACTTGGTTCCATAACCTTCGTGTCTATATTCTTCAGAAACCCACAAGAAATCAACATGTACGTGGTGCCAAAATGTAATTGCAGTTATTCCGCCAACTATTTCTTCATTTTCATTTTTCACTATAAAACTAATTTTTTCTGAAGGCTTTTTCTCTTCATCTGAAATATGTTTTTGATTATATTCAATTACTTTTTCTCTTATGTAATCACTATCTTCTTGGACCCATTGTTTTACTATTTTCATTTTAAATATCACGCTCCTTTTAAAGTATCTATTCAATTTAATAATCGTAATATCCTGTCTAACTTAATAGACGTAGAGAGCACTATTTCATTTCACTAATATAAAGAAAAGCCATACTACATTTTATCTGTATTATGGCTTTTTACGGCGCTTGATTCGTTTTAATCCAAGTTTCAACATATTAGTACAATAATTCAATTGTATTACTGCAAAAAAGAATGAACATTCCTATACCAATTAGAACAATTGGAACGATAATATGACAATTTCTCTCAAGTACTTTAGCTAAAATAGGAGCTCTTAACAATGTGTAGCTAATAAAACACCATATTGCTATCATGCAAAAAAAGATAATTAATGTAACGAAATTTGCTTCCAAGGATTGACTAGTGAACATTGGTATATAAATTGAGATATTATCAGCTCCATTAGCTAATGTAATCGCAGCTACTTTAAATAATGAGCCAGAAGTGTTATCAATGACTTCATTACTTTTGTTAGAACGAAACGAGAATAGTCCTTTAATCCCCATATAAATTGGCACGAATCCTAATAATCCGATCCACGATATAGGAATGAAAAAAGAGCTTAACAAACCAATAATACTTAGAAAAATAATTACACTAAACCCCAAGTATTGTCCAATAACAATATAAAGTTCTTTTATCTTAGTTTTTCCCTGGAAAGTTCTATCTTCTTCCTTACATACTCCTGTCTTTACTTGTGAAAATAAAACAAGGAGTATAAAAATATCATCAATATTTGTTGAAGTAAATGCAATAAAAGAAGAAATTATGGTTGTAACCAAAATAAACCAACTACCTTTATAATAAAATAATGGTATATAAATGAAATGTATGCCTAATAACAAAGCGGGTTAACTATAGTTTTATAACAGCATTTTGATTCTTTTATAAAACAATATGGATATTCCACTTATCTGCTACTTGATTCGTTAATAAATAAAATACTTTATTGCTTCTCAAATCATTTCATTTTAAATTAAGTAAGTGTATCCTTCCTACACAATGACTAAAAAGGGAAAATCAAATGTTTTGTAATATAAAAAGAGCCCTTTATGAGGACTCTTTTTAAAATTAAGCTACTTTCCGATATAAACGTTGTGTTTCTTTTTTCTTTTCTGCTTTTGGTGGACGAATTAAAATAGATACAACGAAAGAGATAACAGAAAGAACACCGATTATGATAAAGGTCGGTTCAAATCCTCCAAAAAGCGCCCCGATGAATGATCCTGCAAGTGCACCAAATCCGAAACCTTGGTATACAATCCCATAATTTGTACTATGGTTTTTTAATCCAAAGAAATCTCCAACAATGGCTGGGAATATAGTGATATTACCGCCAAAACAAAACGCAACACTTGCTACACAAGCGAAATAAATGCCGTAATTTAGTGGAATGAAACTTAGTGTAAAGACTGACAATCCAATAATAATAAACGTTGCAGAAACGATTTTCATTCGACCTATTTTATCTGATAACGTTCCAAGAACGATTCTACCTACTGTATTAAAAATTGCAATCATTGCAACGGCGTTAGCAGCAGTTGCTGCACTAAGTCCAACGAGTTGTACCCCAATGTCCTTTACCATACCGATTAAATATAGACCACCCATACACGATGTAAATAACATAAAAAACAAAAGATATACTTGTTTCGTTCGCATCATTTCACGTGGAGTATAGTCATTGTGTAATGTTTCAGTTACAGCATTACTTACAATTGCCTCACGTAAGAAGAACGATCCAATTAATACTAAAAGCAAAACGATAATGCCCCAATATAAAAAGGCTTGTGATACACCAAGGCTGTCGATAAGATTTCCGTTTATATATCTAAAGATTAAGCTGCCCATTCCATATGCTGATACAGATATACCTGAAATAAGCCCTTTTCGATTCGGAAACCATTTAATTAAATTAGATAGTGATGTGATATAAGCGGTCCCATCTGCATAACCAACTACGACTCCGGCTAATAAATATAGTAATGGTAAGGAAGAAACTTGCGAACTAAGTATTAAACCGAGTCCCAGAACAATCCCTGCAGTAGCGATAAGTTTACGAAGTCCTAATTTTTGCTGTAACTTTCCTGCAAATAAAGTTGAAAATGATAAAGAGAAGCTTGTAATGGAGAAAGTTATCGCAACGGAATTAAGGTTCCATCCAAACTTACTGACAAGGGGTTGATTAAATAAACTCCATGTATAAATTGTTCCAAGGCCAATTTGAACAATGATTGTACCTAGAACAATTAGTAACGGATTTATAGAAGTTTGTTTCATACTAACTGTCCCCTTCTTTTATCTTGACATAGATTTTCACAGTTAGTATAACCATCATAAAATGCAAGATACTGTACGGAAAATGGTAATTAAGTTCCTATACACAAAAAGACACTTCATAAAGAAGTGTCTTTTGCAGGTTATATCAGATGTTTCTAAAGAAAGCTTTGTTAAGATAAGACATTTTCAAATGCTTATGTATATATGTTATCAAATAATTTCTTATATGTGATGCGACTTAAGACGTATTTTTCATTCATCATATAGTCGGATAAAAAATTAATATTCGATTTCATCAAAATCCTTCGGCTGCGGTACAGTTTGCATATTAGCTGCATCTTTTGGATCGCTATAAATTGCATTTTGCTCTGTATTTACATCTTTTATATTTTGCTTTTTATTTTTGTTCACTTTATCTTTCACTTTCAATCACTCCTTTTTGTTATAGGAGTAATTATGCCCTATTACCGTTACGAAATGTATCAGCGACTAAATTACTAAATTCACGTAAATAATATAAATAATTATCACCGCCGTAGTTATATCTTTTGTTATACATTTTTGCAACAACTACATTATATGCAGGTATTACTAATATAGTTGGTCCCGTAATTCCTAATATTTGATACGATCCTTTTGGTACGCGTTCACCTAGTTCACTTAATTGTGCAGGTTCATTTTGAACGAACCAAAATAATCCATTTTGTGGTAGCTCTTTATTTACATATGTTGGACTCTGCAAACTCGTAGCGATTTTTATAACTTCTTTTGGAACAATTTGTTTATCATCTATCATACCTTGATTTAAATGAAGATTGCCCCACTGCGCAAATTCTTTAGCTGAGACAAATAGATTTTTTTCAGTACCGTCATCTACTTTACCAAGTTCACTAATCGCGTCTTCATTTGGATTATTAACAACGTCAACTAACTTTTCATCTTGCTGTACTCTCCAACCTGTTTCTTGAAAATTAGCAGGTCTAAACACACGCTCTCTTAACAATTCAGGAAAACTTTTACTATATAGCTGATAAATAAGATGTGTCATCATTCTTACATTAATATCTCTATAAGCCCAAGATTGTCCAGGTTCAAATTCACGAAAAATTTTTCCGTCATTCGTTTCTCCTAAACCGTGCGAATGTGTTACTAAATGTCTTATCGTTGTTTTACCAAGCAATACAGGATCAAAGTCTTTAAAATATTTTATTGCTTCATCATCAATAGAGTTTATTTTCCTCTCGTAAAGCGCATACGCTATCATTAATCCTAAATAACTTTTTCTCGCAGAAGCAACGTTAAATTGTGAAGCTGCTGTTACTTTCTTGTTTGTAGATGTATTTGAGTGATAACCACTATAATGTTCTAGTGCGATTTTATTATCTTTTATAATACAAAGTGCTGTAGCAGAACTATGATTTTTTTCTTTTATATTCTCTACCCAAGCAATCAACTTATCATATGTATACAAATACATCCCCCTCAATGCGCATAAAAATTAAAGCTAGAAAGAAAAGTGCAAAATAGTTTTCACACCTTTCTTTCAAGTAAATTAGCTTTGATGTTCTATACTTAAATGATCCACCAGTTCCAGCAATTAAAGCAACCGAAACATCCAGCGCATCCTATGCATCCGCCGCAACGACCTGCACAACCACCACATCTGCCGCCACATCCGCCACAGCGTCCACCACAACCTCCGCATCCGCCGCAACGACGCGCATCGTCTTGAATGTAATAGTATGGATATTGACTTTGTTGTTGATCCCAATACACAACATTACCAGTTTGATAATCATTAAGGTTCAATGATTGTAATTCTTGTTGAAACTGATTCATTATGAAACCCTCCATTTATAAATGTAAATTCCGCTCAAATATGAAAAGTAATATATTTTTGCAACCAAAGTAGAAACAAGGCTATAGACTAAATACGTACATCAACAAAATATGAAATTACTCTAGGTGATGTACCTTGTTTTTTAGCCTATTTTCTTACTTTCCTTTTGGCAGACGGATTTACTATTGATAGAGGCGTTTAAAAATTGCTAATCCAACAGTTTAATAGTTCATCACTTAACTTTCTTTCTAGTAACTGTTTAACTGAAGGTGCGGGCATGATTTTATAAGTATGTAAAGCTTCTTGATTATAATCTATCCAGTGAAATGCTAAATGAGATTCTTTAGATTTTGGTATGAAATCAATGTGTAACTCTTGTGAATCTATCTCAAAAATATGATTGATTTCATGGTGAAGAACTTCTTTATCTTGCCATTTGTTTTCTATGACTCCTAAAAATTGTTTTATACTACAATTTACTCCGAGTTCTTCTCGTAGTTCTCTTATTAATGCATTCTCAGCTGATTCGCCAACTTCAACATGACCACCTGGTAAAAAATAATGATGGCCAATGTATTCAGCCACTAACAATTTTTTATCTTTAATCATAACAGCTCGTACAATATGATGAAATTTATTTTTCAATTGCTATTCCTCCCAGTCATTTATTTTATATTTGATTAAAATAGCCATTTAATATCGGGATAATATAAATCATAGGTGTTTCATACGGATGAATTTCGTTAATGACTTCAAGTGCATCCTTTACAAGGTCCCGTTGACACTTTATTTCAATTTTACATTCTTGCCCTTCGCATATTTGACCAATTTCCCCATTAAAAGGTGATGCACCATCTAATGGTCTCCAGTATCCTTTCACGGAATTATAGGAAAGACAATGATCATATTCACCTGTTTTACAAGCACCAATTCTATTTAGCTCATCCCGTAATATCTCAATGTATTCTTCCGGAATAAACACTTCGATTTTCACTTCCGAAAATTGCATATTTCATTTCACACCTTTACTTTGTAATACTTAAACACATAAACGATAGACTTGCTCACCATCATAATCATGTCCCAATGGTTGAAAACCGTAACGTTCATATAGTTTTTTTGCAGGGATATTATCTTTATGTACTGTTAATCTAATTTCTTTACACACCTTAAACGTATTTTTTATTAAGTATATACTTTCTTGTAACGCCACTTTTCCATAACCTTTACCTTGCTGCATTTGATCAATAATAAAACCGTTTATCCAATACATATCAGTTGTCTCTCTTACAACAGCATGCATAATAAAACCAACCATATGGTCGCCGTCATATATCGCAAATGGTGTGTACTCTACATTGTCACCATCTGGTTTTATATATACTTTAGCAAGTGAGACTGCTACAGCTGGAACAAATTTTCTTTGATTTTCTTTAACTTGTAACTTTAATGCATCCTCCCAATTCTCTCTCGTAACAACCCTTAACTGGATATTCAATATGGTAAGCTCCTTTATAAAAAGAATGTATTTATATATTCAACGCAGTAAAATAATTCCCTGTTTCTTGATTGTAAGAAATGTGTTGAATTATCACTTCTAAAAAAATCTATCTAGTTATATTGCTGTACTTTTCATCTCGAATATCTTTCTTTAATGATACATGAGCTATTAAAACTCCAAGTATAGTAATTAGCCCACCAACTACCGAAATAAAAGTAGGTATTTCACCTAACCATACCCAAGCTACAAAACACGCAATTACTGGCGTTAAATATAGAGAACTTGTTGCCTCGGACGCACCAGTATGAGATATAATATAGGCCAATGCAATATACGGGAGTACTGTTGGAAATAAGCCTAAATATATAACGCTCCAATTTACTTCAAGAGGAGCTGCTAGTATTTCTTGATACATTCCCGGTAAGAAAATAAGCATACATACTGTACTAGATAAAATTGTATATATGGTAAATGGCAAGAAACCGTACTTTTTTAAGTAAGAAGATTGGAAAACGAAAAATAAGCTTTCTGAAATCGCTGCTAATAATATAAATAATCCCCCGCTATTTAATTGAATAGCATCTCCTTGACTAAATGATATAAAAGCAATTCCTATAAAACTAATTACACCGCCAATCCAACCATTTAATTTCATTTGTTCTTTTAAAAAAACAGAAGCTAGAATTGCTGTTATTATAGGCGTGACTGAAACAATTAAACTTGCAGATCCAGCATTAACTGTTTTTTCGCCGTAGTTTAATGCAATGTGATAAAAAGTAAATCCTAAAGCACCAAATATAAAAATTGCTGGGATATCCTTCAAATCCGGTAGCCGTAACTTATATATAAAGGAAAACAAAAGAAGTATAAATGAAGCAATTAATAAACGTAGTAAAGTTAGATGCTCAGGTGTATAAGATTCAAGCCCCATACGAATTGTCGGAAAAGCAGATCCCCATATAAGAATCGTAAAAGCGTGAGCACATATAATGCGTAAATCCCATTTTTTATTATGCATGTTGTCTCTCCCCCTAATAAACCAACCACTTTCAAATTACCAATTATTTCTTTTCATCATATTTAATAGTTGATACAATGTCTTCAACCAGTTTTTTATCGTAAAAACCAACCACTTGGCATTTTTTAAGTGAACGAGGGAGTTTGTTTATGACAAATAGTAAAAAACTGCCTAAGTATCGGCAGATAGTAGATTATATGAAAGAAAAAATTAAAAACGGAGAATGGCCAATTGGAAGTAAGATCCCTAGTCAAAGGCAGTTAGCAAAATTATTTCAAGTAAATCGTAGCACTGTAATAACTGCACTAGATGAACTTATGGCTGATGGATTGATTCAAGGAAAAATTGGAGCAGGAACAATTGTAACGAATAATACATGGTCATTATTAGCGACGAATCCACCACCTGATTGGAGTGAATATGTAAAGGCCGGTATTCATAAACCAAGCAAGTTAATGGTACGAGAAATAAATGAAGCAGAAGCAAATAACAAACTTATCCATCTAAGTAAAGGTGAACTTGCTCCTCATCTTTTTCCGTTAGAAACGATGCAGTCCATTATGAAAAAAGTAAGTGAGGAATTAGATTATTTTGGATATGAGGAACAAAAAGGGTTTTATCCGTTACGTGAAGCAATAAGTAAATACGTAAAATCATTTGGAATACAGGCATCACCAAGTTCCATATTAATCGTCTCGGGTGCATTACAAGCATTGCAATTAATATCAATTGGTCTTTTACATAGAGAGTCAACCGTCTTACTTGAACAACCGTCTTACTTATATTCACTTCATGTATTTCAATCAGCAAATATAAATTTATCTGGTATATCTATGGATCCTCACGGTATATTACCTAACGAGTTATTAAAACGAATTAAATACAGTCAGAAGAAAAACATTTTATATTCAATCCCTTGTTTTCAAAATCCAACAAGCATATTAATGTCTAAAGAGCGGAGAAAAGAAATATTAAAAATATGTGAAAAGGAACAGTTACCTATTATTGAAGATGATATTTACCGCGAGTTATGGATTGATGCACCGCCCCCAGCTCCTTTAAAATCAATGGATAAACATGGACATGTATTATATATTGGTAGTCTCTCTAAGACACTTACCCCAGGACTTAGAATTGGATGGATTATCGGTCCAGGACCGGTTATTGATAGATTATCAGATATAAAAATGCAAACAGATTATGGATCAAGCTCTTTATCCCAAAGGGTTGCTGCTGAATGGATAAATAAAGGTTATTATGAGGAACATGTAGCGAATGTAAGAATTCAACTACAAGAAAGACGACAAATAATGATACAAGCTTTAAATAAGTATTGCGCAGATATTGCATCGTGGGATATCCCTAGTGGTGGATTTTTCATATGGCTAAAGGTAGTACCTAGCATTCCGATGAAGAAATTATTTTCAGAAGCACTATCAAAAGGAATTCTTTTAAACCCAGGACGTATCTATGAAGAAGAGTCAGATCGATACATTCGTTTATCATATGGATATGCTTCTCCAGAGCAAATGACTAACAGCATTAAATTGTTGAGTGAATTAATCCGTAAGTTAACGGCATAACAAAAACTCCTCTTTTATCTATAGAGGAGTTTTTGTGTATCATATTTACCACAATCTCATTTCCTGCCCTAATAAAATAAGTTCTTCATAAGGATCCCCGTTAATGTTTAATACTTGAGCAAAAGCGGGTTCTGTTTTTAAACCGTTCTCTTTTAAGCGAATAATTTCTTCTCTTATATGTGGATGCTGTATTAACAACATGTGCTCTACTATCATATGTCTATATGCATTTTGATTACGTACTGGCTTAGGCTGAGCAAATAATTCAAATTCAAAACCTTCAAATTTAAAATTCACTTTTATCGATTCGGTACTTTTTATTTTTTTCTTTTTTATTTTGAATCCTTCATAAGAGCCATATAAAGATCTCATTTCTTGTTCAAAAACATCAAAGTTATGTACTTCCATTACTATATCTAAGTCAGATTGAAGCGTATCAATTCTTATAGGTATAGTCCCGCAAAGAACGGGGCTATACAAAGCTAAATCCTCCATGATGTTTAGTTTATTCAAAACATCATATACCTTTTGTTGCTTGTCATTCCCTGATTGTAAATATGTAATAGATGTAAACATGGAAGTCTCTCCTTCATTTCACGTAATACGTGACTCACTAAATTCAAGAAAATTTGTTCGTTTAAATTTGTTCTAAGAGTACCTTTATTTCAATATATTAAGACGAATAAACAATATGTTTCAACTTTTCTCCTATACTGCAATACTATAAAAATAAAAAAGGAGGAATTATTATGAGTATTTTCAACGTTCTTTTAACCATCCATATATTATTTGGGACAATATGTTTAATCACTGGTATTGTAGCAATGGTTGCTCAAAAGAAGAAAGGAAAACATACGGAATGGGGTGAAATATATCATGCATCCTATGTGGTCATCACCCTTACTGCAATTATATTATCCATTATAAACTGGGATAAAATCGCATATTTATTTTATGTAGCAATTTTCTCTTATTCATTTGCGATTTATGGCTACCTTGCACGAAAAAAGCGTTGGAAAAATTGGCTTCACCACCACATTAGAGGTATGTTAGGCTCTTATATCGGTGCCGTTACCGCACTATTAGTAAACGTAGGTATTCATATCCCCATAATTAATTTATTGCCGCCTATATGGTTTTGGTTTTTACCTACATTAATCGGTATTCCTCTCGTAGCCAGTGTATCAAAAAAATATAAAAAGCGTAGTTAAAATTCATTACATTTTCGTTACTTTCTAATTATTATTATGAAAAATCATACTCAATGTAATATTTTATTTATAAATTGAAGGTCGTATTGCTTTAAGTTAGTCATTTAGAGCTAAATAAAAAGAATCCAATATAAGTCTTGGATTCTTTTTCGAATTTCATTTTAATGTTGGCTCTATGTACTCAATGATATTACCATCTGGATGACGAACTATCATTTTCATACCTGTCGGTACTTGTATTGGTTCAGTAATCATTACGCCGTTATAGTTTAAAATTAGTTTTCTTACTTCATTGAGATCATCAATTACGATCGTTGCAGCAACATGATTCTTAATTGTTTCATTTAATTCTTCCATTAAAAGTAAATTTGTAAATCTAATCACATGAGTTCCATTCATTTGGAATTCATGTGGTGTTTCTTGTTCCAATAGTATTTTGTAAAATTCTAGATGAGTTTGTAAGTCTGAAACATATAGGCGTGGAACAACAGCTAATATATTCATCCTACTTACACTCCTTTTTAGTTTAACTAGATTAATTTAATTATATATTACTTGAAAATCTCTATAAACTATTACGTTAAAAATAAGATCTTTTAATTAAGACTTTAATAATGAATGTAAACGATCCGGATAATTCGTAAACATCCCGTCAACTCCCCATAATAGTAACTTTTTCATGTCTGTTTCATTATCTACAGTAAATGGATGAACTTCTAATCCCTGTTTCTTTATTTTCTTTACATAAGCTGAATCAATATATTTGTAGTTCATACCAAGACCGATGCAGTATGTTTTATACTTTTTTATCTCTGATTCAGTTAATTGAACTGCCTTTTTGTAAGATAGTAATTGGACTAGCGGTATATTAACATGTAAACTATGTAGCTTTTGCAAACTTTCTTCACTAAATGATTGAATAATAACTTTATCCTGTATTTCATAGTGATTGATAATTTCTAATAACTTTTCTTCCATTCCTGGATATTCATCAGGTGATTTGGTTTCAATATAATAGTTCGCGTCATGCCCAAACACTTCAATTACTTCTTCGAGTGTTGGAACTTTAGCATTTTCATATTCTTTCTTTGCTAAATTTGGATGTTTTTCATTAAAAGAAGAACCTGCATTTAATTGCTTTAATTCTTCTAATGTATGTTCCTTAACTAGCCCTGTACCGTTTGTAGTACGATTTACTGTTTCATCATGCATAGCTACTAAATGTCCATCTTTTGTCATTTGAAGATCTATTTCTATATAATCGCCCTTCAATTGTTTTCCTAATTTATATGCTGCTTTTGTATGCTCAGGCGCATACGCAGAAGCACCTCTATGTGCAATGTTTTTTATATGATTCGATTGAATAATAACTTTTGTGTATTTAAGTTCATTTACTATATGAAAAACAAAAGTACCTATTACTATAAAGGCGCAAATGATTGTAACGATATATATCTTTTTCATAATGATGTATTAACTCCTACATGAAAGCAATTTGGCTTGGATCATTTATTCAAATAAATGCCGATTTTCAAATACAGTCATTTGTCCAACAGATTGAAAACCAGCCTTTTTATAAATATTAATCCCATCAGGTGAAGCTTGTAATACGCATTGAGCAACGTTTATTTCCTTTGCTTCTTGCAGCAAGTAATGAAACATAGTAGAACCAAATCCTTTTCCTCTCATTTCTTCTTTCGTTGCTATATCATAAATACCAATACTATCTTGTGTACACACTAATGAACCAACCGATACGACTTCATCTTTATAAAACCCTAAGTACAGTTTCATATTTTCACTATTCCATAAATGGGTAGAAGCAGTTTGATTGTAGAATGCTTGTACATATATACCTTCCTCTGATGTACCAAATAGACTAGCTAACGCTTCTCCAAACTTTTTAATTTGTCCTGACGAAGATGCTTTTTGTATCGTAAAACCTTCTGGCAAGTTTGTTGTTGGATGTATTGTATGTAAGTTTGCTACCATCGCGATATTTTGTTCTGTTTCTTTTAATCCAAGCTTTATTAATTCATTCTTTAAATTACCCTCCAGCTTCTCGTCCCAAAACCAAACACTCATTGGGTACTTCTTTTGATTATAGTATGCTACTTCCTTATATAATTTCTCGATATCTTCCGTTACATTATTGTTTAGTAAAGTAATGATATTAAATGTATCTGCAGGTAAACCACAGTCGACAGCAATGTAATTCTTCGTTTCTTTTACATGCATTCCCTGTGCCTGCCGCGCAATATATGAATTTTTATATGTAAAATTATCTATTAACAATTGTTTAAAATTCATTCATTCTTCTCCTTTCATAATATTTGTATTCGAATACTTCAGTATTAAATATAACATATAAGAAATGTACCTATTTCTATAAAAATATCTCTTTACATCACTCTTTACGCCCTAAAAGAATTAAAAATGATATAACGTTGTCGGAATGAAAAAAGTGGTATATAATAAATATTAACATTACTAGTAATTATTTTAGGTATTCCTAGAATAAAGGAGCGATACATATGAAAATTACTATTTATTTCGGAAGTCATGAAGATCAAGATGTTCGTACTATGGACTGTCATTTAGATGTAGAAGATACAGAAGAGATTGTTTCTGTATCATAATATAAATTGTTGGGATGAACCCTCTTCCCTGCAGCGTTTAAGGCACCTTTTATAGGTGTCTTTTTTGTTGTTTTTTCTTCAAAAACCCTTTACTTTAGAGCGCTTTAATAGTAAAATATAAATATACGAACAAACGTTCTTTTTTATTTTAAACGTACATGAAGGGATGATTTTAAAAATGGCTCCATTAAAGCGCAGAGGAAGAAAAAAGCAAACACCTATTATTTCAAATACAGGCTTTATCGGCTCTGTCTTTATTGATACATTGGAGTTACAAAAGAAGTCCTATTATTTTGCTCGTAAAAAACTTCAAATTGTTCATCATGTATTAGACGGTCTATCTGGAGCAACAAGTTCCCTATTTAAAGAACATAACATTTCAGCATTTATGTCATGTGTGTATTTACATAAACAAAAGAAAATTGGATTCGTTCTTTCGACGAAACCATTTGAACAAAGTGATGGCGTTGCTTACTTTATAAATTATTTAATCGAAAAGAATTTTTATGGTAACGAGGAAATAGAATATCAAGAAGTATTTAATACGGGTTTTATCGGTGTAGTGTTCGCTGATTTATGCAGTATAGATCGCTTTAATTTCGAGTTTGAAATGGGTATGTTAACGAAATTAATGAAAGATATGATTATTCCGGTTAAAGAACTCTTTTTACGCCACAATGTACCGGCCTACATCTCGACTTCTCATTTAGAAGAACAAAACAAATTAGGTTTCGTTCTATCTGTAAAACCATATGATGAACGTGCAGAAGCAGATTTATATTTTGAAGCGTATTTAAAAGAACGCGGGTTATTTATTGGTGATGAAGAAGATGATATTGATAAGATTGTTATTAGAAAAACAGCTGAATTACGATAGAAAAGTGCAGGATGGTGATCCTGCGCTTTTTAAGTTACGTTAAATACTATAATCTTTTGAATGAATTTCTAAATTCAACTTATTTGAGTAAGCCTTATTCAAAATAAGAAATACGATCCCTCCTCCAATTGGAAGCGTGTAGGCTGGAATATGATTTAATAATAGACCTGATAATGCCAGTGCTATTGGCTGCATCATCTTACCTATACTTAATCCAATACTAAGCACTCTGCCCCTATATTCATCTGGAATCTCTCTTTGCATAAAATAAATTAAAGGGATATCGATTAATGCTATCATTAGTCCTAAAAAGAACATAATAGCGCAATACATAGTAACGAATACAAAATTATTTACTTCAATACTTTTGAATAAAACAGGGATACCTGAAACTATCATAAAAATTGCCAACATAAAACTTATTTTTTTCAATAGATAGGAATAAGAAAAACGATTCGTTATCTTTTTTACTAATATTGCACCAACTATCATACCTACTGGAAAAGTCCCTTGAATCATACCAAATTGTTTAGAACTAAGATTGAGAACTGTATTAATAATGTATGGCAATGGAACAGTTACAGCAAAGCCTAAGAAGAAATTAAGTGCAATTAAAATAAGAAACGTAGTCTTTAAACTTTCCTTTGCAAGCAAGTAAGAAAATCCCTCTTTTATATCTTTAATAAAATGCATTTCTCTAATTGAACATTTCTCATTTATGTTTTGCTCGAACAATTTAAAGTGAATAAACAGTATGGATATACCTGATAGAATAAATGAAATACCGTTTATGATTATAAAAATTTTAATATCAAAGACTGCAAAAACAATCCCTCCTAACATAGGACCTAGAATTAAAGATATGGAATCAATAATTTTACTTATAGAGTTAATACTCATTAGTCTCTCTTTAGAGACCATATTTGGTTTTGCAGCTTCTAACCCTATCCCAAAAAATGTTGTAAATACTGTCATAAGAAAGGTAGTTGTATAAATGATGAATAAGTTTAATCCATAACGGCTGCTTAATATATAAACAGCTATTAATATGCTGCCACTTAGTAAATCCATACAAACAACCAGTTTCTTTTTATCAACCTTATCAGCAATTACACCGGCAAATGGATTCATAACAATCATTGGAATTGTTCCTAATATAAGCGTAATCGCAAAATTTAACGCGGATCCGGTTATTTGTAACACATACAAGCCTAATGCGAAACTATAAATAGAGCTACCGAATAGTGATACTGTTTTTGCAATTGAATATAGACAAATATTTCTTAGTTCTTGGTTTCTTTTTTTATTTTCTATATGTAATCGTAAACTTCCCATAACATTTCCCCCACTTTTCTTTGTATTACATTAAGTGTAATTTCTTGGGTTAACCCAATCTCAATATGTACGATTTGAAAAGTTTTAAGGAAAAATAAATAAAAGATGGAGTTAACCCCATCTTTTTCCGAAAAATGAATATGTATAAATTTCTTCTCCTTGAACAAAGAAATCCTCGTATTTTCCGCCCCGTTCCAAATAATTTGACGTTCGTTCATCAATGGATTGAAACTGTAGATTTTGGATTTCTTTCATTACTTTTGAAAGTGTAAAATTTGCTCGAAAGTTATTTGTAATTTGGCTATTTGAGCTGAAATTTTTAAATAAAATAAATAAGCTTAATAAATAACAATTAGATTTAAAAAGTGGATTTAATTCGTGAAGTAAAAAATTCTCATGCTCAAAACTATAATTGCTCGTACCAGAGTGATCAATTACAATATCAACAGACTGATTTTGAATAGGGATGTTCAAAAAATCCGCACAGATAAAGAGAATATTTCTTCTCGGATTTCTTCTCGCTAATACATCTTTTAAAAATAATAGTTTATTGAAATCTCGATCCACTGCGATATATAGGCAATCTTCGGGTAGTTCTTCATAAATGTTCCTCAAAAAGAACCCGAGTCCTGATCCTATATCCAGTATTAATTTGTTATTTAAATCTAAACGTAGTAGTTTCTTTTTCGCCCATTCCCCTTCTCTATGCATATTTTCCAAATATGCATTATCAGTTTCATGAATATAATCTGAAATAGTATCTTCAAGTAAGGTCCGCTCATTTGCTTTAAATAATTCACTAGCAGTTATAATTCCTGATGTAATCATGTATTCTTCACCACAATTACAAATTAATTTTCCTTCAATAATTTGATTGTTAGTAATAATTCCATCTTGAAGAATTAATTTTTTGCTACACTTAGAACATGTGAGTAAATGTAGTACACTTAAATCTATCCCTATAATTGAATTAGAAGTTTCATTTGTTAATAATAAATCCTGTAACACTTCCTTTAATTTATCCCGTTTATTCTCCAAAAGTTCTATTTCCTGTTGCATCTTGTCATATTTCAGTTTAAATAAAGATTGGTAAAAGGTATCTTTTTCGTAATTCATAGATTTTGCTAAATTTTTATAAAAAAATAGTTCTTTAATTTCATTCAAGCTAAATCCTAGATCTTTGTAATGTATTATAAGTTCTAAATCTGTTTGACAATACTCATCAAAAAAATAGTGGCCTCCCTTTTTTTCAGGAATAATAAGACTGAGATCCATGTAATGTCTAATTGTATCAATACTTATGTTATTTACTTCTCCAAACTTACCGATTTTCATAATATCCCTACCATTTAAATATTTTTTTATATAGATTTCTATTTTTACCTTTAAAAATCCTTTCCCCTTTTTTATCAACAGTATTTACGGAATAAACAAATGGTATTATTTATATTGTTGTGCCTAATAATATAACATGCAACTTTTTAGTTTTATGTATGTCGAATTATCAGTATTAGAATTATTAAACCTCAATAAATTTATTACTTTCTACTTAATGAAATGTACCTATAAACGGACATTATAGCATCGCTTTATTGAACTATTGGAGTAGGATTACTGTAGAAGGTTACATAGGGATAGCGTCAGGAAAATGCCGATTTACAACGATAAGGGAATTCCAAATCAAAATAGAGAAATTGAGCTTTTTAGTTATTTCATTTCTTTATTGAATTCATTAACTGGAAGAAGTATTCAGGTTTATGAGTCTTATTTAGGTTATACCATGAATGTAATGTATCTGGTGTAAATACATCTATTTTTTTCAGTACCTCCATTGCAAATTCCAGAGGAGCTATTCCTGATGCAGTAACTAAATTCGCATCAGATACCGCTAATCCCAACTCATAGAACTTTTCTCCTTTATAATTAGGACATACCATTTTAGTATATTCTAAGTTATTACTTGTATGCTTTCTAGTATCCAAGTATCCCATATTCGCGAGGGCATCAGGTGCACCACAAATTGCAGCAACAATAGTGCCAAGCTTTAAAGCTTGGCCAATTCTTTCTAAGATAGGGTGATGAATTTCTTCACCCCAAGTAGTCCCTCCTGGTAAAATTAAAAGATCTTTACTCTCAAGAGTACATTCATCAAGGGAAATATCTGGTTTTATGCTCAGCCCTCCCATAGTAGTAATCATTTCTTTATTAGCTCCTACTGTAATTACTTTTAAAGGTGCTAAATCTTTTTTGAAATATCTTCCTGAGTTTAGTTCAGCAATTAAATATCCATATTCCCAGTCCGACATTGTATTAAATACATATAAAAAAGCTTTTTTTGTTTGCATCTAATAACACTCCAATCACAATTTATATAGCTATTATAATATAACTTCCCTGACAGTTAACGTCAGGGAAGTTATCATACTTGATGAAATTTTATTAATTCAGACAGAACTTCAATAATTCTATTCTTAAGACTTATTGGCTCAATAACTTTAATAGATTTATTGTACGGTAAAAGTAAATAAGGTACATATTTATGTATCATATCTTTTTCAAGAAGAAAAACTGCTTGATTTGAAGTCCGTTCTTGTAAATAATGTCCTAAAAACCAATGTTGGCAAATATCAGCCAATACATTTTTATCCCCATTAATAACCAAAGAAATAATACTTTCCTTATCTTCTATAGTTGGAAGAAGACTTTTTATAAAAAAGTCACTTGCTGAAAAATTGTCTGGCCGGTTAAACTTATTTTCGGTTTGTATTAAACTTTCAATTCGATCTACTCTAAAACTACGGATATCATTCCTAAGATGACAAAATCCAATTACATACCATTTATTATTCCAATAGATAATTCTGTATGGATCGACCAATCTATAATTTAATTGCTTTTCGCCACTTTTATGGTAAAGAATTTTTACTGAATACCCGTTAGCTACGGCCTGCTCCAACTCCTTCAAAAAAGTTTCTATAGAGAGTGAACTTAATCGACTTATTACTTCAAGACTAGTTAAATGTTGGTTTATCTTTGTTTCTTGCTCTTGATTTGAGTATTTACTTAGTTTTGAAATGGCCCTATTTAATGCTTCACCTCCATAATATCCGGCTTCTTCTGCAAAAACAGCAGCGTGAAATAGTGAAGTTTGCTCCTCAAAATCAAAGAAAAGAGGAGCCTCTACAAAATTGTTCAATAAAGTGTATCCACCGTTATGTCCTGGTTCTGAAATTATAGGTACGCCACTAGTTGAAATTGTATCAATATAACGATACACAGTCCTTATATTTATTTCTAACTTTTCTGAAATTTGTTTCGCAGTAATTTTTTCACCTGAACGAAGCATCCATAGAATTGCTAACATATTGTCAATTTTAGGCATATAATTTCACCTCTATATGAAACTTATTTTCTATTATATATTTCCGATTTTTGGTATAACTCATCAACTGTTCCTTTCCGTTAGCTTTCTATATAATAAGGCCTAGACACATTTGTAATTTCATAAGTTTTTATTTACAGTCATATCTCCCTCTTTATAAAGCTTTACTGCATAATTCATTCCTGCATGATTTTTATGGTACTTCTTTGACCGACCTTTAAACTTTCCTTCTTTCTTAGCTAGTTCAATTCCTTCACGCTATCGCATACGGATAAGATCACGTTCTAATTGGTTTACACCCGCCATAACAGTAATTAAGAATTGGCTGTAGGGATTATCTTCTGATAAATCTAGCCATGTTTCTTTTAAGGATATTAAATTTGCCTTTTTACCCCGTATATTATCGATTAATTCAAATAAATCTTTTGTACTACGAGTAATCCGAGTTAAGTCCGTAACATAAATGATGTCACCTTCTTGTATAACCTCTAACATTTTTTGAAGTTTCTTACAATCTTTTGTTGCTCCGGAAACTTTTTCTTCAAAATAATATCCATTCCGATTTCGTTCAGTTGCTGAAATGGCCTTGAAGAATTCTGGTTAATTGAACTGACACGTATAATAGCATAAATGGTACTGCAAGCGTAACTAGTTTCTTTACTTTCATATTAACCTTTCCCCTTAAAACTAAAGAGTTTTATACCTATGCATACAAAAAGATACATCTTTTATATAATATTGGTTAAATTTGGATGAATATTATTTTATATTGAAAAAATAAATACGTCAAAATTATTTTAGGGAAATTATAAAAATCATATTATATATAGATTAGCAAGCTAATGAAAAAATGCCCTCCTAAAAACGAAAAACGTGTTTCTATCTGAGAATTTATAAAAAAGGATGACATTTTTATTTCTATTTGTAGGTGTAATAAATTACACCTATTTCCTTGAGAATTTTAAAGATTCTCATCCCCAATACCTTACGAGTTATTGCTACAGATCTTGGTTTTGTACACAAAATCGATAGAAACCAAGAAAAAGATTTTATATCTTTTTATGTTTAGAGGCGTTAAAAAATCACTACACCTCCTTCATATACGTGTAATATACAGGGATTTATAACTGGATATAGAACATAAAAAGGAGATGTTTATATTATAAATAAAATGATATACATAAGTGGAGGGTTAGAAAATGAAAATTGCAATAGTCTGTTTCGATAACTTTACTGATATAGATGTTTTTCTACCATGGGATTTATTAAATCGTGTACGTTTAGTCGGTGGTATTTCTGATTGGGATGTCCAGCTTTTAGGAACGGAAGAAACTCATATATCTATGTCTGGCTTGCGTATTCCCATGACGGGAAGCATATCTGATATCCCTTCTGCCGACGCTGTAATATTTGCAAGTGGTAAAGGTGTAAAGGATTTATATAAAAATCAACAATATATTAATAGCATTCATGTAGATCCCAAAAGACAATTAATAGGATCTATGTGTTCTGGTTCACTACTATTAGGGGCTAAAAAATTGCTAACTGGCAAAAAAGCTACTACATATCCATCCGCAGTAGAACAGCTAAAAGAATTTGATGTAGACGTTATTGAGCAAAGTTTCGTAAACGAAGGAAATATCTCAACTGCTGCGGGTTGTTTTGCTGCTCAAGAACTTTCAGCTTGGATTATAAGAACCCTACTTAATGAAGAAATGGTTGAAATCGTACTAGAAACTGTTCAGCCAGTAGGCAAAGGTTTATATTTTTAATTTTAAATCAAGTCTAATAATTAGTTAGTCCTGGAAACGATAAAATGAATTCTTTTTCTTAATGTAAACGTGGTATGCACCATTTATAAATAAAAAAACCCGCGTATCATTCACGGGTTTTCTTCTTAATAACTAATTGCTATTGTACCTTCACCTGCATGTACCGCAAATGAAATTGGTAATGGATATAATTTGAAATCCATTTCAGGGAATGCTTGTCTAATATCTGAAATCCATTCTTCAGCTCCATCTTTATCGTTAGCATGGAACATGTGAAGTACTTTTGGCAATTCTTTTTCAAGTTCATTTTTAATGTATTCTCGGCATTTTTGGATTTTACGAACTTTCTTTTCAAGTAACAGCTCTCCGCCTTTTACTTCTAATATTAAGTTGACACTTAATAAACTTCCAAGTAAAAATTGAACTCCCTTTACACGTCCACTTGCATAAAGGCCTTTTAAACTTTTCGGGAATACATGGAAAGGTCTTCTTTTTTCATCTACTAATGTTTTGTGTATATCTTGTAAAGTCATACCATCATTGTATAACGATTTCGCTTTTCTAATTAGTTCATCCATTGGATAACTTGTTGTTTCACTATCTAATACTGTTAATGGGAAACCTGCCATTTCTGCAGCTAACTTCATGTTTTGATAGGTTCCACTTACTTTTCCGCTAATAGCAACTGCAAATCCCTCTTCATATTCTTCTTTGCATTTCGAAAATAACTCTACCATTTCCCCTATGTTAGGCTGTGATGTAGTGACAGTTTTACCTTCGTTTAAAGCATTATAAACGCGCTCACGCACACCTTCTTCACAATCTTTGTACGACACACCATCAATAATAACTTCAATTGGAATAACAAAGTTATCTCCTTCTGTTGTAAAACTCGCAGTTGTACTATCAGTAATCCAAGCAACACGCTTCATGTTGTTCCTCCCTTAATTCAATTCCTCTTTTCTAATTTTTCTATATATTTATGTTATGAAAAGAGAATATCCCTGTAATAGTAACAGGACTTTATTGTTTTGGCTATAGTAGATAGATGATAAATGTGAATATTTCTTGTCTTTTTCACAAATTAAAAAGAAAATCAAGAAATTTGCTCGATTTTCTTTTTATCTTACATTATTTAAAAGTTTCATTATCTAAAATCACAACATAATCATTTGTTAATCGCCCGGCTTCTTTCGTATAACTAACAAGTCTTTGTATGTTATCACAGCTAAGTTTTGCACCCCATACAAGTAATGGTACACCAATAAAGTCAATATGAAACCTTCTAGAAAACAGACCGCCAAAAGTCATTGGTAAAGGTACTGTTGGTGATGTATTAGAAAAAATAATCTTTTCATGACTTTGATAATGTTTTTGCAAAATCTCTCCTAAATGCTTCATCGCAGGTACAACGACTTTAGATGCCCCGCACCCAATTGTATATACAGGATTACCATTTTCATCTATTCCATGAAAAATAATTTTCCCCATATCTTCGGTTTTCAATTTATTAAAGTAATCTACATTTAATATTTCTTCTTTCGTTAACTTACGGTCAGTTGGCAATTTATTTAAATGATAAGCTGCAGCGAGTGCAGTTGAATGCGTTCCACCGAAATCCGTGTAAATGAATATCATATTATCATCCCTTGTTATAAAAGTTCAATGTTATTTAGTATTACCGCTCACAGCATTGTTAAACAAGGGATGAATGTATTTATACTTTTTTATTAATGTATTATGCATTTCCGATTTTACTATTGTCTATTTATTATGTTACACCATGTAATAGCCATAAGCTTATTTATAAAAGTAAAAAGACGTACTTTTGACTCGTACGTCTTTTATCATCTTTATTCAAAATAAATGTATACTTTAAAACGTATGAATTGTTAGTTATCAATAGTTTCTATTCTTTTAGAATCCGTCTCATTAAATACTTGAATGTTAAATTTGGCAGCTAGCATTATAGTGATTTTATAAATAAAGTATCCAAGAATACAACCTATAACGTTACAGATTACATCATCAATATCAGTAATTCGTCCCACTCCACTAAATAAAGACTGAATTAATTGTAGCAATTCAATACTAGTTGATATAGAAAATCCTAATAAAATTGTATTTTTGAATTTCGTGTATTTATTCCATAAAATTGGTGCTAAAAACCCTAAAGGCATTAATAATAAAATATTCCCGCCTACATTTCTTACAATTAGACCAATCATAAATTGACTATCTCCATCATAAGCACTACCAATTTGATTGATGTCTTTAATAATTGATACGAATGGCATCATATTGACCGATCGATTCAAATTTTCAATATTAGAAGGAAAACCGATTGGTAAAGGGAATAGAGTGACTGCTATAATCATACAAATATAGACTACGAATAAAAAGCTTATTATTTCTTGCCACCAAATCACATATTTTTTATTTTTTATACTCATTAATATCCCACGCACAATTAAATAACAAATAATCACTAAAATAATAAAAAAACTACCATTGATCATATACAAGATGTTAGCACTTCCCTTCATAATGAATTAATAATTAAAATTTACAACTCTATAGTAATGTTTTTGAATCCTAAAATCTTTATGATTATATATACATAAAATTACAAAACCCCTTATTTAGTAAATAAAGGGTTTCTCGTCAACTAAAATGTTTTTCAAAACAAAAACAATCATGAACTCGTTTAAATTGTTTTCTTATGTCTTCTTTATTTTCACCTGTATAATGGGCAAACGTTTGAACCGGATATAACTGATCAATATTACTTTTCATTACACTTTTTATCTCGTCTGTATGATCGCTATATACGTGTAAATACGAATCTACGTTTACAAATCCGTTCTTTTCATACCATCCATGTACCCATAGGTTGTCCCTAGTCCATGCTTCCAGGCGATTTAGGTTAAGTTCTTCCGCTAACTTTTCTGCCTCATTTAATAGTTGATTACCAATTTTCATTCTACGGAAATCCGGATGAACTGCAATATGCCAAATCATGCCGCCAAGACCTGTCCCTCTTGAACATATCGTACGTTCTTCTAATTCATATTCAATATCTATTAAACCCACAATTTGATTTTCGTATACAGCTACTAATTCAATTGCAGGATTTTCATATTTTTCTTTCTCTCTAAATACGTTATCGTAATATGCTGTATCTAAAAAAGATAACACACGGCAACGTACCCAACCGGTTTCATCAGATTTTTTATATGCTCTAATCTTAATATCCATGTAATCTAAAAGCTCCCTCTATATTTTTATTAATTTTTTAACTCCTACTTCGTTGCTTTAGACATATAATCAATTGAACAATCTAAATCTAGATATAATAATTTCCTGGACTATATCCTTTGCATTAATCATATTTGTCACCGTCATATGCAGAAGAGATTCTTCCACCTAATTATTATTCAATATATAGATGGAATAATCCTCCAGTGATGTATACTAATTGAAAAATGGAAGAAAAAATTATTTGGAATCTACTGATTCAGCATGATATACCTTGGATTTTGAAGGTAATAAAGTAAACACACACAATATAATAGTTATAAGTAACATTACCAATGAGCCTACAATAACTACAACTTTTATAGAAATAAATTGAGTAGCAACTCCAAATAGAATCGTAATCAAAATGGTTATGCCGGCAATTACTAGCCCATATATACTCCCAATCCGTCCCATTATATGGACAGGGACATTTTTTTGATAAAAGGTGGTAAACCCTGTATTTGCATACGCCATAGAGAAAGATAAAATAAAGAATCCAATTGCAGCCATTAAAAACTCATTTGAAAAAGCATAAATTATATAACCGATTGCGATGAAAAATGATCCTATTCCAATTAAAAATGAAGATGTTAGTTTTTTTGATAAAATTGTATTTGTTATTGCTCCTAAAATAAACCCGACTCCAGCGATACTAACTAAAAAGCCATATTCACTATCTGTTAACAATAAAACTTCTTTCGCAAATGACAATTCAAGTGAATCATTTGCGGCAGCTAACACCATCATCCCTTGGAATAAGAAGTACACAAAAACGATATCCAAAGATTTTTTACTAAAATTTAAAACGATGTTCCAATCTTTTTTTAGTACAGCTAAAGACAACGTGTCCTTTGATGTATGAATAGCAGGTTTTTTATCAAGATTAGGTAGCAGCAATGTAATTACTCCTGATAAGAGAAACGCTATAGCATTTATATATATTGCAAACTCTGGTGTACTTGCTATTAACAATACTCCCGCTATCGCTGGACCAATTAAAAATGCACCAGATCCTATTAAACTACGCAATGAGTTGAAACGTTGTCTTTTCTCAACTGGAATTAATTTAGTCATATATGTCATAGCAGTTGGTTCATAAATCGCACTGGCCATACTAATAAAGAATACGAACACATAAACTATCCAAAGTGATGGAAGTAAAGGTAAAATAGCGATACATACCGCGCGATATATATCGAGGTGAATCATTAATTTCCGTTTATTTAAACGATCAATCATACTTCCTGACCAAGCGTTTGTAAATAGAGCAGCTAATGGTTTAATTACATATAAAGTAGCAACAGCTAAGGCTGAGCCACCCATATGATAGACAAGTACATTCAGTGCTATTAAGTAAATCCATGCCCCTAAATTTGCAATACCAACTCCGGACAGTAGTAATAAAGGATATTTCCAATCTTTAAGTAAGTTTTTCATTTTAGGCCCCCGCTTTCCAAATTGTTTTAAACCAATAAAAAAATCCCACCCCCAAGACTTTTAGTCTTAGGGACGAGATTTATCATCGCGGTGCCACCCTAGTTTGTTAATATGTCACCATATTAACCTTATCAGGTACTGCATTCTTCATGCTTATACCATAGCTCTATAACGGGAGCTCCCGTCACACCATCCCCTAATATAGGTTCCGATGCGCTGCTCAGAGGCTTGGTTCAATAAAGAATTTTTACTCCTTTTCAGCTAAATGGAGCTCTCTGTGAAAAATTCATTTTATTTACTCTTCTCTTCACTGCATTTGATTTTTCCATATTATCACAATTATTTTTAACTGTAAATATAAAATAATCAGATATTTATAGTTGCGTCATTTTTGCTTTTCGGCCAATTCGGCATACGAAACGCATTAGCTTTTTATGAAAATAAGGAAATACAATGAAGAATACGTCCATTGTTTTTTTTAACGGTATTGGACATATCACTACTTTATTTTTATGAATAGCTTTCAGTGCAATTTCAGCAAACTTGTCTGCTGAAATCGGCTTATTTAGTTTTTGTTGTTTTAAAATTTTGTCCTTATTCATATGAATTGCGATTGATTTTTCAAATATGGGTGTATCTACAAAAGTTGGACAAAGTACACTTACATTTACACCGTATTCTTCTGCCTCATAATGTAATGACGTTGTTAAACCTACGATAGCATGTTTGGTAGTTGCGTACGCGGTACAAAGTGGAGCAGGTCCTAAACCGGTTGCAGATGCAGTGTTAATAATATGACCAAATCCTTGTTTTTTCATGAATTGATAAACTAATTGTGTTCCGTAAATTACTCCTAATAAATTAATTTCAATAATATGTTTCCAATGATCCAAAGACATATCGAATACTTCTCCATACATAGCAATTCCAGCATTATTAAACATATAATCAATTCTACCAAACTCATTAACTATTTTTATAATAAGATCCTCTACGAATTCAGCATTAGTAACATCTAAATATTCGAACCTAGCTAGTTGATTATTATTTTTTATATTATTCACAAGTTCTTGACCACATGTTTCATTAATATCTGCGATGATTACAAATATATCTTTATTTGCTAATTGAAGAGCTAAAGCTTTACCGATACCAGAAGCTCCACCAGTTATAATTGCGACTCTTTGTTCATCCATATAAAAAACCTCCTGTTGTTAATTCATATAATGCAAATGGACGAGTGTAAGGATTTGAACAATCGTTCTAATTTCAATATATGTAAGTTTTTTTGTTTTAGTAACTGTTAAAAATCTTATTTATTATTTTTTATAAAAATTACGGTGCGTGAAATTACTTGAACCATTAAAAAAGAGTCTATTATATATAGACCCTTCACATATCCTAATTAATTTGTATTTGCCTCTGCTAACGGTTGTAACGGTGGTTCTAATTCTAGTTTTAATGCATCGCCTTCTTGTATAGCTTGTCCTTTTTCGATACTTTGATTTGTTACATATCCCGTACCTGAAGTTTTTAAATCTAATTTTAATAGTTTAGAAAAATACATCACATCACGCATGGACCAACCTTGCAAATTGGGCATTATTGCGTTGTTTCCTAATAAAAATATACGATCACTTTCACTCATTACTTCACCAGACTGCGGATATTGTTTTATTATTTTTCCTTCTCCTAAGGTTATTGGTTGGAGTTTCTCTTTTTTTACATTATTCTCTACCGTATCCATGGATTGATTCACATAGTTTTGTACTTTCAATTGGGATCTTTTCGTTGCATCTGCCATTTGTTTTTCTGTGTAGGGTCTCACCTTTAAATATTCAAGGCTATTTTTCACAACCGGTTTAAATATTTCAGCAAGCGGCTGAGCTCCATACTCGTCTCCCTTTAACTTAGGTTGTTTAATTGCCAAATATACAATTAACTCCGGGTCATCAATTGGAGCCATACCTAAAAATGAAAAAATATAATTCTCTTTTCCTTCCATGTATCGTCCATTTTCAGGATTCGGAATTTGAGCTGTTCCTGTCTTACCTCCTATTGGGTAACCATCCACTTTATACATTGTACCAGTACCTTTTGAAGACGTAATAACACGCTCCATTAAGTCTCTTACCTTGTCCGCTGTCTCTTTTTTTATCGGATTCCCAATTTCTTTCGGTTGATTTTCCATAATAACTTGTTTGTTTGTTGGATTTACAACTTTGTCAACGATATATGGTTGCATCATTTTTCCGTCATTTGCTATAGCGCTAGCGGCTTGGACTAATTGAATTGGAGTTACTGTAGAACCTTGTCCGAAAGAAGTTGTTACTTGTTGAATTTGTGTATTTAATAGTAAAGTATTTTTACTTTCACCAGGTAAATCTATTCCAGTTTTTTGGTTAAAACCAAATTTATTCATATATTGCTTAAATTTATTTGGTTTTAATAACTGATCTTCTAAAATAGAAAAAGCTACGTTTGATGACCTTTCAAAACCTTCATCAAATGTAATAGATCCCCATCCAAATCCACCATTATGATCTTTTATATCCGATGAACCAACTGCGTATTTTCCGGATTGGAAATATTCTTTTCCGTTATATACACCTTCATTAATTGCTGCAGCTAACGTAAATACTTTCATCGTTGAACCTGGTTCATATGCATTTGCAATTGGATCATTTAAAAAGTATTCAATATCCCCTTTATTAGGATTAAAACTAGGTTTACTAGACATAGCTAAAACTTTCCCCGTCTTTGGATCCGCTATGATACCTAGTAACATAGAAGGATCATAGTGTTCTTGCGCCTTATTCATTGCTTCTTCTAAAAAACTATTAATTTGTTTATCAAGCGTAAGATATACGTTATTTCCATGTTTGGCGGGTTCTATTTTCCCTATATCATTTGTAAGCGGGATACCTCCTCGCGCTCCCACGTATTCTATATTTCCATTTGTCGCGCGCAAATATTTATCCAAACTTTTTTCAAGTCCAAATTTCCCTTCTGTATTTCCTTTATCGTCTGGTCTAGCAAAACCAAGTATATAAGATGCGAAATCTTCATTTGGATACACTCTTGCTTTCTCAGGCATAAAAGAAACACCCGGGATTTTCATTTTTTTGATTTGTTCTTTCTTTTCCCTAGACAAATTCCGGCCAACTTTTCCGATTTCAACTTGCGTACGCCCCTCATGGAAATTTTTTAATACGTCCTCTTTATCAATTTCAAGTGCATCAGCTAATTGCCCTGCAGTTTCATCTTTATTTTTCACTTTGTCATTACCTTTCAAATTCACAACAACACGATACGTTGTTGAATCTTGAACGAGTACTTTTCCATTTTGATCATAAATCGTGCCACGATTTGCTTCCAAAACACCATTTTTATTATGTTGTTCATTTGCTAAATCCTTTACATTCACATTATGCACGACTCCTACTGCTTGAATATAGAAAAAACGCAATAGCATAATAAGAAACAAAACAATAAAAGCAATCATCATATATCGCGCGCCTTTATTCGTTTGAAGTTTATACATATTTCGCTCCTTTCTTTTTTATTGATACATGCAAGGATGTACTTCAAAATATGTAATTTTCACTTTCAATACTATATGTTTCGAAGTTTTCCTTTCAATTCCTTTAAAACGTTCTGAAAGTAGCCATTGTTTCTATTTTATTTATTTATCTATTTACATTGCGGTGCGTGAAATTTATGAACATTACGACATGATAGGGTTGATTTTTTAATACGTATATCCTTATCATGTACACAATAAAAAAGTCCTCCTTTGGATTTCCAAAGGAGGACTTTAAAAAACTACGAATAGTTATTTATAACAATTAAGCTATATGATTATATTTCGCTAAAAAAGGAATTCGTTTTGCTACTAATGCGTACATTTTGAATACAAATTTCGCTATCGGCTCCAACGTACGTGTACTTTGCATTACTAAGCCACTCGTGATAAATGTTAAGAAAGCAGCACCAAGTATATCTAGAGGATAATGAACACCTACGTACATACGCGATACACCAACTAATACCGCCCAAATAAGAGCAATATATTTTAGTTTTTCTCCTCTAAGCAAAAAGACAAATGCAATTGAGAATACAAGTACTGAATGATCACTAACAAATGATGAGTCTGCTGCATGTGGCACTAATTGATGCACATCATGTGATACAAACGGACGTGGATGGTAATATACCGCATGTATCACAACATTTACTAGTAATGCGATAATGACTGAAAGTGTCGTATATAACACTGTATATTGTTTTTTTATTGCATTAACTTTCTTTCCATTATTAAACCATAAAATAAGCATAAATAAAATCGCTACATATGCAGCACTATTTGTAATAGCAATCATTAGCGTATCTAATAGTTTGGACGATTCAGCAAAATTATTAAACCATTGAAATACTGTGTAATTCATAATACTCTCTCCTTACATAAAAGCGTTCTTGATTTACACAGTATACAACATCAATATGAAAATCGGCTGAAACTTTTCTCATCTAATTCTCATTTTACTATTACTCATTTGACAAAATTAAGACTAATTATAACGGCTAATTATGTATTAGGCTGAAAAACCTTTAAAACAATACGGATTACATATTATTCATGTGTAGAATACATAACATAGTTACTTAAATATACTTGTTGCAAAATCATATTTTTAATATATACGAAGTGCAATATTACCGAATTGTTCACCTTGTTCCATACGTCTTAACGCTTGAATCGCTTCTTCCAACAAATAAACTTTATCCATAATTGGTTTAATCTTATATTTCTCTATAAACTTAATCATTTCATTAAATTCTTCACTGCTCCCCATAGATGTCCCCATAATATCGATTTGATTATAAAATAATGCTCGTAAAGGTAATTCAATTTTATCCCCGGAGCTTGCACCAAAATTAACAATTCTCCCATTTGGTTTTAATACATCAAAGTATTTTAAGAATGTTGCTGGACCTATACTATCGATTATTAAATCTACCTTCTCTCCGCATAAACTCTCTTCCCAATTTCCAGAACTATTAAAAGAAAAGTCTGCGCCATAGGTTTCGGCAAACTTTCTTTTGTTCTCTACCCTTGAAGTAACACTTACTTTTGCGCCAATTGCTTTTGCAAATAACATGGCAAATGTCGCTACACCGCCGCCTATGCCCGGAATTAAAACATGTTCTCCACTCTTTAATCTACCCTTTGTAAAAAGCGCTCTATATGCAGTTAGTGCCGATAAAGATAAGACGCCAGACTCTTCCCAAGTAAGATATGACGGTTTTGCCACTACATTTTCAGCGGGCACAATCACATATTCAGCAAACGTTCCATCTTTCGGTCCACCTAACACCTCTGGTAACTCGGGTATTTCAGCGATATTATCCCATCCAATACTAGGATTAATAATGACCTCGGTTTGTAACAAATCACCTGAAACACCTTCTCCAACTTCCGTAACAATACCTGCACCATCTGATCCTAGAACTAATGGTACTTGCATTTCTCTTCTATTATTCATTATAAATAAATCTCGGTGATTTAAACCGGCTGATTTTAATTTCACTTTCACTTCTCCAACATTAGGTGTTATCTCTGGTAATACTTTATATTCTACCCCTTCAAATCCAGCTTTATATTGTTGTACGATAGCTTTCATTATTATTCCCCCTTCATGATTCTAATGTACTAGAAAGTTCGAAATAAACAAAATAATCTGCCCGTAAAAAAGAAGGAATGCAAAAACATCCCTTCTTTCTAAATTATTAAAGTGAAACAGTAGGCAGTGTAATCGTAACGATTGTTCCTTCGCCTTCTTTACTCTCTATTTGAATTGTTCCGTTGTATTTCTCTATAAGTCGTTTTGCAATAGACAAACCTAGACCGTTTCCACCCTGTTTTCGACTTCTTGCTTTGTCCACTCGATAAAAGCGGTTAAGAACAAAAGGTAAATCAGCTTCGGGTATTCCCACTCCACGATCTATGATACGAATTTTAACTTTCCTTGATTGCACACTAGATTCAATACAAATATATTTATTAACTTCTTTTGTATACTTCACAGCGTTATCCATTACGATAATAATAATTTGTTCTAAGTAAGACGAGGGTATTGAGACATATGCCGTATCTCCATCCAGTTTCATTTCAAATTGAAATTCAGTTTGAAGTATAGCAAAGTTTTGTGTAACTTGTTTTAATATACTATTTACATGGACTGGCTCAGCTGCGATTGGATGCATCTGTTCTGATTCGGCTCTTGATAGTTCTAACAATTCTAAAACTAACTTATTTAAACGATCGACTTCCTTTAAACTGGATTGAAGCGATTTATCTAAAACTGCTGGATCATTTTTCCCCCACCGATTTAACATAGACAAGTGTCCTTGAATAATTGTTAGTGGTGTTCTCAGTTCATGGGAGGCGTCTTCAACAAACTGTTTCTGTTGTGTAAAAGACGTTTCTACCTCATCCATCATTTCGTTAAAAAGAAACGATAATTTTGCAAGTTCATCATTATTTTCACGTACTGGAACTCGTTCATTCAATCCATTTTTCTTAATGCGTTTCATCGTATCCGTTATATTTTGAACGCTTGATAATAGTTTTTTCGTGATTAGTAGCCCACCTAAAAAACTAAAGATTAGTCCACATATTCCAGCAATAACCATTACCACTAGAATAATTTTTAATAAATGATCGAAAGCCTCTAAGTTTTTCGTAAGCTCAATAGTACCAGTGAACTCTTTTGTTTGGATTGGTATACGCTTAACTAATATGCGATCTTCTATATGTCTTTTTATAAATAATTCCTCTTGTGTAACTTGTTTTGGCTTTATCCATGTTTCATTAAAATCTCGCGAAACAGTAACAATTGGTTTCCCGTCCATGCCGATAATACGAATCATTTGATGCTTATCAATCATATTATTTAAGAAATCTTTCCTGTTTTCAAACGTTTTACTCGAAAGGGTATCACTTTTATCTTGGAAATATGCCGCTATTTCTGTCACTTGCCTATTTATTTGTTTCTGTTCATAATCTATAGTCCACTTATTGATTACAATAAACTGCAAAGCGCTATATAAGATGAATAAAATAAATACTAGTGTAGTGGACCAAAGTGTTAATTTCCACTTTATAGGTAGATTTCGAATTCGATGCACAATATTTTTAATCATTTCATTATATATCCAGCACCACGGACTGTTTGGATATATTCCTCCTTATCCGCACTATGTAACTTGTTGCGTAAATAACGAACATATACATCAACGATATTTGTCTCAACCATTGCATCATATCCCCATACTTGATTTAATAAAACATCACGGGTAAGTACTCTATTAATATTTTTCATAAACATAAGCAAGAGTTCAAATTCTTTATTTGTAAGTTCCATTTCTTCATTTCCTTTTGTAATAGTTCGAGATTCAATCTGGAGCTGTAAATCTTTGAATGTAAGAGATGAAACATGTTTGTTTTCTATATGTTCTTCTCTTCTAAATATCACTCTCATACGTGCTAACAGTTCTTCAATTGCAAATGGTTTCGGAAGATAATCATCGGCTCCGCTATCTAATCCTGTCACGCGGTCCATAATACTATCGCGTGCAGTCAGCATAATAATAGGTGTATTTTTAGTTGCCCTTAATCTACGACAAACTTCTAGACCATTTAAGCCTGGTAACATTAAATCCAGTAAAATAAGGTCATAATTTGTTTCAAGTGCAACTTCTAAACCCTTCCTTCCATCAAACTGTATATCGACTTTATATCCTTCATACTTTAGTTCTAACTCTAAAAAATCAGCTAAACTTTCTTCATCTTCAATAATTAATATGTGTTGCAACAGTAATTCCTCCTATACAGTTAAATGAATGAGTAATCCTATTCCAAATATAATTGCAATGATTTGATGTGATTTTCTATACAAAATCAAGTTTCTTTTTTCATTATGTTTCTGTAAGAAAAACCCAATGATTCCTAGTACAATTAAGATAAAAAGAGAGAATATACCACTATAAATTATAAGTATATGTCGACTTCCTTTTAATAAAAAATAAACACCGTGAGTAATTGATACAGCTAATACAGCATATCCAATTAATACGTGAAACTTTTTAATGAAAAGATATAAATTCTTTATCACATTAAACCCAATTATATTTTTCTTCTTAAAAAACAACCATACATGACGTAAAAACCATAACGATGCAGCTAAAATTGCCCCATACTCACCGAAAGTACCTAATTTCTTGTTTAACCCTTTTACATTTAATGCGTTGCCGCATATTACATTCATAAATAACAATGCTACACTGCAAAAAATAATAGTAAAGCCTATGATTTTTACAGACATGTGAAAAGATTTATTTCTTAGTAGCTTTTCCATTTTATTAAAGCTCCTTTCTTAAAAAGCTTCTGTAACAAGCAGAATATCAAATAAAAAAGAAAGGAACATGAGAGAAAGATTAAAATAAAATGAGAATTTCAAGATCAATTAATTTTTTTTGCTTCCTTTATTATTTTTTGAATAAACGGTGCTTTTGTATTTGTATAAGAAACACGATCAAAAGGATATGTAGCTGCAAGTCTCTCTTTTAGTTCTCTATATTCTTTACGTGCCCATTCATGCTTTATTAGAAAGTCTCGAAATAAAAGATTGTTTTTCCATTCGTCACTATTATAAATATAAACATGTAAATGATGAGTACCTGCTCTCCATTTTCCCTTTCTAAAAAAACGCCAATTAGGTGTTTCTTTTGGAACATACTCATATCCGATTTTTAATAGATCATCAATCCACTTTTCGATAATTTGCAAATCTGTTACGCCAATCATCATATCAATTAAAGGTTTCGCTCCTAGCCCTTGTACAGATGTGCTCCCTATATGTTCAATAGCAATACATTCTCCTCCGAATAAAGAAATAAATTTCTCCTTTTCTTTTACATACTCTTCATGCCACTTTCTTTCATACGGTTTAATAACGATTTGTTGTTCCATTTTATCCATCCCTTTATAAGTGTATATCATTATATTTATAAAATTTCATGTGATTCACATAGGATTTTCACAAAATATGTCGAATACTGAAATATACAACTTAATTATAATAAATGCGAGGTATATTATGGAAGCTAAACCAGTTGAAATTCAGTTGAATCAAATAACATTCCAATTAAAAGAACATCATAATTTTGATTGGCTCTTGAAATTAGGAACTGTATTTGCAGTTTTTGACCAGCAAGATTCAGGGAATATAAGTTTTGGTGTAGAAAAAAATGGTCATAAGAAATTCATTAAATACGCAGGGGCACAAACAATTGCATACGAAGGATCAATAAATGACGCTATTGAACGCTTAAAAAATTCAGTTTCCCTATACGAGGAATTAAAGCATGACTCGCTTATAAAACTAATTGAACATTTTCCAGTTCAATCTGGATATGTATTCATTTTCGATTGGTTTGATGGTGAATGTCTTCATTCGCACTGGAGTTTCCCGCCTCCTGATAAATATAAGAATCCAAACTCTCCATTTTATAAATTTAAGCATTTACCTGTTATGAAACGGATTCAATCTTTAAATTCCATTTTTTCTTTCCATACATATGTCGAAAAGAAAAACTATGTAGCGATAGATTTTTATGATGGTAGTATTTTATATGATTTCCATACAAATGAGACAAAGATTTGTGATATTGATTTATATTCTAAAAAACCATTTGTGAATAAAATGGGAAGATTATGGGGTTCCTCACGTTTTATGTCTCCTGAAGAATTTGAGCTAAACGCTATGATTGATTCGAGAACAAATGTATTTAATATGGGGGCAATGGCTTTCGCAATTTTAGGTGGTGGAAAAGATCTCTCCTTTGCAGAATGGGAAGCAAGTAGGGATTTATATGAAATAGCGTATCGTGCAGTAAATGAAAATCGAGCCGAACGATATGCATCAGTTGAAGAATTTTATGAAGAGTGGGTAAACGTGTTAAATACTAAAAAGATATAAATCTATATTATTCAAACAAATATATAGTTTATACCATTATCATGATAATATATATGAAAAGGAAATTAAAAATAACGAGGCAAATATTATGAACTTTGTGTATATCAATCAACACGTGTTAAATAATCTTTTATACATTTTAAGTAGTATATTTATTTTTTATTTTATATATGATAGCGGGCGCTATGTGAAGAAATATAAAAAACTACTTATTATACTCTGTACGAGTATCCCTCTTATTTTATGTATGCGTTATCCTATCTATATGGATGAAAGTTGTATTCATGATTTAAGACAAATACCAGTTATAATAGGTACGCTTTATGGTGGCTTCCCTGTCGGTATCATATTACTTGCTATTTTATTAATTATAAGATTTTCATTTTATGGATTTAGCATGTTAACAATGCTAGTTTATGGCATAATGTTTATCATTACAGCATTCGCATCCGCAAAATTTAATACGTATAATAGAAAAATTAAAGTAGCCTATGCAATGTTTTTAACATTTTTCCTAGCAATATTTACAACTGTAATTGTATTAACTTTATCAGATTTTGAAGTGAATAATTTGTACATCATTTATTTCATAATATTACCAACTGTTTTAATGTTGTTTGTAGTTTATTTTAATGAAGTTTTAAAAGATGCAGTATGTATGCGATCGAAGTTAATTAAAATGGAAAAAATGGAGATTGTTAGCCAACTCGCTGCTAGTATATCGCACGAAGTAAGAAATCCCTTAACTGTTGTAAAAGGATTTACACAACTTTTAAAAACACCAAATTTAACTCCAGAATCAAGAGACGAGTATATTAAGCATATACTGGAAGAATTACATCATGCCCAAGGAATTATTGATGATTATTTAACGTTTGCCAAACCTGCTTCAGAAAAGTTAGATGAGATTTCAGTAGAACAAGAGTTAAATCGAGTTATTAATATGATTTTACCTTTATGTAATATGAATACAATACATATTACAAAAGATTTCTCTACGGCAACAATAGTTGGTAATAAACAGCACTTTCAGCAATGTTTTTTAAATTTATTAAAAAATGGTATTGAAGCAATGCCTAATGGTGGCACTTTAAATATCTCCTCTTCTATTAGTAATAGTAAAGTTATCATACGAATTGAAGATAGCGGAATTGGTATGTCACAAGAGCAAATAAATCGATTTGGCGAGCCGTATTTTAGTACAAAAACGAAAGGTACAGGTTTAGGTACAATGGTTGCTGTGAAAATTATTGAAACGATGCAAGGGAATTTGAAAATCCGAAGCGTTATTAATAAAGGTACTACTTTGACAATTACATTTCCGAAATGTAATACAAACACATCTAACAACAAATAAAAAAGGAGCAATTATGCTCCTTTTTTATTTGTTTCGATACATAAGTATCTTCTATGTTTTTTTGTTTTACATTTGTGGAGACTAATTAAAAATTAGTACCCTCCGCCCCAGCAGCTGCATCCAACGATAATTAATAAAATAAATAACACAACTAATAAAGCGAAACCTCCACCAAAACCACAAGAACCACCGTAACTCATATTTTCTCCTCCTTTTGGTTTGAAAACTAATAGGTAGTTGATCATTTTAACTGGTTCGTATTATACATTATGTAAATATCCCCTTTTTGAGCATGTCTATATAAAAATAAGTAAAAGCACTCATTTGAGAGTGCTTTAAAATGGATACCAAAAATTTTGAAATACATGTAACTTTAAATATACTGCAGCAATTAAAATAAAAACACCTACAAATAAAGCAATGAAATCTCCGCTTTTCGCTTTATTTGTATAGAACCACGTACGTGTATCCTTCTTTCCAAATCCTCTTAAATCCATTGCGTTTGAAACTGTATCGATTCTCTCTAAAGAATGAATAATTAAAGGCCAGAAAATTAAGACACGGTTTTGCATGCGAATCCACAAACTTGCTTCTCCTTTTTCAAAAGCTACTCCTCTCGCCTCTTGGGCGTGTTTAATAACTTTATATTCGGACTGTATATCAGGTATATAACGTAATGCAATATTTATCGCATAAGTAATTTTATAATGAATTCGAAATTTACTTAAGCTACTCACAAATTTGCTTGGATCAGTCGTATAAATAAAAATAAGTGTAAATGGTAATAACGTAAAATACTTTAACGAAAGTGTAGCTGCATAAAATAAGGTTTCGTATGTAATTGTTGCATATCCAATATACACAAATGAAGTATACGATCCAGTTAATTCAGATCCATGGGTTGGTGTAATAAATAAGATCATGACAGAATTTAATAAACTAAATGTAAATATAACAGTAAAAACAATAAAAATTTTACGAAATGGAATTTTAGCAACTAGAAGTCCGATACATCCAATCATAAATACGAATAGCAATATGCGAAAATCAAAAAATAAAAAAGTAAGTGTCATACAAAAAATAAATAACAACAATTTCACTGCCTCGTCCATGCGATGAAAATATGTATTATACACCTTCCTCCCTCCTAATATCATCAAAATAAAGTTTCATAAATCTTTCAGGATCTGCAATACCACTAAATTTAACGAGTTTAAATAAAGAACTCTCCTTTAAGTTCGCTCTTTTTAATGTTTCTGGATGCCCTAATACAGTAGACGCGGTATGATTCGCAATAATTTCCCCTTCATGTAGAACTATTGCTCTGTCCGCATATTCTAATGCGAGATTCATATCGTGTGTGATGAAAATAAATGACATTCCCTTTGCAGCTAGTTTTCTAATAAACGTCATAAATTGTTTATAATGATAATGATCTTGTCCGGCTGTCGGTTCATCTAATATGATAAGTTTTGGATTTGTTGTTAGTACAGATGCAATCGTTAATCTCTTTTTTTGCCCATAACTTAATGCCTGAATTGGCCAATTTCGAAATGGAAACAAGCCACAAATTTTTAATGTTTCCTCCGCTCTAAGCTTTATTTCTTCCTTCGAAAATTTTTTTAATTGTAATGGAAATGAAATCTCTTCCATTACAGTAGCTTGTGTAATCATATGATTTGGATTTTGCATCACATAAGATATAACTTCACCGCGTTTACGAATAGACCAAGAATTGATATTTACTCCATCAATTAAAATGCTATCGTTTTTTGTTTTGTTTATCCCTATCAGACTATGAGCTAATGTTGATTTTCCAGCTCCATTATGGCCTAAGAGTGCTACTATTTCCCCTTTATATAGAGAGAAATTTACATTGTCTAATACTTTTTGTTTATTAGGATATGAGAATGACAAATTCTCTACTTTCAATAATTCTTTTTTTGTAGGAGTATCTTTACAAAAAGCTTGCTTCTCCATCCACTCATGTATTACGCTACTAACACTTTCCCTTTGAAGATTTTCAAGTGGGTATATTACATCATTATTACTATCAAAATGCAATCTCTTTAATCCTTCTATGTACATAGGTTCTCTTAATCCGATAGATGGTAATATATTTGATGCTAAAATTTTTTCTGGTGTGCCTATCGCAACAATTTCTCCTTCATCAATTAAAATAATTTTATCTAAATCTAGGTTTAACATTTCTTCTATTCGATGTTCAATTATGACAATTGTTTTATTATATTGTTTATGTATTTCTTTAATAAGTTCTACTGTATGTAAGGCACTTAGCGGATCTAAATTTGCTAACGGTTCATCGAACAACAATATATCAGCGTTTGTTGTTAACAGACCTGCTAAAGAAACAGTTTGTTTTTGTCCTCCTGATAATTCATGTGGACTTTGTTTATGAAAATTATGCATCTTTACCTTTTTTAATGATTCCGAAACAATCTTTTTCATATCATCTTCATTTACGCATTCATTTTCTAAATAAAAAGCTACATCTTCCTCTACTGTAAGACCAATAAATTGTGCATCTTGATCTTGCAAAATTGTTCCAACCTGTTTACTCTGTTCAAAAATACTCCCTTTCCTCGGGTCTTTTCCGTCAATCAAAATAGTACCAGTACTAGTCCCTTCATAAGAAAATGGGATTAGCCCATTCATACAATGAGCTAATGTTGATTTCCCTGAACCACTTCGTCCAGCAATTAACACTTTTTCCCCAGGATATATATGAAATGTAATGTCTTTAACTGTAGGCTGCGCTGCATGCTTATATTGAAAGTTGAATTGTTCAAAAGAAATAATTGGTTGCATGTTAACATCCCTACTTTTCAATTTTTAAATGTGTATGTTTCTTATTAGATTTAGCTAATCCTATTGTAATTGGCAATCCAAGAACTAAAAATACAATAACATCAGCAATTGTTGCACCTAATACTTGTATAACAATTTTGTCAAACGGTTCTCCCATAACAATAATATCAAATGCCCCAGCAAATATAATAGCAATGACGATACCAATTAACCCAGTAATGGCTAAATAAGAAATATCTCCTTTATTATATGTCCCGTTTTTCACACTAAAGCCAACTCTTTTTTGAATAAGCCCCATTGCAAAGCCGATAATGCCTGAACTAATAACCCAGCCCCACCAAATACCCCAACCAGCAATTGTATCTGTTACAGTATGCCCGATAAGTCCTATCAACAGGCCTGCCACTGGACCAAATAAAGCTCCAAAAACGGTTAAAATAGCTAATGCAGGTTTAATAAACGTATTTGGTGCAATAGAAAATCCCCAAAGTCCTAATATCCCGTATAATGCTGCTCCAATTCCGATTGCCACTACTAACTTCGTTGATAATTTGTTCATTACAATTCCCCTCTCTTATTAGTCAACTTTTATTACTCTATATTTATTTTCAAAATGAATTATGCATCGACACTCCCTTTCTATACAACAAAAAATGGCCTCTTATATAAGAGGCCATTTTCTTTCACGTTCAAGAATCCTCTTATCTTCCAAAAAACACATCGTGTTCTCTGCGGAATTAGCACCTTCCTATACATTTACATAGGGGTTGCTGAGGTTTCATAGGGCCGGTCCCTCCACCTCTCTGGATAAGTATTAATTTGTAATTCGTATTATGGCATTAAAAAGTATAAATTTCAACACTTTTCTAATTATTTTTTATTTTTTGTTTAACAGTACATTTAAATCATTGTATTCTTATCGGAATTATGAAATAATGAATTCAAAATAGTTACGGGAGGAATATACGATGAAAGTAATCGGTTTAATTGGTGGACTAAGTTGGGAATCTACATCATTATACTATAAACATATTAATACACTTACACTCTCTCAATATGATCAAAATGCAAAGCTTGTTTTATATAGCATGGACTTTGGTGAAGTAACTACTTTATTACAAAATCATCAATATGAAGAAGTGAAAAACGAATTAGTCACCGTTGCAAAAAAGGTTGAAAAATCTGGAGCTGAATGTTTATTAATGTGTTCCAATACGGTCCATTTATTTGCTGAAGAAGTAGAAAATGCAATTTCCATTCCACTTCTTCACATCGGTGATGTAAGTGCTAAGGAAATGGTAGAACAGAATATAAAGCGTATCGGATTATTAGGTACGAAACAAACGATGGAACAAGACTTCTATAAATCACGTCTAGCGAACTATAATATTGAGACAATTATTCCAAATAAAGAGGAAAGAAATTTTATTCATCATGTTATTTTAAATGAATTAAGTAAAGGAATTATTTCAGAAACATCAAAAGAAAAGCTATTACAAATTACAAAATCATTAATTCAAAATGGCGCAGAAGGTATACTACTAGGCTGCACTGAAATACCATTGCTCATTTCCCAAGACGACCTTACTGTTCCTGTTTTTGATACTGCTTTTTTACATGCAAATACTGCTGTGCAGTTTGCAGGATAATCATATAAAAGCATAAAGGTAGACCCCCTATGCTTTTATATTGTCTAAACTATTTATTTAAAAGAGATGTAATCACGGTAATTGCTTCTTTTGAACCACCACATTCTAAAAAACTTTCATTCAGTTTTCGTATTCCATGCTTATACTTTTCATTTGAAAGAACATCTGTTACCGCTTCTCTTAACGTTTGCACATTAACATGCTCTTTCAATAACCGATTTGCTGCTTCCAGTTCGGTTAATCTTTGTGCTATCATTGGTTGGTCTTTATCATGTGGAATGATAACAAATGGAACATTAAAATGAATAGCATCATGTACACTATTCATGCCGCCATGTGTAATAAAAACATCTGCTTCACTTAATATTTCTGATTGAGGTACGTATGAAGCAATTATAAAATTGTCTGGCGCTTTCTTAATTTTAGAACGATTATTTCTATCACCAATTGCCATTATAACTAACCCATCAAAATCTGAGAAAGCATCAATACATGTATTAAAGAATGGTTCGAGCCCTTCAAGCAGTGTTCCCATTGAAATATAAATAACTTTCTTATCTTTAAGCGATTCAAGTGGAAATTCAACATTTGTTTTACGCTTTGAAATACTTGGCCCAATAAAAATGTTATTTTCTCCGAACGAATCACTATTAGGTTGGAAGTAACGACTTGTGTACACGAGAGTAATATCTCCCTTGTTATGCATAAATTGAAGATTATTTTTAGGCTTTACCCCAAATTCATGTTCTATTCGATATAGTAACTGTTCAGAAATTTCATCAGGTTGGAATGGCATTTCTGCATTTGGATGAAAAGGTAATGTCTCCAAAAATTCAGTAGGAATTAAAAATATAGGAGAAGAAACTATACCTGGAATCTGTAAATACTCCTTTACTAACTCACCAGCGCCAAATATATCATAAATTACAAAATCAAACTTTATGTTTTCACATAATTGTTTCGTAATTTGTAAGATATATAAAGAAGTTTGAACATGTACACGAAAGAATGAACTCAGCCCATCTGGTGTTTCAGAATCAATAGAAATTTCCTTTAATAAATCTGGATGGGTATACACAGTAGCTCCCAAGTCTTCAATTCTGTCTTTAAAGTGTTCTGTTGTAATATAATGTACGTGATCACCCCGTTTAGTAAAGGCTTTGACTAAACTTAATGTTGGATTTACATGTCCCTCTGCTGGAAAATTAACCATTAAAATATTTAGCAATTCTTTCTCACTCCTTACATTTTAATACTCTTATTCATCATACTGTAATGATTACCGTCAATCTTCCCTTAATAGTCCTAATACACTTGCTACTTTAGATTGATAAATAATTATCAGTTATTTAATTAAAAAAAGCATCTACATAAGTAGATGCCTAACCGTGATAAGGAGTGTTCTGTGAGGTTAGAAGAAGCTTTTCAGCTTGTCCTATGCTATCAATATATGATTCATTTTATAAAACGTGAATAATTGATAGAATAATTTTATCTCTCTATCAACCATTTTGAATCGGTTCTTAAATAAGATGACTCTAGTTTTTATTACAATTCATATGTTTTAATCTTCTTTAGAGCTATCTATTTTTCAGTTTCTCCAGTCAATCGCTTATTTTTCAATATCAGAGTTAATACCAAATTTATCATTAATAACCCACGGCACAACTACGGAATACACTACTTCTAAATTATCATATGGTGCATATCCTACTAACGTTAAGTTATAACACTCTCTTCTCTCGCCTTGTTTAATATCTAGTAAACTATTTTGCACATAATCCACGCCAACAATTTTTAATGCTATATATAAACATATACACGTTTGAAGAAACTTGTAGCGCTCTTTAATCGTTTATATTTCCAAGACTTCTTCTCCTTAGTATATTTAATTTACTAAATTAAATGTAAAAATACCCAATAATCAAAAGTTGAACTTTTGGTTATTAGGTATTTAGTAATTTAAGAGTTAATAAATGGACGTATAGATTTGAATCTATCATCATAATTTGATAAAGGCTTTTTACTCTGAAATTTTGGCAAGTAAATCGTTACTGTTGTCCCAACACCAACCTCACTCATAATACTTATATTCCCTTGATGCCTTTCAATAATTTTATAACTTAACATCAATCCAATACCGGTACCTTTTTCTTTCGTACTATAAAAAGGTTCACCTAATCTTTTAATTCTTTCTTCAGGTATTCCTATTCCTTTATCAATTACACTAATAATGATACCTTCTTTACCAATTTCTTTTATGTGAATTGAAATTCTCCCACCATCTGGCATAGCTTCGATTGAATTTTGCAAAATGTTAATAAATACTTGTTTCAGTTGATTTTCTGAGCATTCAATGATTATATCTTTTGAATCTGCATATAATTCAACTTGAATATTTGTCATAATTGCTTTTGTATTTATTAATGAGACGACATTTTTAAATATTTGATAAATATTTTTCTTTTCGGTACTTATTTCGTCTGTTTTAGCAATCGACAAAAACTCTTGAAGAATCGCTTCTATTCTTTCAATTTCAGAAAGCATTAAATCAAAATATTTTTCCTGATCTTCTTTATTAATTTGGAATAACTGTATAAACCCTTTAATTACTGTTAATGGATTCCTAACTTCGTGAGCTACACCAGCTGCTAATTGACCGATTGCTGCAAGTGTATCTGATTTATTTAGCAATTCTTCTGTCTTTTTCCGCTCTGTAATATCCCGTACAATAATCATAATTTTATCATGCAATAACGGTAAACATCTAGCTTCAAAGAAATCGATACTTTCATTAATTGTAAGTGGATATTCTACAATTGCATTTGTTCCTTTTTCTTTCACTTGACAAATTGCTTCTTGAAATTTTTGTGCTACTGAAGATGGTAATACTTCGTAAAACTTTTTTCCCATAAAAGCTTCTGCGGGTACGTAAAATTTTGTAGGGGATCCTGCTTTATAATCAATAATTGTTCCATCATCTTCTGTTAAGAAACATAAATCTGGTAAAGCTTGAAAAATTAATTCCAATTCAGACGTTTGTTGTATTAATTTCTCTTCTATTGCTTTTAAATGTGTAATATCTACACCAACAGCCCAATAACTAAATCCACTTACAGGAAACTGTTCTGATATATTGGACCACATTATCGTTTTAATTTCACCATTTTTACATGTTAAGCGCATTTCCCAATCTCTAAAGTTCTTTCCACGAGTCAAAAATTTCTTTTGTATTTCGTGACGATAATTATGATCCGGATACAGTAATCGAAGTGCGTTTGGATTTCCAATTACCTCTTCCGCAGTATATCCTGTTACAATTTCACATTCGCGATTCCACAAAACAAAATCTCCATTATAATCAAGTGCATCAACCATAACAGGCATGTTTTGTAAGATTGTATGTAGTTCCTCCTCTTTACGAGTAAGTAACGTTGTATTTTTACTTTGAAATCCTTTCATTACTCCACCTATAATTAGATTTGCAAGCATTTCAAAGTATTTTTGGCAATTGTAAATTTCGCTTTTCTGAGACCAAACAACAAAAGATCCTAAATATTGATTGTATAAAAAAATGGGGATTTCAATTTTGGGAAGTTTACATATTTTCTTTTCATTTATTCCAAATGAAAATATACATTCTTTCTCAGCATCAAGAAGTTGATGTGATATATTGGTTAATTGATAAAATTGTTCTGCCATGGTTTCTATTGTACTCACATCAATAAGTTCCATTAGCCGCGCATTCATTCCTTTTTCACCTCAATATGTAAAATTCATACAAATTTAAAATTCATACTTCTCCATTATACGAAGAATGTGCCTGCAGGTATATAGCTGAAGAATAATTATTCGAACAAATTTTATTTTTCAATTAAAATCAGAAAAGAATATCCATTCAAATTGAAACTCTAATTAGTAAGTTTTATTCATCTCTGATTGATTATTATCCGATCCAATCATAATATTTTTTTGTAAGAACTCTCCTTAACGTCCTTACATTCGTTAAGTTTTGACATGGATTTATACGCATTAATAGCAATATAAAAAAACATTACATATAAAGTTCATAAAATTTTCACAATTAACATGAAAAATATAAACATTTATTCCAATATATTCTATATAATATAATGTAATAAGGCTTCTATGAATCTCATAGAATACCTTACCCCTAATAAAAAGAAAAAAAGAATCTAAATAGATTCTTTTTTTCTTTTTATCCCACTTTAATGGGCAGTAAGCCCCCCCACTGATTAAAGTTTCACTTTATATTACATTACATATTTATATAAAGCATGTGCAACACCGTGTTCTTCATTAGTCAATGTTTCGTATTGACACATCGCTTTTATTTCTTCAACTGCATTTCCCATTGCAATTGATAGATTTGCTTTTTCCATCATAGATACATCGTTTAGCCCATCACCTATCGCTACAGTATTTTCAACTGGAATATTCAGATGTTCTGCTAAGGTATATAGTCCATTTCCTTTTTGAGCGTCTCGATGATTAATCTCTAAATTATGCCAATAGGAAGATGTAATTGCTAAATCAGTATTATGAAGAAACGCTTCTTTTAACTTTTTTAATTTTTCCATGTCATAAGAAAATGGTAAAAGCTTATGCACATGTATGTCTGTTTCTACAATTGGTTTACAACTTTCTGCACTAAGAAATGCTGTATGTTCAAGGTATAATGCTGCAATCGTTTCTAACTCTTTCAAATCGATATTTTCATTTGAATTTTTCACATAATCGATTTCATTACGTACACTCTCTACTCCATATTCCGGTACGTACACACCTTTATCAGTATAAAGCTGATAATATAAACCATTCTCTTCAAGATATTCTACAATCTTGAGTGCCTGCATATTTTGAATTGGATATCTCTTCATCATTTTTTTATCTTTATATATAAGCGCTCCGTTTTCAGCAATAATTGGACACTCTAAATTAACTTCTAATAATAATCGTTCAATATCGACGATAGAACGACCTGTACAAATTGCTACAACATGGCCAGCTTCCTGACATTTTCGAATTGCTTCTGCATTCTCTTTACTAATCATTTTGTTCCCCGAAAGAAGAGTTCCATCTAAATCAATTGCGATTAATTTCATTATTTCTTCACCACTTTCTATATATACACGAGCTCATATTAAATGAAAGGTATCGTTTTCATACCGACCTCGTAAAGTACTCCTTATTTATAATTTATGAAAAGCGTTTCAGGTCAAGAAATAATTATAAATAAAATCCAAAGCAAGAGCTTTGGATTTTAAACTATGAATTATAACAAATATATTTTGTCTCACACGTGTATACATTCTTTTCTTTAGTTGGGACATATACTTTAAACTTTTCTAAACGTTTTCCGTAAACATGAATAGTGACAACGCTTTCATTTTTGGCTATTTCAAGGATATGACAATCAGCTGGTGGAATGACTTTATCTGTTTCTCCTTCTCCCAAATAAAGATTTCCTGTATGAGTTAAATAAACAAGTGAATTTTCAAGCTGCTTAGTTTGTATAAAGTTCTGCACCATTATTCTTCCTGTAAATACGCCTTCTACTCCCCATGTGCCATCATGGTCATGTAAAGGAGTCGATTGTCCATCTTTCCATACAAGAGCTAGTACTTCAAAACGATTTAAAGGATCTTCATATAATAAGTGTCGTGCATATTGAGCCGAATTCGCCTTCTGTTTTTCTAACGGAAGCCATGTTTTCTTTTCTAAAAGTTCTTCTAATAATTTTTCAATTCCAAAAACAATTTGATTTTCTAACAAATTACTATTTATTAAATCTGTTACAGCTTTAATAAATGTTTGGAACGTCTTACTTCCATTACACGTTAACATAAGCATCCTCCTATACTCTTATTCACACACTTCCATACTAAATAACCCACTAAAATTTTACAATTGAGAAATAAAAAAACAAGGTACAATAAATCTGTACCTTGCCGAACAGCTTATTGAGTTTTTAAGCAGATAGGTAAGAATTTCAAATTTTGTTCATTCTCCAATATACATTTTTCTAAATTGAAAGATGAAGACAACTCTATTTTTTCAAAAGCATTTATAAATGTTTTTAATGCAATCTCAGCTTCTAATCGTGCAAGTGGTGCGCCTAAGCAAAAGTGAGCACCTTTACCAAAGGTTAAATGCTTTTCATTTCCGATTCGGTGTAAATTAAATTTAGAGGCTTGTGCAAACTTTTTCTCATCTAAGTTTGCTGCACTTACCCACGCAACAATCATTTGATCCTTTTTCATAAGAGGTCCAAATATATTTGTATCCTCTGTAATCCTCCTAGCTAATGTAACTGGAAAGCGATAGCGTAATACTTCCTCAATAGCTTTTGAAATTAATGTAGGTTCTTTCCTTAATTCTTTATATGTTCCAGCTGAATCCACTAAGAAACAATAAAAACTATTAATAATTAAATTTGTAGTTGTTTCATTGCCAGCCGCTAATAGTCCTAAAGAAAAAGTAACAATTTCTTCATCGGTTAACCGTTCTCCTTCATATTCAGCTCGTATTAAATCTGAAATAATATCGTCGGTTAAATGGAATCTCTTTTCTTGAACGATTGGTAGAAGATATGCTTTAAATTCATTTAATGCTATCCCCTTTTCTACATCCAGATCATTAAACTTTTCTTTACTATACGGCATAAATAAAATATCAGACCATTCTTTAATTTTTTTACGATCTGTTGTGGGTACGCCTAATAAATCAGAAATAACGGTAACAGGTAAAGGTGCAGCGAACTGTTCAACAATATTAACTTCACTACATTTTTCAAGTTGCTGTACAAGTTCATCTGCTATAGCCTGTATTCGAGGTTTCCATTGTTCTAAACTTCTTGGAGTAAATGCTTTAGAAACGATAGAACGTACATTGCGATGTTCTGGTGGATCAGTAGAGTTTATATTTATTCTAGTTTCTAAAGGAGGGATTGAGAATTGTCTTCGCTCCCTTCTACTTGAAAACAGGCGATAGTCTGATAAAACACGATTTACGTCCTCATACAAAAATACATTCCAAACATCTTGCTCTTCATCATAATGTACTGGGTGATTATCCCTCATAAATTGATACCACTCATACGGATTCCACAATTCCTCTTTCGTTTTCAGCTTTGAAATTTCATGAACTAAAATCACATTTTCAGGCGAAGCCATAGTCCTTTCCTCCCTTTTCTTTTACAATAAAAGTGATAGGTCGGTAATTCAAAGTTGTATAATCTAACATATGTTATTTTAACATATACTAAAGGGGATTTTTCGTAGGAGAACTTGAGAAATAAATAAGGGGGATTTTTATGTATGTTGATATTTTATTGCTCGCAGAATTGACGTCAGGGCCAAAATATGGGTATGAAATAAAGAAAAATATCCAAAATCGGTTAGGAGAGAATTTTGAATTAAATCATAATATGCTTTATCCTTCTCTTCGACGTTTTGAGAATATGGGGGCTATAACGAAAAAAGTACATACACAAGTCGGTAAGCCAAACCGAAATATGTACGACATAACTGAAACAGGAGAAGAGATCTTTTCTGAAATGTTGCGCGAGTTTCCCGAAAAACTCGCGACAAACAATATTGAATTTCTTGTTCGTATCGCGCTATTTGAAAAACTTGATTATGAAGAGAGAAAAGAAGTTTTAACAATACGCCAAGACATACTACATAAACAACTTACTGCTATTCAATCTCTTGATGCTAACTCATTTTTTATTACAGAAGTCATTGACTTCAGTAAATCACGTATCGAACATGAATTGCTTTGGATTACATCACTTATGAAGAAAATATGAAAAAATAAAAGAAAAGTTAAAAACAATGAATGAAAATGAGATTTATTATCAATACTATAATTAATAAAAGGGCAACCACGATTTGGCTACCCTTCAAAAATTTATACTTCCGGATCGAAAGTTTTGCAATCTGTTTCTTCCGTAGTCGATGCTTGTTTTCCTTTATGACTTACTACATAAATTGCGTCTGCGCTACATTTATTGCCGTTAGCCCAAAATTTACAGTTGTTTACTTCACATAAAACGTCTTGTGCCATAGTATCACACCTCCTTGTTCTATTATCATTAACAAGATTCGGAGGTATGATACTCTTTGTTATGCATTTTTTATTCCCTTTTTAGCTTTCTTAATGGCTCTATATCCCCTTGTACAATAGTATCTATATTTCCAGTTATTTTTTCAATATCAAAATGCCACCATTGAATTTGCAATAATTCCTCTATTATTGTATTTGTAAATCGGTCCTTTATTTTATTTGCAGGGTTTCCGCCAACAATTGTATATGGTGCGACGTCTCTAGTCACAACAGATTTAGCTGCTATGATTGCACCATCCCCTATTTTTATTCCGGGCATAATGGTTGCATCCATACCAATCCAAACGTCATTTCCTATAACTGTATCTCCTTTGTATGGTAAATCAGTCAAACTAGGTGTATACTTCTCCCACCCATTTCCAAATATATTAAATGGATATGCCGAAAATCCATCCATCCGATGATTCGCTCCGTTCATAATAAAGGTAACTCCATTTGCAATACAACAAAACTTTCCAATAATAAGGTGATCTCCAAGAAATTCATAATGATGTAATACTCGATCTTCAAATGTTTCTCCATCTTTCGCATCATAATATGAATAGTCTCCAACATGTATATTAGCTTTCGTTATTGTATTTTTTATAAAGTGAACATTTTTATTTCCTTCAATAGGGTATTTAACATTTGGATTAGGATTCATGTTGCACAGCACTTCCTTTACTATTCATTTCACTTTCTACCGCTATAACTGGCTTTAAATTGTATATAGGTAAAATAAATAATAATCCAATTATAAATAGGAAAGCTGTGCCCTCATACATCATACTGAGTGAAAACATTTCTTTTAATGAACCAGCTATACTCATTGTTACTACCATTGAACCAGTGAATAAGGGACTTAAAATGCCATTAACACGACCAATAAAATCTGTATCGCTATTTTGAATAATAAGCGTATTAATACCTATTTGGATACATGGAAGAGCTAACCCACTAAAAAGTTGTGCTGTGAGTGTTACCCATAAATTTGTGGAATAACCTATAATACCGATGCCGATTGCCTGACCGAGCATACCGATAATTAACATTTTTTGTGGCGCAACGTTTTTTGCAAATACCATCGCTAAAGCACCGCCAACAATCATTCCTGCACCATTTACTGTTAGTAACCACTGTAGACTCTCTTTTGACAACCCTAACTGCTCAGTCACGATAAATATACCCAATGGCTGAATCAATCCTATACCTAGTCCTGCAGCCATAAAACAAAGCCCTAGCAAAGTTAATGCCTTTTTCTTTTTCACATATTTAATACCATCAAGCATTTCCTGTAATAGAGTGATTTCTTTCTTCTCATTATCATTCTCACGATCTTTCGGAAGAAATAACAACACAGCTGCCGCAAGTAAAAAAGCGATACCTGTAATAATAATTGAAATATAAATTCCAAAACTATGAAAAATAAATGTTCCAAGAATTGGTCCTAACACCATAAATATCGCAAATATTGTTTGATAAATAGACATCGCTAATTGGATTTGTTCTGCCGATAAATGCTGTTTAAATAATTTCATTCCAGATGGTTGAGAAAACTGCGAAAGGATTGCAGAAATAAGCGTTACAAAAAATACGATTTTCCACGTTCCAAACATTAGAGTAATTAATACAGCAAATACTGAAATAGAACTTAACGTTTCACACCATATCATCGTCTTCTTCGGCTTCCACCTATCAGCAAACGTTCCACCAATAAAGGAAAAGATGAAAATTGGAGCAAACTCCGCAACTGAAATCATCGAAATAGCAAAAGCATCACCTTTTGTCATTTCCATTACATATAGTAATACGGCAAAGTTCCGAACCCATATTCCAATTTGTAAAAATAGTGCTGATGCTAGAATTCCTTGTACAAACCGGTTTTTTAATACTTGTGATACCCCATTATTTTGTTTCGTTTCTACATTTGTCGACATAAAAAAGCCTCCTATTTCATGTTCTGAACAGGAGGCAGCACAAATCATATGAAAAGACTATATTTTTCGCAAAGCGAAATACATCCCTTTTCTATAAATGTACAGACTAATCCTATTCAGAAGAATATTTCGTTTTTTAACGAAGATCTCTTACAAATAGAATTAGTTGATCATTGGGATGTTTTCACCCTTCCGTTTCGAATTTAAATAACACATACATACTCTATGTAAATCATTTTCTATGTATGCATGTCTTACAATAAATATTCTAGAATGTTAATGGTAATTCCTCTAAAGAACGCATTAAATAATTACCTTGCCATTTGATTTCTTCTCGATTCCCTTTTATTTGTAGTTTAGGCATTCGATTAAATAACGTAGTAATAGCAATTTTTGCTTCCAACCTAGCAAGCGGTGCTCCTAGGCAGAAATGACTACCATGTCCAAAGGCAATGTGACGGTTGTTCTCCCGTGTAATATCAAATATTTCTGGATTTTCAAATACTGTTTCATCACGGTTCGCTGAAGCCAATGCGATAATAACCATATCTCCTTTCTGTATTGTTTGATGGTGAATTTGAAAAGGTTCCGCTGCCCATCTTGCAGTTGTAACCTCAACTGGAGAATAGTAACGCAATCCTTCCTCAATAGCCGAATCAATTAGTTTTGGATTATCTTTCAATGATTGTAATTGATTTGGATTTTCAAGAAGTGCTAATACCGTATTTGTAATTAAATTCACTGTCGTCTCATGTCCTGCGACAATTAATAGCATTATCATTGAATATAGTTCCCGAGCGCTAAGTTTATGCCCTTCACTCTCTGCAAGTATTAAAGCACTCACCAAGTCTTCTTTTGGCTCTTTTCTTTTCATATCAACTAAATATTGAAGATATGTAATAAACTCAGATAGTTGTTTTTCGGTCTCTTTTATTTCTTCAGGTGTTTCTGGTGACGCAATAACAGCATGAGACCAAATTCTAAATTTCGCTTGATCTTCTTTTGGAATACTGAGCATCTCACTTATTACAATAATTGGTAATGGAAATGAATAATCATCTACAAGATTTAATGTACCTTTTCGCTCTATATCACTTATCAAATCATCTGCTATTCTCTGAATTCTTCCGTCTAATTGTGCAATCATCTTCGGTGTAAAAGCTTTTTGAACTAAAGATCGTAAACGACTGTGGTTAGGTGGATCTGAATTTAGCATATGTGTTGTTAAGTGGTCACTATTATCAACGGAAAGATACATGTTCTTTGTATCTTGAGAAAACACATTTGTCCAATCTTTTTTTAAACGATTATCTTTTAAAAGTGGCAGAGCATCTTCATATCTAGTAATGAGCCATTCTTTACCGATTTCAACTTGGTTTACAAATAATATAGGTTGTTTTTTTCGCGATTCTTTATAAATTTCATACGCATCTTCTTTAAATTGAGCTGAAGCTAAATTAATGCCATCCTCTATTTTTAGTCCAACTTTGTTTTTCATTGACATTGTATTCCCTCACTCTCATTTGTTTTTGAAAACCAACCCAACATATGCATTATACTCTAATAAAAACGTGAAAATTGTAAATTTTTAATCAAAATCTTACTTCATATATTGAAAAATAAAAAAGTGAGGGAGTAAAATCTTTCTACTCTCTCACTTTTCTTTATGCGAAGCACATAAAATTACTAATTTGTTGATAATGATAACTTACTTTACGACGACGACCACCTTGCCAAGTGTAACCTGATACTCCATTTCTTCTCACTTCAGTCGGAAAGAACCATAAGTCTCTTCCGAAAGGTCCTGAACGATGCAAACGTAAATAGCCCCATCTTCCTAGACAGTTACACATCCATGATTTCATATTACCAGCTTGTGCAGGTGAAGCAAATGTGGATGGTAACGATGGCGCTTGGGACGGTGGTGGTGACGTTGGAGCATCTTCCGCATCATCTGGTCTATAATCTTCTTGTTCCATATCTCTCACTTCATTTGTAGATTCATATCCGTAGTTTTGTGGATTATAATACATCGCTGGATCATATGGATAATTTTGTTGGTTATACATATTAACAAATCACCTTCTTTTCATTCATTACCTTTACCATTCATATGTGATATGCCCTCTTTGGGAAACTTATGTATAGCCCAAATTCAACTTAAAAAGCTCGTATTATTAAAAATACGAGCCTTTCAAAAATAGAATGTGTTTATTATTTCCTTAACTTCACACTATAAAAACGCATTTCATCTAACGAACCTTCAAATTCAAATACTTCTTGTTTAATTAATTGTTTCAAGCGATATTCTAAGAAAGTATCTCCAACCAATTGTTCCACAAGACCAAGTGCTTCACCAATTACTCTAGGAGCTTTGAGGAACTCTCGATCAGCACCCACACTTTTCGCGCATTCAATTATAAATTGATCAAAATAATCTTCCTGTACAGAATACACTTCATTTTCTTTCCACACTCTTAAACATTCTATGCTTTCCGATAATCTATTCCACTCATGTTCAAACTTCATGCGCTTCTCTTCGGTTAAATAAGGCAACTTTATAAAACTTTTTTGGAATAGAGCTAAACTTTCAGGTGGTAATTCTCCCGTTCCACGAATATCATACTCTTGTTTTAATATTTCTCTGCTTGCTTCAGACGTATTAATAACCCGAATGTTTTTCTTATCCTTTAATTGTGCCATTACAAAACTTAAGCCTACATGTTCATGTGCGTTATCTGCCTTCCAAATGGTAATTGGTGTTTCATTCGGAATTGAATGTAGAACTTCTACAGTTTCCTTAAATCTTCGTAAATACTCATCTTCAAAATAATTATCATAAGAGGTTAAGTTATTTACTAACCACTCTTTTCTTGCTAACTGACCTTCATTTGTATGTAATTGATGTATTAGCCCAATTGAAAAGAATTCAGAGAATGAAACCACACTCTCCTCGAGTAACCCTTCCTGTTTCAACATATATTTTAAACAACCGGCTGTTGATTCATCAAAAGCGATATGAATGTGTATACTTTCACTTATGTTCTTTTCCTGAGTTGTATTACTCGTTAGTTGCCTAGGAATATCCATCAAATTTTTAATTGAATCTTCACTATAATTTTCTTCTAATAAATTTAATTGAATTAGAATGCTTTGAAGTAAATGTTTTGCTTCGTCTTCGTACATATCATCAACAACGTTTTTAATTTTATCTATCACGTAAATCCCTCTATTCATTTCAAAATAACGTAGATTATAGTGTATCATTTTACTGTCGTTCTTTAAAAGCTTTTTAGTCAAATCATTTCTTACACTGATTTATGCAGCTATCTAAGTTTTTAATAAAACTTTTCTCCATCTCCTTCTCAAGCTATAGACCTAAAATATTTTTTGCTTTCCTGTTATCAATCACACAAAATCACAATAGTTGCTAAATAAATTTTAAATACTTTGTAAATCTTTTTATTTAAATGTATAATTATATAGAAAATAAAAACTATGGGAGCAATATTAATGGAGAAAGTACTTACTAATTATAAATATTATTTAAAAAATTGGAGATTTATATTTATTTGTATATTACCTGCTGTCGCTTTATTGTATACACTTGATGTTATCTTTGAACTACTGTTTCACCAAAATTTCTATTTGTCTAATTTAATTATTGCTGTCATTTTATTCTTAATTTTTATTAACATAAAAGATAAATTTAAAATCAAAGGTTAAAGAAAAATATAATTGAAATGAAACCGTTGTATAGCTACATTTTTCATAAAAAATAAGGGCACCCTGCTATTGGATGCCCTAAAGTGATTAGAGGTTTTTTCTGAGTATTAAGTAGGACACGAGGTCTTGTCCTACTAGATAATATATGCTTGTACTTATTTTATTGTGCATCTATGACATATCAAATGCATACGTATTGCTAAAAATTTTGCTCATATATTTATTGTACAATTATCATATATATAAATAAAAAAACATCCCTATGGATGTTTTTTATTTACCGATTTTTATGCTTCCATAAACTTAGCCGGTACACCAATTTTTTCAACTACAGAAGATATATTAGTAGGATTAATCATTACATTTTCAATACTAACTAATTTATTTTCTAATAGTCCATTCTCTGTTGTAATAAGTTCTTCAAATCGATCTAGAGTCATCGAGAATTTGTGTTCACTTCCGCCATTCATACATACTTTTACATACTTCATAGTGTCACCCGCCTTTCATAATAATCTATATTTCGATAAGAAGACGCTTACATCCTTTTTATATACTACTAGATTTCTAACTTCTAGTCCTTGTTAATTCACGTTTATTTATTTTGGAGAAAGTAACTACTATTTTATGTTCACGTTATAATTGCTAGAAAGAATGATAAAGATAAAAATGCACAAAGTGGTATATATAAAACAGTATCCATTCTTGCAAATTGCGTATCCTTTTTTCGTTTAAAGATACCAAAATAATGAAACTCACCAATTACTCTTATAAAAAACACAATCATACAAACCCAGGTTCCTAATTGAACAAATAAATTAGGAACTGCGAAATGAATAATATTTACTTGTTGTAATAAAATCATAGCTGCCATACTTAATAATAATGCAATGAACAAAGTCATTCCTGTACCTGGTATAAACGCCTTTTCTCCAGCTTTAGTTGGAATAACACTATTTGTAGCCCACTTACCTCCGAAAGCCCAATAAACATGTAAAAAGCTAACTAAAAATAATATACAGACAGAAATATATGTAATAATAAGCATTTTGTCCTCCCATTATTTTATTTAAGTCCTTAACTTTAGGGTATGCTATAAAGTGAAACTTTAATCAGTGGGGGTTTTCTTCATCACCTATTGATTATTAGTTGAACCAATCGGACTTTTACGGGCAGCCCGACCCCCACCTAACTTCTTTGCTTTCCCTGAATTTTGCGGTGGGGGTCTTACTGCCCATAAAAGTGGGATAAATTTCTCATTAGCAATCTATATGTAATTACAAAAAAGCCTTCAATGATAAATCATTAAAGGCTTACTAAAATTTCTTATGCATTATACCTATTTCTACGACGTTCCATCCTTGTTTGTCCTTGAACAGTACCTTCTTTATATTGATGTATTTGCTCTTTCATTTCATATGTTGCAGCTGGAGCCGATTCTTCGTAATTATGCTCACGTATTTTTTCTGGCGTTTTTCGTTTTGATACTTTTCCACCAAACTTAAATAATTTCATCCTAAATTTAGGTAATCTTGGAAGTGGAATCTTAAAGGATAATTTTTTGCGTTTCTTTTTTTGGTTAAATAGATTTATATTTTCTTTATTATTATCTTTCTCTCTGCGGTGAATTAACATCGCAAGTAATCCACCTAATATAAGTCCACCAACTAAAAGCATGATATATTTGAAATTGCTTGTCATTAAGCTAGACATACGTTCAAGTATGACTAACGACTGTACTTCTTTCATATCCCAAAGTAAAGCGGCCCATAATGCGAATAAACCGAAAGTAAGCCCATATGTACGAAAACGAAATAAACATGGGATTAAAGCGATACAAGCGGCAATTTTCGCATTCGCTATTATTGAACTAGTTGAAATATCTTGATGCCAAATGACTAACAAAAGTGTAATAAATGGCGCATACGCTATCCAGCTGCATATACGTGAATATATTTTTTTCGCAAAATAACTACCGAAACTAGTAAAAAATAAAAGGCCTCCAATATATAAAGATTGTTCTAGTGGGATTTGCTTTAAAATTCCTGCAACTGGAAAGAGGCCGCTCAATAGCATTAATAGCACATCTAATTTCTTCACAATTCCTCATTCCTTTCAAATTTCTTTTGAGTCAATTCATATTGCTTTTCCACATGGTGTAGTTTTTCATTTCTAAAAAACATCTTAATCCTGTATGGAAATAAAGTAAATATGTAAAAGAGAAGATACATGACAAAAGATATCCTTATTTACATGAAAAAATGACAAATCCTGACCTATATAATGAACAGGATTTGTCTATTATTATTTAAATTAGAATAATTGAATCTTTCTTTTCTATTTTTATAATATCTACATCCAATTCATCATCAAACTCTTTAAACTCTCTTGCATCTATATCCGTCATATAGCTCTTTATTACTTTCGCCATATGCATGGAATATGGCATGTGTATATTCTTTTCCAAAAGCATACTTGAATTACAGCTCATGTAATGTACCATTTTGGCAATATAGTTCCTTTCAACAACTTTTACACCTAGCGGTAATATTTCAAGTATGTATCGCTGCAATGTTTCACTACCATTAATCGAATACTCACCAGTGCTATAATACATTCCTTTTTGATCTATATATAAACCCGTACTATCCAGTACGTCACCACATTCTATCGTACCGTATTTTGGTACATCAAAAGATGTATTTATTCTTACAGCATTTAAGTTTGGAACTTTTAGCACATTTGGAACAATATCAGGGAAAGTATCTATATCAATTTCTCTATTTTGTAACTCTTTTATCCAATGTTTTCTTACATTCGCATCTATAATGAAGTATACTTGCTCATTTTGCTCTTTTGCATGTTGTAAAATTTCCGTTAATGTTTCAGAAACAAATTGTTTAAATTGAATCCCCATATCATTTCTTTTTGAAGGCTGCGGTAAAAAGGTATTATGTTTATTAATATTTAATAATAAACGATCAATCGTTTGCCACTCTGTATTCCCATATAATTTATATGAAATTTCTTTTCCTTTTATTTGTGAAAAAATAGGTAAGAAATCAAATTTCGAGATTCGTTCAATTGATAAATTAACATATGTACAAGGTAAATTTATCTTATTCCAACTACGTTTTAAAAATCCTTTTTGTTCTAATAAACTCAAAATACCATTTATAATAGTTTTACGAGATACACTTTGGCCTATAAATAAATTAATAAATGCTGAAATACGGTTTGTTCTTGCAAATCCTTCTCTAACAATTTGCTTTGGATCAATTTTTTCACGTCCATCACAATTTTTCATTGCAATTAACGCCAATGTCGCATCATTGCGCTCACCTGCAGTAGCATAAACCGCTTTCATAACATCCTCTACTAAATTCGTTTTATACTTCTGGCAATATTGCATTTTATATGGATTTTGCAATACCTTTTCCATATTACATCTTACTATTTTTAACAATACTGGAGAATCTGCATGTAATACATATGATGACTCACTGATTTGAGCTAACACCATTTCACTTTCAAACATTGCTTGTTCTACTTCCAGCGATATTTTTTCAGACCATATTTCTAGCGTTATAGTCTCTAATCCTTTTGGAGCAAGTAAAGGGAATAATTCGGTTTCATTATTTGTTTCTAGTTTCTTACATTCTGGTATTAATGTAAAATAAGCGAATTTTTGCTGAAACGCTTTAAATAGATACTCTCTTTCCTTTACTTTTATACCTGGTTTTATTTTAGTACCTTGAACTTTATATATTCTCTCATTGTATGGAAGCAACACCCTAAGATTTGTCCCTAGCATATAATCTTTCGGATATTGAAGAATGTGTTCTAATTCAACTTCTCCACCTATATGAAAATTATCTTTTAAATTTCTAAATATTTTAATCCACTTTATACCGTTTGTAGCTTGTTGTACTTTTAGTTTTACAAACCGTAATTTTTTATTATTCAATGCAAATCCCGGAGTAGAAATTAATATCATACCCCGTTTTCGTCTTAACAGCAAAGGAATGTCTGGATGGTTATATTCTTGATAAAACCTCCGAATTCCTATTGAAACATTTAATAATGGAATGTTCTCCCCTCCGCGCGTTATATATTCGAACCGAAATACATAGGCGAAATAGTCTTGTGTTTTTTCATCTTTAATAGGCTCTGACATCGCCTCACAAATATTTTGTGATCTAAGAGGAGAAAAATATATATCTTCTTCGTTTATATTTTCTAATTGTACAGGACGTTCACAAAAAATATGTGAAATTAAAGCGGGCACCCACTTAGAATATATTTCTTTATCATGTAGTACTGTTAAATTAGCAATCAAATCGTAATGCCATTCATATTTTGGCGATTCTATTAATTTATTAGGTTTCCAATCATGAATAATCTCATACCAACTTTGAAAAATATAATCGAGTTGTTCTTTTCTAATAGGTTCTTTACATACAATCCATGGTGTATTTTCATTTAATACATATGGATTATGCTGAATAAATAATATATCAGAAAACATATCATATAATCTTTCATTTAATCGTTTCAACTTACTCGTTAATAAAAATGTCTTATAATGTATCTCTACAATATCGAGCCATTCAATAGGAAAATATATAAATGATACGTTTTCGTTTAAAAGAGGTTCTACTATATTTTCAAATGTTAACAGTCTTAGTTTGTCCATAAAATGATTACTTCCTTTCTTTATTTGTCTTGATCGTTAAAAAACTAGAAAAACTAGCACTTACTCTAATCCATTTAAATCAAGTATTTAAAAGAAAAGTAAAAAACATTTCTCCGCATCATATATTATTGAAACGGCTCATTTAAAAATAAAAAGTAATTATCATATACAGCCTCCTTAAAAATTATATTTCAATACATTCAGATTATATAATATAAATAACGTAATGTATTTATCATTTACAATAACTTTACAATAAAACTAAAAAAGAACACCTTAAGTCGGTGCTCTTCTTACAAATATCAACCATTATGTAATTGAACATATTGATAACATGAATCCTCCAAAAGAAATTGCTCCTAGTAAACCTCATCCAAATCCTGTAAAAAAAAATACAATCAGCAAGAAAAATGGAAGACTGCGATAACGGAACAAATGACCTACTTGTATTCGATCCATATTGTTTTATTTTCTCATAATTCATATCTAACATGAAATGTAGACATCTTACACCATCCTCATGCGAACGATCTACCTCAACTACATGAAGTATACTTTCTTCATCACAAAAATTCACATCAGGAACTATTTCTCATTCTCTTTGTTCAAATAATATACGTATTCCTTACCTTGCACCGTCTTACTCACGTATGATTTTAAATCTCCCATAATACGGTTTGCATTTCAGATACCGCCCATATCATGCATATTCATCAAATGTCTTCTCGTTGCAAACTGAGGCATTCTAATCTTCGCAAGTATCGCCATCTGACGGTTGATTTTTATGTGGCTCTGGATGTTCATGTTTTTCCACCTCATATTCTTTTAGATGTTCCCACATGACTTGTCATCGATATACGGCACTTGCAATACATTGAAGTGTTTCTTCATATGGTAACTTACTAAAAGTAATTTGATGTTTATTATTTAATCTCTGTAGCTCCTATTTATAACTTTCAGTCTGTTTATTTAATATTGATTTGTATTCTTCTGATTGCTTAGTTAATATATGAGAAAGTGCTATTTTAAAAAGATACCCAACAATTCCTGTAATCGTTGCATTACCTAATGTGAATATCCCTAAACTTCCAATCCACTTTAATCCTTCTTCAATCCAAGATCAATTCATTTGTCACACTCCACCATTATTATTTTACATATTCAATGATAACTTATATTACTTATTATATTATTAGTTACCCATATCTTATATTTTGTGTAACTGAGCCACCCGCTGAATCTCTTGCTATCATTGACTTAATTAAACTTTCTTTTTTGAGTTATGCAGTACGAAATTTATGAGTAACTGTATACGGATACCATCAGCATTTTGGTAAAAAAACACGCTAGGCAAAAATACAATAAGCTGCCCCTATGGACAGCTCATTTACATAAATATCGAAAGCGAGAGTTAAATTAGAATTGTTTCGTCCCTACATGGCGAACCAGCACCCACACCAAAAAACAAGTGAAATCATAGCTAGTTAAACTATAAAATCTCCATAATGAAATGTTAAAGATGGGTCTGCAGCAATAAGACCAGCATTCGTGGGTGAGGTAAGCCCTACTCCACCAATCACTTCAATTTCAAGTTTCCCACGTAATGGACGATCATCACCTATTAAATAATCGCCAGTAGAATTAACATGAAAAACTGCATTTTGATAATTGGTAATATCAACTTCTAGCCGAAGTATATTCTTTGGAAGTATGGTAGTAGGACCAATACCATTAGGGAATGGCTCTTCTTTAAGAGTATTTAAATAGGGAAGTGTTATACCAGGTATGCTAAATTGTGGTATTTCACTAAATTCAATAGCAATATTAGCCTCTAACGGTTTATTTGTAGGATTTTTGATAAGAATTATAAGTCGATTATTTGATCCTCCACTGGGAGCATCAAAAGGAACTAAAAATGGACCGGTTGTAATTGTATGTTTTCTACAATAATGGCTTGAACTACTTGATTTGTGATACGACATAAAATCACCTCCTATCAAAATAAAATATTTTCTGTATATCTTATTAAAATCCAACTACAGATGTACAGGCGATTTTAGTAGGAAGAGCGTAATTACAGAGCGATTACGCTCTGTAAATTTCTTTATCATGAAGGTTTAGAAGCCTTTGATAAATAACAGTACTCACTGAAGATGAAGCGGGTAGCTTGGCGAAAAAAACATTTTAAAACTACAATACTCAAAAAAACAAGGGGAACAAAAAAGACATTTTCTTAAATTGAAAATGTCTTTTTTAATTAATTAATTAATAAAACAATTTTGGGTCTGTATCTGTATTTTGAACCGTTTCCTCACTAATTTCAGTACTTGTAGTACAGCTTGTCGAAAACAAAATTGGTATACCGCAAATCGTATCTTTCATTACATCACGAAAAACTTTTGCAGCGACTTCTGTGAATGCTTGACATAAATTGGAAATATCATCATTAAAAAACTGAATTACTTTCGCAGCAAAAACTGGAAAAACAACATTAGATCCACCTGGGAACTGCGGCTGTACAACAACTTGTTCAAAATACAAGTTGTTTTCTAAAGCTACTTGAAAAAGGTGTGCAATTTCAAAAGCGTCTAAAGGACAAGGAATCGGATTTACAATTCCATCCCCAATAACACTAACAACAATAGTAACATTTACATTGCCAAATTGCACTGTAGGTTTAAGAAGTGTAGCTAATGCAATCGCTTTTTCAAAATCCGTAGTTTGTACTAAAATAATAAAATTTCCATCAGTCGGTATTAGCGGACCTACTGTTACAGTTGGATCAGCTCCGATTGAATTTCTGAGTTCGTTAAAATATGTGATCCATGGTGGCGAAAGTCGAGGTTGTACATGCTCGTCCATTCTTTTTCACCCCCTTATGCAGTTTTCAATACTATAATATGAGAAAAATCTAATAATGTATTAGACATATTTATTATTTTTCACAATCACTTTTATAAAGAGCATCTTCATTATTTTAGAAAAACGGTTTTTAAAATCTTTTTTAAAATTTTAACTCAATTTTTTAATACTTAGTGCTGCGCCACTTTCAACAAAATCACAAAGAGCTAGAGAAAATCCATCAAGACTTGTATTTCTTAATGAAAAAGTTGAGTTAGCTGGTATTCTTAAAATAGCTGTTCCTGAAAATTGGTCACATGCTTCTCCAGTGGTAGTTATTGCTCCAAAAAATGTTTGGAAATTAGGAACTGGCGCCCCGTTTAGGATAGCAGTTACTTGTTGTTCTGAACTTACACCTGTTATATCATGGGTTGTAATTACATAGTTAATTTCATAATCACCAGCTACTGGAATGAATACCGTAGTAGGAGAAAGTAAAACAATTCCTCCCGCGGCAGCTTCACTTTGGTTGTTAAATGGGATGTCTTGTCCATTAGGTATCGTAACAAATGTATTTTGCCAGAAGTTTCGATACGCTGGTGAAAATGGGGGAACAGCAGGGGAAAATCTATTACAGCATCCCTTAGGTCTTGAAAAATATGAGTTCAAAATAATTCACCACCTTTTTTGAAATTGATTATAATTATTTATATTCAAATCTATTAACTTAGCTTGAATATTTGTCCAATAAAACTTACCATGCATATTTTATACATATGAGCTTAACATAACGTCTCAACATCGATAGCAATAAACCAAGGGAATCCATACTCCCAGAAGGATTCCCCTTGTTTATTTTCTATAACCCTTTCATCTTTATATACATTCTTATCCTGACATAGGTTTTAGAGTACTTGTTTGTTTCTGTATTAGCTGAAAACTGTATAGAATTTTGTATACACTTAGCAATGATTAGATTTTAAACCTAGTCATTGCTTTTTCCATTCACGTAACTGATCCTTTAACACCTTCATTTCCCTATCTCCCTTTTCAAAATAAAAAGGACACCTATTCCAAAAACAGCTTTAATGGCCGTTTTAATAAATTGGTGTCCTCTAGTTTTCTAGCCGGACTATATTCTATTTACTTTCACTTTAAAATACCAGCTTGTACAAAGATATTACTCATACCTTTTTCCGTTGTAGATAACAAAACCTACTGGATGGTGGGTAAAATGTAAAACTGGATCACCAGGATTTCCAATTGAAGGATATGTATGATTTTTATCAATATAGACTCCCTGTAATTCAATTGGATTACCTGATTCTAGACCACTAATTGGCTCTCCCAAACCCTCGTTATCCCCGTAACGAATAGCACAGAATAGCTCATCTGGAATCGTTGATGCCTCTACACCACTTGCATGTATAACTGATATATTATTAATTAATAGATGATAATGCATTACACCCTTTATTTCTACATCTTTTTCACGCTCTTTTATACTACCTGTAACATGTATAACGTGTTTTTCAATTTCCATACTTCCACTCCCTTTTCTAATTAACGACCTGTCCACATATCTTGCACAATTCCATTTTTAAATAATTCATATGGAAAATAACAATATCCTTTATCTCCCCAGCCTTTTCCCCAGCTGTTGCGAATAATAACCGTTTGCTTATCATCATCATATCCAACAGCACAAACAGCATGTCCTGCTTGGTGACCATCTTCAATAATTACATCATCTGTTCCTGACACTGGAACTATACCAGTCTTTTTAACTTCATCTGACATAAAAGATTCCGGTACAGCAAATCCAAGTACAACAACTAATCCATGAGCAAGTGCAGCCTTTAATCTCGATAAGTCTTGAATACGATAATAGGCCCCAATTTTATATAGCGTAGCATCTGATTCAGCCTTCGAAGATGGCTTATCTCTAAAATCCTCAGTATAAGGAAAATCCTTTTCAGGACATACCCCAATGTTTTTAAGAACATCCATACCATCGCGAACATTCGCTCCGCTATCTTCCTGAATATGACCTTCTATTTCCCGCTCATGATAATATAAAAACAAACGAGATAAGCAAGTAAATGGACGACCTGATTGTAATAATAGGTATTCTCGTAACCCTGAAACAATTGCATTCGCCGTACAAGAGCCTAACTTCAATTGATCTACTACATCTGACATCTTAGAACGAAGATCGACTTGCGTTGGCAAATCTGCCTCATTACTAAACAAGTAACTCCGAAACATTTTGTCTCTTAAATCAACAGGGTCTTTTCTTACATTAAGGTACTTTACAATATCTTTGTTACTGTTAAAACTGAAATTTGATTCATTTGAGCTCATTGCAAAAATCCATCCTTTCTTTATATCTAGATAATTCATTTCTTTTCTATACTTAACTTAAAAATTAAAATTATACCTTTTTAATTTTAATTTCATTTGCATTCAATACATCCGAATGTTTAATTATTTATCTTTTTAGTTATCAATTTATCTCACAACTACTTAAACTCTATGTCTTTTTTTCTTCCTTGTTTGATTCGATTGCTTTTTCCACTCACGTAATTGGTCTTTTAGTGCCTTCATATTTCCCCACCCCCTTTTTCAAAATAAAAAGGACACCTATTCCTAAAACAGCTTTAATTGCTGCTTTAATGAATTGGTGTCCTCTAGTTTTCTAGCCGGACTATATTCTATTTACTTTCACTTTAAAATACCAGCTTGTACAAAAATGTTTCTTCAAGCTTTATTGACTTGATACTTCTCCACCTCTTTTGCACGACGATTATTTACTTTTCTTTTCTTCAAAGGTTTCATTCTGCTAACCTCACTTTCTATTAAAAGGATTATTTTATTAAATTCCCAAAAAATATCTCTTCAAAATTTCTAACTCAAATGAACCACTAGATGTATACACCATATACTAATTTAAATACTTCTTAGGAAAGAAGGTAAAAATCATGCCATCTGTTGTTGGAAATATGGTTGTACAAAATAGTAACGGTTCTTTCAACTTAGGTGATTTCTATAACGTTTCTCCAAAAGAAAATACAAAAGCTTATAATGGGTCAGGTTCATCAAATGTTGCTTTTGTTCTCAATACATTTAACGGCGTTAGTGCAACAAATACATTCGATTCTGATGTTGCAGACCAAAGCCAAGTTGGAACAGCCTAAATTTATTCATTTCCTTATCCCCCCTGAATAAAACTTAATATTCTGTCAATCATACAGATAACCCATTTCGAACCATATTCCATTACCTGAGCAGTTAACTTTTACTAACTGCTCTTTTTATGTTTCACACGAATAAAATTCTAAATTTCACCCATACTATATAGGACTTTAAAAAGTCAGCTTTAAATTCTTCCCACTCTAGCTCTCTTGGTCGAGGGTCGAGCAGTTAGTTCTTGCTAGCTGCTCTTTTATTGAATAAATTTCTAAAAATTGTTAACCATATAAGTACACCAAGGTTGAATACGAATGACCATTGTGTTCTTCTTATTCACCAGGGCAGTTAGCTTTTGCTAGCTGCTCTTTTGTATTAAATCTAAAATGAAATTTTGTTCTTATTTCCTTTTCACATCATATATTTCTAACCTAGACGTTCCGCTTAAAGAGTTACCTCCTTTCTTAAAGAGCACTTATGCATGGTGCTTTTTTTATTTTCCTTATGTCTACAAAATGAAGTTTTTATATAAATTTTTCTCAATATCTATGTACTGGAAGTTAATCCCCTTTCATGGAAACTTATTGGTAATCCCATAAAATTCTATTGTTCCATTAAAAAGGACCCGCACCCCTAATCGGGTCCTTTTTAATGATTTCTACTAAAATAGCGTTTTTGTTGAAAATGATGCCCTCATTCACTTGGACACATTTACCAGTTTTTTTACCAAAAAATTCATGATATGGTTAATTAGTCGAGTACGTCATTACTTGGCAATTACCCTTAGAACCCCCGCGGACAATCGGGGTTTCTTTTTATCACTATATGGTTGTCAAAATAATCAGTTGAGCGTTAAAATACCATAGATTTTCCTTAGGGAGCTTTCATGTAATTAAACAAGAGTTTAAAAGTTCTCGAATCTTAGCCCCTTGGAGCGCCCTTCAAGGGGGTGAACCAATTAAAATAATGATTTTATTACAGCCTGCACATAAACCCCAAACATACTTAAAGTATAATGCGCTACTCTTTTTCAATATAAATCTTTGTCATGGAGCGCTTTTAAAAGCGCTCTTTTTATTTAAATCTACTTTATTATTTTTATTACTATAAAAAATATATAGTTTCATATGAAATCAATAAAAAGAATATTCTATTCTGTATAATCTACATTGGGTAATACGATTGTGCTGGATAATAAGATTGTACAGAGTAATATGATTGTGCTGGGTAATAAGGCTGTAAAGAATAATATGATTGTGCTGGGGTATAACTTTGTTGCGCGTGCTGTGGTTGCAGCGCTTGTTGTTGTGCTTGTATAGCCTGATGAACCGCTTGAATAGTACTTTGTGCAGGCCCCGATCCTCCTAAAGGGCGCATTTGCGTTTTATTATAAAAAAGATCAAAAAACATCCTATATTCACCTCATCCTGTAAATATTTTGTTTTCCATCTTTTATACTATGAATATTTAATTACAATGGATAATACATGACGCTTTTCACCTTATAATTTTTGAATCTCTTTCTATTCAAATAACGATTTTGTTTTACTTTTGCTAGTCATCCTGCCCCATATAAATGCACCTTTTTTTACGTATCATATTAAAATCTAAATTATCCTCTTTTAGGAAGGCACTAATATGAACAAGACATTAAAATACATTTAAATCTTCTTTTGTACGGTGTTTTATATTGTAATTCTGGGTTGTATTGTCTATCTAAATTTTGTTTTAAGAGTATTTTATTTCTCCAGGCAAGAAATCAATCTAAGATCGAACATAAGCATTTGTAATTAGGCATAAGGAGTGCTCTACAAGGCACTCTTTAGCTTTAAAATAAGGATTTTGTTAAAGAACTGAATAAAATTCAATATTCTGCTAATACTGCTCGATTTTAATTTTTGTTACATAAACTTGATATTTTTGTCCATACTATATACTCCTAAATTCATGGGGGTAATTTCTCATTGCAGTTAGCTTTTGCTAGCTGCTCTTTTTATTTTCGTTTATTTCCGAATAACATTTTCAACTCCGCTTATACTATTTTGGTAACTTAAAGTTACAAACTATTTCTGTAAGCGTAGCGTTTCTTTTGTACAACAGGCAGTTAGTTTTATGAACTAGCTGCTTCGTTGTGCAAAAGAAAAATTGTTTAAACTGCACACTTAGTAAGAACATACATAAAATATAATGCGGTATTCTTTTTCAATATTAGTTTTAGTCATGGAGCGCCCTAAAAAGCGCTCTTTATATTTGAAATAAATAACCCTTTTGTTCAAACAGACTCACGATTCATATAAACCAAACATATTTATACATAGGCAAGACATAGCTTTTTATTATACATGCACAATTTTTGTGCATGTTTTTTGTTTAATACAATAACTATCCCAATCTAAATATGGTAAAATTTAAATAAGGTAGGTGAATATAATGAGTGGATTTGTAGTTTGCACACTTGTTGGTCTAATCATTGTAATAATGGGTTATCTGATTCATATTAAAAAACAATTATTTCTTATTGCTGGATACCAAGATGCTACTTTTATTGGTGATAAAAATAAACTAGCTAAATTATTGGCATATTTGCTTACATAGTAGGAATTGCTACTTTTTTACTACCTTTCGGACTTGAATTTTTTGGTGGCATAAGTGGCAAAATCTATGCAACCTGTGTTGTTGCAGGTACAGTTTTTGTTTTGGTTAGAAAACAAATGATTAATAAACCTTTTTAAAAAGAGTCTTAATACGGCTCTTTTTTTATTGATAAAACTAATTCAAATAACTATTTTGTTAAATTTCTCAATTCACAAGGTGCTAACTTTATAAAATGAATTCATATACAATTATTGAATACATATTAAGCTCATATAGAACCAAATAGTTTAGGAGCTGATCAGTATGACAAGTAAACCACTGGTAATAACGATTCCTCCTATATCAAAAACCAAAATTACTTTTTATTCTTCTTCTGGTGAAGTAATTAACCACACTTTTTTTACAAACGAGACTTCAGAACCTATAGCAACATTTGCATATTGCCCTATAGACTTTGAAAGATTTGAAACTAAAAGAATGCCAGTCCTTATAAAATAATTTTTCATTCTCATTTACGAATAATCTTTTTTGCATTACACATACTACATCTGAACGCTCTCTCCCTGGGCTTCGCTCTTTCAAAACGGAAGGCACTCCTCCGTGCAGTGTATGAACATAGCGGGCAATCTAGTCAGTTGCCTGCTATGTTTGTTTATAGGTATACAGATTCTCGTACAAAATAACGCTTTTATTTTAAAATTATATTATTTTAAACTATCTATTCTACTTCTCTTGTTCATATATCAAGTTCTCTATTCATACACTAAACATAATTGACATAACTGAATGGAGGATAACTATGTCTTTTGCAAATATTATTAAATACGGACGCGTCCCCCTCTTTAATTCTAACTTCCCTTTAATTTTATTTTGGAGTCAAAAAAGTGGCTGTACCTCTCTTGCACATTGGTTTTTTTATCAAATAAATTTATTTAAACAAGCTATAAAATACGATTCTTTCATCCATAATTATGAAAATGAAATATACAAAAACTCCTCGGACTACTTTATTGAATTAGCTGCAGCTTTATATTCAAAAGAAAAAGATACCTATAAGTTAGTAAGAAACCCATATACAAGAGCTGTAAGTTCATTCTTCTCATTAATTGCTCCTCCTTACATAGAAAATCCAGCATGGAATCCTATTCGGAATTTTTATTATGGTAATGAATTTTGTAATAAACCTATTTCATTTAAAATCTTTCTCTACTACTTAAAAGCACAAATGATAAATTTAGAACAAGTAGATCCACATTTAATGCAGCAGTATGAACCAGGTGAGGAGGAGTTTGTTACAAAGTATATCTACCTTGAAAATTTCTCTACTGAAATTGTGCGCCTTGAACAAATATATCAACTAAAAACTTCTCCTTTACACATACTAACCAAATCATGGCATCATCAGAAGGACAGGGCGATTTTTAAAGGGAATTTTGCAGATGCTGATATTACTGATCCCTTATTCCCACGCCTCCCAACATACGATAGTTTTTATGATCATGAAACTATCCAATTAGTACAGGATGTTTTTAATAAGGATTTCGGCACATACAAATACCCATTAACTCCTTTAAAAAATACGTGATTTTCTAATTGCAGTTTCATATTTTACAGAGTAGCTTAAATTCACCTATTTAAGTTTCCTCATAAAACTCTCATAGTAATTTGGGACACTGGAAGCGGTGTCTTTTTTTAATGAAATTCAAATTTGGTCTTTATCAAAATCTTCAATACCATATAAAATTTACGTAAAGATTGATATGATTCAACCTACCCACCCAATAAACGTTATATACTGAACTTACAAATATCCGATTTGCACAATGCTTGCTTTCTATACGACTTATGCTTGGGTGCTAGGAGAAATCCTAGCCTTTTTTGATTTCTCTCATATTAGTTGGACCTTTCCATTTCCCTTCACATACCTACTTCTTCTCGAGTTTTCCAACATAGGTAAAGCTACGCTCATACATAATGCTTATTTCCTTATCTGCAATTTCCTTTTGATTTATACGATACGGTTTCCCTCCGTTCAATCTACTCTATTGAACTTTTACTTCATTTCCATTTTACATTCTTCAAGAAAGTCGATAGCCTCTTGAACCTGTTCTTTTGTTGAAAGTAATTCCATCACATTGCCTTCTGTGTTATAAACATGAATCGTTCTTTCCTTAAACTCCATTCCCAACATCCCACCATCACCTAAAAGCTTTACGTTAGCTTTCATTTTCCTCTACCTCACTTTAAATGGATTATTTTGTTTTAATTCTATTTAGAATTTGCTAAAATTTAGTGAAAAACATCATATTAATAAAGGGGCAATCATGAAACATACTATAAACTTCTGGTCTTTTATTTTTTCATTTATTTGTGTTGCTTTATTCTTTTTATATCTTGAAGTATGGTCACCTAAAATGAATGAATCTATTATGAATACAATATATTTTCATCCTTTATTCGTTTTACTAGTTTTAACACTAGGAACTTTTTTTGTTGGTATGATAGGATTCTCTAAAATAAACAACTGGAAAGCGATGCTCAGGAGCATATTAACAGTCTTTCTGACATTTTCATTATCTGTATTTTTAGCCATTATTTTGTTTGTGGGATATGGATTAAGTTAAAAAGAAAACCTTTAGGTGCTCTGAATAAAACTCAATATTCCGTCAATACTATAGACAACCCATTTCGAACCATATTCCATGATTGGAGCAGTTAGCTTTTGCTAGCTGCTCTTTGTTTGTAAAAAACGAACACAATTAACCGCACTCACATATAATATTCTGTGTTCCTTTCTTTATAAATTGAAATAGTCATTACAAAATAAATCTCGTCACGAGAGCACTTAATTAAGTGCTCTTTGTGGTTTTAAACTAACATAAAATGAAATTTTTACCACATAGCTAATTGTTAAATATTTTACGTTTATACATTATAATGGAATAGTTATTGTATATTGGCATTAAGAGAAGCGTCCTGATTAAGCGCTTCTCTTTTTTTAACAACATAGCGATTTTATTAAAAACTTTTAACCTTTTAGTCGGACAAGCATATGATGTACTATCTAATACTCATAGGGTTTTCCTCTTTCAAGAGCACATATTAAATATGTGCTCTTTTTTCTTTATATAACCAACCAGAAATATATATTCAAAGCCTCATTTTTTTGTTTTATTGAATTAATCCAATCATAATTTCTATTTCTCAAATAACATATATGGACAACTAAAGATAAGGAGGATGAAATTCGTATGGCTGATTATTTTTATAAAAATGGTAAAAAAATTTATAAAAAACAATCCAATCCGAAACTTCAAAACAATAATTGTTCTGTTAGGACTCATACAATTGCTGGTGCTGAAGAAAATAGAAATGGAAATATACCTTTAGTTATTGACCTTCTAGATAACACTCCACAAACAGTATTTGAGGATTTCACTAACAACCACAATAAAACATTAATTCAATTATTTGTTATTGGGATGAGTGCACCTGTTGACGTAACTATTCTAACAAGAGGATCTAATAGACCAATTACCACCACATTACAACCCGTTCAAACAAAAATATTTCAGGTTGAAGATTTCCAAAGCCTTACTCTTACAAAACATGAGGGTCCTGCCAGTGGAGTTAGTTTATTTGTCCAAAAAACATTTTGCATCTGTTGCAATAATCAAGGTAATTCTTGCGATGAATATTACTGTGAATCCGACGATTATTGTTAAATTACCGAAAAGAGTCCTTTTTATATAGGATTCTTTTTCTTTTACTCCTTCAGCATTTAATTATTCACCACTCTATTACCAATGTATCCTAAAAAGCATCCTAACCAAAACATAATGCAACTCCACCTCTCTGTATAACTTTCAAAATTGATACTACTTTGCAACCCCCTGCGCCCTTCCAAAAGTTGCAACTTTTGGATTAATCTATTTTAGAATCCACCTAATTTGAGTTTGAGTAACCGCTACACGCTTTCCGATATTCCCCTGTGACATATGGTTTGACTACATATCCCAAATCATTAACTCTCTATCTGGTAATGTATTTATAAAAGAACACATTACTATCTTTTCATCAATTTCTTCTGTTTTACCTATTAAGCTTTCATCTACAAGCATTTGCTCTAGGGTTAGATCATTTTCTGATGAAAATGTTACGTCATGTAAAGAGCTTGGAATTTGCTGATATCGCAAAGCTTCTTCCACATTCTCAACAGATACACCTAATAGCTGACTGATGAATTCTGGTTTTTCTTCTGCTAATTCCCCTCTAATAACTCTGCCTTTTAAGTAGAATATTTCTCGCGTTACTTTGACTTTTTGATTATTTATAATCGCTAAAGTAGAGAACTTGCACCCATATGCAGAATCAAAGTCTTCTCTTGCTTCAAGTAATCCAATCATGCCACATTGAATTAAATCCTCTATTTCTAAACCTATATTACTTTTAATAGACTCCAAATTCGAGCGTACTTTTCCCATACAAACTTATAAACTAGCTTTTTATATTTTTAAAAAAACTCATCATCCGTCATGGCTTTCACATCAACTATTTCAAACATTCGCTCCACCCCTTTTGATTTCTCTCATATCAGTTGGCCCTTTCCAAATACCCGCTCTTTTCCATTGCTTTTTCTTTTTCCCGATATACGAGGGGCTACCGGCATATCTTGTATATTTAAATTCCTAACAGCCTCAGGTGTTAAACCACTCGGCACTTCCCTTCTTGGTCCACCATTCTTTTTCGGCTGTGTATCAAAATATCTACCCAGCTGGCATAATTCTTCATCAATCGGGCATACTTTACACTCATTCACACTTAAACATTCGTTTGATGTACGATTGCAATAACAACGTTTACATTTCTGTTCGATAATGTCACCGATTTGGTATGTGAGCTCTTTTCGTTCTTCTTTAGTAAGTTTCATACCATCCCCCTGACTGCTTTGAGTACTATACCGAGCGCTTGTGATCTACCTTGTAACTCAAGACTGTGTTCTCGTTCTTATACGGTTGTCTCTTCTGCGGCACGTACATTGATATGCATCTTTTGAAAATCACGCTCTAATTCGTGGTTCTTTTCCGCAATCGCATTAAATTCATTGAGTAACGAGTTGTAATCTTCCTCACGAGATTGAAGCTGATTTTGCATGAGTTTAAGTGCATCTTCCGCTTCCAAACGTAACTTTGTTTCCGCGATATGTTCTTTTGCAAGTAAGTCTTTTTATTTTTTGAGGACCTCGAATATTTTCAATACTTAACTCTTTTCGAAGAGCATCTTTTTCATCAAGAATGACATTTAATCGCTTATACAGCACCCTAAAATCTTTATTTTAATACCATAGTTTTACAATAAAACTAAAAAAGAACACCTTAAGTCGGTGCTCTCCTTACAAATATCAACCATTATGTAATTGAACATATAGATAACATGAATCCTCCAAATGAAATTGCTCCTAGTAAACCTAATACAAATCCTGTAAAACAAATACAATCAGCAAGACAAATGGAAGACTGTGATAACGGAACAAATGACCTACTTGTACTCGATCCATATTGTTTTATTTTCTCATAATTCATCTCTAACATGAAATGTAGACATCTTACACCATCTTCAATAGTATGTAGAGATTCTTTTTCTAATTGCTCCAATAATTTATTATTAAAAGCAAATGGAATAGGATACTGCTTATCTAATTTCATATTTTGATAGATTAATTGTAAATGAGATAATATATTATTTTTCTTTTTTTCAGATGTTACTGTACATTTCATATTATTAAATTCATTTAATAACAGTGTCAATTCATCTCTTTTTCCGTATAAATCTTTAGCTATTTTTCTCTTTAATTTGTACGAATGGATAATAGATTTAAATTCAATCATTTTAATACACTTCCTAATTAAATATTATTTATCTTATATTATATAGATAAACAGTACTCTTTAATCCTATTTAAAATACACTTAATCCTCTTAATTTACTATCGATTAACATTACACTAACCTTACGTATTTGTAATAATTTCTTTATCAATCCACAATTGATCCCTTAATTAGACAGATTTTTGATGGTAAAAACATAAGAAAAAAGCAATGATTCGATTTTAAATCTAGTCATTGCTTTATCTATCTCATCTTGATTTACACCTAAATATCTAAATATCATTCTTTCACTTGAATGCTACATGTGTTTTTATTAAATTCTTTAATAAAAATTATATAATGCTTCACTAATGGATTCTTTTTTCTCTTATCAATATTCATATGTTACAATAGTACCAGTTGTATCAGTAGTACCATTAAAACCACTAAAACAATTAGAACAACCACCACAAGTACCACAGCCGCCACAGCCGCCACAGCCAAAACAACCGAAGCAGCCAATACAACGGAACCCACCACAACGACCGCCACAACCTCCGCAACGACCACAACCACCACAGCGACGAGCAGTATCTTCAATATAGTAATATGGATATTGGTTTTGCGGGTCCCAATACACAATATCTCCAGACCGGTAATCATTAAGGCTTAACGCTTGTAGTTCTTGTTGAAACTGATTCATTTTCATAACCTCCGTTTATAAAATACAACCTCATCGATGCTTGCTTATATCCCTGTTCGTTAAATCTAAGTAGAAATAGCGCTATAAACTAAGTTCAATACATACACCAACAAAGTATGACTTATCACTAGATGATGCACCTTGTTTATGCACCTATTTTTAGGTTATTTTTTCCATGGGCTCATTTTTATAAATTGGAAAAAGACGCATTTAGGTTGATGCGTCTTTTGGCAAACTTCTTTTGTGAAATCATATACATAGGTATTATTCATACCTGTGTATAGCAATACCTCTACTCATTATCCAATTACATCTTTTACATCTGTATCCACTGGCCACTTTTCTAATGTATAAGCCATATCCCAAAATGAATATTCATATTGACTACTAATAATAAAATGTTGTTTCATTCGCTTACGGTCTGATTCAGTTACTTTTTCAGCGATAGTATCTAACCGTGCAATTTGCTCTTCAACTAATGTTCGGAACCAATCGGATCCATAAGCAGAAATCCAATCGTTATAAATTTTCTCTTCTGGCTGACACTCTTTTAAACGCTCACCAATTTCATAATATAACCAATAGCAAGGTAAAATTGCTGCAATGATATCTCCTAAATGTCCTTCGTACGCAGCACGATACATATGTGAAGTATATGCGTATGCAGTTGGAGCAGGGATAAAATTTTCTTTTTCTTCTTGTGTTATTCCTAGTTTCTTCGCAAAATTCTCATGTAATGATAATTCCGCCTCATATGTATTTTGGGCATGGTGTGCCATACGAGCTGTCGTTTCTAATTCCAGTGCTTTTGCAGCTCCTAATGTTTGTACTCTAGCAAAGTGACTTAAATAATATGAATCTTGAAGCACATAATAGCGAAAACTAGCTAAATCTAACGTTCCTTCACCAAGTTTTTTTACAAAAGGATGATGAAAACTAGCTTCCCAAATTGAATCAACTTCTTTACGCAATAATTGTGAAAAATTCATTTAAATTCCTCCAATAATTCATTTAATATAAGTATTAAGTATTTATCCACAGCTATTAACGCTTTAAAATAAAAAAACTTTCTTTACAGGCGTAAAGAAAGTGAAATTGACAGTATTTATACATAAAATAGCAATGTCTTTTCCACTTCCCTACGCTGGCATTAACCAGATCAGGTACTAAGAGTCTCAAATTCCCATTTGATCTCAGCCTATAATAGGCCCCCCTAGTGGATAAATATTTAATTATCGTATTGTATTCATCATAACACACTTCATGTTACTGTCAAAAGTATTCATGATATGCTACTTAAAACCCTTCTTCTTCCCTTACTCTTAATGAAGTTTCAATAATCATATCTAATAGTTTGCTATAATGAATATCCGCTGCATCTGCACTTTTTGGTAGTAGACTTGCTTGTGTCATCCCTGGTAATGTATTAACCTCCATTACATATGGAATACCGTCTTTCACCATCATATCAACTCTTGCATAAACACTACATTTTAATGCTTTATAGCAAGCCAGTGACGCTTTGTTTACACGTTCTTTTAATTCAGCTGGAAGTTCAATAACTTCTTCAATAGTACCTGCATCATCATATTTCGCATTGTAATCAAAGAACTCCGCTGCATGTCGAATTGAAATAATAGGTAACTGTTTACCATCAAAAATGGAACATGTAATCTCATCACCTTTTATATATTTCTCTATTACTACTTCAGAATCCCATTCAAACACAGTTTCTAGCATTGAAATTAATTCGTCTTTATCATAGACAATTTTCACCCCAACACTCGAGCCACCAGAGTTTGGTTTTACCACTAATGGAAATCCTAACTTATCTAACTCATCAAGATTTAGATCCTCCATTTTTGTAAGTTCAATCCAATCTGGTGTTTCTATTCCTTCATAACGTAAAATCTTTTTCGAAATATTTTTATCCATACATATACCGCTAGATAACATATTGCTCCCGCTATACGGAATACCTAAACTTTCAAGCGTTCCTTGAACAGTCCCGTCTTCTCCGTATTTTCCGTGTAATGCGAGCAACGCAAAATCAATGTCTTTTGCTTTTTCAATTAAATCCATTTTTTCATTTAACGTAATTGGTACTATCTCATATTTATTTTTATCTAAATTTGCAATCATTTCATTTCCAGTCATAATTGATACTTGTTTTTCAGAGGATACTCCTCCCATAATAACGCCAATTCTCATTTCCTCAACTCCAAATTTCGTTTTTTATTGTATCACCGATTATTTTGATTCCACGAACTATTTCTTCTTCTTTCAGGCGTGAAAATCCTAATCGAAAAGTGGTTGCTCCTCCTCCATCAGAATAAAACACATCTCCAGGAGAAAAAGTAACCCCTTGCTCATAACACTTTTGCAAAAGCGTACGGGCATGAATTTTTTCTTCTAACTCTATAAATAAATGGAGGCCACCATCACCGGTCATTCTTTGAAACGGAATGTACTCGTTACATGCCCCAACAGCTAACTCATATTTTTTCTTATAAACTGATCTTGCCTTTTTTAAATATTTTTCAAAATATCCTTCATGTAAATATTGAAATAGAACAGCTTGATCTAACGTAGAAGTGTGAATCGTTCTTGCTCTTTTTACACTTTCTAAATGATGAATTAGTTCTTTATCTGCAATAATCCATCCTACACGTAAACCAGGGAAAAGTACCTTCGAAAAGCTACTAATATAAATCACATTATTACCAGCACCAGCAAAAGTTAATAATGGTGCTAAATGTGAACCTGAATAACGTAGTTCTTCATTAAATCCATCTTCTATAATAGGAATTTTATATTTTGAAAATAATCTCATCAGTTCCGTTCTTTTCTCCGAACTCGTGACAATACCAGTTGGATTATGATAAGAAGGAATTAAATACGCGAAATCAAAATCCTTTTTACGCAAACTTTTTTCTACTTCATTCGTATCAATGCCATCTTCATTCATATTTATTCCATGCACTTCAAGTCCATGTAAACGGAAAAGCTTCAACGCAGCATGATGAGTTGGATTCTCACAAATAACCCGCCCTGATTTCTTCGATAATGAGGAAAGTACAATATCCAATCCTTCGGTAAATCCATTTGTAATTAATATATCTTTATTTGAAATATCTACACCTTTCATTTCCATATAATGAAGTAGATAGTTCATTAACGGTCTATAACCTTTTGCGTAGCCGTAGTTTAATACGACATCACCTTCAATGGACATACGAGTAAGAAAAGCTCTTTTGAAATTTTCCACGTCAAATAGCTTTTCGTCCGGAGCAATGCTATTAAAAACAATCATTCCTTTTTCCCAGCGGACACCATGTTTCATTAAATCTAATTCATCCGCTAATAAGGTAACTGTATTAAGTTTATTTTTCCAATCTATTTCAACAGACGAAGTGTTTGAAATATCAACCTTCGCAACAAAATTTCCTTTTCCTTTAACTGCATAAATGAGTCCTTCTTGCTCTAAATCGGCATAAGCAGCGAGTACAGTATTTCTGCTCACACTTAGTAATTCGCTTAGTTCCCTTGTTGAAGGGATTTTTTGATCCCCGAGCAAATGCCCTTTCATAATCATCTTTTTCAAATAATCTTTCAATTGAATATAAACGGGACGATCTTTCACAACTTTAAAATCTTTAAACAATTCCTTACCCCCTGCAATCATTTTTGCATATTTATTTCATTCTCAAAAGGTCCACTACATATGTATTTTTTATTAAGGGCGGTACGGTTTTATAAAGTGAAACTTTAATCAATTGGTAATTTTACTACCTGTTCATACGTGACAAATCTTTACGATATAAGTTAATTATATCTTTTAAAGCTGCAGCTGCAGCACCTCGCGGATTAGAAGCACCACCAATTGTAGTAACTTGCCCCATCGTATCTGTAAAGAACGTAATCCCTTTTTCCGCCCCATTTACTTTTGCTAGCGGATGATCTCTGTCTATTTCGGACGGTTCTACATTAAGAACCACGTTACCATACTTATCCTTATTTGCTGAAGCAATTAATTTAATATATTTATTTTGTTCCTTAGCATTTTGAATTTCTTGTTTTGTAACATGTTCGATTCCTTTTATATGTATATCGGTAAGCATATTCTCTGCTCCCATTAAACTGTTTGTCAAGAGTAACAATTTACACGCACTATCAGAACCACTTACATCTAATGTTGGGTTCGTTTCAGCAATTCCTTTGCCTTGCGCTTCTTTCAGTGCTTCTTCAAACGTAATATCTTCCTCATTCATTTTCGAAAGAATATAATTTGTAGTCCCGTTTAATATTCCTTCTATTTTTTCAATATGGCAACCCGCTAAACTAAATTGCCCAATATCAAGTGTCGGTAATGCCGCAGCAGTTGCACCACTGTATCGAATTCGTACATTTGCGATTCTTGCTGCTTCATTTATTTCTCTCCAGTTTGTAACAAGCGCACCTTTTGAAATTGCTACTATATCCATTTGTTTTTCAATCGCTTGTTTTATATATTGTTTCCCTGGATTTCCATCTTTAAGGTTTGTAACTGTTGATTCTACCAGCACTGTACCACTTATGTTATCTGTTGCACGTTCCTCCGGATGATATTCTATATACTTCTCAATTGCTGCGCTACTGCTACCATACGTTAATAAGTCCTGAATAGATAACCCATCCTCATTATGTATTGCAACATTTCTACCTAATACGCCACTTACAACTAACTCTATACCATATGTTTCATATATATATGAATATTTTTCATGTAGTAATTTTATAAACTCTCTTCCTACTGTTCCATATCCTGATAATACAACTTTAATTTTCATAATATCCCCCCATATTTTTCTACCAAATCCCTCTTTCAATATAATATAAAGCGCCCCCGAATTCCATCGAGAGCGCTTTATTATTACCTATTTCGGTAAAAGTGATAGCTTTTCAGCAATTGTTCTATAAAACTCTTGAATGTTAGAAAAACCTAACGTGTCTGAAATACTTAATCCCACCATGTCGAGATGGTCCCAATTTGCTTTCATTTCGATATGATTCCATTTTCCAATCTGTAATGACTCATTATTATTTACAGTTGCATTAGATGATGGTGCAATCATAGAATTTGTATTTACTACACCATCATTTTGCCACCAAGAAGTATTAATTAATGGGCGGTTTTCTTCATATCTCGCATAAGAGCCTAAGAAAAATGCATTCCCCATTAACACTTTATTCATCGTTATATGAGGCAAATGTAAACCTGTTATAGGTGCCGCTTGTGATGCATGTCCACTATAGGATAAGTAATACACATTCGGTTGCGTCTTTACCCAAGTATTTAACTCCTTTGCACCATCAGTACTTAAATCCCATTGACTTATATCTTTTGTATTTTTCCAAATTGAACTATTTAAAATACGATCAGTATATTGTAAAGAGGACTCTCCAGCATTCTTCTTTAACCCCCATTGATCCAATTTGAAATCATATAATGATAAATTACTGTTTCCTCCTAAACTTGCAGCTGTAATGAGTAAATCTTTAACGAACGGTAGTAGAAGACTACCATCCGCAAGTGTTGTACCGTTGTGAGGGGTTGCTAATGTTGTAACACTATGAACATATGATTTCTCGCCCTCAAATAGTTGTGATATTTTGGTGTTTGGGTGATTTTTCACATAATTTTTTTCTTCAAAACTGCCTTCTTTTAATAGCTGTACTAATGTTCTAATCGTTTGCCCACCCATGCTATGCCCAACTAAATGAACTTTATTTGTTTCACTCCAATTCGGCGCAAAACCACTATAAGTTCTGCCAAAACGATTATGTCCATGTTTCTCAGCATGTGCGGCACCGTAGTCTACTGTTCCACCGTTAATTTGGGCATATAATTCACATGCACGGTCCCAGTTACTAGAAACTGGTCCAACAGCTGCGGTATGAACTGTATAACCATTGCGTTTCAAATCTTCCTGTATATCATGCACACCACCCCAATATTTAACCCCTAGCATTTCCTCTCTACCCCATCCGGCAAATCCGTTTACTAAAATGATCGGATAATTATTTTGTTGACTCTCTTCAGCGTAAATTACTTTCGTGGCGAATGAACATACAGTCATCAATGCAAAAAAACATATTTTTAAAAATAACTTCCCCATACTTCCTCCCCCTAATAAAACGTTTACATTTTTTTACTTTACAGCATGCTTTAATAACTTAAACATAATGTAAAGTATTTTATATACGTTGTATATATAGAAAACATATACAAATGTTGATAAATATTTACTTTTTACAATACAACTTGTAAATCTGTTTATTTGAATTTATAATTAGATATAGTTTCCTCATGTTAAAAAGATTTAAAAACCATAAGAAAACTAATCTCATTGCTTCAAAGGAGGAAAAATCATGCAAATCGGATCAAATATTCATACATTGTCTCAACCTACTAAAATAACTCCATCTAATATTGAGCATAATACTATCTCTTCTACTAAACTTGAAAGTAAGAAAGTAAATGATCCTATCAAGTTCGATATTCGTTCATCCGAAAAAGAAATGAAACAGCCTGAGCATAAATTTAACGAATTAGATTTATGGAAAATGTTAAAAGATAAAGGTGTTCCTTTATGGATCATCCTTGAAATGCTACAAAAAGTTCGTAAAGAAAAAGAAGCTCAAAATAATTCAGTTCAAAATTCAAATGCGATTGAAGACACGAGTGAGACTCGATTAAATGAAGTTATGTAAATGGTTCATACTTAAAAAGAGTTCCAGGCTGATAAGCTTCTTATCGACCTAGAACTCTTTTTGTATAATCATTCTGCAATCGTAACAAATTGAATTGATACTTCTTCCTCAAAATCTCTAATTAACTTTCTTACTTTTACCTTTTCATTAACCAATGTATTATCTGTCGACATTTTAGGTTTTTCATCCCCTAAAGAATTTTTCAGATGTAGAAGTTGCATAGTCATTTCATTTACTTTTATCTCTTCATACACACTATTTTTCATCACAATTACACACCATATTGCTCCATAGTTACGAGTATTGCCAAGCCAAGCATCACTATCATATGTAACAGGTATTTTTCGTCCTTCTATTTCAATACTTTTTATATTCTTTTCTTCTTCATTTATAAATAAAAGTGAACTTTCTTTTGGGAAATTCGGCAACTTATCTAAAGGCTTAGAAAGAGATGAATGATCTCTTTTACGAAAAATATTTGCTTTAATCATCGCTTTTGCAGTAGATTCATTTAATATCAGCACCCTTTTTTGGTCAACTCTACCTGTTTTCACAGAAAAAGCTTCCTGTTCTTTCGTATTTTCCTTATAACGATTCATAACTGTTGTAGTATGCTTCTCATCTCCAATGATTAATACACCGTTAGCTGGAAATCTATTTTCATTTTTAGAGCATGCGCTTAAACTTATTAACAATAATATACTTAATATAAAAATAGATAATGTTTTTTTCATTACAGTTCCTTTCATAACTCAAATTGGTTTATACATGCTTTTCTGCAAGCTTACTTGCTTAAATTCTCTATTGTTCCATCGTTTTATAAAGCTTTTGTAAATAACGCCAACGAGTTATAAAGAAATATAAAACTTGTATACATATAAAGGAAATTAAAATGACGATAGAGCTATTTAGAATAGAAAAATCGACTAATTGTTGTAATGCTGTATAAGCTACTACAGTATGTATTACTGCAATGATAATTGGTAAAAAGAACATTAATAATAACTGTCTCGTTACGACTTTCTTTAGCTCCCGTTTACTTAACCCCATTTTCGAAATCATTTTATACTGCTGTTGATCGCGGTCCAAATCAGTATATAATCGGAAATAAATAAAACTAGCAGCAAATGTGAAGAAAACAATTCCGACTAAAACACTAGCCATAAGTAATAATCCATTCGTTTGTTTTGCACTTAGCAACTCTATTGTTAGTGCTCTAAATTCAAAATGTATATCTCTAGGATCTTGATTAAATATATTATTTAATTGGTTTGAAACCTCTTTCGTTTTTATCCAATCGTCTACAACAAATCCGTAAGTACGATATTGAATAATATCTTCATTATCTGGACCACTATTAAGTGGAATTCCATCATATACATGATCTTGAATAGCAATATATATTCCTTCCGTATCATGAGGTAAAACTAAATTATCGACAGTTTTTTTCACATGAAATGTCTTTGTCCAATCGCCTTGAAGGACTTCAATATTCTTCTTATAATCACCATTTTTAAATTCTTGTTTTTGTGATACCATTCCAGGAATTAATAACATTTCATCTTCTTTTTCAATCGTTTCTTGTTGATACCCTAGTGCTCTCGCAAGTTCGTTATATTCACTTAATTTCATTACATATACATTACTTTCCGTATATATATATGAAGATGAAGCCATTCGATACGGAATATTAGCATCAGCCAGATGGTTTTTTATAATAGAGAGATGTTTATCCGCTATTTTATTGTTTTCAGGAGCCATGTATAGTAATGTATACGGATTCGTCATCCTTACTAAATCTTTATTTCCAAGAGCAGCTGTCGTGCCAATTGCTGTAAAAGCAACTGCTGAAATAATAGATACTATAAAAAACATCGTTGCATTATCTTTCATACGATAAATTAATTCTGAAAATGTTAGTATATTTGTTCTCTTTAAAAAGAAAGTTTCTCTCCTTTTAGCAAGATACAATATATAAACGCTACACTGTGTATATAAAAAGTACGTTCCTATAATTACTAAAAGCACACCCATTCCGAGCGTAATAAAACTATAACTTTGGATAAAGCGAAATACTAAAATATAGCCATATCCTATACTAAATAAAGAAAAAAGTGATAATAAAATTGACGATTTCGGTTCAGGTTTTGGCTTTTCCCCTGCTTGAATCAGTTCCACAAGCTCTGTTACTTTTATCATTTTAAAAGTAACTAGCGAAACAATTAAAAATAAAAAAAGAAATGTGATGACTGTTAATATTATAGCCTGTACTGGTATATAAAAAGGTAATCCATTGCTAATCATTAATACACTGGCACTTATTAATAAAACTAGTTTAGAAAATATGAGTCCAATTAGAACACCTATACAAATGGAACCAAGTCCAATTAACATATTTTCAATTAACAATAACTTCTTAAGCTGTCTCATTGACATACCTTGCATCATTAAAATGCCAAATTCTTTCTTACGTGTTTTTAAAAACGAACTAACTGAATATAAAATAAAGAAAAATGAAAATACAAAAATCAAACCTTGCGAAACTTTAAATCCTAATGTACCAAATGTACTTATTGTTGTACTTGTCGATTTCAACTCCCCTTGTAGATCGGGATGAAATAATAAAAGAGCATACGTAAAGAAAATCATAATTGAAAATGCACTACTTAAAAAATGTCCTGCATATGTACGCTTATTACGAAAAATATTATTAAATGCGAACTGACGAAAAGTCATGCCTTTTCCCTCCTAACAAAGAAAGGACATCCATAATCTTTTGATAAAAAGTTTGTCTGCTTTCACCACAATAAATTTCGTTATATAGTTGACCATCTTTAATAAAGATTACTCGGCTGCAAAAACTCGCTGCATACGGATCATGAGTAACTAACATCATCGTAGCTTTTTCTTCCTTATTTAGAGTATTTAACATCTCCATTACATCATTTGAAGATTTAGAGTCTAAATTCCCTGTAGGTTCATCTGCAAGTAATAATTGTGGCTTATGAACGATTGCGCGAGCGATTGCTGTTCTTTGAGCTTGTCCCCCTGATATTTCAAACGTTCTTTTACTTAAAATTTCTGTAATATTTAATTTCTCTGCAATTTCTTCCACTCGTTTGTTCATTTCTTTCACAGAAACACCATCTAAAGTCATTGGCAATACGATGTTTTCTTTTACAGTAAGTGTGCTAAGAAGATTAAATGATTGAAAAACAAATCCTAATTGTTTTCTGCGGAATAACGCTAAATCTTCTGATGATAATTGGAAAGGATTTGTGCCATTTATTAAAATTTCTCCGGATGATGGAGAATCAATAGTAGATACCATATTTAATAACGTTGTTTTCCCACTACCAGATGGCCCCATAATCCCTACAAATTCACCTTCTTGAATTGATAAATCAATATCAACTAATGCTTTATAAGGTACTTTCCCTTTATATACTTTACTAATACTTTTTGCATGTAAAATTTCCATGTATATTCTCCCTTCATTTGCACGTCTCATAACAGAGTGTAAATGAATTGTCTTATAGCTCATATTGATTCGTCTTTCATTTATCTTACACGCTTGTAAGATTTCTAAAAAAACTGACAACAGAACTATTTCAAACTAAAATTAATGCATAACTATCTTATAATAATTGTATAGTAGTAGGAAATACAATGTATAATAAATCTTTATTATATAAATAAGAAAAGACCGATTGCTTTATCGGTCTTTTCCTTCTAAAAGTTACATTTTTATCCACTCAGATTTTCTCAATATATAATGATTATATATTTGATTTTCTATCCTCTGTTGGTTCTTATAACTAAATCCGCATTTTTCAATAACTTTATTTGATGCTACATTGTTAATTAAAGCGATTGCGTTAAGGACATCTACAGTTGTTTTTTCGAACAAATAGTCCACCAGTCCTTTAGTCGCTTTCGTTGCATAACCATTATTATGATATTCGCTTGAAACTGCATACATAATTTCTCTATTCGGTGCAGGGAGTTCACCTTTCATACCTGTGCAGCACCATCCAATCAATTCATTTGTGGTTCTCTTAAATATTCCTAGTTTTAATATGTGATCATCTATTTTAGTCGTAGTTCTCACTGCATGAAGAAACGCTTTATTTTCTGGTATCTCATAATTTACAACCCAATTAATCCTTTGTTCTTTCGTTGACTTCCAGTCTGGTAAAAACTTTTCTATTTCCGGTTGATTGGATATGTTATAAATACTCTCTGCATCTTTAATCGTAAACTCTTGCAGGTATATATCTCCACAATCTATTTTAAATAACTTAGTGAATCTCTCTTCTCCCATGTTAATCCCCCTTACTTACATTATAGCTCCTTAATCTGCTTCGTAAGTTCTATAAACCGTTCATCCAGTGCTTTATATTCTTTGTCTTTAGAAGTTAAAAAACTTAATTTCCCTAATACTTCTTGTCTCTCCGTTTCTAACGTTAAACGTAGTTCTTCAATTTCATCTCTTGTTTTAATAGGTTCTTCTAACTGCTTTTGTATCGTATTGTTTACAAACACAAACTTTGTATTAGTTGTTTTCTTCAAAAAATATCGATCGTGAGAAACGATAACAAGCGTTCCATTATACTCAGCTAATGTATTTTCAAGCTGTTCACGTGAAGGAAGATCTAGGTGATTCGTAGGTTCATCTAAAATAAGTACATCTTTTTCATCTAAAATATAAGCCATTAGCTTACATTTTACTCGTTCACCCATACTCATATATCGAATCGGCTCTTTCCATTGGGAAGATTGGAACCCTAAATGTTTCATTAAATTTTGGACTTTTCCTCTTTCTTCAAATGTCTCTTTATAAAATAAATCTTCTGGTGTTTTATCAAGTGGTAAATCAAATACTTCTTGTGTTAAATAACCGATGTTTGCTGATGGTGAAATCCATACCTCTCCTTCAGCAGTTTCGGTTCCCATAATCATCTTTAGTAAAGTTGTTTTCCCGCTACCATTCGGCCCAATAATCGCAACCTTCTCACCATGCTGAATTGTAAAATTAATGTTTTCAAATAATGTCCGATTATTAAATTCTTTTCGCAATTGTTTTACTTCTAAGAAACGTTTCCCTACTTTTTTACTCGCTTGAATAGAGAATTCAACTGAATACTCCTCTTTCACACGTTCTACCTTCGTTTTCTCTAACTCTTTTTCGAGACGTTTTCGTTTTGACTTCACTTGTGCATCCATGCGCTTCGCTTTTACACGATAAAATTCTTTAACTCCTTCTTGTTTTGTAGACTGCGCATGTGCCTTTTGTGACCATGAACTTAATTCTTTTATATGAGTTTCTACTTGTTCTATCTTTTTTTGTTGTTTTTCATATTCACGTTGCTGCGTCATTCTTTTGTGCTCACGTGCTTTCATATAACTTGTATAATTACCGCTATGGTCAATTAATTTCTTATCCTCAATTGACCATATTCTAGTTGCAACAACATCTAAAAAGTATCGATCATGCGATACGACGATAACTGTACCTTTCATATTTTTAATTTGTTTAATGAGAAATTCCGTACTCATCTCATCTAAATGATTTGTCGGTTCGTCTAATATTAGGACATTGGGATTTTCAGCAAATCCTTTTGCTAATCGTACTTTTAGCTTTTCGCCACCACTTAAAGTATGAAAGTCGTTCGTTGGCACGCCCCATTTCGCAAGAAGTTCTGCTTCTTGTGCAATTATATCCTTACTAACGAAAGATTCTTTTTCTTGCTCAACATATGCTGTTGTCATATTCATTTGCATCCATTCAACAGTACCTTTTGAAGGTTCAATCTTCCCATTTATTAATTGAAGTAACGTTGATTTACCAGCACCGTTTTTACCAATTAATCCGATAACATCCCCTTGTTTTACTATCATATTCATTTTCTCTAACAACATATTTTCCTTTATTTCAACATAAACATCATTTAATTTTAATAGTTCTTTCATAAATACCGATCCCTTTCATTAAGGGAGAATAAAAAAATCCTCCCAAATAAATTTGGCAGGATTAGTCATTACATTATTTATACCCAAATAAGCTATTACGCAAATCAAATAGCAAAATCATTGTTTGGAATTGGGCAGACTAATCCTATTTTTTAGAAATTGAAATTTATTGAATTTCAACATTTAAAAATAAGATTAGTTAATCATCGTCCACCCATCATTCCTTTCCGTCATTAATAACCATATTGTACCATGATAGTACTGTATGAGTAAATGCAATTATTTGTGCTACTTGCTTTAGTATTCTCCTACTTGTCAAAACAACGACCAATTATCCGTTATACAATGATTAATTATTGTTTTTCAATAAAATTTTATTGAAAATTTCCACTCGTTAAGATATTATATATTTACAGAAAATATTAATATAAGGATTGAATTTATGGACAAAACATTAAAAATTACAAAATTAAATATTATTTTAAGGATCGTTCTCATCCCGATTATAGTAGGAATAATTGTTGGTATACTAACTAAATTGGGGCAAGGTATACTTCCTGGACATTGGAATTCATTAGCTAATCTAGGAAGCGTTTGGTTAGTTCCATCCTTTTTTGTGGCTAGCTTTAGTTATTCTAAGCGTACAGCTATACTTTCTGGTATCCTTGCACTACTCGGTATGGTACTAGGCTACTATGGTTATGCAATAATATTTAAAAATGTATCTCATTCTATTTATTTTATTTCTGTATGGATAACATGTGCATTCATTGGAGGAACTATCTTTGGAATTGCAGGTTTTCTATGGAAAGATACTACAAATCCACTTCATAAATTAGGAAGTGCACTTATTGGTGGAGTTTTTGTAACAGATGGACTTCACATTCTTTTAAATTTTGAAGACTATAATCACATGTTACCTGTTGGATATACCGAAGTCATAGTCGGGATTATCTTGATTCTTGTATTAGAACGCTCTAATGCTAATCGAATTTCTTCTTTCTTAATGATGGTTCCTATCACTATTTTAGGATTAATTGGATATAAATTATTAAGTTTGTTTACTTAATTAAAATTCATAAAGCTAGCTCTTTCAAAGAGCTAGCTTTTTTCTTATAAAAAACTATTTATATATTAATAAATTATTAAAACCCTCTCATTTAACAGCCTTATTTATTATTGTGTCATTACACATACTTACACGACCTTTTATTAGAATCATACCAGTCTTTTATATCATTTCATTTAATCCATATAAAGTAAGGCTAAAAAACTTATTTCAAAAGTTCTTTAGCCTTAGTCATTTTACACATTTAAAATTTAATACGTACAACGGTACCTTTACCAACTTCTGAATGGATTTCTACACGATGTCCTAATTGCTTCGTAATTTCATATACGAGATATAGCCCCATTCCAGTTGATTCTTTAAAATCTCTACCATTTTCTCCTGTGAAGAAAGGTTTAAACACTCTTGGTAAATCTTGCTTCGGTATTCCTACACCATTATCGGCAATTTCAAGTATAACATTATTACCTTCCTTACAAGCTCTTACTTTAATCTTCTCTCTACTACCAGATGAATATTTAATCGCATTTGATAGTATTTGTCCAATTAAAAATTGTAACCATTTCGCATCACTTTCTACTGTAATGTCCTTATCAATTTTAAGCTCTGGATATACAAAATTCCGGATAAAGAAGCGTTTATGTTCATGCACAGAATCATTCACTATTTTATGTAATTGTACTCTTTCCACATAAAAATCTTGTGTAAATGCTTCTAAACGTGCGACATACAGTGCCATCTCTAATCCCTTTTTCAGCCTATCTGTTTCCTCATTTATACTTTCAAAACGTGGATCCACTTCATCCTGTGTAATTAATTCTATTACAGATAAAGGTGTTTTCATTTGATGAATCCACTGATTCATAAAAGTTAAATGATCATTATTTTTTCTCTCTTGTATCTGGAGTTGATTTTGATAATGGCGATATTGTACCTCAAGCAAGTCTTGAAGAGCAGCAGATATAGCTGCAAAATCAGATTTTTGAACCGATTCATCTAAAGATTGCATCGGGTTTGCTAATCGTTCATAGAAAGTACGATGAGTAAAGTAACGAAATACTAAATAGCCTACCATAAAAAAGGCACCTAAAAACATTGCATACAATGCCGTCGCGATATGCTTATGTCCATCAAACCAATATACGAGAAATATGGATAGTAGTTGGATTGCTGTAAAGCAAATAAGTGGTATATGATCACGTATAAACAGCCTTATCATTTTTCCATACCAGTATCCCAAGTAATATGCAATCTATATCCAACACTACGAATTGTTTCAATCGCATTCTCAATATGTAACGTTTTTAACTTTTTTCGAACACGTGTCGTATTTACACTCAATGTATTATCATCAACATAGGATTCGCTATCCCATAATTTATTTAATAACACTTCTCTACTCACAACACGCGGATAATTTTTCATTAACATTTCTAATAAAATAGCTTCATTTCTCGTTACATCAATTTCTTGATTCTTAAGCTTCAATACAAGCCTTTCAGGATATAAACAAAGACCCTGTTGCTCAACCATCCGTTCTTCTACTTTCGGTGCATAATCTCCGTAAGCACGCCTTAAATGACTTCGAATTTTAGCCATTACAACTTCGTAATGGAATGGCTTTGAAATGAAATCATCGCCACCGTTTTCTAGCGCCATGACTTGATCCATCGTACCTTCACGAGCTGAAATAAATAATATCGGACATGTAGAAACTCCGCGAATTTGACGACACCAATAGTACCCATCAAAACTCGGTAAATTAATATCTAATAAAACTAACTCTGGTTGTTCTTCTAAAAAAATATTTAATACATTATGAAAATCCGATACAATAATTCCTTCATACCCATATTTCGCAACGTGTGTTGATAATAGTTCTGCAATTTTCATATCGTCTTCTACAATCATAATTTTAACCATGTGTTTACTCCTTTTTCGACCCACAATCTTATATTCAACTATATAAAATAAATACTACCTTTTTTTATATAATCCGTAAATCAAAAAAGATACTTTTATACAAAAGCATCCTTCTTCTATCATTTCTTATTTAATATGGAATTCACTCATAGTAAACCCCAATTTCTCCACATAATTCATCCCTAATTCCATTCGAGCAGTCTTCAGCGGATCAACCACTTGACAAACTTTTAAATTGCCGGCAGCTGATAATAAAAGTGTTGCATCAGCTTTAGACATTTCTAATTCTTCATGTAAAAATGTCACCATATTACGTACAGCACGATTCGCTGCATCATCTAGCAATTTTTCTGAAGCAATCGTCATTACTTTTTCTTTTTGAATAGCCATTGGTAGTGGCCATTTTTTCCCTTTTATAATTTGGACTGTTACGGTTACCTCACCAGCAACCTCTACTCCACTAACACCAATTTCACCATCACCCATCGCTGCGTGTAAATCACCTAATGCTAATAGAGCACCAGGAACATTTACAGGTAATAATAATGTTGTCCCTTCTTTTATCTCTTTACAATCCATATTCCCACCGTGATCATGCGGTGTGCCACATGAAATGCTCTCTTCTTTCGGCGCAGTACCAATTACACCGATCATTGGATTAATCGGGATTTGTAGTTCATTTGAAAACAAAACATGTTCATTATGTACTGAGACAATTTTCACTGTATTTTCATGTAGCTCTTCACCCATTACACCAAGATTCGCACCTGTAGTTAAAACGCCTTTCTCTGCAATTTTTATCTCTTCAATCGTTACAACTAATATATCACCAGGTTCTGCACCATTAATATATACCGGACCAGTCGCTGGATTAATCCGGTTCCAATCTAATTCTTGAAACACAACATCTTCAGAATCAATTTGATTTTCAAAGCAATCATATGTTTCAAATATAAGACGACTCCCAATTTCTACTTCCATACATGGTTTATTTTCTGGTGACATTGCATAAATGATATGTTCTTTCTGAATTCGATACATATTATCTCTCCTCTTTATATTAGTCTACAATTACTAATTAGCTTTTTTTCATAAAAGCTCCTTTTAATAATTAATAAATTTACATATAGAAAAGCACTTAGCTTATTTTCATACATACACTCTTTACTATAACAGGTAAAGAAAGGTGGTATCACTATGCCCCTTATTCCATATAACGAAAGCGATGTTGATTTACTAGCTCGTTTAATGCGTGCTGAAGCTGAAGGCGAAGGTCGACAAGGTGAACAACTCGTTGGCTGCGTAGTAGTAAATCGTGTATTTTGTGATTGCTTAGATTTTAAACAACTTCGTTCTGTACGTGACGCTGTATATCAAAGCCCTGGTGGATTCGAAGCAGTGCAATACGGATATTTTTATCAACGGGCTCGTGAATCAGAAAAAGAAATCGCACGAAAAGTTTTACAAGGTGAGTGGCGCTGGCCAGCAAGATGGGCTCTTTGGTATTTCCGTCCAGTTGGAGCTTGTCCGCCTGAGTGGTATAATCAGCCGTTTGTAGGACAGTTTAAAAGTCATTGTTTTTATGAACCTAGTGGTGACGAATGTCCGAAATTGTATTCACGGTAGTAAAATTTGCAACGCAAGTACTTAGAATTTTGGGTACTTGCGTTATTTTTAACTAAGTTCTAGTAGTCTAATAATGTGATGGATTTTTCGATATACTTTTCTAAATTAAGATCCTATAATTATCTAAAAAAATTCTTTATAGCTTCTAATTGAATTTTGTGACTACACTCATCACAGCAATATACCCCTTTTGGTTTCTCTTTAAATCGCTTATATTTTTCACTATCTTCATAAACACGAAATATATTTTTACAAGAAAAGCAAACAATCTCATAAAACATCATATGCATTTTCCTCCTCGTACTTATAACCTATCATCAAGCAACTTGAGAAGGCTTCTTTCCTATATCCATATATTATTAATAAAAGGTTTTTCTGAATTTTTATCGAATTATATAAATATCACTAAAAGTGAGGTTTATACCTTTTTCAATAATTTTCAACTGAAGGATCATGTTGCAATGAAAGTATTGGAGCTGAAACACTATGAATCGTATCGATTACATAAGACAAGAAGAAAAGAAATATCACGACCTTTGTTATGAACAATATAAACTATTTGAAACTGGTTCTTGGCTGTACAAACCGGTTAAAACAGTTATGGATTTAATGGATTACTTTGAAGGACAAAACAACATGCAAGTACTTGATCTCGGCTCTGGCGTTGGAAGAAATAGTATTCCAATTGCCCAAAAGATTCAAAACTCTAGTGGTACTGTTACATGTGTGGATTTACTTGATTCTGCTTTAACAAAATTACAAACTTATAGTAAAGAATATGGCGTAATTAATAATATTAAAACAGAACAAGCAGCAATTGAAAACTACTACATCCAACCTAATACTTATGATTATATCGTTGCAGTATCAAGTTTAGAGCATGTTCAATCAGAAGAAGAATTAAAACACGTGCTCCATTCCATGAAAGAAGGTACAAAAAGCGGCGGTATAAATTGTTTAATTATTAACTCGAACATACAAGAAATTGACTTACATACAAATGAAGAATTAGATGCTTTAATTGAAATTAATCTCCCTACCGATGATTTGATACATCTATTAAAAAGTATTTATAAGGAATGGAAAGAAATTAAAGTTGAAATAAAAGAATTAGTCTATAATATTGTTCGCGATAAAAGGCATATTCAATTAAAAACAAATGCTATAACATTTGTTTTTAAGAAATAAAACTATAAAAGGTAAGGTTTTTCCCTCATATATTCAGAGAAACATCCTTACCTTTCAATTGTAAATTCTTCAAAAAATTGCTTCGTTATTACTTCATTTAAAACATTATTTTTATTAGAAATACTATTCAGCTATTAATTGAATCCATTCGTTTATTAATAATTGCTTGTCGAGCTTTTTCTTTATCATCAAAATGAATAGTTGAATCTTTTAAAATTTGATACGTTTCATGCCCTTTCCCTGCAATCAAAACAATATCATTAGAAGATGCCATGTTTATTGCGTGATTTATTGCAAGTTCACGATTTTCTTCTACTTTATAATTCAAATTATTATTTTGCAAAAATCCTTTTTCAATATCTTTCATTATTGCCTGTGGATCTTCCGAACGTGGATTGTCAGAAGTAATAAAAACAAAATCGCTATAACTTCCAGCAATTCCGCCCATTATAGATCGTTTTTTTGTGTCTCTATCTCCACCACAACCGAAAACAGTAATAACTTTACCTGTTGAAAACTCGCTAATTGTAGAAAGAACATTTTCTAACGCATCCGGTGTATGAGCATAGTCCACTATTACAAGAAAATCTTGATTTTCATCTATGATTTCCATTCTACCTTCAATACTCTTTAAGTTAGTTAAGCTATTACTAATGTTTGTAAGTGGAATACCTTCAACCATTCCAACTGTTATTGCTGCTAATGCATTATAAACATTAAAACGACCAACAAGATTAAGGCTAACCTCTATTTCTCCATTAAAGGATGAAACTAAAAAACGAATTCCTTTTGCACTTAAAGTTATGTTCTTCGCTTGAACATCTGCTCCATTATGTATCCCATATGTGATAACCTCAGCTGGAGTAATTTTTTTAAAGTATTCGACTGTTGTATCGTCTGCATTCAATACAGCAATTTTTTTATCTGTAATAGTCAAATCATTTCCTAATCTTGAAAAAAGAAGACCTTTTACATGCTTATATTCATCAAATGTACCATGATAATCCAAATGATCTTGCGTTAAATTTGTGAAAACAGCTATTTTAAAGTTACACCCTTTAACTCTTTCCATATGTAAACCTTGTGACGTAACTTCCATAACACAATAATCTGCATTTTGATTTTTCATCATTTGCAAATTCCGTTGAAGTGTTGGAGGTTCTTGCGTATTAATATCAGTAGGATACCATTTTGAACCAACTTTCACTCCGTTATTCCCCATAAGCCCCGTATGATATCCATAATCACTTAAAATTTTTTCAAGTAAATAGGAAGTAGTTGTTTTCCCATTTGTACCTGTAATTCCAATTAACTTCATTTTATTAGATGGATAACCATAGAAATGTGACGCAATAACTGCCATTGCATACCTAGCATCTTTAACAATTATTTTAGGTATCTCAATATTTACATCTCTTTCTACAATTAGTGCTACAGCACCATTATTCACTGCATCCTCAACAAATTGATGTCGATCTTCAAGAAAACCATCGATACCTGATACACATATAAATAAATTTCCATTAGTTATCTTTCTAGAATCCATTTCTAATCCCGTAATTTTTACATTCATATCGCCAATAGTTTCTTTAACCAATAACAAATTCGCCAGCTCTTTTAGTTTCAAATCTCCCGCCCCCTTACACATTCCCCCTATTTATTTTACCACTTTATATAAAATAATGGCTTAAAATCCCATATTAGTTGAACGAAATTTATTCATCTTAAATAAACAAAAAATAAAAGAGCACTTGTTTCCGCAAGTGCTCTTTTGGGGATTTTGAGATACCCTATTAACGAAAGTTACGGTTACTTAAAGTTAATAGGTATTTCTATTATATGCTTGTCCTTTTTATTTGTGCATAATCAATATATAAACATATTTAATCATTCTTAATAACTTTTCGTTATCGTTCTTTCTTACATTTTATCGTTAAAAAGTTGATTGAAGGTTTATTTGCCATGTTCTTATTTGGTTCATCAATTTCCGAAACTTGTACTAATCCATATTGATTAAAATCTTTTTTTATAGATTTAGAATCATAGAAGAACATTTTTACGCCTTCCATTATCTCATAATAATCTTGATCCAACTGTTTTCCTTTTCCGTACATTGGAGCTTTTTTAGAAACAGTTGTAAAAACCATATATCCACCAGGTTTTAACTGATTATAACATTCTTTAATAAATGTCACTCTTTCCTTCTCACTTAACAAATGAAGAAGAGCATGACTAAATATCCCATCATAAGATTTATTATCAAAAGGCATTTCGTTTACCGAGCCGTGATATATACTAATATCTTCTAATCCGTTTTGTTTCGCTAAATCAATAGCTGTTTTTGAAATTTCAATCCCTGTTACATTTATATCATTATCGATAAACACCTTTGCATTTCTGCCATATCCAATACCTGGAACTAATATATCTTTAACGTTCTTTTCTAGGAAAAAATCCTTTGTCAAAATTGCAGATTCTGTAGGTTCAAATCCCCACATCGTTTGTTTCTCAATAAAACTTGATTCCCAAAATTCCATTATGTTTTTATCTCCTTGTTCTAATCCTGTTTTTAGTATCACATTAAAAACTTATAAATTTTAGTGCTGCAGCTACCTATACCAAATTAAATTTTTTACCACATTCACTTTAGGTCCATTGAATATAGCATAATTATAAGTCTATATCTATTATAACGATTGCTTTAAACCCCACCTTATTTTATTAATCCCTACGTTAGTAGAAAAATAAAAAAAGCCAATACTTCCGTTGTAGTATTGGCTTTTCTCAAAAGAAATTATCTTTTTGTACTGTACTGATCTATTACTTTTTCTAACACTTCTAAAGTGATTGGTTGAGCTTTCTCTATTAATTGATAACCAATACGCCCATTCGGTTCAGCTGTAACTTGCTGTAAACTCTTTAAATCATGAATCCCTTTTTCTCTTAATTGCATATAAAGTTGTTGTTCCGACATTTTCGCCTTCATCAAATTCTCTTTTACAATCTCTCCATTTTCTACTACTATAATGCTACTGCCATTTAGGAATTGTTCCATCTTCTTTGATTTCAATTCAAAGAAATGAATGATAAGAAGGACGCCTGCAAATATTACAGCTGCAAATATAGATGGGCCTACTTTCCTACTTAATACAGGCTCCACAATAATACGTGCAATTGATACTACTATAATAATTTCAGCTCTTGTCATTTGGCTAACAGATTTACTACCTGTCATTTTTAATGCAATAATCCCAGTCAGAATTAAAATAATGCTTTCAAAAATCATATTCATAATAGCCCAATCCTTTAATGGTGAATGTTACTAGCATTCCCATTAAAGTTGTATTTTACATACTTACCAAGTTTTTAAACCCTTCAGCCCATGATGGAAATAAAGGCTTCCACCCATACTCTTTACGCGCTTTATTATTTAAAGCTCCTCTTTCCCAACTATTTTTTCCACCTTGAACTTTAGGCTTAGGCGCTCCTAATGCAGCTGCATATATCGGTAACCACTCTTTACTTGTTGCTGGAAAGTCATCTACAATATTTGCGGTTCCCGTCGGCCAATAAAGAGCTAACATAGCTGCTCTAGCGGCATCTTCAACATGTATAAACGAGCTTATCCCGTCTGATGCGATAATTTCATTATTACGAACTTGATTTGCAATTAATTCGTTTTCCGCATACCATGTACCTGGACCATATAGCGTACCGTAACGAAGTATAACCGCTTCTGGCAACTCAGAAACAGCCTCTTCTAATTTTAATATGCCATTAATAGTCAGCTGCCGAGGCATGGTAGCAGTAATATCTAGTGAATCTTTTTCTGTCGCAAATGAATCGCCTGGTTCATACGCCCATGAAATACTTTGGGCAATCATTTTCTTTACCTCTACATTTTTAGCTGCATCAACAAGGTTACGAGTACCTTCGATTCTAATTTTGGCATTATCCTCAAAATTCCACGTAGATAATGAAGTTAATTGATGAATCACTACATCGGGAGTTGTTTCTTTTAATACAGAAAATACAGCCTGTCGATTAAATATATTAGCTATTACTGGGATAGCACCAACTTTTTTCATTTTCTCTACTTGCGATTCATTACGAATCATTGCAAATACTGTATGGCCTTCTTCTATTAACATCGGTAATAAAGAACGCCCTATTACACCAGTTGCACCTGCCACAAATATTTTCATATAAGTTCCTCCTCATTTAGCAATCATAAATATGACGAAACTTATATAAGATGTGTGACATATATCCCTTATTTTTTCGTTATTCATATGAAACAAATACTTTTAATGGCTTAATAATCCCTAAACTCAATTCTGCAAAGCATTGTATGAGTGAAGTATACTGTATTTCATGTTGAAAAATCTCTTCTATCCATGGGGTTTGTTCTATTTGATTAAAGAACCAATCTGCATGTTTTTGATAATCATATCCATCACTTGAACCAATAATTTGCAATTCTTTCTGATAAAAATTGGCGGTTAATGTTAGTTCTTCAATATTACCATCAGAAAGTATACATATTTGTCCATTAGTTTTAAGTGCTTTTTGTAATGTATGAAATCCGCTATTTGTAGCAGAACATTCGAAACCGTAATTATATGTTTCTATTATTTGTTCTTCTGAAGCATATATGTTTTTCGCACCAAACTTCTTTACAAAATCTCTTCTATTTTTATTAGGTTCAACAACATCCACGTGCTCAATGCCTACATAGTATTTTAAGAAATAACAAGCGAGTAAACCAATTACTCCCATTCCAGTTATAAGTACCTTTTCATCCTGTCGCGGATTTAGTTTCAATATACCTTTAGCAGCATCACACGAAAGAATAGATAATAAAGCTACTTTAGGTTTTATATAACTAGGTACTCGAATTACTTTATACCCCTTAACTACTCCTATCGTTTCATGTCCATAAAAAGAAACTACTTTATCGCCTATGTTTAAATTCTTTACTTTATTACCAACTTGAATCACTTCACCGTAACTTTCATATCCAGTTTTTCTTGGATAAATAGGATGTGTATCTGTAACATCGGATCCATTATACTGTGGTAACTCTGCTCCAATACTTATTGCACCAGCAATTGTTTTAACGATAATTTTATCATCCTGTATAGGCTTAATTTTACACGTTTCCCACTTAAGCAGTTTGGGTCCTTCTAAAACTAACTTATTTTGTTCCATTTATAACCCTCTCATTTTATAAAAATATATTCTCACTCAATTTCAAACAATGTATAATAAATCCATCTAAAATTTAAGCTATAACGTTGGCTAGCACCCAACAGTGATAACATGATAATTGAATTTGATCGATATGGTATAAATGAGTATGTAGCTGGACAATGCGTTTCAATTACGAAATTAAAAAGGATGTATTTGAATGTAAAACATGAGGGGATTTCTAACGGTGGTGTCATCGATCTGTTTTGTGTTCGACATAATTATGAACGTATTCCCCGCTCTTTTTGTAAAGACATTATAAGTGATATTGTAATCGATCTAGATACCGACTATATTTATTTACCTAATCTATAAGCCTATCTTTGTCCTTTGCCTTTGTTTACCGTACATTTCTGCCCAGCACCTAATAAACAATTAACCATACATTAACTATTCTGATAACATTTTCAAAAAAGTTGTTGCCGCCCAAATGAAATACGCAATTTGCGTCACGATATACATCGTAATTTCAAAACCTGTAAGTTTTCTTTCCCTTTTTATTTTCTTTAAATATCTATAAAAACAAAATGAACATAAGATTAGTAAAACAATAGACATTTGATATAGATTTTCCACTAAAAGAACTGCCATTTATTTCATCACCTTTCCAATAAAAAAGTATATAGTTTAAGCATATCATGTTAACGGAATTAATTACCATAATTTTCAAATTAAACAATTTTCCTAAGTAAAAGAAGTCACTTTTTTTTAATGTTTCAATACAATATTATATAATTCACTACGCTCTATATAATATTAAATTACTTTTTCTTTTAATGTACATGCTTAGGAGGAAGTTTTACATGCAATTGATTCATAACATAAAAAAAGCGTTTCATAACTTATGTGACTACGATACGGCCAATCTAATATCCGCTATTCAATCATTAAATATTACACTTCATAAAATATCTCCTTTTATTACTTCACCAATTAACCTTGAATACGGAAGAAATGTTATCTATACGTCTGAATTTGTGGAGATTTTAGTATTAAATTTCCCTAGCAAAGCAAAGACTCTCATTCATGATCACGGAATATCTATAGGATGTATATTAATAGTCAATGGTACGCTACAAAATATTACGTACGAAAAAAATAGCGAACGGATTGAAGAGTTTACAGAGGGAAATATTTTCACCGTAAAAAAAGATACTGTGCATAAAATGTATAATGCTACAGATTCAACAGCAATAACATTCCACGTATATTCACCACCATTAAAAGATGTACAAATATATGAGTAATCTTTAAAAGGAGGAAATATGCAAAATTTAAAGGATCACTATATAAAGAGCTTACAAGATGGTCGAAATGTTTGGCTCTATGGAAAAAAAGTAGATGTAACTACAGACAACAATTTTGCGGGGACACTATGTACCATTTCTAATTTATTTTCGTTATTTGATGATCCCAAACAGAGAGATTCTATTGGATATGTGAGCCCAAAAACGAAAGACTTTGTTCATAAATCATTTTTAGTTCCCAATTCCTATAATGAATTATTAATGAGAAGAACTGCATTTGAAACATGGAGTTATGCTACAGACGGTGTAATGAGTAGACTATCTGATTACGCAAGATCGAGACTTACTGGCTGGTACGTATCAAGAGATTTTTATAAAAAGTTCGATGCACAGTTTCCAGATAAAATCGCATCTTATTACGAAAAAGCTAGGGATAATCACTTGTTTTTAAGTGTAGTCCAACGTGATCCACAAATAAATCGCTCAACAGAATCAATGTTAAATGCAAATGACTTAGGGTTGCTAAGAGTTACAAAGGAAACTTCTGATGGAATTTATTTAAGTGGTGCGAAAATGATAGGAACTGCTTCTCCTTATTCAAATGATTTATTAATCTACCCATTAACAAAACTCACTGACGCTCAAAAAGATTTAGCTCACTTTCTTATCGTGGCAGCCAATTCTCCAGGATTACATATGGTTTGTAGAGAACCATATGCGAATACAACTTCAAGCACAGTTGATTCCCCTATTAGCTCACAGTATGATGAAATGGATGCACTATTAATCTTCGATAATGTATTTGTCCCTTGGGAACGTGTTTTACTTTATAACAATCCAGAAGCAATTTGGGCTATAAAATCAGATACAGCTTCTAGTAGTTTAGCTTATCATCAAGCTATAGTACGATTACTAATAAAGCTAGAATTTATAACTGCGATTGCTTTTGAAATTGCTGAAGCAATTGGAGCTCACACTTATTTGCATGTTCAAGAAAAACTTGGAGAATTAATTATGCAAATCGAAACAATTCGCGCACTTTTAATTGCTGCAGAAGTTGAAGGTACTACAAATGAAACAAAAACTTATTTACCAAACTTTAAATATATCGAAACTGCAAGGAATCTTGGTTCTAAATATTATCCCCGTGCAATAGAAATTTTACAATTAATTGGAGCAGGTGGCTTCATTCAACTTCCTTCAAGCTCGATTGATTTCCAGAGTCCAATAGCTGATTTATTAAAAAAGCACTTTAAAGGAACAAATATAGATGCCGAACAACGCACAAAATTATTTAAGTTAGCCTGGGATATTATTGGAAGCCCGTTAGGATCAAGACACGAATTATACGAAAGATTTTACGCTGGAGATCCAATACGAAATACAGCTACACAATATGTAAATTATGATAAAAATCACTTTAAAAAGATGATAAGTAAATATTTATGATGAAAAAGAGCACCCTTTGCTAAGAGTGCTCTTAAAAAACAAATAATTATCCAGTTACATATATAATTGCTCCGGCCACAACTGCTACTTTTCTCCGTAATGGTTTCATCTTATTCACCTTTATGTTTCTATTTAAGCTTTAAACTTTTGGTATATGCTTCCTATCATATTTCTTCGTATAGATTTCTCCATCTGGAGTAACGAATTGTAATACAATCTCACCACAAACTCCATCTAGTATTTCAAATTCACCTTCTGCATTTGAAATACTGCGTTCCTTACCTTTAATAGAACCTTCATAAATTTTCACATTAAATATAGGTTCGTTATTTTGACCTATGATAATACCTCTTGAATACTTACCAACTGCAATGCATTGATCATATTTTTTATAATAATTAGTCACAACTATAGCTCCAATTATTGCAGTGATACACACAAACAAGAGAATCATTTTGCGTCTCACAACAAACCTCCTAATTCAATTTATTCTTTTTTAAATTGAAAATTTAGACGTTCCACTTGTTTGATTTCCTCCACTACTTTACGAATTCCTTCCTCAATCCTATCTTCCTTTACATTCGATACGTTTAACTTTAATAGTCTTTGTTTTGGAAAACCTCTCACATAATTTTTATCAATCGAATCAATACTGATTTGTATTTCACTTAGTCTTTGTATCAACATGTCCGAAATACTTGTTTTATGTACTTCTAAACAAGTATGGATTCCAATTGTATTTTGCTTTTTATATGTGAATAAAAGCGGGTTTTCACTATGCATTCTTTCTAATGCTTCTGCTAGTTTTTTAGATCTATTATTATAGGAAGATTTAATTTTATTTTTATGGCGTTCGAACATGCCACTCTTTATATAAATTTCTAAAGCAGCTTGAGATATCATGGGACTATCAATATCTAGTATCTTTTTGTATGTATAGAAATCATTTGCAATAGACGATGGAATGACCGCAACTCCAACCCGTAAACCAGGAAAAATAATCTTCGAATAACTTTTTAAATATATAACATAATTACCATGATCCAAGCTATATAACGGATCGGCTTTTGAATCTGTTTCTAAATCTGCTAAATAATCATCTTCTACTATAAATACATTGTATTTCTTAGCCAATAGTACGATTTTTTCTTTCTCATCTTTAGAATAAGAAGTTCCAAGTGGATGATGATATCTTGGTATTGTATAAAAGAATTTTATGTTACCAGTTCGAAAAATACGCTCCAATTCATTTAAATCAATACCTTCATTCGTACGTTTAATACCGATTACTGGAACTTTATTTATTTCTAGATATTCTATATATAAATGATACGTTGGCTGTTCAACTAATATTGTTTCATTTTCATTTGGAAATGGGATAGAAGTTAATATTGCAAGTGCCTGTTGCACGCCTGACGTTATAAAAATATTGTCTTCTTTCGTGAACACTTGATAATTTGCCAACTGTTTTTGAATGACTGGAATTAAAGACGGTAACCCTTTCGGTGTTCCGTATACGAACAAATCATTTTTATAAGTATCAATAGCCTTATTAATGCAATGCTGAAAATCTAAATATGGGAAAACATCTGGATCTGGTGCTGAAGAAGCAAAATCAATTATCTCGTTACTTTCTATAGTACTCCCCGATTTCTTAACTACGTAGTATCCACTTTGAGGGACAGAATATATAATATGACGCTTTTCTAATTCATGTAGTGCCCGTATAACTGTCGCCTTATTGCATTCATATTGCGCAACAAGCGATCGTATAGACGGTAATTTCTTTCCTTCTTTTATCACTCCATATTGAATCATGTTTTCTATATCGTTTAAAATATGTAAATACTTATACATATTACACCTCCTTCAACAATTCTATATTTAATTACATCGATTTTTCATTTATATAGCAATCATTCCTCAATTTGTTAATTTTCCGATCATCTATATCGGAAATCCCAATAACATATGAATCATTTTCAATCCATTTCTTTACTGCTTCTGTTTTAAGCACACCTTCCACTTCGTTTTCTATTCTCTGTCCAAGTTCTCTTGCCCCTACTTCCTCATTGCTAATCTTAGTTTTTATATCAATGGTAACAGGCTGATTCTTTTTATAATTTATTTGCTGAATCCCAAACCCTTCATATCCATTCTTTCTGAATACGTCATCAAATATCTGTCCAAAAACTAACTCCCATCTATGTTCTGCATTTACAATCTCCTTGTTTCTTTGAGATATATTTACTTTATAGGACATAATGCCTTGAATTTGCAATCTTTTATTAATTTCTTTTTTTATTTCGTTAGCATTTTCGCTATCAGCAATCTCTAAATCTACTATTCTTTCCTTTTCATCCCATATAGCAGCACTAAAAAATGATTCCTCCTTGACTGTCGCTGTAGCAATATCTATCACTATAGAATCTTCACTTTTGGATTCTTCCATTTCAGGCTCACAAGCACACAATAAAGCAATTGAAAATAAAAATACAATCAACTTCTTTCCTCTTTTCATTGTACTTCCCTCCGTAAATTTTCATTTACGATAAACTTTTACTTTCACATATAAATACCTTCTATAATTTTTAAATTTAACATTATTTCATATTTCCTCCTCTTAAAAAGGAAATTACAATTAATAAGTAGAATATTTTCATGAATAAATAAAAAGTGAGGGATATATAATGCAACGTTTAAATACGATTGATATTAGTAATGTACTACAATTAGAAAAAACTCTTTCGTCTTTATTAAATAAAAAGATTTCTTCAAAACTAGACCTAGAAAACTGGTTAAAAGAGCAGTCAAAAGTGATTTGGGAAATCGAAGAACAATTAAGATCACATTATATCGCCTTTCAATGTAATACGGATGATGAAGAAACAAAGGATACTTTTGAACATGATCAACAATTTGTAAAGCCACTTTTAAAGCGGTACCAAAATTTATTGGATAATAAATATTTAGAGTCACCTTTTCGAATGGAATTAGATTCTAACGTATATGGTTTATTAGATACAAAAATAAAAAATGCTCAAAAGTTATTTTGTGAGGAAAATATCGAATTAGAAATAAAGGAAGACAAATTAGTCACAGAGTATTTTGAAATCACTGGAGGATTAAGTGGAATTTGGGACGGAGAAGAAAAAACGATAACAGAATTACAATCCTATTTACAAGATTCGAATCGTGATATCCGTAAAAAGGCAAAAACCATTATTTCTGAACAATTTTTATCTGTTGAAAAAGAACTCCAAAACATATTAAATCAATTAATTGAAATTCGCCATCAAAAAGCAAAAAATATTCAACTAGAGAATTATCGTGATTATATGTTCAAGAAATACGAACGTTTTGATTATTCGGCGAAAGATTGCTATGAACTAGCTGAATCCATACGTAAGTATGTTGTACCTCTTAAAGATAAAATATTACTAGAGAAAAAAGAGAAACTACAAGTGGATACGCTTCGCCCGTGGGATGTATCAGCTGTAACTCCAGATCAAAAAGTACTTAAACCAATTGCAAATGAAAATGATTTAATTGAAAAGAGCACTCATATCTTTAATAAACTAGATGTTGAATTTTCAACACTATTAAACCGATTGAATAAACACGATTGTCTTGATTTAATAAGTCGCAAAGGAAAAGCAGCTGGAGGCTTTTGTGAGTACTTACCAGCTTCACAATTATCATTTATTTTTATGAACTTAAATTATACACAGGATGATATTATCACTTTTATACATGAAATGGGGCATAGTATTCATAACGAACTTATAAAATCATTAAAATTACGACAGTATATAGAAATTCCCGCTGAAACAGCTGAACTAGCCAGTATGACAATGGAATTATTCTCGCTTAATTATTGGGATACCTTCTATACAGACAAAAAAGATTTAAAACAAGCAAAAATTAACTTCTTTAAAGATGTTATTTCATATTTACCTGTTATGCTTATTGTCGATCAATTTCAACACTGGCTGTATGAAAATCCAACTCATACTTCTGAAGAAAGAAATGAAAAATACTTACAACTTCAAAAACATTATCAGTCTAACGTCATACATATTGATGGCTACGAAAACTGGATAGCAACGAGTTGGTTACCTGTACTCCATATTTTTGAAGTACCATTTTATTATATTGAATATGCGATCGCCCAACTTGGTGCATTACAAATGTATAAACAATATAAAGAGGATCCTAAGCAAGCACTAGAAAATTATAAAAAGGCATTATCACTAGGAAGCTCGCAATCTATAAAAGAAGTGTATGATGCAGCTGGAATTCGTTTTGATTTTTCTGGTGAAACAATTAAAGAACTGATGCGATTTGTGGAAAAAGAGTTAGAAGTACTTGAACAAATATAAGAAGAAAGCTGCACCTATATTTTAGGTGTAGCTTTCTTCTTTATTTTATTAATCAGCTCTATGTACTGAGTATCACCATATCCGATTGTAGGAAAAAGGTGAAACAACTTCGTTAATAATTCTTGAGTTGATAAATCTTTATTTTTAGAGATAAATTTCACTACTGCATTATCTTCTTTTAGCATTTCTAAAAATAAGTCTATAGCCTGATACATTACTGGCAATGTTTCAATAGATGGTTTTTCATGATTCACGAGCACTTCTTTATATGCAGAGTGATAGTTTTCTAACTTTATTTCAGTTTGACTTACTTTAAATTCATCCTCTCTGAAACTATTCAAATATACTTTCCCTTCATAATAAGACTGTTCAAGGTATGAAAGTATTGTAAGCAGATTCATTTGGCAAAACATATCTTCACCAAACCATAAAACAATACATTTATACTTTTTCGTAAAAAGTTTTTCTAACGGATCTATAACCTTTTTTGTATAACTCTCTACGGAACTGTTGTGTCCTTCCGCTCTTGTTTTAATAAAATCGTCATCAAAAACTTTTATAGTAGCGGGGTTCACACACATCGCCTCATTAAATGGTGCATAATCAGAATCACCCATTAACTTTTCGTTTTTAAATTCTTCATACATAACTTGACCATTTAATATGTTAAGTACTTCTTTATCAAATAGCTCACTCTTCCTATTTCGTAACTGTTCAACCTCTAATTTTCTAGAAATATTCATATGAAACGCCCCTTCTTTATTTAAATTTAGTTTAACAAATGATTGAATAGGCATTTTGCTAAGTTGGTATTCTCTTGGATTCATTCCAAAAACATTTTTGAAAGCTCTACTATAAGCCTCTTGGGAAGAGTAATCGTAATCCAATGCGATCTCAATTATTTTCCTACCATTCTTTAAATCTTCTGTAGATAAATACAACCTTCTAAGAAGAATATAACGTCTAATACTGAAACCCGTTACTTGATGAAATTTAAAAGAGCAATAATAAGGAGAATACCCCATATAACGAGATAATTCATCTAATGAAAATCCCTTTTTCAAATTGCGCTCAATCCAATCAATCATCTGCTGTATATGTTCATTCATTTCATTCACTCCTTATATAAAAGTATAAGAGAAGTGCGTTTCATTCTTTTGATATTTCTTGTGTTTTATAACATGAGCCATTCTGTAAAATCTATATATAAGTATTGGTTTTATATTTTTTACCTATCTTATTTTGACATACCTTCTATTCATTTTTCAATTTAGTGTTAAATCGTATACTGGCAACATCTAACTAATTATTAAAAGACAATGTATATCATATTTCATTTTAAAGGATTTCAAAAATGAAACTCGAATTTTGTAAAATAAGATTCTTTTGATTCTCTAATTAAAAAATAAAAGTTTGGAAAGGACATTACTATGAACAAACTAGAAAAAGAAATACTTCAATTCATAAATAAACTATATCCGTTGAATTTTATTAACATTACACCAATAACAAATGAAATGTATAAATGTCTCACAGAACAAGGTACATACTTCATTAGAATTACAAACTATAAAACGTATAAAGAACAATTAGAAGAAGTTACATATACGAATTTTTTATACCAAAACGGTTTATCTGTTCCACCAATCATTCCTTCATTGCAAGGGAATTTTGTAGAAAAGTTAACATTAGATAAAGAGATTTTTGCCGTATTATATAAAGCTGCGCCTGGTATACATTTACCAAAGTACGAATGGGATTCTAAAATATTTAAAAAGCTTGGTAAACAAATTGGAAAATTACATCGTATTTCTAAAAGCTTTGAAAAGACTAAACCAGTTAAACATATAAACGATTGGTATGAAAATGAAGAATATAATTTTCTTAAGTATATCCCTCAAGAAGAAACTACTATAAGAGAAATTGCATCAGACGTTTTAACTTCTATAAAAGAGCTACAAAAATCCATTTCAAATTACGGCTTAATTCACGGAGATTTATGGTTAGAAAACATTTTAGTCGAAAATAATTCAAACTTAACAATGATAGATTTTCAAGACTGCGAAAAACATTTTTATATATTCGATTTAGCCGTTCCTATTTATAGTGCGATAGAATACTCATTTGTTGGGAATGGGAATATCGTTGACTACGAGCACTCTATTACAAAAGCACTATTTGAAGGATATCAAGAAGAAAATGAACTCCCAAAAGAGATGATAGACAAGTTTCCATTGTTTATAAAATTAAAGGAGATTTTTGAATATAGTTTAATGCATATGTATTGGAATAAAGAGGAATTAACTGAGGAACAAATACGAATAATGAATCTTTATAGGTTAAAACTTGAAAATAATTATTCCTTAATAAATATGTAAAGCGAATATTGTTTAACTACGTAACTATAGTTGAACAACATCCGCTAAAAACTCGATTAATTAGGAAGGTTTTACATATCATCTTTTATTAGTTGTGATTCTTTTACGTGCTGTTTCTTAATTAATATTGCTTTATACAAAAACGTAATACCTAGTACAGCGAAAATGATACTTACAGGAATACGAGCAATATGAGGAAGGTAGCGCGGAAGAAAGAAAAGACGGACTCTTTCTTCCACATCAAACATTTCAAAGACAATCGGCACTATACTTTGGTGAACTAAGAAAAAGATTCCCATAAACACAAGAAGAACAACAACAGCAAGTTTGTTCTTCGGTAATTCACTTGCTTTATTGTAAAATTTCTTTTTGTGATTATCACTGTTAATTTTCAGCCCACTTTTCATTTCAAATAGCAACTCAGGGCCATTCCTTTCAAGTTTTGTGTAAGCGATGCGCCCAAATAGCCATGCTAAAAACACCCCCGTACAAATTCCAGTCGGTACACCTAACCATTGTATGAATTGTATATGTAATGATGTTCCTAACCATACAACTAGTAAAGCGGGTATCGTAGTTACTAGCACCATCAGCAGCATGAGCCACGTGGTTATAAACATTTTACTCGCATTCATATCGTCACCAGATATTATCGTTCCTCTTCCACGACGATGTGGATCAGTAATTGGAATTAAATTAACTACAGAAAATAAGACAATAAGGCCGACTGCCCCACCAAGTAAAGCTGGGACTACTGCAAAGACCCATGGGTAAACGAAAGTAAGTCCGCTAGTAAAAGTGAAAATTATTGTAGTTAAAATTGCTACAGGACCAATAGCTATCAACCAAGCTAATTGACGACCACGCACGTCAATCCTTTCTGCCCCAGGTGTCAGCAATGTTAACCATAATGCACTTCCATCGAAGCCATATAAATTACAAGTGAACATACTTGTAAATACAATCATAATTACCCCTGCCCAGGGTATTAAGTATGGTATATCAGCAGTTGTAACTATAATTCCATAAAATACGCCTATCCATATGCCCATCCGTAAGAATCGACCTCGTTGTGGATCATTCCCCCAACTTTTTAGCTCCTTTGTTATGATTGCTCCTATTTTAGTTTCATAAAAGATTTTAAAAACTTTTTTATAATGCTTATTAGTAATCTTCCCTTGAACTTCTTTAGAATTTCTTACTGTACTTCTAGTCAATAATGTAGTCCATATAAATAAAAGAAACCAACAAAATATTGTTATCGCACTTAAGAATACAAAAACTAATAACCAATTAGATTGAATTGCATATTCTACAGCAAGTATTGTCCAACTAGATGGAAGCATGTAAAATATTGCGGTATCATGAAATATTATTCTATTGATTACTGGAAGTGCATACCAACCCACATTTAAAAATGCAATGATGAGACCAATAAACATCGCTCCTATTTCCATACCTGCTCTTGATCTCATCGCTTCCCCCATAAGACTAATTATAACTTTCGATAACAACACCACAAAAATTAACTGTAAAATAATTGCTGGAACTGCAACTATAGTTGCATATAAGCTAATTCTGGCTGCGTAAATTAATAATCCTATAAAAGCAATAAAACTAACGATTGGTCCTAATCCTATAAAAGATACAACGAGAAGCGTTCTAGCTAATTTATAAGGATTAAGTGGAAGCAATACAAAATATTCTGTACGCAATATTCCATCTCCCCCACTAAGTATCGGACCTAACATCCATCCTACTGTCCAAATTGTGAACGTTACATATAGAATGTTTTTTGATATGGCTTGTTCCGTAGGATAAAAGGAAAAAAGAATAATGGTTCCAATTGCTAGCAATAAACCTATTAATCCTGTCATAATAAATAGAACTTTCCTGCCACCATTCATTGAATGTTTAAGTATTGATAACTTCATTTGCATTAGAACACTAACCAAGACAATTCCCCTCCTTTAACGGCGGGTTTTCCTACTAATCGAATGAAAATATCCTCTAGTTTTTCTTCACCACAAATATCCTCCATCTTTCCAGACGAAACCACTCCCCCTTTCGAAATAATCGCAACGTGATCACAAAGTTGTTCAACTAACGCCATGACATGACTTGAAAATACTACAGTACCACCCGAACTAACAAATTTCTGTAAAATCTTTTTAATAGTAACTGCACAAATGGGATCTACCGCCTCAAACGGTTCATCAAGAACGAGTAACTTTGGCGCATGAAGAAGTGCAAGTGCAAGGCCGATTTTCTTACGCATACCAGTAGAATAATTAATAACGAGAGTTCCCTCAGTATTATTTAACTCTAATATTGTAAGTAGTTCTTCTGTCCGCTTAGCAACTTCCTTGGCATTCATCCCTCTTAACAATCCCATATATGTTAATAATTCGCGACCAGTAAGTCTTTCCGGTAAAGCTAATCCATCTGGTAATACTCCAATCAGCGTTTTAGCTTGTTTTGGATTACTCCAAACATCAATCCCAAAAACTTTAGCGTTCCCTCCATCCGGCCGTAACAAACCAACAGCCATCGATAAAGATGTAGTTTTTCCTGCTCCATTAGGCCCAACAACTCCGTAAAAAGAGCCTCTTGGCACAATTAAATTAATATGATTAACTGCAATAAATTCTCCGAAACGCTTATATAGTTTCGAAATCTGTAGTGCTGGAGCAACTTGCTCAAATTCAGTATGCATTGAAATTGGTTCACCAGTTTTCATAAAATGGACTCCTTCTTTACAAATGTAATAACCGATTACAAATCTCAATAACCTTACTCATCCATTTGCATTGTTAGAACGGATATAATAAAAAATAAATTTAGGAAGAGCTTTTCTTTAATTACAATACTGCGCTACCAAATCATTTAAATATTCAATGTTTGTAGCAGTTACATTTTCAGATATTCTAGCCGCAATAATAATAGGTGCCCATTGAAAAATCTCATCTCTCGATAATCCAGTATTTCTGCAATAAATATGCAAATACTTTTCAGCTACTTCTACCGAAGATTGTGAGTACAACAAGTATGTCCGAAACAAATCTGCGCGAATGTCACCTGAACTAGCATCTACCCAGTCTATAATTTTCACATTATTATTACTCATAATTAAGTTAAACGGATGGAAATCCCCATGACATAATCTAGGCTCAAATTTGATTGAATGTAACTTATTCAATATATTTTCTTTTTGTTTTTCATCTAATTTATGTACAGATTTAATTTGACGCTCTAACTTTTCTCTCATTGATTCTATTTCATCTGACTTTACACAAATAGAATGAATCTTTTTTTGTTCATTCACACAAATATTTATGTAATAGTCTGCCTCTTTTAGATTATTAAGCAGGAGCTCACCTATACTGTCTCCTTTTACGTATTCCATAATAATTGCCTGTCTATTTTGTATCTTTGTCACTTCAAATACGTTTGGAACTGGTAGCCCACATGAATAAGCATATTTTTGTTTTTTTGCTTCATTCATAGACTCTGTATCTGGAAGATATTCTTTAAATAATTTTACAACTTTAGTCTCATAGAGGTAAATTTCCGCAGTATTCCCTTTTGCTATCGGATTTCCTAAATTCAATTTATTTCTCTCCTTACAGTAAATTAAGCTAACATCTTATACTACTCTATAAATTCAGTGTAATTAAGCTGAAACCCTTCTCCATGAAAATATAAAAAACTTACCACTTTCTATCCTTAAATAGAAAGCGGTAAGTTTAATTTACTAGGAATATCGGAAGGAAACTCTGGTGTATGCACAATCGAAAATGTATATCCCTGTTCAATAAATGATATTTCATTATTCTTACATTCAAATGGTATACTATTTTTCTTAAAGTTGATTTGGACCTGCTGTAAAAGTGCGGGATCCGGTGTTCCGAAAGAAACATGTACTTTCGGTGGTAAAGCTTTCATCGCAATCGGAATCCAAGGTCGCTGCCACCATGTTGCAACAATATATGCAGTGCCTCCAACTACAAAGTTAAAAATGTCCCCATCTTCCATCGTTTTCATATTTAGATTTGATTTCAGCCATTCCCTAAAAACAGGAACACTTTTAACAGGAAGACCAATTTCCCTTACGTATAAAATGTTTAAAGGTGACTGTGGTACTAATACCTCCTCTTTAACATAACTATGTGCGATAATTTCAAGAAGGTTTCCATCTCCGTCTTTAAAGTATAAATTGAATAGCTCGTTCTTCTCACCAATTGTATTTCCATCTTTCCATTTCACAATAAGTAACCCAGACTTTTCAAGCCATTTTGCTGTTTCATGAAATTTTGAATATGAAATTTCAAAGGCGAAGTGCGCAGGTGCAATTGGCTCATACACTTCTTGAAAACTAATTGTTGTATACGGTGTTACTTCAAATTGAATGTAGGATGCTGTTTCTTTTTTTATTGGAAAAGATAATACTTCCCTATAAACTTGTTTTACCCCTTCTATAGAAACTGTTTGTAGTTTTATATCTGATATATGTGTAATCACACTACATTCCCCCTCGTTCTTATTATCTATTCGTATTGTATTACATTTATAAATAGATAGAATCAAACGGAAGGATGGATTTTTCAAATGAAAACTATAACTTTAGTATGAATATGTTAGCTCCAAAAATCTTTTTGTTTAATACCCACCATCAATAACGGAACATTTTTAAGTTTTTCTTGCATTCTTTTTTACACAAAAAGCCGCTTTTCTATACAAGAAAAACAGCTTTTACGCTATAATACGTTATAATTTAACAGCAATAATCATAAACCTTTTTGAATTCGTGCGAATACCTTTTTCAGAGCTATTAGCATCAATAAACTTTTGTAAAATAGTAAAATCCTCTTTCTCTTCTCCAAATCTAGGAATAATAGGCGTATGTTTTAATAAGAAAATAAGATCTTCAGGCGTACTGTAATAATCAGTCACATCATATTCACGTACTTGCACGAGTTCAAATCCTGCACTAATAAGTTCACTCATATACTTTTCTTTTAATGTGCCATCTCTTTCACCTAAGCATTGTCCTCGTCCAAATGCTTCCTTAAGATTTAATTTATCATGTTCGCAAACTTGTTGCGTTAAGAAAAAAGCACCTTGTTTCATTACTTTTGCTAATTCAGATGCTATAAACGGTGCGTGACAACTAGAAGCGATATCAAAATGGGCAAGCGGAAACGTTAACGCTTCAGAATTCATTTGAAAAAACTCAACATTTTGTACACTTGATTTTTTTAAATTGGAATGTGCCGTTTCAATCATGCCATTAGAATTATCAATTCCAATTAGCAATTTAGCTGAAGATGCTATGTTAAGTACATTTTCCCCTCCACCTGTACCAACATCAAGTAAAGTGTCTGATAGTTTACATCTTTCTTTCACTTCTCCATAAAAATCCCATGTATCTCCTACAGTTTCACATTTTACTTTACTAAAATCCCAGCCATTTACTCTTCCTACTTTATCATAAAAGCTTTTGTACTCTAATTCATTCACCTTATACCCCCCTTTGTAAAAACGAATTAAATATGTATAATAACCTGCAACACTATTTAATTATATATTATAAAATAAAAATTATTAAAACAATATTTCACTTCACACTACATTAAGTTTACATAATAATTTTATAGTTTATCTTTATCGATATATTCTAAATGCGCTCTTCCCCAACTGCACATACTATCCAAAACTGTACTCACTGTTTTTCCATGTTCAGTTAAGCTATATTCTACTTTAGGTGGTATTTCTTGATAAATTTCACGTTTTATTAGTTGATCTTGCTCTAATTCACGTAATTGCTTCGCTAATGTCCCCTGAGATATATCGGGTATTAATCGCTTTAATTCACCAAATCGTTTCGTTCCATCTGTTAGCAAAATAAATAAAATGAGTGGCTTCCATTTTCCACCGATTATTTGTAATGTTGCTATTACCCCTTTTAACTTCGGTTCTTGTAAATCCATTTTCTCACCTCTCCTCAGATAGCATAAAACATATTTAGCTATTTTTCATATTACTTATCCACATAAATAGCGATTAGTACGAAATTTGTGACTATGTACATATAAAGTGCGTACTTTTCACTTGCTATCTTTTAGCGAATAATAAAAGGCATAACAGTTTTATTTTAAAGTTTTTATTAAGGGAGTGGCTTAAATATGTCTATAACTACATTAAAAGGTAGCCGTATCGTTATCATTGGTGGGAGTTCTGGTATTGGATTTGCAACAGCAGAACAAGCAATTGAACAAGGAGCACATGTTATTATTGCAGGGCGTTCGAAAGAAAAATTAATGGTCGCTCAAGAAGTAATAAATAACAATCATCTTCAAACTTATGTACTCGATAATCAGGATACAAACCAATTACAAGGTTTTTTCAAAAAGGTTGGGAATTTTGATCATTTGTTCACACCAGGAGCTTCTTACACACTTGGACCAATAACCGCTACAAATGATATTGCTGAAAGCAGCTTCATTGGAAAGTTTTGGCCACAATATTATGCCGTAAAATATGCAATTCCTTTTCTTTCAAACTCTGGATCGATCGTGTTAATGTCCGGTGCATTTAGTCAACGGCCACTTAAAGGGGCACCTGCTTACGGAGCTTGTAATGGTGCTATTGAAAGTTTAGGGAAAGCTTTAGCTGTTGAATTAGCTCCAATTCGAGTTAATGTTGTCTCTCCTGGAACGATACGGAGGGAACACGAACAAAACGAAAATAGACTAACTGCTTATGAAGCTTATAAATCTCTTTCTCTTGTAAAAAGGCCTGGGCATAATGATGAAATTGCACATACTGTTCTATATTTAATGCAAAATAGTTTTACTACAGGCAATGTATTGTTTCCTGATGGAGGGTACACCTATCATTAATTATTAAAAATTGAATGCCTCCTTGTATTAACTAGTATAAAGGAGGCTATTATTAATTTAGAAAGTGATATAGTAATATAGGATCTTCTTTTAAAAGTTCTGCTAAAAATAATAGTTGTGGAAAAGGTTGTAAGATTAAATTTTTATTCATTTTTTCTTTTAAAATAGCATTCCCGCCTTGATTGATATAATCATTTAATGTTATTTTCCCCGTCCAAATTAATTCAATATCATTCAATGAAAGTAATAGTAGTCCTTTTGTTTCAGAAGATGGTTTAGGTAGCATCTTTGAATAGGCAACATACATGATTGATAAACTTTCATCTGGGCTATCAATAATTAATATTGGATTGACTTTATTTTCTACTTTTATTTTCTTTGATTGTGCATTCCAATACTCTTTATAATATGTAGTTGGTGAATTCAATATAGTAATATCAATAGAAGCTTCTTCTTTCACTTCTCTTTTAGCAGTTTCTACTGCTGTTTCATCCGCTTCTTTATGTCCTCCAAGTCTTACTACACCTAATGTATCCCCTTAACTCGTTGGTCCCACTTGAAAAACAAATGAATTCTTATACATTACATATGCACCAGATGTTCGTACATTCTTATCTATATATATCAATATTTCCCCTCCTAAATTAACTATCTCACAAACTAGTTTACTATAATTTTGTTATGTTCTTAAATAACCTTCAATCAAAAAACTACCTTCATTTTATTTCCTCCTTAAAATTTAAAAATACATCTAAAAAGTAGGATTCACAAAAGAATCATAGAATTCTATACATAACAAATATTGGACGGATTATTTTCAAATTCCTCTATAATAAAGGTGGTTCAAGCAGTGTGAAATTTATACAAGAACGAAGGTTTACCATAAAGACAACTTTTTCTAAAGAATACAAGATTTTTATTTTGGGTTTACTCATTTCACGAATTGGGGATTCACTATATACTTTTGCGTTACCTTGGATTGCCTATCAATTAACCGGTTCAGCTGTAATTATGAGTTCTTTATTTGCTATTAACGTATTACCAATCGTTTTATTTGGACCTTTAGTTGGTGTAATGATTGATCGATACGATCGAAAAAAATTGCTTTGGATAGTGGATATTACCAATATTATTTTAGTAAGTTTCGTACCAATTCTACATACATTGCATCTATTAGAAGTCTGGCATTTATACGTAATTACTTTTATCCTAGCAGTTATGTCCATGCTTTTTGATGTAACAACTATTACAGTCATTCCACACATCGCGGGTGCATCATTAACGAAGGCTAATTCTTTATATCAAATGGTCAATCAATTGGCTAGTTTGTTTGGCCCAATGATAGCCGGAGTTTTCATTTCATTTATTGGTGGGTTTCATGTACTTTGGATTAATGTTCTTTCTTTTATTGCAACATTAATTGCTGTGATGATGTTACCGTCTATCAAAAACAAAAATAAGAGAACTGAAGATAAAAATTCATTTCAAAATATATTAACAGATTTATTTGATGGATTTAAATGGCTAAAAAAGGATCAGTTAAATATATCTTTATCACTTCAAGCTATGGTAGGGAATTTTGGTGCAAGTGCTGTTTTAGGTGTACTTATGTATTATTTATTATCCACATTACATCTTACCTCTGCACAAAGTGGTTATAACTATACTTTAATTGGGATTGGAGGACTTTTAGGTAGCTTTATTGCGGTCCCTTTAGAAAAGAAATTCCGGCGTGGCCTACTTATCCCTTTACTCCTATTATTAGGTACATTTGGATTAACAATCGCTTTATGGAGTACATATTGGTTAGCTCCCGGAATTGCTTTCGGTATTGCAATGACTTGCAATATTGCATGGAATACAATTGTAGCCTCAGTCCGTCAGGAAACAGTTCCATCAAATATGCAAGGAAGAGTTTTAGGATTTTCACGTGTACTTACACGATTAGCTATGCCACTCGGGGCATTAGTAGGAGGCATTATTTCAGCCTATAATCCTGTCTTTGTATTTGCTTTAGCTGCTTTCACGAAGCTAGTTGAAGTTTTTATTGCACTATATAGTCCAATACGAAAACTATGATGGAAGGCAAGATAATTATGTATGATTGGTTAATTGCAATTACGGATAAGTTTATAAAGAAAAAAGGCATATTATAATGCCTTTTTTTTATCATCATTTAACTGGATAACAAACTTCTGTAACCCACTTATTAGGGTCTGACTCCATCGCTGGGCTCACATGATAAATATTAAACATCGGGCCTACTAATTTGTAACCTTCTGTCTCAATCCATTTTGCCGCAGCCTCATTTACAGCTGTCATCTGTTCATAACTTCCATTAACTGTTATAGAAGCTACATTAGCTGATTCCACATTTTTAAATGTAACGTCTTTTGTATTTTCGTGCTTACCTAGAATACTTAGCTGTATTTCTATATCTACATCATTTTCTTTGTATTCACGATCATGGAAAACCGCAATACTATAACTCGGATGGTCAATACTAATATTCTCCATTTGAATTTCTTGCATTAATATACTCCATAAATCACCTTCGCAATTATACGATGGAATAATCTTTCTAACACTAGCTATATTTCTTTCTGGAATTTCTTTTATTGAAACATGATAACTCATCTCAACTACATCCTCTCTCATCGTTTTCATTGAGTCTTCGAGAAGACGTAATTGTTTTTGGAGGTTATACATGTCTTCTTTAATTTGAACACTACGATTTAAAAATTGCTCCTTAATGCCATCTATATTATTGCATTCTATTATTTCTTTAATGGTAGCTATATTAAATCCCATATCTTTTAACGTTTGAATTTGATTTACTTTCTTTAATTGGGATGCTGAATAGTATCGATAACCACTTTGTTCATCAACTTTTACTGGTTGCAATAACTCTACTTTATCGTAGTGTCTCAACATACGTATACTAATGGAAGATAGTTTTGAAAAGTCCCCTATTTTAAACATGAATTCCTCCTATAAATTACATCTACTTCGAAGCTTAAATTTATCTTAAACAATGACATTATGTGAGAGTCAACTGTTTATAACACTTAAATTATATTTCTTTAATTCTTTCCCCTTATACTTACTTCCTTCTTAAGGCTATAAAAATTGACATTAGTCCGTTCACAGCAAATAAAGTTACAATAATACTTGTAAATAAAGCTACGTCTGGCGCAAATATTTTTATCGTACGCCATGGTGAACTTGTACTATAAGTAAGAAGTGGGATGAAAATAATAGATAATAGCAGGGATAGGCTCCCTATGAATAACCAAATTAGCTTTTTTACGCTTTTCATATGTTTATACTTTTTAATTAACATAATTGATATTATGAAAAGTATAAGTGTAACTAGCAACAAAACAATTTGTATTAATGGGATGTTTTTAGGGATATTAACCGGTTCATCTCCATTCAAAATACTAATAATCCCCTTTTTCAATTCTGATAGTGCGGTTTCTTCTAATACATGATTTTTATTTGTTAAAATCACACCACTCCAGCCACTTTTATTTAAAGTAAATATTTCTGCACGAGCATCGGGCGTTGATCCTGAATGCCAAATCATCGTTTCGCTTTCATTTATATTTGTTGTTCTTAATCCAAAACCATAACCTTTTTCTGAATTTATTTTATAAAGTGGTGAAAGATAAAGATCCATGTTTTCTTGCTTTAAAAATTGAGGGTTTTCTTGGTGATTCAAAAACATAATGAATTGAATCATATCTTCCAAATTCGCGGTAATATAACCATATGGTGCCCCGGCATTATCATAGGACACTATGCTTTTTCTTCGTATGCCAAACCACGATTGATAACCTGTTAAATAGCCTTTTTCATATGCAGTTTCTTTACTTGCTGCCGCACCATTCATATTTAATAGCTGAAAAACATGTTTTTCCATATATGAAGAATATGTTTCATTTGTAACTTCTTCAATAAGTGCCCCTAAAATCATATAATTCGCATTACTATATTGATACTTTTCACTTGGTAGAGCAGTTACTTTTACATTTGAAAGCTTCATTACATTTTCTTTTAATGCTGTAGAACTTTTGGATTGTTTATCTGATAATGATAAGCCCTCATATGTGCTTATTCCACTTGTATGAGTTAGTAGATGTTGGATTGTTATAGCTGAGGATTTTTGAGGATTTTTTAGTTTAAACCAAGGGAGATATCGTTGAACGGGATCCTCTAATTTTATTTTTTTATCTTCTATTAATTTCACTATAGCTAAAGCTGTTAAAGATTTACTTATTGAGCCGATTGCAAATGGCGTTTTACTAGTTACCTTTTTTTCAGATTCTCCAGTAACCCCCATTGTTTTTGTGAAGAATACTTCTTTATTATGTACAATTGCAACAGCAGCTCCTGGAATATTCTGCTCCTTTATAAACTTTTCAATATACTTATCCAATGTAACTTTAATATTTTGCTCAGCGTAAACTTTTGGAGATGTGATACATAATATTAATACATTACAAAGAATACAAATTAGAGACAGTTTATAGATCGTATTCTTCATTATACTTTAGATGCTTTCTTTTTTTATAACTTACTAAGCTACTATATACTACTACAGAGAGTGTCAAACTAGTCGTTATTAATAATGCGTTCCACCATTGATTCTCTGATATACGATATAAAATATTATAATCAAATGTAGTTTTACTATTAGTTGGATTAAATGATTCAGTTAAAAATATTGAAAATATAGTTTGCGAGATGAGGTAAGTAATAAACGCGATAAATATGCCACGTAACATAAATATGTTATATTTGTCCTTTTCATTTTGAAGTTGTTTCATTTTAACTTGTAAATCAATTTCATTTACTTCTAAAAAATCCTGAACAAATAATTGAGGTGTACCTAAATCATCTATACTATCTTCACCATGTTCACGACATTCTTGAATATGTTCTAATATTTGTCGCTTAATATTATGCCTTTCTTCTAAACTTATATCGTATTGCTTTAATTCCTTTAGTACGTCTGTTAAAAATTGCTTTTCTTTACCTATCAATCTATTCCTCATTTCAGAAGGTCTCCTTTCAAACTGCTTTTTAATAATGTTTGAATATCCGATTGCAATTCTAACCACTCATTAATTTTTTTCTCAAGACGTATTTTCCCATTTTCATTAATTTCATAATAAATCCTAACTTTACCACTGTCTGTTACTTCTTGATAAGTATTAACCCACTCTTGATTTTTCAACTTAGTTAAAATGGGATAAATACTTCCTACTCCTTTCAATTTTAAATTGTGTACTTCAAGTTCTTTCATAATCTCATAACCATAACTTTTCTTTTTCGACAAAATAGATAATACACACATTTCTAAATGACCTTTAATTAAACTCGTTCTATCCATAGGATAAATTTAACAGAAATATATACTTCATTCAAGTATATATTTCTGTTAAATTTTAAAAAATCAGACAATAAAACAAAAAGATTAATAAACAAACATACCACTTATAAACTGTTTTCACCCTTAATTATCACTTTTATAATATAATAATTACATAATATATCAATCGTTTATCCCTATTAGTTTTTTATCTCTCTCCCCTTAATACTTCTTTCCTTAATGAAAAATATTGTATGGGAGACATAAAAATACTAAAAGATCCAATTTCTTAATTTTGATATTAAGAAATTGGATTTTCTTTCATTACCTTGTATTAATCATACTGCGTTAATATATACATTATAAAGAATATATGTTTTATATAAGGTATGTTATAACACATAAACTAATAAAACTTTACTGATTACGCTCAAGACACTCATAAACCGCCATCATATCTCGTTTATCCAATTCACGAATACGATTAAAAATTGGTATTTGCGAAACAGCTTCTGTTAATAAGCTCTTATCCACAACATCACTAACTTTTCCAGTTAACCATGTTTGTACATCCACACCCTCAACAACTTCTTTTAGCCCTTCATCATTAATACCACTTGCATTACAAGTTACACATGGAATTGTTAGTTTAAACACACCATCATGCAAATTATCTTCAGTAATAACTTTCTTTCCTTTACAGAATGGACATGGATTACTTTTTTTAATTTTATTAATTTGGGTAACTAACTTTTTGTATCCAAACGCTTCGTATACATACGTAAGTTTTTTATATCTACCATTTGTGAAATACTGATCTATCATGTTTTCTCTCGTTTCATAAACATTAGGGAAATCACACACAGTTACTTGATTATTAACACTAATGGATTCAATATTTCCTTCTATTTCGTCCCAAAATGGTAAAACATTTTGTAACACCATTTCATAGTTTGAAAAGCTTGCCTGCTCTAATTCAAACATTTTCAGTGCAACTTGTGCTTTTCTTGGCAATAAAGAAATATCTTCTGTCAATCTCATATCGCCACCAACTATATACTTCAATTTATGAAGTGCAGGTAAATCACCGACTATTTCCAACACTTCATCAACTGGTTGATTGATAATTTCACGAATATCTACATTACCGAATTTAAGTGGTTTATGGTGATTTAAAACAGTCCCTTCACAAATTGGGCATGTCATCATTTCTTTAGAAGTCTTAATTTCTTCTTTAATAGCTGCTTTTGAAATAACAATATATCCACCAATGATCGTATTAAATCCTACCCATGTTCTGCGTGTCTTTCCTTTTTTATCATAAAATGATTTTTCAAAATATCCGTACCAAAACGTATGCTTTTCTTCTTCTGACATATCATTATAGCTTTTTGACAAATCGTGACCAAGCTCATTTTTAATTTCTTCGAATAGAAACTCTATTTTTTCATATTGATAAAATTTTAATACTTTCATGATTTCCGGATCAAATAAGCCATCCCAAAATGGAACATTTTTATCTTGAATTGTAATATCTTTATCGAACACTTCAATTTGAAGACGTCCAGAACAAGATGGACAATGATTGTCCTGTGAATAGAAATCAAAACTTCTCGTATCTTTATTAGTTGAATGAGCAGCTACAATATGATTAATTAGTCCACCAACCTCATATAAGAAACTATATTGACTATACAAATGTCTTTCAAGATCAATAGCAACAACAGGAGCGATTATTTCCGATTCATATTCACCATAAATTAACCTAGCCATTGATGATAAACTTTTTAAAATACCACCCTTATAAATATTTTCGGCATTTTTAAAATAGTTAATATGACCTTCTTCTAAATAATGAACGCCTTCCTTCTGCTTAAGGGCTGAAGGAATATGTATTTGTTCAGCATTATTCACACTGCCTTTTTGACGATAATAATCATCATGACTTACTATTTCAAGGTGATTGATAGCTTCAAGCTGTCTTTTCCCAAAATCTACAATATAATCAGAGCTTTCTAACATGTAACTATTATGTTCAATCATAATGATAGAGACTGATTCATCTTGCAATATTCCTCTAACACTATCTATAAATTGATTTAAAATATTTTGTGATAAACCTTTTGAAGGCTCATCAAAAATAAATAATGTATGTGGATTTCTTGTGTTTGCAAATAGCTCTGAAACTAAATGAACACATTGAAACTCACCCGTTGATAATGTTTGTGTTTTTCGTTCTAACGTTAAATAGCCAAGCCCTAATTTAATGAGTAGACTCAAGCGTTTATACGCAATATCTTCATTTGGAAGTTCATCAATAATATCCTCAATTGAGCGCTCAAAAATATCATCGATTTCTTCACTATACTTTGCTAGCTTCTTTTTAATATCTAGGAAAGTGGCTACAGTTGATCGACTTGTAATGGATTGATTTCGATCTTGTCCTACCATAACTAGTTTATCTTTTGGATATCGTTTCAAGAAATCTGTAGCTAAACATTCATTGACAAGTGTAGATTTCCCGCATCCAGACTCTCCAGTAACTGTTACAAGCCTATTTTTTGGAATCTGAAACTCCGCCATTTGGATATTACGGCAATATAATTCTTGAAATGTATAATATTCTGTTGGTACTACTTTATTTAAATCCCACAGTAGTGGTTTTGGCCTTGGTGATTCTTTCACAATTTGTCCACCATATTTTCCGCTACCAGGTCCAAAGAACAATTGCTCATCAGTTGTATCCAGTACTGTATCTGAATGATCTATAAGCCAAATTTGATTTTTACACCCTAATTGCTTAATCTCTTCTAATATTTGTAATAATGTTTCATGATCAAGTCCAACTGAAATCTCATCAATAATAATTACAGCATTTTCACTTACTGCCATGAATTCAGCCAAATATAGTCGTGTTAACTCTCCACCTGACAACGTACCCATTATTCTATTTAATGTTAAATAACCAATGTTCATATTAATTATATTTTGTAATATATGTTGCTTTGCTTCACTAATATTTAACTCTTCCGCTAGCGAAAGAATAGACTCAACACTTAAATCATTAATATTTGAAATGGTATATGGTTTAGCAAATAAATCTATAGTATGTTGTTCAATTTCTTCGCTATAACGTTTTCCCTTACATTTTTTACACTCAATATTTTTTGTAGTACCTCGGCCTTTACAACCAGTACACCAACCTAACTGGTTATTGAATGAAAAGACCTCAGGGGAAAGGTGAAATACTTCAGCAAGTTTTTCGCGAATTTCAGTGAAAACACCAGTATGTGTACCTAGCGTTGAACGTGGATTGGAAGAAATTGATGATTTCCCCAGAAAAAGTACTAATGGCATATTCTCCATCTTAATTGCACTAAAATTCGTTTCCATGATATTAGGAAATAAATATTGATATTCAGCCTTTGGTAATAAAGAAACTAATCGTTTTTTTGATTCTTCACCAATCGTTTGACAAAAAGTTGTTTTACCCGACCCTGATAAACCAGCGATTCCAAACGACTTATTAAATGGAATGTCTGTATCTAATTTATTTATGTTGTTAGCAATTAATTGATTTACCTTCATATTAACCTCTATTCTTATTTCTCATTAAAATCATATTTGCAATATAATAATTACACAATGAATATAACCTTTAAGTTGATTATCCTCTTAATTCAAGAACCTTATCTTTATATATTTCAAACCATTGTTGCCATTTATCTTTAGAAAATTCTTTTTCTTCTCCTTCTAGAACGGCAGAAAAAAGATCTAAACAAATATGCCAACCAGCCATATCTTTCGGTGTATGATCAGTTAATACATGAATGTATTCTTTGAGAAGTAAAAGGCTACCACTATCCTCTTTATGTATTTCAAATCGGACCCGATCTTTATCCCAAGTAAATTCAAGCACTGAGTTTTGTTGGCACTCTATAATATCAATATTTATAAATGAACCATCCATCATGTCGAACTTTATTACACCATTTGTTTTAAGGCTTTCAATCTGCAAATTAGACATCCATTTTTTTAACTTACTGTTTTCTGTTAAAACTGACCAAACCTCTTCAATCGTATATGCAAATTGACGTTCAAATTTTACAATATATCCATCAGTTAGTTTCCCAATTTCAGCTATCATATTGATTGCCCCCTATACAGAATGTATGTTCTCACTTCATTTTACACGAATATAAATATAAAATAAATCTTTATATCAACGAAGTATTAATTTAAAGTGAATGATGATGAAAAAATTTAAATATTTTCTAAATCAAATTTTATAATCTTTAGAATTAATTATCCTAACTGTACGTTTCCGTATTAAATATAGACTTACGCACAAATAAAAAGAGCCGCATTTGCGACTCATAAATTTATAGAATTACTCCTGTTTTTGTTGAATGATTTACCGCTTAATCGCATCAACAATTAACGATGGAAAACCAAGTTTATCCCCTTTATTTCTAGAATCATACCTTTTCGAACGGAAAATAACACCGTCGTTTGCATCCCATTCCTTGTAATAAAACTGACCATTTTCATCACAATATTCAAGTAAAACTACCTCGAATCCAGCAGTTTCAAACATTTTCGTTAATGTTTTATAGTTATGAACAATTTTATGACTTGCTGCTGGGTGATCTTTTGAGCCAGGTCCACCTATTTGAACTATATTTTGATACGCCTCATCTCTGAAAAATGCATCAGGAACCCCGCAACGAATGTGCCCTGTTGGCTTTAAAAATTCATAACAAATTCCAGCTGCTCTTACACCTTCTTCAAACGTAAGGTGTTCCCATACATGCTCCGCTAAAATTGCTGAAATAGAGTTGTATTCAAATCTTTCTTCCCACGTAGCTTTATCTAGTAAGCTAAGTTCATCTTCTTGCGTTTGAATCCAACCTGGATTATTATTAAACACACCAGCTCCGACTACTATTTTAATTTCGTCTTGTTTTATTGCCATCACTTTCACCTCGTAAACATTTTAATTTATTAATATATTCTATGTTTACTAATATCCTTCCTTCTTCAACAAATTAAGAAAAATATAATGAAAGTAATAACAACATAACGAATTAAGGAAAAAATTCAGTATCAAGAGTCCAGAACAATATCTGAATTCAAATACTAAAAATTTCTTAATGCAACAATCTAACTAACTTTATGTAATCAGTTCATGATACACAACCTTTTTATTTCTTCTAGATAATGGACTTTTTAGAAAGGAATAATCCTTACTATTATTTTTGTACCTTTCTAAATTTACGAACTAAAGTGAGTACTGTACCTGCAATAACCATCCATATCCCCATTGTTGCACTGTTAGTTGTACTGGCTCCAGTGTTGGGAAGCTCTTTATACATAGACTCTTTTTTATCGGATTTATTGTTGTTCGTTATATTACTGTTATTAGCAAGGCCATTAGCTTTTCTAGTGTCTTTATCTTTTACAAATACTTTTTGTATTGTATGTACCTCATTACCTACGGAATCTCTAACACTATATATTATTTCGAAAGTACCAGGTTTAGAGGTATCTATAGTTCCTTCATACGCGACTTTAGAAGTAAGATCACCATCCTCTTTATCCGTAACGGATATTCCTGCCATTGGATTGAATTGATCTCCTTTAGTAATTGTAGTTGTAGCAGGTACTTTTAGTATCGGTATTTCATTCTTAACTTCTTCTCTACCTTTGACCGTTACAGTTTGTTTCGCAATTCCTTCATGGCCTTTAGAGTCTGTAACTGTATACGTTAATATGTAAGTACCGGCTTTAGAGGTATCTACTTCACCATCAACTTTTACTTTAGAAGTAAGATCGCCGTCTTCTTTATCAATAGCTTTTACTTTTACCATTGGATCGAATGAATCTCCTACAGTAATTATCGCTGCAACAGGTACTGTTAGTGTAGGATTTAGATCTGATGTTTCTTCATTTCCCTCTACAATTACAGTCTGTGTTGCCGTTGCATTCCCACCTTGAGAATCAACGACAGAGTAATCCACAATGTATTTTCCTGGTTTAGAAGTATCTACTTCACCTTCATGTTCTACTCGATTTGTTAAATCACCATCTTCTTTATCAATAGCTTTTACATTGCTCATTGGGTCAAACGTATCACCTACACGTAGTGTAATTGTAAGTGGTACAGTTAACTCTGGGACTTGATTTGCCTTAGTTTTTTCGTCTTCTTTCACTGTTCCTTTAATTTTTGCTGCATCAAAAGCTTTTTGGACCGCTTCAACCTCAATTGAATTTGCTCCATATTTATTTGTTGCAACTTTAAGGCATGCTAATCTTAATTCAGAGAAATTAGAAGTCATATTCAATTCATCAGTATTTGCATAATAGAAAATATCAAACATTTTATCTTCACCAATACCATTTACAGTTACACCGTTATGAGTGCCGCCTTGTGCAATTAAATAGGCGACTTTATTAATAATACTTGAGTTAAAATGAACGCCCTCATTATCTTCTCCGTTTAAATCACTAAATTTACTATAATCATCCGGATATGGTACTCCATCAAAAAATTTGACTGAAGATGGATTTTTCATATTACGGAGAACGGATCCACTTTGTTCTCCTATTGTCCAATTAAATTCTCCATTATTTACATATTTCTCAATAGCCGTTCCCATAATATCAGATAATGCTTCATTAATTGCCCCCGATTCCCCAAAGAATTCAAGATTAGATTCGCTAGATGTAACCGCATGTGTGAATTCATGGCCCGCTATGTCAAACGCTCTAACCATTGGATCACCATATATAAGCATACTAACATTGTTAATATTAGCACTAAATGCATTCCCCCAATTTTTAGGATCATCTGTTTCTCCTGAATGCCATGCATGTACAACTGATACTACTTTTTTCCCCTTATTATCAAAACTATTACGCTTATATTTGTCTTTATAGAAATCATATACCTTTGTTGCTAAGAAATGAGCACTTACCGCCTTTGGATCATTAAACGTTGTTGAAGTGCTAGTTGCTAATATACCCGGATAATATTTTTCTTCAAAATTAATATCTCTATAATTCACATCATACGTCTCAATTCCTTGTCCTCTTGTATAATCAGCAAGTGCATATTTTCCGTTACTTTGCTCAGAAATACCCAATGAGCGAGTTATACCTAAGTCATCTTTTCCTGTTCCCGTTAATGATATGGAATTGCTTTTTTTACTCTCCTTTAAAGATTCAAGATGCTCTTCCCTTACTTTTAAACTGGATTCTTGCACCATATTTTTCAACATATCACCACTATGAGCATCCACTAAATAAGTTCCAGAAACATAGTTTGGTGTGGCAGCTGCAAATGTAACTTGATATGCATTGCTAGCCTGTCCATTATTTTCATCAACAAAAATAACTTCCCTAACTTCTGGCTCAGAAATAAATTTAATATCATTTCCGTACTTCGTATAAATATATTGTTTTGCTTCTTCTTTTGATAAATTAATAGGATTCTTTAAATCTTCTTTTTCTAAATTTTGTGCACTTTTCCCTGAAACACTTTTAATAATACCTTTTTTATCTACATGAGCAGTCAATTGGTGTCCATATACTTCTTTTCCTTCATATATTTGTTGCATACGCAAAAGTGTAGTCCCATCATATGAACCACGTTTTTGAAGAACCTTGTAATCTACCCCTTTGTCTCCACTAACTTGTTTTGGAGACAAAACATGCTCTGTCTTTTCCTTAAGTGCATCTTTCACTACACTCTCTGGCGTTTTTTTTGATGGTTTTGTAAGTTCACCTGTACGGAACGAATCCTCTTGAATATCAACTTGCATTTGATCCGTTTCCTCCGCATAACCTATCCCGTATGGTGTTATGCTTGTTAAAGCTAATCCTGTTGTTAATGCAACTATAGCTATTTCTTTTTTATTTTTCATGTTATTTCCCTCTTATGATTTCCTGAAATATGAAATTACTAAAATTTATACACTCTATTTCTAATGTAAAAAGATGACTTCTGTACTCAACAAAAGTCATCTTTTCAATATGTAATATACCTAATATATTTTTAATACATACTTTCTATATAAAACAGAAAAGCATTCGTTAACGAGCATTTTGCAATACTTTTATTAGGTCATTTATATTTTCAACCTTCTGCTGAAACTGATCAAATCTACTATGTAATAATGAAGGATTCTTATCTTCAGTTGAAATAACTTTTTTTAATTCCTGTTCTAATATATCATATGTATCAAAGAAATTATCAAATTCTACACTTACAAGTTCTTCATTTTCACGATAAAATCTTTTTGCTTCTATATAAGTCATATATGATTTATTCAAAAATCCTAATGAAATTAAATATTTAGAAGTGTTTTCTTGATAAATAGCAATATCACATGCTATTTTCATATCAGAATAAGTCTTTTGAACGAAACAATGCAATTCAAAAATCTTAAACTTTAATCCATTATTCATTTCATCCCCTCCCATCCTATCTATTCTACATAAAAAAATAATATTATACAAAGTAAAATAGCAATATAGTACAAAAATAAAAAGCGAAAGAATAATTCCTTTCGCTTTTTATAGCAGTACATACATTTCATATTGTGCTAAAGAATTCTTTTCAAATCCAATCTTCTTTAAAAATCCTTCTAGTAAATTGTTATTTGGAAATCCAATTGATAAACTTGCTAAATTCAACTCATCTCTTGCTACTTGTATTAATTTTGATCCAATACTACGATTTCTATAGTCTTTGTCTACAAAAATAAAACTAATTTTACCTTGTTCATTCGTACATATAGCACCTTTTAATTCATTATTGACATATGCGCCGTAAAATAAATTATTTGTTTTTTCAATATAGTCCATATCATTTTGCCAATTTATATGGAAGTGTAACCATTTTTGAATTTCAACTTTAAAAGCTGCAAATTCTAATTGTTTTACTTCAATTCCCTTACATTCTTTAGGTATTATTTTAGTCATATCTTTTAAATTATAATAAGATAAATCATATACTTTTTCATAGCCTAATTTATTATAAAAACGAATCGCTCGGTCATTGCCTACAATGACTTCAAGGAAAAGTTGCTTACACTCATTTTGAATTGCCTCTTCTTTATGCAGTTCAAATAACTTTTGACTCACACCAATACCGCGATACTTAGGGTGAATAGCTAATGTTCCACAACGCATTGTTTTTATACTTTCATAAATCTTAATACCACCAAGTATTACACCAACTGGCTTATCACCATCTAAAGCAAGAAACGAGTGTTCTAACGAATTCCCTTCTGCCCCAAAAAACCTTTTTACAAAATCTTCTTTTGAAACTTCCATCTTAATAATATAATCTGAAAACCCATCCTTAAAAGCCTCATACACTAAATCTATACTTACTTCACTGCATCTTTTGTATTGAATCATATAAAATTATCCCCCACTTACTCGTGTTAAACTGAACATTCAAATACATAAAATGTACTAATTTCACTCTACCCATCATTCTTTAATTTTTAATTCTATCCCTTAATTTGAAATGAACGGACATTTCCCTACATATCTCTCACTATTTATTTCTTTTATAACAAACGGTGCAATATCGCCATTTTGTATTTTGATTCCTGGCATATCTACTAAACTCTCTTTTATCTTTCCAATGCCCTTCCCTTCCATAACAAATGGTAATCTAACAATTGTCCAATCTACATCACTACCTTGAATACTTTGCAATTCTTTATATTTATCTTGCATCATCTTTGGTAAAAACAAATTAAACAAGGTAGCTCCTATTTTATTTACCATTCCCTTCTGATCTCCCGTAACATTTAAAGAACCTCCGGAAATTAGAATATATCTTTTTATTTCAAACTCCTTCATCGCTTCTAAAACATGCTTCGTTACTGTACTAAAAATGTAAGATTCATTTTTCGGTTGACCTACCGCATTAACTACAGCTTGACACCCTTTAAGTAATTCGCGTATTGAGGAAAAATCACGTGCATCCCCAATAATAGTCTCTATATTTTCATTAGTTATCGTCATATTATTAGAATTTCTCGTTAATATTTTTACTTCATATCCCTTTTCTAACGCTTCGTTTACAAGAAATCTCCCGGCTTTTCCGTTCGCACCCAAAATAGCTATTTTATTTGTGCTTTCCAATATTAAACCCCTCTTACTATCTATTGTTTACTACATTAATCTCATATACACGTAAAAAAGCAATTAAATACTCGCACGCTCTTTCACATGCTAACATTTTAAAGATTTTTTGTTCCTCTTTCGTTTTATCATTTGCTTGATCTGAAGCAGCTTTTAAACATAGAAAAGGCTTCTTATTGATTTGGCATACATAAGCGAATGCTGCCACTTCTTGATCAACCGCCAATGCTCCATATACAGTATGGAGTAAATATCTCATTTCTGAACTACGGATACGTTGATCTCCAGATAAAAATGTACCGAAATGAATCGGTTCATATGATCGGATTTTTTTTATTCTTCTTACAATTGACTTTGTTGTTTCAATTGGTGCTGTTCTACCATTATATAAATTAAAAACATCTTCCCCCGAACCAGCAGCAGTAACATCGTGTTGTATTGTATTAAGGGCTACTACAATATGACCATTTTTCACCTTATTTGATAAACTTCCGCATATCCCTGTCATAAACAACTCATCTGGCTGAAACTCACTAATTAATAATTGTACACAACTTGCACAACTTACTTTGCCAACTCCAGTTATAACGGAGATAACTTCCAGATTATTTATATAATGAAAATGAAATTCCCAAGCTGCTCGTTTTTCAATGCGTTCACTTGGATAATATTGATGCAAATACGTAAGTTCTGGTTCCCATGCGGATACGATTGCAATACGTTTCATTACACACTTCACTTCCCTTACTGTCATTTAAATAAGTTATCTATGCTTTCTCTTTTATAATCTGGAATCCACTTTTTATATTTCTCATATAAATTTCGTATTGTTTCTTTATTCTTCGAAATTACTTCACTTCCTCTATCATCATACATAAACATGATAATATCTTTTGTTGCATTTATGAGAAATACATCTGGATAAGAAATTTGTTTTTTTGCGTCCAAACGAGGATAAAAACCTGGAAAATCTTCATGATTCGCTGCTTGAATAAGTCGTTTATGCTTTATACCACCAGCGAAACATTTTAATAAAAATTGATATATACAATACGAGTCAACTTCTTCATTTTTATATAAAAATGGTATTGTTTCTTGCCTTATATGATACTTTAAATCTCTTTTCTAAATAAATCGTCTATATATTTATTTTCTGTAGATTTTTCACATTCTCCTTTTTTCAATCGATAAGCATTTGTTACTATAACACTTCATCTTCCTCTGAAAATATATCTTCAAATAAGAATTTATTATATGTATAAAGTTGAGAGAGGTATTCCATATTTAAATCGCCGGTTCCTTCTATATTTTGATATTTCCCTTTCCCGAAATCAAAATACAAATGACTTTTCCACTGAGAGTATATGTATGGTACTAATGTAACCCTAGAAAATGTTTAATTCATTATTTTCTTACCTACATTTTCATACCCTTTCTACTCTACAATTTCTTTTAACTGCCAATATGCATCTTCTAGCCAAGGATGTATAACTTTCAACGTTTCTTTTCTTTCCCACAAATATGAAATATATGCAAAAGCAGCATGTTCTAAAGATTGTTTTATCCCCTTTTTTACTTCTACTAAGTATGGTGGTGTCCCATTTTGATCCCATTCTATTTTATCAGCAACAAATAACACTAAATCCATCTTCGTTGCATGTTTACGTAGTGTGGTATGACAACAAATTGCATTTAAAGTCTCTTCATCGTTCACTTTAAATATCTCTTTTGCGATTACTCTCGAAAGTTTTTGATGAATAATCATTGGGAATTTTCGTTCTTCTTCTAATATCTCTATTCCAAATTCTTCAGCAACTGCAATCCGCACTTCATTTGGAAAGATTGCGCTAATATCATGTAAATATCCCGCGATTGCTGCTTTTTCTTCATCTTCATAAAACATTTCTGCAATGTTTCTCGCTTCATTTGCTACACGAATTGAATGTTTATATGTAAACCCCTGATTGTATTTTAATAAAAAATCTTTAATATCATTTTCTATTTTTCCAGTTGGAGAAAATGAATATATATCTTTATATAACATAGCAAATCCCCCTTAAAACTAACTTTCAATATAATATGTAATCCTAATATCCTTATGGTTTGTATTCGTTATAAATGTTTTAATCCCTTTTTTTATACGTTACATGAAATTTTATAGGGAATCATTGCTACAAAACACATAAATGTTTGATATTATAGTAATGTTAATGATTTGTAAGGAAAGGAACTACATAATGAATAAAAATATATTAATTATTGATGATGATAAAGAAATTGTTGAATTACTTGCTGTTTATTTGCGAAATGAAGGCTATAACATTTATAAAGCATATGATGGCGATGAAGCATTACAAATGATTTCTACATATGAAGTTGACCTTATGATTTTGGATATTATGATGCCAAAACGAAATGGATTAGAAGTTTGCCAAGAAGTTCGTGAAAATAATACTGTACCTATTCTTATGCTGAGTGCAAAAGCAGAAGATATGGATAAAATATTAGGACTTATGACAGGCGCTGATGATTATATGATTAAACCATTTAATCCATTAGAATTAGTAGCTAGAGTGAAAGCTTTGCTACGACGATCATCTTTCCAAAATGCTACTTCTCCAAAAAATGAAGATGGTATGATTCGCATTCGTTCTGCTGAAATACACAAACATAATCATACTGTTAAAGTAAATGGGGAATATATTAAGCTTACATCTATTGAATTTGATATTTTATATTTACTTGCGAGTAATACAGGAAGAGTATTTAGTTCTGAAGAAATATTTGAACGTGTTTGGAATGAAGATGGTTATGGTTCAAATAAAACTGTAATGGTCCACATTAGTAATTTACGAGATAAGCTTGAAACAGGAATGAATGGAGAAAAATTTATTCATACTGTTTGGGGAGTAGGCTACAAAATTGAGAAATGAAGCATTTGATATATTAAAAGATATCCCGAAATGGAAACTTATTTTTTGGCTCTTATTAGCTATCACACTCACTCCTATTACTGAATTAATTATATATCGCCTCGTTACAAGTGTAATTGAGAGTTCGCTTACGTTAAGCGAACTTGGTAAAGAATTCATTAGAATTTTTGGTTATGAAAAATATAAAGGAATAAAAGAATCTCTATGGATGATGATTGTCTCTTATTTATTTTTATTTTCTATTTTCTCATCCTACCTATACATTTTTTATCGTCATGAAAGAAAGCTTTACTATGAAACTTGCATTAAAAAAATGATAGAAGAGATTCGCTATATTGCAAATGGAAACTTCAATCATAAAGTTTCTATCGTAAACCATAATTATCTAGAAGAGTTAGCAAGCGGGGTTAATCAAATTGTTGAACAATTGAAAGTCTCGATTGATGAAGAAAGACAGGCAGAACAAGCAAAAAGCGAACTTATTACAAATGTATCGCATGATTTACGTACTCCTCTTACCTCTATAGTTGGATACGTGAATTTAATCCACCATGATAATTATAGAGATGAAGTGGAATTACGGCATTATATACAAGTCATTTACGATAAAGTAACTCGTCTTAATGCATTAATGAATGATTTGTTTGAATATACACGTGTTCAAAATAAAGAATTAAGTTTATATTCTGTCCCTATTGATATTGTAGAACTTCTTGGACAATTAACCGTTCAATTTCGAATACAGCTTCAAGAGGCTAATATTGATTGTCGCCCCTTTTTCCCATCGAAGAAGCTAATGGTATTAGCTGATGGAGACAAATTAGTGCGCGTATTTGAAAATCTAATTATTAATGCTATCGCTTACGGTAACGATGGTGATTATATTGATATTACTGCTTATGAAAGTAATAATATGATCGCAATCGATATAACCAATTACGGCCAACCTATTCCTAGTACCGATTTACCTCATATTTTTGAACGTTTTTATCGCGTTGAGAAATCGCGCTCTACAAACACTGGTGGATCTGGACTCGGATTGGCAATTGCAAAAAGTATTGTCGAATTGCATAAAGGAACAATTGAAGTGTATAGTGATGACAAAAAAACAACATTCACTGTAAAACTACAACCATACAAATGTTAATACAGCTTAATTTTAGGTCCAATTTCTTACAATATAAGAAATTGGACCTTTTATTTTCCAGTAACATCCAATTTTTAATAATCCTTTATAATTCTTTAGAAATTCTTTACCTTTTCTTTCTTCCTAATTAAGCATTCCTTTTTACAATATTATTATCGATGTCATTATAGGAGGATCGCTTATGCAATTCTTAAAAAAATTCGCAATTTTATTATTATCTTTTTTTATTACCGCACTTATCGTTTTATATTTTTACCTTTATGTAAATGGCCCAATTATTCAAGCTAAATCAGCTATTTTAATAGATGCTAATTCTGGTGAAGTTGTTTATAAAAAAAATGAAGAAACTCCTATACAATCAGCTACTTTATCTAAATTAATGACTGAATATATCACACTGGAACAACTAAATGAAGGAACTATACAGTTAGATGAAGTAGTAAAAATAAGTAACGAAGTTTTCCGAGCAGAAACGAGTCCTATACAAGTAACTTCGAAAGATAAAACGACGGTTCGTGATTTACTTCATACACTGTTATTGACAGGAAATAATCGTTCCGCACTTGCTCTTGCAGAACACATCGCTGGAAACGAAGATAAATTCACACAGTTAATGAATGAAAAAGCAAAACACCTAAAGTTATCACAATCATCTCCGTTTCTAAACGCTACTGGAATGAATAACGATACAAATAAACTTTCAACTGCAACAGCAATTGAAGTTGCTAAACTAGCAACACAATTAGTAACAGACTTTCCAGATGTACTGAACGTTACAAAACTAACCTCTTACCAGTTCACCTTCAAAGATACGAAAGTTTTCAACACCAATAAAATGATTTATTCCCTTAATAAAAACATTAAACACCAAGGTGTTGATGGCTTACAAACTAGTTTTTCAACTAATGGTAATTATAGTTTTGTCAGTACAGCAAAACGAGGAGATACTAGACTTATTTCAGTAATATTAGACGCCGAAAATGAAAACAGTACTTTTATTGAAACAAAAAAGTTACTTCAGTACGGTTTTGATCCTTCTTCATACTCTGCACTCCAAGCATTTAAAGATGCTGTTACATCTTGGGCAGTTTTGCTTCAGTTTAAAAATTTGATCATACAAACATTGTTGATTTTCTTTATTATTACAATTTTAATGTTTTTACATATACGTCAGAAAAAATCCGAGGATTTCAACTAGGAAATCTTCATATATATATAAAAGGCTTGCATTTACAGTGCAAGCCTTTTTCTAAATTTATAGTCCTCTCCCAATTAAATTCGCTGAAACAGGCTGAAGATTTAACTCCCTCGCCCATATAGATAGCTGACCAATATGGTGAATTTCATGTACAATTACATGTCTTAAAACCTCTCCATATGTATGTCTTTTATCTGTCCACGAGGCTTTTAATATTTTACATTCTAAATTAGCTGACCATACTTGTAAAAACTCTTCTAATTCTCTTTTATATAAATCAGATAGCGCTTTCACTTTCTGGATTGATTGATACTCTTTAAACTGCGGTGCACGATCTTCTTTTCCTTGAAGAGCATTAATCCAGCTATACTCAACATCAACAATATGAAATAATGTTTCTAAAATACTTCCAACACCACCAATACGCTTGCGGAGTAATTCTTCCTCTGAAAGTTTTTCACACCACTTAAACCAATCATCTCTTACTTGCCAATTGTATTGAAATAAAGTGTACACGTTTATCCCTCCCCTACCTCAATTATCCACTTAATAGCATCTGTTATATAATGTGGTTCATCTTTTTGAATATAATGACCACTTTGTTCTGCAATTATTAGTTTATTTTTGTTTGATAATCTTAATAATTCTTCTTGCAATTGTAACCATTTTATTTGTGCATCTTGCGAATAAAATGGTTTTTTACCAGCAGCTAACACGACGAGTGGAATATCTCTCGTCGACTGACAATATTTATCTGCTTCACCCAGACTAAACATAAACTCTTCATAAGAACTTTCATGTACAAATTGTTTATAGTAAGCTTCTTGAAATTCTGGAGACATGATTGGCAAAAATGCTTCTTTATAATTTTCTGGTGTCGAATCAACCAAAACTATTCCCAACATATCTTCAGGATAAAAATCAGTAAATAAACGTGCATTTATACCACCAAAAGAATGTCCTACAAAAATATAAGGTGGCTTCAGTTGTAAAAGATTTAAGCATGTTCTCAAATCTTTTACCATTTCAGAACTAATACGTTTCTTGGAACTCTTCCCGCTTTTTCCTAATCCAGCCCGATCGTATGTAAGTACCGTACCATATTCCGTCAGTTCTTCAGCAGTTTGATTCCATGCCTTCGAATAATCACCATAGCCTGATTCCAATATAATAACAGGCTGCTGCTTCTTTCCTTGGAATATTTTCGTATACATTTTAAAATCAGCAACTTGTATATATTCCTCTATACATTTAACCATTGACAATCACTTCTCTTCGGCCAAGTTCCTCTACAGCGTGATTAATTATTTCACTTACAGATAAAGAACCATCCAATATGATATCTGAATTCGGCTTAACAGTATGAATTGCCTCTAAATAAGCTTTTCTCGCATATGTCATGTAATGTTCCAAATCATTATGTATTTCATCTATTGTACCTTCCTTAAAATCTCGCAAAATCCTTCTAGCCATCGCAATATCTAAAGGCGTATCAATAAATATAGTTACATCAATGAATTTTCGCATCTCACTATTTAAGTATGCAAAAGGATAATCTACAATAATATAGTCTAAGGTATTATTTTGTATAAGTTGCTCAATATCATGAATTAATGGTGTTAATACCCACTCGTCGTAATTCGCCCCATCATCAATCCATTTACAAATATCAGCAGGAGAGTTATCAAATGTATAACTATCAAAATATAGAGCTTTTGAGTTTTTAAACTTATGCTTTAATCTTTCTGTAATTGTAGTTTTACCTCCTCCCGAAACAGCTGCAATTGAAATTATTTTTGTTTTATTATCCACTATACCCACCAAACCCCTTTGTTAACATAATATAATTATAAATTACTATCGTTGCTACTTCTTCCATTCATATTCTAACATACTCATTTCCCATAAATTCCAATACGTTTCTCCTACTCTTTTTGACTCTCTTAATAAGCCTTCTTTTACAAACCCTATTTTTTCGTAACATGAAATGGCCGATGTATTAAAATCATACACACCAAGAGTTACTCTATGTAGTTTTAATTCGTCAAAAGCAATATGAAGTACTGCTTTCATCATATGTTTTCCTATAGAACGTCCTCTCATCTTCGTATTACCAACTAATACTTTTCCAATTCTAGCGGACTTATTAATATTATCTATTTGCCCAAGCGAAATATGTCCAATAACGTCTGAAGTCTCTTCATCTACCACTTTGAAAGCGAGTGTATTTGCACTTTCTATATACTTCTCTAATTGCTGTTCGTCTAAAGGAAATGTGAATGCATTTCCTGACCACTGTATTAGAAATTCTTCGGAATTAATCCAATTTATTAATTGTTTAAAATCAGATTTCTTAAAGCTTTCTAGTTTAATCACTTCCTTGCTCCTTTCGTACATCATGCTTTATAACCTCAAACTTATTTCTATATAAAGAATATATTCTCCTTTTATATAAAATTAAAATAAAGCCATTCATGTGAATGGCTTTACAAAAAAGCAGCATAATTATGCTTTGTTTGCTACATCAATACCATTAAAATCAAAGTCAGCAGTAACCGTTGTAACCGGTGGGAAAATTGCTTCAATTTTGCAAATGGAAATAATTACTCCAACCGATCCAGGAATAGCCGCAAGCCTAACTACATCACAACTTACAGACGAAACAGTACCTACATAAGTACGTCCCTCTGTATTAATTTGAACTGTTCGATTAATTAATTTCTTAAGTTCATCTCTAATTCCTTGTACACAAGAATTATCACATTTCTCATGCTGTTCTTTTTTACACTCTTCGAATACTTCCCAACAATCATCTTGTTTACATGTACACTTCTTTTTACAATTATTAAATCGAGAACCCAATACCTCACCCCCTAATCCTTTCTATTAGTAAAGTATGTCCACTAGCTTAAAAGGGTACGAGGCAAACACATAAAAAGAAAAAAACAAACAATTGTACCAAACTTTCTTTTCATTATTCATTATAAAAACAGACTTCTCCTAATTAAAAGCTTTTTAATGAGCGGCCATGAATTTAGTCCTACTCCATTTAATGTTTAGACACCACTTTCTAAAACAAACCTTTTTTCTTTTAAATAAGACGCCCCTTAAAAACACACTAGATTTTCCCATTAACTCACATATACATAGACTTTATTTGTGGATTTCCCATTTTTCATTGTGAAATATACATTTAAAAAGCATACTCGAAAATAAGATATTATTTGTAATCAGAACATTTTCTTCAACAAGTGTTTATTGAAAAATAACATAACTAGTAGTAGTTCTCTCCACTTTCTCTTAAAAATTAGCATAGTTTGTATGAATTCTATATCGAGTAGAAGACACTCTATCATATAAAGATAAAATAGTAGGTTAATAAACAAGCCATTTTTTTATTAAAACATAGAATAATATGAACACTATTGAAAGGAGGTAGAAATAAATGTCCTGGAAAAATGATTGCTGGAGTTCTCAGAAAAAGCATTGTTGTGATGATTGGTGGAAATCTAAAGAAAAGCATCATTGTGATGATAATTGGAGTTCTCAGAAAAAGCATTGTAATGATGATTGGTGGAAATCTAAAGAAAAGTGTCATTGTGATGACGATTGGAGTTCTCAGGAAAAACATTGTAATGATGATTGGTGGAAATCTAAAGAAAAGTGTCATCGTGATGATGATTGGAGTTCTAAACGAAATAAGTGTCGTTGTAAATGTTTCTTTATTTGTTGCCATTGTAAAAGAAAAAATTGGTAATATTTTTAATGTCAACGTAAAGGAAAGAATATGTCTTTTGAAACCAATCGGGCTTTTCCGGAAAGTTGATCCCTCATCTACTTCCTTGCTTTCGCTGAATTTTTAGGTGGGGGCACTACTGCCCGGCAAATAGCGAGATAAATACTAGAATGTAATATATAAAAAGCTGACTGCTTATAGTCAGCTTTTTATATATTAACCCGTAAAGGTTTAAACAGACATATAAGCAGTCACGCTTTGTCATCACCTTGTTGTTGTAAATTTGTATTTCTCCATTGAATAGACATTCCATAATATCGTATTTTGATTAAAACTAAAAAACATACTTAACACTAATAGTAGAATTTTTTTTCTTCATCAACTTCACTTCTTCTCTTTTTATAAACATAAAAAAGGAGCTCTATTTATATAGAGCTCCTTTCTAATTTTATAATTTACTAGACTGTAACCCCTGAATAAACGGAACTACTTCAGGATTTACAAGCGATGATAAATCACCTAATTCTTTTCCTAAGTAAGCTGCTTTAATAACACGGCGCATTACTTTAGAATTACGTGTTTTCGGTAAATCTTCTACAACGTGGATGTCTTTAGGACACAACGCTTTTCCAATATGAGAGTTTACTAAACTCATTAATTCTTTCTTTAATTCTCCTGTGAATGTTACATGGTCTCTTAACACTACAAAACAATGACAAACTTCACCTTTTACTTCGTCAGGTACACCAATTGCAGCAGCTTCGATTACATCGTTATGTTTCACAAGAATAGATTCATATTCAGCAGGTCCAATACGTTTACCTGCAATATTTAACGTATCGTCTGAACGCCCTGTGATGATATATTGTTCACCATCGTAAATGACCCAGTCACCGTGGACCCATTTATTTTCAAAACGCGACCAATATGTGTTTACGTAACGTTCATCATCTTCCCAGAAGCTTTTCGTCATACCTACCCAAGGTTTCTCTAAGCATAATTCTCCGACTTCATCTCGAATTGGTTTACCTTGATCATCCAGTACGACAGCTGCCATTCCTGGTAAAGATGCGTTAAAACTAATCGGTGCTATTGGCTTAATAAGAACATTACCGAAAATCCCACCAGAGATTTCAGTTCCACCTGAGTAGTTACAGATTGGGACATTTCCTTTTCCAACTGTTTCAAACAGCCACATCCATGGATCAGGATTCCAAGGTTCTCCTGTTGATGCGAATACTTCCAAACTCTTTAAAGAATGTTTATTGACATACTCATCACCTTTTGCCATCAATGCTCGGATTAACGTTGGCGAAATACCTAGATGAGTAATCTCATATTTATCAACTGTCTCCCATAACCGGTCTGCTTCTGGGAAGTCTGGAACACCTTCGTACATAACCATCGTTGCTCCATTAATGAGTGAACCGAATAATAGAAACGGCCCCATCATCCAGCCCATATCAGTTACCCATAATACACGATCACCTTGTTTAATATTCATTCCAAATCCTGCATCAAAAGCTGCTTTCAAAGGAAATCCTGCATGCGTGTGTACTGTTCCTTTCGGCTTACCAGTCGTTCCTGATGTATAAATGAGCATTAATGGATCATCACTTTGCATTTCCTCGGCATGTATGAATGGTTTTTCTTTTTCTAGCGTACTCCACGAAAAATCATAGTTATGTGGTGTAAAATCATTTCCTGCATGACGAACGATAACAACTTTTTCAACAGTTGGGCAATGTTCACAAGCTTTATCTACTTCATCTTTTAAAGAAACAATTTTACCGCGGCGTGAAAATCCATCTGCGGTAATAATCATTTTTGAACCTGCCGCTTGCACACGTGTCATGACTGCATCAGACGCAAAGCCTGAGAATATTGGTGAAATAATTGCTCCGATTTTCATTACAGCTAGCATCGCAACAACTGTTTCTGGAATCATCGGCATATAAATTGTTACACGATCACCTTTTTCAATACCCGCGTGTTTCAGACCATTTGCAACACGGCTTACCCAGTTGTCAAGCTCTTCATATGTAAATGATTTTGAAGTTCCATTTTCCCCTTCGTACTGAAGTGCTGGCTGTATTCTCGTCTCTTCATCCGCAAGCCAGCGAGATAAAGCTGATTCTACAACGTTACATGTTCCGCCATTATACCACTGTGCAAACGGTGTACCATTTTCTAAGTCTAACACTTCTGTATAAGGTTTCATCCATTGATAGCCTACTGCTTTTTCTGCCTCTCCCCAAAACCAAGCTGTTTCCTCAATAGATTTATTATAAAAAGTTTCATAGTCTTCATATCCCAATGATTTCATCCAACCATATAAACGTGTTTTTTCCTTGTACTCTTCTGTTGGAAACCAAACTGCTTGTTTCAATGTTTTCCCCTCCTTAACTTTTTGAGCAAGAAAGCCCTAAATAGGGCTTTTAAACTGGATATACAGGATGTTTACGATCTGTGAATACTTGATATTTACTCATATACATTTCGAAACGTCCTTTTAACTCTTCACGTAAATTGTTTGGATGAACAATACCATCAATCACCATCTCTGATGCTAAATGATAAATATCAATATCTTTCTTATACTCTTCGCGTTTTTCAGCAATGAAACTATCACGCTCTTCTTCAGGTAAAGCTGCAATCTTATTTGCATATACAGCATTGACCGCGGCTTCTGGACCCATTACTGCAATAGAAGCTGTCGGTAATGCTAGGCAACAATCTGGTTCAAAGGCTGGACCTGCCATCGCATATAAACCAGCACCATATGCTTTACGAACAACGATAGAAATTTTCGGTACAGTTGCTTCACTCATTGCGGAAATCATTTTTGCACCGTGACGAATAATGCCAGCACGTTCTACTTTTGTACCAATCATAAATCCAGGTACATCTGCAAGGAATAATAACGGAATATGATATGCATCGCATAAATTAATAAACTTTGCTGCTTTATCAGCTGAATCGTGGAATAATACGCCGCCTTTCATTCGCGGTTGATTTGCAATAATACCTACTGGCTTACCATCAATACGTGCTAAACCTGTAATTAGTTCTTGAGCAAATAATTTTTTCACTTCATAGAAAGAACCTTCATCAATAACTCTATTAATAAGATCTTTCATATTGAAAGGAGCATTTTGATTTTCTGGAATGATTTGTTCTAACGTTTTATCGAATTGTTTCGGTTCTTGAGGTGTAACCAATGGAGTCTTTTCTAAGTAGTTGTTTGGAAAATATGAAATATATTGTCTTGCTTGTGTAATCGCATCTTCTTCTGTTTTACATAAAACATCTCCGCATCCTGATACAGAGCAATGCATACGCGCTCCGCCCATTTCTTCTAAAGTTACCTTCTCACCGATAACCATCTCAGCCATACGAGGAGATCCTAAATACATAGAAGCATTTCCTTCTACCATCATAACAACGTCACAAAAGGCTGGAATATATGCGCCACCAGCTGCAGAAGGTCCAAATAATAAGCATACTTGCGGGACTTTACCTGATAATTTCACTTGATTATAGAAGATTCTTCCTGCACCGCGGCGCCCTGGGAACATTTCAACTTGATCAGTAATACGCGCCCCAGCAGAGTCAACTAAATAAAATAACGGAACACGTAATTTTTCTGCCGTTTCTTGAATACGTAAAATCTTTTCAACTGTACGCGCGCCCCATGATCCAGCCTTTACCGTAGAATCATTTGCCATTACGCATGCAGTACGACCATGTATTTTTCCCGTTGCCGTTATAACACCATCAGCAGGTAATCCTGTTTGTTCACAATTTGCAAATAATGCATCTTCTACATATTCACCATTATCAAATAAAAGAGCTAAGCGATCTCGAACGAATAGTTTACCTTTCGCTTTGTTTTGTTCATGATATTTTGGTGCGCCGCCTTGTTTAATCGTTTCAACTCGTTCTTCAAATGTATTCGATTGTTCTTTTTGATCTATCATATTTACTCCCCCTTATACATTGGTGTGCGTTTTTCCTTGAATGCCTGTAATCCTTCTAATCTATCTTTCGTATGGATTACACCTTCATACGCTTGTTTTTCCATTTGTAATCCGGTATGTAAATCAACTTGAATACCGTTTGAAATTGCTTCTTTCGCTAATCGAACAGCAATAGGGCCATTACTAGCAATTTTCTCTGCTATTTCAATCGCTTTTTCTTCAAGTAAATGAGCTGGTACAACAAATTCTACTAGACCATATTCTTTTGCTTCTTGCGCGGAAATACGTCTTCCTGTATAAATTAATTCTTTCGCTCTACCAACACCAATTAATCTTGGCAAACGCTGCGTACCACCTGCTCCTGGTATAATTGCAAGTGTAGTTTCAGTAAGACCAAGACTTGCAGATTCAGCCGCAATTCTAAAATCACAAGCTAAACTTAATTCCGTACCACCACCAAGTGCGATTCCATTTATAGCAGCAATAACTGGCTGTGGTAATTGTTCAACCATTTCCATAGTAGTGCGAATCATACTAACAGCATGGCGAACTTGTTCTTCATTCATGCCAGCACGTTCTTTTAAATCAGCACCAGCACAAAACGCTTTTTCACCAGCACCTGTTAGAATAACTACACGAGTATTTACCTCTTCATTTATTTGAGTTAATATGTTTTGTAACTCTTCTAATAACGCTAAAGATAATGAGTTTGCTTGTCTTTCACGATTTAATGAAATCTTTACAATGTGAGGTGTTACATAATCAACTGAAATATTTTGTAATTGTAGCATCTTCTCACCTACTTATCGTTTTATGTTGAAGCGCTCTATACACATGACTCGGTAATTGGATATTTAATTTACTTTGAATAAATTGACTCGCTCTCAATAACTTCTCTTCATCAATATTCGTTTGGACACCTAGCTTATGGAGCATATGAACTAAGTCATCAGTTGCAACATTTCCTGATGCCCCTGGTGCATATGGACATCCCCCAAGACCACCACAAGAACTATCAAATGTTGTAATACCATATTCTAAAGACTTTACTACATTCGCAAGAGCCATTCCGTACGTGTTATGGAAGTGCATTGCAAACTGCGAAGCATCATATTTCTTTAATAAATGCTCTAATACTCGCTCTACTTGTAACGGATTTGCTACTCCGATTGTGTCACCAAGAGACACTTCATAAATGCCGTATGAAAATAGTTGATCACATAATTCGTCAACTGCTATGACGCTTATATCCCCTTCATAAGGACATCCAAATACAGTAGAAACATAGCCTCTTACTTTTTTCCCTTCGAATAATGCCTGTTTTGTTATATCTTCAATTACAACTAATGCTTCTTTAATTGATTTATTAATATTACTTTTATTATGAGATTCACTTGCTGATAAAAAAACATTCACCTCATCTACATTTTGCAAAAAAGCTCGTTCCAAACCATTTTGATTTGGAACAAGCGCTGCATATGTAACATTTGGATCCCTTTTCAGCTCAGAAAACACATCATTTGCATCTGCTAAAGCAGGGACCCATTTAGGGTGAACGAATGAGGAAACTTCAACGTACGATAATCCCGCCTCTGTAAGTAGTTGAATCCATTTTACTTTATCTTTTGTGCCAACAATCTTTTTTTCATTCTGTAAGCCATCACGTGGCCCGACTTCTTTAATGACAGCAAAATTAGGTAGTTTCAATTCGCTTCCCCCTATATATCCCTATTCAATTTCTAGTAATACATCTCCTTCATTTACAAAATCGCCTTCTTGCACATTAATTTTCATAACTGTGCCAGCTTCTTCTGAAACGATTGGAATTTCCATTTTCATAGATTCCAAAATGACGACATCCTGCTCTTCCTCTACTGTATCTCCTACTCCTACAACAATCTTCCATACATTTCCTGCCATCGATGCATATACTTTCGTCATCATTTTTTCCCCCTTAGTATTGTTAAATCTTATTTTTTAACAAGTTGTTTCGTTACAAAACCCGTTGTATAAATGCCACTTTTGAACACATCATCTTCCAATACTTGAAGTAGCATTGGCGTGTTCGTTTTAATACCTTCCACTTTTAATACTTCTAAAGCATCATGTAATTTCGAAATTGCTTCTTCACGCGTTTCACCATGAGCAATGACTTTCGCAATCATTGGATCATAGAAAGGTGTAATCGTTACTTGATTCTCTAAAAAGTGATCAATACGTACATTTGTTGGAAGCGTTAAATCTGTAATTTTCCCAGGTGATGGGAAGAAAGTTTTCGGATCTTCTGCATAAATACGTGCCTCAATGGCATGACCACTACGTTTTACATCATCCTGAGTAAATGATAGTTTCTCTCCACTTGCGATAAGGAGTTGCTGTTCTACAAGGTCTAATCCAGTAATTTCTTCTGTAACTGGATGCTCTACTTGTAATCTCGTATTCATCTCTAAGAAATAGAAGTTCTTCTGATCATCTACTAGAAACTCAACTGTACCAGCATTTGTATACCCTAGAGCTTTAGCAGCTTGTACAGCAACTTCACCCATCGCTTTTCGTGTACCTTCATCTAAAAATGGTGAAGGTGCTTCTTCAATTACTTTCTGATTTCGGCGCTGCACTGAACATTCACGCTCCCATAAATACACTGTGTTACCATGTGTATCTGCTAAAAGCTGAATTTCAATATGATGTGCATCTGCAATATAGCGCTCTAAATACATTTCTCCATTACCGAAGAAGTTTTGTGCTCTCGTTTTGTTACTTTCAAATGCTTTGGTGAGCGTTTGCTCAGTTTCCATCAACTGCATTCCAATGCCTCCGCCTCCTGCGGATGCCTTCAACATTAATGGATAACCAATTTGTTTAGCAATTTCAATTGCTTCTTCAGCAGTTTCAATATTTGTAGTAATACCTGGAACTACTGGGACATCTGCAGCTTGCATTGCAATACGTGATTCGATTTTACTTCCCATCTTCTTAATAATTTCTTCTGATGGACCGATAAATACGATTCCTTCTTCTTTACAACGTACCGGAAAAGATGGATTCTCAGATAATAATCCATATCCCGGATGGATTGCTTCTGCATTTGTCTTCTTAGCTATTTCAATAATTTTTTCAAGGTTTAAATAGCTTTCTTGGACACGCGGCCCACCTACTAAGTAAGCTTCATTTGCCATTTTTACATGTAGGGCATTTTCATCTGCCTCAGAATAAATAGCAACCGTGCGAATGCCAAGTTTTTGACAAGTTTTCATAATACGAACTGCAATTTCCCCGCGATTAGCAATTAATACTTTTTGAAACATAGTGATTCCTCCTTTTTATCTACATCCTAAATGTCTAGCAATTACGAGACGTTGAATTTCAGAAGTTCCTTCACCAATTTCTAATAGTTTTGCATCACGAATATGTCGTTCTACTTCATATTCACGCATATAGCCGTATCCACCGTGAATTTGTACCGCTTGATTTGCAATACGGCTTGCTGCTTCCGATGCAAATAGTTTTGCCATAGCCGCTTCTTTACCGAAAGGTTTATCGTTATCTTTTAACCAAGCTGCTTTATGTACTAAATTACGAGCTAGCTCTACTTCAGTCGCCATATCAGCTAATTTAAATTGAATCGCTTGGAAATTAGAAATTGCTTTTCCAAATTGTTGACGTTCTTTCGCATATTGCAGTGCACGTTCAAATGCTGATTGCGCAATACCAACAGCTAATGCTGCGATTGAAATACGTCCTCCATCAAGTGTATATAAGAATTGTTTAAATCCTTTATTTACATCACCAAGTATGTTTTCTTTCGGTACACGTACACTATCAAGTACGATTTCACAAGTATTAGAAGCACGTACGCCCATCTTATCGTAAGGGCTTGAAATCGTTAACCCTTCACTAGTAGTCGGTACGATAAATGCAGAAATACGTTTTCTACCATTCTCTTCAACACCGTTGACAGCGGTTACAATAATTGTATTTGCATACTCTGCATTTGTAATCCAACACTTCTCACCACTAATAACATACTCGTCTCCGTCTAATATAGCTTTCGTTTGTGTGCCACCAGCATCAGATCCAGCATTCGGCTCAGTTAATCCGAAGGCACCTAAAGTTTTACCTGATGCCATTGGAACTAAATATTTCTGTTTTTGTTCTTCTGTACCGAAATAATAAATTGGAGAAGCACCTAATGAAATTGTTGCAGCGTAACTTAATCCTGTTCCACCACAAGCACGACCAATTTCTTCAACTGCTAACGCGTACGATACTGTATCGCCACCTGAACCTCCATACTCTTCTGGGAATGGGATGCCTAATAATCCTAGTTCGCCCATTTTTTGAAATGTTTCATATGGAAACTCTGCAGTTTTGTCATAATACACAGCTTTTGGTGCGATTTCCTTTTCAGCAAAGTCACGTACCATTTCTTTAATCATTTGTTTTTCGCGAGTTAGAGTAAATTCCATTCCGCTACACACCCCTTATCGAATATTGAGTTTCGACAGCGTGCGAGTTTCTACTACAAACATTACGAATGAAAAGACAAGAACATTAGTTAGATAATTGTTATAATTCTGTCATAATCTAATTTTAAAACAGATTCTGTACTAATGCACAAAAAAATTCCTACATTGTTCTACAACAACATAGGAGTTTTCTTGTCGAATTATGTAATTTTGTGTTTAATAATCTCTACCTTTACCCGAATCTGAAATCTCTACTAAAGCTTCAGGATATGGTTCGAAATATGTTTGTCTTAATAAATACTTTTCATCAAATCGAAGAGCCCATGATTTTAAAATTGCAAGTAGACTACTAAGCGGGATTTTCTTTTCTTTATATTTTTGTACCAAATCTAAAAAATGATCTTTTTCTTGTTTTTTCAACTTTGTTTTAAAATATCCGAAAATATGCTCACATACATTTACATTCGATGTATAGCGGGGTGTGCGCATAAATAATTCATGTAAAGTCTTCTCATAGTTTTCAAATACAACTTCAATCTTTTCATTTTTGTGATTTGCAATAATACGCCCTAATTGCTTTTGTTTTACCTGATTATATGCCATAAATAAATATTTATTATCCGACTGAAACGATACCAGGTCTTTCATATTTTTATTACGTTTAATCATCTTGTAATATGCAATTGTAAATAACCTTGTAAAGAAATGTTCTCTAATAATAAAATTCGACAATCTGCCTTCTTCTTCAATTGGAAGATGCGAAAATTTTTTTATTACTGCCCCGCCAAATAAGCCTGGCCCCTTTCCTTTCGCTGGCGCTTTTTCAAAACCAGAATAAATTTTCACATCACGCGTACCACAACTTGGTGAGCGATTCTTTAAAATAAAACCATCCACATCCGATATCGTTTGTAAAAAGTCATTTGAAAACTGCTCCATTTTTTCAGTTACATCTTCTCGTGTCGACGGTTGCACAAGTCTATTCTCACCATTTTCTTCTACAATTCGTATCGTTTCACGAGGAGTCCCTAATCCAATCTCGACTTCTGGACAAACAGGTATAAATGTAACAAATGGCTGCAAATTTCGTATTGTTACATCCGGAATCATCTCTCCATTATAACGACAAGCATCAAACTCTAAACATTTACTTACAACAACTTTCGGTTTAGCAAATTGCCGCATTTCATTACCTCCTTTGTGCTAGTCCCTATAATATAAATTGTACTAAGATTAACATTTTAAGCAAAGTTTGATTCATTTAATTTTATGACAAATATCTATCAAATAATATATTAGCAATCATTCAACTCTATTTTCTATAAACGCGCGCTCTATAATGACAGTTTAGATACTGTAAAACGAATAATACACACATACTCTGGAGAAATTAACACGTAAGAAAGGAGGGAGCGTTATGAAGAAGAAATTATCATCTATTTTAAGTGTTTTAGCACTATCTATTATGTTTTTAGGTACATCTGCACAAGCTGAATACGATGGAACTAATATGAATAGAGTTAATAACACTGATATTTCAACTCGAGTTAATGACAATAACTTAGACAGAGTTAATAATGATGTAAGAACTCGAAATGTAAATACAACAAATGATTTAAATGATAATCGTGATAGAAATAATAATTGGGCTTGGCTCGGTTTATTAGGACTAGCAGGATTATTAGGTCTTAGAAGAAGAGACAAAGAAACACGTTAATTTAGAACATTTTTAGTAAACAAGTACTTATTTATCAAAAATATATAATGGATATAAATCGCCTTTTTAAAGGCGATTTATTATTTTACTTAAATATAAAATATGTAATTCACACTTCAACGATTAAATTCGTGGCGTTAATCCGTACAATATAAACTGAATCGTATTTTCAATTTCCGCTTCATCATCCCATTTTTCTTCTGGCAATAATAAAAATCGTGTTAATAATAAACCTAATACAGCTGATAAAGTAAGTCGTAAAACAGAGGCTGGGGGCATTTCAATAATTCCCCCTTTTTCTTGAAACTTTGCAATCAACTTTTTAAAATGTGAAAGTAATTCTGTTTCAACTAACTGTTGTATTTCATTTTTCAGTTCCGGCTGAAATGGCACTTCTTGAATTAATATTTTTATCATTGGAAAATGCTTTTTTGCAAATTCAAATCTATTATGGATAACAACTCTTAGAAGCCCTTCATATGATTCATACTCCGATTTAAATATTTCCTTTGCGAATGCTTGTACGAAAAATGGTGCGGCAAACTTCGTTAATGTCGGCATGACGACTGCTAACAATAAATCTTTTTTTGTTTTATAGTAGCGGAAGATTGTTCCTTCCGCTACACCAGCCCGCTTTGCAATTTCACTTGTTGAAGTTGAAGCGTATCCTTTTTCGCCAAACATATCAACAGCCGCCTCTAATATACGCATTTGACGTTCATTTCGTTTATCCGTGTTAGTTGCAGCAATTAATTCTTCTAGCCAATCCTTCTGCATTTATAAAGCTCCTTTTTATCATTATTATATTTTGCGATGTTTCTTTAAAGCAAATACATTTCCTACTGCAAATAATAGAGCAAAAAGTAGTAATACAGTTAAATCTAATACAATCTCTGTAAATCCTTGATTTCGAATCATCACTTGTCTCATTGCGTCAGCGCCATATGTGAGCGGAAATAACTTTCCTAACATTTGGAGCCACTTATTCATAGATTCAATTGGAAACAAACCAGAAAAGAAAATTTGTGGCACAATGACAAGCGGTATAAACTGGATCATTTGAAATTCATTATTTGCGTATGCCGATAAAAACGTCCCTAAAGTTAAAGCAGTTAAAGAAAGCATGCATGTAATAAGTAGCGTTAGCCATATGGAGCCAGCTACATACAAGTCTAAAATGTAAACTGAAAAACTTACGATAATAATGGATTGTATAAATGCAAAGATCCCAAAACCAATAATATATCCTACAACTATTTCCCATCTTTTAATTGGAGTCGATAATAATCTTTCTAAAGTACCACTTAAACGTTCTCTTACGAAAGACACCCCTGATAAAATGAATACAAAGAAAAATGTAAAGAAACCGATTAATACAGGACCAAGCCCATCAAACATTGTAAAGTCTTTAGAGCCATGTAAATAATTTACTTCTGGTTTCATAATCGATATATCATTCTTCTCTGTACTTTTTTGTAATATTTGAAGTACAGCACGATTTTTTGACGAATCGCTACCTTCTAATACAATATTCATTTTTCCATTTTCTAAACGAATGACTGCATCTACCTTTTGATTTTCCAGCTCAGACATTGCCTTTTCTGTATTATATTCATAAATTGACGCTTCCTGATTTTTCATCACTTTTACTAACTGAGCGGGCATATCAACAACAGCAATATGCGGTACATAGTCTTTTTGTGTGAACACTAGCGACAATAACCAAAGTAATAACATAGGTGCCCCAAACATCATCGCTAATGAACGCTTATCTCGAAAAAATTGGCGAATAATACGAATGATTACACCGATAACTCTCATGATGGAGTCACCTCTTCTAACAAAAAGACATCTTCAATCCTTCCTGATGATACCCGATTTTTCAATTCTTCAGGTGTTCCAGTCGCAACTAGCTTTCCTTCTCTAATTAACCCTAGACGTTCACAAAATTCAGCTTCATCCATAATGTGTGTCGTTACAATTATAGTTGTACCTTCCTTTTTCAGATCATAAAATTTTTCCCAGATTGTTTTTCTAAGAATCGGATCTATCCCAACTGTTGGTTCATCTAAAATTAATATTTCAGGTTCATGAAGAAGCGCTATTGCTAATGATAAACGCTTCTTCATCCCGCCTGAAAAATGCTGCACTTGCTTTTTCATATGTTGTGATAATTGTACAAGGTCAAAAACTTCTTCAATTCTTTCTTTTTTATGCTTTCCCTTTAATCCGTACATCGTTGCCATAAAATCTGCATTTTCATATGCTGATAGTTCTTCGTATAATGCATCAGCTTGAGCCATATAACCAATTCTTTTCATTTTATTTAAATTAGGCATGTTCGTGTTGTAAACAATCACTTCACCTTCCGTTGCCTCATTAATACCCGCAATCAATTTAATAAGAGTCGTTTTCCCTGAACCTGAAGGCCCAACTAAACCAAATATCTCTGCTTTTTCAACTTGTAATGAAAGATTGTGTAAAACTTCTTTTTTTCCAAAACTTTTCGATACAGTCCGTAAAATAATGGCAGGTTGCTGCACGTATTCTTCCCCCTTCCCCAAAATGAGTGAGTACTCACTTTTATTTTACTCTTGCGTAATTATATGTCAAACTTCATTGATTAGTATGGTTTTCCGTCAACAATATTAAACAATGAAACAGAGTCGACATTAGAATATCCTTTCTTAAAGTCGACTCTGTTTCATTTAAATTATATAATTTGCTTTACGTTTTTAAATTCATATATTTCCTAATTCTAGCAACATCTAAAGAATATTCGATAACTAACTGCTGTAACGGTAAAATCACTGTATCGGGATATAAATGTGCATATTGTAATGTTTCTGCATATTTTTCTAACCTTTTTTCTAAATACTTTATAATTTGATCAGGATGACTTACTAATAAACATTTACAATAATAATGTATTTGTTCCTCGATCGCCGTATACTCTTCAATTTCATATTCTTTATGCATGTGTACACCCCTTTAAATTTTTATACAGATTCCTTATCACAATTTTCACTCGACAAATTTTAAGTTTTTTGATTATTTACACTATAACAAACTCTACGGGTCAAATTTTGTTACTTTATGTAACGTAGAAAATTTTTAACAAAATTGTAATGTTAACTTGTATAAATTGCATATAACCTAATTTTTCTGCACAAAAAGCCGTACAGTTCAATTTAACTGTACGACTACAAGTTCTGGCCTATTAAAAATTCTTTGCGGAATGATACTATTACCTAATCCTCTACTTACTACCATAGACATATTTTGTTCTTCATATAAACCAGCTGTATATTTAGGTAAAACACCTTAATTTAGAGCCACTAATTTGCTGATAAATAGTAACCTAAATTGTCCACCCTGAGCGTGTCCTGATAAAACTATATCCATTTGCTCATCAGCATAATACTGAATAAATTTAGGTCTATAGAATAAATTATCTATTTCTCCTATTTTAATGTGGTGCTCCTATTTATAGATATACTCCTATGTAATCCGTAATTTTCCTTATCGGATAAATTAATAAAAATTATTTCCCTACACATTGAGATTACAAGTTGTATAAGGAAGCTCTTCTTTTTTCCATGCAAGAAATCCTCCCTTTAGATTAACTACTTCCTTTATACCAGCTCTCTGTAAAATACTAGCTGCTATAGCGGAACGCAATCCGGTTCGACATTGTAAAACGATTGGGCAATCCTTTGGTATACAATCTAGCTGCTTAAATAGATTTCCTAAAGGGATATGTATTGCATTATAAAGATGTCCTTCCTCCCACTCTTTCTTACTACGTACGTCGATTACCTTAACACTTCCATCTTTTATATGCGGATATAATTCAATTGATGTTTTTTCTTTGTAACTTTCAAATCTATCAAGTCTTTGTATAACTTTTAAGGGTGCAAAAGCAATAATATTATCTAGCCCAATAGATTCAAAGTCTCTAATAACCTCCTCCACTCTAACCTTTTCCTCATCTAGAATGATTATAGTTTCTGTTTTATAATCTAGTAACCATCCACACCAGGTTGTAAAGGCATTGTTATACGGTATGTTAATTGATTTCTCGATGTGACCAGAAGCAAAACTCTCTACATCCCTTATATCAACTATTTGCTGAACACCCCTCATAACTTCTTGAAGTTCTTTTACTGTTTTAATAGCAAAAACTTCTCTCTTCTTACGAATTGGTGGACCGTACTTATTTAAATCCTTCATTAATGAAAAATATTTTGGCGGCTCTGGCTGTCCCGTCAATAAAGTCGATACAAAATCACTTTCTTCATTACACTGAAATGCCCAATTGAACATCTTTTCATAGCCTAAGGTAGAAGTTGGAATTGCTCCTAATGCTTTTCCACATGCGCTTCCTGCACCATGTGATGGCCATATCTGCAAATAATCAGGGAGTATTTTTATTTTTTGTATAGAATTAAATAATTGTTTCGCTCCTATTTTTGCAGTATCTTTCATACCTATAGCGGTCTCTAATAAGTCCGGCCTTCCTATATCTCCTACAAAAATAAAATCACCTGTGAATATTCCTATCGGCTTATCATTCGTATAATTATTTTGACTTGTATCAGTTACTAAAAAAGAAATACTTTCAGGCGTATGCCCTGGTGTGTGCATTACATTAAATTTTATATGACCTACTTTAAACTCTGAGCCCTCTCTAACTAATTTGTATCGACTTTCGTTAAGATATTGATATTTCCAATCACAATCCCCTTCATCAGATACATATAAATTGGCATGATAAAGAGTAGAAAGTTCTCTAGACCCAGAAAGAAAATCTGCATGAATGTGAGTTTCAGCCGCAGCTATTACTTCCATCCCCTCTTTCTCAGCAAATTCTATATATTGTTCTATATAGCGACCTGGATCAATTACAATTGCTACACCTTCCTTCTGACAACCGACTAAATAGGAAGCATGTGCTAATTTTTCATCATAAAAATATTTTAAAAGCATAGCTATTCCCTCCAATTAGTTATTTCAAATTGCTTTTCAATTTTAATTTTTATAACCACTTTCTCTTTTCTCTTATAGGATCCCTTTCAACATAAAATTCCAATACATATAGGGCAACATATATCTTTTAAGTAAAAACATACTATACCGTTCTTTCGCTTGATTAAATGGAAACGTTTCTTGAGGCTCATGTTTATAGTTAAATTCAGCGAGTATCAGACTTTTATAACCAGTAATAATCGGACAAGATGTATACCCATCATATTTAGCCTGCAAGTCTCTTCCGTTAAGTACGTCCATAATATTTTGTTTTAAGATAGGTATTTGTTTTCGAATTGCCGCTCCAGTTTTAGAGGTGGGTAAATTGGTACAATCTCCAAGTCCGAAAATATTCTTATACTGCACATGTTGTAAAGTATAAGGGTTTATATCTACCCACCCCTGAGAATCACTTATTTCACTCTCTTTAATAAAATTAGGTGGCCCCATTGGTGGAACAACATGGATCATACTGTATGGTACAGTTTCTCTTTTCAGTGTTTGCGTATCTTCAAAAATTGCTTCTCTCTTTTCGGCAATAATTTCTACTAAGTTTTTATTATAATTCGTTATAATTTGCTTTCTTTCTAGTACTTGTTCCAATGTATTAGCATAACGTGGAACCTGAAATATGTTAGTGTTCGCAGTATAAAACATTACTTCACTTTTGTTTCTTATACCGCTATTAGAAAAATACTCTTCTGCTAAATACATAATCTTTTGTGGGGCACCACCGCATTTAATAGGAGTATTGGGGTGGGTAAAAACCGCATTTCCCCTTTTAAATTTTTCAATTTCTTTCCAAGTAGAATCAACATATTTATAAGAGTAATTGCTACAAACCCCATTAGTCCCAATAGACTCTTTTAAACCTTTAATACCGTCCCAATTTATTTGTATACCGGCTGCTACAATAAGAATTTCATACTCAAGCAGCAGTCCATCATCTAAAAGTAGCTTATTTTCATCCGGAAACAACTTAATAACACTTTTAGGGATCCATGTTGCCCCTTTTGGAATAAGCAATTCTTGATCACGCATCGTAATTTCCTTTGAAACAATTCCTCCCCCCACTAAACTCCATAGTGGTTGAAAGTAATGTTTTTTTGACGGATCAATAATTGCAATACTTTCTTTCAATAGGGGTACATTTCGTAACAAATGTGCAGTAGAAGATATTCCAGCAGTCCCAGCACCAATTACAATAATTTTATAACTATCTCTGGTCTTCATTATCCTCTTCCTATCTAAAATTGATTTTTAAAATAACTATTTAGTAGCCTTATTTTCATCGTAATAACATTATTATAATTTAAAAACACCATGTATTTATTTGATTCAAATGAAAATTTCGTTAATTTAATCTTCAATATTACTTTATGCGTAAATCCCCTATGTTACTTCCCTCTTTATATATTTCTCAATGCTATTCTTTTTCCTATCTTACTTTAATTACAATTTCTCTCTACGCTCAAATATATCTTTATCTCTTTTTCCAAGAAAGCGCTTCTTCTAGACCTTCTTCACCATTCACTTCATAGCTTATTTTCCAAGCTCTAATCGTTCCAGAATTAATAGAAAACTTTGCCGTAATGTCAGCTATCGCATGATAACCATCTTATAAAATAGTTCCATTCATCCAAAAAACACCCCTGATTTCTATTATTCATAGGAAATTAGGGGTGTTTATCAGTATATAAACCTTTAAAATTATTAATGAGTCTTCTTTTAAATAGATAAACGGTTAAACAGATAAAAAAACTTCCACTGTTATATTATCCCTTATTTCTTAAATACAGGTGCTATTTTATCAATGCGATTTGTCCAAATTCCACCTGTATAATCGTTAGGAAGGCGTTTTATATCTTCAGATGAGTCAAATCCACTTGAAAACCCAAACTCATTTCCTCCTACAATGATAACTCGAGTATCTGCTTTATCCATTAGATAAATTAAACTTGTATAATGTTAGCTTGATGGGCATAGAGCACCACCCACATTTTAATTATTTTATAGACCAAGCAATTCTCAAAAAATGATAGCACAATTTTAATTATGATTTTGATTTTAATAATACGTTCTGAGACACTACTCTTCTTCTAAAATAGCGTAATAATATTCATCCCACCATTCATTTCCATGAGGTATACACTTCTTGAAATAGCCTTCTCTCCTCATTCCAATTTTCTCCATCACTCGATATGATGGGGTATTTTCTGGCTGACATGTAGCTATAATTCTATGTAATTTCATTTCCTTAAACCCATATTTCAATGTAGCTTGTGCTGCTTCAGAAGCATATCCTTTATTGAAATATTTAGGATTGAATACCCACCCAATCTCATAAGTATGTTCACCAAAATATTTATGAAAAACAATATGACCAATCAGGATATTTTCACCTATTAGTATCACAGGAAAGTTCTTAGCATTTTCACCCATATTTTTATTTACAAAGTTTCTTGTATCTTCTTCAGTAAAAACCCCTTCAGGTATGTATTTCATAACATCACTATCTGATGTATACTCATGAACAGCTTCCCAATCCTTGAATTCAAATTTTCGTATTAGTAATCTTTCTGCTTTTATAAACATTTACTTTTCTCCCCTCAAAAACTCGTTACTTTATTTCAGATTCACATTTAATCCTTAAAAAAAGAACTTGCAGGAATCTCTACAAGTTTTTTTATATCACGTGAATATATGGGACAAACAAACTATCTTACCGATTCATCATAGAAACTACAGGGGGTAGTACTTTGACAACTATATTATATAACAAATCTTAACATCTGCAGATTTTATTTTTGAAAATTTTGTTAATTAAGAACAAAATTATCCTTTTCCTTAACTATTCTAACTTTTATTCACTTAAATAAGCGTGTAGTTCAAAACAAATCTAATAATGAGAATATGGATACTAAATTTACTCTCAAAAACAGAAACTTAACTGCATACCTTCTGAAAGTAAACATAAGAAAAACGTTCTAATCCATATGAGTAGAACGTCTTCTCACTTTAATTCATATATTTTTTGGGACTTATTTATTTTGTGTCGTATTTAAAAAATTAATAAATTCATCTTCATAGTGATTGCGCTAATAATAATTCGTAGAATCCAATTTGTATTCATGCTAATCTTTTCTAATTGCTTATTAAATGTAGCAATGTCTTTCTCATTAATTGTTGTGCGAGTTTCTAAATTACGAATATCTCGCATAATTTCTTTTTGTTCTGCTTTTAAACTGTCAATTTTTCCAGAAACATCTTCCAATACGTTCACATCCTTTTATAATCTTAATAAAGCAATCTTTATATGATATGAGACAACCTTATTCATCGTAAATTCTTTGCAGGAAATTCCATACAAAACCCGTATTTTGTTAATAATAAAATACGAAGAAATTCATTTATTTTCCCCTTTGAATAACTTTTTTACAAAGAAAAAAGACCTTGTAAATTACAAAGCCTTTTTTCTTATATATAAATTTACAACTTTCATTTTAGTATTAGTTAAATCCCCTCACCAGGCTCTGTATTAGCTGGTGCTCCTGTATTTCCATGTGCGTAACTCGGAGACCATGTATCTCTCTTATTGTAAGAAGGCGCCCCTCCTGTATGCCCTTCCGATTCTAACTTCGGTGCAGGGAAATGTCCATGAGTATAAGTTGGTGCTCCCCCATGATTTCCATGTGCATATGCAGGTGCTCCTCCTCCATCACCTACTGAAGCCGCTTGAACAACCCCTCCACCATTTCCATGAGTAAAACCAAAAATTCCAAATCCTAAAACAGATAAACCTACGACTGCTGTACCAATTCTCCTTTTCATAATCTCTCTCCTCTATGTGTATTTCATGTTAATTGAAATGAACATATTATGGATATCAGTCATGATGAAAATTCGACTCATTTCATTACCATATATTTATACTTATATGTATTTTTGTAAAACCTTCTTTAAATCTGAAAAAATGTTTATTTTTTACAAAAAAATAAAATACATTAACAAATTATTCACTTCACAATTTAGGCTTCTTTGCCTAGCCATATTCACCACCTCGCGGTAATCCCTAATTTAATATTGAAATTCTCTAAATCCTGATGTATTATATTTTTGTATTTTCTCAGTTCCCAAGCCGAGAATACATCATCACTTCTGAAAGGACCCGAACTCCATCGGGTTCTTTTTCATTCCTCTTATTGTAAATCCGTTTATTTAAATGTAAAATTACAAATGAGCTCTAATATTTTGAATCGAGGTGAAAATCATGAGAAGTTTTAGCTCATTAATAATCTCTACTATCTGTTCAATACTTCTTATAATTTGGAATTTCAATTCCTTCTATCACGGATTGACAACAGGACGTACATACTACTGGATTAATGGCATCGCAGCTGTTATCTTCCTTTTATTCTTTATCCTCAACATGCGCGATTTTAAAAAGAAAAACTACAGAACCTCATAACAATAGGAGCTGATACATATGTGGGAAAGATTTAAAAACTATAAATATTCCTCAAAAGAATTAAAGTTCATGCTTTGGTTATTTGGTATTACTTGTTTTGTACACTCGGTCGCTTTCTTTGGCGGACTATTTTCTTCCGAGTTCCTTTGGTTTAAAGGCCTTTGTGCAATTGCTGCATTACTAGCTTTTATGGATGTTAAGCGAAAAATCAATAAGTATAAGATAGCAATGTGAAAAGGAGCCACTACAGGTTCTTTTTTTCTGTTCAAAATGAGAACGCCCTCCATATTTCCTCGTTATAAATAATGATATGATAATTTCATGTCACCAATCAACCCAGCAATATTGGCGATCTCAACAAATAACACAAAAGCCACGACACTCACGCACCATGGGTAAATATATAAATGTAATTAGCCTTTTCGTCCTTTTTGCGGATTCTTACCGTCCATGCCCGTTCTCTGGTAACGTTTTAATAAAAGGGGCTATGTTGACTGTTTATCAACGCATAGATACATTATCCCCACACTACTTTTCTTTCAAAGAACTGTATAGATATAGTGTAATATCGACTCTGTTTTGAGAAATTCCTGGAAACTTCCCTTTTTTATCGAAAAAAAGACCTGCATTTATGCAGGTCAAATATAAATTAGGGACTTTACTTAGATAAAATTACTGACAAAATTTCATACTACTTATACTTGTGGAGACGGGAATCTTGCAGCTTCAAAATGCGTACTATTTTCTACATTTGAAATAACTCCAGCTACGCTACTTTGTGCAAAAACCTCAACTATATCCCCTGCATTTAATTGAATTATCGATGAAACAGCTACAACATTAGCAAAGTTTATTGGACCAAAAAAATCATTATCTATTGCAATTGCCGGGTTTCCATTTACTCGAATCTCTACCCGTGCTCTATAGTTTGCGTTTAGATTATTGGGAATGAACGCAATTGTTCCAATAACAGAGTAAACACCTCTAGTCTTTGGTATAAAAATGGATGTTGTAGGGTTATATTCATTTGCTAAATCAAATTGTTCATTTTGAAATAAAACTTTAACAAATGTATTTGCTGGCAAATTCTGATTAACTGTACTCACAGCTCTAAAAGCAGATGCTCTTACAAGATTATATCCGTTATCATCAGAACAACAATTCACTTTTACATTAACCCAAGGCTTTTCCTCATGTTTTTTATCACATTTGTCATAGCTCTTACTGCTTTTATGACAATCATGATATTTCTTTTTGGAATCCTTACAATAATCATCGTAGTAATAAGACATACTAGATTCCTCCTTTCAATTTATTACTACATACTATGTAAGATAGATTAGATAAGTTTGGACGAGCTGTTACTATTTTTAATAGAATTACAAATCTCAGCATAATGGCAGAATACAACTAAAGTAAGCAACTGGAAAGCGATGCTTAGGAGTATAATAACAGTCTTTCTAACATTTTCATTATCTGTATTTTTAGCCATTATTTTGTTTGTGGTATATGGATTAAGTTAAAAAGAAAACCTTTAGGTATCCCTGAATAAACCTCAATATTCCGTCAATAATATAGACAACCCATTTCGAACCATATTCCATGATTGGAGCAGTTAGCTTTTACTAACTGCTCTTTTTTGTAAAAAACGAACTCAATTAACTGCACGCACATATAATATTCAGTGTTCCTTTCTTTATAAAATCGTCTTTACAAAATGAATCTCGTCACGAGAGCACTTTATTACGTGCTCGTTTTTATTTTTAAACTAACACAAAATAAAATTTTTACCACATAGCTAATTGTTAAATATTTTACGCTTATACATTATAATGGAATAGTTATTGTATATTGGCATTAAGAGGAGCGTCCGGATTAAGCGCTTCTCTTTTTTTATACAGTAGGGTTTTGGTTAACATTCACTTATCTACCGTAAAATATATACAGATTTGAAACTTTATAGTAAAAACTTTCACACCCTTCATTTTAATTATATTAATATATTAAATGAAGAGTGTGATAAATTAATGGAACAACTTGACTTTAGTGCTTTAGAACAACCACTATTTTTGTTAGCACTTCAATTAGTTGCATTTGTATTGATCATTTATATCGTATACGGAATCTTACACAACACCATATTAAAATTAAATAGCCTAAATGGACTGCCCATGCGGTAGCTACGGTATTTTCCCTCGGTAGTGCCTATCAATCCTTTATGAATTTCATTTAAAAACATTTTTCTTTATTTCTCCCTTTTGTAGAGGAATCTATCCTTTACCGTGCAAAAACGTCAGGCAACTTAATTGGTTGCCTGACGTTTTTGCCGTTAGTTATTTTCAAATAACTATTTTGTTAAGTTTTGCTCCATCCATTTTTTATACGTCTTTCCGCTAAACATATTTGTCCAGAAAATCCTATATTATTGAACAGAATTATCGACTCTCAATTTACAATTTTCACTTTCAATATTGTAACCATCTATAATGGAACTATACTTTTTCAAGGGAGGAATCTAATGTATATATCAAATAGGATTGGCTTATTTAGCTGGATTGCAACTTGCCTATACTTTTTAATTGAACCTTTCTTTATTTTCACTTCTACAGCACCTTATAACTATTTGCATCATGCAATGAGTGACCTAGGTGTAACAACCTGTGGAGAATTCACCTACAAAATAGCGCCTTATGAAATATGCTCCCCTAATCACTTTTGGATGAATTTACTCTTTATTCTTAATGGAATAACATTTTGTATTGGAGTACTATATATTTCACAACATCTAAAAAAAACAAAAATTAATAAAATAGCAACATTTTTTATACTTATAATAGGAGTCTCTACTATAGTTTCAGGATTAATTCCTGCAGATATAAACCTAATTGGACATTCTATTCTAGTTTGGATAGGTATGCTTACTGTATTTCCAGGATTATTTATTTTTGCTAAGAATCTTAAAAAAGCAGGAAAATGGACATATTTCTGTTTACTAAGCTTAATAGTAATAACAATCCTTATCTCACTTGTTTTTCTTTTCCCCTTACCTGCAGGCCTACTACAAAGACTTTTTTACTTGGTTCTTTTCGTTTGGGGAACTGTATCAACCTACAAATTGATAAAATAAAGTTTTTATACAAAAGTGCACATTTATCAGGAACATACGTAAAATAATCATGATCAACTCAGTGGTAGTTATTGAGCACCTTTTATGGTGCTTTTTATTTGCGACTAAATAGGGATTTTATTTAAATTTCATAAAACTTCTCTTTACACAAATAAGTTCAAAATTATCTATTTAGCATATATAATACTTTTAAGCAGTTTAAATTCTATACATAGGTAATGGAGGCATTAAAATGGGGAGTATCCCAAATTCACTACCACAACAATCAATCTCAAAAATACAAATTAATTCTAAAAAGAATCCACAAACGAACAAAAAGCTAAGACGTCGTCTTTTATTAGCACTTGCTTTTATGCTACCTATGGTTATTTCCATTCAAATCTGCATTTATAAGCAAGAACAAATGATTCAAGAAAAACAAATTACACTAAATAAAGAAAAGAAAAGATTGTCTGAATTAGAAATCATAGGACGTTATTATGAAAACGATATTAAAACTTTAACAGAGAGCGAAGAAGGTATTTTAAAGTTCGCAAGGAAATTGTATGGATTCTCTAGACCTGATGAAACTATATTTCAAATAAATGAATAGTTTTTCAAGACATAAGCGATTGTCATTAATCATGAAGTGATTTAATGATAAAAAATACATACAATAAGTACCCTATACATCATATTAGATTAAATCTTATTAAAACAAAAAGGGATGTCCTAGTAACATATCTAGGACATCCCTTTATTTTTACTCATCTTAAAACATAACTTGTCTAAATTTCAAAATTCTATATATCTCTAACAATTAAACAAATATTAGAGATATCTTCTACCTAAAACATCGTATTATTATTAGCTGCCTCATTTGGAATCTCTTGAATTACATCCCAATGTTCAACAATATTTCCATCCTTTATACGGAAAATATCCACTATAGCAACTCCCATATCTTGAGAATTAGTACGAGAATGTACATGAAGAGCAACTGTATCTCCTTCAGCTACTACACGTTTAATCTCTGCAGAGGAATTTGGATTTTTTACAAAGTCCTCCTTAAAGAAATCCATGAAAGCTTTTCGGCCATCAGCAACAAAAGGATTATGTTGCTTATAATCTTCACTTACATATTTAGGGATAATATCGATATTATGTTTGTTAAAAACTTCATTATAGAAATCAACTACCATCTTTTTATTCTTTTCTTTTTCTGTCACATTATCTTTCGATACCGATGCAGCATTCTCGCCCTTTATTGAATGACCTTTGGTATTACCAGTTGAAGCTTGAAATATCAAAGTTGACACAATTCCTAAAATAAACACAGAAATAATTATTACTATTAAATTTTTCTCTACTTTCATATATACCTACCTCTTCTAATTTTATAATTCATCTTCGTTAACACCTTTGATACAGGAAAAATTTTTCCCATAATGTGATGTAAGAGATATTGTTAGGAAAACACATTTATTCTAAAAATACTCCTTATACGAGGCATGTTAGAAACTAGTAATCCTAACTTAATACCTCATTAACAGTTGCACTGTCCACAATTTGAATAAACTTCTTAACCTTATCGTTCTCATCTAACTCATAAAGATGACAAAAATCTGCTACAAATGATTTCCCTGTTACTTTATACGTTCCACTATATTTTCCATACACGATAACAGTATTGTTATTAAAAGCATAAATTTCATCTTTAGCGCTATAGTTATCCCATTCAGTTCCAAGACGTTCATGTACATTTTTCACTACTTCATCAGGACCTACATAAGTGCCCGCATATGGAAGCCCAGCAGCTTCTGTCCAAGATACATTTTCACTTAAATACGTTTTAAAAGCATCTAATTTTCCTTCGCCAGTTAACACATACGTTTCATGTAATAGTTTTTGATATTCATTCATAGCATTAACCCCAAGGCATTTCTTTTGTTACAACTTTTGCACTTAATTCTAATACACCTTTATTTGCATAGCCTGGATATGCTGCATCAAGTTTTGCTACAAAATCGTTTGAATTCTTACTTTCCTCAGAAGCTTGAATTGCAGTTCTTAAATAATCCATAGTTGCAGTAATTGCTTGATTATCTAATGATTTTTCAATTGATCCATGGCTCGGTATAATTACGTCAGCATTTAACGCCTGTAACACTTTCAAGTTCTCAATCCATGCCTCCATTGCTGATTTTGAGCTAGTATCTGCTAAGAATAGATGAATTTCGTTAAATACATCTATTCCCCCAATTAATAATTTCAGTTCTCTGTTAAATAAGCTAGTTCTGTAATCGTCTAAGCCTACTAATTCAAATGTTAGTCCCTGAAAATCAATAGATTTTTCCTTAAACACTTGAGGTAATACCACATTACTTGGTGCATTTTCTCCAAGCGCACCTTTCCAAACTTTCAATTTCCCTAATACAGAATGAACAATATGTTCAACCGTAGACTCTGTAGCATACGCTATAGCTTCTGGATAAGCAGCTTTAATGCTCTCTAATCCAAAGTAGTAGTCTGGATCCCCATGAATAATAAAGATTTTATCTAGAGATAAGTTATTTTTTTTCAGATAATCAATTATTTCTTTCGAATCAGACTGAGTAAATTTTGAGTTTATTAAAAATGCATGTCCTGCTTTCTCAACTAAGGTTGCAGTGACCATGAAACTTTTCTCGTCTGAACTAAACACCGTCAATTTTACATCTTTTTGATTTGTATCGATTGTTTTAAACATAGAATGTTTCTCTCCTTTTGTTAAAGTTTTTATATAAATCACACATTTTTTCTTGTTCAAATAGAAACTCCCTATTCAATTCACCTGAAAGTATGACAGCACAAACAATTATTCGGGAGATAAATGTCAGTTGGCGTCAGATAATATGTTTATTACTATGGCCTATAATAAAATTGGACTGTTTAAATACAAATTGAAACCAACTATTATAAAAAAGGTTTAGTCCATTTACTTATAGTAATTTTTCTTAAAACGTTACATGCAATATACTGTAGCTTAAGATTTTTTAATATAAACTTTTAAAACGTGCTTCGATTTTATCTGGCGTCATTACCCCTCCACCAATAGGAATAATTTGATTATCCTTTTGTAAAAGTAATGAAGGATAACTATTAACACCAAGCTGTCGAACTTTATTGAAATCATTTTGGACATCTATTACTGTTTCTTGAGCGTTTAAGCGGTCCAATACTTGTTCAGGGTCCAAACCATGCTCGATTGCAATCTTACGATATGTCTCAGGATCACTTAGACTTTGTCCCTCATAATAAAACGCTTTTTGCATAGCCGAAGTGAATTCTAACAAACGGTCTGGAGCTAATGAGCGTAATGCCGAAAAACCAATTGCAGCATCTTTCGAATTCATTTTAAAAGTACCTTCTTCCACAAATTTTTGATATGAAGGACCAAATTCTGCACCTGTGAGTTGATTAATTCTTTTATTTCCCTCTTCTATATATGAGAAATTTTTCATTGGTAAATTATCTAAGAATAAACCTCCACATAAAACGGTTAACGGCATTTCAGTGTGGTTTTTGTAAAACCCTTTAATACTTTCTGAAAAGCCATAGCACCATCCACAATAAGCGTCCCATACATAAATAAGGTTATCTTGTTTCGTCTCCATTTAAATCTCCTACCTTTATTTTTATTATCCAGCTCAGCTAAATTTCTGGTTTATATAAGTACATCTTTTTATATCTTGTTCTTTTTTGAGTTACCTTAATATATTTTTCAAAACTAACCCTTTAAAAAAAGATTAACTTTGATTTTTAACAAAAGATAACTATGCACATTTTTTCAAAAAACAGACACTTGATGTAACTCATTTGATTACACCTTTATGTAACTATCTTAGTTACAACTAGTATATAAGTCAATTCTTTTTTACAAAAACACTTAATTTATATCCTAGCGCTTCCAGAATTCTAGTATTAAATACTTTTCTTCTTGTTCATAAATTTGTCATAGTCCTTAGTAAATTAATCCCAAAACTTCTCAGAAAGAAACGCTCACTTTTTAATATGCTTTATATAAAAACTACAACATAACATATAATAAAAAACGGCGAACCCTACAGAACAGGATTATTAACATATAAAGTGACAACCACTTTGTTAAAACCACAGGAATTCAACATTTTTGTTATGCCGTATGTATAGTAAAAGGTATAGAGACCATTCATGTCCTGTACAAAAAAGCGAAGTCTTCAACCAAACTTCGCTTGTCATTGTATTATGAATTACAGGAATTATTGCTAAATGCCAAAAGTTTATTTCTTCAAACATAGATCTTTTTTATTTCAGCTAACTTTGCAAAAGAATTTGATCAAATATAATTAATTATTGATTAACCGCTTTAGCCACAAGGACTGCGTATGCTTCTGCACCTACATTGGTTAAATGCACACCATCAGGTGCAAAGTAGTCTTTCTTTCCAGCACTTGCTGCATACCAATCAACTAGAGTTACATTAGGATATTTAGTTACTGTTACTTTCAGTCTCTCGTTCACAATTGATTCCCACGGACGTGGCACTCTCGTATTAATAAATATTATTTTACGTTCGTTTCCAATTAATTTTATTAATGAAACAAGTTGCTCAGTAGTAAAGGCTCCATTTGTACCTAATCCGATAATGACATAGTTTCCTAAATTCCCTTCATTTTTTAACTGTTCAACTACTGGAATTGCTTTTGACAGCTGACGGCCAATTTGCGCATCAATCCTAATATCAGGAAAAGTATTTTTTAAATATGGAGTAATATCAATCATAACGGAATCGCCTATCGCAGTAACTGTGAGTGGATTTTTAGGGTGTGCAGAATTTACTTCTTTTGATTCCCCTTGATTTAGAGGCGTTTCTTGATTTGGTTTTTCCCAAACAGCAACTGGATGTGGCGCCGGTTGTGTTTGTACTGCTTCCACCTTATCTTGTTGGTAATTCCCCTTAGCCTTACTAGCATTTGATAAGCCTAAAACTGCTATTGACGTAAAGAATAATGAACAAACTAAAGCTAACTTAACACCTAAAGTGACATTTTGAAGTCTTAAGTTCTTAAACTGAATGTTCCGGAGCGCACCTTGTCGGATTGGTTTTTCGATAAACTTCCATGAAATTTGCGCAATCAATATTATTAGAAGAAATTGAAGGATTGCTCTTATTATTGAAAAATCCCCTGCATTTACTTTTGGAGTTGTTAATGTCAGAATTGGATAATGCCAGAGGTATATGCCATACGATCTTACCCCTACCCAACGTAAAGGTCTAAATCGTAAAAATTGAGCAATGCGACTAGCTGGATGAGCTAGATTTGCCACTAACAATGCTGTTGCAATTGATAAGAGAACCATTCCTCCCTTGTATAGAAATGGATCATATTGATTGGTCTTCCAAAACATAACCAAAATAATAATAAGAGCAATGCCACCCACTACATCAAGAATGAAACGCGCCTTCGGGATAATTTTATTAGCAAGCCTATTGCTTGGCCAAACTAAAGCAAGTACCGCTCCGATAAGTAATGAAAAGGCCCTCGTATCTGTACCATAATATATTCTGCTCGGATCAACTCCAGGTTCATACAAAATCGCCATTGCTAAGGCTGAAGCAAATGCTCCTAGACAAATCAATAACATCATACGGGATTGTTTTTTTATGTAGTAAAGTCCTAAACTAATAATAAACGGCCAGACAACATAGAATTGTTCCTCAACTGCTAACGACCAAAAATGATTTAATGGAGAAATTTGGTTAAAATTATCAAAGTACGATAATTTATGATAAATATACCACCAGTTACTAACATAAAATAATGCCGCTAATGAATCTCCACGCATTTTTTCAAGTAAAGAGCTATGAAAAATCGTAATCCATGCCAATGTTATAACGAGCATAACAAGCATTCCTGGAAGCAATCTTCTTGCCCTACTAAGCCAGAATTTTTTCAAATCAATTCTCTTATTTCTCTTCCACTCCATGGCTAGAATATCTGTAATTAAATAACCTGAAAGTACAAAAAATACTGTAACTCCTAAAAACCCCCCAGGCATCCAATTAAAATTAATATGATACAAAATAACACCTAGTATAGCTAGACCCCTTAGGCTGTCCAACCCTACCATATAACGACTATTTTTTTTAAAAGGTTTAGTCATCCTACATTCACCTCTATTTCTTGAAAACTAGGTTAATAATAACGTCATAAAATGCTATTAATTTCTTAAAATTGTATAAGCTAAACCAATACAAACATCATTTTGTAAGACTTTTTTTGATATTTACATGCACAGCAATAAATACTTTATCACGTTATCTGGCTCTGTTGTGAAAATTTTTATAGTAGATGTTTTTACTCTTCCTAAAAAAGAGGAATTTGCCCAATCAAAAATTTATATACCGTGTGTGTTAAAGTAAAATTTTGATACGTTTTTACAGACATATCAAGGCCTGTGACATTTTGAATATAATCGATAATGCATACGTAAAGGATTTTGCATATAAAAACATTATAAAAAAGAAATATGTATAATTACATATTTCTCTTACTGATAAAGCGCCTCCATTTTAAAAATTTCTCTTTAATATTTTTAATCTCTTTGTTAGCTTGATAGCGTAATGGTATAGCAAACAAAACATTATCTTATCGGAAACATTTGCTTTAAATCAATTATGTTTTTGTTATGGATATCCAAACCAAGACGTTACTAATCTAGCCCTACGAAAATGGGGCTGCTCTTCTTGTTGTACGCACCATAATCGGGAGATTTCCGCAAGTATCAATTGGAAGAATGAAGCGATAAGGCTTCTAACCACAATAACTATAGTCATAACCTACTATTAAGTGAGAATTCTATTGAGCCCCTTACCTATTAATTTCCCTCATCTTTACGAGATAACAGTGGGAGTAGTTCAATAAGGGGATAATCTTCATAAAGTAAAATTACAGCTTAGATTTCGAGGATTTCTGGATGTAATAACCAGCTCGATAAATCGAGCTGGTTATTTTTTGAGGAATTCATCATTTTTTTGATTTTTGAGCCGCGTTAGCTTAGATAATAGTACTAAAATTCAAAGGAACGTGTATAAAAAGTGACAAACAAAAGATATATTGTTAATAGCAATAATATTAATACACAAGTAAAATACACGATAGAAATACGTTTTCTATTTTCTTTCCAATTACGTATACTGGAAATTATAAAACTCACTATCACCATGCAACAAATCCCTACCAAAAACACCAATACATATTCGTGAATAATAACAGCAAAAATTAAAAATATAACTGCTAGTATTGCTAATAGTGAATGAACTACACGCAAAAATAACCTCTCCTTATCTCATTGGAAACCTATTAATGTATGATTATTTTATTTAGCAAACAGATGGTTCCCAATTTGTGCAACGGTTTGACGTGTTGTAATCCATTTATCAGTCGAGGTTTTTGGATTGTAGAAATAAAGCCAATCAGAATTTGTTCCTTTTGAAGTGAGAGCCTCTTCTACTGCCATTTTTGCTTCCTGTGTAGCAGGCTGATTAATTCTACCGTCTGTAACAGGAGTAAATGCATAACCATTTTTAATGGGTTCATAAATTACGTCTGTAATTGTATTTGGAAAACCATTTGCGTTAGCACGATTTAATACTACCTTTGCAACTGCAACCTTTCCTGCATGCGGTTCTCCTCCTGCTTCTGCATTTACTAACCTGGCCATTAAGTCCACTTCTTGTAATGAAATACCAGTATCAATCTTTAAGTGCTGACCGGCAAAAATATGGTTTTCATCTACGTTATTGTTTTGTTTTAGGGACTGTATTGAAACCTTATATTGTTGTGATATAGAACTTAATGTATCCCCACTTTTCACTTGGTAAATTGCTTGATATGTATTAGTTGAAACTGGTGAATTATTTTTTTGAACATATTTGTTTGCAGTTGACGATATCGGAATTGTTAAACGTTCTCCAATATTAATTTGATCATTTGCTTTATTGTTTTCTTGTTTAAGTGATTGTACGGACACCTCATATTGTTTACTTATTGCTTCTAGGGTATCATTCTTTTGAACCGTATAAACCGTTGAAGCCGCAGTCTCTACTGGATTTGATACTACTGTAATCATTGCAGCAGATAATGGTAACCAGGTTTTCGCCTTACATAACTTCATTCAAAAAAGCCTCCTAAAAATTATTAAGTACTCTTAATATGTTTAAGTTAAAAACAAATCAAGCTATTTATAGCGTAACAAAACATTGAATTCAAGTCATTGAATTTGTATTTCTATATAATAATTGGGTCGCTTATGATGTTGCAATTGAATTATTATAATTATGTTTCAAAAAAATCGGACAATCTAATTCTTAAACTAAATATGGTGAAAGTAGAGGCTTATTTCAATTGTCTAATAGTTTCTTCCTAAGAACTGTTTCTATATGCTATACTGACTCCTAATTACTTATGGTAATAGTTTTCCGAAGTGAACGATATGGCATTCCTTCTTGCATTTTGGAAGTATAAAGTTTACTCCAGTAATATAAGGCGCGCTTCACCATATCATGTGTATTTCGAAGCTGAATTTCAATATTTACTTGCGTCCCATTATCTAGCGTTGCTAATAGGTCTAAAATCGATAACTTATCATCTTCATAAGATTTATGGAGATGTGGATCATCTAATTGTAACGAAGTAATAGGCGCATCTAAAGATTCCTCTAAAATTGCATTTAGGAAACCCGTTAAATATATTCTAAAAAGCACACTTTTTGACAGAACTCCACATGTAACTTTCATCAATCCTGTTTTATTGAATAATCTTGAGAAAACATTAATCTTATAAAAAATTAACATTTTTTCAATTTCCTGTAATTATAATTAAAGGTATTCTGTTAGTGTTATACAGGTGTATCTGTCGATCTATTCCATGTATGAATCTAGCCTGGATATTTACAGAATATTCCACATACCAATAGAAAAGGAGGAAGGTTTATGCAAAGAATTTTTAAAATCCTGTTCATATCCGTTTTTTCTTTAATTTGTGTTTTGTATGTTGAAACGAATGCTTTTGCGGCACCAGCATACGATAGAGTTGTCAACATGAAGCAGCCGTCAGGCGAATCTTTTGAGGGCACGTTACATGGTGATGAATGGTTCCATTGGGTAAGCACAAAAGATGGTGACGTACTTTTACAAGATCAGAAGGGATATTGGAATTATGCTGAGCTTACATCAGATGAACTGAAATCGACTGGGAAAAAATATAAAATTGATAAGAAGCCTTCGATGGCGGTAAATGAGAACAATTTGAACAAATGGATAAAGAAATACAACCCTCAAGCAAAGAAAAAACAAGAGTACATGAATAAATTACAAAAGGAAGCACCAAAAAATATTGATGGGACTGTCACTCCACTTTTAGGAACTAAAAAATTGCTTGTTTTGTTAATTGGGTTTACAGATGTTGATATTGCATATAACGATAACGATTGGAGTAATAAATTCTTTTCTACAAATCAAAAGTCAGTAAAGAATTACTATAATGAAGTAAGTAATGGAAAAGTACAAATCACTCCAGCTTCCGAAACATATGGTACGCAAAATGATGGGGTAGTTAAAATAAAATTAGACTACGCTCATCCGAGTACATCGGGAAAAAGCACAGGAACGGTTATAACAGATGCATTGGCTAAAGCTGATTCCCAAGTGAATTTTGCTAGTCTTGATACTAATAATGATCAAATCATTGACTCCAAAGATGGTTTCTACATTGTAACTGTTTTTGCTGGTAATGAACAGGCTAGTAGCGGTCCACTTCCAAATATTTGGGCACATCAGTCATATGCTCCTAATACAAATCACGATGGCGTTACAGTATCAGGCATGTATACAGCGCAAGGTGAAAAACAATATGGTCATATGGCGACAATTGGTATACCTGCTCATGAGTTAGGACATTCTTTTGGTCTTCCAGATCTATATGGCGACAATAACCGTGTGGGTAGTCTAAGTATAATGGGTAACGGCGCTTGGAATAGTCTTCCAGGTGAAGAGTATGGAACTACGCCAGATCATATGGATGCTTGGTCCAAGGTAAAACTAGGCTTTGTAACGCCAAATGTAGTAAATACGAGCAACAATTTTACTCTAAATGCAATCCCAAATAACTATAATGTGTTAAAGGTTCCTTTAAAGGATAATACGTATTTTTTAGTTGAGAATCGTGCAAAGGTTGGTTATGATGCGAGCTTACCAACTAATTCTGGTGGTATTGCGGTTTGGCATATTGATGAATCCATGAATAATAATTCCAGTGATTCTCATCCTTTCATTGATATAGAACAATCCATTAGTGAATACCAAGACCCTTTCTATTACACGAATCAAAATCATGCTGCTACCTTTGGTCCAGACACCAATCCGAATAGTAATACCTATACGGGAGAAAAATCAGGAGTAACAATTACAACTACAAGTACAAGTAATTCTGCAATGAATGTAGCAGTCACAACAAAAGAAGCTAGTTTGATTCCGCAAACAAACTGGACACTAAAATATGTAGATAGCTATAATTGGTACAATTTAGGTACGTATGCCTTTGATGGAAACAAAGACACATTTTGGCATACAAACTGGAGCCCCGTAGCTCCAATGCCGCACGAGATTCAAATTGATTTAGGTGCAACCTATAATCTCTCCAAATTCAGCTACTTACCAAGGCAAGACGGTCAAATAAATGGAACGATTAAGGACTATGAGTTTTACGTCAGTAGTGATGGAGTGAACTGGGGAACAGCTGTATCCATAGGTGCTTTTGCAAATAATACTAATTTGAAAGAAGTTAGCTTTGCGAACAAGACAGGTCGTTATATTAGACTACGCGCATTAAGCGAGGTAAACAATAATCCGTGGACAAGTGCGGCTGAAATCAATGTATTTGGAGTGGCTCAATAATATATTTTGTAAGGGTATAACACTACTTAAAAAGGTTATCATCTGCTGAGAGTTTCGCTCGGCATTTGATAACCTTTTTATTCTATATATGTAAAAGAAAAACACGGATTGATAAAATTCAATTTCTTAGTTTAAAACTGAAACCTGTTAGGGGTTATTACGTATACAAATCTTTCAATCACCTACGATTCAGCTTTTCAAATTTTTTTGCACCAGAAACCTTTATTTTCATCTATTCCTTTTCTGGCCAAATTTTCGCTTTTGGTTCTAATAACCACTTGTGGTCTTCCTCCATAATACGATCATTCCATGGATTATTCTCAAGATGTCGAATCATCCAACAAAAATACATGGCATATCCAGGCGCGGTTGCCTGTGGATGGTCTAACTCACCCGGAATTGTAATAAAGCTATTATGTACAACGCGATATGCATCCTCACCAACCATTGCACATCCAAATCCCTGTGGCTTATTAAAGCGATAATAATATACCTCCGGTTGATCATGGTGATGTGGTGGATAACTGGACCATCGCCCTGGATAAGAAATAACTTCTCCTACTACCATATTAGAATATACTGCATTGTTATAATCAAAAATCGTACGAATGACACGCTGTGCAGTGCCCTCCCATACTCCTTCTCCAGCCACAACACTTTGACACTCATTTGGGGTATATAACTTAGAAGTAAATTCTTGATCATTATCCGTTTTTTGAACAAGCACTTCACTATCTGAAAGAGCAGTAATGGTAACCTTCACACTTTTAGATACATGTAAACACCAAGGATTTTCTTCAAACACAGACTGTCTTTGAATAACTTGTTCCATTCCTTCCCACTCTAAACGTATTGTCCCTTCTAGTAAAAGTACTGCCGTTTCATTTTTATTATCAAATAGCAATTCTTCTTTTCCATTAGATATCTTATATATGCCTATATCCATTAACATATCACTGCATTGACCGTTCATTTCTGTTAATACATTATATCCTTCATTTAATTCACCTAATTTTCCTAACATGGCTTTCTCCTCCTTTTATAAAATAGCTACTCAATCATTCTCTACTTTTGTCAGTTCACTATATTCCGAGTTTCTTCTAACTATCAATGAAGAAAGCTTTTCTGATTATGCTCTATTTTCACTTCCGAATATTTGCATATGACTTTTAACGTTTTCGTATGCAGCCTCAATAGCATCCTGGTGATACATAAAATAATCTGAATACGGAGTATTTAGGGCGGCAGTGTTAACCGCATTAATTACATTCTGAAATGTGGCTGTTGCTACATTAATTTTTCCAACACCATGTTGAATACATCGCTTGAAATCCTCTGGACTAATGCCAGAGCCACCATGTAAAACGAGTGGGATATGGACTACCTCATTAATCTCTTGTAGGCGGTCTAATCTTAAATTAGGATCGCCATTGTACATACCATGCGCATTTCCAATTGCAACAGTTAACGCATCTACGTCTGTTTCTTCAGCAAATCGTTTTGCTTCTGTAGTGCTTGTCAGCAACATTTCAATATCTTCTGATCCGTCCTCACTACCACCTACTCTGCCAATCTCAGCCTCTACCGTCGCTCCGTATTGTTTTGCGAGCGCTACAATTTCTTTTGTCTTTTTAATATTCTCTTCTAATGGATAGTGCGAGCCATCAAACATAACTGAACTAAAACCAATTTCTAACGTCTCTCTAATCTTTTCAAACGTCATACCGTGATCAAAGTGAACTGCTACTGGGACAGTCGCATTTTTCGCCGCAGCAACCATCAAAGGACCAATCATATGAATTGGCGAATGATTCAAACGAACTTCCGCAATTTGTAGAATAAGGGGAGAACGTAACTCTTCTGCTGCTTTAATAGCTCCCATAACCATTTCCATATTAGCGACACTAAAAGCTCCAACCCCATAATTCTCTTGATTTGCTTTAATTAAAATATCTTTCATTTGAACTAATGGCATTACATACTCCCCTATTTCAATATTATTTATTAAATGTAAAACCAACCGTCACGTCTTTTTACCCCTTTTGTAAGAAGACATGTTGATTACCATACCATTTACTTAGGGATAATCTTAAAATACTTAAATTACAGACCTGCTTTTTCTTGTATAAATTTTCGGGCTTTTAATGCGTATTCAAAAGGATTCGCTAAAGCTGGATCTTGCTCTGCTTCTACCACAAACCACCCTTGATAATCAGAGTTTGCAAGGATAGTAAACACTTCATCAAATCCAATTACACCATCCCCAGGGACTGTAAATGCCCCATTCTTCACTGCCTGCAAGAAGCTTAGTTCGTTTTCCTTTACAGCATCTACTACTTCCTGGCGAATATCTTTTAAATGTACATGTTTAATGCGAGGTAAATATTTTTTCAAAATATAAAGTGGCTCTTCTCCTGAAAAAACAAGATGACCTGTATCAAAAAGCAGGGATACAAGTTCTGGATCCGTCATATCCATTAACTTTTCAATTTCTTCTGTTGTTTGAACACCCGTACCCATATGGTGATGGTATACAATATGTAGCCCTTTTTCCTGAGCTAATTTACCGAGATGATGTAATCCATCCGCAAGCTTATTCCACTCTTCTTCTGTAAAAACAGGCTTATTTTTAAATAGTGGTACATCCATTAAACCTTGAATACTATGCCCTTGCTCTGAAACAACGATGACTTTTGCACCCATATCATGCAAGAAATCTCTATGCTTAATAAATGCTTGTACCGTCTCTTCAAGCGGCTTCGTTGTCAAGAAGGCACTAAACCATGCGCTAGCAATCTCCAGATTTCGTAATTCCAAAGACTTTTTCAATATAACCGTATTTCTCGGATATTTATTGCCTACTTCACTTCCATTAAATCCAGCAAGTGCCATCTCACTAACACATTGTTCAAACGTATTTTCTGCGCCTAACTCTGGCATATCATCATTTGTCCAAGCAATCGGTGCAATCCCAAGCTTGATTGTATTTTCTTTAAACATCCCCTTGTCTCTCCTCTTTGTAAAATGTTATAGAGTTTCTCTAAATTCTCTTATCCGCTCGTTAAAAAGAGAGCTTCCTAAACAATATACATGTAGATAAAAAGCCCTCTTTGTGCCTCAATCTAATAAGATCTTGCCTTTTGCAGGTTACTTATTTTATCCTCGTACGCAGCTTGTACACTTTTATTATTAGATACCTCTGCAACACCTACATGCCACCATGAATCGTATCCATTTGTCATTGTTTTTGGTAATACTTTAATATCAATTAATGTTGAAACCGTTTGTTTTTGTGCATCTATAAGCGCTTCCTGTAGTTGTTCTATCGATGTAACATGATATGTTTTCACGCCATATCCAGCCGCACTTGCTGCAAAATCTATTTTCATAATAGCCCCATTTAATTTACGAGTTTCTTGGTTTCGGTAGCGAAATTCTGTTCCAAAGCTGCCCATTCCGTTGCCCATTTGTAAGTTATTAATGCAGCCAAATCCGGAGTTATCAAACAATAAGACGTTAATTTTTTTGTTTTCTTGAAGACTTGTGACAAGCTCAGAATGCAGCATTTGGTAACTTCCATCCCCTACCATTGCATATACTTCCTTCGATGGTTCAGCTAGCTTGGCACCAAGTGCACCAGCAACCTCATAACCCATGCAAGAGTATCCATACTCCATGTGATATGTATTAGGTTTTCTTGCTGCCCACATTCTTTGTAAATCACCTGGAAGACTTCCTGCCGCCCCAACGATAATTGCATCTTCATCAAGTAATGTATTGATTTGTCCGATAACTGCAGTTTGTGTTAATTGTGTACCAAGTACGTCTACATACTCATTTAAATCCTCATCAAAATGACCTTCAACTTCTGGCGTAAAATCTTGACCTGTAAAGCGAATATTATGTAGACGTGATAATTCTGTTTCCCAAGCCTCTTTTGCATCAGCAATTTCTACCGTATAACTAGATCGATAATCAATTACTTGCAGTTCATCTATTAAAGCAAGAAGTGCTTCTTTTGCATCTGCTATAACCTTCAATGCGTCAAGCTTGTTCGCATGAAATTCTGAAATATTGATGTTTAAAAACTCAACCTCTTCATTCTGAAACAATTGCTTAGATGCCGTTGTAAAATCAGTAAATCTCGTCCCAATTCCAATAACAAGATCCGCTTCCTTTGCAATTGTATTAGCTGCTAAATTTCCAGTTACCCCAATGCCGCCAAGATTATATGGATGATTGCTTTCTATCGCGCTTTTCCCAGCTTGCGTTTCTCCAAATGGAATGCGGAATGTCTCAGCAAACTGTTTCAGTTCCTCTGCCGCTCCCGCGTACCTTACACCACCACCGCAAATCATAATTGGCTTTTTCTTTCTTTTAATCATTTCAACCGCATCCACTAAGCTTGCTTTTGTAGGTAGGCGACGTTCAATACGATGAACACGCTTTTCGAAGAAGTAACTTGGAAAATCCCATGCTTCCCCTTGGACATCTTGTGGTAAGCAAATTGTTACAGTTCCTGTATCTGCCGGATTCGTTAAAACACGCATGGCTTGAATCATAGCAGTCATCAATTGTTCAGGACGATTTATCCGATCCCAGTACTTACTTACTGCACGAAAAGCATCATTCGTAGAAATAGATAAATCATGCGTTTGTTCAATTTGTTGAAGAACAGGATCAGGTTGTCTCGTTGCAAATACATCTCCTGGAAGTAATAAAACGGGAATATTATTTGCAGAAGCTGTTGCTGCAGAGGTAATCATGTTTGCTGATCCAGGACCAATAGAAGAAGTACAAGCCATTATTTGTTTTCTATGTTTTTGTTTAGCAAAGGCCATCGCAGCATTTGCCATACCTTGTTCGTTTCTCCCTTGATATACTTCTAATTTCCCTGCATCTTCTTCTAAAGCTTGACCTAGGCCTACTACATTTCCATGACCAAAAATCGTAAAGATTCCCTTAATAAACTTTTGTTGCTCTCCATCAAACTCTACGTACTGCTGATTTAAAAATTTCACCAATGCTTGTGCCGTCGTCATTCTAACAGTTTGCATTTTGTATGCTCCTCTCTATCTCTATCAGTCATTCTGCATATGAAAAAGGAGTATCAGGAATTTGATAGACTCCTAATACTTCCTTCTTATGTTTTACTACTTCCGTTACTTTCGCTTACAAGCAACTAGAGAAATTCTACTTCTCTTTTAATGATTACTTTTCCCAACGAGATGTAAGCATTTTCTTTCTAGTATAAAATTCAACGCCATCCGTACCATTCGCGTGAAGATCACCATAGAAAGAGTCTTTCCAGCCAGAGAACGGGAAGAATGCCATTGGTGCTGGAACCCCAACATTTACACCTAACATACCTGATTCAATTGTTTCACGGAATTGACGTACACTTGCCCCGCTATCTGTATAGACGCAAGCTCCATTCGCAAAGCGAGACTCATTCGCAATTTCAATCGCTTCATCTAATGATTTCACACGAACAATGGATAAAACAGGAGCAAAAATCTCATCTTGCCAGATTTTCATTTCTTTTGTAACATGGTCAAAAATTGTTGGGCCAACGAAGTAGCCAGCTCCTTTTACAGCCGCATCTTCGCGTCCATCACGAACTAATGTAGCTCCCTGTTCTACACCTGAATCGATGTAACCAATTGTACGCTCTTTATGGTTATCACGAATAACTGGTCCTAAAAATACATCTTCATCAAGACCATTGCCGATTACGATTTTATTTGCTTCTTCTACGAGTCTTTCAACTAATTGATCAGCAATTTCTTCTTCTACTGTTACAACAGAAGCAGCCATACAACGCTCACCAGCTGAACCGAACGCAGCACTAATAATTTGCTTTGTTGCTAATTCAAGATTCGCATCATTTAATACAATGGAATGGTTTTTCGCACCTGCTAATGCTTGCACGCGTTTTAAGTTTTCTGTTCCTTTTTTGTATACATATTCTGCCACAGGCTGAGAACCTACAAATGAAATTGCCTTCACTAATTTATGTTCCAGAAGACCGTTTACTACATCGTGAGCGCCATTTACGATATTTAATACCCCTTTTGGTAAGCCTGCTTCTTCAGCTAATTCTGCTAATCTTGCTGCTAGAAGTGGTGTACGCTCTGAAGGTTTTAATACAAAAGTATTACCACAAGCAATTGCAAGTGGGAACATCCAGCATGGAACCATCATTGGGAAGTTAAAAGGTGTAATGCCTCCTATAACACCAATTGGGTAACGATACATACCAGACTCAATACCTGTTGCAATATCAGGTAGCTGTTTTCCCATCATTAATGTAGGAGCACCCGCTGCAAACTCCACGCACTCAATACCACGAAGAACTTCACCGTAAGCCTCGCTATAGCTTTTTCCGTTTTCAATCGTAATTAGTTTCGCTAACTCTTCCCAGTTATCTACTAGTAACTGTTGATATTTAAATAGAATACGAGCGCGTTTTGGTACAGCAGTTTTAGACCAAGATTTGAACGCTTCATTTGCTGCTAATACAGCTTGTTCAACATCTACTTTTGTTGAAAGTGGTACTTGAGCGATTACTTCTCCTGTTGCAGGATTATATACAGCTTCCATCTTAGTTGAAATGGATTCTACCCATTCGCCGCCAATGTAGTTTTTTACAATTTGTGCTGTTTGTACTGTCATATTCATTCTCTCCCTTTTATGTAATGTAGTAGCGTCAATAGGATACGCTCTTACTTGATTATTGATTCATGAGGTTTTTCTATACTCAATTCCTCAGCCGTTTCCATGAATGCAGAAATCTCTGCCCTTGTTGGCATTGCATCAGAACAACTATGTTTAGAAATAACGATTGAAGCAGAAGCACCACCTAATCGCATCGCTTGAGGAATCTCAAGCCCTTGCATTAGGCCATAAATAAACGCAGAAGCATACGAGTCGCCGGCGCCAAACGTCTTTAACACTTTTGTCTTAAAGATACCGCCGCGGTGAGATTGACCGTCTCTCGTATAAGCGATTGAACCATCCCCGCCATGCTTAATTACGACAATTTTCGCATGATAAGAAAACCATCTTTCAGCCGTAACTTGGTCATTAGATTGTTCGTAGTTTAATAGTTTTTCCATCATATCGAATTCTTCACGCGTTCCAATAATGACATCAGATTTTTCAGCCGCTAGATTATAATACACAGCTGTTTCAGCTTCTGACTGCCATGTATAAGGGCGGTAATCCACATCAAAAAATACAACTACTTCATGCTTACGGGCATATTCTAGCGCTAAAAACACCGCCTCACGAGAAGGGCTTTTTGCTAAAGCTGTTCCTGAAATTAAGAGAGCTTTCGATTGTTTAATATAGTCCTCAGATACCTCTGTTGGATCAAGGTTTAAATCTGCGACATTGTCGCGGTACATTAAAATACTGCAATCTTCAGGGCTTTTAATTTCTGTAAAAGCTAGACCTGTCACCGCACCAGTGCGATCAATACATATCTGATCTGTATTAATATTGTTGTCCTTCAGGTACCCAGTAATAAAGCGGCCCATTTGATCATCGGACACTTTACCGATAAAGCCTGTTTGTAAGCCAAGACGTGCTGCACCAATCGCAATATTCGCAGGAGATCCTCCCACATATTTAGTAAACGTTCTTGTTTCTTCCATAGGACGTTGTGTTTCGTTGGCATTTAAATCAACGCATAAACGTCCAACTGCAATTAGATCCAATGGACAATTTTCTTTAAAAATAAGTGGATTCATTATTACTACCTCCCATGCTTTATGAAAGAATGAATGATATGGTTCATATTTTTATAAACCTACTATTCATTACTCTTTATCTATCTAAAAGTAAGTGCTCTCTGTATTAATTTAATGCAGGCTGCTTATGTTCAATTTGAACAGGTTTTCCTGTTAGTAAGGATTCCTTCGCAGCTTTCGCAATTCGCTCCGCTTGTAACCCATCATTACCACTGCAAATAACAGCTTGGCCTTCTATAATTGACTTTGTAAATTGTGTTACTTCCTCAATGTAAGCTTGCGTGTAACGTTCTAAGAAGAAATAAAGCGGCTTATCTTTTACAACACCTTCTGTTTTTGACACTTGAACTGTTGTCGGACAGCAATTATCCGCAGCAACCGCGCCTTTTTCACCAAATACTTCCACACGCTGGTCATATCCATAAACAGCTTGGCGGCTATTATCAATTACCCCTAAGGCTCCATTCGCAAATTTTAGTGTGACAATTGCAGTATCAACATCATTTACTTCCTGAATGGATGGATCAATTAATGTTGTTCCATATGCAAATACTTCAACGACTTCACTATTCATCACATAACGAGCCATATCAAAATCATGAATCATCATATCCATAAACAATCCGCCTGAAGAGCGAACATATTCTATACTTGGCGGTTTTGGATCGCGTGACGTAATTTTTAAAATATGTGGCTGTCCCACTTCTCCTTGTTGAATAAGATCATAAACTTTCCTGAAGTTCGGATCAAAACGACGATTAAAACCTACTTGAAGTGATACCCCCTGTTCTTTCACCACTTCTAACGCATCTAATGTTTCTTCTACTGAGAAACTAACAGGCTTTTCACAGAAGATATGTTTTTTCGCAAGAGCCGCTTCTTTAATAATTTGCGCATGTGTATTTGTTGGTGAACAAATACAGACAGCATCAATTTCTGGATCAGTTAATAAGTCCTGATAGTTTGTAGTCAGAGTGGAAATCCCTTTATCTTGAGCCCACTTTTCTAGATGACTAATTACTACATCTGAAATCGCTTTAATTTTCACTTGTGGCATAAGTTGCAAATTATCAACATGTAGTTTCCCAATTCGTCCAGCACCAATAATCCCAATTGTTAAAACGTTCATATGATTTCTCCCTCTATATTAAAATTTAAGAACGAAATGAAAGTCTATAGGGTTTAGCGTATTAAATTAAGTTAAGCGCTTTCCCTATTTTCTTCATTATACACATTTGATTCTAAATTGAAAACATTTTTATTTTTTTGAATACTACTCTTTTCATCCGAATTTTACATTCCCTCAATATACGTATTACATAAAAAAAAATTAGAATAAACACTCTAAAAAGCTACAAATATATTCTTTTAAAATACTGATATAACAAAGAAAACCAAGCTCTTTAAATAGTAATTCCCCATCTATAAGGTATGCCATTCTTTTCATATTCACCATTACTTTATTCTCCAATAAGTAAATAGAATGTTTCTATAAAAGAAAGTTGTAAATTGTCAAAAAATTTAATTGACGACCTCATAATGTAAGCGTATACTTTTTTTATCAAAAAGAATTAAGCGCTTAACCAAAAATAACTTATCGGTGGTGGGAGAATGAACGCTATTAGTTCAAACAAAACATTTATGGACAAGATTGGTATCCCTTCTAATTTAACTTGGGGATACTTAGGAATTATCGTTTTTATGATTGGGGACGGGTTAGAACAGGGATGGTTATCCCCTTATCTCGTTGAAAAAGGACTAACGCTAGAACATGCTGCATTTTTGTTTACTATTTACGGTATTACTGTATCTGCTTCTTCTTGGTTTTCAGGGGTATTTGTACAAATGTGGGGACCAAGAAAAGTCATGACATTTGGTGTAGTATCATTTATTTTAGGATCAATTGGTTTCATCGGTATAGGAATTCAACATATGAATTATCCCGTAATATTAATTTGCTATGCCCTACGAGGGTTTGGTTATCCCTTATTTGCTTATTCTTTCCTAGTTTGGGTATCTTACAGTACTCCTCAACAAATGCTTTCAAGAGCAGTTGGCTGGTTCTGGTTCGTATTCCAGCTAGGACTTAGTGTGATAGGAGCCTTTTATTCTAGTTATATGGTTCCAAAAATCGGAGAAATCGCTACATTATGGAGTGCTTTAATTTTTGTTGTCGTCGGGGGATTGTTCTCAATTGTTGTAAATAAAGACAGATTTAAAGCACAAACCGTAAGCGCTAACAAATCAAGCGAATTACTAAAAGGCATTACCATCGCATTTGAAAATCCTAAAGTTGGTATAGGTGGTATTGTTAAAATTATTAACTCGGCGGCTCAGTTTGGGTTCGTTGTTTTCCTTCCTACCTATATGATGAAATATAATTTTACGATGACTGAATGGCTTCAAATTTGGGGTACTCTGTTCTTTGTAAATATGGTGTTTAATATTATTTTTGGTATTGTTGGAGACAAGTTTGGTTGGGTAAATACAATTAAATGGTTCGGAGGAGTCGGTTGCGGTATTGTAACTCTTGCACTCTATTATGTACCACAAATGGTAGGACATAATTATTGGGCAATATTATTTGTTGCCTGTTGCTATGGAGCAACACTTGCCGGTTATGTACCTCTTACAGCCTTAGTCCCATCTTTATCTCCTGAAAATAAAGGAGCTGCAATGTCTGTCTTAAATTTAGGTTCAGGATTATCAGCATTTGTTGGACCATTAGTAGTAACTGCCTTCATCGGGCCATTAGGTGTTGGCGGCGTGATGTGGATCTTTGCTGGTTTGTATTTCTTTGGTGCATTTTTAACTCATTTCCTTACTATTCCAAAGGAAAATGAGATGGAACAGGATTTAAATACGAAAAGCAGTGAGCAATTCTCTGTATAAATCCTAAATATAAAAGAAGGTCATCCTAACTATACTTAGTTACGATGACCTTCTTTTGTTACATTCAAATAGATTTGAAAAAAACTATCATGTAATACTCTTTACTGAGAATCGCTCTACTAACTGAGGAATAATTGTAATTTTTTGCTTAGCATGCTCCTTCATTTCCATCGTTTTTAAGAGTTGTTCAAACGTACAGGCTGCCATTTGTGTAATTGGCTGTTCAATCGTCGTTAACCCTGGATCTGCAATCTCAGCGTAGATTGTATTATCAAATCCGATAATCGATAAATCTTCAGGGATTGAAAGCCCTTGTTTTCTTGCTTCATTCATAAGGCATATAGCAATCAAATCTGTACAAGCAAAAACCGCTGTAGGTCTGTTAGGTAAATTAAGTAACTCTTTACTTGCACGTTTGCTATCTTCCACTGTCGAATAGCAACTAATAATAGCATCATCATCTAACGAAATCGCTGAATCCGTAAGAGCTTGTTTGAAACCATTCAATCTCCCTAAGCTACTTTTCCTATCCTTCTCCATCATAATTGTTAAAGATGTATGGCCTTTCTGCGTTAGATAACTTCCAGCTAGATAACCTCCCCTCATATCATCAGTTGTCACAACATGAGTCGTGATGGAAGGATGATCTACAGTGAATAAAACAAGTGGCAAATCTCGGTTCACGATTTTTTTTACAAGTTTATAATCGTTTAGTTCCGTTGCAATAATAATGCCATCTACTTGCTTTTTAAATAATAAATCAATGTATTCGTGCTCACGTTTTGTTTGATGGTCTGTACTACATAAAATGAGTGTATACCCTGATTCTCGTGCACTATTTTCAAATGCTCTTGCTACTTCTGCAAAAAAAGGGTTTGAGATATCTGGGACAAGTACCCCAATCGTATATGTTTTTTTACCTGTTAACGCTGCCGCTACACTACTTGGCTGGTAATCTAGTTCATCCATTACCTGATTTACTTTGTTTATTGTTTTTTCACTAATACGTCCAGTTTGATTAATTACCTTGGATACAGTCGCTATTGATACACCTGCTTTTTCCGCAACATCATAAATTGTTGGTTTCACTTTAATTATCCCTTCTTAATCATCTTTTTCTATATTTTATCATAAAAATATTTTACTTCTTGGTACACAAAAGGAATTCTTTTAAAATTTGTAAGTATTTCTATCTTTTAGCGTAGTACTTCATATTTACAAATTAATTAGCCTTGATGAAACACCAGTAGAAAAATATTTAACTGATTATTTAGAGAGCATCTGCATCAATTATAAGATGTTTAGGGCTATCAATCGTCTAGCTGGTCGTAACTCAACATTTTGGATACATTTATGATATTTATTTCACAAAAGACTCGATTCCTGTACATTTTCTTATTAACCTTAATGTGGTTTAGAAACAATTCCTACAAAAAATTTATTTTATTTGCAGGGGTATCAGTAGGATTCGCATTATTTATAAACCGCTTTACCCAGCTCTTTTATTTTAAACCTCGTCCATTTGTTATACATCGTGTGCGTTTACTTATCCCATCACAGAATAATTCCTCATTTCCTAGTAAACATAAAGTCTTAGCATTTGCCTTAGCGACCTCCGTCTTACTTCGTGAACGTCTATTTGCCTCAATCATGCGGTTCTTAGTTTTTTCACGTATCTGGCTAGACCATCATTATCCATTTGATATCATAGGAAGTGCCTTCATAGGAATCTTAACCAATATAGCTATTGGTAATACTACATATAATATATTTAATTCTTTTGTTACCTGGATTATAAATGTATTAGAAATACAAAAAAGCGATTCTTTTCACATTAAAAAGAATCGCTTTCCAAGTTCATATTTTCAATTACATTACATAAAGAATTGAGAGATTATCACTTAAAAGCATTAACGACAACTTCAGCCGCCTCTGCAATGAGTTGATTATCATAGGTAGCCTCTTTCTCATCTTTACTAGATAAAATTGCGATGATAATGGGTGATCTATTTGGTGGCCAAACGATAGCAACATCATTTCTTGTCCCGTAACTTCCAGCTCCTGATTTATCTGCAACTACCCAGTCAGTTGGCACGCCTGCACGAATAAGTTTGTCTCCTGTAGCATTCCCTTTCATCCAATCTGTAAGAATGTTACGCTTTTGATGCGGAAGCGCATTTCCGACCGTAAGATCTTTAAGATTCGTAGCAACTGCTTTTGCTGTACTAGTATCACGAATGTCTCCTGGAATAGCTTCGTTTAACTCTGTTTCAAAGCGATCAGACATAGTAACCCGATCCCCCATCTTTCTAAGCGCTTTTTCATATCCTTTCGGTCCGCCTATTTTATGAAATAAAATGTTCCCTGCAGTATTATCACTGTAACGAACAGCAGCCTCCGCAATTTCTCCTAGTGTCATTCCAGTATCTACATGTTTCTCTGTAACTGGTGAATAATCCACTAAGTCCTCTTTCGTAAATTTGATAACTTCATTTAATGTATCAATTGAGTTTTGCTGTAGTAATACTCCTGCCGCTAAAGCCTTGTAAGTTGATGCGAAGGCAAATCTTTCGTTAGGTCGATAAGAGATTGTTTGATTGGTACCAGTATCAATCGCATATACACCTAATCGAGCATCAAATTTTTGCTCAAGTTTAGAGAACTCTTTATGCGTCGCCTGATTTTTATGTTTCACTTGTCCAGTCTTTTCTTTCGCTTCAACTTGCAATGTCCCTCCTTTAAAAACTTCTAAGCTTGTAAGACTTATACCTAATATACCAACGCATATTCCTATTTTTAGCATCCTCTTATTTTTCAAAATCATCATTCCTTTCAAGTTCTTAACACTTTTTTTACTTACATATAATAGACAATCACCGAAATAAATTTGTTCCACAATCTAAAAAAATTTTATAACTAATATCGGTGTTATTAACAAAATAAAGAGTAGCAACTATGATCGACGCTACCCCTTATTTCACACCTCATCTTTTTACTTATAAATGCTTTATATAAAATAGGGTCTCTTCCCCTGAGAAAAGTAATCAAATTTTACTAATTTTGATTAGGACTATCTGTACTAGCACCCTCACCATGTATACGTTGCTGTTTTAAATCAAAATATGCATCTAAAACTTCCTTTCCAATTATAGAATTAATTCCACTTTTATCATTATGAAGCCACGGAACTACTACTGAGAATGCTATTTCTGGATTATCATATGGAGCATATCCAACTAACGTTAAGTTGTAACATTCCATACGTTCTCCTTTTGCATTTCTACCAATTGGATCATCTCCACCATACACAGTTTGGGCTGTCCCTGTCTTTCCTGCTGGTTTATATGGAGCATTTTTGAAATGCTTTACGCCAGTTCCATCCCCTTCTTGGAATACCCATCTAAACCCTTCTTTTATTCGATCAATATATTCTGTCTTCATATCAATCCGATTTAATACGACAGGCTCTATAGAACGAATAACTTTACCAACCTCTTCTTTAATTGATTGTTCTCGTATTTCTTGTACAATTTGAGGTTGCATTCTATAACCACCATTCGCAATCGTTGAAATATATTGAGCTAATTGCAATGGCGTATACGTATCATACTGACCGATAGAAAAATCTAGTAAAAAACCAGGTTGACTATCTACTTTTCTCGTTTGTCCAATTATTTCATTCGGTAAATCAATACCTGTTGGGACACCTAAACCAAATTGCTTGAAATAATAGCGCATCGTATCAAATGCTCCTTGTTTAATGTCCAATGAGCCATTTGGTACGTAATTAACTCCCGCAATTTTTAAAGCTGTCTGGAACATGTATACATTCGAAGATACTTGCAAAGCACGTAAATCATTAATATTACCAAATCCGGATACATTCCATGATTTTTTGGCTTGTGTACCTTTAAATTTCATCGGTGCATCATAAAATTGATCTCCTGGATGTATTGCTCCTGTCTCATATCCCGTTAATAAAGTAGCACCTTTTACAGCAGAACCTAGCTCATACGAAGTTGTCATGTTACCTAATGCCAAATCCTCAATCTCTAGTACTCCTTCTTTTTCTACAATCTTTTTGCCTGCCATAGATAAAACCTGTCCGTTATTTGGATTCGTCATGACGACAAAAGCTCGATCGAGCAGCGGCTCAGAACTCTTAAAAGCTCTCAAATTTTTCTCTATACTTTCTTCCACTTTCTTTTGTAATTCCATATCAATCGTTAATGTTATACTGTTACCACTTTTTCCTTTAGAGATTATTTCGGTGTTTATAATGTTTCCTGCTTTATCAGTAACATTTTTCACTTCTTCTTTTGTACCATGTAATACATCTTCATATCGCTGTTCAATATAACTTTTTCCGACACGATCATTCCGGTTATATCCACGTACTAAGTAAGAATCTAAATTTTCTTTTGGCAAACCTTCTTCGCTACTCGTAATATTTCCTAATACAGAACGAAATAAATTTCCGTTTACATAATTACGTTCCCAATCAACCGTCGCATCTACTCCTGGAAATTTCGCAAGGTTTTCACTTATCCGCGCATACTCTTCATCTGTTACATCCTTTTTAATAATTTGTGGTGTTAGTTGATAACCCGAACTCATTTTACTTTTAATAGCTAACACCTTTAAATCTTGTGCTGTTAATTCTGCCAATTCTACTTCTGTAACGCGACCTCGTCTTAAGTCTTCTATTTTTTTATCTAACTCTTTTCCCTCTATACCCTTTTCTTTAAACGTTTCTATATCTTTCTTAGTAATCTTTGTCTCCGCACGTTTCGAATTCAACTGCATCCAAAAATCTTTTTTATCGATATCGGTTAATTTATTTATGTCTTGTTCGGGCATTTCAAGTACTTCCGCCAAGTCTTTTGCTGTTTTTAAAATAGCTTCACTCGTAATCCCCTTTACCCTTGTATACGTAATTGTGCGAAGAGGTTTATTATTAACGACTGTTTTCCCTTCTCGATCTAAAATTTGTCCACGTGGAACTGGAATACTAGTTATTGCATTTTGACTACTTTCCACTTGGTTCCTATAAGCCTCTCCCTCCACAATTTGTACTTTCCCTAGCTGCATAATAATAGCTGAGAATAGTAAAAATATGCAAAGGAACATAATATTTAACCGAATAGATATATATGTCTTCTGTTTCTTTCCTTTTTGTTCTTTCATAAATCCTCCATATAATTCTTCCGGAACTCCTCACTAATACTTAAACGTTCCCTATATATTTGAAACCATTATTCGGTTATAAATAGTGTCTTATCTTTTTTTCTAAATCTTTGTAAGTATTAATTCCTTTTTGTATAGCCGCGTAATTGATAAATCTCCCTTCCTTTTTTCTCACTTGTTTTTTGTCGCTTGCAATGTGACTCATATTATATTTTACACATAGGCTTGCTAGTAACTTTTCATATTGATTATTCCTTTCTTCATGCTTTAATACTTAATAGACAACCTAAATAATAAAGTTGTTCCACATTTACAAAAAAAATAATTAACTATAAGATGAAATAGGCTACAAAAGGGAGGGTTTTATGTTACATATAAAAATAAAAAAATGGAGATTTTTTGCGGTTCTTTCTATTCTAGGTTTGATTTTACTAATTTTATTTAAAATCAACTTCATTTCAGTTACTATCGCAACTTCTTCAGCCGAAAGAGGAAAAATCTTTGATCAAAATGGTGTAATACTAGCTACAAATAAGAAAGTTAAGTCTCTATATTGCACTTCTAATGCTGAAAAGCTATCGAAACAAGATACATCAAACACATTAGCTTTTTTCAATCAATTTTCAAGCGAGTTTCAATATAATATTTCTACAGAGAGCATAAAATCTCAATTACAACAATCTTGTAAAAAGCAAACTATGAATGATGTACCGTTATACTCTGACATAACTGAGAATGAACTTGCATTCATAAACAAAAACAAACCCAATAATGTAATAATCAAAGATGAAGTGATACGATATTATCCTAAACATGAAATTGGTTCACAAGTAATTGGGTATGTAGAAAATAATCTTAATTCAAAGCATATGCCGGTTGGAAAAAGTGGGATTGAGTTGCAATATGAAAATGATTTAAAAGGCAAACCGGGTAAAACTCTTATTTTTAAAATGAATAATAAAAAGTTCTTTTGGAGCATTCGAAAAGTACAAAACGGAAAAGATGTCCGGCTAGCTTTAGATTTTAAGTTGCAACAAAAAACGGAAGAGGCATTAAAATCTCAAATTAAGAAAACACCTGATGCTAAAGGTGGTTATGCTGTAGTGAGCGATGCAAAAACTGGCGCGATTTTAACTATGGCCAACTCAGCAGTTTTTGATCCAAATATATTACATACACATGTAACAACTAAAATAGATAACATAAAATCACTTTCGCAAAATAAAGCAATTCAAAAATTAAAATATGGTGAATCTTATGTAAATATGGCTTCTACTATAAAGCCACTTACTATTTTAATTGGATTAAACGAAAAGCTTTTTCAACCTGAAGATACGTATTTAGATAACGGTACTTTTGAGTATGATAATCAAAATAACATTACAAATGCACCCGGAACGCCAACAGGTGAGATTACACCGAGGCAGGCTATCATTAATTCATCTAACACATTTATGACAGCAAAAGTAGCTCTACCATTATTTAACCAAAATAATGGCAATGTAGAAAAAGTGGCACATATATGGACAGATTATTTAATGCAATTCGGCCTACGTTCTAAAACCGGAATTGATTTACCCTTTGAAGAAGACGGTCAGTATGAATTCCATCCTTCTAATAAGTTTGAAAATGGAATCTCCGCTTTATTAAATGCCTCGTGGGGCGGAAATGAAGTGCATACTCCTCTTCAACTCGCTCAATATGCAGCAACTTTGGCAAGTAAAGGTGATAAATATAAACCTCAAATGGCAAGTGCTATTATTGGTCAAGATGGTAAGGAAACAAAAAAGTTTAAACCAATTTTAGAAAGTTCAAATCGTTACCCGATGAACTTTTGGAGTGTCGTGCAAGGTGGAATGAGTCAAAATATAGAGGAGATTAAAAAGTTGCCCTTTGACGTCGCTGGTAAAACAGGTATTACAGGTTTTCCAAATGAGCAAGCAAGAATGATAAATCATTCTCTATTCATTGCATATGCTCCTACCGAAGATCCACAGATTGCCGTTTCTGTCGTTATTCCTGGTAGTAATTCAGAAAAAAACATTGCTGCTCTCGTTACATCAGAAATTTTAGAGTCCTGGAATACTCTTCAAAAAGAGAATAAAAACAAAAAGGAAGGTTCATTAAAGTGAACCTTCCTTTTTTACCAAATAGAATCTATATTTATTATTTTCCATTCACCTTCATTATTCTTTTCAAACATAAATGAGTATTTAATGTCAGTTAAAACGTACTCTTTTTGTACATATCCAGTATTACCGTTAATTGTCGATATTTTTATATATTCATCATTCTGCACTTTTTCTGGAATCCAAGCTTTTACCATTTCATTAGATACTTCATATAAAACTTGAGATTCTCGCTTTGGTTCAGCTAAAATTTTCGTTTTATTTCCAGTAACAGTTGCATATATAAAGTGTGCTTGCTTTGGTTGGTTACTTTCTGTCAATCCACTTGGTACTCTGTATACTTGTTTTGTATCATTTGCAAATTCTCCTCCCATTGTAAGAGCGACTTGCAACTCATGAAAAATATCTTCATCAAACTTCAATCCATCCTTCTTATAACTCTTCCCTTTAAAAAGAACTTCATCATTTAACGCTTTGTACAGCTCATTTTCATTTTTTGAGTTCGTACTTTGATATAGTTCATTCATAAATTGTTTTAGTGATGGATCTTGAGCAGACTCATCTTTTGTTTTAGGCTTAATTTGTGTACTACTTTGTACTGGTGATTTATTATCATCAAGCCAAGGTTGTTGAACAATAAAAAATAAAAATGTACAAGCTAAAACCACTACAATTGGCAATGCTTTTTTACGAAACAGTCTTGTATGTTTTGGAGAACCTCCCTCATTACTTTGATATATAGATTGCTTTATTTTATAAACGTATTCTTCTTCATCTTTACGGTGTTCCATTGGTCCGTTCTTTAATTTACTATACCAGTCAGGATTTTTTTTACTTTTCATCACTACTACCCTCCCCTATTAATTTTGAAACCTTACTTCTTGCTCTACTTAATCTAGATTTTACAGTTCCAATGGATACTCCTAACGTTTCAGCCATTTCTTCATAAGATAATTCATATTTTGCATCCAATATGATTATTTCACGGTGCTTTTTAGGTAGCTTTAATACAACTTTCCACACATCATTCATTTCTTCTTGCTTAAAAAATTCTTGTTCTGCCGACTGGGATTGCTTATCGTCACTAAAAAAACCTATTAAAGATATTCTTTTAAAATAAGATGATTTCAAATAGTTTATTGCCGTATTTCTTGTGATTTTTAATATCCACGTTTTAATAGATGACTCCTTTCGAAATGAATTCCAATTTTTAAATACCTTTATAAATACATCTTGCGTAATATCATCTGATAAGTGTGGATCTTTCGTAATAATAAATGAATAATTCCATACATCTTGCCAATAGTCTTTTATAACATCGTCCAGCTCATCATGATTACACTTTTCAATAAACGTCTGTTCCATTTCCACACCTCAAACTTATTTGAATAAACGTAAAACTACCCTCACTTTTATTATGGTTTCAATATATAGACAAGATACAAGTTTCATTTGTTCCATTGATTATTTTTTCAATAGTAGAAATCTTAAATAATCACCAATATATTCTCTTAAATGACAAGTTCCATAATATCACATTTAAAACGATAAAATTTGATTTAAACAATGCATATAATGAGGTATTAACTCCCTAGAACTACAACAAAATAGAAAAAGCATTCTCAATTAGGAAGAATGCTTTTTCGAAACTTAATTCTTCATTTTTTTCTCAATTTATACATTTGAGTTAAGCAAACAATGAATGTAGTAAAAGAATTTACTTTATAATTAAGTATTATTTCTGAAAAACATGTTTTACTTTTTCACCTGGAACGTTACTTCCTCCTCTTCCTTTTACATCTTCAATCATCATGGTAACAATCATGTCTGGCGCATTTACATCGAAAGCTGCGAACCATCCAAGTTCTTTTCCGTCTGCTTCTTTCGACTCTTTCAGTTCTGCTGTACCGGTTTTACCAGCAAGCGTTACACCATCAACTTTTGCAATTCTCCCTGCGCCATCAGGTTCATTAATGACTTTGATTAATGCACTCTTTAATATCTCTTGATTCTTTTTAGAAACCACATTTTCTTTCCAATTCCCCGCTACTTTTGCTTCTTTTAAAAGATGGGGTGACGGAATATTCCCTTCATTCACAATCGGTGCATATGTTAATGCTAAATGAAGTGGTGTCATTAATACTTGTCCTTGTCCGTATCCCGTGTCTGCTAGTTGAATATCATTTTTTATCCCATCCCTTGCAATAATTGAAATAGGAAATTCATATTCAATTGGTAACTTTTCATGAAAACCATATTTCTTCAGTTCATTTACATACTGAGTTTTTCCTATTTTCAAAGCTTGTTGAGCAAAATAAATATTATCAGAGTACTTCATTGCCTTGTCAAAATCAATTGGATTTGTATCCTTCACACGTGTTACATAATAATTTCCCCAAGATGAATCTTTTGTCCACTTTAACCCTTGAATTTTAAATTCTTCCTTAGGATTTATTGCGTTTGTTTCCAAACCAATTGCACCTGTAATCGTTTTAAATACGGAACCTGGTACAAATGCTTGTGTGAAGCGATTCATCATTGGTAGTTTCGCGTCGTTAGTCCACGCTTCTCTTTGGGCTTTTGAGGTTCCTCTAACTATTATATTTGGATTATAAGCAGGGCTACTTACAAGTGCGATTGTTTCACCCGTTTTAGGATTGATTGCTGCACTAGATCCTGCTTCATTTCTCATCTCATTAAAGATTTTTTCTTGAATTGCAGCATCAATTGTTAACGTAACATTTTCCCCTGTCTTCGCTTCTTTTTTTGCTACGTTTTTCATCTCTTTCCCATTCTCATCTTCTATAAATACGCGTCCACCCTTTTCACCACGTAATTTTTTCTCCAGTACTTTTTCTAGACCTGTCTTACCTATGAAATCATCAGCTTGATAACCTCTTTTTTGAAGAGATTTTAACTCCTCTGCATTCACCTTTCCTATATATCCTGTTAAGTGTGCCGCTGCTTCTCCTAATGGATACGTCCGAATATTGACTGGGCGAGATGAAACTCCTTCTAATTCAATATAATCATTCTGTCTAGTCCCTTCTTTTAAAATGCCTATTGGTACAAAGGAATCTGGTTTTATCCATTTCGCTGTAAGCTTCTGATTGACCTCTTCTATAGACATATCCAGTAACTGTGCTACTATTTCTTTTGTTTGCGCCGCCGTTTCGCCTAGTTTCTCTGGAATAATTCCAACCTCAGTCGCTTTACCATTCGTTGCTAGACCTTTCCCATTTCGATCGTATATTTCCCCGCGTTTTCCTTGTTCTGTTTGCATGCGTACTTTATAATCTTTTTTCATACCTGGAAAAATGAAATCTGGTGTCCAATCTATTTTCCAAGATTCCTTTTCTTTCACGAGTTTTGCTTCATGGATAAATGAAGCTGGTCCTCCATCCGTATCCATCTTAACTTCAAAAAGAAAAAGTTCTTTATTTTTCATATTCTCTCCTTTAGTTTTAACTTTTAAATTCTTAACGCCAATACCTTCATAAATTTTTTGGTATTTCTCTGTGAATTCCTTTTTAGAAATTGTTTTTTTAGCATGTTCTGATAAATCATCATACATATTTGCAAATTTTCTATCATTCCATAAATTTATATATTCTTCAAATGCTTGTTTTGGCGATTCGTTTTTATTACATCCTACCAACATCACTGCAAAACAAATGAAAAGCAGCATCCATAATTTTTTCAATTCAATCTTCTCCCTTAGTTAAAAATGTTTTTTCTTTCTTTATATATAAAATGAAAAATGTTTTAACGCTTAATTGACAATGTAAGTAATGAAATTGTTCCATATCTACACTAAAAATTTAATTTATGGTTAAGTTGGATTAGAAGAGAGAAGTTTTTAAGCTCATACAAGCAGTAGAAGCGGATATAATTAATGAACTTTATTATGAGTATTGTTTTAACAATTTCATTTAAAATATCTCTTAGTTCGGGTTCTCCAATTCTACCTTTTTTGTATATATTTGATAAAAAAAAAGAACCCTTATACTAAGGGTTCTGCAACAGAAAATATCAAAAATATAAACAATAAAAAGAATTACTTAAAGTATAATTTATAGGCACCCTATATACTTCTTTTCGTTTCAAAAAACCCCTGCGCTGTTTGCGACAAGGGTTTAGCTCATTCTAAAGCTTATTTAGAAGAGTCATGTACAGGCAAACTATTAAAAATCAATTCAGCAACTTTTACATACCCTTTTGAATTTGGATGAATGAAATCCGTAGACCAAAGCGTATTGTCATTAACTAACGGATGACTCCAAAAGTCAACAAGATGAAGCTTATACTCTCTACTCAGTGAACGTATAACATCATTTGCCTCTAATAATTGTTCTTTTAATGTTTGTTTTTTCTCTGAAGAAAAAGGAAGCCTTACTGTAAAATCTGGAAGACTTGCTATCATAATATCAGCACCTGTTTTACTTAATTTATCTATCATAAATTCCATATCGTTCCTATATGTTTGAAGATTCCAACGTCCTTTTAATACATCGTTTGCACCCGCAATTAGACTAACCAAATCTGGTTTAAAAGCTAATGCTTTTTCCAATTGCTGTGAGCGAATTTCTTTCGTTACTAACCCACGCTTTGCAAAATTAACATATTCTATATCGTTTACACACATTTGAACAAAATGATCTACCCAGCTTTTTAATGCGATTCCCTCAACTTCATCCCCTATCCCCTCTGTAAAACTATCACCAATCGCTACAAATCGCTGCCACATATGTATTCCCCCTTTATTATGAACCATATCTATACTATACAATAGCTCACAACGTATTTGTTATTTCTAAGTGTTTTTCAATTTCAATTACATTCCATTTTAGTATGTTTACATTTAGAATCCAAATTGACCGATTCCAAATATACTTAGGAATCGGTCATATTCGTTTACTAAAGAAATAAAATCCCTCTAGGTATTATACCTTTTTAAAAATTTGTTGTTCTTTATTTCGCCCAGTTGATACATTTCTATTCGATTAAATGATACGAAACTATAGAAAAAAGTAGTGTCATTGCAATGCACAAAGTAAGAAGGAAAAACAAAAGAAAAGCAATAGATATACGCATTTCTTGAGCCAATGACCAGATAACTGGATTATAGTTTTCCGTAAAAAAGTTATTAATAAGCACAAAGTGGTTTAAAATATCTAATTTCATTATAGATCCTTGCCACCTATCATAGAACCAATCCCGTAGCCCTACCACTTCATACAGCGAAAACAACATAAATAAAGCAAAGGTAATGATTATCCAAAAATAATAAGGAATATAGATTCTTACAAATCTCTTAATTAAATATCCCCAATAATTTGTTTGCCCTTTATTAGACACAAGAACAGGAAAATTTAGTTTATATAATAATCAGCCATTCATTTGTAGAATCTATGGCAATACTCATACAGATCTTGCATAAATTAATGATATAATAAATCTTGATATTTTTTGGGTTTAACATAATTTGATTTTTTACTCGTCTTTAATCAATGGGAGTCTCAAATAATGAATGTCTCTATTTCATTATTCTTTTAAGAATAAAAATCAATTTTCGAGAAAGGAGATTATGTATGATAGGGATAGTGGCATTATTCATACTGTCATGGATTGCACTTCAAATCTTCGGAAAACAATCTCTCTCAGTATTAGGTTTACTGCCAACAAAAAAACGAACAAAACAATTTATTTTCGCATTCCTATTTACAAGTATGTTATGCGCGTTGGTACAAAGTATAGATTTCTTGATTACACATCAATATTGGAAACTCAATCCAACCTATTCATTTATGAATTTTCTCACAGTTTTTTGGTGGAATATAAAATCTGTTCTCTTCGAGGAACTTATTTTCAGAGGAGCATTACTATATATAATAATGCAAAAAATTGGAGAAAAAAAGGGGGCTGCTTTTTCTGCTATTTGTTTTGGTATCTATCACTGGTTTTCTTATGGATTATTTGGAAGTTTCATACCAATGATTCTTATCTTTTTAGCAACCGGATTCTCTGGTCTTGTCTGGGCTTATGCTTTTCAAAAAACAAAATCAATGCTATTACCCATTGGATTTCATTTAGGATGGAACTTCACACTCAATCAAATTTTTTCAAAAGGTCCATTAGGAGATCAGCTTTTTATCCCTGTAAAAGGCTTTGACTATGTCCAGCTCGTAGGAATTCCTTCCTTATTTCATTTTTTATTACCCAACATAGCCGTGCCGCTCTTTACTTATTTATTCATTAAGTTTTATATTTGTAAAACTCAAACAAATTCAATAGCTTCTACACAAAAATAATTCAAAACTCAAATAAAAAGGAGCATGATAGCTCCTTTTTATGTTGAATCTCGTATTGATACTAAAAAACAGTATCCTTAATAGTTTTTCTAATAAGAATTTATAAAGCTTCGAAACTCTTTGACTTCTTTTCCAGCAATCTCTTCAGCTAAAGCAATTGTTGCAAATTACCATTGCCTCCTATAACTCTTTGACCGTATAAGATCCACCATTTTCTAATAGAACATTTGATAATGAGCGATCTTGCGAGATTTTATGTGCATATACAGAAATTTTAACTCTTTGATCCCGAGTTGTCCTTTCTCTACTGCTTCATGAACTAAGTATTCACTCATCATTTTTGTCATACTAGCAATTGCTAATGATTCCTCTGCATTTTTTTCATATAAAATTTTTCCGGAATTTGCTTCTACTAAAATTGCTGATCCTGCTTCTATATCTAAAACAGGGACTGTTTCCGCTGATGTGCTCCCAGACGTAACAACTATGCTACAAAATAGTGTAAGCACTGTTACTATTACAATGATTTTTTTGTAAAACATACCTTTCACTTCTGTTACCTCCAATATCTTTGTACTTAAAAAAACGTTGTTCTAACATAATCCTTCAAAAAATAGACAGCTTTATCAAATTCTATATACATATAAGACATTAGGACCACTTTCATATAGAACATCTCATCCCACACTTTTAGGTGCACTGATACTTTGTATTCCTACACATATCCCTATTTTTAATACCTTTGTATTTTTCAAGATAATCCGTACTTTCATATTTTTTAGGATTACAAGGAATAGACAATCAAAATAATAAATTTGTTCCACATTTTCAAAAAATAAAACCAGCGTGTCCCGATTAAATATCGAGACACACTGGTTTTATTAGCTATCAAGGATTTTAATTATTTAATTCAGCTATTTGCTAAACCCATACTAGAGATGAATTTCCCTTAGTCTTGACTATTCATTTTTATAATAAAAGAACTACATCCTATATAGAATGTAGTTTTTTCACAGATCTATCTATTTTTTAGTTCCTTTTTATAAAAATCATATAATAATTCAATAGATGAACTAGATAAAATAGGAATTGCCTTCTCAACTAATTCTCTATCCCAATCAAACCAACGCATTTCCATTAGCATATTTATTTCAGCATCAGTGAACCGTTTCTTTATTTCTTTAGCGGGATTACCACCAACTATCGTATAAGGTGGAACATCGTTACTTACAACAGATCCTGCTGCAACGATTGCACCTTCACCGATTGTAACGCCAGGCATAATAATAGCATTCATTCCAATCCAGGCATCACTTTTTATAATTGTATCGCCCTTCGGTTCATATGAATGTTCAATTTGCTCAGCGAATGGATATACTGTAATCCATTCTGAGTGATGATTGTGATTACCACCCATTAAAATAACTACTCCACTGGCAATACAAACATAGTTCCCAATAATGAGTTTATCAAGATGCCATCCCATTTGTTCAATTGGATTGAAAAGTGCTCGGGACTTAGCATCCCCCCACAAATACCTTACACAGCCATCTTCAAAATTTGGATGACCATAATAACCTGAATAATAGGAGTACTCTCCTACCTCAATGAGTGGATTTGTAACTATATCTTTTAAATACTTTGTTTCTGACCAATGATTAAATAATGGATGCTTCATAACTTTATTCCTCGCTTCTAAATAGTGTAGATTTTTGCAATTTACTTAGAAGCTTACTGCGACTGCTACATTTTTTAGCTTTTTCAAACGACGAATCATTATATTCAAGCCTTTCTTTTATAATAAAAAAATCATAACGTGATAAATTACATAAGTCCAATTGTAAAATTATGTAACAAACCTTAAAGTGTGAATTGAAATTTCAACATTAAAACAATCGAGTTTTCAAATAAAAAAATTCCAATTATATACAATAAAGACATCTTAGCTATACAACTAACTTATTTCTTATATTAGCCTTAACTCTCTCGATATAGTTTTATTATTTATCAATTTGTCTGATATATCAATAAATGTTAATATAATTATAGAAGATATTATCATCCATTAGATTTCACAGCTAGTTTTTCATAAAAACGATTTCTGAATCCTTAAGTAAATAGGAGGTTTAGAGGATGAAACTTTTAAGGCAAGCAACAATTATTGGTGCATTGACTGTTGGAGGATTTTTATTTTCGAATACAATTGGTACACTCCCACCTGCGTCTGCTGAATCGCAACCTACACAAAAAGAATCACGATTTTTAGATACTTGGCGGTGGCAAAACTATTTTTTATTACATCATAATGCAGATTTTATAGAAGAGTTAGCAGTTGGGGACTTAAAGCATGGAGATACATTCGATGTTACTATATATACTGGTGGTAAGGATACCGGTATTGTAAAAATATATCAATTGAGTGGAAATGAAAATGATGAAATAAACTTGCATAGATATAAAACCATTTATGACTCTGGTTTAAAACATAATTATGGTAGATTTGTAACGCCTATTACTAAGGCTTATAATCCGGGAACATATGTAGCCGTTATGAAACTTGGAGAAAATTATTATTATGGGGGCAGCTTTACAATCTCAAAATAATTAAATCTCTTCAAAAAATATTGGACAAAAACCATTTTAAAAGCTCCCCTTATTTAAGGGGAGCTTTTTTGATTATTTTCCTTTTTTAAGGTTAGAAAAAATACATATCTTTTTAATACAGCATTTTTATTCAATAACTGTTTCCCCCTCTTTAAGTTCTACAATTCAATATGCAATATTGCATATTCTTTATGTTCACTCTTTAAAAATGCAATAATTCATTTGTTAAAATATTCAAATTTAATATTGAAAGGAGAATATTACATGTCTTTTTATTCTTGGTCTCCTCTTATTTTCTTAATAGTTGTTGCAATCATCATTTCTACTAAAAAGCTTAAGAAACAATAATTTATTATTTGGAGGTGTAATAATGTCATTTGTAGCATGGAGTGCAATTTTTATGACTTTAATCGGAGCATTATCTGGAGCAATTTTTGGTACAATCTCCTTTAGAAATAAAAGCAAAAAGTAGCCTATAAAATTTTATAGGCTACTTTTCATTTCATCGTTATTACTTAGCTAATTCTTTCGTACCCTTCATTACATCAACGAAGAATCCCCAGTTATTCACAACAGAAGAAATACTAATATGTTCATCTGGAGTGTGAACATTGAATATATCTGGACCGAATGAAATTGCATCTAATTCAGGCATCTTTTGAACGAATACACTGCATTCAATCCCTGCATGTACAGCGAAGATTTCAACATCTTTATTGTATTTTTCTTGATGTACTTTTTCAAATAAATTACGAATTTGTGAATTCGGATTGTATGGCCATTCTGGATACTCTGACTCTATTTCAAATGTTGCACCAACTAATTCAGCAATACATTTAATCTCATCTGCAATATGTTGTTTTAAACTACTTACAGAACTTCTCACTTCGTTACGTAATTTAATTTCATCTTGCAATGTTTCAATAACACCTAAATTGGTTGAGCTTTCTACTAGACCTTTAATATCCATGCTCATACTTTGAATGCCGTTCGGAATTAAGAATAATGATGAAATAAGCTGCTTTTGTGTCTCTTTAGCAAATACTTTTTCTACTTTCTCATCCAATTTTGTAAGTGTAACATGAACATCTGGATCAACGGCACGCATTTCTTCTTGTAATACTCGTGACCATGACTCTAACTTTTCTTCTACCTTCTCTACATCTTCTTGACGTAATAAAATTGTAGCTACACTTTCACGCGGAATTGCATTCGTTTTCAATCCACCATGAACTTCACTTATATCAAATTGAATATTTGCTGATAAATCATGTAATACTCGTCCTAATACTTTGTTTGCATTCCCGCGTTGTTTATCAATTTCCATACCAGAATGTCCGCCTTTTAGACCACCGATATATAGACGGTATGCAACCAAATTTGCTGGCGCTTCATCCCAAATTACTGGAATTGTTTCAACAGCTTTCGCACCACCTGCGCTACTTACTAGTAATTTATGATCTTCTTCAGAATCAATATTAATAAAAATCTTTCCTTCAAAATGATTTGAATCAACAGCGAAAGCTCCGCCCATTGTCGTTTCTTCTTCAGTAGTAATAACTACTTCAAGTGCTGGATGTGGAATGTCTTTTGAATTTAATAAAGCTAATGCATATGCAACTGCAATACCATTATCAGCACCTAAAGTTGTTTGATTTGCATATAACATGTCCCCAATAATTCGTAATTCAATTGGATCTTTTTCAAAATCATGTACGGTTGCTTGATTTTTTTCGCAAACCATATCCATATGACCTTGAATAATAATAGCCGGTACATTTTCATAGCCAACAGTTGCTTCTTTTTTAATGATGACATTTAACGCTTCATCTTGAATAACTTCTAAGCTACGCTCTTTCGCGAAATTTACTAAGTAATCACTAATTTCTTTTTCATTACCAGATCCTCTAGGAATCTTCGAAATTTCTGCAAAATGATAAAATACAGGGTGCTTTGTTAATTGTTCTAAAGTAGAATACATTTGTAAGCTCCTCTCAAAATGACAAAATAATATGTAAGTTCTATCTCATTATACCATGTTTCAGTATTTCTCCTTTCTATTTCACACCTTAAAAATGTTCAAATATTAATATCACTCCTCCGAATAATATTGTGTATGATACCTATATACGATGAAGTTGCTTTGCAGAAGAAACTTGCATGAAATAAAAAAACGAAAGAACATATATTATGCATGTTCTTTCGTTTTTTTCACTCGTATATATTTCGCAGTATCGCTATTCATCAGTTTCTCTAACCTATCTATATTTTCCGTTAATGCACCTTTTACAAGAGAGAAATCTGTATTTGATTCTTCTTTTTTTTCTTTAAAAAACGAAGACTTTTGTACATTTACTTCAGCCATCTCCTCTCCCCCTTTTCCAAAAGATACAATCTTTTATTTATATTATATAGCAAGTATAGCCAGAGTGTACACTTATGATTTTCTTTTTAATTCTTCTTCTAACTCTTCTACTTGCTGCAACGTATCTCCTTTTATTAAAGAGAAATCAGTTGTATCTTCATTATCTTCTTTGAAAAAATCATTGTCATAATCTTTTATCACTACAATCACCTCTACGTGCTAGTGTAGGAATGATTGTCCGATTTTATTCAACTTTGTCCGATTTTATGTATAAAAGAGTAGGACAGAAGATTCTGCCCTACTTAATAAAATAACTATGATGTATCGTTAAATTATATACATTTTCAAAATCCCGGTCTTGAAGATTATTTTTCTTCCCGTCAATAACAATGAAAACATCACTCACTATTTTTGCTGGTATAATTCCGACATTTTCTACTTGCACTGCTTTCTGCTCATTCAATTGCTCAATATACTCTAACGGAATCATAATACTGAATTGAGAACGGATACCACGAAAGTTTGTATTCAATTCCTTTGCCGCTTCAAATACAACAATTTTTGCTCCAATCTTTTCCCCGTACGAATCTAAAAATGCGTTTAAGCTTTTTGTATATTCTTCCTCCGTATGCCATTCCATCGTACCGAATACTGCTGGATTGACATTTTGAATAATTGTTGTGTATATTTCTCCTCTTGCTTTAGAAGCAATTAATGACCGTTTTATCGATTGAACCGTCTTGCCGATATCGCTAAATTTCGCTCCCCATATTTCTGAAATATTAGGTGTTAAAATAAATGCAATATCAACGAAAATAACCATTGCAGTGAACATTAAAAGATTTTTCCAGAGGGTTAAATCAATTCCTTTTATCATGAAATATACGGTGACTGATATTATAAACAACCCATACCAAGTCTTTCGAATACGTTGCTTCTTCTCCTCGTACAACTCTTCGTTTTTCCAATAGAAGAAAATAAGTAATAGAAAAACGATTGCTAAAATAAATAAGCCGATTCGAATGTTAGAGATCACCAATGACATCACCCTCCATTCAAAAATACTCACGATATCATTACATGCACAAGCAACTCTCTTTATGACAAAAGACGTGGACAAGCTTCTAAATTTAGCTACATCGCATATACATTAGAAGGTGCCACGTCTTTATCATGAGTCTACATTGTATATGTAGACAAGCATTCATTTCAAATTTTCATGTTAAAAAGTAAAATGTTTCGGAATTTCCCCTTTAGGTACTTCTCCGTCCATACTTAAATAATAATGACGAATCGGACGTAATTTTTCGTCTAATTCATACACAAGCGGAATGCTAGTTGGGATATTTAATGAAACTACACCATCACTTGAAAGGTTGTCTAAATATTTCACTAGTGAGCGAATTGTGTTACCGTGTGATGAAATGATTACTTTATTACCACTCTTTAATGTCGGCGCAATTTCTGAATGCCAATAATTAAGTACTCTTTTCTCCGTATCCACTAAACATTCTGTCAATGGAAACTCACCTTTTTTCAGTGCTTTATATCTTGGATCATTCACTTCATATCTAGGATCATCCTCAGTAAGAGCAGGTGGTCTTACATCAATACTTCTTCTCCAAATATGAACTTGTTCCTCACCATATTTTTGGGCAGTTTCGTCTTTATTCAACCCTTGCAATGCACCATAATGTCTTTCATTTAACTTCCAAGATTTATGTACTGGTACCCAGGCAAGATCCATCTCATGAAGTACAATCCATAACGTCCGAATTGCTCGTTTTAATACAGATGTATAAGCTACATCAAAAGTATATCCGTTTTTCTTTAATATCTCTCCTGCTTCTCTCGCTTCACTTAATCCATTCTCTGATAGATCAACATCTGTCCATCCAGTAAAGCGATTTTCAAGATTCCATAAACTTTGTCCGTGACGAATAAGTACAAGTTTTATCATTATAATTCCCCTTTCGGAAATGTGAATTTTATTGTTCCATTGCGTACACGTATAAAGTATCTAGTAATGTATCTTTTTATCCATTCACTCTATGACCAAATCATAGTTGCCAAATGTATGGATAAAATTTGTTCTTTTTCAAACGATAAAAACAGAAGTTTTTTCATTATTTTTGATCGACTGGTATTTCCCGTTTCGATATCCAAGCATCAAAACCTGATCGGCTATTTGCCATTTCATTCATAACTTGGTGCCAATTGTCCTCACATGATTCACCAAATTTTGAAAAAATAGCACCCATTTGTTGTCTTTGTACATCGCTCAGTTTTTTCTCTAAATCAGTACCTTTTTCTGTTAAAGATAACTGTTTCACACGGCGATCATGTGTAGCTTCATTACTCTCAATTAAGCCCTTTTCCACAAGTTGGCGTAATGGTCCGTGAAGAGCTTGTTTACTTATTTCTAGTAGTGATAATAACTCATTTACACTTATCCCCGGAAAGCGTGCGATAAAAAATAAAATTCGATGATGTACTCTTTGAATACCATACTCTTTTATAATTTCATCTGGCTTTTCAGTAAATGTTTTATATGCAAAGTAAAATAATGCTAATGCTTCATTCATCTGTTCTTCTTTATGTTGTGTCATCTACTTTCCCCCTGTATGTAAATTATACCACATTCTCGTAATGAATTTTTAAATCCATACTCTAGAGCTGCTTTCGTTTATTACAAGACAGCAAAACAAAGAGGAGATGATTCACTTGAAAACGCAATATACTGTAAGTACATATTTATTAGACCGACTAAGCGAATTAGGAATTGAACATATTTTTGGTGTCCCTGGTGATTATAATTTGGCTTTTTTAGATGATGTAATAGCACATGAAAAGTTAGAGTGGGTTGGCAATTGTAATGAATTAAATGCGGCGTATGCAGCAGATGGATATGCTCGTATAAGAGGAATCGCCGCTCTTATTACCACTTTCGGTGTTGGAGAATTAAGCGCCATTAACGGTGTTGCTGGCTCATACGCAGAAAACGTACCTGTTGTAAAAATCACGGGGACACCACCAACAACAGTAATGGAGAATGGAGCACTCGTTCATCATACGTTAGGTGATGGAAAGTTCGATCATTTTTCCAATATGTATAGAGAAATCACGGTGGAACAATCAAAATTAACACCTGAGAATGCCGCTGAAGAAATTGACCGTGTGTTACGTGCATGTTGGAGTGAAAAACGCCCTGTTCATATTCAATTACCAATTGATGTGTATAATAAACCCATTAATAAACCTACAGAACCAATTTTACATAAACCAGTTTTAAGTAATAAAGATGCGCTGGATAAAATGCTTCTACATACAGCTTCAAAAATAAACAGTGCCAAAAAACCTGTTATTTTAGCTGATTTTGAAGTGTCACGTTTTCATGCGGAAGAATATTTGCATCAATTCGTAGAAAAAACTGGGTTTCCTATCGCAACGTTAAGTATGGGAAAAGGAATATTTCCAGAAAAACACCCTCAATTCATAGGGGTTTATACTGGTGATGTAAGTTCTTCGTACTTGAGAAAAAGAATTGATGAATCTGAATGTATTATTAGTATTGGTGTAAAGTTAACTGATACTATTACAGGCGGTTTCACACAAGGTTTTACGAAAGAACAAGTTATAGAAATTCATCCCTACACTGTGAAAATTTCAGATAAAAAATACGGGCCAGTTGTAATGAAAGATGTTTTACAACATTTAAGTGACTTAATTGAGCATCGCAATGAGGAAACTCTTGAAATCAAGCCGTTTATTTCAGAATCAGTTTCTATTACAGAAAAGTTTAATCCAAAAATGCAAATGGTTACACAAAAACATTTTTGGCAGCAAATGTACCATTTCTTACAAGAAAATGACGTCTTAATCGTAGAACAAGGAACGCCTTTCTTTGGTAGTGCCGTTATCCCTTTACCAAACAACACTACATATGTAGCGCAACCATTATGGGGATCAATCGGCTATACATTACCTGCTCTACTTGGTACACAGCTCGCTAATGTATCACGGCGCAACATTTTAATTATTGGTGATGGTTCTTTCCAATTAACTGTTCAAGAGTTATCGACTATACTACGTCAAAATTTAAAACCAATTATATTTTTAATTAATAACAATGGATACACTGTTGAACGTGCAATTCACGGTCAAAACGAACCGTATAATGACATACAAATGTGGGATTACACAAAAATAGCAAACGTATTCGGATTGAAAGAACAAAGTCGAACATTTAAAGTGGAAAATGAAACAGAGCTGGCAAAATTCTTAACGGAAATAAATCTTAATAAGGATCAGCTTATCTTTGTTGAAGTTGTAATGAGCCAAGGGGATCAGCCTGAATTGTTAGCTAAACTTGGAAAAAGAATCGGCCAACAAAATTCTTAATATTACAAGCATAACCTAATTATATAAAAGGAAAAGGATGACAAGTGTCATCCTTTCCCTTTTATATATAATATTTCAAGAATATTCTTCGACTAACGTCTCGTGTGACAAGTCAAAATTTTTAATCACCCTTTAACTTTATAGCTTTTGTAGCAATAAATGTTTTAATATGCTTATCTAATATTCTTGTTCCACCAAAATCATCCTCATAAAAACCTGTTATAATAAAACCTGCTTCAATTTGGCCTTGGATTTGGTCTTCTAGAGTATGCGCATATTCTATTGTTTGATTTGAATCGATGTAATCTTGAACTTCATCCTCTGGTAAATAATCCAATGTCGATGAAGGGATTGAATGTTTTACATCAAGAATACCTTTTTGTTCTTGATTATCATCAAAAATCCATAGTAATGGATTTGTAAATCCAGAAATAAGAATACCTTTATTCTTTAAGACCCTTGAAACTTCATTCCATACAAGTTGAACATCTTTTACAAACAAATTAGAAACAGGATTTACAACAATATCAAAATATTCATCCTCAAAATCACTAAGGTCTGACATATCTCCTTGTACTGTTTTTAAAGTTAAACCATCCCGTTTTGCTACATTTTCATCTTGTTCCAATTGCTTCTTGGATATATCAGTAACTGTTACATCTGCTCCAGCAGCAGCTAGAACTGGCGCTTGTTGTCCGCCACCTGATGCTAAGCAAAGTATCTTTAATCCATTTAATGACTTTGGAAACCAATCTCTAGGAACTGATTTTTCCGTAGTCACTGTAATCTCCCATTCACCTGATTTACTTCTTTCAATAATCTCGCTACTTACAGGTTGCGTATATCTAGAACCTTCTTCAACTTTTTTATCCCATGCATTACTGTTTTGTTGAGTTGTATCCATTATAACTATTCCCTCCTAGCTATCTTATTACATTTTAAGTGTAAGATCATTTTCTATTTATGCTTTTCTTTTTCTATTAACCTAACCAATAATTAATACATATTTTTCTATATTTATATTAACAGATAAAAAGTAGTAAAAAAATAAAATATTCTAAATAGAAAAAATACAAATTTATTTAAACAAATAAAAAGGCATTCCAAACCTGTTGACGGTTGGAACACCTTTTTATTTGTTATTTAAATTTTCAACCTCTTAACTACACCCATTAAACAAATCAATTACAATTTATTCCGCAAGTGTTAACTGCCAAGACACGCCATACTTATCATTTAACCAACCAAATTTTTTACTAAACGGATAGGCACCTAAAGGCATAAGTACTGCTCCATCCTCCGCTAGTTTATTAAAAGCCGTTTCAATTTCTTCTTCCGTATCACAAGTTACATAAAGAGACATAGCTGGAGTGAATGTAAAATTATGATTTACATAACTATCTATGCACATGAACTCTTGCCCGTGTAACGTAAACGTTGCATGAATGACAGTACCCTCTTTACCAGGCCCGTTTTCATCGTAGCGAGAGATATTTACAATTTCTGATTGATCGAATAGTGATGTGTAAAAATTCATCGCTTCTTCAGCTTTTCCTTCAAACATTAAAAACGTAGTAATTTTTTGATTTGTGTTACTCATATAGAAACAACCCCTTGTTATATATTTATGTAAAATATACATCGGTTAACAAAACCGAACGTACATTCTTATAAGTGTATTGTCTATACAAACGATGAGTTTGTCAATTATCTCCTTTCTTATTTCTTCTTAAATAATGCTGTCCAAAGAAATGATTCTCCAAACATAGTATTTGGTTGTTCCATTTGCTTCATTTTTCTAATTTCAATCACTTCAAATTCTTTAAATATCTCTCTTAATTTTTCTTCCGAATAAGCAAGACCACCTTGTAGACTCCATCCTCTATATACATCCCAATCTGTTATGTCTGAGCCATTTCGTTCGTCTAAATCGCCTGCCGCAAAACATGTTAATCCGAAATAACCACCTGATTTCAATGAGTTTTTAATTAAATCCACATAATTTATTCTTCTATGTGGTGGAATATGATGCAAACAGCCCGAATCGTATACAAAGTCAAAATCATTTTGACCCTCCAAATTAAAAATCGAATCACAAATAAAGTGAATTTCTATCCCTTTTGCTAACGCTCTCTCTTTCGCCCAATTAATGCCCTCTATAGATAAATCTACTGCTGTTACATCAAATCCTTCATTTGCTAGATAAATTGCATTTCTACCCGGACCACATCCAAGTTCTAGTACTTTTCCTTTTGAAACCCACTTTTTTTGTATATACGAAACTAGGTTCTCATCTGGTACATTTTCAAAAAACGGAACATCTTTTTCTCTATTTGCATAAAATTTATTCCAAAATGGTTCTGCTGGTCTTAATAATGAATCTAGCATTTTTAAAATATCTTCTTGATTATGCAACATTTCATTTTTCACTTGTATCCCTCCAAATATAAATATTCAGAAAATTATTATACATCTTTTAGAACTTTCAGACAAAGAGAAAAACTCCTACATTCAATAGGAGTTTTTCTCTTTAAAATCCAAGAATAGCTAACCATTTTAACAACTTCTCTTCTCGCGCTTTTAAATCATCGTTCCTAAGCTTACCTAACTGTATTTCACTAACAATTTCTCCGTCCGCCATAAAAAGAACTCTTTCTGTTTTCGCTGCTACCTTTACATCATGAGTCACTAACATAATAGTCGTTCCATCACGATTAATATTTAATAAAATTTGCATTACTTCTTCTGTTGATTTTAAATTTAGAGCACCCGTTGGCTCATCAGCAAAAATAATATTTGGATTATTAATGAGCGCTCTACATATAGAGACTCTTTGTAATTGCCCCCCAGATGCTTCGGTTATATAATGAGATGCTATATCATTTATCCCCATTTTCCTCATTAGTTCCAGAGCACGTTGATTTACTATTTTCTTACTCTCACATTTCGCTAAATACGCAGACAAAATGATATTATCAAATAGATTCAAGTTTCTAAGAAGGTTGCTCTGCTGAAAAATAAATCCTATTTCAGTAAGGCGCAATTTGGCTAACGCTTCTTCTTTCATACAAGATATTTCTTTACTACCAAATTTCACACTTCCTGATGACATTTGATCCATTCCACTAATATTATATAGTAACGTCGACTTCCCAGAACCAGAAGGCCCCATAACCGATACAAATTCTCCCTCATAAACCTCTAAATCTATATTTTTTAGCACGTGATAATTTGCATTTCCATCTATTGAAAATGTTTTGTTTACTTGCTTCACTTCTAAAATTTTTTTCAAGTTTTACACCCCTACTCCCCATTTGGCTTTACATCGTTTGTTTGATTTATAGTAAAACTACTGAAAAGTGTTGTTGCAGTCACAGCTATAAATAAAATAGCTGGACATATTATATAAGAAACGATAGGATTTACGACAAACTTTATATGAGCTGCTCCCATAAATGAGCCTAACCAACTTACTAACATTTCACCAAACGTAGCAGCTATACATATCCCTGTCACAATGCCTAATAATACGATGACAATCGAACGAGTTATATACTGTATACGAATATCTTTATAAGAAAATCCGATATTTTTCATAATTAAAATTTGCGAAGAATCTTTTGCTAATAACATTTTAAAAAACATCGCAGTTATTAAAACTGATATTAATATCGCAATCAAAATAGCTACTTGAGTCACAAGTCTTATTTGTTTAACTGTCTCTCCTAAAGTTTGCGTTAAATAATCATCCGTATCTGTTATTTTTGTAGAACTAAAGTTTTGTTTATACTCCTTCACTTTTTCTTGCACATCCACATTAGGCTTCAAATCTATATTTACTACATACCATAATATATTTTCATTATTATTAGAAAAACTAGCTTTAGCTGTTTTCCCACCATTCGTTACATCTTGATATATACCACTAATCGTTAGTGTTTTCTCTTTCCCATCTACAAATAAAACGATATAATCCCCTACACTCTTTTTTAATTCATTTGCGTTCATATAAGAAAGAGCAATTTCATTTTCATTTTTTGGTGGCCTACCTTGAATATAGTCTAATGGAAATGTAGTGAAGTCTCCCACTTCTACATTTAAGTTTTCATGTGTATCATCAGCGCTAACCATTTTAAATGTACTCGTTACAAATGCTGCATATTTTTCTACTTCATCATCATCTCGTAAATATGATATAACGTCCTTAAATCGTTTCTCTATATTTTCAGTTTGCTGTAAATCTATTCGAATATCACTTTTTCCTGTTCCCATATAATTAACAAACTTCGGTGACTGAATCGTATACAAAATGTTAACAGGTACCACAATCATAAACACAGCTATTATTAATACGATACTTAATACGCGATATAACTTAAATCTTTTTATAACATCTTGTATACCAATAAATATATTTACATTTGTAATTTTAGTTTGTTTGATTGAAAAAGATTTTCTAATCTTTCTTTTTCCTAGTTTATCTCTTGATTGCAAAGCATCTATTGCTGTAATTCCCCTAAATTTCCGCAAAATGATACGACAGAACAGGATAACGACTAAAAATAACAATGTTGTGATTATTAACGGCACAACATTGTGTAAAATACTTTTATCTGCCGCCCCCATATAAAGAGTGATATTAGAAGTAAATATCTTTGTAACAAATAGTGAAAATATATATCCACATATACATCCACCAGCTGAAATAACAACATATTTTGTTACATATAGTTTTTGAATATCTTTGTTATGAATGCCGATAGCTTTCATAACTCCAATTTCCCGATAATCTTCTTCCATCGAAGTAATGATCGTAAATCTAATACATAACATTGCAATTAACATTAATAATGCACTTATTATGATAAGTACTGCAGCTATTATTCCATCTGTTAATGAATTGAGTGTTTTAAATAGTGAATACGTAATAGAGGGGCCTTTTTGAGGTAAGTTCGATGACTCGTATAGATTTTCAAATTCATTTATTTTATTTTCATCTGTTAGCTGGAATTCAATAAGATATTCGCTTTCTCCAAAATTCCTTTTTATTTTTTCAAAGTCTTCATTGCTTATTACGAATCGTTTTGAACTAACAATTGATGGATTCATTTGAACATCACGAACAAATGCTGAAATAGTAAATTCTAGTTCATTCTTATTTTTATCAACCCATATTTTATCTCCAATACGCAAATTATATTTTTGCATATAATAAATGGGTACACCTATTTCCCCTTTCCTAACATCAACCACTTCATTATTTAAATTTAATAAAAAATCAAACTTACTATTTTGTTTAACGAAGCTTATGTCCATTACACTACTATGTTCCGCTTCATTTTTCTTCTTTATAAAAATGTTAGATCCGTTTATTTGAACCATCTCAGCCGTTTGCTGTTTTTTTACAAACGGAGTTTTTTCTACAAAGGAATCAATTGACTTTTGATTTACTTCTCCGGCATGCATTTGTACGAAATGCGGTGCGTTTGATACTTTAACCAATTGATCCATTGAGTTCAATAGATTCATAACATTACTTGAAGCACTAGCCATTAAAAGACTTGATAACATGATAAACATAAATAAAATAGTAATTATCATTTTATTTTGAGAGAAATCTCTTTTTAACATTCTCCTAATCATATAAAGCTAGTTCCCTTCATTCGATAGTATTTTCTTCGTCACAACTGCTATTAATATCATTATGAAACTAATAACTAATATAGGTAAATAAATTTTCATACTGAATTCTTCAAACATAAAACCATAAACGACTTGCCCAATCGGTGTCATGCATTGGGATACCGCTGTAATAATTGCCATTACTTTTCCTAAGTTCTCATTTGGTGTTTTCTTTTGAACTACAGTAATCACATAGATGGATACAATTGTCATGATCATTGCAATTAGAATAGAAGAAAGTATAAAGAGGATAAATGGTGGATAGTATCCTAAATTAAGAATAAATGGTGTAACTGATAGCGCTACTGGTATTACTAATAGAGCTATAATAAGCATCCAATAATATAATGTTTTCATCTGTAACTTTTTAGCAAAGAAACCGATTGACAATGCACCTAATATGGTGGCAAAATCAATTAACCCCATCCCAATTCCATACATCGTATCGCTACTTTGCATAGTTACTCGTAAAATAATAGGTCCTCCAACAACAAATAGCGGTGTCAAAATTAAGTTTAGTAAAGCTGCAAGTAACATAGCCTTCAAAATAAATGGCTGTTTTAAAACATATATAAATCCTTCTTTCATATCCTTTACAATTGTCGGTATTATATAGCTTTCTTGTGCTCTTTTTATAAAAGGTATTGTAATAAACATTTCTAAAATCGCAGATAAAAAGAAAGCAAGACAACTTATTATTACAAGCATTTCCAAACCAATTATGCCGTACAATATTCCTCCTAATATAGGAGCAACTATATTAGATAGTGCTTGCACACCATTTACAATACCGTTCGCTTGTTCTAATTTTGTCTCAGGAACTAATTGTGGAATACTTGCCATTACAACTGGTGAGTACATTGCACTAATGACTGCTAATAAAAACATTATTGTTCCAATCAATATAATAGATACAGATCCAGTAAATAATAAAACTATAAAGCTTAATACAATCGTAGCGTTTATAAAATCAAATATAACCATTAAATTACGGCGATTAAAACGATCTGCTATCGCTCCGCCAAGAGGAGCTAGCAAAAACGGAATACTCGTTACCGCATATAATCCTGCGAATATATCAGCACGTCCTGTTATATCTAGTACATATAATGACAATGCAAAACGTAAAAGTGTTGAACCTAAAATAGTAATAATTTGCCCACTCACCATTAAATAAAAATCTTTCATCGAAGATTTTATACTTATAGACATCATAATCACACCCTTCCTTTAATTTAGACCGACTGTCGGTCTATAATAAACAAACAGAAAAACATTATTTCTGTTTCATTAAAACCTCCATCATATAATCAAAGGATCCTTCTTTCGCTCCAACAGATACTTCCATCATTTTAATATAAGCTTTCACTCTCCTCATCATTTCTTCCGGTTTCCATTGGAATAACCCATCATCAAATATGACTTGCGCTGAGGATAGTAATAATTCAATCGTTTCTTGTGGGTAGGAAGTTGAAAATATCCCCTCTTCAATTCCTTGCTCTAAAACTTCCGTTAATACAGGAGATAAATGAATAATAGATTGTACTAAACTTTTTTGATGCATTTCTGCATTATTTGGTTGATGAAATTGCTCAATCATTTTATCTTTTACATCCCCTGATTTTGGGGATTGCTCCATCAAAACCCGCAATAACTTTTCTAACACTGGGATTTTGGGATTAGAGATGATTACTTTTGCTTTAGCAACATCTTCTTTAATAATCCTCATAATAATCTCATCCATTACTTCCTCTTTCGACTTAAAATAGTGATAAAACGTCCCCTTTGCTATCCCTATCTCTTTTAAAATGTCATTTACTGTTGTTTTCGTATAACCTTTCGTAATAAATAAACGTTCAGCAGTTTCTAAAATTTCCTTTCGTCGCTCCTCATATTCCTTAACTATGCGCATTCACGTTCTCCTTCCCGCCAGACCGACTGTCGGTCTATTTCAATTATATGTTTAGTTAGTAAAAAGTTTCCTAATTATTGTTTATATACAACATCCTTCTTTCTATTTCCTTTATAAATTTTTATTTTTTAGCTTCCGTTCAATTTATTTAAAACGTACCTCATGTTTCTTATCGTCACCTTTCATTTTAGGAAAAGAACGATGCCCCGGCTTAATCCTATTTTTCTTGATTCTTCATTCAGACGCACAATACTTTGTATTTTTTCAGCTCCTTTACCACAAGTCTACGCATCTCCTTTTCATCGATGACTTCAAAAAGTGACAATTGATTCATACGATACGGTTCCCCTCTGTTCGATCTATTTACTTATGAATGGATTATTTTGTTGAGTCCCAATATGCAATATTGCATATTTCGTACTTTTAATTTATATATATGTAATAATTTATTTATAAAAATATAAATTATTACTAAGGGTGATTTATATGAGCAAGTTCCGAAATAAGATAATTAAATATTTGCAAACATTTTGGGGATGCTTAGCATTTGGTGTATTAATGTTTGCTATCTTCTTAATTATGGATTTAACAGATGCATCTTTAAATACATTAGGCTGGAGGGACTGGCTAGGTTCTGTAGCAGGCGCAGCCATTTTATCTGTTGGGATGTTTACTTTAAATAAATTGGATTTAAAATAAATATTCGGTCAATACTGAATGTAGGCTGTATGCCAACATTCATGTAAAGTAGTCTTCTCTGATCTCCTTGTATTGAGCAGTTAGCTTTTGCTAGCTGCTCTTTTATTTCATTCCAGTTCTTACCTCTTAAAGAAGTCTTTAACTGCGTTTCCCAATACGTACACATATCTATTCCCCTTTGCTACAAAATGAAATCTTTATTTTGTTTTATGCGTCGCTTCTTCAATCAGCCAAGATACAATATTAAAATCATTAGCTTCAACCTTTAAAGATGTTCCGTTCTAAAAGCATTCTTTAATCACCTCGAGTAATTCTCCAACAACTTCAATTCATCCCGTATTCATTCGCCCTTTCTCCCAAATAACTATTTTGTTTTACTTTATACTCATCGCTCTTTTGAACATTTACCTTTCTATTGTTATATTTGCTCATTGTTTTTCTCTTTGTTTTACTAATTAGCTGATTAATTTCGCAAACACCATTTATTAAACATTCCATGTTTCTTCATCTCTTGAATATTTTTCAAATAAAAATACATACTATTTTCAAGCCGCCGTGTCCACGGCTAATACTTCTTTCTTTTGTTACAGCAGAAGCAGGTAGGTTCTTCACTTATCTGCTTTCTCTGTATATTTTTTTAGAAATCGAAAATAATACCAACAAGCTGTTTGAACTAGCAGCTTCACTCTTCTCGTAATGGGGATGCAAATTATCACAATTAGCTAACTCATTGAACTCACTGGCAGACAACCAAAATCGTTGTCTGCTTTTTGTATGAGATTTTTCATTTTACATATACTACTTTTGAACCTGCATACCAATACGAGCCATTTTGGTGCTTGGGATTTCCCTTCCGGGGATAAGTATTTTTTACTTATCCCTTTTTTTGTATAGACACTTATATTTAGGGTAAAACTAATCACAAGCAGATTTTCTGTTTATGCGTAGTTCTAAACAAGATTACTGTTTCTCCTATTAAAGGACGGCAGGTACGACTGCTAGTCCTTTTTTCTTTTTTCGTATACTACCCCTTCTGTTAACTTCACACTACATTACCTTCATCGTCATAGTAAGCAATTTCCCAATTAGGATGGCAGTGGTGCTTCTCGAGTTTCTCATCGAACAAAACTAACAAAGTAATTTTCGAGTTTCCAACGATTGTCCCCCCCCCCATACGAGTTTAATCCTCATAAACTTCTCTTGTTCTATTTCGACAATTGCGGAATGTGTAATGAAAATACTCGTTCGCTTCAATACCTTTTCTTTCAACAAAAGTGTTCTGCCTAAATAGTAGACATAATAAGTGCCGTTCTCTTTTTGCTGCAGCATAACATTCCCCTACCATTTGAATATGTTACGAATTTCTTTCACTCCATCGTTCAATTCTTTGTTTCCAAAAGATGTTTTCGTATCGTTATACCAATTGATTTTTTCATACTCCGTATCATCATCAGGGGAGCTAGCACGAATTGCTTTCTCTCGATTTTTTCCGATTAAATATTGTTCATACGTAAGTTGCACTTGTTCCTGAATTACGACATGGTTGTAATTCCCTTGCTCTACTGCTTTTGGACTATATAATCTCCTTTATAAATTTTAAATACGGTGAATGAAATTTTTGTTCTTTTTCTTGCTATCATCCTTGTTCTATACAAACAAAAAAAGAGCCACAATTTTTGCGACTCTTTACAATTCTAACTATTTAACGGCCACGTCTTTGCTGACCTTGCTTTGAACTACCTTTTTTATTACTTGGCTTATTAAATGATCGGTTGTTTTCATTTCTTGAACTATTTCTTGAATCACTTCTTGAACCATTTCTCGAACCACGTCTTGATTCACTTCTTGAACCTTCACGGCTATCTCTTTGACGATATTCGCCTGATTTCTTCGGAGCCGGCTTTGGTACCGGTTTTCCATTTTCATCTACATGTTTTATCTTCGGTTGTTCGATTATTTCTCTTTGTATTGGTGCACCAAGCGTTTTTTCAATTTCTTCTAAATGTTTTTCATCTTTCGCTGCAACGAATGTAATTGCAAGACCTGATCCACCTGCACGTCCTGTTCGGCCAATGCGGTGAATATAACTTTCTACATCTTCAGGGATATCAAAGTTAAATACGTGCGTTACACCATCCACATCCAATCCACGAGCTGCTACATCCGTTGCGATTAAGTACTGGATTTTAGCTTCGCGGAAACTCTTCATAACTCTTTCACGTTTCGCTTGAGGTATATCACCATGAAGTTCAGCACAATTATAACCTAGTCCTTTTAAATTATCATAAAGCTTACTTGCTCTAACCTTTGTACGACAGAAAATAACTGCTAAAAATGGCTGATCACGATCCATAACAAAACGAAGTGCATCTGGCTTTGCACGATCTGTTGTCTCAATGACACGCTGCTCAATTTTATCAACCGTTACTTCTTCACTTTGTATTTGAATCATTTGCGGCTCATCCATATAGCGCTTCGCCAATTTTTTAATATCTTTTGGCATCGTTGCTGAGAATAACATCGTTTGTTTACTACCAGGTGTCTCATCTAAAATATCTTCAATATCATATAAGAAACCGAAATAAAGCATTTGATCCGCTTCATCTAGTACAATCGTTGAAAGATTACTTAAATCAATTGTTTCACGTCGTATATGATCTAATAATCGTCCTGGTGTTGCAACAACAATATGTGTATTACCTTTTAATTTTCTCAATTGTTGTGCTACATCTTGCCCGCCATAAATCGCTAGTACATTAATATCTTCTCTTTGAACAAGCATTTTTTTAATTTCAGTTGTAATTTGCAGTGCTAGTTCCCTTGTTGGTGCAACAATTAAAGCCTGAACATCACTAGACTCTGGATCGATTTTTTCTAAAATCGGTAACACGAATGCTAACGTTTTACCCGTTCCTGTTTTCGCCTGCCCAATAATATCTTTACCTGACAGTATAACAGGAATTGCCTTCTCTTGAATCGGTGTTGCTTCTGTAATTCCATTTTCACGTAATGTATGATTAAAAGTTTCACTAATTCCTAATTCTAAAAAGTTTTTCAAATAGACCACTTCTTTTCCTTATTTTTCACATTAGCTTTCATTGTACCATTTGTTTCGCCAAATATGAAAAATAAAAAAATTCTTATCTTCTTTTTTTATATTCATCGTGTACTAGTCGGACAAATTCTTTTTGCTTTTTCTCGGATTTTATTAATGCTTCCATGTTAGTAGAAGACAAAATGAACTTCTTAACTTTTCTATTACTCCAAATTAATCTTGTATACTTTGTATCTTCGTGTAGCTTTCGAAACCACTCAAATTCGCTTAATTTGGCAATATGATGTTTTAATTTCATGTCATTTCGAGGATAAAATAAAATGATATCTGCAATTACATCAAACAATAAACTCATCTTCTCCCTCCTATACATATATATTTCAAATTTACGGAAAGATAGTTATAAGATGATAAAATTGACTAATACACTCATAAGGATTTTTTGCATATTTTTCTTACTATATTTTCAATCCACCACAATTATTATGGCGAAATCTCAAACAGATGTATTAAGTAAATTCAAATATGCTTTACTCAAAAATGATAAAAAATTAATGCAGTCATATGTAATAGATGGGATTGAACTACCTAACTTCAAAAAAATAAACCTATTCGCAAAATTAAAATAGTACCATCTCCAAAAAATGATACTACAATTCTTATTTGTTATTTCAAAGGCACTGATGAAGAATTTACTATCGGTTGCATTTTAGAGATAGTAACAAAGAATAATAAAATATCTCGAATTAAGCAAATTTTTGATGGAACGAATCCATTTATGAAAGAAGCTACTATCGTAAAAGAATATGAAATGAAGTGTAAGGAACATATACTTACTCCTCCAAAATTCCCGTTCGAAATTCACGAATTTCAAGGGTACATCTATAACGATTACTTAAACCTTCAATACTACAATGAAGATATTAATGGGATTTTTAAAATCACTGTTTCACCAGTTCAAAATAAATTAGCCTTCTATGTACATAAGGGCGCTAAGTTCTACAGCCTAAAAAATAATATAAAAGCATTATATAATCCTCATTTTGATTCAGCATACGAGCTCCTCTTTCAGAAAAATGGTTTTCAATATACAATTGCAATTGGTAACAAACGCTATATACAAGAAAAATATAACGTAAAGGATTTAATTCAAATTGCAGAATCTATGAATTTAAAAACGATCTTTTCGATATGGGAAAGATCATTTTTTATTATTTTATACAGTAAGCTTTCCTCCATGATAGCAATAATACTGCGCTGCTTTAAGACTTTTAATATTATTTAATGATTCTTCCGCTTTTTCTATGTCTAAGCAAAAATCCGGATTAGCTATTTTTAATTCACAATTATCTTGAACAGCCGCATCCCCTGTGATTACACAGTTTAAATTCGGAAAATATAATGAAATATGCCCCGAAGTATGTCCTGGCGTCGCTACTATTTGACATTCATTATTCAAAATCATTTGACCATCATATACTTTTTCATCGACGGAAATATGCCTTATATTTTTTAACTGTTGTATAAACCACTCACCAAATTCTTTCTCTTCATTTGGCATACGTTCTAACATTTCTTCAGCTTGAACTAACCTCTCTGATTTTATATCACCATTAATATAGTTAGATTCAATTTCACTAGCAATAATATGAACGTGAGGATATTTCACTTTGAAATCATATAAAGATCCTATATGATCGTCATCATAATGAGTAATAATTATATTTTTTAAGTTTTTCAGCTCATACCCATGTTTTAATATTGCATTTTCAATTAAAGGTAAAAAATTTGTATATCCTGTATCGACTAATGTTAATTCATTATGTAATATAATTAAACTTGGAAAAATACATTGTTTTTTCCCGTTAAATTTGAATTCAATTGGTAGTTCTATTATCTTCATTTTTCTTCCCCCATACCGCTTAATAAATGTTTAATAAAAAAATAAATCATCTACATACATATCGTTCAAATTCTCATTTAATGTGTACTTTCTATATAATAAAGAAAAAGCATCCGTTATGAATGCTTTCCTTATCTTACCTGTTCAACTACATAAATCAACTTGGGCCTATCCGAAACCTGATATGTATAGTCTTCATTTTTATGCATATATGTTTCTATCCTATTTATCACTTCAAACATTCTGTCTGAATTCGCACTGAAACGAGATACTGAATCACATAAAACTATTGACCCTTTCTTGTAAAAATTAATAATTTCATAAATATCGCGTTCTAGACAAACTTCCCCTACTTGCAAATCCTCTTTCGCTTCATAGTTATAAATCCCCATTCTCATCTTCCCCTCAAATTGTATTTTTTTCTTACAACATCCCCTTGTTATATAAATAATAGCACGATAAAATTCTAAAACTCAAACTCATCAGCTTCATCTGAGAAAATAAAAAAGCCATCACCGAAGTGACTACTTTCAAGAAGATGGGAGAAAAGAGAAGAAAAAATAATTCAAAACAAAGTAGCACCTGAAATGCTAGATGAAGTAGCTAATCGAATAATAACAGAATCACATTAGAAGCTTATGAATCACCAGCGAGTAAAGGGGCTATTCAAGAATTACCAAAGTTCTCACCAATAGATGTAACAATAGATTATTTAGAAGTAATTTAACATTGTACGAATGCAGAGATTAATGTAAAAAATGAACTTTAATACGCGTTACCACAAAACGTTATCTACGTAGTACCTTTACTTGGAACGAACATATACACTGTAATTCATTACATAACCAACATTCTTTTATTTTGAACAGGTAATTCCCTATTTTTATGGAAATATACAATAAGAAAATCAATAAAATTGATTATTTACTCACTTCTTTGTCTATCCTTTTAAAAAATCTATGTTTTTGTAAAAGGAGTGTTTATATGGAGAAACAGACACTTTGGAAAAAATTCAAGAAAAGCTCAGCAGATCTCGGTAAATCTAGTGTATATGAAAGTATTATTTTATATTACACAATGAGAAAAAAAGGGTTACCTACTAAAGCGAAATTCATCATACTAGCCGCTTTATCCTATTACGTATTAACAATTGATTTCATTCCAGATATAGCTGCTATTATTGGGATTGGCTTATTAGATGATGTTTTAGCGATCGCTATAGCGCATAAATTTGTAATGCGCCATGCAGACGCTGAAATTCGAGAAAAGAGCAAATTAAAAATGGAGTCATTATTTACTTCAGCTCAGGCGTGACTTAAAATAAGTGATCATTTACCTACTTTTTCTAGTTTCAACTAAAACCAACCTTTCATTAAAGTAAACTCTATGCACCCCACTGAATATTATCATGTATCAATTGCGCTATTGCAGGATAAATCCTATCAGAAACACCAGAAATTCTCTTAACTCTCCAGCCGTAGACAATTAGGGTGCCAGCACTTGGTCATAAGCTCCGACACCCTATTATTCGTACTTATGACTATCTATTATGCAGCCGATTTCAATAAAGAAATATATACAATATTAGTGCATGTAATTTATACCGTTACATGCGCACGCCTATACAAAACTGCTATTGCCGTTACTATAAGAATCATCCCCATAAAAGCAGGTGCTGCATGACCAAGTGATACATAGATTTGCCCCCCAATAATTGGACCAATCATTCTTGCTAAAGCTTGAATAGATTGGCTACCACCTTGTATCCTTCCTTGTTCACTAGAACTGACAGACTTTGAGAGCATCCCATTGAATGAAGGCCCGAAAATTGAATCACCAAAACCAAACAGTAACATCCCAACGATTAGAAGTGGATATAACGAAAACAAAGCAGATGCTGCAATAAAACTGTAGCCAATAATCTCCGAAACCATCCCAAGTATCGCTATTTGTTTATCACTAAGCTTGATCAAAAGTTTTGGCATTATAAAAGCTTGTGAAATGATGTCTTGAAAGCCCATAATTGAAAACATAAGTCCGATTAGTGCAGGCTCCCAACTAAAGGTATCCATCGTAAATTGAGTGAAAATTGCTTGTAAAGATCCGTTAGGTAGCCATAGTAAAAACGCTGAGACAAGTAACCATTTTAAGTTTTTCATGGAAAGTATGTTTGCTAGCTGCGCAAAAGGATTCAACCTTACAAAAGTAATCTCTTTTAATCTATTATTTTTGTCAAGACTCTCAGGCATATATTTCATACCATATAAAAAATTTAATAAAGTGATGAGTGCTCCAAAGTATAACGGTACAGAATGACCAAACTTTGCAAGTAAGCCCCCAAGAGTTGGTCCAATAATAGTTCCCGCTCCTACAACTGCACTCAACCATCCAAAATATTTCGTTCTCTGCTCTGGAGGGATGATGTCTGCAAAATATGCGAAGATAGTACTTATGCTCCCGCCTGTTATTCCTTCTATTATGCGTCCAGCAAATAGTACCCATAAAGCTCCTCCTATTCCAAAAAATAAGTACCCAATTGCAGAACCAAATAAGCATATTAAAAGTAATGGACGACGGCCATACTTATCGCTTAAAGCCCCGATTACTGGGGCAGTTAAAAACACGCAGGCCGCATATACGGAAGTTAGTAGTGTAACAACCAATGCTTGTTCTTCCGGATTACTTGTATATGGCTGTACTAAGAATGGGACTACAGGCATGATGATACTGAAACCTATACCACTAAGAAATACAGAAATGAGTCCGAATAGTAAAGCATGTTTATCTATGCTTTTTTCAATTTCCCTTTCATTTTTTGATCTAAATATAGACATTTAACTTCTCTCCTTAAAACATTTTGTTGCTTTATCAACAAAATAATAACTCTGTTTTGTTGATAAAGCAACAAAACATAAAATAATAAAAAAGCAGCCTATTCTCATTAGAGTAAGGCTGCCCGTAAAAGCCCGATTGGTGAGGGCTGATAATCAGTGGAGATGAAGACCCCCCCCACTGATTAAAGTTTCACTTTATTATTAAAATATATTACGATTTAATATGTATACCTTGTTTCTTTATTTCTGCATCCAAATGTCTACTATACTTTTCCACAAAGCTAATTATACTGTTGAATTCTTCTTCAGTTACTTGCTCAAATACAGCTTTATCCCGCTCTTGAAACTCTTTGTGCAGATTTTCATGGATTTTATAAATTTCTTTCCCTTGTTCGGTAAGCCTAAAATAAATTTCTTTCTTATTTTCTGACTTTTGGTAGCTTTCAACAAAGCCTTTTTGTATGAGCTTTTTAGTCATTCTACTTATGGCACCGCGAGTCACATAAAAAGCCTCTGCGAGTTGTGTCACGTTAGAATCTGCATTGTTTTCAATATATTCAATGCAGTGGACTTCAGAAGACTTAAAACCTTTAAGACCTTCTTCCATCTTATCTTTATTAAGCCAAACCAGCTTATTATATAATTCCCTGAAACCGTTCATGACCTGTTCTTCTTTATTCATGCCCTGCCCTCCTCACCGCTCATTAGCATATTAAAACTATTATAATAAATTTCTGCTTACGTTTCGACAATATTGAAATAATTATTATAACATTAAAGATATGTGTAAAAATAGGCGCTTAAATAAAATAATTTTTAAACAGCAAATTTTGCAAGTTTATTTCTATTTACAGTAAACGGTAGACAAAAAGTAAGAGCTAAGATCATTTCTCTTAGCTCTTCTTTCATAAAACTATTTCACTTCATTAGCGACAAAAAAGTGCTCACATACACTTGATATGCGCTGTAAGTCCACGTTCCCACCAGATATAACAGCCACTACTTTTTTCCCTTTTATATAACTATCAACTTTTCCTGCAAGAAGTGCAGCAGTTGCTAATGCACCTGCACCTTCTACAACAGCTTTCCCACGTTGTAATAAATCTTTCATCGCTACTTCCAGCTCTTTTTCTGATACAGTTACAATATCATCTACTAATTCTTTTACAATTTCAAATGTTAATTCACCTGGTATTTTAACTGCGCAACCATCTGCAATAGTAGGCGCCTCATAGTGTTCTACGATTGCTCCTTTATCGTAAGATGCCTTCATTCCATGAACATTATCTGCTTGGACACCAATTATATTAATGGATGGATTAAAAGATTTCAATGCTACAGAAATACCAGAAATAATTCCGCCTCCGCCAATAGGAACAATTATTGTATCAACATCCCACATATCATCAAGAATATCTAATCCAATTGTACCTTGACCAGCCATTACCTCTACATCATCATATGGATGTAAGTATGTTTCACCTGTTTCCCTTATAATTTCTTCACATTTTGCCTTTGCATCATCAAAGGTTTCACCATGTAAAATCACTTCAGATCCATATCCTTTTGTTGCTTCAACTTTCGCCTGCGGTGCAGAAATTGGCATAACAATTTTACTCTTAATACCGAGTAAATGAGCAGATAATGCAATTCCTTGCGCATGATTACCAGCAGAACAAGCAATTACTCCTCTTTCTTTTTCTTGATCTGTAAGCTGTGACATTTTGTTAAACGCACCACGGAATTTAAACGAACCTGTTAATTGCATATTTTCTAATTTCAAGTGAATTTCTCCACCTGTTTTACTACTCAAATAAAATGATTTTACTAATGGAGTTTTACGAACATTTCTGTCCAAAATAGTTTGAGCTTTTTTAATATCGTCTATATGCAATGGTAGTTTTTTAGTTATCATACTAACACCTCTTCCAATGTTCTCTTCCTAAGTTTTCGTAAGTCGCAGCTCCTTTATACGAAACCATCTATGTTAAAGACCATTCTTTATATATGAATCCCACTTTGTAATACATACATTTGCAAACAATTTAGCATCCTCTTCATATCACGTTCTTTGTAATGATTTAAGCATGCAATTTGGATCCAATTATTCTTTCGTAAATACGTTGATTCATAATGGACAATATATCCTTGTAACGCTAACGCATCACCGACCGCTTTAGAAGAAAGACCTCCATTTAATTGAATCGTAAGTATAATTGGCGCGGCATGTTCTTTAGGTGAAACAAGTTTTAACCCCATACTAGTAATAGCTTCTTCCATATAATCATATGCCTCTTTAATTTTTACAAATGCTTTTTCATCTTCAAATCTCTTCAGCGCTTCTTGCAGTGCATAAATTAAATTCCATGAATGAGAATACGGAATACTTTCATTTTCTTCGTACATACCGATATCCATATAGACCGGTAATGTCTCGTTTACTCTCACATTATGATTATGAAAAACGAAAGATACTCCAGTAAACGATTTAATTGCCTTTCCACTAACACCACTTGCAAAATATACATCCTTTAAATCTATCGGTATTGCTCCAATCGAACTGATGCAATCTACACAAAGTTTCATGTCGTGCTTGTTACAAAGGGTATTCAGCTCATCTAAATCATTTAACATTCCAGTTGATGTTTCATGGTGAACAAACCAAAGCCATTCATAATGTCCAGTTCCCATTATTTTTTCTAACTCTGTATAAATAAACGGTTCTCCCATTTCTTTTTTATACGTATCAAAATGTAACTCTGCGCGTGTTGCATGCCCAACTAATCTATTACCAAATTCCCCATTTGCTAATACGAGTCCTTTTCCTTTTAAAGAACGTAACTGTAATGCGATGGCATCATTTGCTAACGTCCCTGTTCCTAACATGATTTGCACACGTTTTGCTTTTGTCATTTGCAGCAAACGTTTTTTCACATTGTCCATCGTCACTTGAAATGACTTAGAACGATGTGAAATAGGCTTAGTAGAAAATGCCTTTCGAACATTCTCTTCAATATCTACTGGACCAGGTAAAAACGTATATTCTTTCGTCATAATACCCCCAACACTCGACGCTTCAAACATAGCAGGGGTAACATACATTGGCTGGAAGGCTGCTTCTTCTGTGCCAACTAACGTATGGAAAGGTTTGAATCCCATTTGCTCATATAAAGGTAGTTCACGTGTTGTCGCAGAAATGAGCGCCAATTCATATCCATTTAGAAGCAAATAACGATGTAAAAAGCGAATTAAACCTAACAAAGCTCTTCCATTTCGATATTCGCGTTCTACTGAAAGTAAACGAATTTCATATACATTTTCCCCATGCTTTTCCAAATAAAAATCTAAGTTTGAAATTTTATAATCTAATGAGAATGGTCGTTTTCCTCGCAATGCAACCATACCTACTAACTTATCGTCATCTAAACAAATTAAATATGTATTTTCTTCATGAAAACGATCTATACGAACACGATCTTTCGTTTCTTCATGTTGCGGAATTTCTTCTACAAATGTTTTATAATTCAATTTATGTATACTTTCAAATTCCCAATCTTGATCAGCAACTTTATAAATTAACCCCATGCTTTCTCTCCTTTATGCATTTAATAAAAATGATAAGTGGAGATTAACTCCACTTATTAAAAGTTCAGTTCATTCGCGATTTACATATAAAATAAGTACAATGATAAATGTACTTAAAATAGTCGTAACAATAGAGTAAGAATACAAAATCATGCAAACTGGTAAACAAGCGATTGTAATTAACCCTGGCTTAGTAAATCCTTTAAAGATTAAATAAAATATAATGAAAACAGCAATAAGAGTAAGCGCTATCAAGTAATCAAATGCGATTAATCCTCCAATAAATGTTGAAATTCCTTTTCCGCCCTTACCTTTAAATAAAATGGGAAAAATATGTCCAATTATAACAGCCAGTAAAGCTAACATTACAAATGTAGAATCTTCAAAAAGGTATTTTGCCATAGAAACAACGATTGCCCCTTTGATCGCATCACCTAAAAATGTAGCGACGAAATACCCTTTTCCATACACACGGCCCATGTTTCTTGCACCAGGATTACCACTTCCTTCATCACGAATATCAACGTTATGTCTCCATTTCGTTACTATATAAGCAGTCAATATGTTTCCGAATAAATAAGAAGCGACCAAATACAAAAATTGCATACTATTAATCATGTAATCATTCACTTTCTACGTAGGAGTACTTATACAATATTCAAGAACTATGTATATTGTACGTTTCTATCCACATCCATTTATACATTTTAACATCATATATTTACAAATCATACAAAAATTCTCATACAGCTATTTTTTAAAATATATATTTTTCATTAAATAATATGTTCCTTTCACTGCTGATTGTGATTGTGATATAAATGTAACTTTTCCTATGCTTTTCTCACAGCATTTCTTAAATTCATCATATATTTCAGGAACGAAACGCAATATGCTGCCACTTACTGCAATTGAAGCTGATACATCAAACTGCATCTTGTTATAAACATCTATCGTAATCCTTGCTAATTCCTTTCCAGCTTGCATCATAATTTCATGTGCAGCATCATTCCCATTTCTAGCTTCCCGAATAACTAATGGTGTGATTGCTGCAACTTTATCTTTTGCAGATCTATAAACTAGACTTTTTATATGAGACGGTGTCAAAAGTTGAAACTCATCTTGAATTCTGAAGCTTAATGGACAAAGTCTAACTCCTTGATCAAATTGATTTGCCATTCTCTTTAAAGCTTGTAATGCAATCCAATATCCGCTTCCTTCATCTCCTAGAATATGTCCCCATCCGCCGCTATACTCATGTACTTCTCCTTTTCTCCCTAGACAAATCGCACCTGTGCCACCAATCGTTAAAATTCCATCCTTTCCTTCTAAAGCGGCTGCATGTGCTATCATTGCGTCATTAAAAACTTCAATTTGTATTCCATACTTCTTTTTTAGACGTAATGTTAGTTCATTTGTATTTGCTCCACCTATACCTGCTAATCCTAAACAAATACAAACGCAATGCTCTTTCACTACACTTATCTGGCATTGATCAATCGCTTCCATAATATGCACAAGAGCTTCTTCAAAATCTATTAATATGTTTCCAAAACCACTGGTAGCTCTTACAAGTTCATTTCCGTCTTTATCAAATGCAATTGCTTCTGTCTTCGTTCCCCCGCCATCTACTCCAATCATATACTTCATATACGTTCTTCTCATTTTCTTCCTATTGGAGGGAATGTTGTATTCCCTAAAACTACAGATTTCTTAGCACCAGTTGCGCTTGGCACATTACTCGGATTATGATGATACGTTTCGTTTGCTAAAATCGCAAAGGCGATTGCTTCTTTCGCCTCTGAAGAATAGCCTATATCTTCTTGAATGAATATTGTACATTTTTCATCCTTCAATCCATACCGTATCATTTCAACAAGTGTGCTATTATAACTGCCGCCACCGCCTAAAATGACCTCATCGATTTCATAATACGGCAGAATAAACTCCTTATAATGATGTACAATTGAACTTGCTGTAAACATCGTGACACTCGTTACTATATTTTCTTTACTATGCTTTTCATACCGCTTCAATAACTCACTTACAAATTCTTCTCCAAACTGTTCTCTACCAGTTGATTTCGGTGGATTCATTTTCAAAAATGGATGGTTCATACAATAAGTTAAAATTTCATCTACAACAACTCCCCGTTTTGCAATCCTACCATTTTGATCATATGACAACTGAAATAACCTTTGACATACTTCATCAATTATCATATTACCCGGACCAGTATCAAGAGCTATAACGTTCTGATCACTTTGTTGACTTGGTATTACTGTAACATTACCAATCCCACCAATATTTTGTAGTAGTCTATTTTTGCTTGGATGACGATACAAAATAACTTCTGAATATGGTACAAGTGGTGCACCTTGTCCTCCTGCTGCCATGTCCATCGTACGGAAATTTGAGATAACCGTCGTGTTCGTTTCGTATGCTATTACTGCAGGTTCCCCAATTTGCAATGTAGAAAGTATCATATTACCATCTTGCTTTGGCTGATGGTAAATCGTTTGTCCGTGGGAACCTATCAAATCTAATTGTTCCAAAGAAAAATTGGCCTCTTTACAAACTTCTTTTACAGCGTTAGCGAAACATAAACCTAACTTGAAATTTAAACTACATATGAGTTGGACATTTGAATTTTCTATTGATAATGCTTGTTGTATTTCACTTTTTATATCGTTACAAAATGAAACTGTAGTAAAATGGATGAGTTCGATCTTAGACTCTACACCACTCCCTTCTATATGAACGAGCGCTACATCTATTCCATCTAATGAAGTACCGGACATTATCCCCGCAATATACATAACATGCATGACCTCCTATTCACTAAAAAACAATCATGTAAGTTACAAACGTACAACCGATCGAAAAGAATATAAATCTAAAAAACAACTGAGCTTTCGATGCAAACGATCCATCAATGAAAGAAACAACTACTGTAAGCAAAATGCTTGCCGCAATGCTTGTAACGAGCCATATACTATGCATTTGTGATAGATGTAGCATTCTTAATAAAGGCACAAAAAGTAAATTCGCACATATCACTCCAAATAATAATAAAAATACACCTTTATAACTAAATTTTATATTCATTCCATTTCATCCTCTCTGGACTTCATGTGAAAGAAGTGATAGGCAAAATACCTATCACTCATAAATTAAAGCATAAAGATTATGGATTAACAGATTCCCCTTCACCATTCTTCTCAATTTCAAGCATATTTTTGTCGTACATTTTAAAGAATGGTAAATATATAAGGAACGATATTGCTATATTTATAAAAACTAATACTATTGCACGCCAATCTCCGCCTGTAGCTAAATACGCACCAATTGGAGCTGGTAATGTCCACGGCGGCATAATATGCGTTGGCGTTACAAATCCCATCGCAGTTGCTGAATATGCAACAGTTGCCGTCACAAGTGGTGTAATGATAAATGGGATAATTAAAATTGGGTTTAGTACAATCGGTAATCCAAATATGACTGGCTCATTTATATTAAAAATACCCGGAACAATACAAGTTCTTGATAATGCTTTCGAATATTTTGATCGACCAAATACAATCATAGCTAATACAAGCCCTAATGTCGCACCAGAACCGCCAATCCATATAAACCATTGATATAACGGCTCTGGTGAAATAAATGGCAACTGATCTGCTCCACTAGCAACTGCTTCACCATTTTTCCCTAGGTATACTTCCCATAATGGCCGAGCAACAGTTCCAACAACCGACACACCATGGATTCCGAATGACCAAAAAAACGTAATTAAAAACACTGGAATCATTACACCTAAGTAACTATCCCCAGCTTTTACTAATGGTGCTGCTAATTTATCAACAACATGGTGTAAATCAATGTTAAAAACGACAGTTACTAGACTCATTATAATAATAACGAATGCAGCAGGTATAAGTGCTTCAAATGAACGCGACACAGATGGCGGTACTTGTTCTGGCATTTTAATCATTACATTTTTCTTCTTACAAAACCTTAAAATCTCTACGGATAAAATAGAAACAATCATCGTCACGAATAATCCATGACCTCCGAGATTTGTCATCGGAAGCATAAATCCTTTTTTATCAATTAATTCAGGGGTTAATGTTAGTAGCAGTGAACATACCGCAAGCTGTGCTCCTGATAAAGCATCTAACTTATAACTCTTCGCTAAATTATATCCTATTCCAAATGCTATATATAAAGACATAATAAACATCGTTAACCGATATGGTATTAATATACTTGTTTGATGCTTTAATGCCCAAACGGATATGAAACTATCTTTCGGTAATGGTGGAAATGCTACGATTAAAAAGAAACTTCCTACGATGATAAATGGTAATGCTGAAATAACTCCATCACGGATTGCTTGTAAATGTCTCTGTTCAGAAAGTCTTGCCATCGGTCCAGATAAATTTTTATCAAGAAACGTGACAAACTTATTCATAACGGTTCCCCCCCTAACGAATTAAATCATTTACAGTATTTAACAAAGTCGGTCCACCAAGCGGCGTATATGCTTGCGGCGGAATGATACCACACGGAATAGATTCCTCTTCTGCAAATTTTTTTACAGAGTCAAATCGGTGTCTAACTTGTGGTGCAACCATTACAACATCCCAACCATTCTTTACTTCTTCTTCCACCTCACTTGTTCCAATCGCATGCACTTCCATGTTCATACCCTTTTTCTCCGCCTCTTTTTTTAAAGCGTTTACAACAATTGCGCTGGACATTCCTCCAGAACAAACGAACAAAACCTTCATTTATGAATCCTCCTATACTTATAATTTACTACCCTTCAAACGAAAGGAAGTTTCACTTTACTAACAAGCATATGAAGTAGTAAATGAATTTAGTTATAATGAAAGTAAATTTCATCAAAAATATTTTTCCTATTAAATTAATGTTTCAATATGCAATTTTCTCTATTGCAAGGCCAACCTCACCTCGAATATTATTTTAGATAATCATATGATAGGGAGGCGTATACATGATCGTTAAACGTTTGTTTATGATATGCTGCATCGTCATCTTGTCCATCCCCTTCTCTTTCATTTCCCCTCACTCTACTTATGCTGAAGTAAATACTACGTATAAAAAACACGAATTACGTGCTGTATGGATCGCATCTGTTCTTAATATTGATTGGCCTTCAAAAACTGGCTTACCAATTGAAAATCAAAAACAAGAATTTATCAAATTATTAGACGATGTAAAAAACACCGGTATGAATGCAGTTGTTGTACAAATAAAACCAACCGCTGATGCCTTTTACCCTTCAAATTATGGTCCTTGGTCTGAATACATTACGGGTATACAAGGAAAAGATCCCGGATACGACCCACTAGCATTTATGATTGAAGAAGCACATAAAAGAAATATAGAATTCCACGCCTGGATTAATCCATACCGAATAACGATGAATCATACTGATATAAATCGATTATCAAATAATCATCCTGCAAGACAGCACCCGGATTGGGTTGTATCTTATGGCGGGAAATTATATTACAACCCTGGTATTCCAGAAGTGAAAAAGTTTATAACTGAAGGTGCTTTAGAAATCGTACAAAATTACGATATTGATGCGTTACATATGGATGATTATTTTTATCCATATAAAGTAGCGGGCGAACAATTCCCCGATCAAAAAACGTATGAAACATATAATAACGGTAGATTTACAAATATAGAAGATTGGCGACGTGACAACGTAAATGAGCTTGTAAAAGATTTACATGCTACTATCAAACAAGAAAAATCATACGTAAAGTTTGGCATTAGCCCATTTGGCGTATGGCGAAATATAGCTGATGATCCGACTGGCTCAAACACAACTGCCGGCCAAAGAAACTTTGATGATCTTTATGCTGATACACGTGAGTGGATACAAAAAGGTTATATTGACTACATTACACCGCAAATATATTGGAATATAGGTTTCACTCCCGCTGCATATGACATATTAGTAGATTGGTGGGTAAAAGAAACAAATAATAAACCAATTCACCTATACATCGGTCAGGCAGCCTATAAAATTAATAATAACTCTGTCCCTGCCTGGTTTGACCCAGATGAATATCCAAGACAGATTGCATTAAACCGGCTATTTCCTGAAGTTAAAGGTAGTATGCATTTTAGCTTAAAAGACATTAATAACAATCCACTAGGAGTGAAAGATAGACTCTCAAAAGACATATATAAACACCCTGCATTAATCCCGCCTATGCCTTGGCTTGATCACAATCCACCAAAACAACCGACTTTAAAAGGTGCTATCTCAAGAGATGAAGGTATTGCTTTAGGTATCATTGATAATAGAGAGAATGATTCTGCTTATTACGCTATTTACCGCGCGAATGGAAAAAGTGAAGTGAATATAGAAAATCCGAAAAATTTACTTACTACTGTAAGAAAGACAAAACCTGGAGAAATTTATGTAGATAAAACGGCTATTCCTGGAGAAACATATACGTATGTAGTAACTGCAGTTGATCGATTGCATAATGAAAGTGTTGCATCTATTCATACTACCGTTACAGCAAAATAACAGGTAATAAAAAACGCCTTAAAGCTAAGTATTATAGCTTTAAGGCGCCTTTTTTATTTATTCTTAAACTTCTCAGTCGCTGCTCTCATCTTCACATTCAAATCGTGATCAATCGAGTCACGAATATCTCGCTCTACTTCTTCCATTTCTTTTTGGAAATTTTGCAAGTAGATTTTTAATTCTTCTTCTTTTTCTGGTCGTTGTGAAGGTGGTAATTGCACCACTAAAGATAGCATCGCTGTTAAATCTTTCATTAAAAACGTTTCGAGTTTATGTTGTTGTTCAAACATACGCTGCTCCTGATAATACGGCAAGGCATTTAATACTGAAATTGTAATTTCATCAACCGTTCGTTGTAATGAAGGATTTATTGAGCGTTTATACGCTTGAATTGTATTTAATGCATCTGGATATCGATCATAAAAATACAATTTATAAAACGATAAGTCTGTCGGTTTTACTGTTTGCTGCGTTTCTTGTCTTAAAAAATCTTTTACTTTCATCGCCGCTACATCAATATCTTCATTTGTAAGTTTTTTCGTTGTTTTTGCCATTACATGTACTTTTTTCTGTTTTTCTTTCGGTAACATTGAGAATACTTGCTCTCTCGTACGTTGACCCGATGCACAGAAAAGCGTGTTTAATATAAGTTGTTCTTTCTTTCCTTCCGTACGAATCCAGCGATAAAAAAGGGGATGTTGTGTAAATTCTTGTAGAAACGGTAATGATTTATTCGATAACTTATCTAAAGAATCGTGCGCTCTTTTATATGGCTTCGTCCATGAAAAATACAGTTTACGTCCGAAATATACAACTAAAACAACAACAGTAAAAGCGATTAAAAGTAATGTACCCAATAGTACTAATACGGTTTGAATGAAACTCATTTTTTCACCTCCTCTAAAAGTCTGTTATTTCCTTGGACGCTGAATGAGTTTTTGTTTCATTTCATCATTAAATGTGTCTAGTTCAATAACAAACTTCTTACTTGACTCGATAATACGTTCTGATGATTTCTCAGAAGCTTCAATCGCAGCAAATACATTTTGGAATGATTCGCGTAATTTATCCATGCTAATTGCAGGATTTTCAAGAAGTTTTGTTGTTTCTTCTGTATTTTGTTTTAACGCTTGGGAATTACTTAATACCATGGATTCAATTGCTTCATTTGTTGCATTCACTGCATCAATTGTTTTACGTTGATTCGTTAATGCTAGCTGAATCGCAGCGGAAACCGTTACAACGTTTTGCGTCATCGTAATTGCATTACGAATGGCCTCTGTTAACTTTTCATTATTTTTCTTAATAATGTCTACAGATGCGATAGATTGTAATAACACACTTTTCGCTTGCTGCATATTACGTGTACGCACTAGAATCTTTTCTAATGCATCGTTAATTAATGGAATATCTCTTTGACGTTCTGGATTTTGTTTCTCAGCTTCGAGCATACCGGCCAGTTTTTTCCCTAAGTATACTTGCTTATCAAGCGCATGAATTTTATCGTGCGATTGCTCTTTAAGCATTTCAAGACCAACTGTATCTTCTTGTAAGTTGTCACGACCAATTAGAAGCGATCTTATAATCTCCTCAATTTGCTTATCTATAGATTGATATTTATGCACGTATGTTTCAAGTGGATTTTTCTTAAATACTTTAAACATAATTTTCTTCATACCACTTGCTTTTAATGAATTCGGATCAAGCTCTGATACTACTTTGCGTAATTCTAACAATGTATTTGGAATTTCTTCATTCTTTCCATTCATCATCGCTGTGACAGGACGTTTTAATGCTGATAACGTTTGTCCTGCTGCTTGTTGTTCTTTATCCCCCAAATCTCCTAGCTGCGACAATACTTTCGATAAATCTGTATTTTGCTCGCTATTTAACTTTTGTACATAAAGATCGGCTTCTTTATTTAATTCATCAAGTTCTTCATCTTTTATAACTGTATCAACTACTACTTCTACATTATTATCTTTCACAATTGATACGGGTTCTTTTTTCTCGAGTTCAGTCAACAAAATCGCTCCTTTATTTATATGTGCGAATTTATGTGCACTATATTTCATCTAATATATTGTATTTCATTTGCAAACAGCCTATATGAAATCAATTTTCAAGAAATACCTGCTTATGCAGTCATTCCCTGTTTCTTACTATAAGTATACCTGTAAACAACATAATTTTCCTCAGACTTAAGACCTAGAGACCGACATGCTGAAGGCGGATTCTTCGTATGTTACGTATATAAATTACGTCCTTCCCATACTACTGCACGCAATCTTTTGACATACACCCTTTTTCAATGTGATAATTATATTACGCTCAATCCTATTTCTTCTTACGCGCTACAAATGCACCCTTTTGAAATGCCAATAATACTGTTTCAAACATTTCATCTTCTTCAATCATTTTTATAAACTCAACTAATTCACTCGCATGAGAAGTAGCATTATCGACAACAAGAAGACCTTGTGGTTGTAAAATGCGTTTTATATGTTCAAGCCACCACATGTATTGCGTACGCTCTGAATCTAGGAAAATAAAATCAAATGAATCATCTAGTTGTGAATCTAAAAATGCCCCTGCTTCTTGATTGTGAACATCAATCCTTTGTAAAAGGTTTGCCTTTTCAAAATTGGCAAGTGCCTCTCCAACTCGTTCTGAAGAAAGCTCTACAGTTGTTACATTTCCATTTGTTTCTTCTACCGCATTAGCTAACCACAATGTAGAATAACCATTAGAAGTTCCGATTTCTAAAATATTTTTTGCACTACACCCTTTTACTAAAATTGATAAAAATTGCCCCATCTCACGAGAAATATTCCGTAATTTTTCTTCCCGTATTTTTTTATTCCGATCATGCTCTTCTCCATATTGTTCAAGTTGAAGTAATAATGAATCTAACGTATCCATTCTTTTCATCGCCTTTCCAAGCAATATGATGAAAAAGCTCTTGCTGCCCGTCTACTTTTTATTATATGCGAAACGAAATCCTTTTTCCCGTTATATGACAAAGATTTATAATTTTTTATAGCATATTGTTTCGTTTTTTGGTAAAGTTAATTTCTACGTGCAATTATTCCATTCATATTATATTTTATAAAAAATTGCAGTTATAAAAAATATATAAACCCCATTTAAATGAATCGGTATTTCAAATTCAATTAAGCGCCCTTTTCGGACGCATTTTCTTTTGTTTATATATCTTTAAAAGAAAGGATGCTTACAATGAACGTGATTAGCTTAGATGCTGCTCGAAAACGAAAGCAGCATAAAAAATTAATGATTACTATACCGATTATTACACGTATTTATGAAGAAGACGGGGAAATTAAATTTGAGGTAGCTGGTGAAAAAGATGTACCTCTTGAAATGTTAGAAAAATAATAAAAAAACGCATTTCTGAAGAAATGCGTTTTTTTATATTTTTACATTTAAATGCATAAGTTTTTCAGGATTAACCATCATATAAATGTTTGAAATCTTCTCATCCTCAAATGCAAACGAAAGAACATACGTTATTTTATTATTTATTGTAACTATTACCCCAGGCATACCATTTACCATTTTGAAATCAACAGTGTACTCTTCTGTCAATCGTTGTGCAATCCCAAAGAACAAACGTATAATTCGATCCGCAGAGTAAATCGGATGAATCGCAGTTGTAACTTTACCACCACCATCTGCTTTCAATATCGCATCTGTTTTTAATACTTCTAACATACCTTGCGCATCACCACATTGTAGTGATGATACAAACTTTTCAACATAATCAGCCATTTTCTTCGTACTTAATGTTGATTGCTTCGGCTTATCCAATATACTATTTCGTGCGCGTTGAAAGATCTTCCTACAGTTCACACTACTCTTATCAACAATTGAAGCTATTTCTTCGTATTCATAACTGAAAACCTCTCTTAATATGAAAACAATCCTTTCTACCTCAGACAGTTGTTGTAAAAGTAATAAATATGCTGTGGAAAGGGATTCTTTCATAACAAATGACTCTGATGGCTCATTACTTTCTTCTACAAGTGGCTCTGGTAACCACATCCCTACGTACACGTTACGTTTATGCGCTGCCGAACGTAATTTATCAATTGAACGATTTGTCGCCACCTTACACAAATATGCTTTCATATTTTCTATAGACTGAAGATCCTCTATATTATTTAACGAGATAAATACATCCTGAACGATATCCTCAGCATCCATAACACTCCCAAGGATTCTATATGCTAACGAAAATAATAATGGTTGATACGCTTCATATAATTGCTCCGTTTCCATGATGAACTCCCTCACTTTCTAATTGCTTTAAAATGTGTAACGCTGCACGTTTTCCACTTGCTACTGCAGCATCAGCTAATATTTCATCATGCCCAGTCCAATCACCTGCAACGTAAATACCTGGCATTTCAGGGATATTAGGACCTGGTTTTTCAACTCGGTTTATATGAGGAAAATCATATACTACTGTTATTTTCGGTAAATATTGCTGTGCAACAACTTCTCTTTTCCAATTTGGATGTAGCAAATCCATTGTACTTTCTAACTGTTCTTTATCTTCATGAGTTTGTTTCATCTCTAGTACAGGATTATGGTACTTAATTAAACTCACTGCAATTAATCCATCATCACTTAATTTAGCTGCTCTTGATTGATTCGTGAAAAATATAGGCTGATCTAACCCTAATGCAAATTGATGTGTCGGATTAGGTAATCGTCTCAAACCAATATCTAATGCAGCAACAGTAACCGGTACCGATTGTTTACTCCATCTATGCAAACTTGTTCCTTCCACACCTTTAATTATGTTACAAGCTTCTTTCGGTGGAGTCGTCACAATGACTGTACCTACTTCAAATACCTCATCATCAAAACAATATATTCTTTGTTTATCTTCGTAATGCTCTATTTCCAAAACATGCTTTTTATCCAAAAATTGCACCCCGGCATGATTCGCAATGTCTCTTAATTTTGTTATTATCGTCTCCCAGCCACCATCTACATAAAATACCCCATCTTTTATCGAAAGCTGTATTTGCTTTAGTACAGATGATGCTAATTGTATTGTAGGAGCAAACGTATATGTTGTTGTTCGGCATAATGCATAAAATATATTTCGAACCATTGGATCTTTTATTTCATTTTCTGCCCATGTAGTTAAACTCATTTTTGGAACTTCTCCTACATCTAAATTCCCTAAACAAATCATAAGACGTGAGAATTGTACTTTTGCAGACCACGAAAGTAGTGGTGTTGATAAAATTGTGCGAAAATCTGTTGGGATGGTAAATATATCTCCTTTCCATATTCCATGTGCTTTTGTAGATGGTATTCCACCCGGTAGATTCATACCAAGCTCATTAAAAGTTAAAAATGCTGTTCCTCCTCTATATAGGGCGTGTGCTCCAAGATTCATACAAATCCCATTTTTATTTATAGTCATCCCTCGACCACCAAAGCGACTGGACTTTTCTAATACAATCACTTTTCTTCCAGCTTTCGCTAAATATATAGACGCTGTTAATCCAGCAAGGCCACCACCAACAATTGCTACATCAAATTTCTTCATAATAAAATCCCTCCTTATCGTTCTACATACAAGACGAACGATTAAGGAGGGATGTGACATGAAAATATATTTTTACTCATCTATTTTATTTCATTATTTTTTTATTCGGTCATATTGCATACGAAATAACTCAATTGCAAATGGTATATCCTCTTCACTCTTTATATAATAACTGATCCATCCTGATTCAGGTAATACGTGATGTGGTTTGACCAATCCTTGTTTTACTAATTCATCCCGCTTTAACTTTGGAAATGGTAAATCAACTAACTTATCTCCATGCAGATGACCAAGTTCTTTCTTGCCATAATTTATTTCAATGCCGCCAAATCGATGCGGTTTTTCAGAGACACCTGCCCAGCCAAGCACTTCATTTCTAATCATTTCACTAAATGACATGAACCTTCACCCCTTATTAATGATTGATGTAATATTAAATTAACACGTTCTTTACTTTTTTCCATCAATCCAAAGTATGAATGGATATACGAATATAGTTTCATCTCAACACCTTTATTTTTTACATAATTAAAATAATTTCAAAGGGGATTTATTCTATTATATAGAATTACTATTAAAAATAATTTTAAGGGACGGATTTATATGAGCGAGGTATTATTACAAAAGGCAAATTATCTACAATCTAATGAATTAAAACTCTTGAAAAAAGCTATATATTTTGCAGAGCAAGCACATGATGGACAATACCGTCAAACTGGAGAACCATATATTATTCATCCTTTCGCAATTACAGAAATACTGCTAAATTATAAAGCTGACATTACAACATTGATTGCTGCTTTATTACACGATGTTGTAGAAGATACCGAATATTCTCTAGAAGAAATCGAATCACATTTCGGTGCGACTATTCGATATATTGTAAATGGATTAACAAAAGGGAAAAAACAACAAGATCAAAACAAAGTATTATACGAAGCAATTAATTTTAAAAAATTACTATTATCCTCTCAACATGATATACGTGTTGGCATTATTAAAGTTATAGATCGCCTTCATAATATAAAAACTTTGAATGTTAAAAAACCCGCGAAACAAGTAGCATATGCGAATGAAACATTAACACTTTTTGCGCCACTTGCAAAGCGACTTGGATTATATACAATCCAGTATGAATTAGAAAATCTTGCTTTTCAATATTTACATAAAGAAAGATATAGCAAGGTACTTAAATTCTTAACGGGATATGTTCCACATCTTCAAAAAAATATAACCGATTTAAGCAAAGGAATTCATTCTTTTTTTGATACTAACCTTTCATTTGAAATAAGCTATGAGTTCCCTCCGATTTATACTGCTTACTCACAATTACAAGAAATACAAAACGTATCAGAGGTTTCACAAATTTGTATTACAACTACAAGTGTACTAGATTGCTATAAAATTCTTGGAATGATACATCAATTATACAATCCAACTATAAACTATTTCGAAGACAATATAGCACTTGAAAATAGCTATTTTAATAACAATTTAAAAACTAAAGTCAATATGAATAATAATGAACAAACAATTATCATTCAAACACAATTAGCAAAAACATTAAAAGATAACGGCATTTTTTCTTTATTAAATAATAGAACTGCAAATGTCCAATCCATATCTTATAAAATAATGAATGATACAATTGTGCATAACAATTTATTAACTACAGATCCAATTGCGTTCCACAATCTAGTATCGTACGAACTATTTGAAAATACCATAACGGCTTATACTTCAGATTTACAACCTATTTATTTACCAGATGGTGCTACAATTATTGATTTTACTTTCTCTGCATTTCCAAAAATTGCACATAACATGAAAAATGCAAAAGTAAACGGTATACCTGTTCCACTTAAAACAAAGGTATCTCATTTTGACATCATAGAAATCCATTTTGGTTTAAAACAAAACTTGGCATTAGAGTGGCTAAATTACGCCAATACCGCTAAAGCACAATTCATTATTCATCAAAAACTATCTTGAATAACAGACCAATACCTCTATGAAAAAGGATTGGTCTGTTATTCAAAATACGAAATACAACCCATATTCTTTATGGCATAGGCAAATTTATTATGATACCAACAACCGCACATAACAAACACTAGACACATATCCTAATTTTATAACCTTACTTACTAATAGAAAGGCAGGTAATACAATTGACTTCTAATATCGACTACACCTCCCCCTCAACTAATTTCACTTATGATTTAAATAAAAGTAATTTTTTTCAGAAAGATGCTCAAAATTATATAAACGTACTTGGCATGAAACAATTAAATACGTTAGAAAACACTTCTTTATTAGATATTTATTTAAGTTCAGGTAATGTTGTAGAACCACATATTCATCAAAATGCAGCTGAACTTGTTTACTGTATTTCAGGATCTGCGGTTGTTTCTTTACTTAATCCATTTACGAATCAACTATTAAACTTACCGATAAAACCAGGGCAAGTTGCCAACATTCCACAAGCGTGGTGGCATTATGAAATTGCTACAGCAGATAATACTCATTTATTAGCAATTTTCGATGCCCCAACACCAGAAGTTATTTTTGGTTCTGATATTTTAAGATTAACTCCCGCTAATATAATGGCCCATACTTACTGTCTCGATGAGCAACAATGGAAACAAGCGGTATCCCCTATTCAATCCACTACAGTAATTGGTCCCCCAGTAAATTGTAATAAAAACCGTGGAACGATAAACCCAACAACTCAGCCTCCTAATCTACAACAAAATTTATATTACCAAGATTCATATTATTTCCCTCTTTACTGGGGATATTAATTTATATTATGAAAGGACAATTATTTATCTCCTCGGAAAATACGTAGGAGATTTTTTTATTGTATACCCATTCCTATTTATTATCGTAACAATTAATAGAGTACATACATATAATAGTTATATATTTAATTGGAGGTGATAGTACTATGAGTAATTATAACTATCGAAAAAACTACTCTCATAATAAAAATAGTAGTTCATCAGCATCTTCTCAGTCTTCAAATTCTCAATCTTCCAATTCCCAATCACAAAGAGACTTAGCCGAGCAAGGCTATGTAAAGAAAAAAGGATGTAACTGTAATAAAAACAAATAGTTTATTATTAATTTGAACAATAACATTGCAACGCTCACGATAAATAATGTACTTCCCTTTTATTTAAAAGATGAATTCTATTTCTAATAGAATTCATCTTTTTTATTTATAGATAATTTTTCAAAACATATAACTTATTTCATAAACAATAGATTGCAAATCATAAATTTTGATTTTTCTTTTATACCAACTTAACAAAGACTAATTTCTCAATTGATTTATCACCTATCTTCCCATAAAGTGAAACTTTCATCAGTGGAGGTTTTCTTCATCTCCCACTGATTATTAGCCCTCACCAATCGGGCTTTTATGGGCAGCCCGACCCCCACCTAACTTCTTTGCCTTCGCTGAATTTTGAGGTGAGGGTCTTACTGCTCATTAATGCGGGATAAAATATAGCCCTTCCTAATTATATTAGGAAGGGCTATATACAAATGCCAGTTCAAATTTCAAACAGACATTATAGCAAACTAGACGATATTAATACCTGCACTTACAAATCCAGCTACTGCAGCTATTGGACTTGCTGCTGTTAATGAAACGTAAAGTAGTATTTTATCTCCTGCAGCTACTGGGATAGCTTCAGGTACGATACCTGATGCTGTAGAACCAATTGCTATCGCAGCAAATGCTGGTGTTAATAATAGAGGCGCACCCTGTACTGTAAACGTATTACTTGCTGCAGGTGCAGTTAATATTTGTATCTGCACTTGAACAGGTGATAATGGAGCTAATGCAGCTGTTGCACTAAAGAAACCTGCTAATGAAGTAATAACTCCTGCGCGTGGTGCTACAAATGCATAATCACCAACACCTAATGCTAATGTGATACTAGTTCCACCTGTTAAAGCTACGCCAGGCTGACTAAATCCAAATCCAAGGAGTGTTCCTGTATTAGCTATTAATGCGTTAACTAACGCAGATGGTGTTGTACCTGAAGCGAATGGAATAATAGCTCCGCCACCTGTTGCTCCTGTTGCTCCTGTCAAACCTGTTGCTCCTGTTAAACCTGTTGCTCCCGTTGGGCCTGTTGCTCCTGTTGGACCTGTCGCTCCTGTTGGGCCTGTTGCTCCTGTTAAGCCTGTTGCTCCTGTTAAACCTGTTGCTCCCGTTGGGCCTGTTGCTCCTGTTAAACCTGTTGCACCACCAGTACCTGCTGGACCTGTCGCTCCTGTTGGGCCTGTTGGACCTGTTGCTCCTGTTGCTCCTGTTGCTCCGCCACCAGTACCTGCTGGACCTGTCGCTCCTGTTGGGCCTGTTGCTCCTGTTGGACCGCCTCCTGGAGTAGCACCAATTAATTGAGTTAATAAGTTTAATAAAAGTTGTAAACTTGCAGGGTCAATAATTAATGAGAAGAAGAATGGTGCAAGAGCACTGTAGAATTGTTGTAATAAAGAAAGTAATTGACCTAAATTTGGATTAGGAGATTGTAGTAAGTTAATAATACTTTGAATTAATTGTTTTAAGAAATTTCCTTCTGGAGAAGGTGCTAATTCATTTAGTAAGTTCAATAGCTGAGTAAACAAATTGAGTAAAGCTAATCTGTTTGCATCACTTGGATTTGCAAAAAACGCTGCAATTGCCGAAATTAAAGAGTTTAGTAAAGTAATTAATCTACCTAATTGCTCACTAGTAATTGGAACTGTTTGTGGATTGTTACAACATTCTGGAGTGAACACAATCGGATTATTGCAGTTGTTATGACCAAAACAATTGTTATGTGACATTTATTTCCTCCTGACTTGTCTTATAGTTGAGTGTTTTCCTATTCTAAGAACCATAAAAGTTCCGATTGAAAAAAAAACAATTGAGTTATTTTTTCATTTAAGATAGGAAACATGAATGATAATTAAACTTGAAAACTTAATTTAATTATGTTCATGACTCACATATTAATTATATGTTTTTAATAATTGACTGCTTAGATTAAACACCTAAACTTAAGAGTTTATTTTATTTTTCCACGTTTATCTCTTAGGTCCAAAAGCACATTTTAATCTGAATATAAAAACTAAACATTATCATATAACCAACAAGTAACAATAATATGTTTATTAAAATTGTGTTCCCTCTATTATCATGAAGCCGTTTCTATTATCAAAAACTTTCATACAATATAGTGGACAAGTTATTCTATACTTCGTTCCAAAAAAATTTAGGGAGTGAAAATTAATTGCCAATTATTCAACCATTTATGGCATCTAGAAGATTTACATCTACATTAGGAGCTGGAACCGGAACTGGTGCAGCTTTCGCAATTGCTGCTACAGCTTGTTTAAACGATGCTGGCACTACTGCAACTGCTTTTCCGACTTTTACGTATTACAACTTATATGTAAACGGCATTCTTCAACCTAGTGTGAACTCCAGTGTTACTACTGGACCTACTGGTGCTATTACAATTCCTGGCGGAGATGCATTAGACGGTGGAATTCCAATTACAATCGAATTTATCGTCACTTAGTTTTAACTACTTTAATGTAGAGCAAAAAGACAGATCCTTTTTATTTAAGAATCTGTCTTTTTTAATTAATGATGATAAATTGTAAAATAATTGAAGAACCTTGTGATGGTGGTTGATTATCTAACAAAGTTAGCTGGCCAGTACTAACCTGATATAATGGTTGTGGTTGAAGTATTCCATTAATAAACAAATTAATATACGAAACCTCATCAGGAGATAATATGTGAGTTGTACCATATTGAGCTAGCCCATCTGAATCTGTATATATTAGTTTTTCTCCATCTGAAAAAGTGTAAAATAATAAATTAGTTGTTGTTATGGGGCCAACAACTCCAGTTGGACCTGTTGCTCCCGTTGGACCTGTTGCTCCCGTTACTCCTGTTGCTCCTGTTGACCCTGTTGACCCCGTTACTCCCGTTGCTCCTGTTACTCCCGTTACTCCCGTTACTCCCGTTGCTCCTGTTACTCCCGTTGAACCTGTTACTCCCGTTGAACCTGTTACTCCCGTTGACCCTGTTGCTCCCGTTGACCCTGTTACTCCCGTTGACCCCGTTGCTCCCGTTGACCCTGTTGCTCCTGTTGACCCTGTTGCTCCCGTTGACCCTGTTGCTCCTGTTGCTCCCGTTGACCCTGTTACTCCCGTTGACCCCGTTGCTCCCGTTGACCCTGTTGCTCCTGTTGCTCCTGTTGCTCCCGTTGAACCTGTTACTCCCGTTGACCCCGTTGCTCCCGTTGCTCCCGTTGACCCTGTTGCTCCCGTTGACCCTGTTGCTCCCGTTGACCCTGTTGCTCCCGTTGACCCTGTTGCTCCCGTTGGAATATAAATTGGCGGAAGAACCGGAAAAGTAGGTCCAATATTTTCTGGTCTTACCATACCTTTATTCAAAGATAATTTTTCATTGCTGTTCAATTTACTACCTCATTTCACATTTTGTTTACTAATTAACAAAATAAAATCTCTATTATTTTAGAAAAATTCCATAACTACTTTTTCATACTCAAATGATTTTATATAAAGTAAACTTTTTACTGTTACTATAACTAGTAGTATTAATATAATAAAATGATAGTTCCATTCCAAAATACTAAATCAGTTACATTTTAATTTAAAAATGAGGTGATTTATATTCAAGATAAGAATGAAAAATGAAAAAAGGACTATTATCAATAGCTCTTGGAATTATACTTCCATACAGGCTTTCAGGTCCTACTGGGCCTAATATTACAACAAACTCCATGTTCGCTAATAACACGTCAGGTGGTCCCATTTCAGTTATATTAGGCGGAACTAATATTCCACCTTTTAATAGCCAAAGTCTCGGTAATTTTACAGTGAATGCTTCAAATGATATATTTACAATTCCTGTTACTGGGAGATATTATTTAACCTATCAAGTTAATACAACAACTGCACTACTTGCTGGTACAAGGCTACTATTAAACTCTTCGACTCCACTTTCCGGATCTATTTTTCCCCCCGCGTTATCAACTTCAAATTATAATAATAATTTAATAATTAATTTAACTGCTGGTAATACAATTTCACTTCAACTATTCGGCGTATTATCCAGAGTTAATTTAGTTGGAGGTGGTTCAACAGGTGCCTCTTTAACAATTATACGAATCGATTAAAAAATGATTCGTTCTTTTTATAATAATCATTCTTAAATGCTAAAATAGTAACTACTAGGTCATTCCTTTAGTTTATATTTTAATAACTTCACGTAAGTGATTATGCAATAAGAAACACTTTGTACTATATTCATAGTACAAAGTATCTATACTAAATTTTCCGTATATACATTATCAATTTACACTCCTCACTGCTAATGTTACATTGAATATGAAGATAGTTTCTCAAATGCGAACCATCTCAAAACATATTTGAGAAACATACTCCAATCCTATACGCGAGAGCAACACTCTGTTGACACTCAAATGAGTGTCTTTTTTTGGATTATAATAAATAAAACCATCTCTTATAGATAGATGGTTTTATCATTACGCCTTTCTTTATTTTTAAGGCAGCTGTAAATTTATGAAGTTGAATAATAAATGGTCATACTTAATCGAGTTAGCGTTCTTCCAAAATTACGATAGGAATGCGGTCTATCCGCCTTAAAGCGAATTGCATCCCCACTATTTAATCTATATTGACAATCATTTATTTCAATTGTCAATTCCCCTTCAAACACCGTTATAAATTCTTCGGTCCCTTCTTTATGGCCTTCCGAACTTAATTTTCCTTCTGCTTCAATTTCAACGGAATAAATTTCAAAGTTCCTATCATCTTGGAAAGGAAAAGAAGGATACACTTTATATCTTCCATTGTCTTCTGACAATACTTGAATATCATTTCGTAAAACAACTTTCGTATCCGGTTGCGGATTATTGATTAAAGAAGTAAAAGATACTTTCAAACCATTCGCAATTTTCCATATCGTTGTTAATGTTGGACTTGACTCTCCTCGTTCAATTTGTCCAATCATCGTTTTACTCACACCTGTTAATTGGGAAACCTTTTCTAAACTTAATTTTTCCTTCTCTCGTATTGTCTTTAAATTTTTCGCCAAAATAAGTTGAATTTCTTCCATAAGAAACACTCCTAAACTACATACAATATAACGACCATTATGTATAATAAAAAGTACACGTTATATTGTTCTTTTCGGTCATTATAACATACAAAAAATAGGGGGTTTTGAAATGCCTATATTTTCTTTTTTATTATTTGTTTTTATAAGTAGCTTCACACCCGGACCTAACAATTTTTTAGCTATGACATACGCTAATCAACATGGTTTAAAAAGGAGTATGCAATTTTGCTTCGGAGTAGCTTTCGGGTTTTTCATCCTCACTTCCTTATGTAGCTTCTTTAATATTGTCCTAATTAATATTCTACCCATAATCGAATTTCCTTTAAAAATCTTAGGTGTAGCATACATGTTATATTTAGCTTTTAAAATACTCACTAGTAAAGCTAGTACAGATCCCTATGAAAAGTATAATAAAAATTTATTTACAGTAGGGATTTTTCTTCAGTTTGTTAACCCTAAAGGGATATTATTCGGACTAACTGTAGTATCAACTTTTATTCTCCCTTATTACAATTCATATTCAAGTTATCTACTTTTTTCGTTATTTCTCGGTGTAGTCGGGTTAATGAGTACATTTAGTTGGAGCTTATTTGGTTCCATGTTCCAAAAACTATTATTAAAACATACAAGATCATTTAACATCATTATGGCCGTTTTATTAGTTTTCAGCGCTATTTCAATTGTAATCAATTAAATTCAAATTCTAAATTCTTTTCTTATTAAAAGTATGTTTTACAAATATAGCTGATATGTTCAATGAACATCCTACTTACATGCATTACTTAGTTTTAAGCCAGAATAAAAATTTAAAAAAGAGGATTATTCATTATAAGTAATCCTCTTTCTCAGGCCGATTATTTTGTAAATATTCTGTTCCACTAAACTCAAATTTTCACTTAATTTCATACCACCAGCCTCTACGATCAAGGTAATCCGTCATTCCTTTAAGTTGCGCATCTGAAGTTGGTTCAGATATAAAATATGTTAGACCATCAGATTGTAAGATGAAGTTTGCTGTCATTTTTAGGGACGTTAATGCTCCCATTACATCCGGTGTTTCATACGGTGAAAATGCTCCTGATTGAATGATATTTTTTTTGGATGGCGGAGTTGTCCCACCAGATTGCCCAGTTAATGCATAAACAATTGAATTTGCAATCTTATCTGGATTCCATTTTGCCATATCTGCTTCATTATCGATAAATCCAAGTTCAATTAAGATTGCAGGTGCTTTCGTATTCGCTAACACATAAAGATCTTTTCGTTCCTTTGCACCGCGATTTGACCAGCCAATATCTTTTGAAAGTTGTGCTGCTATCTTTGCTGATAAAGCTTGTTGATCATAGTAGAGCACTTCAACACCATTTGCTTTCGTATCATATGAGTTTAAGTGAAATGAAACTACTAAGTCTACATCATGTGAGTTTGTTTTTGATACGATGTTATTTAAATTTTGTGCCTGCGTTGTCCCTACTTCATCAGTATCATCATAAACTGTATGCCCTAATGCTCTCAATTTAGCAACAACTGCATCCTTAACTTGGCGATCCATAATGTGTTCTTTCCGACTCCCATAATTCGCACCTTGTACAATACTGTTATGTCCTGCATGTAAACTATATCTAGCCATTTTTCAACACCCCCTTTTTTATTAACATATTCAAAGCTCGTCTTATTGTCCGGTCAAATATCCAGTACAACACTTACAAATAATAAATAGGGCGCTAATCTATTTTTTTAATGAAAAAATCAAAAATAATACTTTAAGTTGCGGCATCTACTTTTTACCATTCATTTTAAAATCTTTTTATAATAATACAGAAAAATACGCTATTATATAAGTTATTGTTCTTTAGGAGGGATTTAATGGCTGATAAATATAAATTTTTAATTCTCATTGTTACAGCATTTTTTTCTTTCTTTTCCTTAATAAAAGATTTCCGTAACACTTCAAAAAGTTTCTTTTGGGGTAGTTTTGTAATTCTTACAAGCTTCATAATACTTTTAACAATCGCTTTAGATTTAACTCAAATACTCCTATATTCAACGCAAATTGCGCTTGAGATTATTACACTACCACGTAAACTATTTTTACCATCTGTCACTGAAGCCGCTAGTATTTGCTAACAAAGTATTTTCATTTTCTTATGCATGCCAAAATATATTTTGGCAAATTTGACACACATTCATATCAAACAAGCATATTTTATTGTATGGTGACTATCTAATAATACATTTTTTAATTTTTATAAGATTTTTTATTTTTAATTAAAAATCTACAACATTCTAAAACAGTATGCACATAATATCCTCAATTCCCTTTTTAAACATGAAACTTGTCTCAGAGCGCTTTTAACAGCGCTCTTTATCTTTAATAAAGGCTTTATTAAAATTCAGGTCAAAAATTAATACCCTATAGTCATGATAGCTATTTACTGGTTTCAAAATAAGTTGCATTAATAATATAGAAATGAAATACCCATAAAAATTATTACTTTACTATTTCTTTAAACATGCTAGTGAGGTGATTCTGATAGATTATCAAAACAAAGATATGTTCATTAACTTTTCACTTTTAGATATTAGCCATATTATCCTCCCACATCACCCGACTGGGCCTACCGGCTCTACTGGTCCCACTGGACCTACCGGGCCTACCGGGGCTACTGGACCTACTGGACCTACTGGACCTACCGGGCCTACTGGACCTACTGGTTCCACTGGGCCTACCGGGGCTACTGGACCTACTGGTTCCACTGGCTCTACCGGTTCCACTGGACTTACTGGCTCCACTGGACTTACTGGCTCCACTGGACCTACCGGGCCTACTGGTTCTACTGGCTCTACTGGTTCCACTGGCCCTACTGGCTCTACTGGCTCTACTGGCTCTACTGGCTCTACCGGTTCCACTGGACCTACTGGCTCTACTGGCTCTACTGGCTCTACTGGCTCTACTGGCTCTACTGGCTCTACCGGTTCCACTGGACCTACTGGACCTACTGGTTCCACTGGACTTACTGGCTCCACTGGTTCCACTGGACTTACTGGCTCCACTGGGCCTACCGGGGCTACTGGTTCTACTGGCTCTACCGGTTCCACTGGACCTACTGGCTCTACCGGTTCCACTGGACTTACTGGCTCCACTGGTTCCACTGGACTTACTGGCTCCACTGGGCCTACCGGGGCTACTGGTTCTACTGGCTCTACCGGTTCCACTGGACCTACTGGCTCTACCGGTTCCACTGGACCTACTGGCTCTACCGGTTCCACTGGATCTACTGGCTCTACCGGTTCCACTGGACCTACTGGCTCTACCGGTTCCACTGGACCTACCGGCTCTACCGGTTCCACTGGACCTACTGGCTCTACCGGTTCCACTGGACTTACTGGCTCCACTGGTTCCACTGGTTCCACTGGTTCCACTGGACTTACTGGCTCCACTGGGCCTACCGGTTCCACTGGGCCTACCGGGGCGGCTAGTGTAGGATTAACAAACTATCTATATGTTTTTGATACTACTAACCAATCAATTGCAGTGGGAAGTAGTGTTACTTTTAACACAAATGGACCTATAACAGGAACTGCCCTTAGCCACATCACAGGTACTGGAAATATTATAATTAATACACTAGGAACATATGTAGCAGAGTTTCAATTACAAGCTTCTCGCGAAAACCAATTTTCCCTTGCACTAAATGGTACACCAATTCCAGGTGGGCGTTTTGGTACGGGATCACCACATACAATAAATCAAGGTACTGCTGCTTTTACCGTAACAGTTGTTCCTTCAACATTGACTTTAATAAATAACACCTCTTCAGCAGGTACTATCACTCTCTCAAATAGTGATGGTGGCTCTTTAACAAATGTATCTGCAAGTATAAGTATTTTTCAGGTCGGATAATTGATTTGGCTAGAAAAGTAATTTATAAAGTTTACAAATATAAAAAATGAGGCTTCTCTTTTCTAGAGAAACCTCATTTTTTATATTAAATTTTAAACTGACTCGTATACAGATCAAAATAAAACCCTCTATCTTCCATGAGAGATTCATGATTCCCTTTTTCTATAATACTTCCATCTTTTATAACAAGGATTTGATCTGCTTTTTCAATTGTTTTCAGTCGATGAGCGATTACGAAACTTGTTCGACCTCTCATTAAATTGTTTAGTCCTTCTTGTATTTGTAATTCCGTTCTCGTATCAATATTAGATGTTGCTTCGTCGAGAATTAATATATCTGCATCTGCTAAAATTGCCCTTGCAATCGCAAGAAGTTGTTTCTGTCCTTGACTTAAATTCGATCCTTCTGAAGCTATTTTTGTTTCATATTGATTCGGTAAATGTTTTATAAAAGAATGTGCAGATGCTGCCTTAGCTGCATTGATTACTTCTTCATCGCTAGCATCTAATCGCCCATAACGTATATTATCCATAATCGTCCCAGCAAATAAATACGTATCTTGTAAAACTACTCCTATTTTACCTCGCAACGAATTAATATCATATTCTTTTATATTTTTTTCATCAATATAAATTTGCCCTTGCTGTATATCGTAAAAGCGCGTTAGCAAATTAATGATTGTTGTTTTACCCGATCCAGTTGGACCTACTAAAGCAATTGTTTCCCCTGGCCGCGCTTTCAGACTCACTTCTTTTAAAATCGTTTTATTTTCCTCATATCCAAATGAAACATTCTGGAGTGCAACATGGCCTTGTAAATTTTGTACAACGAATGCATCTTTTTTATTTTTGATTTCCGGTACTTCATCCATAATTTCAAAGACACGTTCCCCACCAGCAACTGCCGCTTGAATCGTATTCATTAAAGTTGCGAATTGACTAAGTGGTCTTGAGAACTGACGAGAATAATTAATAAAAGCTGCAATGACACCTACTGTTGTCATTCCATTTAAAACCATTACTGATCCCGTTCCAATTACAAGTCCCATACCTAAGTTATTAATAAAGTTCATACTTGGAAAAATAAAAGCTGAAAATGTATCCGCCTTCGTTGCTGAAACTCTTAGTTGTTCATTAATTTTATTGAAATTCTGTACGGTTTCTTTTTCTTTCCCGTATAACGTTGTAACATCCGCTCCTGTTATAGCTTCCTCAATAAATCCATTTAATTCTCCTAAATCTTTTTGACGCTTTGCAAAGTTTTTGCCACTATAAGCAACTAGTTTTTTTGTAACGAAAAACATAATAGGTACTGTAATTAAAGTAACAATTGCTAAGATCCAATCTAATGCGAACATCGCAATCGTCACACCTATAAAAGTTAGCGCTGATGAAATAATTTGTACAACACTTTGTGTCAACGCTTGATTCAAATTATCTATATCATTTGTCACACGACTCATTAAATCCCCTTGAGAACGTACATCAAAGAATCGTAAAGAAAGCGTTTGGATTTTCTCAAAAATATCTTGTCGTATTTTTTGTATCGTTTTTAATGCAACATTAACCATTACAAATGTTTGTAACCAAGTTAAGAATACTGTTACACCGTAAATCGCGATAAGTAACAAACACATTCTCGCCGTGCCGCTTAAATCTTTTGGTACAATATATTGATCGATAATTACTCCCATTAAATACGGACCTAATAACCCAAGTAACGTCGTAACAAACACTAAAAATATAACGAGCGTAAGAGCAGCCTTTTGATAGCCCATATAGTTCCATACTCTCATCACAGTTCCTTTCGTATTTTTAGCCTTCCCCATCTTTGGTGCGTTACGCCCACCTTTATTAGCAAATTGTCCTTGAAAATTACGCATGTTCTTTCCCACCTTCTTTATGTAAATAGCCACCTTGGGAAAGATAGATTTCTTTATATACCTCACATTGTTCTAACAGTTCTTCATGTGTACCATCACCAACTAATTCACCGTTATCTAATACAAGAATTTTATCAGCATCTATTATAGATGAGATTTTAGAAGCGATTAATAATGTTGTTGTTCCTTTATATTCTGTTCTTAATGCCGATTGAATGTTAGATTCTGATTTTGCATCCACTGCTGATGTAGAATCATCTAATATAAGAATGGATGCCTTTCTCACAAGCGCCCTTGCAATTGATACACGTTGTTTTTGTCCACCTGACAAATTCGTCGCACCTTGTGTTAAATTATATTGATAAGATTCTTCTAGTTTATTGATAAACTCAGTGGCACAAGCTGATGCAGCTGCTACTTCCAGCTCATCATGTGTTGCATCTTCTTTACCATAACGTAAATTCTCTTCTATACTACCTGAAAACAACAACGCCTTTTGAGGTACAAACCCTATTGAAGCACGGAGTTTTTGCAAATCATATGTTTTAACATCTATTCCATCTATACATATTTCACCTTGATCCACATCATATAGTCGTGGTAACAATTTCGCTAAGGTAGATTTACCACTTCCAGTCGATCCAATAATCCCTACTTTTTCACCTTTTTGTATGTTAAACGAAATATCTTTTAAAACATATTCATTATTTTTCGTATAGCTATAACTAACATTTTTAAATTCGATTTTCCCTTCGATTCTATCAGGTTCAATCGCATTCGCTTCGCTTATAATATCAACTTCAGCATTTAAAACTTGCTGTACACGATCCGCAGATGGAAAAGCTCGCGCAATTTGAATAAATACCATACTAATCGACATAAGTGACATTAAAATGATATTCAAGTAGTTAATAAATGCCAAAATCGCCCCTACTTGAAGAATCCCATTAAATACTTTTTCTCCACCAATCCATAATGTTGCGACAATCCCGCCGCTTACAACTAGCATAATGATTGGCATCATTAAAGAAATAAGTTGCACAGCTCGAATATTTATCTTCGTTAAATTTGTATTTACATTTCCAAATTGAGCGATTTCGTATTTTTGTCGTACATACGCTTTTATAACACGCACACCAGATAAATTTTCTTGTAACTTTGTATTCACTTTGTCTAATGCCTCTTGCACCTTTTTAAATGTACCACTTGCTTTACTTGCAATTAAAATAATCGCAAGTAATAAAATCGGAACAACTACAAGTAATATTGGAAATAACTCTCGCGCTGTTACAAAAACAATAATTATACTTCCGATAAATAACAGTGGACCACGAACGAGAACACGTAATGTCATCGTCATTGCCGATTGAATGGAAGTGATATCATTCGTCACAATCGTTAATAATTTACCTGTTCCAAATGAATCACGATTTTCACTAGAAAATGTTTCTATTTTCGCAAACACATCTTTTCGTATGTCAGTAGCGAAATTAACAGCTGCTTTTGTAGAATACATCATACACCCCAGTCCTCCAATTAAACCGAGTACTGCAGCTCCTATCATAAGAAGTCCCATTTTTATTACATAATTCATATCCCGATTTGCTATCCCAACATCAATAATATGTTGCATAATAGTCGGTTGAATTAAGTCCATCGCAACCTCAAGTACCATAAATAGCGGTCCAATAATAGCGAAGAACATGTATGGTTTTAAATACTGTAATAACTTACGAAATGATTTCATACATAATCTCCTTTTCCTATGAAATTACCACTGTATAATTCATATCCCTCCTTATTTAAGCGATATATTTTGTAATTTCTTTCTTACTTTTATTATATTATGTAAATTAATATTTAACATTATTAAATGATAAGCATTAATGACTTTCTGGTCAATAAATGTGCTTTGTATTATATAAATACAAAAACCGCATTCTTAATAAAAAGAATACGGTTTTTTATCTATATTTTTTCAGTTGTAAAACTTAAAAACTCAGTCTCAAATCCATTATTTTTAGAAGGACTACACGTGTAAAAACCTATTTTAATAGGCTCATTTCCTATATCCTCCATCAAATGAGCGATTCTTATTTGTTCCCATTGGTGGATCTTCTTCACATATATTGTATAATCACCACGTTTACGAACAATTCGAAAACGAAGTTGCTCGTTAGCTAATTCTGTTGGAAAGTCTTGTGTGGACCAATCGGAATATCCATTATTTGTTACGACAGCTCCTAAATGAGATGGACCATCTGGAATATATTCTAATGAAGTTTTCAACCAACACTTTTCCGAAATCATAACAAAAAGACCCGCTTGATCGAATTTTGAATTTGGATTCATACGCAATTGAACTTCAGCTTGAAAGTCTGTCATCATCTCAGTATAAAATACATGACCATTCATTACTTCAAAACCATAATGTGTTTTAAGCCAAAAATCTGTTTCGGCTTTCGAGCGGACAATCAACGCATGATTGTTATTAAGCTTATAATATTCAGGTACATTCATTATAGTAAGTTGCTCAATATGTTCTGGTATATGTGATATTTTCATAGTTCCTCCATAGAAAATCATTTATATGCACATTTAAAATTCTACTAATACTGGAAATTTATAACCTTTCAAATTCAACTCTCTATTGCTTCGAACCATTAAATACTTACTTGACTGTAATTCTGTAAACTGTACATCCTCAACCCCTAATTGATCTGGAGAGAAGTAAAATTCGATTTCTGTAAATCTTTCAGCAATTTCCCCGCATATTTCATCTAAAACTGGAATTACTGGTGCAAACACTCCATATAATTTCAACTTTTCATTATCTACTTCATACACAATTAGGGCATCTAACTTCTCTGAATAATACAATTTTTCATTCCATTTCGAATCATACATATTCAAATAAAACGAAGGACGGAAGTTTAATGTTGAAAAATTATTTGAAAGTCTTTGGCTACTATCTATAGTTTCATGTATTAACTTTCTATCCTCTTCCATATAATAATCTAGCTCTCTAAGTAAGGATTCATTATTATTCTTTTTATCATATGGAATAGTCATCAAATATTCCTGCACAACTTTAAAACCAAATGATGCATATAGTTCAGGTTTTTCCGTAAACAATAATGTACATTCACATTTCTTATCGATTTCTTCTATCATTTTACTCATTAATTGTGTCATGAGTCCTTGTCTACGAAAATTAGAGTGTGTCATTACCGATTGAATGCCTGCTGCATTTATTCTTTCACCATTTACTAGCAATGGTAGCGAGAATGCCGCAACATTTGCAATCGCTTTATCGTCATGTAAAAATGATAAAGCTTTGTATGTATCATCCCAATAACCTCTCTCTGAAAAATCATTCAATGTTTGAATTGTAATTCCAAACACTTCTTCAAATAAAGGAAATAACTGCTCTCTTTTCGGTTCTTCTATTAGAAGACTTGCCAATTTTTCAACATTCCCCATGTTGTACCTCCAAATGTTAAATTCCATTAAATTAGATATACTTATATAACCTACTCTTAAAAATAGAGGTCTTACCAATCAATATACTATCATAAAAAATAAAAAAAAAGTCTAATTAATTTTATGTTTTGACTATTTGAAAATAAGTCGAATAAAACAATATTAAGATTTCTGGATATTAATTAGTTTATTATATAAAAATAGCGCTTTCTAATTAGCTTTCACTAATAGAAATACACTATTTATAATAAAATATTTTATTCTTTTATCCCTTCAAGTCTTTCCTTCGTATTAATTTCTTCTCCACTTATACGCTTTTCAAAAGACTTTCTCCAACTACTTGAAAGTGCATTTACTTCTAATATCCTTTTTACCCCTTCAATATTTTGTTTTTCCTTGTGCATGATACGGTTAGCAAACGCCACTGAAACACCTTTTGGATCAGACTGTAGTCTTTTTAAAGTATCGACTGATGATACCCATCCTTCTTTTAGTACACGAAAATAAAAGCCTGTATATCCTGTTTCTTGAAAATATAGTGGTAACTTTGGAATATTATATTTTTTTGCTAATTTAAAACAAGGTTGCCTTGGTTGTGTCACCTGTACGATTGCCTGTCCGAGCTCAAACGTATCACCAATACAAACATCCTCTTCGCGCATACCACTAACTGTTATATTTTCTCCGAAAGCTCCATATACAAGATCTTGATTCAACTCTTTTTCCCAGTATGGATAGTGATCACCAGTATAAACACAAACTGCTTTATCTACTCCTCCATGATGAACTAAGTCAGCTTGTCCATCTCCATTAAATTTTACAAAAGATAAATATACCGGTTCCTTTACTTGTTTCTTATTTATGCCTGTATGAATTACTTTTCCGCCGTATGTAACCTCTTTTGGTAATCCTATATTTAAAGATAATAATTGATATTCATTAGCCATTCTATTTCCTCCTTTAAAGGTGTTACATGTATTTTCTCTCAGTTAATTTTTACAACCCTCTTTGTTATATAAAGATGATTATAAAACCTCTAAAATCATTGTTCAATTCAATTATTTATATAATAATGATAGGTATAACCTATTATTATACTTGAGGTGATTCCAATCGAATTAAGACAACTTGAATACTTTTTAGCTGTTTCAAAAGAATTACACTTCACAAAAGCAGCTGAGAAATTAAATATTTCACAACCTTCACTAAGTCAACAAATACGTGTATTAGAGCATGAAGTAGGAATGCCACTTTTCGATCGAATTGGTAAAAAAATATCTTTAACTGAAGCAGGGAAGATTTTATTATCACATAGTAAAACCATTTTTCATGAAGTCGAACAAGCTCGTTCAGCTATACAAGACCTAAACGGATTACAGCAAGGTTCCTTAACAATAGGGGCTTTGTTAACCGTCGTAAATTATTTACTACCAACAGCTATTTTAAATTTTAATAATTTATATCCCAATATAGAGCTTTCTGTATTAGGGCTTCGTACTAGAGATATTCATGAAAAATTATTACAAAACGAACTAGATATTGGAATTACATTTCTCCCAGTGCAAGATAAAGAGATTATCTCTATCCCTCTATACAAAAGCGATCTTACATTAGTCGTGCCCACTGGTCATCGATTGGCTGAACGTAATCATGTATCTATTGCTGAATTACAGAACTACCCTTTAATTCTTTTACCTAAAAATTTCTTTTTAACCGAACTAATTACATCTCAGTGTCAAAAATTCAACTTTAAACCAAGACCAATTTTAGAAATTAGCACGATGGAATCTTTAATCCAAATGGTTTCCAAAGGAATGGGAATTACAGTTTTACCCAAACCATATATAGACTTTTTACAAAATAAAAACATTCAAGCTATTAAAATAGAAAACCCTACTCCAACAATTGAAATAGGACTAATTTATAGAAAAGATAAGTATATGTGTGCTGCAACTCGAGAATTTATTGAGCAACTAAAAAGCACCGTACGTTCTTTCCAAAACTAAACAAAAGAGATTATCCTATGAAACCGTTTCACAACGATCTAGTAGAAAAATCTCTTTTCAAAACAAAGTAAACATTATATTTAAACTCTTTTAAATTTTAATGTATCTTTTTAGATATCGGAATATATTTAGTAAAATATGCACCAACTAGCAATAATACAATTGAAAATAACCAAGGAAAAGCACCGCCAAAATGAAACCAATATGCAAACATATTTAAGATTGCGAGTGAAAAGAAGCAAATAGAAGTTAACGCACTTTTCAATCCTTTTATACCGGATTTTTTTCTCTTTTGATAAGCCATATACATCGCAATGACAAGAAAAAAGATAAGAACAAATGGTAACATAACTTTTAGCATTGGTAATCCCTCCAGTATAAATGCACTCTTCATATTACCATCTTATCCCATTTATTCTTTAGGAATCAATTTTTTCTTATCTTCCCGCCAAAAGTCAGTATAAGTTTTATTTTTAAAGTTCACGTTCACCTCAGAAAACGGCATACTTCCTCCAACTTTCAATGAGTACCAGTCGTTTAAAAGGGGTGATCCGAAACAAATCTTCATTGTACGATCATGTAAATCGAATAATACAGAATGTAAAGTTCCAAACCATTCTTCATAGTTATGTACAGTTAGTCCAGCAGGATATTCTTCTTCTACTAACTTTTTTAAAGACTCTATGCTCACTTGTTCATATCTATTTAAATGCTCATGTAAAACGTGATATCTCTTTGTAGATTGTTCTAATCTCCTATTATTTAATTTCTGAATAGATGAACTAACTGCATGGTTTGTTGATACAATAAAAGCTTGATTTTCACCATCAATCGTTGTTGTGAATTTATGACCGTCAAATATTTCAATATGTGCTGCGTCTAATGGATCTGCTACTATTAGATTAATATTACTAGCAATTGGTATGTCTTCTATTAGTGACTTAGCCTCTTGCACATTTTTGCATTTCTCTAATAACAATCGAATTACCGCAAAACATTGTAAACCACTTACCGCTGGCTTTCTTAAACCCGCAATATTTCCTACCGGTTGTCCACATGCTGAAAATGTAACAGATAATCCATGCTCGTTAATCCCTTCCGTTCGGCCAAAATATTGAGTAGAAAAGCCACTATGTGCATATGCACCTTCAACATGAGTCGAACAAAAACGCATATCATCTATTACTGGTGACAAATCATAGTTTCTTAATACATAAGTATGCTTTAAATCTGTCTTTTTAGGTAAAACGGCACAATGGCTACAACCTGCTTTTAATAGGGTTTGATAATAATACATCATATTTTCAAATGGAATTTTTAATACTTCACAAAACCCTTCAATCTCTTCATTAATTCCTGGACAATATTGATTTAATATATTTCTAGATTCTGTCCAATGGATATGCGATATTAAGTTTTCTTGCTCTATAAATTGCGGAATAAGATAAGGATGTTGTTTCACAAATTCACCTTGTTGCTTACCGATGTCATAATGACTTCCTTTTAGCCATGAAAAATACCCCTTTACTTGATACATCTAATTCCCCCTTATTGAATTTATCCATATCGTACCAAATAAACTGTATTCATTCTTGATGTTTTTTACTGTCTTTCAAATCAAATGTGGCTGGGATAAAATAAAAACTAGGAAACTGTAATCATGAACAGTTCCCTAGTTTTCTTAATACTAAATGATTCCCTCTTCCACCATCGTTTCTGCAATTTGAACCGAGTTCCAAGCCGCACCTTTTAATAAATTATCGGAAACAATCCAAAGATGGAATCCGTTTGGTGTATCAGGGTCTTTTCTAATTCTTCCGACAAATGTATCTATTTTCCCCTCTGCATATACTGGCATTGGATACAACTGTTCACTAGGGTTATCTTGCAAAATAACACCTGGTGCATCAAGCAGTACTTCTTTAATTTCTGCAACAGTTGCTTCTTTTTCAAGCTCTATATAAACCGATTCTGAATGGCCTGATACAACCGGAACGCGCACACAAGTAGCTGCCATTTTCAAGTTTGGGTCTTCTAAAATTTTCTTCGTTTCTTGAATCATCTTTACTTCTTCAAAGGTAAAATCATTATCCGTGAATATATCGACTTGAGGCAATACATTGAATGCAATTGGATAATGTTTTTTATCTTTTTTCGCTGGTAATATAGTACTCTCCACTTCTTCACCTGCAAGCATTGACTTAGCCTGTTTTTTTAATTCATGAATCGCGTGAATACCTGATCCTGAAACAGCTTGATAAGTGGAAACGATAATTCGTTCTAAACCAAATGCTTTTCGTATTGGCTGAAGAGCTGTTACCATCTGTAATGCTGAACAATTCGGAACTGCTATTATACCTTTATGTTCCTTTAAAGTGTGCGTATTTACTTCCGGAACCACAAGCGGTACATCACGTGCCATTCGATATTCACTTGTATTGTCAATTACGATGGCACCACTAGAGACTGCGTGATTCACAAATTGCCTAGAAACTTCTCCTCCAGCACTAAAAAAGGCAATATCTACACCTTCAAAGCTAGTTGTTTTTGCCTCTTGTATTATTATCTCTCGCCCTTTAAATGGTACTACCTTACCAGCGGATCGCTTTGACGAAAGCAATGTAACTTCAACTATATTAAACTTTTTTTCATTCTCTAACAGTTCAATAATTTTTTGCCCTACCGCACCTGTAGCCCCAACAACAGCTACATGATAGCCCTTTTTGATCATCTTTTCTCCTCCAATTTCACTTAAATGAATCTTTCTACAAGTTTATTTTATAAAGAATTTAATCATTTGGAAAATTGAAATACGTGATATAATCATTCACAAATCATGATAATAAAAGAGGGATTACTTATGGAAATGAGACATGTTAAAACATTTTGTGCGATTGTTAAGTATGGTGGTTTTTCTAAAGCTGCTCATGCATTAGGTTATGCGCAATCTACAGTTACTGCGCATATGAAAGCATTAGAGAACGATTTACATATTCCTCTTTTCGATCGGTTAGGAAAAAAAGTACTTCTTACAAAAGCAGGTCATCAATTTCATCCTTATGCTTTAGAATTACTTGCAATTTATGAAAAAGCGCAAGAAATCCCTCAAAATACCGATCAATTAGAAGGTACATTGAGTATTACATCAAACGAATCATTAGCAGTGTATCGTCTTCCGCAATTATTACGTACTTACAAACAGAAAAATCCGAAAGTAAATATCGTACTGGAAACAACTACAAACGAACAAGCAATTAATAAGCTACGTGAAGGAGAAACAGATGTTATTTTCATAATTGGAGAAAGTATGGAACATAATGATTTTATTACACGTACTTTTAGTAATGAAACATTTGGATGGATTTTACCTCCCCATTACTCTACAGACTCTAACCCATTTTGTTTATTAAAGGATACTCAGTTTATTTTTACTGAACAAAGCTGTGGTTATAGACCAATGGTAGATCGTTTTTTACGTCAAAGCGGGAATATTCCAGAGAAAACATTTGAAACCTCCAATGTTGAAGTAATTAAGCAAGCTGTTATGTGCGAGTTGGGAATTTCAATTCTTCCTTACATCGTTGTGCAAGAAAATTGTCAAAAGGAACAAATACAATTCCAACCCATTGAAACTCCAGCTGTTATTCAAAGTCATGTAATCTATCATAGATCTAGATGGATTTCCCCTGTAGTACAGTCGTTTCTTTCACTATTAAAGGTTATGAAAGTATAAAATAATATGAAAGAAAACATGAGTTGAAATCCTTTAAAGAATATCAACCCACGTTTTCTTTACTACTACTTATATAGTCATCTTCTTTTTATTAGGTGATGTTTTTTCTTTAACTAGAACAAATATGATTGGAAGGACAAGTAAACTAGCAATTGCACACATTAATCCTAAGGCAGAAAACGGAAAGTCATTACTTACGGCAAGTGAAGCTACGCCAGAAGCAATAGTCATCCCAATATACATGGCAGAGCTATTTAATGCCATCACAGTACCTCGTACAGCTGGTTTTAATTCTGAAATTAGTGCCGTTAATGAGGCTTGGCCAAATCCAATAAATAGACTCCAAATTATATGTACAGTGATTGCAATTACTAGATTTTCTAGGGAAAGCGAGAATAATATTACACTAATTGAGGCTAAAATACTGGCAATCGATATAACATTCTTCTTTCCTATTTTATCAGCTAACTTTCCACCTAGAATATTACCGGCTACACTACCAACTCCCGCCAGAAAGATTACCATACCTATTTCACCAACGGAAAGTCCAAAATTATCCCCATAATAAACACCTATGTATGAAAACATACCATGTAATCCAATTGTCCATAGAAACGTCGCTAATAATGCAAATAAAACTGATACATTTACTAAAACCATTTTTAATGGTGCTCCTAACGTTTTCGCTATAGAAACATGCACCTCATCTCTCTGTTTTTCATTTTCTAATATGTGATTAACTAGTAATGTAAGAAATAAAGTTAATAGTCCTATACTATAAAATGTCCATTGCCAATTTCCTACTTCAGATAAAAATGCGCCTATAGGTACTCCAATAACTGTCGAACCTACCATTGCTCCCATAATCGTTCCCATCGCTTTCCCTCTTGACTCATATGTAACTTTATCTCCTACTAATGCAAAGATACTTGGCATAATCATCGCACCAGATAAACCTGTTAGACCACGAAATAATAAAAGAATTTCAAAATTCTTCGCTAATCCCGTACAAAATGTAGAAATAGAGAAAATAACAAACCCTATTATAATCATACGTTTCCTTCCAACTCTATCAGACATCGTTCCGAATAAGGGTGCAGTTATTCCATAACAAAGTGCATAAATTGTAATTAATAAACCTCCACTCCTATCAGGGATACTGATTGTTTCTGTAATAACTGGTAATAAAGGTGCCACTAATAATGAATCTAATCCAACAAAAAAAGCTACAATTGCCAAAATACGTATCATTGACTTTAACTCCATATATAACTCCTCTTTATTTCATATATGAAATATTTTTCATTGTTATCCCTTCTTCAATTTTTACTGCACCAGATTTTATTTCACATATGAAGTATTTATATAAATAAAAATGTAACAGAGTGTTACATTTTTACTATATTTAATTCAAGTGCTTCTTCCACTTTAACAATAAAGCATCTAAATGCTCTTCTTCTTCTTTCGTAAAACAACCACAGTTCTTTTTTAAAAAATCACTATATTGCACATCTACTTGCTTTTTCGTTTCTTCACCTTTTTTAGTTAAATAAACGAGCGTTTCACGTTGATCATTTGGATTCTTCTCTGTCATAACGTAACCATCACGCTTCATCCTTTGAATCATTGTCGTCATATTACTTGGAACACATCCCATGTTTTCAATTAACTTTGACATGGATACTTTCCCAGATTTTGCGAGTACTTGAATTACTCCAAATTGTACGTAACTTATATCATACTGTTCAATTGCCTTATCTAGATTTTTTTGGAGTAAATGATAAACATCACGAATATTACCGTAAAGCTCTCTGTTATTCATATGTAAGCTCCTCTAATTTATTTCATATATGAATCATATTCCCATTTATTTCTTGTGTCAACAAAAAAACACCTTTGTAATTATGACAACAAAGGTGTTTCAAAATCAACCTATCTCTTATTTATTAGCCTGTCCCCCACCTGCAATTAATTTACTGCCTGAATATGTACTTTTTTGTATAAACACTTGATTAATTAACTCTTTTTGCTCCGCCTCTGACATTACTCCTTTTCCTTCTCCTAAATTCCCGCTTTGTAATTTCCAAATCTGATTGTGATCCTCATCCATCTTTTCATATTTTCCTTGTTTCCATCTCTCTAAAATATCTGCATATGTTTTTCCTTGTACTAGATCATTACTCTTTACAATATCAAGTAAGCTTTCAATTCGTTCTTGTGTGATAAAAATGTAACCCCACTTTTGATCAGCCTTCGTTTTTTGATGTGCCATTTCATGTAAAGCTGTCTGTATGTTCTCATCTGTCCATTTAAAATTTTTATTAAAACCGCTATTTGGTAATGAATGATTGCCATTTTCTAAAACCTTTGCATCTTCAGCTTTTACATTACTATCAGCCAGCACTTCTGCTGCCGGAGCAGCTGGTGTTGCCTTTTTCGCAGCTGGTTTACTATTATTCAAATAATACAGCATACCATACGTTATACCTACGCCGATTACCGCCATACCAGCTAAAATACCTATTATTTTAAATAATGTTTTCATCTTGCTTGTTTCCTCCCACATATCCCATTCATAATATCTATTTATAAAAAAACAGATGTAGCATCTCTTTTTGGGCAGCTTACTGCAATTTATTTTTTCATACTAATTAGCATAAACATAACTTTTACTCTCCAGAAATATAGCAACTCCATCCTCATCGTTACTTTTAGCAATATATTTAGCGACTGACTTTAATTCCTCAACAGCATTGCTCATTGCTACACCAATTCCACACTTCTCTATCATTTCCATATCATTGTAGTCATCTCCAAAGGCAATTACTTCACATACATCTCGATTTAAGTGCTGTAGAACATATTCAATACTATTCCATTTTGAAACTTCTGCATGCATAATTTGACACAAAGTTCCGTCATCTGTAATGACTGCCTTGCATTCATCAGGCAATTCTTTAATGAATTCTTCGTTTATTGAGTCCTTAGTACAAATAATTACTTTTGAAGCTTCTTCAAAGTCTAAATCTCTTACATCCATAATTTCACATGGTACATTGCCAAAATAATCAGTAACATCAAAATTTGAATACAACTTATCACCTATTTCAAGACAAATTTGATGAAGATTATACTTTTTTGCTATTTCTATGATTTCTAAAATGTCATTTTTAGAAATCTTCATTTCATATAAAATATCATTACCTTTAAGAACTAGAGCCCCGTTATAACAAATGACTATCTCACTCTTTAACACGTCGGGAATATACTGTTTTATAGCTCTTGGCGGCCTTGCCGTAGCAAAGATCAATTCGTCTCCATTATTTTTACATTCTCTTAAAATATTAATAGATTTCTCTGAAATTGTTTTATCACTTCTTAATAAAGTCCCATCAAGATCCGAAATAATAATCTTTTTCATACTTACCTTTATTCTCCTTTCACAAATAATAACTTGAAATATTGATTATTTGTTGAATCAACTTAGCATCTGCGGTTAGTTCATCTCAACCTACTTTTAGTCTCAAATTCATTTCAAGTTTCATTTATTACATTCCTATTTCCTGAACCGCATATATATATTTCCTTATATTGTATTTCTTTTCTTTAAAAATTGAAAGATTATTCTGTCAAAAATATCCGTTTTTTCAAATGCAAATCCACTTCTAAGCAGTTCAGTTTAAATTTATAAAAATATATGCTAGCCTACATATAAAGGAGATGAATAAATATGAGTTTATTGTATAACGGTTTAACTTTTTTAAACTTTGACGATACGTATTTATTACAAAATAAACTTCATTCTTATTCACATGAAGATATTGATTTTAGTCATTTAGAGCACTCAAATCTGTATTGCGAGATTCCTTCTTTAATGCGTATAAAACGGGAGTTATATCGTAGAAAGCAAAAAGGAGTCACTTTTATTGGTTCTGGAAATTATCATTATGTATCTTATTTACTTCTAAAAGAAATTAATGAACCATTTAGCCTTATTTTATTTTATTTGATCATCACACTGACATGAACTTAAAGGAAGAAAATGAGCATACTCTTATTTCTTGCGGGTCATGGGTATCATTCGCTCTTCAAAACAACCCAAAATTAAAGAAAGTAATTATTATTGGACCTTCTTCTTTAACAATTCATTCTAATGACTATTCATGCGTAGAAGTATTCCCAATAGATACATCTAATGAGGTATCTGCATATACAATACTTTCGCATATTCATACAGATACTATATATAAGCATTGATAAAGATGTTTTAGATTCAAAAGTAACTATTACAAATTGGGATCAAGGACATATGAAACTCTCTACACTATTAAAATATATTCATTCTCTCATTAGGAATAAAGATGTCTATGGTATCGATATTTGTGGTGAACTACCTGTTTATCCTTCTCAGCTCTTTCTCGCCAAATATACAAACGCTATTAAGAAAAATAAAAAAGCAAACTTACAAATTTTAAAATCAATATATAATACATAAAAAAACAACGAGTGCCTTATAAGGCACTCGTTGTTTTTATGCGCGATTTTCTTTTAACCACTTCGTAATCGCATTTAACCTCGAAACATCAAAACGCCTCTCTTCACACACTTTTATACTGTTTAAACTCTTCACAATTTCTAATTCATTCGACTTTATACTTTTTGCCTCAATTAATTTACAGTACCCGTCTGTAACAGTATTTAAATTTTCATAATAACGTTGAAACGATTTTGATATATGTAAATGTTTTTCAAAGTTTCTTCTTCTTTTTGTCTCGTCAGATTCTTTCCGTTTTCTAAGTTCTTCATCATTCGTATATAAATAAAAATATTGATCAGGAAAACCAATTTCCCTATTAATCAGCTTTTCTTTATAAAAGTTTTCTATTAAAGATAATGGCTGATCGAATATTTCAAAATGGAAACACCAATTATAACTTAGTGGCTGATAAATATCGCCATCAAGTATTACTAATTCATATTGCTCTGACTTCTGCACTGCTATTTTCCAGCGCTCTACTTGTTTTTCAAAATACCATGTTCTATGTTCATTTTTTGGTCTTTCAAATAAAAAATTCACTTCAGGTATAATATAAGCACCATAATTCTTTTCTAACTCACGACACGTTGTGCTCTTACCAACCGCACTCGCTCCCTCAAACGCTATAACCCCCATAGTTTCTCCCTCTTTCATTAACTAAAATTTCGTTGTTTCGCTTTTCTCCCCCATAACTGTTTCCATAAAACAATTGAAGCGATAGAGAGCATTATTGTTGTAATGATACTCCCTTCAATTCCGAACGAGCCTCCATGAAGGAATTCCGATCCGCTTGTTACAGGTTTAAAAAGTGGTGTAGAATACATTGCCATTCCACTAACTGCAAAACCGAATACGTTATATTGTGCCCAATTCCAAATGGAATGCCACGCACATATCCCCCAAAGGCTACTGTCTTTCAAAACGTAAAAAGCTGCAAATACACCAACTAATATTATATTCGATATTGAAAGAATTGTAATACCTGGATTTAGTAAATGAAGAAAACCAAATAAAAAAGAAGTTACAACAACCCCGATCCATATACGGCTTCTAACAGAAAGAACTGGAAATAACCAACCTCGAACAACAATTTCTTCTGTTGCACCTTGTATTAAAAAAGCAACTAAAGATCCCACAATTCCAAGTATAGCGGTTGGTGTAATATGTTGCATTTGTAGTTGTACATTTCCGGTTAATAAAAGTAGCATGACTGGTATTGAAATAAAAACAAAACCTATTAATGCACCTCTTAAATATTTTCTTATCCATTGATTTCTCCAAAAACCAATAGATGAAAATGATCTTTTCTCTACAAATCTAATCCATAGAAAAACAAAAAACACAGCCCCACCAAACGTTAATATCATCTCAATGTTACTATAAATCGCTTTCATAATAATCGTTTCTGCTTTCGGTAAAAACAGCATAAATATCATGAACAATTCACCTAAAGTCAAAAATACAATTGCAAGTATAACAGCAAATACTGGATGAACTTTTCTTCTTCCTTCTTTGGCTGCTTCAATTATTTTAAATTGATTAGACTGCAATATTCTCGCCTCCTTAACAAATACATCAACACTATTCTTATACTATATATCGATTCAATAATACAAACTTTCAATAAAAATGTTCTTAGTTTAGCATAAACCAAATTTAGGAATAATATATAAATAAAAGAGATGTTTTTGTGTCTTTTACCATCCTATTTCACACTGGTATTACCAGCACTTGCTATTTCCCACCATTTGTTGTAAGATAGTAATTAAGGTCAATTTAACAGTATATTTTCTTTGCATATTATCAAGTATCAATTAGGAACATTTTATATTCCTTATGGGTTTTTGATAATATGTGAAATTTTATTTTTCATTCAAATAAGGCCGAACATATTGTAATCTTTTTAATTTTTAGGAGGCATTACCATGACATTAACAGGTAAAGTAAAATGGTTTAACAGCGAAAAAGGTTTCGGTTTCATCGAAGTTGAAGGTGGCAACGACGTATTCGTTCACTTCTCAGCTATCACTGGCGACGGCTTCAAATCTCTTGACGAAGGTCAAGAAGTTAGCTTCGAAGTTGAAGACGGTAACCGTGGACCTCAAGCTAAAAACGTTGTAAAGCTATAATTCAAACAATAAAAAGGTTGTTACCAGCACGGTTAACAACCTTTTTAATATATAACTAAAATTTTTTACATAAAAGGAGTGGTTACATGTATCGCAATCGAAAGAACGATGTAGCAGAAGTACCACCAGAACAAACCCCTGTCTGGGAATGTGAAGCAGAGGATTGTTTAGGATGGATGAGAAAGAACTTTTCATTTGAAGAAGAGCCTAAATGCCCTTTATGTAAAAGTAGCATGAAAAGCGGAGAACGTTTATTACCTAAGTTAGGTTAATTTTTTACTTAACCCCTCTTATTTAAGAGGGGTTTTTTATTATAAATTTATATCTTCAACATCCGTTCGAACTATAGAATACAATAGTGCATCATGTTGCTTATTTCCTTGATGAATATATCCACGTAATAATCCTTCTTTATGAAAGCCTATTTTAGATAACATTTTACAAGAAGTAACATTTTCAGGGTATGTAATAGCACCAATTCTAAATAAGCCTAAATCTTGAAATCCATAATGAATAATTTCCCTGGCTGCTTCTGACGCATAACCATTCCCCCAATAACGAGGATGTAAGTCATATCCAATTTCAGATCGTTTACTCCATAATTGTAAATTATTTAATCCAATTGTACCCATTAAAGTATTTGTTTCTTTTAATACAATCCCCCATCGTATTGCCTTTTTTTCAAAGTAATTTTTTGAAAAGGATTCAATCATACGTGAAGCTTGTCCAAACTCCGTAAAAGAATTCATACCGTAATAACAAGTTACCTCATCCAATGAAAAGATTTCATATATTTTTTGACAATAAGATTGTTCTATTTCAACTAAACGCAAACGTTCTGTTTCTAATATAGGAAATGCCATAGGATCACTCCTTTCTTTCTACTTATTCATTATAGCAGAAAACATATTTATAATTAGGAAAGTCCTCAATGTCCCATTAATCAAATATTTCAAGAGTAGCCTCCCCTCTTAATTCAATACGAACTAAGAGTAACCCTTCTTGCATTCACATGATGAGAAAAATAAAGAGATGATCATAGTAAACTGATCATCTCTTTATTCCCTATTTATTTGCAACTAATGCCCAATGACATGGAGCTGTTTGTCTCCAATTTATACTTGAAAAACCAGTTTCTCTAAGAAGTGTATCTAACTCATTAACAAATGGATACAACCACATTCCCCCCTATTCCCCTGTGCTTACCTTCATTTTTTAAAAATTAATTGTATTATTTTCATTTCCATCACTCCGCTCGTAATAATATATTTTATACTTTCGATTCCATACTCACTTTTCCCTTCTAAAATAACACCCTATCCCATACATTTATGGTAAAATATAGTTAATAAATATATTTTTTATTGCGGAGGTGTAAAAATTCTATGTATATATTCATCGGCTTATCCCTCTTACTCATATTACTCATATTTTTATTTGCAAAAAAGTTCGCCCCAAACTCATTCATGATGACTAGTTTTAAAGGTAATAGCTTTAAGACATTTTCAATCAGCATGTTAATCGCCGCTACTCTTTCTCTTTCATATGGAATCTATCACGCAGCAACATATCAACCTAAACATTTAGATATCACATTACAAAATCAAAACTTTACTGTTTTCGGTAACGTTGGAGAGCTTGGATATTTCTCGGAAAAATTACTAAAAAAAGATACAGAAGTTCAGCTACATCTTGCCTCTTGGAAACCAATGCAATTAAATAATCCAGAAATACTAGTAAACTATCCTTCCGGTAAACAGGAAACATGGAAACCGAACATTACATTAATTCCTGCCAATAAATTAAAAGAGCAACATAATATAAAAGAACTCTATCAACTCTCATCATATTCATTTAAAGAATCCGGGAACATAACCTTAACAATTACTGAGAATCATACAACTAATAAAAAAATCTCAATTCAAGTGAAATAAATAAAATGTCCCTCCAGCATAACGGAGGGACATTTTATTTATATATGTATGCTATATTAATTTGACGGTTCATGTAATGTTGCAATGATTTCATTTGCAGTGTTCTTTCCATTCCCAATACATGCGCCAATTCCGACACCGTAATATGAGGCACCAGCTAAGTATACATTAGGATAAAGATCCGTCATTTTTTCTTGTAATGTTTGAACCGCTTGATTATGTTCTAAATGATATTTCGGCATTAAATCTTTCCAATTTGTCACTTCAACTACTTCTGGTTCACCTTTAATTCCGAGACTCTTTTCAATATCGTATAAAGCGACTCGTACTAATTCTTCTTCACTATAATTTTTAATCGTTTCATATACAGGATTGGTACTCTTATAAAACATTCTTACTAATAGCTTTTGTTTTCCAGATGTATGTTTCCACTTCCGGCTTGTCCATGTACAAGCATCACAATGTAAATCACTGTTTTCCGTTACGATAAATCCTGTGCCGTCCGCTGGTAATTGTTCATCTAGTATGTCAAATCCTAAGTAAATACTTATAAGAGATGAATTTTTAAATGTATGAAACTGCTCGTTCAACTCATTAGACTGTAATAAAGTTTGTGCGATATCATGCGGAGCTGCTAAAACAACATAATCAGCTTGGATTGATTCGTGATTTGCAAAGGAGACTTCATAGCGATTACCTTGTTTGCTTACAGCGGTCGTTACAGCACCCTTCTTAATAACCGTCTCAGTCAGTACTTCTTCTAAACGATTAATAATCGTAGATAATCCACCTTTAAATGATACGAATTTTTTGTTTCCTGCTGATTGAAACTGTTTTTTATTCTCTTCAAAACCTTTAATAATACTTCCATATTTATTTTTATAGTCCAGTAAATACGGTAATGTCGATGCCATAGTAAGTTCATTCAATTTACCGGAATATACACCTGAAAGCACTGGGGCAATTTGTCTATCCACTAACTCTTTCCCTAAAAAGCTTTCTAAAAATACCGCAAGAGAAGTATCTTTTGTAAACTCTTTATTTTTCGTTATGAAATCTTTTAAAGCAACAATTTTCCCTTTCGTTGATACTAGCGTACTGCTAAACAACGACTGGACACTCATCGGTATCCCAAATATAGTGTCAGAAGGAATTGGATGTAAAATATTATCAAAATATATGTAAGAAATACCCGTTTCGTTATATACCATTTCTTCTTCTAAATTTAAATCTTTTATAAGCGGCATGACATGTTCATTACGAGCAACGATAGAATCTGCTCCGGATTCCATAATAAAATCCTTTTCTTCTACACTATGGATTTTACCACCTAAGTACTCTTCTTTTTCTACAAGGATTAAATTCAAATCTATATTATAATCCTTTTTTAATTTTTCTAAATAAAACATAGTAGAAAGTCCTGTTATACCTCCACCGATAACAACAACTGTTTTCATATGTGCTGCGCTCCTAACCGATACAATTAATAATTCCTTTATTATTATACCCAAAAGTCCTTATATTCGACTAGCAACTTGCCCGTTCTGTAAGAAATTAGACAATATATTCGAATAAATTTTCGGTTGATCACTATGCACTAAATGACCAGCAAACGGAATAACGGCAATATGAATATTTTCGTTTAATTGTTTGAACGTTGTAGCAGCTGTAACTTCATCTTCTGAATCTCCCCCAGCAATACAAAGAGTAGGCACTTCAAGATTAGCTACATCACCCGTCTCATCAAATGGGTACCAATCTTTAACTTGCCACGATTCAAGCAATGCTTTCCAATCACTTTTTTCATGAATTTGATTCATATAAGTTACAACTTCTTCATTTTCCATCAATTGTTGATGACACTTTGCTTCATACTCCTGAGACTCCTCCCAATTTTCTCTCTTAACCGGAAAGATACCTGAAAAACTTAATGTTCTCACTCTATGTGGATAGTTTTTTGCAAATAATAAAGCGACTAATCCTCCTAGTGAAACACCAGCTATATGACATCTATCAATTTGTAGATGCTCTAACGTATCATATAAATCCTTTGCAGAACGTATGAAATAATCCTCCAATGCTCCTCCTGATCTTCCATGCCCTCTTAAATCAGGGCGAATGACTTGATAATTTTGTTCTCGAAAAAATGCTACCTGCTCTTCATATTCTACTAAACCTGTCATACCACCAGAATGTAAAAGTACGATTTGTTCCCCTTCGCCTGAAATGTGCGTAAATAATATCATAGTTCCCCCACCTTTAAAACAGAATATTCTATCAACTATTAGTATATAGTATACATTTGAATTTCCAAATAAAAAAGAACTATAACATTTTCACATCATGTCATAGTTCTTCCTATTTTAAAAACATAAAGTAATTAATTAATTTGTCTATTTCTTGACTTAATGCCAATACTTTTTCATGTTGAATTCCGTAATCTGATACTAAATATAAAAGTTCTTCTTTCTTTATTTCAATTACTTTTTCCAATTTCACTAATTCCATGTCGTTTTACTTCTCTCTCCAATACTAAAATGTATGTATTTTAGTATAGCCTATTTACATAATTAGTAAAAGTAAAATACTCATGTAAAATCTTACATATTTTAAAATAATATACTAACAACAAATAAATTTATATTTTTGTACCTTAATACAGACCATTAGGCTTCATTACGTATTCATAACAAATCGGAATTTCTCTAAAGTTATATCTTTATATTTTGGAGCCCTCTTAATATGATCAAAGTAACTATATGAGAATTTAAAGACATGTCCAAAATCCCAATCAAATGTACTGTAGTCTTTTAGCCAAAACTGATTTTCTGTTGGTAAAATATGAGCACGTTTCGTTTCGATTAAAGGTAAACAATCTATCGGTGATTGTAAAGTTATTTCACTATTTGACGTTAGATTTTGACTAGCACGTAACACGTATACTAGTTTTAATAGTGGACGTATCGCTCGGTGGAATATATCTATATGCCCTAAGTCATACATAATATTAATTGCATGAGAAAATGTAAGTAAATGACCAATTAAATCATGATGCGATTCCGCTCTATAAATAATATTAAATTGCGATAGCTCCTTTAAAATAAACTTTGATAGTTGTTTCGGATTTCTCAATTCACTTTCTATCTCATCTTTTATACTTAATTCTTTTACTTCCTTCGTCGTAAAACCAATCCACGATCTACCTGGAATTGTTTTTCGAAACGATAATATAAGGTTCGTAATCCCTTCAATTGCTTGAATATCACCCCATTTTTGTAACTCTTTCATAGCTAATAAACTTAATGCAGCATAAATGACATTATGTCCGACCCAATGAAGTTCATCAATTGTATGTTCTAATGATTTTATAATCATTTTTTCAGCACTTTGAAAATCAATTTCTTCTTTATGATCGATGATTTTACCTAATTTTTGCTTGCTTAGCATCATTTTTGTTTGAGAAAACATACTTCGAGTTACCTCTTCTTCTATATCGTTATCTTTCATGAAAAAGTAACTAGCAATTGCAGCTGCTCCGAAATGTGCATGCCAAATATCATTTGTTTCTTTTTTACATTGAGAAATAATTGACAAGCCACCTTTTAACACAGTTTTATTTCCCATCTTTCTATCCCCCGTAATAAAAATCAATTTATACTCATCCTAAAGATGGCGTCAATACAAATAAAATATGATTGGATTCATCACTTTTATTCAAAAAACGATGTTTCACATTTGGCGGGATACGTACAACATCCCCTTCTTCTAAGAAATACTCTTTGCCTTCTAATTCCACATAAACTTCTCCTTTCATAACAACAGCAATTTCTTCCTTCTCTTCATGTGAATAGTGACTTTCCGTTGTATTTGCTTGTTTATTTAAGTCCATCATTAACATTTCAATACGCGCTTTCATAAAATCAGGTGTTAATACATCATATACTATGTGATCGCTATTTTCTCGATACACTTTCTTTCTATCTTTCTTCTTAGAAATGAGTGAATCTGTATCAATCTCATTAATAAACAGTGTAAATAGCGGTACATTTAATGCTTTCGCTATTAATTCCAATACACTTAACGAGGGATTCGCATGTCCTCTTTCAATTTGACTAATTAGTGACGTACTAATCCCTGCATACTCAGCGAATTCACGAATTGTCATATTATTTTTCTTACGATAACTTAAAACAGTTTGTCCGAGTCTATCATGTATCATAATAAAAACTTCCTTTCGTCCATCATATTGCATCTTTCGTTGTCTTTGTGCTGACATACTAAACAAAGGCAAATAATCCTTTTCTATCGTCTCCGAGACTTATATACTTACCTTTGTACATTTTATCGTATTTAGTTCATTATAATAGACAATCTATCGGAGGGACAAACTTTGAAATCACCTATTCTTTCATATTGCATCTTATTTTTCGGCGTATTCGCCTTATCAACTTCAGCGATTTTTGTAAAATTGGCCGATGCTCCTGCGACAATCATTGCTTTTTACCGATTATTCTTTGCCACACTGATTCTGTTACCGTTATTACTATTTAATAAAAATAGTCGAAATGAGCTAAAAACTTTAACGAAAAAACAATGGACATTCGGATTCATATCTGGGCTATTTTTAGCTGCACATTATGTACTATGGTTTGAATCATTACAATATACTTCTGTAGCAAGCTCTACAGTTATCGTAACATTACAACCTTTGTTCTCAATGATTGTTGGTTATTTTCTATTTAAAGAGAGATTTACGAAAGGAGCAGTTTTTGGTTGCCTCATCGCCATTTCGGGAAGTATCATCATTGGATGGCAAGATTTCCAAATTAGCGGAGAAGCTTTATACGGGGATATTTTAGCGTTTATTGCGGCAGGAATTATTACAGCTTATTTCTTCATTAGCCAACATGTTCGCAAAGATTTATCACTTATACCATATTCGCTCATTAGTTATGGAAGTAGCGCCTGTTTTCTTGGTGTATTTGCTTACATGCAAAACGAATCTTTCATCCACTACTCTACGCAAACTTGGATCTATTTTTTTGGCTTAGCGTTTATTGCAACGATTTTAGGCCAAACAATATTCAATTGGTTATTAAAATGGATGAGCGCTACTGTTATCTCTATGAGCATTTTAGGAGAAACGATTGGAACTTGTATACTAGCGTACTTTATATTAAATGAAACGATTTCTTTACAACAAGGACTAGGCATTACAGTTATTTTTATTGGTTTAGCATTATTTTTAATGCAACCCAAACTACCTAACAACATCTAACAAATAAAAAGCATGACAGTATACTGTCATGCTTTTCACTATCCATTATGTACGATTAAACCATCAGGTCTAAAACGACTCATCATAATTTCATTAATAAACTTTCCGTGAGCCTTCAAATTCCCTATCTTTACTCCCTCTTCTACAAATCCGAATTTTTCATATAGAGATTTCGCTTTAGGATTCGTTTCTAAAACACCTAGTTCTACTCTCTCTAACATTAACCAATTATCAGCCAAATCAATCATTTTTGTAAGAAGTGCTTTTCCAATGCCTTTATTATGATATTCACTATCTACCCCGATAAACAAATCACCCGAATGAGATCTACGTCCTGGACTTTGAGTTAACCCAACAAATCCAACAACTTCTCCATCATACTCTGCGACAAATTCAAATTGATTTGGCGCTAAATTTCGAATTCTATTTTCCATCGCATCTACACGCATACTAGGTAAGAAAACCATATAAGGTAAAACGTCATCCTGTATGCATATACTGTGAATCGCTCTAGCATCTTGTATTTCTACCGCTCTTACTTTGATCGTCATATTTTCTTCCCTCCATATTCTCAACAAGAAAATACATTCTAGCCTCCCGCATAAAACCCCTTCTCTTCTTTATTTTTTTATGTTATTTTTACATAATTATTTCGGGATAATATTAGATTTACGGACAACTTATCTACAATTAATACCGGTTAACTTTTTACTTTATTATATAACGCAAGCAGCTTTTCAATTGGAATACCATTTACTTTCATACCGGTCATATCACAATTTTCTATTTCAACATTTTTCAAATTACTATTATGTATTACACTACCTTCTAAATCACAATTATCGAATATAATAGGTTCCTTCTCATCTCCAAGACGTGTATTTTTAAATTGCACTCCACCTAATGTCACCAAATTAAAATTGCTACCGGAAAGATTTAAATCTGCAAATAAAGACCTTTTTAAATTTATATTTCTAAACTTAGATTGACTTACATTACAATTACTCATATTCATTTGCATTATATTACTACCAACAAATGCACTATTTTTTAAATTCACTTGATAATATTCTGTATTAACCAAATTACAGTTTTCGTATTTCCCCGTTTTCATATCTTTATTTTTAATTAAGTTCTCTTCAACTGAACCTACATGTATTCTTTTTACATAACAATACTCATCTTCAGATTTAAAAATTATTTCACAGCCTATTTTTTTATAAAAATGATGATTATTAAGTTGTCTACTAGATGTTTCAAGATCCCAAATCCTTACGCTTTGATATTCCTCTTCTATTAATTTCATTACATATGATCCAATTCCTTTTCCTTGATACACAGGATCTACAAAAATACGATCAATTCGACCGTATGACTTACCAGAAATCGTAACTATAATTCCCCCGATTATTTTTTCATCCATCATCACTTTGAAAGAATCCAACTCTTCAATCGAATATTTCATCATTTCAACTGAAGAATAACCTGGTGGTTGGATGTTATAGTCAATAACATCCCCTTGACCGCATAGCCATCGTTTTGCTTCTTCATCAAATGTTCTTGTCATTATTTCTGTTAACTTTTCAGCATCTACAATAGTAGCTTTTTCTATAGATATTATTGTCATTTTTGTTTTCCCCTTTATTGTTACAAGCTAATAATCTTTGCGAACGAAATAATTATCAATTCACTTTTGTTTTTAAAGTTTTGCCCATTATTATATATGGAACATCATTTGTACTTGGATGAAATGGCTCCATTATATTTATCCACTCTAATCTTTCATATAACGAACGCGCTTTTTCATTGTTTATTTGTGTTGTTAAAACACTCGTTCTATTTGAAATCCCTTTTAGTAATTCATTATGTAATTTCGTTCCAAGACCTTCATTTTGATATTGTGGATGAACTGCTAACTCTACAAATTCAAAACAATCTTGTAACCACTCTTCTACTTGCTCTAGATTTAACGCTTCTCTCATTAATTGATTATAGTACTGTCCTTCTAATGAGCGATAACCATAAGTAAAACCAACCACTTCATTTTCATCATTTATTGCTACTATACCTTTAAAATCTGCATATTCTACATGTCTTTTCATTCGCTCAATCATCTCATTGAAATTTGTTTTTTCAAATGCTTTACAATACAGTTTTGCCATATTCTCAATTAGGATCTCTTCTTTTTCAATACTTACGAATTTCCCTTTACTACCCCCTATTAAATCATTTATATCCTTAAATTTTTAAAAACAAAGAAAATTAACACTAATCTATCTATTTACTATTAAACTACAAATCAGCCTATATTTTCCACTATTACTTATTATTAATGAATAAAAAAGAGACCATGCAATATAAACATGTTCTCTTCTATTATTCATTTTCAATTGTATAGAATTAAAAATTAGTTGTTACTTAAGCCACTCGTTGCAACTATTACTTAACTCCTGTAAATCTTCTATAAATCGACTTGCATGATACCCATCACAAACCGAGTGATGAACTTGCAATGAAACTGGTAGCATAACCTTATTTTCTTCATTAAAATATTTCCCACAAGTTATAATTGGTAATAGAAAATCAGCATCATTATTAATATTTAGATTAAATCCAGTAAAACTAGTCCAAGGTATGCTAGAAATCGGAAATACATTAGGCGGAATATTTTCTTTCGTGAAAAGACCATGAACATTAGCATAGCATCTCATATCTTCTTCATAATTTTTATAGAAAATGCGAAAATCCCTTGAATAATCCGTCCATATACTTGAAAAAGACTTATCATCTTTATGAAAGATTGTATAACTTGGTATCATTTCCTCCCAATAACCCAAAACTCCTTCTTCATTAAAACATGTTCGAAATTCTTTATGTTTATTTATTATTCTCGAAATTATATAAATAAAAGTCGGATAAAATTTAATTCCCTTTTGATGTACTTTCTCTATCAAAAGCGTAATATCAACATTTACTGTCATACTAAACGTACATTTCAATTTTAAATAATGCTCAAAATACTGCTCTCTATTCCAATTTTCTCTATCAATTACGTGAAACTTCATTTTAATAGCCTCCTAAAATTTTCTTTTTATTTTAGAAGGCTAATTTCCTTGCTTTCACCATAATTGTTCACTCCTAACAGTTTACATTTCACCCTAATTGTTTATTTAATTATATAACATCTATAAGAATCAATTCACATATTTCTGGAAATCCATCCACATACTATAAATAAATCAAATGAAATTTGGAGGATTCATACATGAATAACAAAAATGTAAATAAAAAAGAAAATGTTATCGAAAACGCAATACCTATCCAAAATAATAATACTGCAAATCTTAATATCGAAGAACAAGCAATGAACGGCTTATATGGAATGCCCGAAACAACAATTGAAGATGCTGATCATGCTGCATCGGATGATTTGACTTCAAAAAATTAATGTCATTGAAAAAAGCCAAGGAAAATATCCTTGGCTTTTTCAACTATGCATCCACTTTTTGTATCTCTTTACTCTTTCTTGAAAGTTTCCCTGGCCAAAAAGCAAAGCGACCTAAAACGACTGTGATTGCCGGTACAAGTAGTGGTCTTACAATAAACGTATCTAGTAATACACCAATTGCTGTTACGATACCAAATTGAACAAGCACTTGAATTGGAAGTGTTCCTAACACAGCAAAAGTTCCGGCTAAAATTAAACCTGCGGATGTAATGACACTACCTGTTTGTATAACGCCATTTTTTACTGCATCCAAATGATTTTGTGTCTTTCTGTTTTTCCATATTTCTGAGACCATAAAGATATTATAATCTTCACCTAATGCAACTAAAAATACGAATGCATATAACGGTATTGCGCCTTGAATGGCCGGTGCTCCCATACCATAATGAAGTAATAGCCACCCTGCTCCAAGTGCCGAGAAGAACGATAATACAACAGTTACAATTAAATAAATCATCGCAACAATTGATCGTAAGTAAACAAGTAATAATAAAGCGATAATACTAATCATTACTGGAATAATAACCGCTTCATCACGTTCTGTAATTTGCTTTGTATCATATAATGAACCTGTTTCTCCGCCAATCCATAGTTGATCTTCAGCATTGGTAACCCCAGCATCTTTTAATACTTTTTCTACACTGGTTTTCAATTTAGGAATTTGATCTAACGCTTCAATTGAGTATGGATTTTCAGCTAAAGAAACCTCATACATTTTAATTTGCTTATTTTCTTTCCCCTCTTTTGGTTCTTTCACTGTTTTTACGAAAGAAAATTTCTCTAGTTCTTGTTTAATAGGAAGCTCTTTTCCTTTCGTATCAACAACAACTTTTACTGGCGCTAGTTCACCAGCTGAAAAGTGATCACTAATTAACGTAAACCCTTCGCGTGAAGGCATATCCTTTGGAAACGATTCTAATAGGTCATATGTGTATTGAATACGTGGTACAAATGATGCCAACCCACCTAATATAAATACAGTTAGCATAATTATTGTCCACGGTCTTCGTACTACAACATCTCCGAGTTTTTTACTAAAGGCGCCTTTTGATTTTTTAACTTTTACTACTTTCTTTTTCCTTCTTGTTAATTCCTCATCCATCGAAGTTGTTCTCGGTATAAACGGGAAGAATGCAGCTCTACCGAAAATTAATAATAAGGCTGGTAAAATTGTTAAAGCAGCGATTCCCATTATGAATACCGCAACGCTAAATGGTACTGCAAATCGATGAAAGGCACCATAATGAGCAAGTAATAGTGTTCCTAGTCCAAGTACAACAGTTAACGCACTCATTATAATTGCCCCGCCAGAAGCTTTAATCGCAAGTTGCAATGCTTTATATTTACTTTCTTCTTCTAACAAGTACTCTCTATATCTCGAAATTAAAAATAGACAATAGTCCGTTCCAGCGCCAAACAATAATACTGTCATAATTGATATCGCTTGGGCATCTACTTTAATCCATCCGTGATCAGCTAAAAAACCGAGTGTAGGACTAATAATACCGTATGCAAAGCCAACAACAAGTATAGGTAAAATCGCTAAAATTGGTGAACGATACAGTAAAATTAATAAAACTAACACTAGTAATACAGTAGCCACTAACAATTTCACATCTGCTTGACTAAATAAACTAACTGCATCCGTTTGAATACCTACAGGTCCAGATAATCGAACATGTAAACCAGATTCACTTATTTTTTGTTTAAATGGATCTCCATCGACCTTACTATTCACTATGTTTCTTAAATCTTCAATATTTCCTTTTAATATATCTGTTCCAGCCGATTTGTTAAAGAATACCGGTGTAACAAATGATGTACCATCTTTTGATGCACTTTTTGATAATACTTGTTCCGGGATTGTATCAAATGGTGGTAACGTTGATTGTTCCTTTAAAGGACTAGCTTTTAACTCTTTATAAACGTCTTGTATGAGTTTATAATCTTGTGACTGTAATCCACCATCTCTATACCATACTACTAACAACGGATTCCCCGCATTATTCGGAAATTCTTTTTTCATAAGTACTTCCGCTTGCTGTGACATAGCTGTTTCAGGTAAATTTTTCGGATTCGGTTCTTTCGTACTGTTTACTTGTGGTAACGTAAATGAAAGTAATAATGTAATAAGAATCCATACCGATAAAGTTATCCACTGCGTATGCTTCCCTGCTACAAGCCTCCCTAACATATGTAACGGGTGCTTTTTCATAAAAAACCCACCTTCCTTTTTTCCTCCACTATTAATTATATATACTGGTCGGTTAATTAATCAAGAATGAATAAAAATTATGTTATAATTATCTAAACAATACATGTCAGGAGCGAATGGATTTGGAACAAAAACAACGCCCTCTTGGAAGGCCTCGTCAAAATAAAAATACAAAATCTACAAAAGAAACTATTTTAGAAGTTGCAACTCGATTATTTCTTACTCAAAATTATCAAGTCGTTTCCATGGATGAAGTAGCAAAAGTTTGTGGTGTTACGAAAGCAACCGTCTACTATTACTATTCAACAAAAGCAGATTTATTTACCGCTACTATGATTCAAATGATGGTGCGTATACGAGAAAATATGTCTCAAATCCTTTCTACAAATAAAACGTTACAAGAAAGGTTATTGGATTTCGCTAAAGTCTACTTACACGCAACGATGGATATTGATATGAAAAATTTTATGAAAGATGCAAAACTATCTTTATCTGAAGAACAATTAAAACAATTAAAACATGCTGAAGACAACATGTATGAAGTATTAGAAAAAGCACTCGATAATGCAATGCAAATTGGAGAAATCCCGAAGGGAAACGCTACATTTACTGCTCATGCATTCGTATCTTTATTATCAATTGGGAATTTTAAAGATGAAAATCACAATCCTATTCTTGCAAATATAGATGAATTAGCAGAAGAAATTGTTTCGTTTTATTGGAACGGTCTAGGTCACTAATATTAAACTGCTTTCCTTTAATAAAAAAGCATGTTTGAATTTTTTCAAACATGCTTTTTTATCATTTAAGTGTTTTATTTATATACCAACAATTAGACTACACTTTAGCATCCATTATCAAAAAATTATTATCTTCACCTTTTACAAATTTTGAAGTTGAACCTTTATATTCCCCATGCTTAATCCCCCATGGTAACAAACTACAGATTCAATATCTAGATTTAAATACTTCTTCAAAGACTGCTGTGCTTCCATAATATTTAAAGTTGTTGGGGCATGAACTCCTCCTAACATTCCGTTCACACTATACATCGAGTCTCCAGCGACAAGGATTTTGCTTTGTTTCAAATATAAACTAATATGACCCGGAGTATGCCCTGGAGTATGGAGAATTAGTATTCCACCGCAATACGGAAGTTCTTGCCCATCAATCACAGTGTCACTCACTTTTCCTTTTGGTAGATTCTCTACATGTACATCTTTCAATAAAGGTATATCTCCCTCAATATATCGCTTATCTAACTCGTGCGCATAAACTTTAATATCACTTACACCATTCTCCAATAAATTAGGAAGGCTACCTATATGATCTATATCCTGATGTGTCAAAATCACAACTTTTAGCTTATCAAAAGATACTCCAACTCTCTCCATCTCTACTTGAATATCTTCAAATTGTCCATGGAAACCAGTATCTATTAAAACTGCAATTTCATCATCCCATAAAAGAATTGGGTGAATGATAAATTCTTGAAACTCAAGTTGTAACATTTCTACTCCTTTAGCAATCTCCATACAGCAACTCTCCTTTATACTGAAGTTTGAAAATATGTACGAGTAAAATAAAAATATTAAGCACCGCTATCTCATAATATGTTTTGTCATCCCAATAGAGAATGCTTCAAACCCTATAGATTCATAATAAGATTGCAATTTTTCCAAGCACATAAGTTGCGGAATAACCTTGTTTTGTTCGCATTGATGAATTAATTGTTTCACTATGTCTTTTCCAATACCAATATACTGATACTCCGGCATTACACATACACCGCAAATAACGCCTGTTATTACTCCATCGGATATAATACGCCCCATCCCAATTAATTGTTGCTCTTTAAATGCATATATTACATACCAACTTTGTTTACACATTTGTTCCAATTCATTCACCGTTAATTTAAGAGAATTCCATCCTAATGATCCGTATAAAGCGAATAATCCATTAAAATCTGTAGGATGTTCACTTGTGTAGCGTATACTATTTTCCATGTAAATACTCCCTATTCTATAGTTTGTTAATGTTCTATAAAATTCCCTTAATGAAAATTGCGATTGACGTGAAAATAACTAGAACAAACTTCAATAAGGAAGATAGAATTCCTTCTCAACATAAAATAAAAAGAAGTTATCTCACTTGAAATAACTTCTTTTATATAAGACTCTCATTATATTATCAACCAAAAAATATACAACTGCATACGATAAGTACAAACAAAACTAATAAACCATTTGAGAAATAACCCATAGAATACTACCCCTTTATTTCATTATGTAAAAGATTTTATCATAAAATGATTTACAACATAATAACCGAAAAAGACATTGTATTCATTAGTTATATATGTTTAGTAATATTTTATATTCGGTTATATTCTCCTTGCCTAAAACCACTTCTCGCCCCCTCATAATTCAGTCCACATAACTTTTAAAAAATAGTTATTAGTAAACTTTTATTTACTATAAAGAGTGATTTAAATTGTATTATAGTTAATTTAGTAATAAAATAATTACTAAACTCATAAAGGAATCAAAAACAATGACCCAAAACGAATTATTAAATGAATACATGAATTTATTATTAAATATGTCAGGTACTTTTAAATTACTATCGGAGAAATCCTCAGAATTTACACATTTAGAACAACACGTAGTAGAGTATATCGCCCAGCAAAAGGTGCCTGTAAACTTAAAAATGATTGCTAGTTATTTAAACATCCCTAAACAACAATTAAGTGTAACAGTGCGTAACTTAGAACAAAACGGATACATCATAAAAAAGCAAGATATGGTAGACAAAAGAGCTATATTAATCTCTCTGACAGAAAAAGCTGAAAAAGTACATTATGAAAGATGGAAACAAATATATACTAATTTCACAGTAAATCTCGAAAAGTTATCTGAAGAAGATAGGCGGGATTTAACTTATGGACTACATAAAACAAATACAATGCTCTCAAAAATGTTAAATAACGACTAAATATATTGTTTATTACTAAACGGAGGATGTTTCATGGTTAAAGAATTAGATTTACAATCTGTACAAGGTACGATGCTTATTCCACTTTGGGGAAGAGCATATGGCAGTGAGAAAAATAAGGATATTTTAGATGATATAGAGGCTATTCGAATTATTAAAGAATGTGATTTTGACTTCTCAACAATAGCAAATACATTTGGAGAATACGGATGTATCACATACATTACCCGTGCACGAAAAATTGACGATACGATAAAACAATTTATAATAAAACACCCGAAAGCTACTATTGTAAACATTGGTTCCGGACTAGACACTACTTTTTCAAGAATCGATAACGGTACAATACATTGGTACAACCTTGATTTGCCCGATGCAATCTCTTTTCGCAAAACTTTAATTGAAGATACCCCAAGGAATACTAGTATAGCTAAATCATTTTTTGATACTTCTTGGTTTGATGATATAAAATATGATCAAAATGACGGCATTCTTTTCATATCAGCAGGTGTGTTTTATTACTTTAAAGAAGAAAATTTAAAAAAGATCCTAGTCGCTATGTCAAAACGTTTCCCTGGAGGAGAATTATATTTTGACGCTGAATCAAAGTTCGCACTGAATATTTCGAATGCTACTGTAAAGAAATCTGGTAATAATGGTTCTATGATGTATTTTTACGTAAACAATCCAAAATCAATAGAAAAATGGTCCTCTACAATAAAAGTATTAAGCTGCTCCCCTTTCTTTAAAGATATACCTACAAATAAAGATTGGGATGGTAGTACGCGTATAATGATGAGAATTGTAAATTTAATAAAAATGTTGAAGTTTGTTCATTTACGGTTCAAAAAATAATAAGTAAAGAAGTACTCAATACATTTATACTTAGGTCATAAATGTTCATTTTAATAAAATCAAAGGCAGAAACATAATTGTAAAGTGAAACTTTAATCAGTGGGGGCTTTGTTCATCCCCCACTGATTATTAGCCCCCACCTAGCTTCTTTGCTTTCGCTGAATTTTGAGGTGGGGGTCTTACTGCCCGACAAATAGCGGGATAAAATCTTGCATGTACTATACATGGGAGCTAAAATGTTGAATCTCATCGATTTCCAAATCATGTACACCATCTTGCAACATATATTGAATCACTTACCCTCTCTCCTTATAACCCACTTACTACTTTTTAAATGTATATGTTCTGACCATTAACAGCTTTTACCTTTAAATTCTTTAGACCCTATCCTTTCTTATATGAATAGCTTTCTTATTCAAAGATAGATTTTTAAAAATTCCAACTCCCACAATTAATAAACCTATACCAACTAACTTATTTATTTGTAATGGGACGTTCTCCATTCCGAACAATCCAAATGTATCAATGGATAAAGCAACTACCAATTGAGTAATAAGGCTAATTAGCACCGTATACGCTGGACCTAAACTCTTTATTGCACCCATTATACAAATAATTAACCCAATGCCAAACAATCCACTTACATAAAACAAATAATTTGTAGTATACACTTTAATGCTAATACTGTTTTCTGTAATGAAATAAAATAGTATAGAACTTATGAGACCTATTCCAAGAACACATGCAGTTGTTAACCACTGCCCTACATTTTCATTCACTTTTGTATTAAAAACAGATTGTAAACTAATTAATATTCCTGCTAATATAGCTAGACTAAATCCATCCATCATCCTTCTCTCCCTTTTATTGTTCATATATATTATCTTTCGCTACTTCCTTCATTCTAGAAAATTCTTTAATTACAATGACTCCATTACTCTTTTCAATTAATTTTTCTTTATAAAATTTTTGTAACACCCGAATTACATGCCTATAACTTACCCCTATAAAATCCGAAATACTTGTTACCGAAGTTGCATCCAAATCATCTTTATACATATTCCCATTACTATCAGTAGAAATAGAAAGTAAATAACTAGCTACACGTACTTCTACTGGATAAAGTAAATTAAGAGCTGTAAAACGAGTCGATATTTTTAACGTGTTCGCAATGTTTTCAAGTAAGAACTTCATAAATATAGGATCATGTAATAATTCGTTTCTAATAGCCGTATGAGAAATAGAGATTGCTACAACATCTGAACAAGCTTCAACGACATTATGTGCTTTACTATTTTGTATTAATTCAATATCACCAACAATGGCCAATGGATTGATAAAGCGAAGAATTAGTTTCTTCCCTTCAGGGGTAATCGTGTAAACTTTTACTTTACCTTTCACAACAAAATATAAACGATTCATTTCTTCATCTATATTGCAAATAAGCTCGCCTTTTTCAAAATGATTTAATTGAAAATAAGCTGTATCTATTTCTGAAAAAACCTCGAGTGTTTTATTGTTTTTCAAATAATGCGTAATTAAACCTGATCTATTCTCCATATTCATTTCCTCCTTTCCTTTACATATTAAATACAACAATACCTATAATCATTACTATTGTTCCCACAATATGATATCTCTCCATCTGTATCTTTTTTATATGAAACAGTCCTTTCATTTCAATAACTGTTGCCGTTAACAATTGAGCAACCATTAGTGTGCCTGCTGTCAATGTAACTCCTAATGAATATATCGCCATCGTTTCTGCACAAATAATGAATCCACCAAATGCACCCGCTGCTAAATATACTTTTTTCACACTCTTTAAATCCGTTACTTTCTCTTCTTTCTTTAACAAAAATACAGTTGTTGCAATACTGAATCCAATTAAATGGGTTATAATACTCGTCGACCATATACCGATATGTGAACTAAGTTTCGCATTAAAGGTCCCTTGAAGTGTTATAAATATCCCTGCAAAAATAGCAAATATAATACCTTTCAAAAAATCATCTCCTCGCCTTTTCTTTCTGACTTAATTAAAAGCTATAATCCTATAATGGCAAAAGGACAAATGTCACATCACTATGAAAATAACTTGGAATGAACAAAAAAACACACCCCCAAAATGCGAGATGTGTTCATTTTTCATTATTAATATATAATGTTTTATAAATAAAAATTACGTTACATTAAAAGATTCCTTTTCATAACAAACTTTGCAAATAAGAAACGTACAAGCGGTCCCATAATAATTAATTGTAATGGATATGCCATTATGAAATTTTTAATAAAAATCGAAAAATAAATTGAAACAAATGAATCTCCTTGCAGTCCACCATGTAAATACATCATAGCCATTCCGTAAAAAGACATAAAGAATACCATTCCAATGACCATAACTGTCGCCATCGTAATAATAATATTTACTTTCTTCGATTTATCAAACGGTAACGCGAAGACAATTTTTTTCGCACAAGGTCCAACGATACATATTTCAATTAATAGCGCAATAATAAATCCAATTAGTAGTTCTAATGCAATCTCCTTAATATGAATTGACCCTCCTGATCCATTCATTAGTAAATTGTAAAACGTCATTACGATAACCATCCCAAGGCACATCATCATACCAAATTGGAGGTTTTCTTTTCTTGTTGTTGGCAAAATTCATCATCCTTTCTCTTTGAGTCTTTGTCATTATATCGATATTAAAACCCCCTTCGTAAGTGAACATTTTGTGAACAAATTTAAAACGTTTTCATATATTTTCTTTACTTTCAACTCAAATTCTCACTTTTACTTATAAAGGTTTTATATATTTCAATGTTGAATTACTTAATTTAAACATTACTACTAGGAGGCGAACCATGAAAGAACAAGGATTTTTCGTATATCATATCGTAACAAGGAAAAAAATGAAGATCGGACAAAGCATTCAATTTAATAAAAATCAAACGAATACGCTATTCCACTTCTTTTTTGAAAGAGAACATTTGAATTCTAGTGGTGAAGATTCTATACAAATTTTAAAAGAACATTATACAAATGAAGAATTACATATAAAGAATGAAAATGCTACAGTAGTTATGAATTACATGGATCAAACAATTAGGGCCATTAGAGAAACGATTGTGGAAATGGTTAGGCTGCAAGAATACCCTGATTATCCATCAAGATTGTCTTGTTTATATGCTGCTAAAAGCTATGAAGATACTTTAAAATGGAAAGCATTATTTGATTCTTACAATCGAGAAGTTTTGCAGATTGTTAAACTACGAGTAATCGGAAGTTCTTTTGAAGGTGACGGGAATCTTTTACCGAAAGAAGATGCTATTCCTTTTTCTCAAAAAATGGAACAAGCTAGAGAATATTGGAAAGGAAATGTGAATAACGAACTGCCTGAGCTACTCATTAATGGCGAAATTGAAGTGGGCGAAATTATTGATGACTTTTCCTCAATTCATGTTTAATTTCTAACTAAATCAAAAAGGATGGAGATTACAATGATAAAAAAAGTGTACTTCAATCATGATGGTGGTGTAGATGATTTAATTTCACTATTTTTATTACTTCAGATGGATAATGTCAAACTTACAGGTGTTTCAGTTATCCCTGCTGATTGCTATTTGGAACCAGCAATGTCTGCAAGTCGCAAAATTATTGATCGCTTCAGCAAAGAATATATTGAAGTAGCCGCATCAAATTCCCGTGCGAAAAATCCATTTCCAAAAGACTGGCGAATGCATGCATTTTATGTAGATGCTTTACCAATTTTAAATGAGGCTGGAAAAGTTGTAACACCTGTAGTAGCAAAGCCTGCACATCATCATTTAATAGAAACGCTTCTACAAACTGAAGGAAAAACAACTTTATTATTTACAGGACCCCTAACTGACCTTGCTCGTGCATTATATGAAGCTCCCATAATAGAAGATAAAATTGAACGTCTCGTTTGGATGGGTGGTACATTTCTTACCGCAGGCAATGTACATGAACCAGAGCATGATGGAACAGCTGAGTGGAATTCATTTTGGGACCCTGAAGCAGTAGCTCGTGTATGGGAATCAAAAATTGAAATCGACTTAGTGACACTAGAAAGTACAAACCAAGTTCCATTAACTATAGACATACGTGAACGTTGGGCAAAAGAACGAAAGTATATTGGTGTAGATTTCCTTGGCCAATGCTATGCGATGGTTCCGCCCCTCGTTCACTTTTCAACGAACTCTACTTACTACTTGTGGGACGTACTAACAACTGCGCTTGTCGGAAACACTAACCTCGCGAAAACCCAAACGATTAATAGTATCGTTCATACATATGGACCAAGTCAGGGGCGTACAGTGGAATTTGATGGTGGGCGACCTGTAAATGTAGTATATGATGTAAACCACAATGAATTTTTTAACTATATAACTGAATTAGCAAAGAAAGCTTCTAGTTGAACCACTATCAATACGAAAAATACATAGAATGAAACCCCTCCAGACAATGATCCCTCATTTAGAATTTGGTTGAAACTACATATTTAACTATTGAAAAGAGTATTGAATTACATTTCAATACTCTTTTTTTTGCAATTTAATTTAATTTCATTGGATTCATGTAGTGTCTTACTGATTTTTCATTTCATAACCATTTACAAAAAACGTTATTGTTTCTAGTTCATCTTCATTTAATTCTCTATCTATGTCTCGTTTATACGCTTCCTTTATCTTCCCTTCATCGCCTTTATGTATTTCCGTATAAGTTCCTACTGTTTTTAGTAAACGCATTTCTTGTAAAAACTCATCCCGATTTATAGCTGTCCCATGAGAAAGGATATAGGTTTCAGCATCAAATTCCTCCAACTCTTCTATTAATTTAAACGTTCGTTTCGTCGTATAGTTCCATTTTGAAGAAAAAATGTCTGCATATATACAGTCTCCTAAAAATAAAATCTTTTCTTCCTTCACGTAAATAACAACCGAATCATGTGCATGATCTCCGCCGACATGTTTTAACACACATGTCACTTCACCAAGGTCTAATTCAATTTGATCCTGGAACGTTAAGGTCGGAGGAATAATTTTAATATTTCTCGCTTTTTCTTCAAACTCTTTTTTGATGCAATCCGCACAAAATGCAATTTCAGTACCTTCTTTTACGCGTGCATCCAACGCATCATCTGTCCATTCATAAGATACTAGTGACTGCATTTCTTTTTTCGTTTCAGCATGCGCAATTGACAATGCATCTTGTAGTACAGATAATCCAAAAATATGATCCCAATGCCAATGCGTTAATGCTACGAAATCAGGATTCGATACATTTTTTTCTTTTAACATTTCTAAAAATAATTGTGCATGTTCCTCTGAATTCCCTGCATCAATCATTAACGTTTTTTCTTGTCCAACAACCATTCCTAATATAGGTCTATCTGTTTCAGAAACTGGTGTCATATACCAAAATGAGTTTCCTATTTTTTTAATTTGTTGCATCATTTGTTCCTCCATTTACTATTACTCTCTTGAATTATTATCTGTAGAACCTTTATCAAGCACATAGCGTGAAATTATATTGCTTTCTTTAAAACGTAATAACTTTTTCTATCCATTTAAATAAGTATCCCAATCATAGTCTTCAATCTTATAAAAACTACCTTTATCATTTCTTTCATATGCACATAAAGGTGGTTCCTCAAGAAATTTCAAAATAGTATCATCTATATTCAATATGACTCCAATTGAAATAATTTGAAAGTTTTTAGGATCATTCACATAGTCATCACTTTCATAGCCACTTAAAATTGACCAACCAGAGTCACCTTCTTCTCTTGAATCCTCTTTAAGCATAAAGTTAAATTCTCTTTTTTCAAGTACATCATTACTAACAATTACCTTCGTATCAAAATAAAAATCCCAATCTTTTGAAGATGGATCGTCATATTCCGTATCACATATATTTTCAATTCCAAATGAAATTTTATCACCTATTTTTAAATCTAAGCGATATGGTTCATTGCTCAGTTCCCCTACAAACTTCTTCTCATTTCTTTCAATGATTTCAACCCACATTCTTTCACCATTAAATCCATCTTCTTCCTCATTTTTAGATACAAAAATTAGCTTTACCAAATCTCCAAACTTTAATTTCTCCAAAATTTCTGAGCTAGGAAGGTAGAATGTATAGGGCGCTTCTTTATTTAATTCATAAACATTATCTAAGTACCAAGACATCTTTTTCTCTCCTTAAAGGCTTTTCACATTCATATTTTTAAAATAATACTATTTTTTCTTCCGGCAAACTACTACCATAGAATAGCAACCTTCCCCTAACTCATTGCCTTCCCAATCATTATATATATGTAATAATTCAAAACCATTCGCTACTAATAATCTTTCTAACTCCTGCGGGTACGTATAACGAAGATCTATCGTTGTTTTTATTTCCTCTACTAGCGTATTCCCCTCATAAAACCTTCTTGTTGTTATGTAGTGCTGTATTTGTGGAATTGAATCGTATGTCATTTCAGTATATAAATCACATTTTCTTCCCTTTTCATCACTAATAGTTGTCCAATATTCTTCTGTAGATGGCTGTATTAATTCTTCTTTTGAAGGAAAACGTGTATCGAATATGAATATACCATTTTCAGCTAATACGTGATGAATAGATGTTAATAACTGATCTTGATCTGTATTCGTAAGGAAATGCTGGAATCCGTGCCCCACCATAAATGCTAACGGAATTGTTTCATTCATGCTTAATTGTAAACAGTCTTGTTGTAACCATTTTACCTTCTTACAACCCGTAGTTTTTGTCTTTGCTTCAGCAAGCATGCCTTCATGTATATCTACACCAATCATTTGATATCCATTTTCTATAAATGGAATTGTAACTCTTCCTGTACCACAGGCAATATCTAGAATCCATTCATTTTGTATATTTAGTTTTTGTGCCCATGATAGTAAAAACGGAAAATCTGATAAACTTTTATTTTCTATATCATATCGTTTTGGATTTTCATATTCCGATAGACTTCATTTTGTTTGCAAACTTATTCCCCATTTCATATTTCCACTTAAATTTAATATATAAATTATAACGAATTATTAGTTTTTTCTCTATAATCAAACACAATTACTTGGACTAATCTAACTTTCCTTTTCGTAAGCTAAAAATAAGGTGGAAGAATCGGAGTGTGATACTATGGAACGATTATGGATTCCAATGATAGTTACATTTTTTTCATTTGGCGGCTTATTATTAGGCGGTGCTGTTGGCATTGCTACTCGCCAGCTAATTGAAGAAAAAATGCATCGTTTATATGCATTATGTGGCGGAATTTTACTTGGGCTTTTATCCCTTGAAATTATTCCTGAAACATTTTCAAGCTATGAAATGATTGGACCTATACTTGGCATAGCTATCGGTATTTTAATTATGAGCTTATTAGATAACTATTGTCACCATCCAATGATACATAAAAAAGAGCAACAAGCTTGGCAAACCTTCCTTTTTCTGTCTTTCGCTATATTTATTCATAATATACCGAGTGGATTTGCACTAGGTACAGCTTTTATTAATCATGCTGACTCTGCCATACCTTTTTTAATAGCAATCGTCGTTCACCATATTCCTGAAGGCTTAGCATTAATTATCCCCTTTCTCTTTACAAAGCATAAGTATGTTTCCTTTTTATTAACAACTTTATTACTTTCTCTTATTCTCGGTACAGGCACAGTTTTTGGCATTTTGATGGAAGGAAAAGCGCTTCATTTACAAGGACTCATTATGGGAAGTGCTATCGGTTCACTTGGCTATGTAACAATTCATGAAATGCTTTGGAAAGCTAAGAAACAGCTCTCTTTCCTTACATTTCTAATGTGGGCAACTTGTGGTTTTTTACTAATAACAGTGTTCACTTTATTCGCTGGTCATCATTAAAGTTGCTAAAGTGAAACTTTTGTGCCTCCCACACTGATTCTTAGATTACAAATAACCAGATAAATTTTCTTATTTGTATATTTTTCCTTTTTATCCAAAACATAATGTTATCTACCTATTATAAGGAGGAACAATTATGTTTGGGAAAACAGCCGGTGAAGCATTAGTTGATTTATTAATTGACTGGGGAGTAGAACACATATACGGTATGCCTGGAGATTCCATCAATTCTATCATTGAAGCTTTAAGAAAAAAGCAAGATAAAATTAAATTCATTCAAGTTCGCCATGAAGAAGCTGGTGCATTAGCAGCAGCTGCCTATGCTAAGTTAACAGGAAAACTCGGCGTTTGTATGGCAATTGCAGGGCCCGGTGCTATTCATTTATTAAATGGTTTATATGATGCGAAACTCGATAAAGCCCCTGTTCTAGCAATTTCAGGTCAAGTAGAAACAGATCTACTCGGGACGGATTTTTTCCAAGAAGTAAACTTAGAAAGAATGTTTGATGATGTCGCGGTTTATAACCAGCGCATTATGTCAGCAGAACAGCTACCTGCTGTCGTGAATCAAGCGATTCGAATGGCTTATACGAAAAAAGGTGTATCTGTTCTTACGATACCAGATGATGTTCCAAAATTTGAAGTAAAAAATGGTGCTCGTGTTACAAACACTTCTTTTACTTTACCTGAGTTATTTCCGCAAAAAGCAGATTTAGATGCAGCAAAGCTCACAATAAATGAAGCGACAAAACCTGTTATTTTAGCTGGAAAAGGTACGAAACATGCGAGAGAATCTTTACTTGCATTGGCAGAACATATTGGTGCTCCAATCGTACTTACATTGCCAGCTAAAGGAATTATTCCTGATGAACACCCTCTTTGTATCGGTGGATTAGGATTAATTGGAACGAAACCTTCTTATGAAGCAATGAAGCATGCAGATACTTTAATTATGGTCGGTACTTCTTATCCGTTCACCGGCTTCTTACCTGAAAAAGCAAAAACAATTCATATCGATACAGATCCTGCCCAAATCGGGAAACGTTATGCGACAGATATTGGTTTAGCTGGTGATGCTGATAAAACATTACGATGGTTAATTGAAAATGTTGAAGAACACACAAACCATTCCTTCTTAGAATATCACCAAGAAATGATGAAAAAATGGGAAGAAAAATTACACGATCAAGAAGAAGACTCTTCCATTCCAATTAAACCACAACGCGTTATGCATGCTCTGCAGCAAGTAGCACATGATGACGCAATTCTATCAGTCGATGTCGGAAATGTAACAGTATGGACCGCAAGGCACTTCCGTATGACAAACCAGCAATTTGTCATTTCTAGCTGGCTCGCAACACTTGGTTGCGGTTTACCTGGTGCTCTTGCTGGAAAAATTGCATTCCCGGATAAACAAGTATTTGCAGTTTGTGGTGATGGCGGATTTGGAATGACGATGAATGACTTCGTAACAGCTGTAAAATATAAATTACCAATCGTTGTCGTCGTATTAAACAATAATAAAATTGCGATGATTAAATTCGAGCAAGAAGTCATGGGTAATATCGAATTCGAAACAGACTTAACGAACCCTGATTTTGCAAAATATGCAGAGGCGTGTGGAGGTATTGGATACCGTGTTGAGAATTTAGATGAACTACTTCCCGCTTTCGAAAATGCAGTAAAACAAAATAAACCGTGTATTATTGATGTAGTTGTAGATGCTAACGAAGCACCAATGCCAGCAAAAATCACATTTGGTCAAGCCGCTGGTTATACGAAGCATATGATAAAAGAATTATTTGAAGAAGGTAAGATTGATTTACCACCACTTTAAGCGAAAAAAGATAGCTGAAAATGATTCGTCTTCAGCTATCTTTTTTTATTTTTGTATCTCTCTATAAAAAGAAAAGTCATTCGTAGTTGGTTGTACTTGTTTCTCTACTTGCAATTCTTTACTTTCCCTCTCTAGCTTTCTCACATTTCCTAACTTAATCGCATCTTGCATGCTATTACTAATTAGATTTCCAGCTAAAATTGTCATACTATAAAAAGCAATCGGTATGAGTACAATCCATGTATGTGTAGTTAAGTGGCGGAAGTTTTGACCAATTAGGCCAGTCCATTCTTTCGTTACACTATCTGGATCCATTCCACTGAAGGTTATTGTTCCGCCGAAAAATAATTGTAACAAACCAAGATGTAAAAGAAGTAATAACGTACTTACAAATTGTTGAGCTACTAATAAAAGAAATGATGGTAACATATGCGGCCATATATGGCGCTTCAACCTATGCCACTTACTTCCGCCGAGCACAGTAGCTGCCAACATAAATTCTTCTTTCTTAATACGCTTTACTTCTTGCGCTACATACAACATAACCGTTGGTACAGCAAGACATACAAGAACTATAATTTGAAATGACACCCGCAAATATAACGGCACAACTTCTGCTCTACTATCAAACGTTAATACTTCATTTAACATAAAATACGAAATCATAACCATCGGTACAATACTAAAAGGATCAAAAAAGGATGAAATAACTGGAAAAGAACGTTTACCATACATACCAAGAAGTAAACCAATTCCCCCTCCAACTATAACTCGTAAAATCGCTATAATTATACTCGCTCCAACTGTCCATTTTGCACCTTCTATTATTAATTGAACAAGGTCACGACCTTTCACATCACTTCCAAACCAAAATTTACTTGATGGTGAAAATGGTGCTGCCTCTAGTTCTCCTTTTTCGTTATACATCATCGTTAGTTCGCGAATATTCCCGTCGAAAAACAACGTATTCCCAATACTAACAATCATAAGTACACTTAAAAAAGTAACACCAATCCAAAATCTTACATCTCTTTTTACAACTTCCCACATGTTACACACGCTCCTTTATCACATTTTGTAAAAACGTATGTAATATACGAAATAGTATAAAAAGCGGTACGTATAATATTACTAGACTCACTGTAAATATTTCTAATTTTGAATTTTCTTTCACGAAAACAAACATACCATATGTATTAAATATCCATTCAATAATATATAAATTGGAAAGCATAAATAAAATATTTGTTTTCGCGTAATAAATTGTCGTTAATAAAACATTTCTTGAAATATGATGTGTCAAAATATGCCGTAAGCTTAGCCCTTTACTCTTGGCAAACAAACTATAATCTTTCTCTAATTCTTCTTTAAACCGTAATAACAACAGTTTAATAAACAATAATGTTGTTGGTATTGTAAGACATATAATTGGTAACAAACGTATCCTTTCTTCCCCTAATCCAGCCAGTTTGATCGGCATAAATCCTGTTTTTTGAAACATAATTACGACAAGAAGTTGCGATAATAAAATAAGTAATATATCTGGTATACTCTCAAGCGTAAGAAAAATCCCGTTCCACATTTTCTGTTTCATATGAGAACGCTGTAATACCCAAATGACAAGTATATACGCTATAAGCAAAGAGAGTAAAAAAGCTGAAAGAAATACAATCATCGTTTCAATATAATGAATCCATATTTGCGGAAATAATTTTCTTGAGTCCCGAAATCCATAGGTAATTTCACCCGGTTGAAGTAACTTTCCTCCAAGAAATACAATCGTGTTCCCAAAACCGATTAAATCAATTTGCAATCCCTTAAATAAACGCGGTAGCGCCCCTAGGCAGATTATACATAAAATTGCAGCTACTAGTTGTAAACAAGTAATCCCACACCACTTAACCATTCTCATCAACATAACGATTTCCCCTTACCGTTCGATAAAATATTCAGAAACAAAAACTAAACATATCACATCTCTTTAGCTACAGCATGTACTTGCTTTTGCCCACTTGGTAGAATTGCTTGATATAAACATGTAACAAATAATAATAAACCAAATAAAATAATATACAATGTATCTGCACGAATCCATTTTGGGAATAACATTGCTATCGCACCGAGAGATAAAAGCTGGAATCCTGTCGTTAATGGACTAAGCAAGCTTTGTACACGCCCCATGAATGACTCTTCTACAATTTCATACATCCAGCCCGATATTGCAACATTAATAAACGGTAAAAAGAAAGTCGCAAAAGCAATACATACATAAAAAGACCATACGTGATTTACAAAGTAACACATACCGAAGAAGATCCCTGAACCAGCCATACCAAATACAATAATCGGTTTAGGAGCATATTTCTTACCTATACTTGTTGCTACTATACTTCCAATTAGTAATGAAATCCCTCCAACTACACCGCCCACCATTGCTAAACTTTCATACGTTGTTGGTGCTAATTTGTATTTTAATATGTAAGTAGTAGATACGCTTAAAATACCATTTAATAAGCCAAATACGATAAATCCTAATAGTAATTTTTTTAAAGTTTCATTTTGGTATATATACCTAATTCCTTCTTTAAACTCTGTTATTAACATCTTCAAATTAACTTCTTTCCATTTTGTTCTCCCATTTGGTAAACGAACTTTTTCTGGAATGGAGATCGTTTGAATCAAAATACCACTCATAATAAAAGTGAGCGTATTTACTAAAATGCTCCCGTAAATTCCAAAAGTCCAGTACACCATCGTTGCAATTCCTACACCAAACAAAGCATACAAACTATTTACCATTTGATTCATACCCGCTGCTGCACCGTATTGGTCTGATTCAACTACTCCCTGTATCATCGACTGTTCTGATGGAGAGAAAAATTGTATACATGCATTTTCTAAAAATAAAAATATAAAGACTAGTATAATCATCCCGTAATAAAGCGAAATTAGGATTCCAATATTACAGAGCGAACAACATATGTTACTTACCGTACAAATACGTTGTCTATCAAAACGATCCACTACTGTCCCTACTAATAGAAAAAAGATTAATGCAGGTAATGCAATCATAATTTGCGTCATTGTTGCGTAAACAGGTTGTTTTCCGTATTGATCTAACAAGTAAAACATTAAAGAAATTCCAGCAATCATAGAACCGAGTCGCTCTAAAATATTTGCTAGAAAAAAACGTGCATACACTTTGTTTCGAAATAACTGTAGCATTTCTTTCATACTTCGTATCCTTTCTCTCGACAAAATAGTATTATTTTAGTCATTTCTTGGAAGTTACATTATATTTTTCGACCATTATCCAATCTTTTCCTTCTTTATAAAAAACATAAAAAAAGAGCCCCTATTTTCAACACAAGGACTCTTTTCTTAAACTATTTCGCTACTTCTTCTTTCGGCATTACCATACCTTTATAAAGTTGAACAGTTATCCAGTAATAGATGAAATAAATGACTAAGAAAATCCCAATCGGCACCCATACTTTTACAAACGGGTCAACTAATATAAAACTAAATAAGTTAAGCCCTACTAACACGTGGGAAATTCCAATAATCGCTGGGAAGATAAATAAATATGAAATTTCTTTATATATACTTTTCGTTAACATACTACGTCTCACACCGATTTTTCGTAACATTTCATAACGGCGTACATCACGAGAAGCACCTGTTAATATTTTGAACATAAGCGAACTAGCCATCATTGCTAAAAATGCAATTCCGAGGAAAAATCCCATAAACATTGTTCCGCTCATGAAACTGTTCATAAATTGATAAATTGTCATTTTCGTAAATAAGTCTACTTTTGTACCTGTTGTTTTTTCAATGTGTTCTTTTTGTCTCTTATCTATTTCGATCAACAACGGTTTATATTTTTTCATATCATCTACTTTTGCTAATGTTACAGTGTGTTCTGTTCCTTGAATCCCTTTATAATGCGCTTCATCTGCAATTCTTACAGGTTTTCCGTTAAATTGATTATGTGTAATTTGTATCTCTCTTACAATTGCATCTTCCCAATCTCTTGGCATACGAGGGAATTTTGCTAATTCAGGAGCCTCTAAAGCAGAATATACAGGTTCAGTTAAAGGTTCAGTCACACGTTTACGAACAGGCTCTTTTAAAGTTTTTGTATCAAAGTGGTCTGAAACAAGTGGCGGTTTCGCAGTTAAATCGTTACGTAAGTAATAAACCGCTTCTCCATCTACTTTATATTTGTACTTGCTTTCTTCAACAATTTCCATTTCTTTTAAGGCAGCTGTATCTTGTTCATTAGGATCATGAATTACGACATCATACACACGTGAGAAGTCTGTCATAATACCTACATTTTTTTGGAACGCCATACCGGCTGTCATCGCACCTGCTCCTAATGCAATTAACATTGCTACAGTACCTAATACTCTCGATAAACTATTTACTCGAAAGCGTAGCTGTGCATATGTAAAACTATTTAAGCCCGTTTCATTTCGTTTTTTATTCCCTTTAATTTTCATCACAAAAAATGGGAGTAATGAACTAAAGATAAAATATGTTCCAAGTGTTGTAACGATTGTCGCTATTATAAAACCGAGTTCAGCAAACGTTTTTATATTTACCATAAAATAGTATCCTGTACTTACTAGTAATACACCCAGTACAGTCATTATAATAATGCGAGTTTTACTTTTCTTCACTTCATCTAGTGTTTCATCTTCACGTATTAATTCTAATTCTGTTTTACGTAATAAACGGATGCTATTCATTAAACCAGTAATAAAAAATAATATTAAGAAGAATATAGCTGTAACTATGATTGCTGGTGTATATACAGATGAATAACTACCCTTTGCCGAAATTTCCATACCATTCATTAAAAAGTTTCCTGCTACACTTGCTAGTAACATCCCTACTAAAATCCCGATAATAATACTAACAATACCCATACCGAATGTTTCAATAAATAATAATTGTGCTACTTTTTTCTTTTTCGCACCAAGCATCATGTACATACCGAGTTCTTTTCTTCTTAACGTGAGTAAGAAAGAATTGGCATATATAATATAAAATACAGTGATGAAAGATAATAGTATTGCACCTACCCAGAATACGAGTCTAATACTACTAATAAGACTATTATCCTTCGTAAATTCACTATTCATCGCCATCGTTTGGAACATGTAAAAAATACTAATACTAATAACGAGACCGATAAGTAAAACCATATAATCTTTTAACATTTTTTTCATACTATGACGTGATAATTTGAATAACATAGTTTCGCCCCCCTACTTAGACTCAGCAGCTGAGCCCATATGAGCGAGCACACCTAAAATGTCTTGATAGAAACTTTCTCGCGTTCCTTGACGCTTTAATTCTTTATATAAAAGACCATCTTGAATAAATAATATACGTTCACAATAACTCGCACTAAATGCATCGTGTGTAACCATCAAAATACTTACATTATGATTTTCATGTAAATCTTGCATCGCTTCTAATAAGCTTTTTGCATTTTTACTATCAAGCGCTCCTGTCGGTTCATCTGCTAATACGATTGCTGGATTATGTACTAAAGCTCGTGCTGCCGCTGTTCTTTGCTTTTGTCCACCAGAAACAGCAGTTGGATATTTTGTTAAAATTTCAGTAATTCCTAATTTCTTCGCCACCTCATTTACCTTTCCGGTAATCTCACTTGAAGGTACACCTTGCAAAGAGAGTGGTAAAGCAATATTTTCATAAATTGATAAGTTTTCTAGTAAGTTAAAATCTTGAAAGATGAACCCTAATTTTTGAGATCGAAAATCTGATAATGCATTCCCCTTCATAGAAGTAATATTTGTACCAGCTATTGTCACACTGCCACCCGTAGCTTGATCTAATGTACTAATCACATTCAGTAAAGTCGTTTTTCCAGATCCAGAAGGACCCATAATCCCGACGAATTCGCCTTCTTTAATACTTAATGACACACCCCTTAATGCCTTTGACTGATTCTCATTTCTTTTCCCATACGTTTTTTCTACACTTTCTACAGTAACTACATTTGTTGACATCTCTTTCACTCCATCCCTTTTGTATACAATTAATTTCTCACATATTTCTTATCTTTTTCTCATGTAAATTCTTAAGAATTTTTTAATTCTTTAAACAAAAAGATTGAACAAGTAACATGAACCTACTTCATATTCTCATTTTTCTACAACTCCTTCCTTCGATTTCGCTTACATTTACCTTACATTTTTGTAAGGTAAAAAAATTACAGATTATTTCATAAGGAGGCTTTCTTTGTAGTGAGAAAGGCTTTTTATTTTTCTCAAATTTAATAAGATACATAAATAACAATAATAATAAGTTAAAAAACAATATAATTTTATTCCAAAACGATAAATCATATGATAAAATCATGTTGTCATTAAATAAAGTGAAACTTTAATCAGTGGGGGTTTTCTCCATCTCCCACTGATTATTAGTTGAACCAATCGGACTTTAATGGGCAGCCCGACCCCCACCTAACTTCTTTGCTTTCGCTGAATTTTGAGGTAGGGGTCTTACTGCCCATTAAAGCGGGATAAAACGAGGTGCTTTTTATGAAACAAGTTACAACACTCTTTTTAAAGCTGGCTATTGTTTTTATAGGTATAGTAGTACTTGCATTGTGTATATTTTTAGTACCTAAAATCGGGAATTTCGCTAGTGAATTGTATCCAGCTATTGCTTATATGAAATCTCTTGTTTTAATCGATATGTACGTAGCAGCAATACCTTTTTACTTTTCTCTGTATCAAGCTTTTAAACTTTTACGTTACATTGATAAAAATAAAGCGTTCTCGGAATTGTCAGTTAATTCGTTAAAAAATATAAAATACTGTGCCCTCACAATCGGTACCGTATACTTGCTAGGTATGCCACTCTACTATCTTATGGCAAAAAAAATTGATCCTCCAAGTTTTATTCCAATTGGACTGATCATTATTTTCTCCTCTATCGTAATTGCCATTTTTGCTGCAGTTCTCCAAAAGCTCTTACAAGAAGCCATTCATATAAAATCAGAAAATGATTTAACAGTTTGAGATGAAGTATATGGCAATAAATGATGAAGGGATAGCTTAATCGCTATCCCTCCATCATTTATTATGGTTTTTTCATTCCTTTGAATACAGTAATTCATGTTAATGGTGTATTTTATTATGAATCTCTATTCCTTATTTTTTATTTCCTCTTTTATACTTTCCACAAACCCATTTAGTTCAATTACTTCCGACTTCTCTTCCCCATATTTACGTACATTTACAGCTCCGCTTTCCATTTCCTTATCACCAATAACAAGAACATAAGGAACTTTTTGCATTTGTGCTTCTCTTATTTTATATCCTAACTTTTCATCTCGTACATCTCGTTCGACACGAACACCAGCTTGTGCTAATTTATTTGCAACCTCATCTGCGTATTGTACATGGACTGCATTCGAAACTGGAATGACCTTCACTTGAACTGGTGCCACCCATGCCGGGAATGCACCTCCAAAGTGCTCAATTAATATTGCTAAAAATCGGTCTAAAGATCCTAATACTGCTCGGTGAATGACAACTGGTCTTTTCTTTTCATTCTTCTCATCTATATAATTTAAATCAAATTTCTCTGGCATTTGGAAATCTAGCTGGATTGTTCCGCACTGATGACTTCTATTTAAAGCATCTTTAATATGGAAGTCAATTTTCGGTCCGTAAAATGCGCCGTCACCTTCATTTAGTCTATATTTACAATTCAATGAATGCAATACATTTGCTAACGCCGCTTCTGCTTGTTCCCACAACTTATCATCACCCATTGAATCTTCTGGACGAGTAGAAAGCTCTACTTCATACTGGAATCCAAAAGTTTTATATACGTAATCAATTTGCTTCATTACTGATTTAATTTCATCTTCAATTTGTTCTGGTGTTACAAATAAATGAGCATCATCTTGGCAGAAAGTACGTACTCTTAATAATCCATTTAATGCCCCGCTAAATTCATGTCGGTGCACTTGGCCGAACTCACACATACGAATTGGCAATTCGCGATAAGAGTGTAATTTATTTTTGAACATTAACATATGACCTGGGCAGTTCATCGGTTTTAATGCAAAACTTTTATTATCTACTTCAGAGAAATACATATTATCTTTATAATGTCCCCAGTGCCCTGATCTCTCCCATACTTCTTGGTTCATCATGAACGGAGTGCGTACTTCTTGATAATTGTACTCTTTTTGAATTTCTCTTAAAAATGCTTCTAACTCATTACGAATAATTTGTCCTTTTGGTAAATAAAATGGCATTCCTGGAGCCTCTTCAGAAAACATAAATAACTCAAGCTCACTACCTAATTTACGATGATTTCTTTTTGCTGCTTCTTCAACGAAATGTAAATACTCTTCTAATTCTTTTTGAGAAGAGAATGCAACACCATATATACGCTGAAGTACTTGATTATTACTATCTCCTCGCCAATATGCACCAGAAACGTGAGTTAATTGAAATGCTTTCAAATAACCTGTAGATGGTAAATGTGGCCCTCTACATAAATCTACAAATTCACCTTGCTTATATAGTGTTACACTTTCCCCATTTGGAATTGCTTCTAACAGTTCTAATTTCAGGTGATCGTTCATTTCTTGAAACAGGTTTTTTGCCTCTTCTCGTGAGACCTCAACACGTTCAATTTTTACATTTTCATTTATAATCTTTTTCATTTCTTTTTCGATTTTTCGTAAATCTTCTACGTTTACACTACTTGGAAGATCCATATCATAATAAAATCCATTTTCAATAACAGGCCCCACCCCAAGATTTATATCACCATACAATCTTTTTACAGCTTGCGCTAAAATATGTGCCGCAGAATGTCTTGCAATTTCTACACCTTCATTTGAATCTATAGTAATGATTTCTACTTCCGCATTTTCTTCAATATTACGGCGTAAATCATATAACCCATTATTTACTTTCCCTGCGACTGCTTTCTTTTTTAAGCTATTGCTAATGGATCCCGCAATTTCTTCTAAAGTAATTCCTTTTACAAATTCTTTCACGCTACCATCTGGAAATTTAATTTCAATCATTTGTTCTTTCATTTTTCATCTCTCCATTTCATAATAAAAAGCACACTCATCCCTAAAATAGGGACGAGCGTGCTTATACCCGTGGTTCCACCCAGATTCCCATTGCAAACAAACAATGGCTTCATTTACGGTAACGTCGTTTACACGGCACTAGATACTTCATTTCCCCAGTGCAGCTCTAAGGTGGTAAGTTATTTTTCTGCGTTAGGAAGTTCTCAGCTTTCCTTCCTTCTCTGTATAACCGGGTAAAATAACTCGTGTCCTTTTCTTCGCTTATTATGAAATTGAATGCAAAAAAGCATATTCATCCCTAAAATAGGGACGAATATGCTTATATCCGTGGTTCCACCCAGATTCCCATCACAAAAAACATAATGGCTTCTTTTGCGATAACGTCGCTTACACGGCACTAGATACTTCGTTTCCCTAGTGCAGCTCTAAGGTGGTAAGTTATTTTTCTGCGTTAGGAAGTTCTCAGCTTTCCTTCCTTCTCTGTATAACCGGGTAAAATAACTCGTGTCCTTTTCTTTGCTTTTAAAAGTCCATCCATTAATTGTTATTTACTATATCTTATTCATTTTATTTTTGCAAGTGTTAAAAAAAAAATTTATTTAATAAAAAAAGAAACCAAAAATAGATTTTTGGTTTCTTTTTCTCCATTTTACCAATCTTGTGGTTCGTAATTTAAGTCTGAAAATAGACGGCGTTTCTCTTTTTTCGTTAAATCTCTCCACTGTCCAACTGGTAAATTGTTCAATTCAATATTCATAATTCTCGTACGTTTTAACGTATATACTTGATACCCTAAAGCTTCACACATACGGCGAATTTGACGATTCAACCCCTGTGTTAAAATAATTTTAAACTCATATTTTGATAACTGTGTGATCTCACAAGGAAGTGTTTTCGTTCCTAAAATTTTCACACCAGCTGCCATTTTTTCTAGGAAATCAGTTGTAATTGGCTTATCTACTGAAACGATATATTCTTTCTCATGTTTGTTTTCAGCACGTAAAATTTCATTAACAATATCACCATCATTTGTTAACAAAATTAAACCGTCTGAGTCTTTATCAAGACGTCCAATGTGGCTAATTCGTAAAGGGTGATTCACTAAATCGATAATATTACCTTTTACTGATTTTTCACTCGTACATGTAATACCTACTGGTTTATTTAAAGCGATATATACGTGGTCCCGAGCAATGCGAAGTTGCTCTCCATTTACGCGTACATCATCACCTGGATTCACTTGGTCACCAATTTTTGCAACCTTACCGTTAATAATTACTCTTCTCTCATTAATTAATTTATCTGCTCCACGTCGAGACGCTTTTCCAGCTTCACTAATAAATTTATTGATACGCAAATTAGGCACATCCTTTTCAAAAAAATTTCAAGCTCACACTGCTTCTACCGTACAATACAAAAGGGTAAGCCTCCTATTATAACTTAAATATATTAACATGAAAGGGTATATAACGTCTTCTATTAATTACTCATTTATAAGAAAATATCTTTATTATACATTCATTTATGCACTTTTTCTTTGTTTAATATACAAACCATTCTTCCTTACATACAACTTGTTTACCCCTTATTTCTTCTATCTCTTCATGAATATTAGCTAGTTTATATAAATCCGGGAACATCTCTTCTACATAATTTTGATGCGCCATTCCATCTTTCCAATAAGTGAACACTATGTAACGATTTTCATTTTTTAAAGACTTCCCAACTACTCCACCTAGCATCCCTTTTGTTTTTTCCATTCCTTTATTCCAAATTGTTTCTTGTTTATGTAAAAAATACTTTTCTTTTTCCACTTTAATATCACATATAGCAACTCTTACGAAGGATCCCTCTGTAACAACGTCTTTCAGAGGCGTATCAGTTATATCATACAACGTTTGAAATAGTTCAATTTCACATGAAAGAAACGTATCTTCTTGATTACTATTTATATAAATTGTATCGTGAGCACCATTCATAAATGATTGATACGCACTTCTATCTTCCCATAAAGTAAATACACATGCCTCATCTTCATTCCAACCACCAAATTGTCCATGAAAACCATCTAAGTGCTGTATATCACGCCATTGTTCTTGTGCTTTTGAAAATAATTCCTTTTTCTCTTCTTCTACCTTACAGTAGATTGTTTTTAGTAGCATATCTAATTCCTCCTTATCTTACATTCCATTTCCCAGTTGCAGCACTTTTACTTTTCACTTACACAAACGTTAATTTCTATTGTTATCGACTACATTTCTTCATTCGAACTTTAATGACCATCTATAAATACTGTGAGTTGACACCCTACATACATATCTTGTCAGGAAATATCCACAAGATAGAACTACAATCATCTTATCTCTTTCCTTCACTACAATAGTTTACATAATAAAATTATAGACACCATAATCCTCAATTAAGTTTACACCATAAAAATACATCATAACAAAAGATTCATACACACCAACTATGAATCTTTTATTATGATGCAATAATATATAAATTTTCTTCATTCAATCTCTCTCATTATTCCGCATATCTTTCCATATGCTGCCTATATAACTTCCACCCATCTATTTCTTTCTTAAAAACTTCCATCGCTAAAACCGATGCTACTTTCTTATCATGTAAATAAAAATCTACAATGGAAGATAACACTAATTCGTTCTCTTTCCTTAAACTATGTGTTAAATCTTTATAATTCCAATAGGGGTTTTGCCCTTCATAACTCTTTAATGTTTCAATATTATCTTCTTTATATGTATCCCCTCGATATACTTCATAATCCCTATCATTGTAATACCCAAAGTAGCCAATAAAATCATCTGATACCCAATTATTTATTTTCTCAATATTACCCGTATTTAATTCATTTCGATATTCTTTTATCGCATATAAGGCTTCGTTCATCATAAAATACATCTCCTTATATTTTTTTATATCATTATTTATATTCTCTGCTATAACAAAAAGACCTTCTTACTATCGGTTGAACTTCAATTTTACAATATGTAAAAAGATAAAAAAAAAACATAAATAAATTAATAAAAAACGAATTTTCTATGATCATTCGATTTACTTTTCAAATAAATAATAGGTAATTTCATTAGGATAATGTAATACTGTTACTTTCCGCTCCCCTTTTTTAAAACTAACAGTATGCCCGTTTTCCCCTAAGTTCTCCCATTCACTTGCCTTTGTAATAGGCATTATACTTATATATTTATAATTCTCTTCCTTATCATCATTAATATGGATTGCTGACATTGGTACTGGAAAATCTTCAATTTTAGATTCTTTGTCTAAATATATGAGTGCAATTAAGCTAATTAACAGCATAGTCATTGAAATATTTGAAACTAGTTTTCTTCTATTCATTTTCACTAAAATTCCTCTTTTCTCACATATTTCTTTTATCATTTTACTAACTTTAATTATTTGTGTATAGAAAAGATATAATTTAAATCATTTCTAACCTATTTTCTCTACATGAAACAACATTATTGTTATATATTATAATTATAAGTTTTTTAATTTTGGAGGCGTTACATATTGCAGAAATTACTTTTTACTAAATGGACAGTTGTTATTTCTATTTTCATCATTTTCGGTACGATTTTCTATGTTACTAATGTAAAAAATAACAACAAAAAAGCAACTGTAGAAACAGTGGATACAAAAATTTTCAAAACTAAATTACAACCTAAAATCGATGAATTAACTACTAATTATAATGACATCATCGAAAAAGATTGGTTGCCTGCCTGGGAAGAGATTAACACGAATGGAGATTCAGTAGACCGAAATAAACTATTAGTTACAATGAATGCTGTTTCGAAACAATATGAAAACATTATGAATGAAATAGACACATTGAAAATTAAAGAAAATATATCGGAAGTACAAATACAAGAACAACTAGTTTATTTCACAACTGAGTTTAAGGCTGCTTCTAAATTTATGAAAAACGCAGCAGATTTAATTATAGACGGGGCCACTAACTCTACTCTAAACAGTGCAACAATAGAAAATACTAAACATGCTTTAGGGCTTGCAGATCAACATATTGTCATCGCTTTATCTACTTTAACTGAAGTTGAAGAGAAATTAGGACTTTCGAAAAAATAGAATTCTTTACTATTTTAAAATAAAAAATGATTGCATTTCATTAATTGTATATCTATAATGTTTTTATTGATTCTATACACATTCAATTCGTATAGGTTATTAATTTTATAATTCGGATGAACCATTCAGGAGAAGGTCTATTGATCTACCGACGGGGCAAAAAGTTGTTAACCGACTTTGAAACTCTCAGGTCTTGTTTACAAGTAGAACTGCATGGGGACGAATCTCTGGAGAGACTCCCTCTCGCTTTAATAGCGTAGAGGAAAACGAGCACCGAAGGAGCAAATCCGCTACTATAGTGGATAATCTCTCAGGTAAAAGGACAGAGACAAGCGAAAGAAAATGCCGATTTGTATCGGTTTATTTTTCTATCCCTTGTTTCTCCAGAGACCATTTCATTTACTTGAAGTGGTTTTTATTTTTTCTAAAAAAGGAGAATAAAGATGGAGACAGTAAGTAAAGTATTAGAACAAATCAATCACTATGTGTGGGGATTACCAACGTTGTTGTTACTCGTTGGTACTGGTATTATTCTCACAGTGCGTTTAAAAGGTTTACAGTTTAGTAAACTATTATACGCTCACAAACTAGCTTTTAAAAAATCAGAAGATACATCTTCCTCTGGAGATATTAGCCACTTCCAAGCACTTATGACAGCTATGGCAGCAACGATTGGTATGGGAAATATAGCTGGCGTTGCAACTGCTGTGACGATTGGTGGGCCTGGTGCCATCTTTTGGATGTGGATTACTGCTTTATTCGGTATGGCAACAAAGTATGCCGAAGCAATTCTTGCGGTGAAATACCGTGTTAGTAATGAAAATGGTGAATATTCAGGTGGGCCAATGTACTATTTAGAACGTGGTTTAGGTAAGAAATGGCTTGCAATTTTATTCGCTATATTCGGTACAACTGCTTCTTTCGGTATCGGTAATATGGTGCAATCTAATTCAGTTGCAGAGGCAATGCGAATTAATTTCTCTTTCCCTCCTGCTTTAACTGGTATAGTAATGTCATTTTTAATCGCTATCGTTATTTTAGGCGGTGTGAAAAAAATCGGGAAAGTAACAGGATATGTAGTGCCTATTAAAGCTTTCTTTTATATCATTGCTGGTCTTATCATTATTTTCTATCACTACGATCAAATTCCTGAAGCATTTTCACTTATTTTTTCTGGTGCGTTTAATGGTACTGCAGCTGCTGGTGGTTTTATCGGTGCAACAGTTGCATCAGCTATTCAAATTGGAATGGCGCGCGGCGTATTTGCGAACGAAGCTGGTTTAGGGAGTGCCCCTATTGCCGCAGCGGCTGCAAAAACTGATTCCCCTGCAAAGCAAGCTTTGGTTTCAATGACTGGTACTTTTCTAGATACGTTTATTGTATGTACAATTACAGGGCTAGTATTAATTACTACAGGCGCATGGAAGTCCGGTAAAACTGGGGTTGAAGCTACAACACTTGCGTTCCAATCTGTATTCGGTACTGCTGGTAGTATGATTCTTGGTATCGCAATTATTTTATTCGCCTACTCTACTATTTTAGGCTGGTCGTATTACGGTGAGAAATGCGTGGCTTATTTATTTGGAGAAAGTGCTGTTAAATATTATAAAGCAATCTTTATTGTCATGATTGCTATTGGTGCGAATTTAAAATTAGGCATCGTATGGACATTTGCGGACATTGCAAATGGACTTATGGCGATTCCAAACTTAATTGGTCTTATCGGGTTAAGTGGTATTGTTGTTGCTGAAACGAATCGCTTTTTACAAGCAGAGAAATTGAAAGAAAATAATAAAAAACAGGCAAGTTAATCTATGAAAAAAGGAATGACTCATACATGATGAGCATTCCTTTTTTCATCCCCTCTTTTACTTTATTACTATCATTAAAAATATATTTATATCAATGTTTACTCCTTTTTATTCCTCCAAAAGTTTTTCACATAAATGTCATAAATCGTATGGTCTAACTATATAGTTGAAAAGGAATGCGACATTAAAGTGTCGCTGAAAAACTCATCCAAGAAAAGGGAGGAAAAATCTTTTGAAAAACAAAATCATTGTTTTCCTATCTGTTTTGTCATTTATTATTGGTGGTTTCTTCTTTAACACAAATACTTCAAGCGCCGAAACATCATCTACTGATTACGTTCCTAACCAATTAATCGTTAAGTTCAAGCAAAATGCATCTTTAAGTCATGTGCAATCTTTTCATAAATCTGTCGGAGCTAATGTCGTATCTAAAGATGATAAGTTAGGTTTTGAAGTCGTTCAATTTTCAAAAGGTACTGTAAAAGAAAAAATAAAGAGTTATAAAAATAATCCAGATGTGGAATATGCAGAACCAAATTATTACGTTCACGCCTTTTGGGCTCCAAACGACCCCTATTTTAAAAATCAATATGGATTACAAAAGATTCAAGCTCCACAAGCTTGGGATAGCCAACGAAGTGATCCTGGTGTAAAAGTAGCCATTATTGATACAGGAGTTCAAGGCTCACACCCTGATTTGGCTTCGAAAGTAATTTACGGGCATGATTATGTTGATAACGACAATACATCTGATGATGGTAATGGTCATGGTACACATTGCGCTGGAATTACTGGAGCACTTACGAATAACAGCGTCGGAATTGCTGGTGTTGCCCCACAAACTTCCATTTATGCTGTTCGCGTATTAGATAATCAAGGAAGTGGTACTCTCGATGCTGTAGCGCAAGGTATTCGAGAAGCTGCTGATTCGGGTGCAAAAGTAATTAGTTTAAGTTTAGGAGCTCCAAATGGTGGTACTGCATTACAACAAGCCGTTCAATATGCATGGAATAAAGGCTCTGTTATAGTTGCAGCTGCTGGAAATGCTGGAAATACAAAAGCTAATTACCCTGCTTATTACAGCGAAGTGATTGCAGTTGCTTCTACAGATCAATCAGATAAGAAATCTTCATTTTCTACTTATGGTAGCTGGGTAGATGTTGCAGCACCAGGTTCAAATATATATTCCACATATAAAGGAAGCACGTATCAATCATTAAGTGGTACATCTATGGCAACACCTCATGTCGCAGGAGTTGCTGCTCTTTTAGCAAATCAAGGATATAGCAATACACAAATTCGCCAAATTATTGAGTCTACTACAGATAAAATTAGTGGTACAGGTACGTACTGGAAAAACGGTAGAGTCAATGCATATAAGGCTGTACAATATGCGAAACAATTACAAGAAAATAAAGCTTCTTAAGAAATAAAGTAAAACTTTAATCAGTCGATCTACCATTAATGCGGAATAAAATAGAAGGAGAGACTTCTACAACTAAAGCCTCTCCTTCTTATAAACTATATTACTCTCCCTGCTTTTTAACCATATGTAAATACAGAACAAAATCCATCATTGTCGACGAATGACCAAGTTGACGGATCATCGCTGTTATATTTCCTCTATGATATGTACCATGATTTACAACATGTTGTACTAACTCTAAAATTGAAGTTTCTAATTTTCCTACATATGGATTCTCAATAACAAATACATCATTCACATCTTGTATTGTACTTAAAAAGTCTTTATATTGATCTGCTATGTTTTCAAACATTTTTTCTAATTCATGTAACGATTTGTTTTCCATTTGTTTTCGTAAATCTTCTCGGTCTTGTATTGCTTCATTCATACTTTTACCATGCAATATATGTAACCACACTTGATCTGTAATATAAATATGCGCAAACGTATCCTTAATGGATGGAAATACACTCTGTATCTGTTCAGTAAAAATAGTCTCATAGTTTGGTAATTCTTTTAGTCGATTGAATAATCGTATATTAGCCCAAGCATGGTAATCCACTTGTTTTAACATGTACTCTTTCAATCAAAATCGCCTCCTTATTGTATGAAACGAATAGTTTGTTTCTTCATTTCTGATTCTCTATCAGCCTTTACAATTCCTTTTTCTTCAATTTCACGTTTATCTATAGTTTTATATTTTACATGTGTATGAAATTCCGTTTGAAATGGAAACGGTGTAATCCGAATTGTTTCCTCATCTATCCATTCAGCTTGAATTGGTTTCTCCTCTTTACTATTAAACATTTCTGTTCCTTCAAAACCATCTTTAAACAAATCAATTTCATCTTTCTTTTCTACACCTGGTTTATTCATACAGACATATAAAGAAAGTTCATCGCAAAACTTTAATAATCTATAATGTTTATCGAACATCACAAATTGTTCTTTTGTTAGCGTTGTCAATATTCTTTTTTGTCGTTCCAATTCCCCTGCATAAAATGACATCATCTCTTCATCTTCCTCATTTAATGGAAATGATAAAAAATGCTTACTACAAAGTAATGCTCCGTATGGATTGGAATCTTCAATTTCATTCAAACCAATCGTATAAAAGACAAAACGTAATGAACTTGGACAATCCATAAATGTATATGGGATATTTTTAGCATCATTTAAAATTGGTACTTTATCAAGTTCTATCCATCCTCTATCATGCTCATATATTGCATCAATTGTCTCTTTTAAATATGTATCATCTTCAAAAAAATCTTCTTTTATATGCTTTGCAATCTCTCCAGCTAAAAAACCATGATCATGTTGACGAATTAATATACTTTCTTTCTCATCCTTTTCACGAAAAATCATCCGTATACTCCCCCTCATCCTCATATTACAGCGTTTTCTATGCATCAATTCTTAATTAATCCCTAATTGTTAGCAGGGATTCAGTTTCTTGCAACGAAATTAACATAACTATATAGCATTCTTTCTAACAATATAAATAGCTTTATCTTTACTATCTATTATACTAAATCATTCATTCCAAAAAATTTTTTTATGAGGTGAAAACATGAACAAAACAGAATTAATTAAAAATGTCGCACAATCAGCTGATATTTCTCAAAAGGATGCTTCTGCAGCTGTACAATCTGTATTTGACACAATTGCTACTGCATTACAATCTGGCGATAAAGTTCAATTAATCGGCTTTGGAACTTTTGAAGTGCGTGAAAGATCTGCTCGTACAGGACGTAATCCACAAACTGGCGAAGAAATTCAGATCGCTGCTGGTAAAGTTCCTGCATTTAAAGCAGGTAAAGAGTTAAAAGAAGCTGTAAAATAAACAAGAAACCAGCCATTTTATAGGCTGGTTTCTTGTTTTAATTTAGTAATTCCTTTATATTCTCAGCATGATATACTTCACAAATATAAAATATACATTTGCAGTTACTTACAATTTGATATTTTCTAGTTGGATACACATTCGCTGTAACAGAGCATCCATCAAACAATTCAATAATATTTCCAGAAGGTTGATATCCTTCATATAATACGTTTCTTCTAACTTCCATCTTTTCTATGAGTTTTTCAACCGGAATGTTTCCATTCTCTAATTCACTCTTAATTGTATTTGATAAAAATGAAGTATCCGCAAAAATGAGATTTTCAGATAATACTTTTCCTTTATAACTAACATGAGATACACGGTAAAGAAATGGTCCGTTTTTATCAAAGAAATTCTTTGCTTCTTTCGGGATATACTGTCTATCAAGTACCTCTTGTTCGAGAACATCAAACTGAACAGTATCATTCAAAAGCTTTTCTAAAGCATGAATAGATGATGTATCTCCAGAAAATAAAATATTTTTAATTGCTTGTACATTATAAGTGAATTCATTTGTTCTATTTTCCGCTACTAGCATGAGGAACACCTCTTCTATAAAATATTTTATTAAACTTATTTATCATTTAAAAGCGCTACTGCGTCCAACTGTGTGATTTCAGTGACTTCTTTACTGAATATTGCAATTGAAGCCATATAATCTACACTTGGCCTTAAATCTCTCATCACTGTATTTTCTACTAACTCTTGTCTATCCTTAAAAACCAACAAGTTTGGAGGTTCATTTGGAGCTGATATAATAATATCCACTGGTGGAATCATTAGTCCTTTACCTGTCGCTTTTAGCACTGCTTCTTTTCTAGTCCAATATGTTAAAAAACCTTCTATTTTCTGTTCATTAGATAATTTCATAACTTGCGCTTTTTCAATGTCTGTTAATACGCCTTCTGCCATTTTCATTACTTCTACATTTGGATTCATTTGTTCAACATCAACGCCTACAGGTACAGACCTTGTAAATGCAACAACAACCCATTCACCCGAATGTGAAACCGATAACTGCGGCATACCCTCTGGTAATTGTGGTCTACCATGTTGTAACTTACATACTGAGCACAGTCTATCAATTGGCACTTGAACTGGTGACATAGAAAGTATTTTACCTAGAACTAATCTACTAATTACACAACCGATTATAAAACGAGCACGATCTGCCGAATGATGATATGAATTTGCTTTCTCTCGTTCAACATCATTTAGTAAATTGTAATGCCATGATTGTAAATCCGAAATTCTTCCCCACCATATTTGACAATCATTCTCATTCAAAATCGGTATAGAATCTACAACTTTACTTTCTATCATGTAAACTCTCTCCTTCTAAATACCAATATCATTTTATTTCAAAAGACCATTATCAAACTTATTCATTTACAATTTCTTTCTCTTTTTGTAATACAGGTAACGGTTTTTTCTTCTTTTTTGACATTACCTCTTTATCGGAAATACGTAAAGAAAATAGTAATGCTATGAGTAAAAATATTGCTGATCCAATTAATGCCGCTTGATATGGCAAGAAATCTGAATGAGCATTATGTTGTGCACTGTTATTTCCAAAACCAGCTAGTATACTAGCTAAAACAGCAACTCCTATCGCTGAACCTAATCGATTTTGCACATTAAATATAGTAGTTGCTCTTCCCATAGAAGGCGGCGTTATATTGTTAAATGCAGAAAATTGAACTGCTCCAACTGACTGACCTAAGAAAATACCTATGCCAAACAATAATGCCCGTATTTGCCAAGGATTCGTATCATGATTTACAAAACTTAATAAAACAAAGATAATCGCCGTACAAATTAACCCGATAGAAATTACCTTACGAGCACCTAATTTCTTATATGACCATGGCACAATCTGTGACGATATCATTAATCCAATTGCCTCTGGGAATGTCGTAAGTCCTGATTCCAGTGCGGATGCCCCTATTACATTTTGATACATAAGCGGAAAAACAAATAACATTCCTAGTAATCCAGCTGATGAAAATAATGATATAAGGCTCATCTTTCTAAAGACTGGTTCTTTTAATAAGCGTAAATCTAACATCGGTTGCTTTACTTTCAGTTCTACAATTATAAACAATGTAATGAATACAACCCCAGCTATCCCTGTACTCATAATTTCTGGAGAAATCCACCCTTTTGATGGTCCCTGGCTGAGTGCATATATGAGCATCGCAAATCCTGGTGCTGATAAAATAAAGCCGAGAGAATCAAATCGACCAGCTGATTTTTCAACATGCTCTGCTAAAAATAGAAGTCCAAATAGCAATGCAACGATTCCAAACGGTAGATTAATATAAAATGCCCAACGCCAAGACATTTGATCTACAAAGAAACCACCGATGATAGGACCAATTGCTGGTGCTACAGCAATTGGAAGTACAATGAACCGGGAAATCTTCGGTCTTTCCTCTGGTGAAAATGTTCGAAATAACATCGCCATTCCGACCGGTGTTAAAAGCCCTCCACCAGCACCTTGAATGATACGGAAAATATTCAATAGAGTAATATCGTTAGCCATTCCGCATAAAGCAGAGGCAATTGTAAATACGAAAAGAGCAATTAAAAATACTCTTTTCGTACCGAATCGATCTCCTAGCCAACCAGAAATCGGAAGGAAAACAGCTAAACTAACTAAATACCCAACATTAACCGTCCCCATTGCAGATGGAGCTACTTGTAATTCTTTACTTATCGTTTGTAGTGCTACGTTCACAATTGTTGCATCCATCGCAGCCATAAACATTGCTGTTATATACACGATACTTACAACTACTTTTGGATTTATTTTTGCTTTCATTATCGTTTTCCTACTACTATTCTTTCACCAGCTTGATTAATTTTTGGATTCAAATCTGTCCAGTTATTTTCAACATATTGTAAGCAATCGTGCCTGCTAGCTTCTTCATGTACGACATTCCACCCAATAGGTACATCAAGAAAGACAGGCCAGAGAGAATACTGGCCCTCCTCATTTATTAATACTTTATATGTGTAATTATCATTTTCAAATGGATTCGTCATACTGTACTTACCCCTTTCTTATTCTGCAAATATTTCGCTAATACTTGTCCAATTTCCGTAAGTGGACCTGGCTGACATAAATCTTTATGTCTACAATCAATATCATGCTGCACAATTTGTCCGTCTAAATAATTTAGCCATGTATTTGGAGAAATAGGATCAAACCAGTCTGGTATAACAGTAGATCTAAAGAATAAGATATCTCCGTTATAAACTTTCGGTATATATTTCCCTAACAATCCTACTGAATTTACATATGTTTCTTTCAAGTTCAATATAGTCTCTTCTTCAAGACTTGCTAATGCACTTCCATCTTTACGAAGGATTTCAACTGCACTTTCCATTGTAAGTGGTTTACCATCCATATTATCTGGGTCATATCCGCCTAAAGCAAGTAAGGCGATTAACGCTTCCTCTTCAGTAGGCGCTTCCGTATTCGGTAAGAAGTGCCCAGGATAAGAATCAAGCATAACGAGTAATTCTACTTCTTCCCCTTCATTTTGTATTTGCGCCGCCATTGCATGCACAACATTTCCTCCAAGCGACCAACCTAATAAACGATATGGTCCATGAGGCTGTACTTCACGAACGTGTTTCAAGTAATCCGCCGCCATCTCCTCTAAACTTTTTGGAAGTTCTTCATTTTTAGCAATACCACGTGCTTGTACACCGTAGATTGGATAATCTGTTCCTAAAGATTTCATAAGTCCTGCATAGCACCAACTTAATCCACCTGCTGGATGTACACAAAATAGTGGTAATTGATCCCCGCTTGCTCGTAATGGAAGCAACACATCAAGTGCACTTTGACCATTCCCCATCTCAAGTCTTTCAGCTAACCCTGCAACAGTAGGTGCTGCAAATAAAGTACCAATGTTTAGTTCCACTCCAAGCGCCTCTTTCATGCGGCTCATAAGCTGCACTGCAAGGAGTGAATGGCCACCAAGATCAAAGAATCCGTCATCAATTCCAATTTGAGGCACACTTAGCACTTCTGTAAACAAGTCACATAGCATTTCTTCTTGCGGTGTTCTTGGACCACGACTAGAAGATGATGCGATAAATTCTGGAGCTGGCAATGCCTTTCTATCTAATTTACCATTCGGAGTTAAAGGCAACTCATTTACTACTACAAAAGCGTATGGAACCATATAATCTGGTAAACTACCACTAGCAAACTGACGCATTTCATTCGTATCAATCGCTTCATTATTTGATGAAACGATATAAGAAACTAACCGTTTATCCCCTGGTTGATCTTCCCGTACAATAACGGCTACTTGCTCAACTTTAGGGTGCTTCATTATAACTGCTTCTATTTCTCCTAATTCAATTCGGAATCCACGAATTTTTATTTGATGATCTGCACGTCCTATATAATCTAGCGTCCCATCATGACGCCAGCGAGCTAAGTCTCCTGTACGATACATTCTTGTACCTGGCTTGCCAAATGGATCTGCGATAAAGCGTCCAGCCGTTAATCCTGCTCTTCCTAAATATCCACGCGCAAGCCCTGCGCCTGCAACATACATTTCTCCAACTACTCCAGGTGGCACTGGTTGTAAATAGTTATCTAAGACGTATACTTTAAGGTCAGGTATACTGCATCCAATTAAACTATTTGCCCGTAAAGAAACGATTGTTTCATCTAACTCAATATAACTAACATGTACTGTTGTCTCCGTAATACCGTACATATTAATAAGCTTCGGTGCGTTATGAGAATGTCGACTATACCAATCTTCTAATCGACTTAACTCAAGTGTTTCGCCTCCAAAAACAACATATCGTAAAGATAATTTTTGGCCAATCTCTTCATTTTCACAATCTGCTTGCATCAATTGATAGAATGCTGATGGAGTTTGGTTTAAAACAGTTACCTTTTCTTTAACAAGAAGTTGTAAAAATTCTTTCGGCGAGCGACTTACAGTATGCGGTACTATGACTAGACGCCCTCCATATAATAAAGGCCCCCAAATTTCCCAAACCGAGAAGTCAAAAGCATAAGAATGGAACATCGTCCAAACATCGTTTCCGTCAAACTGGTACCAATGATCAGTTGCGCCTAAAAGTCTTACTACATTTTGATGAGGTATCATAACGCCTTTCGGTCTACCCGTTGAGCCTGACGTATAAATAACGTAAGCAATATTTGATGGGGATAACGGGTTAATTCGTTCCACTTCATCAATATTGTCTTCACTATATTTCTCAACTTCTGCTATTACTTTCACATCATCAACTAAAACTTTTAGTGCCTCATCACATTCAATTTCTACTTCTGAATTTGTTAAAACACATGATGGTTTCGCATCATGGAGCATAAATGAAATACGATCTGACGGGTAATCTGGATCTAACGGTAGGTATCCAGCACCAGCTTTAAGAACAGCTAATAAGCTTACAACCATATTTAATGATCTTGGCATTGCTAAAGCAACGAGTTGATCAGGACCAATTCCTTTTGCTATTAGGAATCGAGCTATTTTATTTGCTTTTCTATTTAACTCTTCATAAGTTAATTTCTTATCTTCAAAGACAACAGCAATAGAATTTGGATTTATATGAACCTGCTTTTCAAATAATTGTGGCAATGTCATTTCTGGTGCAATTTGAAAACCACCATTCCACTTTTCTAACACTGTATTTTTCTCTGCTAAAGTTAATATTTCTAATCTGCCAATGGATTGATCCGGATTTGTCACTGCATCATCTAATAACAAAATGAATCGTTCTATTAGTTTTTGAACCGTTTCACGTTTATATAAATCGGTACTAAACTCTAGTAATCCATGTAAACCGTTCGGAGTACCATCAACTCCGTTACTCTCACTAATTTCAAATGTTAAATCAAATTTTGCAGAACCGACGCTTTGAATTTCAAGGCTCGCTTCTAAATCTGGTACATGAAACGTTGCTTCTGGTGTATTTTGAAAAGCTAACATAACTTGAAACAACGGGTGGCTGTTTCGAGTACGTACTGGATTTAATACTTCAACAAGCCTTTCAAATGGAACATCTTGATTTTCATAAGCTGCAAGGTTTACCTGCTTCACTCTATTTAATAATTCTTTAAAACTTGGATCTCCTGAAGTATTTGTACGTAACACTAATGTATTTACAAATAAACCAACAATATCTGAAAGTACATCATCATTTCTTCCAGCAATCGGACTTCCAATTGGTATATCAGTGCCTGCACCTAATCTTGTAAATAGTGCACTAAGCCCTGCTTGCAATACCATAAACAAACTAACTCCATTTTTACGTGCAAGCTCTACTAACCTACTATGCATACCTTCATCTATATGAAAATGAATTGTTTCCCCGCGGTAACTCGTCTCAATTGGACGCTGGAAATCTGTAGGTAACTCCATTTGGTCTGGTAAACCTTTAAGTTCTTCTTTCCAAAAATCTAATTGTGTTGAAATAAGACTCTCTGGTGTCGTTTCATCACCTAGCAATCGCTGTTGCCAAAGTGCATAATCTGCGTATTGAACTGGAAGTGTCTCCAGCTGAACTCTGTCACCTTGACATCGTGCTTTATACGCCGCTGTAAAATCTCTCGTTAAAGGCTGTAATGACCAGCCATCACCTACAATATGATGTAATAGAATTAATAATACATGTTCGTTTTCACTCACTGTAAAAAGTTGCAAACGAACTGCCGGCTCAAAATCGAGGTTAAAGCTATATCTTACCGCCGTTGAAAGTACACTTTCTAATTCATCTTTACATGTATTAGTTATAACCATTTCTAAATTTAAGTTTTCCATATCTAAAATTTTCTGATAGGAACTACCTAATACGTTAGGGAAAATTGTTCTAAGTGTTTCATGTTTCTCAACTACATCATAAAAAGCACCTTGTAATGCTTCCCGATTCAATATTCCATTCATACGAATGATTAACGGAATATTATAAGTAGGACTTGGACCTTCTAAACAATTTAAGAACCATAACCTGCGCTGTGCAAATGAAAGTGGAACTTCATTTGGCCTACTTGTTTTCTGAATAGCTGGTCTTGCGCTTTTTGCATAGTCTAATTGTTTCGCTAGTTCGGCAACTGTTGGTGATTCAAATAGTTTCCCGATTCCTAATTCCACACTTAACGTTTCACGAATTCTTGCCATTAGACGAGATGCAAGAAGTGAATGTCCACCCATTTCAAAGAAATTATCATCAATGCTAATTCGAGAAACACCAAGTACTTCTGCAAATAAATCACATAATATTTCTTCTTTCGGATTTCTAGCAACCCTCTCATTGTTCATTCCATTAAAATCAGGAGCAGGTAATTTCTTTCTATCCACCTTACCATTTGGCGTTAATGGTAATTCTTCTAGCACAACAAATGCTGATGGTATCATGTAATTCGCTAAACTTTCTGAAACATAAGAACGAATTTCTGAAAGATTAATCGGTTCCTTTTCTTCTGCAACGATATACGCAATGATGCGTTTATCATTTGCACGATCTTCTCGTACCATTACTACCGCTTGTTGAATATTTTTATGTCGTTGTAATACCGTTTCAATTTCAGCTAATTCAATTCGGAATCCACGAATTTTAATTTGATGATCTGCGCGGCTCATGTACTCTAAAACACCATCTTTGCGCCATTTTACTAGATCGCCTGTACGGTACATACGTTGTCCTGGTTTTCCATAAGGATTTGCAACAAACCGTTCAGCTGTTAACTTAGGTTTTCCTAAATATCCGCTTGCAAGCCCTTCCCCTGCAATATACAATTCACCAATTACTCCAGGTGGTACTGGTTGTAAACCTGCATCTAATACATACACGTCTGTATTCCAAATTGGCTTTCCAATAGGAGGTATACTACTTTCCCTTTCATCGATGTTCATGACAGTAGACCAAATAGTCGTTTCAGTTGGTCCATATAAGTTTGAAATAGCGCAACCTAATTCTTTTAATGTATTTGCTAAATGGGCCGGAAGAGCTTCACCACCAACGAGCACATTTAACCCTTGTAGCCTCTCTGGATATTCAGTTACTAACGCCTGCCAGAGCGTTGGTGTAGCTTGCATAATTGTCACTCTTTCTTCTTGTAACAGCGCCGTTAACGCCGAAGGTTCTTGAATTACCTCTTTTGGAGCAATTGTTATACTTGCACCGCTAATAAGAGGTAAATAAATTTCTAGAGCAGAAATATCAAACGCAAATGTTGTAATTGCTAATAAATGATCATTTTCATGTAATGACAACATATCGTCCATGGCCAATAAAAAGTTACTTAAAGCTTTCATAGGAACAATTACACCTTTTGGGTTTCCGGTTGAGCCTGAAGTATATATTGTATAGGCTGGGTTTAAAAGTGATACATCATTCCTACATGCTATATTCATACGAGAATATGTATGTAATGCTAGTTTTGTTTCTTCGTCATCTAATACAATTTTTTTCATATCATTTTTTATAACTATCTTAGATGAAACAGATGAATGTGTTATGGTACAAACTGGCTTTGCATCATTTACTATATAATTTATTCGCTCAGCTGGATATTCTGGATCTATTGGTAAATACGCTGCACCAGCCTTTAAAACTGCTAGCATACTAACAACCATTTCCGTTGACCTTGGAAATACTAAAGCTACAAACTGATTTGCTCGTATTCCTTCTTTTACCAAATAATGCGCCAGTTCATTCGCTCGTTCATTTAACTCTTTATACGTAAGATCTACACCGTTACAAGTAACTGCTACTTTATTTGGAGTTTTTTGTACTTGTTTTTCAAATAGTATAGGTAGGGCGATTAAATTATCAGCTTCCTTAGTTTCATTCCATTCCAATAAAACTTTATGATTTTCTTCAGGAAGAATAATGTTTATCTTTCCAATCGACTCGTCTTTTTGATAAGCATTTATCATTAATTCTAATAATTTCATAAATCTTTTTTTATGCAATACTAGCTCCGCACCATTATATACTTCCGGATTCGCATCAAAATGAATCATTAGCTCCTTTTGATCAAAACGTTTATATACATTTATTGATAAATCATCGACAGGTCCCGCTGATAAATTATGTGTAATACCACGATTCCCAGCAAAGTTAAGCCCGTAATCAAAAGGCATAACATTCACTAACGGTCCAAATAATCTTTGATTTTCACCTAATAACTTTAAGTCTCTTCTTAATTCCTCATGACGGTATTTATGATGGCGACGTACCTCTCGGATTTCTTTAGAAACTTGCTGCAATAATTCCGCAAGAGTTATATTTGGAGTTACTGTAATACGAAGTGGTACTAAATTCATTACCATACTAGGTGTATGAATAGATACAGAACCTAGACGTCCCATCATCGGTAAACCTAAAACAATATCATTTTCACCTGTTAATTTATGCATATAAATACTTGTTACAGCGACAATGAATTCCGGCCAACTTGTTAACGAAATATTGATATCTTCTAGTAAAGTTTTCGTACTAGAACTACATAAATATGCTGTTTCGCGTAAAAATCCATTTGATGTTCTCGGTGCTCGTTCTGCCAAACTTACAACTTCTGGTTCATCCACAAATTTTTCTAACCAAAAAGTACGATCTTCCTGAAATTGTTTAGACTCACGATACTCCATATCTTCTTGCACAACTTTTGCAAGAGAACCAAATGGCTTTTCATTCTTGTTTGTTTCTTCTATAAGTGATGTATACTCATTCGCTACCTTTTGGCTAAGAAGTGAAAATCCATAGCCATCCATCACAATGTGATGGATGCGCTGATACCAAAAGAAACGATTATTTTCAACTTGAATAAGTGCTTCAGTAAATAAAGTATCTTTTTTCAAATCGACTGGCATAGATAGATCATTTTTCATCCATGCTTTAGCAGCTTCTTCAGGGTTTTCTTCTTTACGTACGTCAATAAAATACATATGAAACTGTGATTCTTCAATAACTTGCCATGGGCCAATTTCATCCTCTTCGAAGCGAACATGAAGTGCTTCTGCTTCCATTACAACTTTACGTACAGCTAATTCAAAAATGTCTTGATGAATATTTCCGTTTATTTCTACATATTCCCCAGTATTATAAATTGGATTAAGCGGATCTAATTGTTGCGCAAACCACATACCAGACTGCGCAGATGATAATGAATGACGAATCTTTTGACTGTTAGGCATTCTTTACTACCCCTTTATTATGTAGTCTATTTGTTACAGCACCTGTGCTGTTTGTGAAGATAGTAAACTGTACCAACCCGCAACAGTTGGACGTTCTGCTAAATCTGCAAAAGTGATTTCTTTCCCTTCACGACGCCACTTCTCTACTAAACTCATAATTCTGACCGAATCAAGCCCTCTATTTAATAAGTCCTCATCAATATCAATACTCTCTACTGGCTCACGAAGTAGTTGTGCAACTAGTTCATGCACTTCCTGTATAGTGGTTCCTTCACTCTCATCACCTTTTACACTTTGTAAATCGTTTAACAGTAGGTTTGTTGATGTCGTTACTGCACATCTATTAGATGCATACTCCAATGCTTGTTTATGATGCTCTAGTGAAAAATCAGCAACTGCGTCTGCTACAAAGAACGGCTCTATACCATCCATAAATGCTTCACAAGCTGTTAAAAGGCAGCCAATATGCGCATAAATACCGCAAATAATGAGTTGATCTCTTCCTTGTTCATTTAAAATTTCTAATAGATTTGTCTTTTTAAATGCACTATATCTCCATTTTGTTATGAATATATCATCCTCATCAGGAGTAAGTTCATCAACAATTTTCTTTTTATCTGGTCCAGCAGGTATACCGTCACCCCAAAAGTCTTGTAATAAACCTCGTTGTTCTAACGTTTGCCCACCAGGTTGTGCTGTATAAACAACTGGTATACCAAGTTCCTTACATTTTTCTCTTATCATTTTAATATTTGAAATAAGTTCTACTTTTGGTGATTCTTTATCGCTATATGCATCAAGAAAGTATTCTTGCATGTCATGAATTAAAAGTACTGCACGTTTCGGATCTGGTGTCCAATTCACTTTATTTTTTGGTAGTTCTGATTCAATTGGCATTTTATATACTGAAATAGATGGGATAGCCATCTAATCACTTCCTTCCGATTTTTATTATTGTTTTACTGTAATAAGTTTTTGAGCAATGACTTTACGTAGTTCTTTTTTGCTGACTTTTCCGACTCCTGTTTGCGGGAATGATTCAATAAATTCAATTCGATCTGGAATTTTATAAGCCGCTATACCACGTTCTCTTAAAAACATTTTTAATTCACTTACTGCCGGAACTTGTCCGCGAACTATAACAAAAGCACAGGTGCGTTCACCTAAATAATCGTCAGGCATAGATACGATTGCTACGTCATGGATCGCATCGTGTGCTAATAGATGATTTTCAACTTCTTCCGCAGCAACTTTCTCACCACCACGGTTAATTTGATCTTTATCTCTTCCTTCTACAATGATGTATCCTTGTTCATTTACTTTTACAAGATCACCTGTGCGATAAAATCCATCCTTTGTAAATGATCGTGCATTATGCTCTTCGGCTTTATAGTAACCACGAATTGTATATGGACCTCGTGTTAATAAACTACCTACTTCGCCCGGTTTTACATCGTTGTCATTTTCATCAACAACTCGTACTTCATCGAGTGCAGACATTGGTCTACCTTGTGTATGAATAATAATTTCTTCCGGATCATCTAATCTTGTATAGTTCACTAATCCTTCCGCCATACCGAACACTTGCTGTAACGTACATCCAAATGTAGGGCGTATACGTTTTGCAACCTCAGCGCTAAACTTAGCACCACCTACTTGAATCACTTCTAGACTCGATAAATCAGCATTACGAGAAGATGCAGCATCAAGCCAAACCATTGCTAATGGCGGTACGAGAGCAGTAATCGTAACTTTTTCTTTTTCGATAAGTGTAAATGCCTCATCCGGACTACCTCCAGTTGCCAGCACAACTTTTCCACCCGCATAGAAAGTTCCAAATGTTCCAGGAGAGCTCATCGGGTAATTATGTGCTACTGGAAGAACGGCCATATAGACACTCTCTGCACTTAAATTACAAATTTCAGCGCTAACACGTAAACTATAAATATAATCATCATGCGTTCGAGGAATTAATTTAGAAAGTCCTGTTGTCCCTCCTGATAATTGGAGAAACGCAACATCACTGGGCTGAACTTCTGGTAATGGAACGGGATCTATATATAAATCACTTATGTTCACAAATTCTTCTTCTTCTCCCACTACAATGACTTGTTGTAAAGTTGGTACTTTCTCTTTCACTTCTCTTGCTAGTTTTCGATAATCAAAACCGAGAGCCTTATCTGAAATAACGTAAGCATTCGCCTCACCAAACTCACAAAAATAACTAATTTCACTACTACGATGTGAAGGTAGTGCAAAAACAGGAAGTGCTCCGATTCGAAATAGCGCAAAACACATTTCAAAAAACTCGATAACGTTAGGTAGTTGGATTACGACTCGATCCTCTTTCTTTATTCCTAAATTCAGTAAACCTGACGCTAAGCGATCTACTTTTTTATCAAGCTCACTATACGTTATATGCGTATTTCCACTTACAACTGCAATTTGATCCCCATATTTTTCAGCACGCTCTCTTAACATCCCGCCAAATGTTTCTCCAAGCCAACAGCCTTCTTCTCGGTAACGATTGGCAAATTCTTTTGGCCATTCTGTATAACCTGTTAGCATTCTTTCTGCCCCCTACTTTTCATTAAGTGAACTATCATTTAATCCTAAAGCTTTCAGCATCGTTTGGAACTTAGCTGATGTTTCTGCTAACTCATCTTCTGGTTTTGACTCAGCAACAACTCCAGCTCCTGCATATAAACGGAGTGTATTTTCTTGTACTTCAGCACAACGAATTGTAACAATCCATTCTCCATCTCCATTTAAATCGCTCCATCCTAGCATTCCTGTAAAGAACTCGCGGTCAAATGGCTCAATATGCTGTATAGCCTCTCTTGCTTTTTCCATCGGAGTTCCGCAAACTGCGGGAGTAGGATGAAGGGCAATTGCTAATTGTAAAGAAGAAGTATTTGGATCCTTAAGCTCGCCTTTCACTTCTGTAGACAAATGCCACATCGCTTCACTATGAATAACGGATGGTTTTTCCGGAACATGTAATGTATGACAGTATGGGCGAAGCGCAGTGGCAACCGCTTCCACTACTACTGCATGTTCATGTAAATCTTTTGAAGACGAAAGTAATTCCTCTGCTCTTCTCTTATCTTCCACTGGGTCATCGCTTCTCGGTCTTGAACCAGCTAACGGATTAGAAGTAACTTGCATACCATTACGTGAAACGAGTAATTCAGGGCTTGCTCCAATTAACGTCTTACTATTCTCGTTTTCATCTTTCGATAAATTCACAGCAAATGTATAACCGTGCTTATTATGCTCTGCTAATTCTCGAAGAAGTTTTTGCTTATCAATCCTTTTGGAAGATTTAACATCTAACGATCTGGATAGAACGATTTTCTTTAAATGCCCATCCTGTATTTTTTCAACTCCTTGCTTCACGCCATTCATATACACTTCAGGCTCTGGCATTGGCGTCATTTCGAATGTTACGTTCTCATTTGTTTCAAACTGATTTGTTGTATCCAATTGTAAACGCTCAGAAATTCTGCTATATTCTGGTACGATAAGTTGAACTTCTTTTCTACGATCAAATGGCAAGGCACCGACAACGATAGGATTCGGATTTCCTGCTTGTTTTGCATTACGTAACACTGCTTGCACAAGCTCTGGGAAACTTTCAATTTCATGATGCTTTACTGCAGTAAATCCTCCTTCTGTCAATATCGTTCGAGTTGGTGAAGCGAAAAAGAAAGAAGATTCAGTCTTATAATCTTCTAATAATTTTTCCGACAGTTCCTTTACAGCCGTAAATTCATTCATAGTATATTAGCCCCCTAATTTTTTATTAAACTCCTAATGTAGCTCCGCCATCGACACATAAATTGTGCATTGTAATGTGGCTTGCTTTATCTGAAGCTAAAAATAATACCGCTTCGGAAACTTCTGAAGGCTGTGCAATTTTTTGTAACGGTATACCGAGTCTATATGTACTTTGAGAGCCCGCAATTATATTTTTTGCCCCATTCTCATCAGCCCATAGTAACCTTTGCATTTCAGTTTCAGTAGAACCCGGAGAAACTAGGTTACAGCGAATGTTGTACGCTGCAAGTTCTAAACCTAAACATTTCATAAACATCGTCGTAGCAGCTTTTGATGCAGCATATGCAGCCATCTCCACTCTCGGCGTATTTGCTGCATTTGAACCAACTGTAACAATTGCCCCTGACTTTCTTTGCATCATATGTTTGCTTACTGCTCGGGACATATAGAAAACTCCTGTAGAATTTACAGAGAATGTTTTATTCCAATCTTCATCACTTAACGAGTGAATCGCTCCCATACGTAAAACCCCTGCAACATTTACTAATATATCTATTGGCGTTATTTCATTTGCAATATGATTTATCATATCTTCAACAGCAGCACTATCACTTACATCTAAACGAAATGTTTTCATACGTGTTTTATTTAATTCATTTTGTTTTAAGAGTACTTGTAACCCCTCTTCATTTTGATCAACCGCAATAACTGTAGCTCCTCTTTCTAAAAACATTTTGGCAACAACACTACCTATACCTTGAGCTGCACCTGTTACTAAAACAGTTTTCCCATCAAATTCCCCTAAGTTCATTTCCTCTATCCTTTCATTTAAAAATTAATCTAATTAAACAAATGATAATTTTAATGATAATGATTATCATTATCGATGTTAAAAATAATACACTTACTAAAGTAATTGGTCAAGTGTACTTTTCATCAAAATATTATTCATTGATAATGTTTTTCATTTAATAATCTTACACCGAAATGATAATCTTTCTCAATAAACTTGTCAACCTATTTTTATTTTTCAGATAAAATTTTTTAGTAATTTTCAATACAATTACATCTAAAAGTATTAATAAGTACTTACATTAATACTTTAATTCATACTCCTCTTTGTAAAAATTGAAGAAGATAAACTATAGATACGTTTATTTATAATGCTTTTTAAAAAACTCAAGTATATACTTTCTCAATATTTTTCTGAAAATATATCTTGCAATTATCAATGCATGTCTTGTTAATAATTTAAGATTTAATATGTATTTCGAATATAATATACCATTTTTATATTCCAATATAATCCAAATAACAATTCCACTCACTTTTTTGTCTCAAAAAATTATATAACCCCCTTAAAATAATTCAAAAAAAGCACCCTATTTAACAGGATGCTTTTTCGTAATCATAGTGTTATAGAAGATTTATATACTTATGCTACGCTGCAATATTCTTCTTCTTGTTCTTTTTTCTGTTTAGGTGCTTGAATTAAAATTGCGATAATGAATGACACGACACATAATACGCCGATCACCATGAAGGTTGGTTTGAATCCACCTAGAAGTGCACCGATAAAGGAACCTGCAAGCGCTCCGAATCCAAATCCTTGATACACAATTCCGTAATTTTTACTATGGTTTTTCATACCGAAGAAATCACCAACAATAGCTGGGAAAATAGTGATATTTCCACCAAAGCAAAACGCTACACTTGCTACACATACAAAGTAAATACCGTAATTTAAATCTACAAAACTTAGAACTAATACTGAACTCGCCATAACAACAAAAGTACCAGTAACGATTTTCAAACGACCAATTTTATCTGATAAAGGCCCTAGAATAATACGACCTAAAGTGTTGAATATTGCAACCATAGCCACCGCATTAGCTGCTGTCGCTGCGCTAAGCCCTACAAGTTGAACACCAATATCTTTTACCATACCAATTAAGTATAAGCCACTCATACATGATGTAAATAACATGATGAATAATAAGTATACTTGTTTTGTGCCTAACATTTCTTTCGTTGTATATTCATGAGTTTTTGTTTCCTGAACTGCACCTTGATCAGCAGCTTGATGGATTAAACAAGCTCCAAGAACAATCATAGCTGTAACAATTAAACCCCAATATATAAATGCTTGTGATACACCAACTGATTCAATTAACTGTGCGTTAACGTATTTAAAGATTAAGCTACCAGAACCATATGCAGAGACAGAAATACCAGCAATTAAACCTTTACGCTCTGGAAACCACTTTATTAAATTTGATAGTGAAGTGATATATGCTGTACCATCTGCATATCCTACAACAACTCCTGCAAGTACATAAAGCAATATCAATGAGGAAGCTTGTGAACTAAGTATTAATCCTAGTCCTAATGCTAGTCCAGCTATCATAATAAGTTTACGAAGTCCCCATTTTTCTTGCAATTTACTCGCAAATAAAGTTGAAAATGCTAAGGAAAGACTAGTAATTGAGAAAGTTATCGCAACTGCGTTAAGACTCCAACCGTATTTACTAACTAAAGGCTGATTGAATAAACTCCATGTATATATCGTTCCAAGCCCCATTTGTACGATGACTGTGCCAAGGACAACAAGCCATGGATTAACAGTTGATTTTTTCATACCTTTCCGCCTCCTCTTTCTATTTCAATGCTTTTCGCTAAGTCTTGTTTTTTTATGTTCATTTTGGTCACCTCTTTTGATTTAACACCTTCATTGTATAAGATGTTTCCGCTTATGTAAGCACTTACAAGACAGAGCGTCAAAAACATAGAATCAGTTACAGAAAACGAAGGACGAAATACAAAAAACTACTTATTAAATACATAAGCAGTTTTTATAATGTTTAGCTTCAATACGATTTACAGCTGTTATATCATCTTTTTTGTAAAAATCATGTCTAAATTTATACCATTACTAGATTGCAAGATTTTAATTTTCCAATTAAAATAGAAAAAATTTTTCACACTACGATGTACTTTATCTTTTATAAAACCACAAATATTTTTTTGATAAATAAAACTAAATATTCACTAATATACCTATACGTGGTTTAATATATATAATAAAAAATATTTCTGTCTTTAATGAGGAGGTACTATGAAAGCAAACGTAGGGGATACTATACTTTTTCAACGAAACAATTTAAAGATTACGGGATCTGTACTAAAACTTTATACTGAATCGGTCTTAGTTGAAATTACAGATGTAAGCGGTGGTACTTTTGAATTTGAACGAACAATTGTAAATCATAAAAACTATAAAATATTAAATACGAATACATAAAGTGAAACTTTAATCAGTGGGGGTTTTGTTCATCCCCCACTGATTATTAGTTGAACCAATCGGACGTTTACGGACAGTTGATCTCCCACCTAACTTCTTTGCTCCAACTGAATTTTGAGGTGGGAGTTTTACTGTCCGTTAACGCGGGATAAAACAACACAAAATAGCCTCTGCTCACCAGCAGCGGCTATTTTATATGAAAATACTTCATTAGTTTATATATCCTAAAACATTAACAATCTTACTCGCTTTTAAATTGTTAATATGATAATAAATTTCTAAACCTCTTCTCTCTGCTCGTAACACTTTACCCTTCATTTTTGATAAATGTTGTGAAACAGTAGATTGTGGAATATTCAGTAACTCTGTTAATTGTGTTACATTACAAGTTTTTCTTGTACTTAATTCATTTACAATTTGCAGTCGGATTGGATGCGCCATAATTTTTAAAATATCTACATCTTCTTCTGAAACTAAAGTTTTTTTCATTTCACTCGTATATGTTGTCATAAGACATTCCCCTTTTATATGAATTCCTTTTATTTAGATCTATTTCCAAAATATTTAAAACTCTGATGTGAAACCTTTATATAAAAATAATAGAATTTTAAATTTTTAAAAACAGAAATACATTCAATTCACTTTATTTATTTGGTACATATACATAATACAATTTTAATATGTGCTCTATGTGAAGTTCGCATAAATTTGTAATGAAGATTTTTCAAACAATTCACATCTAACTACATATTTCCTCCTAACACTATCCAGTGATTTTAACATATTTTAGGCGTTTGTATATACTATCTACAAAATAAATGTTGTTTAGGGGGAATTCAAATGCCAACAACGTTACAGGAGGAAGTCGAGGAAGCACGCGAAACGTATGTCAGTCGTATCATATTAGTCAGTGGATCAGCTTTATTTTTAGTAGGTGGTGTTATATCAGCAATTTCGGCTTTTAAAGCTTATAATCGTTTGGAAAACACGCCGCCTTCTACAGATAACTCCTGAGTGAGTTATCTAATTCTGAATAACAAATAAATGCCTCCTCAATACAGAGGAGGCATTTATTTTATCAAAAGTTCTATACTAAAGAATCGCAAATAATATGAATTACAATTGAACTTACTTCACCACAAACCGAGTCTGACTACACCCATCCTTCTGCTTCGTTACTTCTAATACAGCTGGCATTGCGTTTTTCAGCTCTTGAACGTGTGAGATTACACCAATAAATCGGCCTGATTTTTGTAAGTCAATTAAGGCGTCAACTGCTTTTGTTAATGACTCCTCATCTAATGAACCGAACCCTTCGTCAATAAACATCGTTTCAATCGAAATACCACCTTCATACGCTTGAATGACGTCTGCCATTCCAAGCGCTAAACAAAGTGATGCATTAAATTTCTCGCCGCCAGATAATGTTTTTACATCGCGTGTTTGGCCAGTATATGCGTCGTATACATCTAAGCCTAATCCACTTTGGCGATTTCTCTTTTCAACTCGTTCACTGCGTTTTAAATAAAATTGTCCATTTGATAATTTACGTAATCGTTCGTTTGCAATTTGAACAATTTGTTCTAAATACTCAATTAAGATGTAACGTTCAAATGATATACGGCTTTCGTTATCACCTTTCATTACTTCATATAAGTCAACAAGTTCTTGGAAAGCTTTTTCTTCCTCATGAATTTGCTCATCAATACGTTTAATATTTTCATGTAAATCAGAAATATATGTTACCGCATTTTGCGCACGTTGACGTTTTTCTTTAATGATATCAAGATTAATTTCTAGTTCTTGTATGTGTTCACCTAACGCTGTAATATCCATATACTCTTTATCTTTTAATTCAGCATGTAACTCTTCAATTTGTTTCGCAAGTACTTCAAGAGATGAGTAATAGCTTTGAATTTCTTTTTGTATCATTTCCATCTCAGCATCACTTAATTTAGCTTCTTTATACGTAGATTGATCTGTAAATCCGCTCTGCTCAAGCTCTTTCATAAAGCGCGTGAATGTCTCTTCTTTCTTCAATTTTGCACTTTCAAATTGAGTAGAAGCACCTTCCTGTTCTGCTTGAATACGTATATTTTCGTTTTGCCAATGTTGATACGCTTCCTGCACTTTCTTCCATTCGTCCTCCATTAATCTGAGTTCATGCATAGCTTGATCAAATTGAACTTTCCAAGCTTGGACTGTCTGTAAGTTTTCAGGAATGTTTTTCTTATCATGTTCATATGACGTACGAAGCTGCATATAATCCATTTCGATACGGTGCTGCTCTGTTTCTACCTCACGTTTTTGTTTCTGAAGTGCATCTACTTTTTCTTCTACGCTTTTTATATTCACAGTTGTTTGCTTACGCGTTTCTTCACTTGCCTTTAACGTATTCACTTCAGTTGCTAATTGTTTTCCCTTGTGAACAAGTGCACTATATGTTTCATCTAATTTCTCTGAGCGATAGCCCCGCTTCTTAACCTCTACTATTATCTGTTCATATTGAAGGTGATAGAAATTCCATTTCTCCTCTAACTGAATATGTAATTTTTCAGCAAGATTCTTCTTGTCTCTTAAATCATTTAACTCTTTTTCATCGATCGCATCACTTTGCTCTGTAGCTTTTTTCGGATGGTTCGTACTACCACATACTGGACAAGACTCGCCAGCATGTAAATGAAGAGCTAATATACCAGCTTGTTCACTTAACCAGCGGCGTTCCATATTTTCATATGCGCTAACTGCCAATTGCATCTTACTATATGCTACCTCTTTTTCTTTCTCGAATTTTTGTTTTTCTTGCCATACATCATATGCTTGCTTTAAAACTTTTGCATCTTCTCGCATATTCGTTAGTTCTTCTACTTTAGCTACATATTGCTCAAGTGCTTGTTCGAGTTGTTGTAATTCACTAGACATTAGCTGTTTTTGATTTGTATGCTCTTCTAATTGTCGATCTAAGTTTTGCATACTTTCTTTTAATTTTCCTATTTGAATTTCTGCATTTTGTAAATTCAACTGTTTCTCAGCTAACGATGCAATAATCGATTGTAACTCTTCTAATCTTTGAACAAGTTTTTTTGCATCTTCTCTCTCAGGTTCTTTATTCTTTACTGCTTCATATTTCCCCTGAGCAAGTTCAAAATTACTCATTATATTATCTTTTTTGGCGATAATTTGTTTTAACAAACTTTCAGCTCTCTGCTCATTTTGCATCGCTTCTTCGTGCCATTGTTCAAATGGTAATAAGCGCTTCGCTTGTTCCGCACGCTTAAAAGATGCTTCTTTCATTTCAATAACTGTACGATTTTCTTGTAAAGTATTATATTTCTCATTCTTTTGTTGTAAATCTATAAACTTCTCATTTACAGACTTCGCTGCGTGAAAACGTGTTTCAGCATCCTTTAATTGCTTCGTTTGAACATCTTGTTCTACTTGTAATTGCTCAACTTCTGCCTTATACACAGCTGTTTCTTGTTCTAATGCTTCTACTACTTGATGCGTATTTACATGCTCTTGTTCCACTAATGTCTCTAATAATGCTCCATCTCGGATCGGTAATTTAAAAACATTACGAAAATGTAGCTCTCGCTCTTTTTGTTTTTCTTGTAAGACGTCTTTCCATTGTTTTCGTTTTTGATCAAGTAACTCTCGCATTAACTTATAACGATCTGTTTTAAAAATACGACGCAAAATTTCTTCTTTGTTTTCAGTCTCAGATGTTAATAGTTTTCGGAATTCCCCTTGCGGTAACATAACAATTTGACTAAATTGATGTTTACTTAAACCAATTAAATCTTCTACTTTTTTATTTACATCCGTTACATGAAAACGATCAACAGCTGGAACCTTCTCTTCATCAATTACTTCATATAATTCTACTGCATGTCCCGTAATCGTCTTGTTCCCTTGTTTTTTATGTCCCAGTTGTCGTTTTATTTCATAGCGTTTCCCTTTTAGCTGAAAGGTTAATTCTACGCTTGTATACACATTATCATCAGCAAATTGACTGCGGAGCATACTCGTATCACTTCGTTCTTCTCCGCTTGCTTCACCATATAATACATAACAAATCGCATCAAAAATCGTTGTCTTTCCAGCGCCCGTGTTCCCAGAAATGGCGAAAATACGATGCTCTCCCAGATCGTCAAAATCAATTACTTCTTTTTGTTTATATGGGCCAAATGCCGTCATAATAAGCTGAATCGGTCTCATCCTCGTTCACCTTCCCGTTCTTGCACTGTTTGTAATACTTCTACAAATAGACGTTCTTTCTCTTCTGATAAATCTAAACCTTTCATTTCTTTATAAAAAGCTTTTAATAGTGATAAATCATCCATTTTATGTCTTGAAACAGTTACTTCATTTGACTCTGTGAACTCTTGTCTTTGAATGGATCTTTCAACATGCATTGCATTTGGATATACAGAGCGTATTTTTTCCATTGGCTGCAAGACAGGATTTTCATCTAATAATTTTACAAACACGTAATCTTCACTTACTGGATGTTGTAATAATTCATCTATTTTCGCTTCTACTGTTCGCATTTTACGACGTGGTGTAAGTAACCTTTTTTCAATTGTTGCTTCACCTTGCTCGTTCAGCTCCACAATATAGTATCCTTTTTTATGTTTTTCTTCAGAAATAGAATACGCAAGTGGCGAACCTGAATATCGAATTGTCTCATTACGTACGAAATGCGCTTGATGTAAATGTCCAAGCGCTGTGTAATGAAACTTATCAAAATAATGACTATTTACGTATTCAGCACCACCAATTGAAAGCGGTCGTTCAGCATCACTTGTATTCTCTTCCGCCTCTCCAGCAGAAGTTACAAATGCATGACCAACAAATACATGTCTCGCTTCTTTATCCATTGTTTCAGAAAGCTCATTCATAAAAATACGCATCGCATCATCATGAGAACGTACGTCTTCATTTTTCAATACATGTCTAACTATACTTGGATCCGCATATGGAACGAGATGGAAGTGAACCTCGCCATGTTCATCATTTAATATAATTGGTTCATAAGGAAATTGGAATTGCCCCACAATAAATAATCCTTGTTTCTTCATTAAACTACTTCCAAAATGAATACGATCTGGACTATCATGGTTTCCAGCAACTGCAATAACTGGCGTTTGTAAATCAATCACTATTTTTTGCAGCACATCATTTAATAAGTCTACTGCTTCTGTAGGTGGAATTGCTCGGTCATATAAATCCCCTGCAATAATTACGGCATCTGGTTTTTCTTCTTCAACGGCTTGTACAAACTGATCTAATACAATCTTTTGATCTTCAGTCATATATACGCCATGAACAAGCTTTCCTAAATGCCAATCCGCTGTATGAAATAACTTCATGGTTTCCTGCTCCTTTTAATTTACTGAATTTAGTGATACAAGTTGATAGTTTATTGTAGTTTTTCCGTTCTCCCATTCTAACTTTTGTATCATTGCACTACCAATTCTTTCTTCATTTGATTTATATAAAGGTAATATTTCTTGAACTGTAAATAAGTGATAACCATCCAATTTTAATTGAAATATGTTTTCTTCTATATGTAATCTTACTTCTTTTTCATTTGAAATAATTTTTGTGTGCATCTCAAATTTCATGATAGATACAACCCCTTTTTCTAATCTCTACACTATTAATAGTATATTGGCTATGCAAGATTGACAAGTAAATACACGGTAAAGTACATACTTTTCTATTGCCATATGTTTTTTTATTTTCACATACAATACGGTATGTGAAATTTTATTCGTTACAAAAATAAAGATGTCTCATGTGACATCTTTATTTTTGGATAAAGTCTTTCATTACATAATATAAAACTGTAATGAAAACAATCGCTACAAAAAATGAAAATACTGCGACAATGTACCCATCCTTATTTAATAGAATGCAAAAAGAAATAGATATGATAAAAATCGGAAATACAAGTCGTACTTTATCCTTCACTTCCTCTGTCGTATCTGTATGATGAAAATACTGCGTTATCCCTATTATTAAAGAAGACAAAATAATCACCGACAATAGTAAAGGTACTGGCATTCCGATTTCTCCTTTCTCTATTTCTAATGAAAAGCAATTTTTCTTTCATTATAATTACTTCAAATATTCTTTTCGAAGTGATTATGTATAATTTACACCTATATAATAGCGTGTTTCTCATGTTAACTTCAAATAATTACAATTACAGTAATGTTGTAATATTCATTTTCAACCTCCAAAATCCTGCAAATATAACTCGTCAAAATATGCAGTGTACAAATTAACATGTACCGCCAACTTTAGACAAAATTTATAAAGGACATTTCAGTACGTATCAAGAATTAAGAATAAGAAGATATGTAAGGGAGGATGAATTATGACTGAACACGTTTTATTTTCCGTTAGTAAAAACGGCGTTGCATCAATTACTTTAAACCGCCCAAAAGCACTTAATTCTTTATCTTATGACATGTTGCAACCAATTGGGCAAAAACTGAAAGAGTGGGAAAATGACGAGCGAATTGAGATTATCATTTTAAAAGGTGCTGGCACAAAAGGTTTTTGTGCAGGTGGCGACATTAAAACTCTTTATGAAGCACGTTCAAATGAAGCTGCATTGCAGCATGCGGAACGTTTTTTTGAAGAGGAGTATGAAATTGATACATATATTTATCAATATAAAAAACCGATTATCGCTTGTTTAGATGGAATTGTAATGGGTGGTGGTGTTGGTCTTACAAATGGTGCGAAATATCGAATTGTAACTGAGCGTACGAAATGGGCAATGCCTGAGATGAATATTGGCTTCTTTCCAGACGTCGGTGCTGCTTATTTCTTAAATAAAGCTCCAGGGTTTGCTGGCCGCTATGTCGCTTTAACAGCATCTATTTTAAAAGCTTCTGACGTATTATTTATAAACGCTGCTGATTATTTTATGGAATCTGATTCATTACCAAATTTCCTTACTGAACTGGAAAGTGTAAATTGGCATAAAGAAGATGATGTACATACTCATTTAAAAGAAGTCATTCGTACATTTGCAACTGCTCCAAAATTAGAAAGTGAGCTTGCCCCTTCATTAGAAGAAATTAATTCACATTTTGCATTCGATACAATTGAAGAAATTATTCATTCATTAGAGAAAGATCAAAGTTCCTTTGCTTTACAAACGAAAGAAACGTTATTATCAAAATCTCCTATTTCACTAAAAGTAACATTAAAACAGTTTATTGATGGACAAGATAAGTCCGTTGAAGAATGTTTCGCTACTGACCTTGTACTTGCTAAAAACTTCATGAGACATGACGATTTCTTTGAAGGAGTACGATCCGTTGTCGTTGATAAAGACCAAAATCCGAATTATAAATATAAACAGTTAAGTGATGTTTCAGAAGAAGATGTAAATAGATTCTTTAACTTACTTAACGCATAAAGTAAAACTTTCATAAGTGGTGGGTTAACCCTCTCCAATCGCCCGTTTATACGGGATAAACCTGAGGCTATAGAGTCATGTCATTACACGACTCTATAGCCTCTTTACCATTTAATAATTTTTAATAAAATTTAATTTTATTAAATCGAAATGTGTGCTACACTGATTTTAATCAAATATTCTAAAAATAACAAAGGAGGAGCGACTATGATTGAAAATTATTTTCTTTTCATCATTATGTCTATTTGTCTTATTATTTTACCCGGTCCTGACACTGCAATGGCTACGAAAAATACATTAGTTGCCGGTAAGGTGGGCGGGGTAAAAACAGTGTTCGGCACATGTGTTGCACTATTAATTCATACTTTAGCAGCAGTAATTGGACTTTCCGCACTTATTGTAAAGTCAGCTCTTTTATTTTCTATTTTCAAGTATGTTGGAGCTCTATATTTAATTTATATTGGTATTAAAGCTCTTTTAGCAGTAAGAAACAAAGAAGGTGTTGCTACGAATGATATATCTTTGAATAATGAAAACGAGCATTCTTCTTATTTTCGCCAAGGGTTTCTTACAAATTTATTAAACCCTAAAATTGCAGTCTTCTTTTTAACATTTTTACCGCAATTTTTAAATCCAAATCATAATACGTTTATCCAACTTCTCATAATGGGCCTTACTTACCTAGTTTTAACAGTTATATGGTTCGCTTTTTATATATTTTTAATTGATAAAATTAGTGCTTTTATGAAAAAACCGAAGACACAACGTTATATTCAAGGGTTAACAGGAATCGTCTTAATTGGTTTCGGCATTAAACTCGCTTTTGAAAAAAGTAATTAACAAGACGAAAAACACCACATTTTCAGGGTGGTGTTTTTCATTTAACAACTGATTTAGCTGTTTACTCTTTATTAAAACCAGCGCTCAGTGACAACTTTTTTACGTGTATAGAATTGAACGCCGTCTGTACCATTTGTACCTAAATCACCAAAGAATGAAGCTTTATTCCCCGCGAATGCGAAGAATGCCATTGGTGCTGGAACGTTTACGTTTACACCGATCATACCCGCATCGATGTTATCACGGAACGTTTGTGCATGTTTACCGTTTGATGTATAAATAACCGCACCATTTGCAAATTTAGATTGATTTGTTAGTTTAATACCTTCTTCTAAATCTTTAACACGCACAATGCTTAATACTGGAGCAAAAATCTCATCTTGCCAAATTTTCATTTCTTGATTTACACCATCAAAGATTGTCGCACCTACAAAGTAACCTTCTCCAACTTCTTCCTTAATTTTACGGCCATCTACTAATAAAGTAGCCCCATCTGCTACACCGCTGTTAATATAGCCTAATACACGCTCTTTATGAGATTCACGAATTAATGGTCCAACATAATTATCTTCGTGGAAACCGTCACCTACTTTTAACTTCTTCGTCTCTGCTACTAGTACGTCGATGAATTCATCCGCAATTTCATCAACTACTGCTACTACTGAACATGCCATGCAGCGTTCTCCGCTACTTGCAAATGCAGATCCAATTACACCTTGTACTGTTTTCTCTAGATTGCAATCTGGCATAACAATCGCATGGTTTTTTGCACCAGCTAATGCTTGTACACGTTTTCCGTGTTTCGTACCTGTTTCATATACGTAACGAGCTACCGGCTCAGATCCAACGAACGAAACAGCTTGAATATCTTTATTTTCTAAAATGCTATTTACAACATCTTTTCCGCCTTGCACTAAATTTAATACGCCTTTCGGGAAGCCAGCTTCATAGAATAACTCTACAAGTCGCTCTGCTAAAAGTGGCGTTCTTTCAGATGTTTTTAATACGAATGTATTACCGCAAGCAATTGCAAGTGGGAACATCCATAATGGAATCATCATCGGGAAGTTAAACGGTGTAATACCAGCGACAACTCCGATTGGGTAGCGCCAAATTGATCCATCAATGCCGCTAGCAATATTCGGAAGTGCTTGTCCCATCATTAAATTTGGTGCTGACGTTGCAAGTTCTACCGCTTCAATACCACGCTGCACTTCACCAGTTGCATCCGTTAATGTTTTACCATTTTCTAGCGTAATGATTTTTGCAAGTTCTTCTTTGTTTTCTTGTAAAAGCTGTAAATATTTATACAATTGTCTTGAACGATTCGGAACTGGTACTTTAGACCATGTTTCGTATGCTGCTTTTGCTGCTTCAACAGCTTTTTCAACATCTTCTTTCGGAGATAGCGGAACGTAAGCGATAATTTTTCCAGTCGCCGGATTTGGAACTGCTTCTACTTCTGTACCAGTAGATTCTACCCACTCACCATTAATATGATTTTTTACTCGTTTAATTTCAGTTGTAATCATTTTATTCTCTCCTTTTTTATGATGTTTATAAATCTATTATTTTTGATTAGAAATTAATTGTTCACTAACTTTCTTATATAAAGCAGCCATATCGTTTTCACCATACCCAGCTTCACTTGCTTCTTCATATACGTTTAATAGCATTTCGCTTACTGGTAAGTGAAGTTCACTTTCTTTCGCTAAATCTACTGCAAACCCCAAATCTTTCTTTAATAAATTTACAGTAAAACCTGGCTCGTAGTTTTCTGATGCAATAAAACTTTTATAATTGCGCTCATAAATTCTACTTTGGCCGTAACTTACATTTAAAATATCAAACATTTTATCCAAATCCATATTGTTCTTTTTCGCTAATGTTAATGCTTCACTCACACCAGCTGTATAAAAACCTATTAATAGGTTATTAATTAATTTAACAGTTGTACCACTATCAATTTTCTCACTAACATGGAAGATGTTTGCACCTAATACACCCATGATAGATTCCGTTTTTTCATATACTTCTTTTGATCCACCAACCATAAACGTTAATGTACGGTTTTCGGCTCCAATTACCCCACCACTTACAGGTGCTGCTAAAAAGTCTACTTTCTTTTCTTTTGCCGCTTCCTCTAACTGTTTGTTTAACTGTGGAGATACAGTACTTGTATCAATTAAAACTACATTTGAATGACTATTTTCAAATAATCCTTCTTGTCCAAAATACACCGCTTCAACAGCCCGAGGTGAAGGTAAACTTGTAAAAATCACATCGCATGTCTCTGCTAATTTTGAGATTGATAAGCCAATAATTCCTCCTTCTTTTTCAAAGGAAGCTTCAGCATCTTTATTTAAATCCACTCCATATACTGTGTAACTTGATTTAACTAAATTTTTAGACATCGGAAGACCCATGTTACCTAAGCCGATAAAACCAATCTTTTTCATATCGCTTTCCTCCTATTTACACAATATACTTTCCACGATTTATAATAGCTTTCGCAACTTCTCTCTTTTTTGTAAATACGTTCGTGTATAAAGGTACTAATAATTGACGAATTTCAGCTAAAATTACGTGTCTATCTTGTTCTTCTGTAACAGCCGCTGAAAGTATAGAAATCGCCGCTTCTTCTACTTTACGATAGCCTTCTTCACAAATAACGTCAGTTATCATTTGTTTCGTACGTTCTTTCTCTTCACCATTTTTACTAATTGCTTTACTCGTACGTAAAAATGCTGATTCCATGACGTACACGTCCGTTAACATATTTGATAATACACGTGAATATTCTTGCTCTTGATCAATTTTTAGCCCTGGAGTTTTAGAGAGCGTTTTCAAAGATTGTTTCAACAATTTTTTCGCTAATAAAATGTAACGATGGTTTCTTTCGACATTTGCTACATCAATCTCTACTTCAGTATCTTCAATTTGTTCCATTTGTTTCATTAACATTTTGGCAACTGTTAATCTGTTAATCTCATTCGTTCCTTCAAAAATACGACTAATTCGAGCGTCACGATATAAACGTTCTACTTCGTATTCTTGCATATAACCGTAACCACCATGAATTTGTACAGCTTCATCTACGATGTGACCAAGTGTTTCAGAAGCATTTACTTTATTTAGTGCACATTCAATTGCAAATTGAGACATTTTCTTCATAAGATCTTCATCGCTCTCATGAATTGCTTCATCAATTACACCTGCTGTACGATACGCTGCACTTTCTGCTCCATAGGTAGCAATGATCATATTTGCAATTTTCTCTTGAATCATCGTAAAGTCTACTAATTCCGTTTGGAACTGTTTACGTTCTTTTCCGTATTGAACGGACAATCCAATTGCTTGCTTTGCTGTTCCAATATTTCCAAAGGCAAGTTTTAATCTAGCAAAGTTAAGAATATTAAGAGCTACGTGATGCCCTTTCCCAACTTCCCCTAAAACATTTTCTGCAGGGATGACAACATCTTCTAAAATAAGAGTCGCTGTTGAAGAACCTTTAATCCCCATTTTCTTTTCTTCTAGTCCAATGGATACACCTTCACATGTTCTTTCGACAATAAACGCTGTCATTCCTTTATTTGTCTTCGCAAAAACAACGTATACATCTGCCATATGAGCATTTGTAATCCACTGCTTCTCACCATTTAACTTCCAAGCAGTTCCATCTTTATTTAATACTGCACTCGTTTTTGCACTTAAAGCATCAGAACCAGCATTTGGCTCAGTTAAAGCATAAGCGCCAATCCATTCTCCAGACGCAATTTTCGGCAAATATTTTTCTTTTTGTTCTTTCGTTCCGTAATATATGTAAGGCAATGTACCTACACCAGCGTGTATATTAAATGAAACGCTAAATGCACCAGCGTATCCCATTTTTTCTGCTACAAGCCCTGAAACTGCCTTTCCTAATTCGAATCCGCCATATTCTTCTGGGACCTCGATACTTAATAATCCAAGTTCCCCAGCTTTCTCAAATAATTGACGAGAAACTTTATAGTTATGTTGTTCAATATTCTCCATTTGTGGAACAATTTCTTGTTTAACGAATTGTTCTGTCGTTTTTGCGATTAAATCTTCATCACCTGAAAAATCTTCTGGTGTAAAGTAAGTATGATTTATATCTTTATTAAGTGAAAAAAATTCATCCCATGGTAACTTCGTTTTCTCCATCTGAATCCCCCTATCATTTCGGCCTAATTTTCTACTACATATGCTCGTCTACGATGAGTGGAATATCTTATTTTTGAAAACAGAAGGCGATGAATTTTCACATCAAGCAGTTCGTCTTGCTAAAGATGTATTCTCATCGCCTTAGTTGTTGTATCTATTGATCCTCTGATAATACTGTTTTTGCAATACCAGTATCTAACTCTTCAAAGTCATGATATGAAATTGTTTCATATAACTCACTTCTCGTTTGCATATTAGAAAGTGCATCTTTTTGAGAACCTGTTTCCTTAATTAAAGTAAACACATTCTCATATGCTTTCGCTGCTACGCGAAGTGAAGTTACAGGATAAATAACCATTTGGAAGCCCATATTCGCAAATTCTTCTGCACTATAATACGGTGTTTTTCCGAATTCAGTCATATTCGCTAATAAAGGTGCATTTACCTTGCTATTAAATAGACGGAATTCCTCTTCTGATTGTAGCGCTTCTGGGAAAATTGCGTCTGCACCTGCTTTTACATATGCATTTGCTCTTTCAATTGCTTCATCTAATCCTTCTACACCACGAGCATCTGTGCGTGCTACAATATACAAGCTCGGTGCAACTTCTTTAATCGCTTTAATTTTTTGAACTAATTCTTCTGTCGTAACGAGTTTCTTACCATTTAAATGGCCACATTTCTTTGGTAATTGCTGATCTTCAATTTGGACAGCTGCTACTTTCGCTTCCACCATTTCTACAGCAGTTCTCGCTACATTTAATACACCACCAAACCCTGTATCAATGTCAACAAGAACAGGTAAATCTGTAGCTCTTACTAAATCTCTTGCTCTCTCTGCTACTTCAGTAGACGTTACGATTCCTAAATCCGGTAGCCCTTTACTTGCAGTATAAGCAGCTCCCGATAAATAAAGAGCTGAAAAACCTGTATTTTTCGCAACTAAAGCTGCCATTGCGTCATGAGCACCTGGAATTTGCAAAATTTCATTTGCTTCTACTAAAGCTCGGAAGCGATTCGCAAGCTCTTCTTGTGTTGACTGTTTATCCACAACCCAAGCCATTCTAGATTCCCCCTATTATTAAATTAAGAATAGATCTACGAATTCGTTTACATTCATATTTTCTAGTTTTTCTTCATTTAAACAAACTTCATGAATTTGTTCTTGTTGCTTATTAGAATAATGACCTGCCATATTCGCAGTGAATTTTTGAACAACTTTTGGAATCGCTTCGTCTCTACGGAAACGGTGTCCAAGTGGATATTCACATTCCACGCTCTCTGTTACAGTGCCATCCTTGAAATGAACTTGAACAGCGTTGGCGATTGAGCGCTTGTTCGGGTCAAGGTAATCTAAACTGTACTGTTTGTTTTCAACAACAACCATCTTATTACGTAATTCATCTACACGTGGATCATTTGCTACTGCATCCTCGTAATCGTCCGCAACAATATCTCCTTTTAATAAACCAATTGCCGTAATGTATTGTAAGCAATGATCACGATCAGCTGGGTTATTTAATGGACCTTCTTTATCAATAATACGAATTGCTGATTCATGAGTTGTAATTGTAATACGGTCAATTTCATCTAATCTTTCTTTAATTTCCGGATGTAATTTCACAGCACATTCTGCAGCTGTTTGTGCATGGAATTCTGCTGGATATGAAACTTTAAATAATACATTTTCCATTACATAAGACTCTAATGGTCTAGCTAATTTTAATTCTTGTTTATTGAATAATACATCTTGGAATCCCCATCCTGGTGCAGATAATGCTGTAGGATAACCCATTTCACCTTTTAGAGCAGTCATTGCAAGATGAACACCGCGGCTCGTCGCGTCACCTGCTGCCCATGATTTACGTGATCCAGTATTTGGAGCATGACGATATGTACGAAGACTAGAATTATCAATCCACGCATGTGATAATGCATTAAAGATTTCTTCACGTGTTCCACCAAGCATTTTCGCAACTACAGCAGTTGTTGCTACTTTTACATATAATACGTGGTCAAGACCAACACGGTTTAAGCTGTTTTCTAAAGCAAGTACACCTTGAATTTCATGAGCTTTAATCATCATTTCTAATACTTCACGTACTTTTAACGGTTCTTTTCCTTCTGAAATACGAACACGGCTAATATAATCTGCAACTGCTAAAATTCCTCCTAAGTTATCAGATGGATGTCCCCACTCTGCTGCAAGCCAAGTATCGTTATAGTCTAACCAACGGATCATACATCCGATATTAAATGCACCTTTTACTGGATCTAGTACATAAGACGTACCTGGTACTCGTGTACCATTTGGCACGATTGTTCCTGGTACAACTGGTCCTAATAATTTCGTACACTCTGGATATTGTAGCGCTAAAATTCCGCATCCAAGTGTATCAAGTAATACGTAACGAGCAGTACTGAATGCTTCTGCACTTGTTACCTCTTTATTTAATACATAATCCGTAATCTCTTCTAATAATGCATCTTTTTGTTTAATTTCATTTGTTTTAATCATGCTATCCTTCCCTTTCTGTCGAAAATTCGTTATTATTAATGATGGGTGTCGGTCAAACACCCATCTGGCGGGCGGCGCTAACAACTCCCCAGTTGTTCTTATTTACTAAGCACATGTCGCTCGCCAATATAATTTACACGTGGACGGAACAAACGATTGTTCGTATGTTGCTCGATAACGTGCGCACATAGTCCTACTGTTCTAGAACTAAAGAAGATTGGTGTGTACAGTTGAATTGGAATACCAAGCATCCAATATACTGGAGCTGCGTAATAATCAAGGTTTGGATAAATTCCTTTTTCCTTCTCCATAATCTTTTCTCCAGCTTCACACATTTCATATAGTGTATAATCACCTTTTACATCACATAACTGCTTTAAAGCTTCCTTCATCATTAAAGCTCTTGGATCCATCTTCTTCATATATACACGGTGTCCAAAGCCCATAATTTTTTCTTTGTTATATAGTTTCTTCTGTAATAACTCTTCAAACTTTTCAACATTACCAGCTTCTAAAAGCATGTACATAACCGCTTCGTTCGCACCGCCATGTAAGCTACCTTTTAAAGATGCAACCGCACCTGTTAAAGCACCATATAAGTCGGATTGCGTAGATGCAATAACGCGCGCTGTAAATGTAGAGTTTGGCATTTCATGTTCACTATATAAAACAAGGGAACGATCAAAGATCTTCTCCTCAAGTTCAGTTGGTTTTTTACCTGTTAACATATAGAAGAAATTCGCGCTATATGATAATTCCTTAAGTGGTTCAATTGGCTCTTCATTATTTAAAATATGATAGCTATTCGCTACTATGTTTGGTACTTTACTCAATAATTTGTATCCGCGGCTTTTGTTTACTTCTAACGAGCGGTTTTCAATATCATGATCGTAACCAGCTAATGCGGACACACCTGTACGCAATCCATCCATAGGGTGCGTTTCTTTCGGTAATGCCTTCAGTACGTTGAATACACCTTCTGGTACCGCGTATTCTTCTTTTAATTTCTTTTCAAGTGTTGCTTTTTCATCTTCATTCGGTAGATGTTCTTCCAATAAAAGGTGCACAATGTCTAAATACTCTTTTGTTTTTGAGAGTTCGATTAAATCATACCCTTGAATTACAATTTCACCTTTCACTGTGTCAAGAAACGAAATCTTCGTCTCCGCTGCCACTACACCATCTAATCCCGGGGAAAATTTTTCTTCAGCTTTCATCATTATTTCCTCCAATCCTAATAGATCTTCGTGCACATAACTGTAAGCCTTTACAATATTGTGAAACTACATTTCTATTTCAATGTATCAGAGTTTTTAGAAGATTTCAATTTATTTTATAATGATAAGTTTCCTATACTTTTCTTACTGTAACAATACAATTTTTTGAAAATAATTCTTATGTTTTATAAAGAAAGAATAGACTTCTTTGTATATTTTCAAAAACAAAATATAAAGATTTTCCATATAACACCGCCAAATATACAATTATTCTAATTTTATTTACGAAATAGAAAAAACGAGCTGTACATAAATACAGCTCGTTACTATATGATATTTATTTCACTATCTCTTAAATATAATTTTTATATAAAACTTATTCATTTTTAATAAAGTTATTATTTTACATAATTAAATTGAATTTCTTCCTTTTTCTCATGGTAACCTACAACTAAATCATAGTTTTGAAAGTACCAAAGATCATCAACATCCACAAAAAATAAAATACCTTCCTTCTCAACTGATACGATTTCCCCATCTGGTTTCTCTGCAACAATCCCTAAAGAATAGCCAGGCTGGATGGAGCTATCTCCCCCGTATCTTACATTAAACCGTATAGATTCACCATGCTTTATACGTAATTCTTCTTTAAACCATTGTAGAGCTTTATGATCAATTGAAATTTTCATCTTTATTCCTCCAGTTTACGCAAATTCTTTTTACCTAATTGCTGTTTTACAAAAAAGACAAAAATAATGAGAGCAATCAATCCTGAAATGGCACTGCCAGCAAATAAAATACGGTAACCAAACATTTGCGAAACAACTCCAAGTAAAATCGCACCAAGTCCAATCCCTAAATCAAATGCGGTAAAGAACGAAGCGTTAGCAACTCCTCGTTTACTCGGGTCAACAATTGTAAGCATCGCTGCTTGCAATGCTGGCTGTGCTGAACCGAATCCAACACCATATAATGTAGCTGCGATAACTACACCTGTTAAATCATTTGAAATCGTTAATACAACTATTGCAATAATAGTAATACATAGTGCCGGAAGTATGATAAATACTTCTCCATACTTATCTAATAGTTTTCCTGAAATTGGCCTTACGATCGTTAAAGCAATTGCATATACAAGAAAGAATGTCCCAGGATTCACATCAATTGACGATGCAAATAGCGGTAAAAACGTCGTAATGCCTCCATATGCAAATGATAAAAAGAATACAACTATCGTAATGGATAGAACGGATTTTTCAAACAGTTGCATTTTCCCTTTTCCTTTTTGTGGTATGAATGTCATTTTCGTCATTAACGATAATAAGACTGCCATAAAGGATAAAAGAGTTGCTAATAAGAAAAGGCCGTGAAATGAATAATTTTGTACAACTGATAATCCAATCATTGGGCCAATTGCCATTGCAATCGTCATAGCCATCCCATACCAACCCATACCTTCACCACGGCGTGAATCTGGAATCATGTCAGTTATCGCTGTTCCAACAGCTGTTGTAGAAACAGCCCATGTTACTCCGTGAATAACACGTAAAACAGCTAAAAGGACAATTGTCGTCGCTAAATTATAAGAGTACATCGTTAACCCAAAAAAGATGAGCCCGAAAATAATAAAGGATCTTCTACCATATTGATCCAACATCCCTCCAATAATCGGTCGTATTACAACTGCTGCTATTGTAAACATTCCCATCATAAGTCCGACTTGTGATTCATTACCACCTATCTCTTTAATAAAGAGCGGGAGCGTTGGAACTAGTAAATAAAATCCTGTAAATAAAAATAACATTGCGAAAGTCATTTGAATAAATGATTTCGTCCATAATCGTTCCATTCATATTCCTCCATAAACACGTAAGTTATTGCAATTAACACCTCCATTTTACAGTTTCTTCGTTCCTTTTCCTTCCGTAAATAGACGTATCTTTTTATAATAAATGGTCCAAAACCAATTTAAATTGGTCTTACAACTTTATACGTATGTTTTAGCCTAAAGTCCCATTTATTTGTACCTTTATATGTGTGAAAAGAATATACTACTTTATTATCGCAACTTAGGAGTGAATATTATTATGTGGGTATCATCAAGAGTAACTGCCGTAGTTCCTTCGACCCCCGAAATACACGTTCCCGCTGTTCATACAGCTAGTTCCGATGTCGGTATTGAACTTCCCGCAACTGGGCAACACTATCAAATTCCCGGTCAAATTACTCCCTCATTTTGGCATCATGGCGCACATCCAAGTAGTACCCCCTTTCAAAGCCACGCTTATCCTCCGTTACCTCAATCTCAAATTTTTTATCATTTTCCTTCAATTTATTTTCAAAACTTCTATGGTACTTTTAATATTTAAAATACATTGTCTCATAGCTACTGCATTTAAAAGAAAAAAGCACTTAAGATTGTAATATTTACAAATCTTAAGTACTTTTTAATATTTTTTATAAACTTTTCTTATTGTCCATTATTAGCAGGGGCCTCTCCTGCATTACCGCCAGTCTCTGGTTGTGTGGTCGCTGGTGGAGTTGTATTTCCTTGGCCTCCTCCATTATTTGCTGGAGGTGTCGTATTCCCTTGGCCTCCTCCGTTATTTGCTGGAGGTGTCGTATTTCCTTGGCCTCCTCCGTTATTTGCTGGAGGTGTCGTATTTCCTTGGCCTCCCCCGTTATTTGCTGGAGGTGTCGTATTTCCTTGACCTCCTCCGTTATTTGCTGGAGGTGTCGTTCCTTGACCGTTACCATTATTTTGTTCATTTTGTTTCTTTTCTTCTTCTTGTTTCTTTTGCTCTTCTAGTTTCTTTTGTTCTTCTTGCTTCTTAAGTTCCTCTTGTTGCTTTTGTTCTTCTTGTTTTTTCAGTTCTTCTTGTTTCTTTTCTTCTTCTTGCTTTTTCTCGTCTTCAGTTTTTTGTTGCTGGTCTTGTTTTGGTTTTTCTGTCGTGTCCGGTACGCTCGTATTTGGAGAAGAATCACGTTTTTCACCTTTTATACGTAGCTCACTACCTTCTTGAATAACAGTACTTGGCATTTTAAAGCGTGATTTATCAGTAGCCATTTCACTCATCATTTCTTTAAAGATCAACTGTGCAATTTTTGTATTTTTACTACTAATATACTCGTCTTTCCCATCTTTCATATACCCAGTCCATACTGCCATCGTATACTGCGGTGTATAACCTGCAAACCAACTATCACGAGTTGCACTTTCTGGAATGTTAAATTTCGCTAATTGTTTTGAATCATAGTTTGTTGTACCCGTCTTACCAGCTACGTCTAAAGAACTAATATTTGCTGCTGTACCAGTACCTGATGTTACTACTGAGCGAAGCATATCAGTAATCATATATGCTGTAGAATCAGCTATAACTTGTTTTGGTTTTTGCTCAAAACTTTGTGATTTGCCGTCTGGATAAACTATTTTCTTAACAAAATGTGGTTTTGCATACTTTCCACCATTACCAAATGTCGCATAAGCACCCGCCATTTCAGTTGGTGATACTTCGTTTGTACCAATCGCTGTAGATTCTTTCGGTGTTGAATCAAATGTAATACCTAATTTCTCAGAGAATTCTTTTGATTTATTAAGTCCTACTTCTTTTGCAGTTTTAACTGCTGGAACGTTACGTGACATTTTTAACGCTTCACGCATCGTAATTGGGCCTAAATGAGTTCTGTCCGCATTTCGAAGTTCTTGTCCAGTTGAATATTTAAATGGAGAATCATCAATTTGATGATACGTAGCCCATTTTAAGTATTCAATTGCAGGACCGTAATCAAAGATTGGCTTCATAGTTGAACCAGCTGCACGATCTAATTCAATTGCCATATTATGCCCTTTAAATACTGCTTTATTTTCACCGCGACCACTACCTATAGCACGAACCTCACCTGTTTTCGTATCCATAAATGTGAAAGCACCTTGGAATTTATCATTTGGATAATTAATAATATTTGTATTTAAAATATTGTCAGCTAATTCCTGTGCTTTTGGATCCAAAGTTGTATGAATTTCTAAACCATCAGAGCCAATATTAGCATCGGGCAATTCTTTTTCTACTTCTTTCACAACTGCATCCATAAATGCAGGGTATGGCATTGCTTGAAGTTGAGTTGCAGGCTTGAGTCCCTTTTCTACGTCAACTTTTGATGCTTCTTCCATTTCCTGTTTTGTTATATATCCATGTCGATTCATTAAGTTTAGAACAACATTTCTTCTTTCTGTAGCCCTTTGAACATTTTCTTTTTTCGTTGGATCATAGTTATTTGGTGCTTTCGGTAACCCTGCAAGCATCGCAACTTCTGGTAATGTTAAATCTTTCAATTCTTTACCATAGTAGTTTTGTGCTGCTGTTGCGATTCCATATGAACGGTTTCCTAAGTTAATTTTATTTAAATACATTTCTAAAATTTCATGTTTTGAATATTGTTGTTCTAGCTTATACGCTAAATATATTTCCTGAACTTTACGTTTTGATGTTTTTTCCATCGATAAGAAGTAGTTTTTAATAACTTGCTGTGTGATCGTACTTCCACCTTGTGAACCGTAATCTCCTTTAAGACTCACCAAAACAGCACGGGCAGTACCTTTAAAGTCTACTCCGCTATGCTCGTAAAAACGTGCATCTTCTGTTGCTAAAAATGCATTTTCTACTAATTTAGGAATTTGATCATACGTAACATTCGTCCGTTTTTCTTTCCCGTATTCATATACCAAATCGCCATTTTTATCATAAATTTTTGAGGATAACGGATTAACAAGTTTTGCTTTCTCAAGTTTTGGTGCGTCCTTAATCATTACAAAAAAGGTAGCAACCCCCGCCACTAAACCAACAATACCAAGTAATAAACAAGTAATTAAAAACTTGCGAAAGAATGATGTTTTACCTTTTGGTTTTTGTGTTTTAGAAGCTGGTTGTTTTTTCTTTTTAACTTGTCGTCGCTCCTCTCGAGAACGATAATTTTCTGACATGTTACTTTCTCCTGCCTTTCAATTCTCCCGTTGATTTACTTAAAAATATTGAGGTCACTTTCTAAAATGAATTTAATTAAGAAATTATATTGACCTGGAGCATTCAATATTTTCCTAATTCACAGATTATAAATTTTAGAATGCTTCTTATACAAAGTATTTTCACTTCTATTTTTCTAATAATGCTGCCCCTTTAAGCATAGAATGTAAAAAGTGAATTTTTAATACCTCGTATAAATAATATACCTTTTTTTCAAATGGTCAATATTTTCTTATTTATAAATCAAAGGTGAAATAAAAATAGCACAACGATATGTACTTCGTGTGAACTTCTTTATAATTACGTATAACGAACATTTAATATATTGCATATAAGTATAATACCTCTTTAATTATAAAGCTTTCAACACCACAACCTCAACATCTATAAGAAATTATTAAAAATGAAAAGTGAGGAGTTGCGTAATGATGGAGCTATCTCCCGTGATTTCAAAAACTATAGTTGCTGTTGGCTATAATCCTTTTTCTATGATTTTACGCATTCAATTAAAGAATGGAATGTATGATTTCTTTAACGTCCCTAAAAACATTTACACCGGTTTATTAAACGCACACTCTAAAACGAATTATCACAATACTTATATTAAAAATTCTTACCGCTACACTAAAATTTAAACTTAACCAGAATGAAAAAAGAAAGGAGGTAGTCCCCCCCTTTCTTTTTAAAACCTTTCACAACTCAGCTATCTTCTGTTCTTCTTATTTATTTCATCATATGCTTGAATTTGTTTTTTTAAACGCCGATCTGCTTTTTTATCATGTACAACTAATATCGCATGAATAACACCTGGAACCCAAAATATTAATGTTAATATGAAATTAATTATTGCTTGAAATGGTTTTCCGCAAAATAATACGGCTACAGGCGGTAAAAGAATTGCCAACAAATACATCATCTCTTGAAAACTCCTTGTTTTGTATTTTTCTCTTTCCATATGCTATAAACACTAATTACTTTTGCATTTCCGATATTTTTATTAACCACTAATCACTGTTCTACTATTATATATTCTATTTCAATGCAAAAAAACCTACCACTTCAACTTTTCTACTTATGTAAAATTGAAATTTTACATACCATCTTTACATGAACAATTTCACATTATTTTTTCTAACCTTTCTTCCTTCTCTATTATAGTTAATCCAATTGCCGAAATAGCAGTTCCTATCGCTTGTATCCAAACACCAATAAGTGCTATTATTCTCTCATCTTTCTTATCAACCTTACTGTCTTCATTTTCTATACTATTCTGCATTACATTAACAATACCTTGATACGCTTGAAGTCCAGCGCCTAAACTTTGCAGAGAATTTCCTATTACTATAATTTTCTGCAACATTTTCATCTGAAGCAAAGCCGCTTCTACTCCTAAAAAAGCTCCAATCGATTGTAAGCTATTCCCTACAATTATAAGATAATCATTCTCTTTCAATTGTTCATTTATATTAAAATATGTCCCTATTACATTTGATATATTCCCTAACGCTAATAACTCAATGCCCTTTTTATCGAGCATTTCACTTTTTTTCTCCAAACACATATTTTGATTTTCTTTTTCACCTTTATCTTCGGTTTCATTACTCGCTATCATTTGCAATATATACCCGAGGGCTTGTAATGAGCTTCCTACAATTACAATCTCCGATTCAACTTTCTCTTCACCTATAAATCCTCTTGTCGTCCCAATTGCCGCTGTAAGATTCCCTCCTACTTGAAGCCATGCTCCTGTCACTTTTAAATCGTTTGGATTCATTCTGATCACCTATTTAGAAGTTTTCTAGTGCTTTCGAAATACATAAATGGCATCCTTTAACTCATATTTATTTTCTATATGTAATTTTGTGCATTCTATAATGTGTTAAAAATACAAAAAAGCACCTTACAGGTACTTTTTTAACAAAGTGTGTATCAATAAAAATATACTAATTAAAAGATACTTATACAATTCAAAATATAATTACATACATTCTGGGCACGTCAATGAAGCTCCATTTTGATCTATTGTTATATTCAATATATATTGAATCGCATGATGTGACCACATTTCAGGTGTTGGTGATTCATTTACATACTGTGGTGCACATGAATACAGCATCGGGGTGCTAATACTTCCGCCCGGATCTAATGCAACAATAGCCATACCATAGGGCAATTCCAGTGCCATTGATTTCGTAATGCCTTCAATTGCAAACTTTGAGGCACAATATGGCGCAAGCTCAGCTTCACCTTCTCTTCCCCAGCTAGAACTCATATTAATAATCATCCCTTCTTTCCTAGCCACCATAGCTGGGACAAATTCTCTTATTACATTTACTACACCGTTTACATTTATATTCATTACATTTTCGAATTCTTGAACGGTTACTCTCCACAGTGGCGCATTTTTATTTACAATCGATGCATTATTTATTAACAAATCAGGTGCTCCATGTCTATTAAGTATATCATTTGCCCAACTACTTACTTGCTGAGAATTTGAAACATCAATGATTTGAAAATCATGTGTATTACCGTAATATTTTTTTAATTCTTCAATTTTATCTTTTGAACGTCCACAGCCATATATATTCCATCCTAATTCATGAAATCGATCAACCATTGCACGCCCTAATCCTTGTGTCACTCCTGTAATAATGACAATTTTCCCAATGCCCTTTCGCTCCAAGTACCTCTCCTCCTTTACAACATTTTACACTTTTCCTTTTCATTCAACTATTTACTAAAGTATCAACTCATTTCATACTTTAGAAGGAGTTTATGTATATAAAAAAGAGTAACCATAACAGTTACTCTTACCTATATATCAAAAAAATCATTATTTATTTCGTTATTGCTTTTAAATTTCAACTTCTCTTTCCCGCACTTCTCACACCTATACACATAAGCTACACCTAGCTTACCACTTTTGAAATCTTCATTATCCTGCATCTTAATAAAACTATATTTATGTTTACAGCGAGATTCGTCTAAAAAATTTTCAAACCATTTTTTCAACATAGAACAGTTCACCTCTATGAAAAAAATCTTTATCTTGTCTTATTACATAATTTTATTTAAATACTCAATCTCATGTTGCAACTTTTTAAATTGTTCAAAATGCATAGTGATAGATTGACTGTTTGCATACTCCGCACTATGCTTCACCAATAAAACACCCGTGTCATGAAAAATCGCTTCAAGCTCTTTTCTGATGGATACTTTCATTATATGTGCCGTTTTAATAGCCGATAAAATTGCAATTTCATTAAACTTTAATTTTATTTCATTTGGACAAAATGCTTCTTCCACCAATATAACTTCATTGCTATAAATAAGTGCAACAAGATTACTTGATTTTGCATCTGTTAAATCTACTTTTTTTATAACATTATTCATTACATTTTGCCTCCTTTATTTTCGCATATACTGATTATACAATTATTATTTTTAATTACTTAACCTTACATTCAGTTTAACACACTTTTATTATGGGATTAAACTACACTTCAAACGTTTTACTATTTCGCAATTTTTATTACATGAACCATTTGGACTATAAGGCCATATAGTATTGTTAACAAATGATTGTAAAGTGGGTGAAAACTATGCCCTCAGTTGTAGGGAATTTAGTTGTACAAAATAGTAACGGTTCATTTAACTTAGGCGATTTCTACAACGTTTCTCCGAAAGAAAATACGAAGGCTTATAATGGATCTGGCGCTTCAAACGTTGGTTTTGTTGTTAATACTTTTAATGGTGTGAGTGCGACTAATACGTTTGATTCTGACCTTGCGGATCAAAACCAAGTCGGTACAGCCTAACTCTATTTTTTCATCGTTCTGTTTAAGAATTTTAAATTTGTCCATACTATAATCAGGCTGTTACACAGCTATTGTTGATTTTTGGAGTACCCTATCTTTTTCTCCCTTTCCCTGGGGCTTAGCAGCTAGTATGAAGCTAGCTGCTTTTTCGTTTCATTTTTTCTTTTCCACATCTAACATAACGTAAAGTAAGCTAAAAGTTAAATTTCAGCTTACTTTACGTTATTTCAATAATATCAGTAGTATTAAATACGTAAGTTTTATAAAACGCGTCAGTACATATTACAATGCACTTTAGCGGATTTATATGTACCACTGTCATATAGCTTGTAAGTATGTACCCATCTTCAAAATATGTCACCAATATTTCTTTCTCAGACAATAATGACGTTAATAATTTATCAGAAATTCCCTCTTTTGCTTCTTTTGTTAAGAGTGGTTTTTGTACTTTAAATTTCTCCCCAATAACCTTTCGCATACTTAATAACTGTTCCGACATTACTGTAAATGGAACCCATTCTCTTTTTTCTTTTTGCATCTTTACATCATTCATTTCTCTATCTCCTTGATCATTTATCCATTCTATTTCAAACATATTACACTTCGATTATTCTTTAATAATTGCTCGGCTCATATTTCCCCCGCATGAACAAGTAGGAAATCTCCCACCCCAAAATTCAAGACATACATGGAAAGCAAGTCGAAAATCAATTCCCTGTAAACACCCGATTGGTGAAAACTAATAATCAGTGGATGATGAACACCCGCTAATTACAGTTTCACTTTATTTCTAAATCTTATACTATCTACACCTACAAGAACGTTCGTTCTAATTATACACGAACTTACGTTCTTTTGAGAAGACATTTATTTTTTCTTCATCAAATGATCTTTTCACTTCTCATTTAATAGGAAGTGAAAAGATCAACTAAAAAAGCGACTTCACTTAAAGAGAAGTCGCTTTTTCTAATAACCTATATTTTTATATTTATTTTTCTATCCTTACAAGTGTTCTTTCTGGAATACGAATCTCATCTATATTAAAATGATTTATTTTTAATTCCAATTCTCCCACTCTTTCTTTATCTTCATCACCAACCCAACAACTGAATAATTCAAAATAGTCCCCATCATTTAAATATCCTTCCATAATCGCGCATAAAGCTAATAGCTTTTTTTTAGCTTCTTTCTTCTCCCTTTCAGTTTGCCACTCATCAAGTTCAATACCCCACATTGTTGAAATTTCATACGTGTAACTTGTTTGAAATTGAAACTCTTGTACAATTTCAAGCATACTTTCATCTGAAAAACATGGTCCAAAAACAATTACATCATTAGAATCTGGATCCGTTAATGGAATTTCTACATTGCACCCTATATAACTTGCTAAACTCATTTTTACTCCTCCAATATTCTATAAAACATCTTATACGAACATTTATCTACTCGAATATAAAATCCCTGCCTACACGAAAAAGTTTTAATTTTTCAAGTTTATTAACCAACTATAAATGAAAGCATATATTATAAAGAACGAACTCACAAAATTTAGAGGATTTATAACGGACTACAATTCGTTCCTTATAAATTTCTACGAAAAGAGAGCAGTGTAAACACTCTCTTTTCGTACATACTTTATAACACTAATAAATAATGGATCCTTATTATTAAATATATTTCGGTTGTACTGTTATATGTAATTCCCTCTCTGTTACTGCTTTTTTTGGGTGACGAAAATACTCTAATTCGTATTTTAGTATTTCATACTCAACCATCCCGATCTTAATCCCTTTCGTTTCTTTTAAAATAGCTAATAAGTTATTTATATCTTCATCATACGATTCGAAAATTTTCCCTCCGTCTTCTCTTTGAAAAATTACTTTCACATTTTCTCCCCCTACATCATTTATTTATCTATTCAATAATTCATTTAAAAGTATTCATTCTTCCCCTTAAAATTCCATATGAAAAAGAACATCCATCATAATAGAATGCTCTGCTTTTCACTTCATTTAGCGTCAATATATTTCAATATTATTGTATGTTTCATTCTATAAATTATGTTTATCCACTTCAATAATGTAAAACTTAAATCCATTTAAGCTTTTTTCATTCCTGACTAATAATTAGCCTACGAAAATCTTACTGCCTACAAATAATGGGCTAAAATTAATTAATTCGTTTTATATTTAATAAAATGAAACAAACAAAACATTATAATATCAACATTCTATGAAGTAATGATTATTCCACTTTAAAACAATTACATAAATTCCCATTGTAATTCTTAATATTTATATGTAATATTGTATTGTCTTACTATCTATTTATAACTCACACACTAACTAGAAAAGGGAACCTTTAAAGGTTCCCTTTTCTAATTACAGTCATTATTTCTTTTCTAGAAATTCAAATGTATTTTTAAACTCTTTATCATTCACCTTAATATCAGCATCTTTCAATAATTCATTGACTACTTGTTGTTTCCATTTACCTGTCGTGTCTTGTAGTCTTTGCTGTTCTATATCTTTACGAATTGAATCTTTTACTTCATCAAATGGCTTCAATTCTTTTTTATCTGTCACTTTAATAATATGGTAACCGTAAGTTGTTTTTACTGGTTCACTTACTTGTCCTGCATCTAATTTATATGCAGCTTCCTCAAATTCTTTTACCGTTTGCCCTGGAGCAAAACCAGTTATTTCCCCGCCCTGTTCTTTTGAACCAGTATCCTCTGAGTATTGCTTCGCTAAAGCCGCAAAATCTTCTCCGTTATTTACTTTCTCTTTCACTTCTTTAGCAGTCTTTTCATCTTTTACTAAAATGTGACTTACCTTCATTTCTGGTTTATAGTTATCTTTTACATCTTTTTCTGTAACAGTCGCTTTAATCGCTTTCTCAAATGCAATTTCTGGCTTCATTTTTTCTTTTAATTCATCTTCATTTTTCAATCCAAGTTGTTCTAAAGTCGCTTTAAAGTTCTCACCCATTTTATCTTTTGCTTCTTCTACTTTCTTTTTTGCTTCCTCGTCTGAAACTTTATATTTATCTTGCAATGCCTTACTTAACACCATTTGGTATAAAGTACTTTCCCCATATTTTTGTCTTAATTCTTTACTTAACTCTTTCTCTGTAACATTTCCTACTTTTGATGTTACTACGTTGTCTGAGGAGCCACATGCGGATAATGCCAGTACTACGCATGAAATAATTGTTCCTAAAAATAGCTTTTTCTTTTTCAATTCAAAATACCTCACTTTTATTATTATACAAGAATAACTATACAATATACTTGTGTAAATAATGTGTTTTCTACATGTAATTCATTTCATGTGAAAAAACTATGTATCAGTAGCTAACATTAGTTAATCTATCTATCTTTTGCGCTAATATTAGAATCATTTTCTCTATTACTACTAATCTTCGTTTTTTGTAATTAATCTTCTTTATACTATGAAACATATGTATGAAAGCTAATTCACTGTATTTTTTGTGATTATTCTATATTAATGAAAACAATTTATCTCTCATTTCTTTTATATTTCAATTCAAAAATACTATCTTCACACGCTATATAAGATTCAGTAACAATTTTATCAGTGGAAGCCTCGTTTATCACCCCCAATAACTCGACAAAGTAACGTTAATGCATATGAAAAAAACATTTTCTATTAATGAAAATGTCTTCTCACAATTTAATAAAACAGTTTTGGTGTTAAATCTGTATTTTGTAATTGTGTACTTTCACTGCTCGGAACACAGCTTGTGGAGAATAATATTGGGATACCACAAACGTCATCGTTCATTACATCATGAAATACATTTGCAGCAACACCAATAAATGTTTGACATAAATTTGAAATATCATCGTTAAAAAATTGAATTACTTGCGCAACAAAAACCGGAAAGACAACATTTGGACCACCAGGGAGTTGAGGCTGTACAACAACTTGTTCAAAATAAGGGTTATTTTCTAGCGCCACTTGAAATAAATGAGCAATTTCAAATGCATCTAGTGGACATGGCAGTGGATTTACAATATTATTTTCATTATTAGTTACAATAACTGTTACACTTACATTCCCAAATTCCACAAAAGATTTTAGAAGCGTTGCTAACGCTCTCGCCTTTTCATCACTTAACGCGTGCACTAAAATAATATAATTCCCGCCAACTGGTATAAGCGGGCCAACTGTAACAGTTGGATCAGCGCCTATTGAATTTTTCAATTCATTAAAATATGTGATCCACGGTGGTGAAAGCTGGGGTTGAGCTTGTACATTTTCTTGCACTCTTTTATTACCTCCTAATACAATTCTTACTATTATAATATGTAGCAAGAAAAAAACGTATTAGATAAATTACTTATTTTTACTTTTACTTTTACTTTTACTTATTATATTGATTAAACATTTTATAGAACATCCTCAGTTTTTACTGTATTTTCCACATTTTCACCATGCCATAAAACTCTATATCATTATCAACTCAACTAAAATTTCATATTATATTAGTACGTCTTTATAATATGAACGAAAAACGCAGTATACAATACTGCATCATAGGAGCTGATTTCATGGAGAAAAAACCTATTGTTTTCAAAGTTCCACCAAATTCAAAATTAAAAGTTACATTTTTCGGTCCTTGTAACGAGATAATTACAAATGTTTCTATAATTAATCAACTTTCCACACCTAAATGTCAAACTATTACCCAATATCCAAACTATACGAAATATGAAGCTGAAGTACGATCATTATCCATTTGTTAATCCGTTCTATACACAATCCTTACAATTTGGTTAACTACACAACTTTATTCATAGACAAAAATTACTCATTTCATGATATTCCATTGATAATTCATTGATTTTTTACACTTTTTTATTAACTGAGCATATATTATCGTATGGAGATTATCCACTCATAAAACCTATCTTTCTTTAGAGCGTACCTTTTATGTATGCTCTTTTTTTATTTATCCCTTATTCTGTACATATAAACCTGATTACTTTTATATTTCACGTGGGGTAAATCAACCTGCCCTTTATAAACAATCTAGTCAAGGTGTCCCCCAAAATACTTTTTTATTAAATATACATTCACTACTCTGTTAAATTATTGAATCCATTCAAGCACCATTCATCTAATATATTTTCCTTCTAAATTGACCAAAGATGTATTAAAATTCTTTATATACTCAAGGAGGTCAAATATGTTCAAGTTGCATCCCATACTACTAATCTTAGGATTTATTTTATTTTTATATAGTGTACTTGCCTTCATGTTATTCCTTTCCATACAATAGTAATACCTGCACAAACCGATGTTAAATATGTAATTTCTATATAGTAATGAAAAAGCCTGTAATTATACGGACATAAATTAAGATGTCTTTTTATACCGTTAGGCAACTAGCAAATGTAATGTCAAAGAACTTTTACAACCTTGTTACTTACTCTTTTTATTACCTGTAGAAGATCTCATACTTAAAATAAGATAGCCCTTTCGACATCAAAACTGTAAAAAATAATTTTAAAACTTTACCTTTCATCATTACACCTTTAGCATGTGAAATTCTCATGAAACAAACTATATTTAACCGATTTACTTATATATTAAAAAAAAACAATAACAATCCCCCACCATTCGGTACAGGGGATTAACTAAACCTACTGAAAAGTATTTTATTCTCTTCGTTATTTAACTGGAGAAGGAAATCTTGCAGCTTCAAAATGAACCGTATTCACGCCATTAACATTTTGAACAATTACTCCGGCGACACTACTCTCAGCAAAAACTTCAACTGAATCCCCTGCTTCTAATTGAAGAATAGAAGTTACTGAAACATCATTGTTAAAAAATACTCCAGTCCCAAAGAAATCATTATCTATTGCTATCGCTGGATTTCCATTCACACGAATTTCAACTCTAGCTCTGTAATTCACATTAAAATCATTTGGAGAGAATGTTATATTCCCTAATATACTATATACCCCTTTAGCCTTCGGAATAAAAAGAGATGTTGCTGGGTTATATTCATTCGCTAAATCAAACTGTTCATCTTGGAACAATACTTTAACAGAAGTATTTTCCGGGACAGGTTGATTCATTGTATTAACAGCTCTAAAGGCAGATGCCCTTACAAGTTTTTCCTTCTTATCCTCACAACAATTTTCTTTTACATACTTTTTATCACATTTACTATTTTCTCTAAAGCAATTATGACTTTTCTTTTTGTAATCTTTGCAATACTTACAGTAATAATAAGACGTAGTAAATCCCCCTTAAATTTATTATTACATACTATGCAATATAGATTAGAATAGTTTGGGACAAACTGATACTATTTTCAATAGAAAAACCCCCACCATTTCGGTGGGGATTATCCTTTATCTGCTGTATACTCAACTTTATTTAATTGGTGAAGGGAATCTAGCAGCTTCAAAATGTGAGCCGTCTTCCGAAGGACTTAAAACTCCGTCTATGCTACTTTGTGCATAAACCTCAACTTGATCTCCTGCATGCAATTGAATAATCGTCGAAACACTTACTACATTTCCAAAACTGATTGGACCAAAAAAGTCATTATCTATAGCTATTGCTGCGTTTCCATTCACACGAATTTCTACACGAGCTCTATAATTTAAGCTAGGATCGTTGGGAAAAAAACCAATCGTTCCAATAACAGAGTATACTCCTTTAGTCTTCGGAATAAAAATAGACGTTGCTGGATTATACTCATTTGCTAAATCAAATTGTTCATTTTGGAACAATACTTTTACAAAAGTATTAGCAGGAACAGGTTGATTCACCGTATTTCTAGCTCTAAATGCTGATGCCCTAACCAAACTGTCCTTGTTGTCATTACACTTACTATCGTTCTTACAACAGTTATGCTGTTTCTTTTTATATTCTTTACAATACTTACAGTAGTAATAGCAAGACATACTCGTTCCCCTTTCATGCTTATTACTCCAGATTATGTAAAAAAGATTCGCAATGTTTGGACGAACTATTGTTTTCCCCCTATACTTGTCGCCTATTTATATACACGTAAGCGGAAGACATTTCAATAACACCACAACCTAGTAGTATAGTGATCTCTATTCAAATTTGATAAACCCTTTCCTTTCTATTTTACTTTTTATGCATAAAAAAGAACGAATCTACATTCGTCCTTTCACACATTTTTATGGTCCAAAGCTTATCATCCAACCTAACATAAATCCAAATATAGAAAACAGTAGCATAAAAAGATATAAACTACATGCCCATAATGCATATTTCCGACTTTTTCTTTTTGTGATCATTCCTATGACTGAGCATACCAATCCAATACCAACTATTTGCAGAAAACCTTTACCTATAAATGTTTCTTGTATAAGCAATATAATGTTCAAATACAATAACGCCAGAAAGGCAATAATTAATGAAATAGTCCCCATCCACGTTTCCTGTTTATAAATATGATTCTTTCTTTTTTTTAAGAATGCCAATTCCATAATCTCGCTTCACCTACTTTCAATTTTCTAACTTTTTCGTGGCTCATTAACTTTTCAACTTCTGCTTTAGGTCCTGTTACAACTGCCCCATATGTTTTTACCCCATTTTTTTCAAGGAAAGAAATACGCTTTGGCAACTCTAATACTTTCGCTCTAGATAGCTTCACTGCTAAATTTTCATGCTTCTGTAATGACTTTAACACATCAATAAATTGTTCCTCATGAGGTGAATCACTCACAAATGCACCACTTGGCCTTGAAATCATATCTGCCGGAAAGCCAATCGGGGCAATATACATACCCTCGTCATTCGTTTGCTTCTCCTCTAACCCTGTATTAACGGCATACCAGACGATATCAATAGTAGGAAACATATTCGTTACCTCTTGTACACTTAACAATTCTCTAAAAGATACAAATGCTTCTACAACAGATTCTTGTGGAAGACCCTTTAATACCTGTGCTTCTTCGCTACTATTATAGGACGCATTATAATTATTAGGATGAGACAATACCTCGTTATCTATATAAGGGACTTCCGGAATTTTTTCATCTGTTGTATATTCACGGCTTACTTTCGTTGCTCTACTAAATACATAATCTGTTTTCTCTTCTCCTATTCGAATATCTTTCTTCCCTACCCTTTTATACAAATCAAAATGCAATTGTAAACTAAGCGGTAACAATGTTTGCTCCATGTCCCTATCTTTCAAAAATACATTTGGTTCTGTTACACTTAATGTTTGATTTACTACATTCCGTATCTCCATTGCGTTTGTAGGTGCCAATGTATAATATAAAAGTGTAGATATATATAAAATAGGTTGAATAAGTAATAAAAAAGTAAATACAATTAAAACATTCGTAATACGCGCTCTTTTTTTTCCTATTTTCATCACTTGCTCCTGTTTTCCATTAGAAAGGGCATCCGGCCTTTGATGAAGAGCTTCTTGTAACAATTCTGTATAATCATCTTGTTCAGAATGAGGTTTATCATTTATCATTTTGACTCTTTTCCTCCTTTAACAATTCTTTTAATCTCTTTCTCCCGCGAAATATGTGACTTTTATACGTGTTTAACTTTAAATCTAATACAGAAGCACCCTCTTCGTACGTTAATTGATGTACGTCACATAATAAAATAGCTTGCGCCTCTACCACTGGTAAAGTATGAATAATCTGAATTAATTTTTCATAACTATTTTTTGCGACTACATACTCTTCTGTAGATTCACCTGCTTGAATTGTTTCTAATTCCTCCGTTCCTACAAAAGTTACTTTTTTCTCTTTCCTAACAAAATCAATAAAGGTATGATATGCCACTTTAAAAAGCCATGATTTGACCTTTTGGTTTTCATAGTCTTCTAGATAAAGAAACGCCCGATAAAAAGTCTCTTGCATCAAGTCCTCCGCTACATGATGGCTACGAGAAAGGGAAAATAAATACCGGTACACATCGTTTATATAAACTTTATATATTTCTTCAATCTCCATCCCCCTCCTCCTTTCATATATAACACGAATAAACAAATTAAAAAGTTGCATTATTTTTCCTTTTTATTCATAAAAAATATTTATACATTTCAATAACTATTTACAATTATAAACAAAACATAAGATGTTATGGCTGTAAATATACTTCAAAATGGCGAAAAACGGTTCGGATGTTCTCCTGCTCTTGTAAATTGGTAGTCATAGGACAATCTTTCTGTACGATATAACCACACGTTGCTATCTCTCATCCTGGTTCGCGTTAGTAAATGTTTATGTATCTTTTCATATAGTGCCATTATCCATCATTTGTCATGATAAGATAATTCTTATTCTTTCTTTAATCGATATGTTCTTATCAACAAAAACACTTGTAGAGTATGTACGGAGATTATCTCAGCGGCTATTTACAAATTGTAGTTGGAACTATTTGACGCTTACCTATACACTCCCCCCCTCAATTGTTTCCGCTATTTGCGGACACCTTAAAATTCGGCATATGCAATAAAGGTAGGTGGGAGCTGGGTTGCCCGTATATTTCCGATTGGTGATGGCTAATAATCAGTTTGGGGTACCTGCTCCTACTCATAAAATTTTCAGCTTATAGATTGAATACAGTTCCATATGGAATCGTAAGAAAAGAACTTCCATACGGTGTGATTTGATGCACTGGATAAAAATACTCCATGGATGAATAATACGGCTGGATACCTTGTTGCTGCATTTGCATTTGTAACGCTTGTTGAACAGCTTGAACTGTACTTTGTGCCCCGCTAAATGTTATAGATGTACCGTACGCAGGTCGCATACTTGCTTGAGTGGCAAAATATGAATAATACATTATTTTCAACTCACTTCCATATAAGCTATTACAAACCATAGTATGATTCTTTTTTTAGGAAGTGCTGAAAACTAGTACATTAGCTTTTAGTAAGTATTTCATTTAATTATTTCATTTAATTATTTCTTTTAATATTTTCAATTTCATATTTCACTTACTCGTTTCAATTATTAAACGTAATTGAATTTTTAAAGGAGAATATATAAAAAAATGAAATGAATGACCTTACATAAAATTCTATATGGAACTGCATTAAACCCTAATTTAATTAAACTTATTATTATCATCAAATCTACCCTTTACAATAATACTAATCTCATAAGAACACCTCCATTTTGTTTACATATACTTTAAAAAAACATTTCTGAATCTTTCACATATAACTTATACTCATAAACACATTACATTTAGAAACAAATATTGATTATCAAATGTACTTACTATTTAAATTTTTTAAAAGGAGGTAATTATGATAAATAATCAAAACTCAAGCGATCCGTGCAAAAAGTTCCAATTTCCCTGTTTTATTTCTATATCCTCTTGCGATCAAAGTAATTGTTGTACACCTGTTTTTTTCTCATTTTCTCAACAACAAGAATTATTGTCCCTAATTAACCAATTAAACCAAGCTATCCTTTCTTTCTTTACTACGCCAAATCCGACAACTATACAAATACTCCAATCTGCATTACAGGCATTAAATGATTTAATCATTACAGTGCAACCAAATACTCCAAATAGAAATTTAGTTATACGAACTATAAATCAATTAATCAATTCCTTACCTACGGCATCTCTTACTCAAATCTCTGCGTTATTCCAATTTCTATTCCAAAATTTATCTTCGCTCATTAGTTGTTCCAATATATCGGACCCATTGTTGCAACAAACATTCAACTTAATTTTGCAAGGAATACTGAATAGTTCTCTATTAAATATTATCGGAATCCCCGGTCCTACTGGAGCTACTGGACCTAGAGGATTTCCTGGACCTAAAGGAGCTACTGGACCTCAAGGTGTGCAAGGCATGCAAGGGCCAGAAGGACCAGAAGGGCCGACTGGTCCTCAAGGTGTCCAAGGGATTCAAGGACCGGAAGGACTTGCAGGAGCTACTGGACCTCAAGGCGTGGAAGGACTCCAAGGGCCAGAAGGACCAGAAGGACCGACTGGTCCTCAAGGTGTCCAAGGGATTCAAGGACCGCCTGGACCACCAGGACCCACTGGTTCTGGGACTGGAATGGGAGTTCCTGGACCACCAGGGCCTACGGGACCTCAGGGTGTGCAAGGCATTCAAGGGCCAGAGGGACCCGAAGGGCCTACGGGACCTCAAGGTGTCCAAGGGATTCAAGGACTGGAAGGACTCGAAGGACCTACGGGACCTCAAGGTATCCAAGGGATTCAAGGACCGCCTGGACTACCAGGACCTACGGGCCCCCAAGGTGTGCAAGGAATGCAGGGGCCGGAAGGACCACCAGGACCTACGGGAGATTGTGAGTGTCCAACGGGGCCTACGGGACCGACTGGGCCAACCGGACCCACTGGACCAGCATGTAATTTCCTTGTTTATGTTACAAATGCAGGAGCCATAGACGACCCCACAAATGATACAGTATCTGTAATTAACACCGGAACAAATACAGTTGTTGCTACAATCACTGTAAATAATGCACCTCTTGAAGTAACAGTTTCACCAAATGGGACTCGCGCTTATGTTACTAATATTTTTTCTAATACCGTTTCTGTTATTAATACTGCCACCAATACAGTTGTCGCTACCATCCCTGTTGGCTCTAATCCAATCGGTGTAGCTGTTTCTCCAAATAACACAACTGTTTATGTTGGAAATCACGGTAACAATACGGTCTCTGTTATTAACGCTGCTACTAACACAGTTGTTGCTACCATTCCTGTTGGCAATGCTCCGCAAGGAATCACTGTTTCTCCAAATGGAGCCTTTGCATATGTTGCAAACGAATTAAGCAACAATATTTCTGTTATTAATACTGCTACTAATACAGTTAGCGCTACCATTCCTGTTGGCATTCGTCCTAGGATAATCGTCTTTACATTAGATGGCACTCGTGCCTATGTCACAAATCAAAATAGCAATACTGTTTCTGTTATTGACACCGCTACTAATTCCGTTATTAATACAATTAACGTAGGTACTGAACCGGTTGGTATAGCTATTACACCGAATGGTGCTCGTATTTATGTTGTAAATAAAGTTAGTGATAATGTATCGGTAATAGACGTAGCAACAAATGCAGTAATCGATACAATTCCTGTTGCTTTATCACCGGATCAAGTAACCATCATACCAGATGGCACTCGTGCCTATGTTACAAACCAAGGTAGCAATACTGTTTCTGTTATCAATACTGCTACAAATACAGTTATAGATACGGTCCCAGTTGGGGTTGCTCCAACTGGTATAGCAACCGGAACTATTTGTGAATAATAAAAAAAACAGAGGGACAAAAAATATGTCTCTCTGTTTTTTTTATCTTTTTTACTCCTTAAAAACTTCATATTCATATCAGACCCTCTTATATTAAATGAAGTAGTCGATTATCTGTACGAGCTTGAAACACAGTCACAAATTATCCATATCACGCTCTACTCTTATTTTCCTAACCCTCTACTCATCATCTTCTAATGTTCCTTTGCAAAATAAAAAAGCAGCTGTTATGCTACTTTACATTTATTTTATCCCCAAGAGAAATGATAAATATATTCTCCCGTTACACTTTGATTAATTCCAGTAATTCTAGCAAACCTCATTAAGTCTGCCCCTTGAAGAAAATACATCGCAAGCATTACTGGTACTTGCGACCACATAAATTGAAAAAACTCCTCGACTCTCTGGTTTGTTGAAACAATTAAATCATTTACAGGCCCTTGATTCCATACAGAAGTACTAACTGAACGAAACGGAAGATCTTTCCCATTAACCACTATTCGTGCCATACTTTGAGTTATGTCCACAACAATTCCCTCCATCATTACAAAAATCGGACCTGTGCATTTACTCCTTTTGTTATAAATATTCTTACCCTTTATAAATGTCTAAGGCAAACCTCTATTTTTGTGTCTATTCAAACAAATTTATTTCATACAATAAACAGGTAAATAAAATTTCAGTATTACTCTCTCACAACTTCCGTATCATTTAAATCATTTTCACCTTTATTCAGCTTTACAACTCGATATGCAAAATTTCATATCTCATTATCTCAATATTAATTTATTTACTACGAATTGATAAAAAAACATTCAAAACAATTGATAAATCAGCGTTTGGAATTTAATTCCTTATTTTAAATTCCAATATAATCACCCTCAACACTATATTCAAATAATTATATTGGAATTTCTTGTTGTATACACATCTATCTTTTTCATGTATTATATACGAGAAGAGTAAGGTAAGAGTTACTCTTTGCCATTTTAGGAAAGGTCCTGTTGGAAACAACAGGACCTTTTTTCGTAATAGCAAAAGCAATATTGATTTATTCATTCAATACATTCATCGATTCCCCAAATATATTTTCAGCCATTTCTACTTTAAGCTCTCTGACCTGAAATGCTATACATTCTCTTCTAAATAATCGACTACTCGTACTATGCGTGCTTCTCTTTACATATCCAACTTTCCGTACAGCTTGTTTCCCTTTAAAGTATTTCACGTAATATAAACAAAAGAGTCGTTCTTGTTCCGTCAGCCCTTCATCATCTAGCATCTCGTTCAACTCCTTAAAAATGCAGGATTTCCCTTTCCGCTATCGAATTAATAATGTTCGGAAAGGGGGTGTAACATGGCGGAAATTAAAGTGGGACTTACACAATTTTTAGACTTTACACTGAAAAGTAGTGCAGCTAAAACAAATTTTGTAAAGAATCTTAAATCTCAACCTGAATATCACCCAGTTTTTGATTACTGGAAACAATTACGAGAAACTGTTATTAAATTTCATAAAAACAAGCTATCTTTCGAATGTTTTGAAACATTAATACAAACTGTTGAACAGAAGAAAAAGCAAAACTACATTGATGTTTTAAAACAGTACAAAAAATTCATTAGAAACAAAAACGTCTCTTGGTTTGATCCAGGTAAATCACATTGGTTATCAAATAATTTAATCGTCCGCTCATCACCTGAACTTGGTTTGCTCATTAATGATGAGCCACATCTTATTAAACTGTTTTTCAAAGGAAAAAAAGAACGAATTGATAAATATAACATCAACTCAACACTTACATTATTAAACGAATCAACATTTTCAAATGAACATACCGATGTGAATTATACGGTCCTTAACATCCAAAAGAACAAAATGTATACGAATAACTCTATTAATAATGATCATGTAATAGCTCTTGAATCAGAAGCTCACCAGCTTTGTTATTTATGGAATAAGATGTAAAGGGTATAGACATTTTTTTCAATACCCTGTTCACGCTTGATTTTATCGCAATTTTCATAAATCTAATCCATTTCGTTTAATTGAAGCTCACCTTCTTGTTTCTCATACACAATGCAGGGTGGGCATTTTTTAAAAAATAGTTTCTTTACCCATTTCAACATCCTAATTCCCCCTTTAAAAGAATAATGTAAGACTGTCTTTCTATCACATCTACATTCCCTCTGACTTCTACCGCTAAATACTTTCTAAGATGTTCTTACGATTCCTTCCGCGCCCCACATCATGTTTTTCTTTCACTCTATACAGTGCCGCAATTCCCCTTCTTGTTAGCTTTGCTTCTTTACTTGCATTCCTTTATTTGGGTGTAATTGTTGCTGGAACTCCGTTTAATCTCTTCCCTCACAACACCTCATAAAAATATCTGAGGAAAAGAACGTTATAGCAATGGCTATCATGAATACAATTTAATTTACCTTACTAATAAATAGTAGCCTTACAATTTCAGAAGTTTGACACAGCTCACGAAAAAGCTTATAAAGAAAAGTGAGGTTCCTAATATTCATTTCTAGATTTAAGATGCATATAAGACTAGGACATAAAAAGTAGAATCACACTGGATATCTACTCATATGTTATGCCAGGACTTCAAGAAACTACGGTGGATCAATTTGCTAACGAATTATTCAAAAAGAAAGGCTCTCTTTATAAGTTTTCCTTTCACAGCAAATACACCAACTAAATAACCAAAAATATTGATAGTGAAAAAGGAGAAACTAACATGAAAGAAATCAAATCTGAACAGGAATTCAAAGACATCATCGCAAGCGAGGAGCCAGTAGTTGTTAAGTTCTTTACTACATGGTGCCCAGATTGCGTGCGTATGGACAACTTTATCGGAGATGTGATGGAAGAGTTCAATAAGTTTGCATGGTATTCTATTAATAAAGATGAGTTCCCAAGTATCGCTGAAGAGTATCAAGTAATGGGTATTCCAAGTTTACTTGTATATCAAAATGGCGAGAAGCTAGGCCACTTACATAGTGCTAATGCAAAAACTGAAGAGCAAGTTACTGAGTTTTTAGAAGCATACTAAGATGAAAACCCTCTGAAAAATATTTTCTAGAGGGTTTTTTATTTTTTCCAAATCAGCTGTCAGAAGTGTACATATTTAAACTTCCTTCTCCTACCCCTTATACATAGATCCAAATCGCGTTCATATCCTAACTTTGCACTTTACAACATATTTTTCCTTCATGAAACTTTGTTATCCACTTCTTAAAAAGCTATAAAACGTCAACAATGTTTGTATAGACCCACACGACTTTCGTTTGATACTCTATTTATAGAAAGAAATTCCTTGTAGAAAGGTGAGTGATTAAAATGGATACTCTTTCTCATAAAGAAGCTGATAAAGGTGCTATTGTCAGCATTTTGGCCTACATATTTTTATCCTCTATGAAAATCATCATCAGTTATATTACCCTCTCTAGCGCATTACGTGCTGACGGTTTAAATAACTTAACGGATATCGGTGCTTCTTTAGCGATATTAATTGGTCTAAAAATCTCTCGGAAACCTCGTGATCCAGATCATCCATATGGGCATTCGCGTGCAGAACAAATTGCATCACTTGTTGCTTCTTTTATTATGGCAACGGTCGGATTAGAAGTTGTTATTAGTGCCATTCAATCTTTTTTAAATCCGAAACAAGCAGCACCTAATGTACTTGCTGCATGGGTAGCTTTATTTTCTGCTGTCGTTATGTACTGTGTGTATTTGTATACGAAAAAGATTGCAGCACGAACAAGAAGTAAATCATTAGAAGCAGCCGCAAAGGATAATTTATCAGATGCCCTCGTAAGTATTGGTACAGTAGTAGGCATTGTCGGTTCACAGTTCCAAATGCCTATTTTAGATCCTATTGCCGCTTTAATTGTCGGTCTTATTATTTGTAAAACTGCATGGGAGATTTTCGTAGAAGCTTCTCATATGTTAACGGATGGAATCGATCCAGATAAGATGGAAGAGTACGCTGATGCGATTGAACATATTGGTGGCGTGGAAAACATCGTAGATATTCGTGCTCGTATGTACGGGAATCAAACGTACGTTGATATTACAATCGAGGTAGATGCTCGTATGGATGTTGGAGAAAGTCATTGTATCACTGACAACATCGAGGCTATGCTTCGGAAAAAGTTTGGCATTTATCATGCGCACATTCATGTTGAGCCAATGGAAAAAGAACCTATTATGACATAGGTTCTTTTTTAATGAACGTTTTATGAAATATTACGCATAAAACGAGCCAGCTACCGCCAGCTGCCCATCCTGCTAATATGTCAGATGGATAGTGAACGCCAAGATATATTCGGCTAACTGAAATAGATAATACAACAAAGCTTGCTATAAAAATAATCAACAATTTTTTATGCAATGTAATACGTTCTTCTGTAATCGTGACGTATGCAATAAATCCTAAAAAAGCAGTAGCATTCATCGTATGACCGCTCGGAAAACTATATCCAGTTGCAGTAACAAGCTGTGTTACATCAGGTCTTGCTCGCTCGTACCATAGTTTAAGCATACTGTTTAAATAACGAGATCCATAATAATTAATTGTTAGAAGTAATGCACTAAGCAACCTTTTTCTAACGAGAAAATACATTACAAGAATAATGAGTAACGGAAAATATATTCTTTTGGAACCGATAAAAGACACCCAAGTAAAGTAGGCTGTCAAATAATCGTTTCGAAAACTTTGAATAAAATGCGCGACTACATTGTCAAAATTCTCAATACAAGCGGTATGATACGAAAGTGATAATACGACAAAACAAATGAGTAGCGTTGAACTTAACAAGTATAAATGTCGATATCGTTTCACATACATAACCTCACTATGCAAAAAATGGAGCGGTTGTTTTAGTTTTCCTCTCCATTTCTTTTTTATGCATAGTTTATTAAAAAATATAATTGTTAATTGTTTCTTTCATTGTTGGAATATCTTCATTTGTAACTGTAAAGCGTATCACTTTCTCATCAAGATCAAGTGCTTCTGCAAATAAACCTGCTAATCCGCGAGATTTTCTGTCTACTTCCATAATAATCTCTAGGCGATCGTAAGCGCTTGGTAAAATTAACAATTCTAGTTCATCTAATTTCCCATAATACTCTCCGGAAACAGGAACAAACTCAAATTCTTGTGCGAATGGAATTTGCTTACGTAATCGATACGGTAATTCTTCACATTCTATATGACGCGCTTTAAAACCTAATTGATTCACACTCTCTAACACACTATTTAATAGCGCATTTGGCAACACTTGAATGTAATCACGATCACTTGGATCTATACTACGTTTAATATCAAGGCCTGTGTGCACCCAAACTGTTTTCATTCCAAGAGTAAGCGGTGTTTCAACTGGCATTTTAAATGAAAATGGAATTTCTCTTTTTTCATTCGGCTCAACAGAAAAAGGTTCTGTTAAACGAACTCGCTCTAAATCATATGTTGTTGTTACTTTTTTATCATCCACTTCTCGTACATATGATGTTGATAACGTTAAGTAAATGCTTTCAATTTGTTGGCTAACGGAACCTCCCGTTATATGAACCTTCCCGTATATCTCTTCACCAACAATATACTCACCTTTTTCAAGAACTGTATCTACTTTTGCATTACCGATACCAACGCTTGCTAAAAACTTTTGAAACATGGGGCCTCCATCCTTTCTAAAGCAAAAGCTACATCTTTTTTTAAATCTTGTACATTCTCATAATACGGCGTTTTTATTTGTAACATTCGCATCAGCATTTCACGGTTGTAATTTTCCAAAGTTAATTCGTCATACCATGGGTTTTCATTTTTTTCATTAGATTCATAGCCTGCATATAATAAAAATAACGAGAAATGACCAAGCGCATAAAAATCGCTACGAAAGTGAACTTCTCGCATCAAAGCTTGTTCACCTTCATAAGTTGTAGCTCGTTCATCACCTTCACCTTTCAATTTCGCCAACCCAAAATCAATAATACTAACTTGTTTTTCTTTCATTAATATGTTTGGAATGCGTAAATCTCGGTGAATAATACCTTTACTATGAAACACCGATACAATTTCTAATATTTCATATAAAATTTTAAAAACTTCACGTTCTGTATATACATGCCCATCCGAGAAAATATAATCTTCGAAATTTTTACCAGGCATATATTCCATCACAAAAAAGCTTTTTTTCTCCCATACGAAATGATCGTATAAGCTAGGAATTGCATGATGATTTAATGTTTGTAAAATCATTTTCTCTTGTTCAAATGATTTTCTACCAGACTCATATCTTTGTTTACTTTGTCTTAATTGTTTTAAGACTTTATATCTATTTATTTGTAAATCATTAACGACATATGTAACCCCATAACTGCCCATTCCAATTACTGATTCAATTTTATAACGTTCTGCAACAATTGTATTTTTTCGCAGTGGTCTATCAAATAAAGCTAGTATACGACGCCATTTCATCAGCTACTTGAAAAGAAGCTACGGCTTTTACGTTTTCTTTTATAATGATGATGCCCATAACCAGATGAACGTCGTTTATAATCGCTACTTGAATAAGAGCGACCTCTATGGCGATAATCACTACTAGAATACGAACGATATTTTTTCTTTCCTAATAAAGAATCAATAATTTTTTTGAACATCCCTTCACCTCTTGAGTAAAATTTTCTTTTAATTATACCAAGTATTGCTGGCTAGATTTGTGACAAGTTTGTAAAGAGTAAAAAACGACGAGTTAAGCCCGTCGTTACTTTCACTCATCCTCTTCATCAAACACTTCATCAATCATACATTTCTCTAATAAATACTCGAATGTAATATCTGCGAGATCTTCAATTTCTTCTCTTTTTGGCACGTATCCTCTTTCAATTAGTTGCTCATAAAAAAACTCCGCAATCTCTTCCGTATCAATCACGACTTCAATTTCCTTCATGAGCATCACTCCTTTATTTCTGTTTTATGAAAAAATCTCAAAATTATGTATATGAGATTAGAAAAATAGTTTTTCTTTTTTTATAGGTCATATCCTTTGGACGAGGTGCATACGATGGTAGTACAAGCTATCAAAAGGGGGAAATAATTATGGAATATCAATATGAGGTAAAGCAAGAAGTAGGACAAACAAAAGAAGAGTTCATGCATGAAGATCAATGGGCAGACTCTCTTATTAAATGGCTTTTTATTTTTTTAATAATTGTAGGCATACCTTATGCTGCATATGTTGTTGTTCAATTCATTCTCTCTTTCTAGTTAACTATTTTTTCTCTGTCAATTTAACTAAATAATTATGAACAACATCCATAACAATTTTGTATTCTTCATCTTTAAATGTATCAAATAACAATTGGTAATCGTTATAAATATCAAGTAATCCATCAATGATTTCTTGACGATTTGTCTTAACACTCACTTTTTTTGAGTTGTTAATTGACTTTAATTTTCCTAAATCTAATTTATTCATACCTGCTTTATCTTGTTTCATTTTCTTCAAAATTGCATTTGCCGTTTGAGCATTGGCAAGTAACGTTAAATCTGACTCATCCGCTTCTAACCATTCACCATCCGTAATTCGTGACAGTTCATATATTGTATCTTCCCATGCGTCATTTTTATATCTCCATACTTCTGTACGAAAACCAACAATTCGAAACACATCTTTATCGTATCCTGTTACTTGCACGAGATCACCAAATGTGAAATTATAGTTTAATTCGATCCACTCAGTTTCACCTTTTTTCATATCTTGCTCTGAAACGTGCTGCAATGTTTGCTCTACGTAAAACCCATCGTGATTATTGACTTCGTATACGTAAACTCCATCTAAAACCTTCATATTTGTGATTTTACCAACGGTTCCATATAGCGTAATCACGACTATGTCCCCTACGTTATATTTAGGTTGCTTTTTCCTTGCCATCTATATCTCTCCTTTTTTTGACGTCGTGATTTTGATAACAGTATATGCAACCTACATAAAAACGCTTATCACAGAAGCGTATATTCATAAATTTTTTCAATAAAAAATATCACCATATGAAAATTTATTTACAACGTAAAAAAAGCTAGCAAATAGACTAGCTTCTCGTCAAAAAAAAGTTCTTATAGTTTTATCTATCTTGTATGTATAAATCCCACGCTTCATCAAATATAGACATACTTGCTAGCATTCCACTTAATTCTAAGTATGAACTAATTTCATCGTAATCTTCAGATTGCTTTGGAAAGCTTAAATCATCATACATCGCCTCTGCTAAATTCGATATTTCATTACTAAATAAAGCTGCACGATGCTTCATCATATAGTGGTAAAATGTCTTTTTCAAAAATATTCCCTACCTTTCTAACTTGGGTACATTATACAAGGCAAAAAAGAAAAAAACCAGCATAAAAGCTGGTTAAAAGTCGAAATAATTTCTTTTTAATAAACGTGGCCTTCCCATTAATTCTTCATATGTTAGTTGTTTTGGTAAATCTTTCGTATAAATTAAAAACAATTGATCTTCTATTTCTTTCACTGTTTGATCTGATTGATAGTCCATACCGCATGAGGAACAAGAAATGCATGGTGTCTCTTGGATTTCAATGGCTTTCGTACCATCTGGTAATTCCCAAAATACAGTATTTAAGCTTTCTTTTGCTTCTGTACTGTCACACCACATACAATTCATACTGCATCACCCTCAGTTTTTTTGTCGTTTTCTTCTAATTTAGCCATTTGTGCTTGATATTTTTTATCTTTCAATTGGTCGCGCTTATCACGTTTATCTTTTAATGATGCATGCGTTTCATTATCTTCATAGTCTTTACGACGGTTCATACGCTGTAAATCGTCTGGAACAAGGTTAAATTTCTTATCGCTCATAAGACCCGCGATACCAACATCTGAACGTTTTTCTTCGTAGTTTGGATAGATTTCTTTAAAGTATCCTTCTGCTCTTCCTGGGATGTAGCTTTCTGGCTCTGGATACGTTGTAATAACACCTTCAAAGTTACGAAGTACAACTTTATCTGCACTTTGCGAGATTAAATAGTTTGGCTGAAGCGCAATTTTACCGCCGCCTCCTGGTGCATCAACAACGAATGTTGGTACTGCATAACCAGACGTATGTCCGCGTAAACCTTCGATAATTTCAAGACCTTTAGAAACTGGTGCACGGAAATGACCAATACCTTCAGATAAGTCACATTGATAAATGTAGTATGGACGTACACGGATTTTTACTAAGTCATGCATTAATTTTTTCATAATTGGAACGCTGTCGTTAATACCAGCTAAAATTACTGCTTGGTTTCCGACTGGAACACCAGCATTCGCTAACATTTCACATGCTTTTTTCGATTCTTCAGTAATTTCAATGGATGTATTGAAATGTGTATTTAACCATACTGGATGGTATTTTTTAATAATGTTACATAAGTTTTCTGTAATACGTTGCGGGAATACTACTGGTGCTCTCGTTCCGATACGAATAATCTCCACATGCGGAATCTCTCGTAAATTTTTTAATACATATTCTAAAATTTTATCGTTAATTAGAAGACCGTCACCACCAGAAATTAATACATCTCGTACTTGTGGTGTTTCACGAATGTAAGCAATTGCATCATCTAATTGTTTCTTCGGCACACCCATTCCAATTTGTCCACTAAAACGACGGCGTGTACAGTAACGACAATACATAGAACATTGATTCGTTACTAAGAATAGTACGCGGTCAGGATAACGATGTGTTAACCCTGGAACTGGTGAATCTTCATCTTCATGAAGCGGATCTTCTAAATCATATTTTGTTTTATATAACTCTTCCGAGATCGGTACAGATTGCATCCGAATCGGACAGCGTGGGTCATCAGGATTCATTAACCAAGCATAGTACGGTGTAATATTTAACGGGATCGTTTTCGTTGAAATTTTAACGCCCTCTTCTTCATCAGGTGTTAAGTTAATCACTTTCTTTAAGTCATCTAACGTTTTGATCGTATTCGTTAATTGCCAAACCCAATCATTCCATTGCTCTTCAGTAACATCTTTCCATAATTCGATATCCTTCCAGTGACGATTTGGTTTGTATACATCATGTAACATTGCTATTCCCCCTTTTTATACGCTCATCCTTTATATAAGCAATAGTTATGCCAACTTTACTTTATTGATAAGTAAATGTACGGAGAACCCTATTATATAAGCGAAAAAATTTTTAAAAGCACTGTATGAAATTCATACATACTATCATATTCATTACTTTTTATATATGTAAACGCTCTTTTATTGGTGCAAACACACAAAAACCGCCAATTATTCGGCGGTTTTGTCGTACTTACTCAGTTTATATTGAAGTGTTTGACGAGGGATGCCTAACATTTTTGCAGCTTGTAGTATATTCCCTTCCGTTTCAATTAACGCTTGATCTATTAATTCTTTTTCTGTTTGATGAAGTGCCTCTCTAAGCGGCAATATGCTCTTCTTCTTTGGAAAACTCTCTTTCCGAAATGTACGCGGTAAACAATTGGCTGTTAATATATTCCCTTCTGCAATAATGACAGCATGTTCAATCGTATGTTTTAGCTCCCGAACATTTCCAGGCCATTGGTAAGCTTGTAATCTTTCTTTCGCTTCCTTATCCATTTGAAGTACACCTTTTTTATAACTTTTATTATATTCTTTCAAAAAATAAGTCGCTAATAATAATACATCCTCAGTTCTTTCACGGAGCGGCGGAATATATAATGAAAAGACATTTAATCGATAGTATAAATCAGTACGAATTTTATTCTCTTTTAAACATATTTCTGGTGGCTGATTCATTGCGGTAATAACGCGAACATCTACTTTTCTCGTCTTATTATCACCAATACGACGAATAACACCATCTTCTAGTACACGTAACATTTTCGCTTGTAAATCGAGTGGCATTGAATTCAGTTCATCTAAAAACAATGTCCCTCCATCTACAAGTTCAAATAATCCCGCTCGTTCAATTGCCCCAGTATAACTACCTTTCGTCGTTCCAAACAATAAACTTTCTAATAGAGACTCTGGCAAAGCTGCACAGTTTTGTGCAATAAACGGCTTGTTCTTCCGTTTAGAAGCTTCATGAATCGCTTGTACAAATAACTCTTTCCCTGTTCCTGTTTCCCCATATATTAAAACATTCGCATCAGTTGGGGCTACTTTTTGTGCTAATTCTTTCGTCTGTTTAAACCGAGCATCATTCGTCACGATTGTCTCAAATGCAACATCCTTTTTGATCGCTTTTTTTCTAGATGATCTCTTTATTTTCGACTGCAAATCGACTATTGTATCTGTAAGCTTTTGAACTGTGGAATAATCCTTTGCGATTTCAACAGCTCCAGCAATATTTCCATCTATAAAAATAGGTAACGTCGTATTTACTGTACAAATGTCTTCCCCATTTAAATTTTGATAATGCTGCACTTGATGAACGATTGGTTTTTTTGTATCTAGTACTTTCATCAACGTACTTGTTTCCCTAGATAAAGAAGGGAACGCTTCTAACAAATGTTTACCTAGCACTTTTTCAATTTTTGATCCATCGTGTTTTGCAGCTACAGTATTATAGAAAATTGTAATACCATTTTCATCTACTGCGTGTATAGCCTCATCAATACTGCCCAAAATCGCTTCAATGACTTCTTGTGTCGAAACTGCTAGCAATGTCATCCCCCCTCTTGCCGAAAATCCAGCAAATACTATGCCGAATTTCCGGCACGCCTATGTGCGATTATAAGCATGACGATTCCGTTCTATTTTTATAACGTACTATTTAGACAAATCTTTTACCCATATATTCATATCTTCTAGCTTATCAAAAATGTAGCAATTGTTCGCCAATCTTCCTGTATACGTATAGCCTAACTGATGAAAGGCTGCATTCATTCCGAAAGAAAGCGATCGAGCAATTGTATAAGAACAGAAAATCGATTTTTCTTGAAGTTCTTCTTCTAACTTAATTAATAAACTTTTCATAAACCCATGTTTACGATATTCGGGTAAGGTAGCACAATTCGTTAATTCTGCATTTCCTTCTTTTATATTCATTTCTGCAGACGCTGTACTAATTATTTTCCCCTCGAATTCATACACATAGTAAATTGTATCGTCTTCTTTCATCGTTTGTTTTACATAACTCGCTTCGTTTAAAGGAGTCGGATACACTTCAAATACTTCTCCAAAGACAGCTGCTAATTCTTCTGCGTCCTCTTCTGTCGCTTTTCTTAATAGAAATTTCTCTGGGACTATTTTTTCCTTTACTTCTTTTGCTTTTACACCGCTTAAAATGGTATCTTCCTCAGCCCAATGTATACTATTTCGTCTTTCATCATTATTAAATTTCACGAAGAAGTATGCATCGTGACCTTGAAAATAATGTGGTAATGTTGCTTCTAATAAAAAACCGAAAGAGAGCCATGTTGAAACATGCTCTCCCTTTCCTTTAACAATACATTTAGTGAAAGAATGTTTCTCTGCTAATTCGTCAATTGTTTGGATGATTCTCTCAATATTTCCTGTGTAGTGGTCTACTCGAATACGTTTATTAAAATAGTCTAAAACGCCTTCTACTGTATAGCCATTCGTCTGTTCTCTAAAAGATTCATAGTATTTCATTTTTTCACCTCACACCAATCTAGTAATGTACATGCAATAATTTTTGCGGCAGCTATCATTTTATCAACTTCTATATATTCGTTTGGATAATGCGCTACTTTCGTTTCTCCTGGGCCAAATACTATCGTTGGTACACCTGCGATTTGTGTAAATAAACCTCCATCAGTCCCCCACGGTGATGCTTCAATAATCGGTTTGTTCCCTTCAATTTCAACAAAGTTATGTTCAAGTGTTGTAATTAACTCATGATTTTCTTCTAGTTCACCAGGAACCCATCTTGCTCCAAACCATTCCACTTCTACAGGATTTTCAACAAACCAATTGTCCACATCATTTAATTCAGCGATCCAATTCTCGAACTCTTCTTTTGCTGCCTCTATAGTCTCATTCGGCGCAATACCGCATCTTCCTTCTAAAATTAACGAATCAGGAACAGAACTTGGCCAGCTCCCGCCTTCAATTTTCCCAATATTAATTGGAATTGGAATCGGGATTCCTTTAAATAATGGGTCTGTAATTCGGTCATTTCTCTTCTCTTCCAGCTTTCTCAAATGATCTACAACAAACATACTTTTTTCAATTGCACTTACTCCTTCATAACGCGTCCCACCGTGTGCAGCTTTCCCTTTCACATGTAGACGAAACCACATGGACCCTTGTTGTTTCGGGAAAAACTTCATATTTGTTGGCTCTGGAATAATGACACCATCCGCTTTATATCCTCGTAATATAGTCGCTAATGTTCCTGCCCCGCCGCTTTCTTCTTCTATTACACTTTGAAAATAAATATCTCCTTTTAATTCAATACGAGATTCAATAATTGCTTCCATTGCAAGCATTAGTGCGACATTGCCGCCCTTCATATCTGTCGTTCCACGACCATATATACGATTTCCTATTTTCTCACCACTATAAGGATGATGGTCCCACTGATTCACATCTCCTTCTGGTACGACATCAATATGCCCATTTAATATCATGGATTTCCCGTCGCCGCTTCCTTTAAGAGTTGCCACAATGTTTGGGCTATCTGCAAAACTTGAACGCGGTGATACAAAATAAGGATGATCTTTCATTTTAGAAAATGAAGGCTCCCATATATCAAGATCTAAACCTAGCTCACGTAATTTTTCAATCACAATTGCCTGCGCACCACTTTCATCACCAGATACGCTCTTTTCTTGAATTAATCGTTTTAAAAATTTTACGCTTTCTTCTTCATGACTCTCAATATAATCACAAACTTGTTTTTTTAATTGCTCCATATATTACATCTCCCCTCATTCAATTACTAGTAAGTTAGAGCCAATTTTAAAATCCGCTTCTGTATGTTGTTTTATATCTTCCACTGTGTATGGGCTCATCAATTCTTGTAAAATAAGTCCACCCTGCGTTACTTCCATTACTGCCATATCCGTAATAATTAAATCCACACATTTTTTTGAAGTTAATGGTAATGTACACTCGGAAACAATTTTTGCATTTCCGTATTTATCGACATGATTCATCACAACAACGACCCGCTTCGCTTTTTGAGCTAAATCCATTGCTCCTCCAATACCTGGAACGCGTTTTCCTGGAACAATCCAGTTTGCTAAATCACCATTCTCACTTACTTGTAATGAACCAAGAATCGTTATATCTAGTAAACCTTTTCGAATCATCCCAAACGCCGTGCAACTATCAAAATAACTTGCTCCTGTAATAAGAGAAGTTGGCAAACCTGCTGCGTTACATAAATTTTCGTCTTCATTTCCTTTACTTGGCGTAGGTCCCATACCTACAATTCCATTTTCCGCATGAAACATAACGTTTATATCGTCAGGCAAATGATTTGGTACAAGCGATGGTATACCAATTCCTAAATTTACAATCATACCATTTTGTATTTCTTTCGCTGCACGTCTAGCAATCTTATCTCTCACTTCTACGCCCATACCCATTTCCAATTCACTCCTTCCGACGGTACGATATAATTTACAAATACTCCTGGGACAACAATTTCTTCTGGATCTAAACTTCCCAGTGGAACGATTTCTTCTGCTTCTACAATCGTTATCTCCCCGGCCATAGCAACGTGGGGGTTCATGTTACGAGCGCTCTTATCAAACACAAGGTTGCCGAACGGATCTGCCTTTTTCGCATATACAATCGCAACCTCAGCAGTTAATCCTGTTTCAACTAAATATGTTTTACCATTCATTTCAACAGTACGTTTTCCCTCTTCTACAATCGTATCAACACCTACATCAACTAATACGCCACCAAGTCCTACACCACCAGCGCGAATACGCTCTGCTAATGTTCCTTGAGGAGAAAACTCAATTTGTAACCTTCCTTCGTTTAGCTGTCTTCCTGCATTTGGATTTGAACCAATATGAGAAGTAATTAATGATTTTACTCTTTCATTCGTAACGAGACGACCGATTCCTACATCAGGAAATCCCGTATCATTTCCAATTAAATTTAAATTTGTAACTCCTTTTTCTAAAATCGCCTGTATTAAAGATGGAGGGGATCCAATCCCCCCAAATCCCCCAAACATTAATGTCATATCATCGTGAAACAAAGAAATTACTTCCTCTATCTCTTTTAATTTACTGAATGTATTCGTAATAGTTGTCATGCGATACTATGCCCTCCTTTTTGCATCATTTCCTCCACACTTTTTGCAAAAATTGAAAGTAATTCATCTAACTCGGAATATGTAGTTGTCATTGGCGGTGCTACAAGCAGTGCGCTATCTTCTTTTCCTGCTTGCCCTGAAACAGCTTGGTATAAAAGAAGACCATTTTTAGCTGCAACCGAAATAAGTTCTGACGCTTTTGTAAACGGTTGCAATTCTACTCCAATCAGCAATCCTTTTCCACGCACATCAGCAATGATTGTCGATTGTTGCTGAACTTTCTGTAATCCTTTTATTAAATACTCTCCCTTTTCCGCTGTTTTTTCAGGTAGATTATGTTTCTCCATATATTCAATAACAGCTAGAGCTGTTGCTGCAGATAATGGATTTGCACTTAACGTATGCCCACTCATAACAGAACGGGATCCTCGTAAAATCGGCTCCATAACACGGTCGCTTACAACCGTCGCTGCCATCGGTGTGTATCCAGCTCCTAAACCTTTACCAAGGGTCATAATATCCGGTTCTACACCCCAATGCTCCATTGCAAACCATGCACCAGTACGACCAAGCCCAGTCATTACTTCATCAGCAATAAATAAAATATCATAATGACTACAAATATCTTTAATAACTTTATAATATTCTTTCGGTGGAACGACTGCGCCTCCAGCTGCTCCAATAATCGGTTCAGCGATAAAGGCTGCAATATGTTCTGCTCCAATCCTTTCAATTGATCTTTCTAGTTCAGTCGCACAAGCAAGTTGACAAGTTGGATATACCTTCTGCACCGGACATCTAAAACAATATGGAGCTGGAATAGTTGGATAATCTTCTAAAATTGACACGAAACGTTGTCTACGCAGTGGGTGCCCAGACATTGATAAGGCTCCCATCGTAATACCGTGATAACTCATCCATCGTGACAAAATTTTATGCTTCCCTTGAATACCTCGCTCTTGAAAATGCTGAATTGCAATTTTCATAGCTGTTTCATTTGCTTCCGTACCACTATTTACAAAAAAGCTCCAGTTCAAATCTCCTACACTTAAATCGCTTAATTTCTTCGCTAATTTTTCAGCTGGTTCACTCGTAAACTGTGATCTATAAACGAAAGCAATCTCCTCTGCTTGCTTTTTGATAACGTCCGCAATCTCCTTTACGCCATGCCCAATACCTGCCGTAATTGCTCCTGACGAGCCATCAAAATATTTATTTCCGTTTTGATCATACAAATAGACACCTTTTCCATGTGAAATCATTGGATACGGCTGACCAACAAGTGGTTTAATTAAGTAATCGCGCATAGCGCTCCCCCATTTCTCCAATTTGTATATATATATGAAGAAAATTGACGTTTCTTTCATAAAAAAGAACCCTCTGCGAAAGCAGTGAATTTATCAAAAAACTATTATAAAATATACAAATGAGTGCTAAATACCAATTTCAAAAACAGAAAATTCAGAACTTAAATCAGAGACCAACCCTTATCTATACGCTCAAATAACCCTCCCTTATATAAAATTAACGCTTCACTAAATATTTTTCTAACATAGTGCCAGCTTCTCTCAAACACCGACATTGTGTAAACTTCGACGAAACTCCCTTTAAACTCCTTCCTGTTCTTCTACTTTATATTGCATATTTTCAAACAAATATCGACAATTAATCCTACTAAATGCATAGCAATTATTTTTATAGAACCCAATATTTCACATACATTCTCCTCCATTTATACAATAAAAAAAGAACCGATTAACCACATTAATCAGTTCGGCACGACGCTCTTTTATCAGTTAATACCGTCACTTGCTAACGTAAATAGACACAATAGTATTACAAAATCAAAATTCATCCTACAGTATAAAGCACAAAACCGTCCATAACTCCATTTACAATTCCTTGCGGGATATCCCCATCCCAAGGTTTCATTCCTTTCCTTAATTTCAAACTACCTTTCCTTTATAATTTATGTAGGACAATTATCACTTTGTATGTGTATTTGCCCATAATTAAAAAAATCCCTAGTTTCCTAAGGTTTTTGGGACATGGTTTCGAAATGTCACGTGTTATACTCTTACATTTTTCATTTCAAAATACACACTTCATCAGCCAATATGAATGATATATTGTTGTATCCTCAAGAAAATTATCACTCTCGTTCACCTAAACTTAACTTATCCTAAAAAAATACTTACTATTCATTTTCAACCTTTCTCCTTTAAAAAACAAATTTTTTTCGCATAACCTCTTTCTTGCTAAGCATATAGTTTTAATGATGACAAAGGAGGAATGTTCATGTCTCAATCTGAAATCGAAAAATATGGACAAGAAGCTACACGTTACGAACAGCTCGCTCGTTACTATCAATTTCATAATCCCCAAAAATATGCAGAACTATATATGAAATATTATGATGCGCTTACGAATCTTGTACAGGCATACGAAAAAAGAGATTCACAAGAAGCTGCTTTACCATCACACATAAGATTTTTTCACTCTGCTTCAAATACACCTGCGGTTGATATTTTAGTAAATGGGCAAAAGATTATTAAAAATATTTCATTTAAACAATTTAGTCCCTATTTAACATTAGTGCAAGGTAAGTACCGAATAGATATTGTTCCTGTCGGAAATGAAACGCCCATCTTTTCAGCTTTAGTACCAATAATGGGAAATCACACTTATACTTTTGCTGCAATAAATAGTGATAATCATCTACAATTACAGCCTATGCTTGATAATACTCATTTACCAGCAGGCCAAGCAAAAATACGCTTTGCGCACTTTTCTCCCGATACCCCTGTTGTAAATGTAAGTTTAAAAGGTGGCGATCATTTATTTGAAAATGTACTCTTTAAACAAACAACAGATTTTTTAGAAGTTAGCCCTGGTACAGCGGATATTGAAGTTTCACTCGCAGATAATCAAAATGTCTTGCTAACTATACCGGATTTCAAAGTCGAACCAAACATTATTTATACAATTTCAATTTTAGGTTATTCAACGAAAGACCCTAAATTAGAAGCCGTTATACTTACGAATTAAAACAGTCTACACCATTTATTTGGTGTAGACTGTTTATTTTTGAAATGCAATTTGAAATTCTGTCCAATCGTTATCTGAACGACACATGATGGACCCATTATGTTTTTCTACAATTTGTTTACATACAAATAACCCAATACCAGTTCCTAACTTTTTAGTAGTTACAAATGGTTCAAAAATCGTTTCTACATTTTCAGCTGGAATCATTGGCCCGTTATTTTTTATTACGATTCGAATCGATTGATCTTCTTCAAATACATCAATGATAATTTTTCGTTCTTCCTTCATTGATTCAAGAGCGTCAATTGAGTTCATTAATATATTTAAAAATACTTGTCTCACCTCACTCCGATAACCAGTAAGCGGAATTGGATATGGCAAATTCTTTTCAATCGAAACATTTGCATTGACCAAACTTGGATATAAGAACTGTATTATGTCTTGAAACAAGTCATTTAGCCAAAATCGTTCAGATTCAGTCCACATTTCTTTTTTCGATACGAGCAAAAATTGCGAAATACGAAAATTCAATTGGTCTAATTCATGAGAAATAATATCTAAATACGATAAACTAGGATGGTCTGCCTTTAATAATTTGACAAACCCCATAATGGAAGTAAGCGGATTACGAAATTCATGTACAAAACTAGCTGACATTTGCCCTAAAATCGTCAGCCTTTCTTTATGTGTTTCGTTAATATATTGCTGTTTTTCCTCTAAATTTCTTGTTATAATTTCCGAGTATTTTAAAACAGTGTAATAAATTAATTTGTCAAAACAAGTATGTATTTGGGCCATTATTGGTTTCAATTCACGTGCACTAACATCTAATTCACACATCGCTTCGAAAAGCTCATTTCTTCCCACATTTGCATTATAAACAAAGTCACCTATATTCGCATCTGCTCCTGCACGTTCAATAGCAATTTTCTCGCATAATGGCTGAAGATAATGTATATCTTTTTCTTCCATAGTAAGTTCGATAATAAACTCTAATAAATCCTCTCCATTTTGAACTGCTTCTAGTCTAAATGGATCTTTATCGGAAATTATCATTTTGTTTTTCCAGTTCTCAACGAATTGGTGCCTGTTGTTTTTCAAGTGCGAACAAAATACTTCTTTAATATCCTTATCGATTGGAAAAACCTCCATTCCCTCCATTTCCATGCGACGAACACCCTTTATATTTTGAATATTAACACAAAAATCATGATTCGTTAATAGATTATTGTCACATTTTGTTAATATGTGTTGATAAAATTTTTATAACTTTATTAATTGTTTAGATTGATACATTCCATTTTCCTTCCTCTCATTCAAATTTTTTTATATTCGATGCGACTTTTTTTGCATCCTGCTTTATTCTTTCGTACAATAGAAGAGGAAAGGTGTGAAAAATATGGTAAATAAAAATGTGGAAGATTATCTCCAAGAAGGTATTTACGGCCAAAAGCAGAACAAGCCAGAAGAACGTAATATGTATTTAACTACATTACGTGAGCGTGTAGAAATCGCTTTAACTATCGGTCAAGTAATGCAAAGTAATGTATATTCTGAAGTAGCTAGTAGCATGCGCTCTTCTCACTCATTACAAATATTCCTAAATGGCGGCATTGCTTACCCACATTTATCCAAATACATTAAATTGGCAAATGAAAAAAATATTCCTTTTACAATTGTTCAAAATAAAGGCATAGAAACACCAATCGGCTTAGTATTATCACACAGCACTGCTGTTGACAAAGAACAAATTTATGTAGAAGATGCTATTTACAAACAAGAAATGAAGTAAATGGTACACTTGATTAAATGAAATCATTCTGAAAAACGTAAAGTAAACCATAAAAAACGAGTATGGAATCGTAAACATTTCCTACTCGTTTTTTATTGCGCTATTTAAATTCTATATACTTTATTTTTTAATACATACTAATTTCATTTCTGTCATTTCTTCTATTGCATATTTAATTCCTTCACGCCCTGTGCCACTTTCTTTCACACCACCGTATGGCATATGATCTACTCTGAACGTTGGAATATCATTTATCATGACACCACCAACTTCTAATTCATCAATTGCACGCATTGCTTTAAACAAATTATTTGTAAATACGCCTGCTTGTAGACCATAACGTGAATGATTTACTTGCTCTATGGCCTCATCAAATTCTTTAAATGTATTTACGGTCATAAGTGGACCGAATACTTCTTGGCACTGTACAGATACATGCTCTGGAACATTCGTTAATACAGTTGGTTCAAAAATCCTTTCATCACGTTTGTTACCACCATATAAAACGTTCGCTCCTTCTTTAACTGCTTCTTGCACCCAGTTATCGATACGGTCGACATCTTTTTTCGAAATTAAAGCTGATACATCCGTTTCCTCAATCAGCGGATCCCCAACAACAACTGTTTCCATCGATTTCTGTAACTTAGATAAAAATTCATCCATTCTCTCTTCATGTACAAAAACACGTTGCACCGAAATACAAACTTGTCCATTATTAACAAATGCTCCCCATTTTACACGTTCAATTAATTCATCTGTTAATTCTACATCTTCATCAATAATAACTGCAGCATTTGATCCTAGCTCTAACGTAACTCGCTTTAACCCAGCCTTTGCCTTAATTCCAATTCCAACTTTCGGACTTCCTGTAAAAGTAATGGAAGCAACATCATCATTTGTAACTATTGCCTCACCAACAGTTGAACCGGGACCAGAAATAATATTTAAAGCCCCTTTTGGCAATCCTGCCTCTTCAAATAATTCAACTAATGCGTAAGATGATAAAGGCGTTTGATCAGCTGGCTTTAATACAACTGTATTTCCAGCAGCAATTGCAGGGCCAACTTTATGTGCCACTAAATTTAATGGGAAATTAAATGGTGTAATAGCCCCTATAACCCCAATCGGTTTACGTATTGTGTATGCAATGCGCCCATCTGCACCAGGTGCTGCATCAAGTGGGAGTGTCTCACCGTATATACGCTTCGCTTCTTCAGCTGCAAATTTGTACGTCTGAACAGTACGATCTACTTCTCCCCTTGCAGCACGTATTGGTTTTGCAGCCTCTTTTGCAATAATTTCTGCAAATTCTTCTCTTCTTTCATCCATTTTTTGTGCGACTTTCTCTAAAATAGTCGCACGATCATATGCAGATAATGTATTCATTGCTGTCATTGCATTTTTTGCAGCAGTAACAGCCTCTTTTACATCTTCTTCCGTTCCTTGCGCAATTTCCGCTAATGTTTCTTCAGAGTACGGTGCGTATAATGGTTTATACGTGTTTACAGACTTCCAATCTCCATTTATATATAAATGCTTTTTCATAATTCTTCCCCTTTCAAATATATGTATACAACAATACTTCACCTAGTGAAAGGTCTGACTTATTTCATTTTAACATAGCCCTTATTCTGCCAAAAATATTATGCTCAAAAAAACTCTGCCATCTAGCAGAGTCTACGAACTAATTTGTTCTTGTAATGAAATTTGTTTTTCATCTTCTAAAATAACAATTGATTCTACAGTTTTTGTAACTTCTAGTCTCTTTATATAGTGTCCATCTAATTCTTTTACGCAAAACTTATAATTTTCGATTTCAATGAAATCCTCTTCGGCAATTTCTATATTTTTCGTTAAAATCCATCCACCTATTGTATCAACACCATTATCATCAATCGTTAAACCTAATAACGTATTTACTTCACTAACAAGTACTTTTCCCTCTAGTATCGTTTTCGTTTCACTAACTTGTTGAATTTCTGGCTGTTCATCTGTATCAAACTCATCTTGAATATCTCCAACTATTTCTTCTAAAATGTCTTCAACAGTAACAAGTCCAGACGTACCACCATATTCATCTATCAATATAGCAATATGTGTTCTTTCTTTTTGCATTTTTAAAAATAAGTCGTGTATTGGGATAGAGTCGATAACTAAAATAATCGGCCTAATATATTGCCCTACTTTCTTATTACTAACCGCATTATGCTGCACAAAATCTGTGAAAATATCTTTAAAGTTTACAAATCCTATTACGTGATCTTTGTCGCCATCAACAACTGGATATCTCGTATATTTTTCCCGAGACATTTTTTGCAAAGCTTCTTCAGCAGGCATTTCTTTACTTATAATATGCATCTCAGTTCGGGGTACCATTATTTCTTTTGCTATACGATCATCAAATTCAAAGATTTTATTTACATATTTATATTCAGACTGATTAATCTCTCCGTTTTTGTAACTTTCTGAAACTAATAACCGTAATTCTTCTTCTGAATGAACTTCATCGTGCCCTTTCGGTGGTTTCAGCCCTAGCAACTTCGTAATAATTCGAGCTGATCCATTTAAGACCCAAATAAATGGAAACGCTATACGATAAAAGAAAATTAACGGTTTAGCAACAAATAAACTCACCTGTTCAGCTTTTTGAATCGCAAATGTTTTTGGGGCCAATTCTCCTATTACAACATGTAAAAATGTAATAAACAAAAACACTAAAATTACAGCAAAAATGTCTGCTAGTTGAGTTGAAATGTTCAAATTCAAAAAAAGTGTATCAAACATTTGCTTTAACGCAGGTTTACCAAACCACCCAATTCCGAGTGCTGTAACTGTTATTCCTAGCTGACAAGCAGATAAATATTCGTCTAAGTTTGTAATGACTGTTTTGACAGATGTTGCGCGATTACTTCCTTCTGCAATTAAATAGTCAATTCGTGAACTTCGCACTTTAACAATTGCAAATTCTGCTGCAACGAAAAATGCCGTTAAGGCAATTAAAACAATCACTATACTTATACTATATATGTCCAAATACTTTTCCTTACTTACATTGTAAGCAAGGAAGCCACCTCCTACTTAATTTTATTCAAGTGAAGTAAGCATTCTAATACTCTAACAAAATTCTACATTAGCAACCACCTTTTTATATATTATATGCATACATAAAAAAGATATTTATCATTATGATAATCTAATTTATTTCCATCAGTCAAATGATTCTAAATTTTAAAATATTTTTTATATACACGGTATATTCTTTATAGCTTCTTTTCGTGAAAAAACACTTTCTTTGCCGATTCCACACTTCTTTTGTCATACCGGAAGGGAACTCCATTCATAAATCGAAATCATTCAACAGGATAAATATAGGAGGGATTATTTTGGAATATAAAACACCATTTATCGCAAAGAAATTAGGTGTTAGCCCAAAGGCTGTTGTCCGGATTGCACAACAATTAAATCTTACTATTGAAAAAAACAAATATGGTCACTTTATTTTTACACAAGATGATTTAGACCAAATGTTAGAATACCATCTTTCACAAATTGAGCAGTCCCAAAACAATCACCCTACTCAAAAAACATCATCAAATGATGTTGAAGAATTAAAAACTCAAGTAAATACAATTGTTCAAAACATATCATCACATGATTTTGAGCAATTAACCGCTCAATTAAACACAATTTCGAGAAGACTAGATCGAATGGAAGAACAAATGCAAGATAAGGCAAATGATGTTGTTACGTACCAACTTTTACAACATCGCCGTGAAATGGAGGAAATGTTAGAGCGAATTCAAAAACTAGAAGCTACCCTCAAGAAAGAAGAACCAATATATATTACTCCCGATACAAAACCAACATATGAACGTGAAAAGAAACCGAAGCGCCGTAAAATGATCTTTAGTATATTTGGATTATAATATTTAGACCCTTATTAAAATAATAAGGGTCTTTTTCATGAAGAATGATTTCATTTTAAAATCGTATTCTCTTTATTATACATATTCGTTTCGTTTTATTTGGTTAACATAATATTCTTACTGTATTCTGCGATTAATGCCTGTGCATGGCTATTCCCTTGAATCACATCTCGAAATTCTTTTAAAGAATACAAATGCGTAGCCCCTTTTCGGGCATGAATTCGTACTGGTACACCTTGTAAAGTATCATGAAATTGAAATGGCTTATCTATCGGTTCAATTGGAAAACCGAGTGTTAATAAATACATATACATTCTTTTTGTAACTGCCGCAATATACCATTCTGCTTTCGTTTCTAATGCATGCACAAATAAAATAGCTGTTAGTCTTTTGAAGTGTCCTCTCCCACGGGACGTTTTCGCGATACTTAACTTGCCGATTTCATATACATTTTGTAAATCTTTCACTAAATCATTTTTAGAAAACGGATAGAAAAACTCAGAATTCGATTGCTCTGGTACCGTATACTTCATACATTCTACTGTACCGATATGATGTTCATCTTCTATTAATAAAAATCGTGATGGATTTAAATTACGTTCTACGAACATTAAGTTTCTTTCTTCACAAAAATCTCCCCATAGTTGCTCGAACCAAAAATGTTCTTCCTTTGTTTGAACACGCTGGAACATATTTCCCCGCCTTTCCCATCGCCGCTCTGTTTTTGATAACGCTTTCACTATCTATCATATAAGAACAAATCTTCGTATGCAACTAAAAATATTTATGACTTATTATATTCTGCAAAATGAATTAAATTCCATCTTAATCGTCTTTTATCCCTCATGTACCGTTCGTCTCACAATATATTTCTATCACTTGCAAATTCATATCGTATGAAGCTGTCTCCCATACTGCATATAATTCTTCTTAATCTAAAAAAATCCTTTATAAAAAAGGATTTCTTTTACTTCTTCATGCTTTTTAACCACTTCTCAAAAATTTGTACCATTCCATGTTTTCCCGCTAATTTCTCCTCCCCTTGTTTCGTTTTATATGGATATAATTGTAAGAAAACACCACATCCAGACTCAATTTTTTTACCATGCATATGACTTCCTGGATATACACAAATGACTTCATAAATGGCCCTTCGATGAAAGACTCGCTTTCCATCCTGTTCTTCTACAAATTTTATAGACCAATACTTATACATTTGCTCAGTTGCTTTCGTATTCCCAACGTGCTGAAAAATATTGTACATTGGGCTATACTTCACTTCAATAATAATAGAAGATTGATATACGTATTTTTCTTCTTCCTTTACATAACAGTCTAAGCGAATATCTGGTTTCTTCGTGTCTTCTCCATTATAAAAATTACTCCCTTTACTTAATGCAATGAGAGGATGTGTTTCAATTAAATCATTAAATGCGACATGGACTTTCATATCATCTCGATGTAAAACTACTGTCGTGCCATCTTGTAATCCATCTACATAAAAATGTTCTTGTATTTGTTCACGAATGGAATTTCTAGCTTCAAAACCAATTTGCTCTAACATGGAAATAACGATAAAAAAAGCGTAATATTCATACACTAAAAAGGTTGGTTTATAAACAAATAATAAAGATGGAGATTGATCTGTATATTGTGGAAGTAAATCTAAATGCTGTAGTAATTGTTGGTGTGGTATCGGTAAATTATGTGAGTGCATCTTACCCGTTTCAGAAACTTCTCTCCAAAATGGAGTATGCATTAAAGTTTGAAAGTATTGTACACTATCATGTACAAAATGCGCTAAAATTTTATATTCTTGTATCTTCATAGAACTTTTTCGTAAATCCGCCTCTTTTAGTAAATGTATATTTTTATATTTTTGTTTCTCTCTATCGGTCACTGATCCATTACGCTCAATTGTTTGTATAATCGTTTTTACAGCTTGAAATTCTTCTGATTTTTTCTTTTTTGCTCTTTCTAATATTTCAATTGTTTGACGCAAAAAACTTTCAGCTTCAAGTAAATAAAGATAAAATTGCATCGCTTTAAATTTAAGAAATGCATTTTCCATACTACTTTTTTGTTCGATAAACTTGCGATTATAATATTTGGCATACGGTTTTTTTTCCGCCACTACCGCTCCTTTCCTCGTTGCTTTCCGCTCCTTTTCTTCCCATTTATATTCATGTATAAATGTTGAACTCGATTCTATTTTCTTAAAAATTTGCTTTATCTTTTTCATTTTTTGCGGCAACTTTCTAAGCAACACTAAATAAGAAGAATCTTCAATATCGCTAAGTGCAGAGAAAGTCTTTTTATAATAACCTCTATCTAAAATCAACTCATTTAAAATGGACTTCACATAGTTTTGAATCATTTCAAATTGATCATCAAAAAAATTTTTTGGAATGACTTGAAAAGCGCCATAATACGTTCGATCTTCTATATTCACCTCAAAGTGGTATAAACCACAACGCCATGGATAAAAGAATTCTGTTTTTCCATGTTCATATATTAATACCTTTTGTTTTTTTTCATTTATTTCATATTTTGTCTCTTTTATATTTTTCTGTCCCTCATATACTTTATTCCATATAAAAGTAATATTCATTGGATTTTCATAATGGCATTGCAATCTGATTGGTTTTAATTCTTGTACTTTATAAATACATTGAACTAATGCTGTAGTAGAGGTACAAAGACGATTTAATAAAATATATTCCCCTTTTGTTTCCGTTCCAATGATTAACTTTAATACAAAAGGGAGCGTTTCTTTCGTATCAACGATTTCTGTTTCATATCGCCCTTCATTTTGCATAACCATACAACTCCAGTTCTCTACGCTTTTCTCTTATATATGCTAAAGAGTGTTCAAATGTAGATACTCTGTTTGCAAGTGGAGATTGCAAAAGAGGTACTAATGTTGCTCCCCTTTTTACTTCCTCTGAAAGTAAAGACCCAACCATCATTTCAGTCCCTCTTATTTTCGTTAATACACGTTGCTTTATTTGCAAATCAAATCCTTCTTCTCTACTGATCATATAGGAATGATTATTTTGGAACGGTATATTTTGCAAGTAAGTAGCTATTGCATTTGCACATCGAAAAGAAATTCCCTTTGACGTATCGTGTGATGACAATACACCATGTAACTTATCTAATAGCTCTAACTCTTCTTCAGAAAACACCTCAATCATCGTTTTATTTCTGACCCAATTTATGCGGAATTCTCCTGCAGTTACTTTCAGAGGTGGTTGTAATACAACTTTCTCTTGCTCCATACACATCTCACAAAACGGAATCTTTCGTAAAGTTATGACATTCGTCCGATCTAATAATCGATCTGAGAGCTCCTTCGTTGTTTCATCAAAATTCACAGTACCAACAAACATAATATTTTCTCCAATTTCAATTGTTGGTGGAATGGGATTTTCTTTTTCTTGTACACCTTCATACAAATTTAAAATTCGGTTTTGCTTTTCAAGTTGAAGAACAGATAGAAATGGCGTAAACCAATGCTCAATATGTGACATATTCATTTCATCAAAAACGATTATATACAACTGATTTTGATTTTCTTTTGCCTTCATTAACGTCCTAACTAATTTTGTTTCACTTTCAATAAAAGTACCATTTGGGTGAAGGTAACCAAGTAAATCATGTGGTTCTTGATACGATGGTGAAATCGGAATCCAAACCAATTCTTCCCCATACTGTAATCCAAGTGCTTCTCCATACGCTTGCACAAAACGGGATTTTCCAGCGCCTGGTATCCCCCCCAGAATCGTCAACATATTTGTTTTTGCACTTATATGAAAGTTATAAATATCTGTTTCATCCAAATATAGCCCTTTATTACGTACAAAACTTTTCACATACTGTAAAAAGACGGATTCACGCTCATCCCATTCCCATTCATCCTTTTGCACTTTTATTTCCTCTACCTCTACAAGCTTACCTTCTTCAGTTATTCGTTTTTTTAATTGCTCATACACATGATTGCTTACAAAATATAATTGATCTTCTACCGCTATTTCTACATACTTCATCCAGTCATGAAATTCTATATACTTACATTCCCGCTGCTGTTCAAAATATGCGATTGAACTAATTGACGATGACTTTAAAGATATACTTCCATATAACCTTCCCTCGTGCCACAATAACTCAGGAGGCTCAAAGTCTTTCGGATATTTTGGCATTAGAAATGACAAATAACCATTACTAAGTTTTCTTTCTAAAGACTCTCCCTTTTTATAATCGGAAACTTTAGGTACTGGAATCATTTTATAACCGTTTGCTATTTCTCGCGGTTCTTCTGTACAAATTAACTCCACGTATATATGTCCTCTTTCATAATAAAGACGAAACATAACCAATTGCTTTTCTAGTTTTCTTTTTTTTAATTCCGAAAAGACTTTTTCATTCTTTTTATTGCTACATAAACCTTCAAATACATATGGTTCATTTTTTAATTGCTCTTGCAACGTGAATGGTATTGGCGATAGGCATTGTATAAAGAAATTCTCTCCACTCTTCTCACTCTCTGCTTTTGTAAACTTCCCAATAAATCTCATATAGTACATTCGTTTTATAAAACTTGGCTGAAGAGCTTTATGTAATTTCACCTTCGTCACCTTCTTTTTTCATACTATTCTTAGTGTATGAAAGAAACGCAAAACTAGAAACAAAAAACCTGACGTTATCCGCCAGGTTCAAAATAAAATCGTATATTAATGAGATGGAAATGCGTTTTTCTCTTGTAAAATGGCATTATGAGCAATTTTCATTTTAGCAAGTACATATCGTAAACGATCTTCAGCGTTTTCATCTTTATTTTGCTGTAATTCCGCCAAATTCTCTACAGCACTCGCTAAATTTTCAATCACTCCTCGCAGTTCAGGATGATGATTAAAAAAAGATTCTTGCACTAATACTTTCCTTACTTCACTCGCTAAATCAACAATTCTGTTCAACTGTTCTTTTTCTTCCATTTTCATCCCTCCTGAATATCTTATGTATTAAATATTCTATAGACAAAGAAAAAAGCCCTTTAAATGAAAAGGACTTTTACATTTTTATATTTCCAGTCAATAACATATAAAGAGATGTAACAGCTGCTACAACAATTGCCCACATTACATATCTCTCTATACCAGTAAAACAACGATTTCCTTTTTCTTTTCTTGCATACACATAAACAATGATTCCAATCCCGTATACGATTGAAACGAGCAATAAATTTTTCAAACCAGCTGCATAAATAAGCCATACAGAGTAAAGTGAAGCAATTAAAGCTAGCGAACCATTTTTTACTTTCGCATCTTTTAGTTCATTTGTAATGACTAATTTGAATTGGAATAACGCTGATAATAAATATGGTACTAAAATTGATGTTGACGCTATAAAATACATAATTTGATATGTTGACTCTGAAAACAGAACGATTATAAATATAACTTGGGCAACGCCATTTGAGATCCATAATGCCATATGCGGCGTTTGTTTTTTATTTGTTTTCGTAAAGACTTTCGGAAACACACCATCTTTTCCTGCTACGTGAGAAATTTCAGAAACAAGTAAAAACCAGCCTATTAATGTACCTACAAGTGAAGCAACTAACCCTATGTTAATCGCAACTGCCCCCCATGTCCCAACAACATGTTCTAATACATGTCCCATTGACGGAGTTTCTAAAACAGAAAGTTCTCCTCTTGTCATCGCTCCCATTGACAAGACAGAAATTAAAATATAAATAGACATTACTAAAATAAGTCCTAATACTGTCGCTTTACCGACATCTCGACTATTTTTTGCTCTTCCAGATAATACTACCGCTCCTTCAACCCCGATGAAAACCCAAAGAGTTACAAGCATTGTATTTTTCACTTGACCAAGTATAGAGGAAACTGAAATAGTTCCTTCTCCCCAAAAATCATGTGTAAATGTATCCCAACGAAACGCTGTTACCATTACAATAATAAATAATACAATTGGAACCAATTTCCCTATCGTTGCAATCACATTCATAATAGATGCTTCACGAATTCCAAATAAAATTAGAAAATGAAGTGTCCATAATAAAAGTGATGCTCCTACGATAGACGCAACACTATTTCCACCTTTAAAAATGGGGAAGAAATAACCTAATGTACTAAACAGTAACATGATTGTTGCAACATTTCCTAAAATTCCTGCTAACCAGTATCCCCAAGCGCTGTTAAATCCAATATATTCACCGAAACCAGCACGTGCATAACTATAAATTCCGCCCTCAAGCTCTGGTTTTTTTCTTGCTAACGTTTGATATACGAGTGCGAGTGGAATCATTCCCATCGCTGTAATACACCAGCCAATTATGATAGAGCCACTATTTGCTCCTACTGCTAAATCATGCGGTAAACTAAAAACACCGCCACCAACCATTGTTCCGACTACTAATGCAATTAATGGAAAAAACCCTAACTTCTTTTCTATTTGTACCACCCCATCTGTCATTCTAGGTGTTATGTTCGTTCAACTATTAAAGTCACCTTTTTCTCTAATAGACGCTTCTCTTATATTTTTTCAGGAAAACATTACTTATTCTAAAAGAAAATGAAGAAAAATGGAATACTTTTTTGAAAAAATGTATAAGTATGCACAAAAAAACCGTTCATTTTATAATGAACGGTCATTTCATACATATGAATTTGTATATTTTTTGTAAATTTAACGAAGTAAATTCTCTTTTTGTAAAAATTGTTTCGCTACTTCTTCACTACTTTTACCATTCACATTTACTTCATAATTCATTTTTCGCATTTCTTCATCTGTAATTTTTCCAGATAATTTATTTAATACTTTTTCAAGTTCAGGATATTTTTGTAATGTCTCTTTTCTTAATAACGGTGCACCTTGATATGGTGGGAATAACCCTTTATCATCTTTTAACACTTTAAGTCCGTACTGTTCCAATTCACTATCTGTTGAATATGCATCGATTACATTCACATCCCCTGATTGAATTGCACTGTAACGTAATTTCGGTTCCATCGTTTTCACATTTGAAAATTTATAGTTATATATTTTTTGCATTCCTTTATAACCGTCTTCACGATCAGCAAATTCTAATGTGAACCCTACTTTCGCATCCTGTGCAATATTTCCTAAATCAGAAATTGTACTTATATTCTTTTGATTTGCTATTTTTTTCGGCATAGCTAGTGCATATGTATTGTTATACTCCATTGGTTTCAACATAACCATACTATATTTCTTTTCCATTCCAACGCGAGCCTGCTCATATACTTCATCCCGATTTGTACTTTTTGGCTCTTCTTTCACGAATGTAGATAAAGCTGTTCCCGAAAACTCAGGGTATATATCTACTTCTCCTGATTTCAACGCTTCGAATACAAATGCTGTTTTTCCAAGACCTGGTTTTAATTGTACATGTAAATCGGTATCTTGTTCAATAAGCTGCTTATACATTTGAATTAAAATTTCAGGTTCTGATCCAAGTTTGCCCGCAATAACAATATCTTTCTTTTCTGTATTCCAAAGAAATGGAGAAGCAACCATTATACAAACAATACATATCGTCAATATAACACGCTTAGACGAACGTTTTGGACTCTCAAGCACCCGAAGTACTACATCAAAGAATAAAGCAAGTAACGCGGCTGGTACGGCCCCTAAAATGATAAGCGCATGATCATTCCGATCGATACCAAGTAATATGAGTTTACCAAGCCCACCAGCACCTATTAGAGCTGCTAATGTAGCCGTTCCAACAATTAATACCATTGCCGTACGAATACCGGCCATAATAATTGGTAACGCAAGAGGAAGCTCTACCTTCCACAGTCTTCTCCAGCTATTCATCCCCATAGCTTTCGCGGCTTCTATTAGAGATTCATCTAATTCCCGTATTCCTGTATATGTATTTCGTAAAATAGGTAATAGTGCATACACAACTAATGCGATAATCGCTGGAAGTTTTCCTATACCTACTAACGGGATTAATAGTCCGAGCAATGCAAGTGATGGCACTGTCTGCATTACTGCAGAAGTTCCTATTATAAATTCAGCCATTCGTTCTTTTCTTGTTAATAAGATGCCAAGCGGTACTGCAATAATTACTGCAAAAAATAATGAAATAAGCGATATTTGTAAATGCTCACTTAATGCAGTTAGTAATTCTATTTTTCGTTCTTGGAACGTTTGTATAAAATCAGTCACTGTTTAGCCTCTTTCCTTCATTTGTTCAACAATGTAATTGACAATATGACGGCTTGTTAAAGCTCCAACATATTGACCATCTACTTCAACTGGAACTACTTCGTCAGCTCGTACACGAACTAATGCATCTTGTAAAGAAGAATGTAATGATAGTGCTTCCCCTTCTACCCGCATACTTTTATCAAGTGGCAATACATCTTCTATACTTTTCCCCTCATACCAAGGTCGTCCACGATTTCCAATGAACTCTTCTACAAATTCATTTTTCGGATTATGTATAATTCCTTCTGGTGTATCTAATTGAACTACTTTTCCTTCTTTCATAATACAAATACGATCTCCAAGTGATAATGCTTCTTGCATATCATGTGTTACAAACACGATTGTTTTTTGAATCTTTTTTTGTAATTGTACAATATCCTTCTGAAGCTGTTCCCTACTTAATGGATCTAACGCACTAAATGGTTCATCCATAAGAACGATTTTCGGGTTTGCGGCTAATGCTCGCACGACACCGACACGTTGTTTTTGACCTCCTGACAATTCATCAGGCATACGATCCCGATATACATCTGGATCTAGCCCGACCATCTGTAGCAACTCATCGACACGAGCTTTTATTTTTTCTTTGCTCCACTTTCTCATTTCAGGAACAACTGCAATATTTTCAGCAATTGTCATATGCGGAAACAAAGCGATTTGCTGCAACACGTACCCTATATCCCAGCGTAATTCATTAATATTGTATTCTTGAATATCTTTTCCGTCGATTAAAATTGATCCTTCTGTCGTTTCAATTAATCGATTAATCATTTTCATTGTCGTTGTTTTCCCACAACCACTCGGACCAATAAGGACAAAAAATTCTCCCTTTTTAATTTCTAAATGCAATGAATCCACTGCTTTTGTGCCATCTTCATATGCTTTTGACACTTGATTAAACTGAATCACAAATACAACTCCTTTATCGTTGTTTCCTTTATTTTGATGGAATATGGAATTCATTTCAAATGATACGCATTATTCAACAAAAAAAAGAGCTCACATATGAGCTCTAACGGTCGAACAATATTGTTTTCATAATAGCAGCATATTCGCGAACATACATTTTTCTCTTAGTACGCATTGGTGTTTCGGCAGCTAGTGCCTCCATCTTCATGCCTAAACGCTTTGCAATTATTTTCGTTCGATATAAATGATACGTATTGCTTACAACTACTGCATGTTTCACATCATATAAATCTATACTAAACTTTATATTCTCATACGTATTTGTAGATTGGTCTTCTATTAAAATACGACTCTCATCTATACCGTGTACCATTAAATATTCTCTCATACTATGAGCTTCCGGTATATCTTCATCTTCTCCTTGACCACCTGAAACAATCACTTTCGCTTCAGGATGGGAAACTAAATATTGTAATGCTACATCCAAACGGTTCTGAAGAGATAAAGACGGTCTATCTCCAAATAACTTTGCACCTAATATAAGAACATACGGAGAGTGATGACTCAATTTTTCACGAGCAACTTTCTTCATTCGAAAGGTCATATAAAGAATGTTTAGTGGTGGTAATAATAAGATAATAAGCAAAATCCATTTGTTCATAAATAAGTTTATCCTCCCTTTCTTTTTATTATATAGAAAAAGAAAGGAAGGCAGAAGTGTTTTTTAAACGATCGATTTATTAGAAACACTCGCTTCGAATTTACGTTTTGAGATTACATAGTTTATAGCAATTCCTAACGAAAGGATCAATATGAAACTTAGTAAATAAAACGGTACCATGACACCTACTTTAGAAACACCAGCTGTAAACAACATTAACAATACAATTCGTATTCCTGTACCAATTAATCGAAATAAGCTGTCTACACGTCCCATTACTTCATTTGGAATTTCCTCCATCATCAATACATTTCTCGCCACTCTTGTACCCGCATTTCCAACTGCATGAAAAATTGCAAGTCCATATAAGAAAATTACGGAAGGTTCAATACTCATTGCGGTAATTGAAATTACATAAATGAACATCGTCATAACGATTGAAACTTCTGTTTTGACATATTTCATTATGAGTGGAATACAGATTCCTGCAACAACCGCTCCAACACCGTACATCATCCCCTCTATTGCGTATACAGAGGCATTGGCTTTAAGTATATCCGAAATATACACTGGTATTAAATAATTTGCCATCATAACACCTATAAACGGCATATAAGTGGCCAGTAAGAACCAAAAGAGCTTAGGACGTTTTTTCATAAAGTGAATTCCTTCAAACAATTGCTTCTTAAATGTTATTTTTCTTTTCACTTCTTTTTTCTTTACGTACGGTATACATAAGAAAAGAAAAAATGCTCCAGCAAAAGTTAACATGTCTACTAACAAAATCCACTTCAAAGATACAATTTCAATTAAGAAGCTCGCGGCCGCTCCAGAAATAACTTGTGTTAACTGTCCTTGTATTTCCATCGTTCCACTTAAACTTTTATAATGTTCTGCTTGAAATATCTCTTGGTTGAACGCAAATATTGTAGGATAAAATAATAAATAGTAGAATGATCCGGCTATATAAATAAGAATATAGTGAATAGAATGATAAGGTTGCCCAGCAAATCCCCATATAACCATTATTCCGATTACGGCTATTCCGATTCCTTCGTTACATAGCAATAAAGATTTTCTTGAAAAACGATCAATACTTTGCCCAATGAATGGTGTTAATAAAAACATAATGAGAGTTGCAATGATAGAAACATAACCAAATGTTGTCTCTCCTCCACTCTCTTTAATTAACAGCCAAGGAATCGTTATCATAACAATCCCGGAACCAATAGCAGATAGACTATTGGCTCCTAGAATGTAATACAAGCGAGAATCCTGATAAAGTGAGGACATATCACTCCACTCCTAGTTGTTTTTTCACCTCTTTATATACGCTCATATATGCTTTCAATTCTTTAACTACATCATGAATTAATGGTTTTGCATCTTCCCCAAGTTCACCATCTTGCACATGTAATCCATCAAGCACAACTTGTTTTGGAATTGCATTTGCATAAACACCTCTAGCGACCGTTCGCATGCTGTTTAATGCATTTATTCCACCTTTACCGCCACCAGCAACCGCTAATAACGCAACTGGTTTATGAATAAATTCACTACTACTTAAGTAATCTAAAGAGTTTTTCAGCGCACCGCTCATCGCATTATGATATTCTGGTGTACATAATACAACCCCATCCGCAGCTTTCACTAACGTTTTTAATTTTTTCACTGCCTCTAAATCACGTTGTGACTCTTCTCCATTGTATAAAGGTAACTCCTCAATTGCTAAATCATATAATTCCCCTTCAAATTGATCCGCAATATATTTTGCCACCACGCGAGTTCTACCAAATTTTCTTGGTGTACCGTTAATAACAACTAGTTTCATGATTATTTCTCCCCTTTGTTTTCAAGTTCTACTTATATATTATCAGAAATTTCTATACAAAACACAATATAAAGAGTTAACTTGTTTCATAAAATAGTATGATAAACAAAAAAAGAACTCATACTTTCGTATGAGTTTCGTACAATTACTTTGTTTCATCTCTCATGCTCAATGTACCTAAACTTTCATTTGCTTCAAAATGATTATATGCTTTTTCCGCTAATCTTTTCCGTTCTTCTGGTAATTCTATATATTTCATTACGTTTTCAATTATTTTTTCGTACGGAGTAAATACAATTCCTGGCCACTCTACCTCATCTTCTGGATTACTATTTTCGGAAATAATAAATTTCTTATTTGCGACTGCATAAGATACGCGAGGTGTTTCAAGAATTCCTGATAAGTAAAAATGAATATTTAATATAATTTTAGCTCTAGCAATCAATTCATTTCTAACAATTCCCCACGCATTATTTTTAAAAACTATATTTAAATTCGGGGCAATCGCTTTTAGATGATCCAAAATAGCTTGTCGCCTCGGATTAAGAGCACCTATAAACAGAATATCAATATCTTCAATAATCTCATCTTCAAACGCATCTTTTTTTATTTCCAAAGTTGGGGCATAGTTCATTTCTACATGTTTTATTTCTTTTCCTACCCCTTTTTGTTTAAGCCATTCTATATTTTGTTTACTATAATCCCAAATCACTCTATCTTTTAATAATATTAAATAAAGGGGGTGCGCATATGGACTTCCTTCGTATAGCTGTTCTAAATTATAAATAATTGCATCTTTCGGAAGAAGGTTCGGGTTATATGCGTATGTATGTGCTCCAAATACAACTGTATTCTTTACATTTTCCAGTATTGTTTCTGATATAATTACTGTATTTCCCTCCTGCTCCAACCGCCATTTTAAAGCTCGCGCAACATCTATGAAACTACCGTATGTCTTTGGGCATATAAAAAGACAATAATCATATTCTTTATTCAAATAAACTTCCATTAATCTTAAATTATTTTTATATAAATCTACATCTGGATGTTTAAGTACCAACTCATTTGCATGTTTTCTTGCTACTTTATATAATCCAGCATAATAAGCAGCGATGCATCTTCTTAATTCAATTCTTTCCCGATCCTCATCTAATACATCCATGTTTAAAAGAAGATTTGCGATACAATACGCTTTTAAATGATCACGATCATAATAATAGTCTAGTAGTGGCATCAATTCTTCATACGTATTTCCATGCACAGATTCCCCTAGTTCAATCGCCCATCGTATTAATTCCATGATTACTCCACTACTCCTTTAACCGAAAATGTATTTAATAAAATTTCGCATTATTCTCTACTATATTTGCTATATGAAATGGAATCTTTTCTTTTATCGATTCCAAATACTTTTGTGACACCGCCCCTAAATGTTTTTTATGCGGTATATAGAAAGCACTAATAGAAATTTCATAGTCAAATAAGTAATCATACACATGATAATCTACAAATAGAAGATCATCCTTTGGAAAAGGAATTTCCTTCCCTTGCAGAGCATACATCAAAGCAATATTGTTTTGAGATCGTAATCGATATAACCTTGCAAGTTGGTATAATGGTTCAGCCCGGGTTGGTCTATATTCCCACGCTTTTTGAAAATAAAAAACAGCTAATGCTAAATATTGCTCTTCTTGCCCTTTAACAGTTTCTTTTTCATTAGCATCTGTCACTTCATTTTGTTTATTTGCTGAACGATTTGCTAACTGCTCATAACAAAATCCTATTCGCAATAACGAATAGAATACCTCTTCAACCCATCCCCCTGCTTCCACTCGTTTTTTATACCATTTAATTGAATTCTCAAATTGACTTAAATGAAAATAAGTCTGAGCTAAATAAAATAAATATCTTATATGCAAATCTGGCGTTGTTTCTGGGTCGTTTATTCCTTGTAACAACAACCTCTCATCTCTTTCAAATTTATCAGCTTTGCTCCCGCCATCTCCGGGATCATTCACGACAAGAGTCTCTAACCGAGCTACCCTCGTATTGTAATTCACTTCAACTTTTGAACGATCTATATCCCAATACTCATGAGTAACACCGACAGATTTCCATGGTAAAGAAGCTTTCAAAAGACGTGTAAGCCAATATTTAATATGAACATCATATTGCAATGTAAGATAATGATCTTCCGTTAAGCTCGTTTTATCGAAATTCGGATCAACCTCTAAAATCATATCCGCATCTAATATTAATAAATAGTCTGCTTCTGGGTATGTTTTTTGCGCTAACGAAACAGCTAAGCTTCTGTTATAACCAAAGTTTTTAAACGGCTCATGATGAACCGTCCCAGGTATCTCATTTTCCTTACACCAATTTTCAATAATTTCAGGCGTATTATCCGTCGATCCAGTATCACAAATAGAAACAAAATCTACAATTGATTTTGTTGCATTTAAACATCTTTCCATAATTCTAGACTCATTTTTGACGATCATACAAAGACATAACTTTTTTTCTTCCCCTGCATTCTTCACTTGTTCATTTCCCATTTAACCACCTCATATTTTTTTAACACGCTCTCTACATATGTAACATCATTTCTTAGCTACACTGATGACATAATCATCCTTTTACTATTTATGAAAACTTCATTTTATTTATTCTTATTTTTATGTTGGGACATATTTCATGCCTTCCTTTATATTTGATACATCCAGTACAAAAAACGATGATTGATTGGTATTTTTAAATTTAATATTTCTTTTCAAAAACATCCTTATTTTTTCACAACTTCATGTCCACCGAACTGATTACGTAGTGCTGAAACTACTTTTCCATGGAATGTATCATCTTCCTGAGAACGATATCGCATAAATAATGACATAGCGATAACTGGTGCTGCAGCTTGCAGTTCAAGTGCAGTTTCAACAGTCCATTTTCCTTCTCCTGAAGAGTTCATTACACCTTTAATGCCATCTAGTTTCGGACCTTCTGCAAATGCTTTTTCAGTTAAGTCCATTAACCAACCACGGATAACGGATCCGTTCGTCTATAAATGTCATGCCCATTCATATGTTGTAATAAATCTTCCGCTTGTTTCGTACTACGATTATCTGCCCAAATAATAGAGCGCGTTAACGGCGCACCGTTTTTATCTACTGCAATTAATGCCTGCATAGCGGTACATATTACATCAGGATCTTGCTCAGCCCATCCGACGTTCGGTTGAATAATTGGGTAATCGATTGCATGTGATGCAATGACTTTTCCTTTTTCTGTGAACACAACCGTTTTTGTACTTGTGGTACCGATATCAATCCCGATTACTCTCCCCCTTGTTTCCATGCGAATCTTCCCTTCATTTCTAGCAAAATGCGATTTAGTAAACCGTTTACATGAATTAGTACATAAAATATTTTTTCATTTATCAAGTTATAAAAAGAAAATTTTTTTCATAACAAAAAAATAAATCCCCTCATTCCATTCCATTTACATACTATATATAGCTTTTCCGTTCGGTAAAGTTACATAATATCCGTTTCGAAACACACTCTTTTTCTAGTTTTTGAGTAACTTGTTCTTTAGCTTAATAAGTATGTGGTTTCTTGTATAAACTCAACATTTTTAGTAAGATCTCGTAAGGTGTTAGGGGATAAAAAGTTTTAAATTTCGTGAGCAAATTGTAGTAATAGATTAAATCAAAAAACGCCATCCTTTCCTATGATTCTATAGAAAGAATAGCGTATTTTTTCATTTTAGGTAGAATTTTATTTTGTTAACTTGATGATACTGTGCTTCTATCCCACATCGTCTCTAATTTAAAAACATTTATTCCATTTAATAATTCTTTAATGAAAATAACCTAACTGACATATTCAAACAACTCTATTGACACTTAACACTACACTTCATTAAGGTACATTATTCTAAATTTATTGATGTAGTTGAGATGGACTCACTTTTTGAATTTGAACAAGTATATCAAACGCTTTACCTAATGATATATCAACTGTTTTTGGTATATCCGGCCCTTCAGTAGTTACTCCAGCGAAAATTGGATGTTGTTCGTTCAACCAAGTTTTTGTCACGCCGTTTGCCTTACGTAAATCCATAAAAAATTGATCTTTTTTAACTTGTCCAAAGATGTAGTTATAACTGTTTGGATCATCCGATTTTAATATTCCATATGGGCCAAATTCACCATCGCTATTTTTGACATTGTATTGTCCTTCATAAACTGACGTTCCAATAGATACGTACCGTTTTCCATAATACTCTGCTAAATACTGCCCAGCTACTTTAGGGTATACAAAAGGAAGCATATTTGTTTTCGAAACGTGGCCATTATGCCCCCATACAATAGTTTTTCCTAAATGTTCTTCAGTCCACTTCGCATTTTCATACATTGCAATATCATGTTTCAAATATAAATCAGATGGTTTATCAGGAGGTGACGTTAACATTGTAGTAAACTGTTCAATAATACGAGCATTTTGTTTTATCCATGCGAACTCTTTAGATTTCCCATTTAAATAACTTTTATTTTCCTCTAATAAAGCACTAATTTGTTTAGCATCTGAAATATACTTTTCTTTTTCTTCTTTCGTAAGGCTTTCAAAAGTATTCATATCCTTTGTTACAGGAATAAGACCTTTTATCTTCTCTTCTATCCTCGGCACAAGTTTTGAATTGGTTCTTTTAATATATTCTATTATATTATTATAAACATTCTCGTTTACTGATTGAATGTCCATCCCGATGATACGCACTTTAGATTTATGTTTTGGATTAGCATTATATTGCCAAATCCAATCAAGTAAATCTAACATTTCTTTCGTCTTAAATACAGGTGATAGATGTTGGCTTGGATTTCCCTCACCAGTAAGAACATATCGATCAAGTTCTAAAGCTCTGTCCCACCCCTCTTCTAAAACTAGGTTGGTAAAGCCCTTTTCAGATACTAAATAATTCACAATACGGTTTTTCATCGTAAAAACTTCATGAGCCCCATGCGTAGCTTCACCTAAACCTACAATTGAAGCTGAACCTACCATATTCTTAAGTGGTTTTAAATCATTAAAAGGTGAATTTGGATTCGTTGTTTTTAAAGGCTTCGCGTGCATTTCTAACCATTCCGCTATTTGATTTTTATTGTAGGGAGCTGTAACAGAAACTACTGTTTTCGAGTCTGCATAAGTACTTCCTACAAAATTAGTCAGTATTATAGCAGAAACACCAAGTGCAGTAATCATTTTCTTTTTCATAAAACCCTCCTGAAATGCTTACTTAAAAAGATAGCGTTTTTTGTGCTTAATTACGAATATTAAAATTCCTTGAGTCGATAGCGATGTGTTGCTCTCAACACTCATCAATTTAAGAAGAAAGGATAAAAATGAACTGACATCTCAAAGTGACTACCTGTAGAGAAACAAAATTCTATTTAGGGGATACTCCAAAAAACTAGTTTGATGATGACGTGTCAGGACCTCATGCCTATCGACTTAAGAACTTGCTTTATTCAATTTTTTTAGAGTAAGGTGTTTTTGCACCAAAATGGTATATTTTAAACCATAAAATGATGACAAAACTTATCCATTTTTCCTTTTTGCCTACTTTCTAAATTCAGCAAGTAAAATACTTTTAAAAGGATCAGGATTACTAAAGTTAAAACTGTTCAAATTGACGGCCAACGTATGCTTACCTCCAAGTGTTCCACCAACAAAAGTGGAAAACCCTAGCACGCTACCTCTGTGTCCCCATACCGAGACACCGTTCGGAAGCTTAAATTCAACGATTCCGAGACCATATCCCGTTCCTTCTCTATCTGTAGGAACTGTAGTAAGCATTTGATTTAGCTGCTGTTCCTTCAGTAATTTACCACTGAGTAAGTAAGAGAAGAATTTATTTAAATCGTCAGCAGTAGAAATTATATCTCCATCCGAGCTACCTGGGTTAATATATGTAACGTCTTTTAGCTCACTTGCTCCGTCTAGTTGGAAATAGCCACGGGCATGCTTGGTGCCTGGGATCACGCTTGAATTACCAGGTAGGAATGTATTTGACAAATCAAGCGGTTCAATAATCCGATTTTCAACCTCTTCCGTATAGCTGTTGCCAGTTACTTTTTCAATAAGGATCCCCAGTAATACGTATCCTGTGTTTGAATAAGACCAACCCTTTCCCGGGGCAAAGTCTGGGGGAAGTGAAATCCCCATCTTTACAAATTCTTCAGCCGTATACGATTTTTTTATATCCGTAATATCAAAGTCTTTTGAATTCATATAGTCAGCAATACCACTTGTATGATTCAATATTTGCCGGATCGTAATCTGGTTACCATCATATCCGTTTCCTTGAATGACACCAGGCAACCATTTTTCAATGGAGTCATCTAGATTCAAACGGTTCTCTCCAGATAATTGCAGTAGCACTGTTGCAATGAACGTTTTCGTCACACTGCCAATACGAAAGCGAAAATCTGCTTTCATTGGTTTCTTAGTTCTCAGATCCGCTACCCCAGCGGTATAACTCCAAGTTTTACCACCATTAGAAATTTGAGCGAGTATTCCCGGGTATCCAAGTTGTAGTGTATCTCGCATTGCTTTCTTAACGGAAGTACGATCGCTTTGCGTACTTGTTTGTAAAGAACTAGATACATTTTGCGCCGGTTCGGCTTTTACAATTGAGGCTGGTGTTATGTATATCAGGGAACTTCCAGCTATTAAAAGTGCTAGACTTGCACATGTAATTTTACTGCGTGTTTTCATAAAGCATTCCTCTCTTCTATTTAAATTGTATTGATGGTGAATAGTTATGTCATATACTAACCACACAGCTATCAACTCTCCCAATGATAAAAGTCAACACTGAATTTGCAACCATCTATACACCAATTATTTCTACAAACAACTCTCTGACCTAATAAATGATTAAATCCCTCTTCTTCAGATGTCCGTTAATTTCTATAATTTCATCTTTTCTTCCATAGAGTTTTATTAATTCATTTGTTTTCATATAAATATATAGTAACTATCCCCCTCTCGTTCTTCTCTATATTTTGATCATACACATTGAAAATCTCTTTTTTCTTACTCCTTCCTTACAAATTCCTTACGTTCAAAACTACTTCTATATTTCGGTGGTTTTTTGTTTTAAGAAAACTTATTACTATTAACTTGGTAACAATGGAATAACACCAAATGCCAATCAACTGAAGAAAAGTAAATGCCTCTAAAATGGAAATACTACGCATTTTTCTTGATAGATATAGGGGCTCCTCGATATAACCTTATTTCCACATAAAAGTATATCAAGTATTTTAATTATAATTCCCAATTAATTTCTTATTTTTCAGAAAAATAAAACAACATAATGGATTTTATTGTATAATGTTGTAAAAAGATGTCGGAGGGATTTAATGTTAAATAAAATATCTCAATTCACAATTAAGCTTTCATCCATTCTTTTATCACTCTTACTATTATTAAATTTACCTTATTTATTTATCACTCAAAATGGATTTACCTTTCAACCAGTTCTTTTTTTTAATCAGATTGTTACAATGTTAAAGGATGTTTTATCCCCTGAATCATTAGTGGTTATAGGATCAGACCCGAAATTTGGTAATTTCAAAAAAACACCCTTATTCCCAACCGTTTTAGAACCTTACCTATATTCATTTACTGTATTATTTTTAGCCTTTTTACTTGCGCTCTTTCTATCATCTAGCATGGCATTTTTTTATTTTTTAGCAAAAGATTATATAAAAAAATGGATAAATCGAATTGTGTTCATATTAGAAGCTGTCCCAGATATGATGATGATGATCTGTTTGCAAATATTTTTCATATGGGTACTTAAGCAATTCGGGGAATCTCCTGTCACCATTATTTCGTTTAATGAAAACCGGGCTTATTTACTCCCTATTTTATCTTTAGCAGTCTTACCTACATTACAAATGTTTCGGATGATGGTGTTATACATAAAAGAAGAACATGGAAAAGATTATGTCGAAGTTGCCTATGGAAAAGGTCTTTCATCAAGTTATATACTATGCATTCACTTATTCAAAAATATATCTATCCACTTCTTCCACCATTTAAAAACGATTTTTGTTTTCTTACTTTCTAATCTATTCATTTTAGAATTTGTTTTTAATATGGATGGCATTATTCAATTTTTATTTAATAAGGCGTTTATTTCACCTCCCGCTGCATTTATCATACTGGTCATGATTATTTTACCGTTTTATACTATTTTTCAAATAATCTCATTCATGATGAATAGATGGCAAAAACACTTGAAAGGAGTAGCATTATGAAATCTATTTGGAAATCAAAACGATTTTTAATCGGCTTTACTTATCTATTCATACTTATTGCAGCTAGTTTTATTTATAGTTGGTTCTTTAAAGATAACATCCCAAAACCTCCTCAGTTACTTTACAATGACAATAACGAATTACTTGGGAAGGCCCCCTTTCCGCCATCGTTAATTCCGCCTTTTGGATCAGATCGTTTTGGAGAGTCTGTTTTCTTACAAATTATAGAAGGAGCAAAATTCACTATTTTATTAGCCGTGGCAATTAGCTTCTTTCGAATTTTATGCGGAACATGTATAGGAATTCTCTTAAGTTTATTTGCTCCAAAACTCAAGAGATTTTTCCAGGCGTGCTCAGAAGTTTTTTATTATATTCCAACTCTATTTATCGCATTCATACTCATCACGCCCGTTAATATTGTAATCACATCAAATGCTGATGGGTTAAATCCAAATATTTCATTTACGTTTTATCAAGTACTCGTACTTATTTTCGTCGCTCTGCCTACACTTTCTTTATATATATCCTCAGAGGTTGATGAATTTATGAAACGAGATTACATTTTAAGTGCACAATTATTGGGTGCTAGTCGTTTTCATATTATAAAAAAACACTTACGAGTCTTATTACTTGACCGCTTATTTGTATTATTTATGGAACATATCGTCCAAACACTTATACTCGTTATCCATTTAGCGTTGCTTAACATTGTAATTGGTGGGATACAAATGCGTGAACTGTATGATGGAGTGCTCAAACCTGTTTCTCTATCTAATGATTGGGCAGGCCTTATTGGCTTAAATCGTAATGAAATGAATCTTTCATGGTGGATCATTTTTTATACTCTCGCTTCATTCTTTATTACGATTCTATTTATTAAGCTTATGACACTCGGGATTCAAGATGCACTGAAAGCAAGAGATTCGCAAACTGTAGCAATTCAAACCGTCCCAGATCATAAAAAATTTGTTAAAAATAAAGATTCTTTTTCGTTTGTAAATAAAGTGAACCTTTAATCCTGTCTCATTAATCAAGTATGAATTGGCATTGATATTTATAGAATATAAAAAAATGATCCCTATTGCATACAGGGATCATCTTTTTATGCAGTCTAACTTTTTTACATGTACTTTGTTAGACTCATACTTTTTATATTTAAAGTGAATTATTTGCAATCACAATTATGCTGTTTAAAATCGATTACCATACGTCCTTGAATTCGACCTTGTTCCATTTCTTCGAATACATTTTGTACTTTATCTAGAGAACAAGTTTGAACAACAGGCACTACTTTTCCTTCTGCACCGAACATAAATGCCTCTTCTAGATCCTTACGAGTACCGACTAGAGAGCCAACCACTTCAATTCCATCTAGTACAAGTCGCGGAATGTTTAAATCCATAGTTTCTACTGGTAAACCTACTGCAACGACTTTACCACAAGCACGTACTGCATCAACTGCAGAGTTGAATGCTACTTTTGAAACAGCTGTTACTACAGCAGCATAAGCACCACCAAACTCATCTTGAACAATCTTATCAGCAGGACCTTGAGAAATTGGATTGATTGTCATATCAGCGCCAACCTCTTTTGCTAAGGCTAATTTATCGTCATTAATATCTACTGCAATTACCTTTGCACCAAATACATTTTTAGCATATTGAATAGCTAAGTTACCTAATCCACCGCAACCATAGATTACGATAGGTTGACCAGGTTTAATATTTGATACTTTTATAGCTTTATATGTAGTTACACCCGCACATGTGATTGATGATGCTTGAGCAGGATCTAATCCTTCTGGTACTTTCACCGCATAATCAGCTGTCACAATACATTGTTCAGCCATACCACCATCTACTGAATAACCAGCATTCTTAACTTCACGGCAAAATGTTTCCCTACCTGTTACGCAATATTCGCAACGCCCACAAGATTGGAACATCCATGCAATACTTACACGGTCTCCCACCTTTAGTGAAGTAACATCATCAGCAATCTTCGTCACAATACCTATACCCTCATGACCAAGAATACGGCCATCTGTATTTCCAAAATCATGATTCGCAACGTGTAAATCAGTATGACAAACCCCACAATATTCTACATCTACTAGTGCTTCACCTGAGTGTAACGGGCGTAATTCCTTTTCAATCACTTCAATGTTTGCTTTACTATTTTTATTAACTACTACTGCTTTCATATGTGATCTCCCCTTTAGTGTTTTAGAATTTTTCATGAGTTCATCTCATAACTTCTGTCTTCACTAGTTTGGCTAATCATTACGCCAAATGTAAGTGTCCAATCATCATAACATGACACTTCATAAACAATTTGTGAAATTATGAACAATATTTGAATTATTGCATAAGTTGGTTTTTATTTTATATTTTTAAAATATGAGAGTCTCTCACTGCCTAAAAGTAAGTCACATATTTCTACAAGAAAATAAATCAGTAAACTATTCGCCAATAAAAAAAAGCCCTTCATTTGAAGAGCTTTTCTTATATTCGCTTCATCGAAATCGTTTCACGTATACTTTGTAAATTTTTTAACGTTTCCTCTTGTCGTTGCAACGACAAACCTACATACAAAGTATCAATTAAACTTAACTGCGCTAATCGTGATGAACTTGCTTCTGTGCGGAATTCTGTCTCACGTGTTGAAGTATAGAGCGTTATATCAGCAAGTTGACTTAATGCCGATTTCTCATAGCTCGTAATCGCAATAATTTTAGCTCCTCTTGCTCTCGCTATTTCTAATGCTTCAAGTAACCCTTTATTGCTACCAGAATGAGAAATGCCGATAACAACTGAATTTTTCGAGAGCAAACCTGCTCCCATAATTTGAAAATGCGAATCCGTATGAGCGATACATGAAATACCCGTTCTCATAAACTTATGATATGCATCCATCGCAATAATACCAGAGCCACCATTTCCGTAAAACTCAATACGGCTTGCTTCTTGTAAGACGTTGACAGCTTGCTCTAATGCTGTATCATTTAACAAATGCAATGTATCTTGCAGTCCTGTAATATGCGAATGAAAAACTTTCTTAGCAACAGTTACCATACTATCTTCTACTGATACTTCTTCATGAATATTTTGCATCGGTGTATGTACAATTTCACGAGCTAATGTAATCTTTAAATCTTGAAATCCTTGCAAACCAAGGTGTTTACATAAGCGGAATATCGTAGCTTCAGAACTATTCGTAACTTCTGCTAATTCAGTAATAGATTTATGTACAACATCTTGCGGATGTTTCAAAATATGTTCGGCAATACTTCGTAATTTCGGTGACAAACCGTTTAACGAAGCCTGAATCTTTCCAATCCCACTTCTCGTTTCAGGCATAGCATATCTTCCCCTTCCATCGTAGCTTTATCCCGTAAAAAAACAATTGGTGTGGGCTAATAATCCGTGGGGATAGACCCTCCACGGATTAAAGTTTTACTTTATTGTACCTAATTATTGAAAGAAGAAAAACCTTTATTCAGCATTACTATAAATTTTTAATTGTTCCTATGTATTCTGTCATAATAAGTGACACAATTATTCATACTTATTATTTCTCGCCATGTTTCACTGCGTACAGTGCAGCTTGCGTACGATCATCTACTTCCAATTTAGCTAAAATATTTGAAACATGTGTTTTCACAGTTTGTTCTGTAATATGAAGCTCTGTTGCAATTTCCTTATTACTTCGCCCTTTCGCAATTTCACGAAGTACCTCTTGCTCTCTTTTTGTTAACATGGAAAAAGGATTTTCTTTTTCTTTCTTGACTGCTGACCGTCCTAATAGTGCTGGTGTTATTTTCGGATGAAAATTCGCATTTCCTTGGTGTACTGCAACGATAGAAGCTACAAGTTGTTCAGGTTGTACTTCTTTTAATTGATAGCCATCTGCTCCAGCTTCTAGTGCTGGTATAACATAATCTTGCTCTGAAAAACTACTTAATATAAGTATCTTTATTGTTTCATCATATTGTTTTATTCGTTTTGTTGCTTCAATACCATCCATCTTCGGCATTGATAGGTCCATTAACACTACATCTGGTCTTTCCGTTCGAACGAATGTGAATGCCTCTTCACCATTTCCTGCTTCCCCAACAATTTCAAATTCTTCTCTCGTTTTTAAAAAGAATACAAGTCCTCTTCGAACGATATGATGATCCTCAACTAGTAGTAATTTAATTTTCAACCTTCTTCTCCCCTTCAAACCGGTAATTGAATTTCAATTTTTGTGCCCTTTTTTAGCTCAGTTTTTATTTGAAATGATCCGTTCATCAACTGAATACGCTCCTTCATACTTTTTAAACCGAGTGCCGACTCTCGTACCTGATCTTGTATAAATCCTATTCCGTTATCCTCTATGTAAAAATACAACTGGTTATCTTCTATTTTTAAAAGAACATTTACCTTTTCACACGAAGCATGTTTTTTACAATTATGTATCGCTTCTTGACTAATACGCCATAAAACTTCTTCTATTTCATCTCCAATTGAAACCATTCCATCAATTCGAACTTCCACATGAACCCCTAACAACTTTCCATAATTTTGAATTGCTTCTGCTAACCCTTTTTCTAGTCCTTCCGGTCTTAATTGCCAAATCAAAAGTGTCATCTCTTGTAATGCTTCCTGTGATAATTCTCCAATATAGCTCAGCATCTCTTGCAAGTCTCTATCTTGCGTCATATTTAGCGTACCTTTTGCGGTTAGCATAATAGAAAATAACAATTGTTTTACTGAATCATGTAAATCACGTGCAAGTCGATTTCGTTCAGCTACTACTACATATTTACGTTCTTTTTCCACTAACTGAATACGTTGGATTGTCGTCCCTATTTGAAATGCAATTGATTCTAATAATGCTAATTCTTCCTCTGAAAAATGTGTTTTTTGAGGCGCGGCCACATTTAAGAGACCAAACTTCTCCGACCCGGACCTTAATGGAATTGTCGCATGGTGCGTAACATCTTCGGTATCTCCCCAATTACATTCAATCGCATCCTCTATCCGCTTACATTCAATAATATTCGTCGCTTTTTCTAATCTTCCATTTACAAAACGCTCTACACACCAGCAGTCTCCTTCACACATCGGCTTCTTCTCTTGCCACGTAAGAGCCGCTGGTAAGTTTTCATCTACAAGCATACGGTGCTTTCCACTTTCATCAATAAAAAAAATCCAGCCTGTTTGTAAATTCATAACTTGTAACAATGTGTGTAACACTTTTTCTAACATGTCTTGTAAATCTGTTGCTTCATTTAATAATTCAGCAATTGCTTTTAATGCTTCTAAACGATGCATCTCTTTTTCTTCAAAGTTCATTTTCATCACCATCTACCATTATAACATTAAGAAATTTCTAAATTCTACAAATTAAAAAGAACTGAATTCCTTCAGCTCCTTGTTTATATCGATTATTTTATTATTATTTTTCTATCCAATGTTGAAAGCAGCATTTCCGTTACCAAACTATTCTACTTTAGCTGTCCGATAAAGATTGTCCACCTTGGCTATGCTGTAAACTTTCAGTAGTAACAACCATATTTGCTGCTGGCATTTGCACTTGATTCTTATGAAACATAGACATTAATTCAAACCTTACTTGTCTAGAAGTTTCAAAATAATCTTCTGGCTTTATTAAACCTGTAATACAAAATTCATATCCAACATATTTCAGATTCGGGTTTAAATCTGTAACACCTACATATTTAAACGGTTCAACAGCTTCACCCTCTACCTGATAAAGACTTTGGGCCAATTTTTCATTACAATTCACACAAACTTCCTCTAACAATTCCTTAACTCTTGTAGGATCTTCCTGATAACTTACCGTAATCCGTTCAATTACGCGCATCCAGCCTTTATTAAAATTTTGTATCGTTCTAATCTCTCCATGTGGTATGGTAAGGAGTTTTCCTGACCATTCACGAATTTGCATAAAACGAATACTAATTTCCTCAATCGTTCCTGAGTTTGTTCCGTTAAAAGTAACAAAATCGCCAACGCGAAACTCTTTGTCCGCTAATCTCGCAAAGCCTAATATAACATCTTTCAGCATCTGTTGTGCAGCAAAACCGATAACAACCCCTGCTATCCCTGCACCTGCAATGATACTTTTTATATCTACAAATTGGCTAATTAAATATATAATTAGACTGATGATAATGATATATCTAAAAATAGATCGAATCACACTTTGAATCGTTTGCTCTACCTCTTCATCAAAAAAGCTTGATTTCCTAAAAAACCAATCAATAATGCGGTTTATTACAAAAGAAATAATGAGCAGAACGAAAGCAAATAGTAAAAATCTTAAAAGCAAAAACTCCCTTACATAATTAAAAAATTCTTCCGTATACGTTAATAAACTCATCTAACCACTTCCTTACTAATTAAAAAATTCATAATCATCTCAGTTTATTCTAGGAAAATCTATTATCCTAATCTAAAATGCCACTACCCTTACTATGTATTTTGACTTTATTACTAATTCAGCTTATACAGTATGTCTAGATGTTGTTTTCTTTTCCTTTCCTTTCCTTTCCCTTTAAATATACCCTTTTTAATAACCTAAGGGGAGCAAATCGTGAAATTTTTTTATACGTTAAAACTTTATTCATCTCATTACGATTCCAACTCATTTATTCATTAACTACGTAAAAAAAGAGCTGAATTTATCAGCTCTTTTATTCAATATTAATTGTTGTCTTACTACTTTTTTCTTCTTTCAATTTTGGCAATTCAATTGTCAATATGCCATCTTTATAATTTGCTTTAACATTTTCTTCCTCAACTTGTTTAAAATTAAAGCGTCGAGTTACAGAACCTATAGAACGTTCTTTACGAATATATGTGCCATTCTCGTCTTTTTCTTCTACTTCATTATGATTCGTTGCTTGGATTGTTAATATATCTTGTTCAAAATCAACTTGAATGTTTTCTTTTTGAAAACCTGGTAAATCTGCTTTCACAGTATATTTACCAGATTGCTCATGAACATCTACTTTAAAAGTATCCATGTTCAGTGGCTTAAAGAAAGCATCTGTCATCCCTTCTAATAAAGAAGGCCCAAAATCAAAAATGCCATTTTGACGTTTTGTTATCTCTGGAAATAAATTACGCATATTTTTTCCTCCTTATTATTTATGAATGAAAGATTATCTCTTTCTGCCTTTATTATAACATTTGGTCAAAAAAGGTCAAAGTTTTTGTTTGACCTTTTTTGATGTATATTTTACCAAATAACACAAATAAGTTATATGTCATCTCTCCCCTTATAAAGAGGAATATATTTACATAATAACGAATAGTTTATTTACTCTTATTTTTTCTTACGGAGGTTACATACAATGGGATATATTGAAGAACTTAGAAAAGTTGTCGGATCAAGACCACTCAATCTAACAGGAGTTGCTGTAGCTGTTTTCAATGAACATGGACAAATAAAAGAGACCTTTTTTAAAGGCCTCTTTTTTCACTTCACTTCTGCATGTAGGCATGACTTAAAATGTCCAAGTGCATATTCATGCCCTTGTGCATTAAAAGATGCAACCGCCTTTTCATAAACAACAATTTTAAACCCTTTATTATAAGCATCTACTGCTGTATGAAGAACGCAAATATCAGTACAAACACCTACAAGATGAACTTCTTCTATTCCTCTTTCTCTTAGCTTCATATCTAAATCCGTTCCAGCAAACGCACTGTATCGCGTTTTGTCCATATAATATACATTCTCTGCATTTTTATATGTTTCGTACACATCTTGTAATTCACCAAACAAATCTCTTCCACTTGTACCAGCTATATTATGAGGCGGGAATAACTTTGATTCTGGATGATATACATCGTTTTCTTCATGTTTATCGATCGCAAAGACTACGTAATCTTCATTTTCAATATATTGCTTCGTTAAATGGACAATTTCCTTCTCAATTTCTTGTCCTGGTTTTCCGCAGGTTAAAGCGCCTTTCTCAGCTACAAAATCATATGTATAATCAATATTTATAAGAGCTCGTTTCATTACTATCTCTCCTTCTCCTGTTTCACAGTAAACAATAGAAAATTTGTTATTACGACATCGTATGTACTATTCGACATTTCAAATGAAATACCTACATTTTTCGTCTGAAACTTACCTTAATCCGAGTTTATCATATAATAGATAAACAATGGTAAAACAAATAGCTCCTATTAATAAATCATGAATTTGATAACGGAGCGTAACTTGCATAACCTCTTGTATCATAAACCACATTACTGACATCATCATACTAATCAAGACGATACGAATACACCGATTCACATCTTCAACCTCTTTTTCTGTCATAGTAGTAATAATTGATTTCTTCCTATTTAATCGTATTAGAAAACGAAACAAGTGATTCACTATTGCACACTCTTGTCCAAACAAAAAAGCACACTACTTTTTTGAGTAATGTACTTTTTATTCCTATTAAGACGCAGGTTTTGTCTCAAATGTTGCTTGATTAAAACTAATAACCTTTCCTTTTGGGTCATTGTTTTCATACTGAACTGCAGTAATTGTATGACTACCTGTTTCAAGCGCCTTTTCTTTTAATTGTACTGTTGTCTGTGTTGTACTAGTTACTTGATGTTTATCTGCAAATACTTGATCTACAAATACGAATGTTTCTTTATCATTTTGAAAATTAGAAAGCTCTAATTCCACGTGTTGAATTAAAGTATCCTTTTTGATAAATACGGTTGGTATATTGCCATTGTCAGACGTACCATCTGGAGTAATAACTTTCACTTTTCCTTCTCCAATTGGCATTACTCCTTCAGGAAATACAACTATATTCTCACTACTTGCGTTTACGACTTGTTCTTCTGGCTTTGATTGTGTACCCTCTTTTTCCTTTGGAGCACCGCAACCAACTAATAACAATACAGACAATCCAGTGATTATGAATTTTTTCAAAATTCATCCCCCCTGTCATTTCATTATAATTTATTATACAAAAATAACTTTAAAATTTTAAGACTACTTTCAACACATTCATGAACAACTAGAATCTTGCTCACGATTAATGTATCATACTTTCCTTAATAGAACATTAATTTTTTTTATGAAATAAATAGTAATTCCCTCTTATCTATCATTTTAGCCTAACGGATTAATTACATACCTATCCAAAATAAAAAGACATTGTTTCATTCAATGTCTTTTTATTTTCGGCTTTAAAAAACAAATGTTGTAATCTCATCCACTTCTTTTCTTGGAAGTTTCTTCGGTTTATCCTTCGGAAAACCGAGTGAAATAACCATATTTATTTGTTTTTCAGGCCCAATTTGTAAATATTGTCGTAGTTCATCTTGAGCTAATAACACCGGCCCTGTCATTGGGCATGTACCAAGCCCCTTCGCATGTGCAGCCAACATTAAGTTTTGTGCCGCTAAACAGCTGCTTTTAATTCCTTCTTCTTCCCAAACTGAATCTGGAACAAAAGCAATTGGATCAAATATTTTTTCACGAAACTTTGATTCATATGGCGTTGCCAAACATACGATTAATACTGGGGCCTCCGAGAAAGCTGTTGCATATGGTCCGAAAGATCGTGTAAGTAATTTCCCTGCTTTCTCTTCTCCGTTTTCTGCCGCTTTTTCCGCAAGTTTATGTAATGCATCCCATGTCATTTGTTCAATTTCTTTAATTTTTTCTCGGTTCATAATGACCAAGAATTCCCAAGTTTGCGAGTTCGTATCACTCGGTGCATAACGAGCACAATCAATAATTTCTTTTATATCACTAGTGGATACTTCTTGTTCTGTGAACTTTCTAACACTTCGTCTTCCGTGAATTACTTCTTTAAAATCTTCATAATGCATACATTAAATCCCCTTTTTACAGCGTTTTCAAATCTTGTCCTATCCTTAAATTATATCATGAAAAAAAGCTGGAGGAATACCAGCTTTTTTCTTCAATATTAGTTCGTAACTTTAAACAAACGAATACTTTCTTCATATGCAACTTGGAGTTTCTTTGTAATCGGTCCTCTTTCGCCGTTTCCGAACTGCTCGTCACCAATTTGAACGACTGGGAATATTTCAAGTGGTGTCGCTGTGAAGAAGCACTCATCGGCCTCATACACTTCTTGAAGTGAAAATTCCCTTTCTTCTACTTCAATATGTAACTCTTTCGCTAATGTAATAACGTAGTGACGTGTAATGCCGTGTAGAATGAAATTGTCAGCCGGATGTGTAATCAATTTATTATTTTTCACCATAAAGAAATTTGAATGACAACCTTCCGTTACAATTCCATCTCGCACTAATATCGCTTCTTGATAGCCTTGTTCGTTTATTTTATTTTTAATCATAATATTAGGTAGCAAGTTTAAAGATTTTATATGACAGAACTTCCAGCGTATATCCTCTTCTACAGTAACTTTTATTCCTCGTTCCATAGCAGCAATTGGTCGTGGAAAAGAAACAATGTTTGCAAAATATGTTGGTTGCATATTTGACTCATATACATGATTACGTGCTTGAGCACCTCTTGATATTTGCAAATATACATTCCCATCTTCTTGAAATTGATTTTTTTCAATCATTTGATGTAACTCTTCCGCCAACTCTTCCTTAGTAAATGGTGGAATTAGTTTTATTTCTTCCATAGAATGAAAGAATCGTTCTAAATGTAAATCTAATAAATGTGGCTTCCCATCATATAGTCTGAATACCTCGTATATACCATCACCAAATTGAAAGCCTCTCTCCTCTAATGGAATCATCGGTTGTTCTTCCTTCGTATTTACAATTCTTCCGTTAAATAAAATCCAATCTTTATGAGTAGCTTTCATTTATTCCCACTCCTTTATTCCATGATTATTTTAATTGTACAACTTATGCACGTTCAAAAGAAGGAATTTTCTGTATTTTAATAAAATAAAAAGTGCATCACCTATTTAAAGTAATGCACTCGATTATTCATTTACTTCAGAAAATATTTTTCAATATCATCTAACATAAGATTTGCAGCTACAATACCACCTGCTGTATTCCAAATCACTTCATCTACTTGGAATACTTTATTATCTTTAGAAGCCTGCAGTTGCTTAAAGAGCGGATCTTCTGTCCATTCTTTCGCTAGTGTGTTTCCTTCATTATTCTTATCTGCGTCTTTATCTGATGTGAAATAGAATAAGTAGTCCCCGTCCATATTTGAAATTTGCTCTTTTGTAATTCCTTTAATTGCAAATTCATCTTTATCTTGTAATGGTGGTCGTTTAAATCCAATATCATTTAATACAGCACCTGAGAATGAATTTTTTTGATAAATACGAACATCACCAGGGACGAAGCGAATAATGGAAACTTTAGAATTAATTTTATCACCTAATTGTCCTTTTATTGCTGCAATACGCTTTTTATAATCATTTAGAGCATTTTGCCCTTCTTTTTCTTTATTTACAGCTTTTGTATACAGTGTAAAGTTTTCTTTCCAATCACCGCGTAATGTTTCAGCATATACTGTTGGCGCGATTTCTTTTAACTGCTCGTATATTTTTTCGTGACGCATTTTATTTCCGATAATTAAATCCGGCTGAAGCTTCATTACTGCCTCTAAATTAATGTCACGCTCAGTTCCTACTACTTTTGTATTTTTTAACTCTTTCGCTAAATGAGGATACCATTCATCACCAGCTCGTGGTTTTGTCGTTCCAACTGGCGTTACTCCAACAGATAAAAGTGCCTCAGCGCCCTCATTTGTTAAAACAACAACTCTTTTTGGCGTACCATTCACTGTCGTTTCGCCCATTGCATGTTTTATCGTATACGAATCTTTTGCTTTAGCTGCTGTATCATTTTCTTTCTTCTCTTCTTTACTACACCCTGCGATTATGATCGTTAGTAGCATAACGCAAAATATAAGTATATTTTTAGTGCGTGTCATAAGTCCTCCTAGTTGAAATTGATTATCATTTACATTGTAAAGATTAATGTATATCTCATACATTGTCAATAGATATATCAGAAAACCTTTTCAATATATATAATTTAGACCTCGTTTTTATTCAAACTATTTTTGTACTTATTTGTTACTCACATTTTTTAATCGTAACATGTGAAACATAAATAGACATAAGAAAGTAATTGTAATTCCAGTTAATACAAAAAAACCGCCTTATGTAAGGCGGTTTCTATCATTTTGTTTTAACCAATTTAAAATAAATATATACGATTGATAGTGAATATAACGTATGCAAAATAAAAGGAATAAAAGGGCTATTCCAGTGGTACTATACAGCAAACCGAACTTCAAAAAAATATGTAACAGCGGTGGAAAGTTCGTTATGTTTTGTAATGTAAGTAGCATACAAAACAAAAGGAAAAACACTGGAGCATATTGTAATTCATACGGATTTCTCTTCTTATTCATTCTTTTTCGAATAAACTTATGGCTTAGCTCTGCTACTAGGAAACACCCTCCAATTAATACAAGACCAGAAGTCATTGTCATACATCCACCTGCCTTATATTTATCCTGCATAAGTACTCATCGTTATATTTTCTTCACATATATTCCATCTTCCTCATTAAAACCAAAGCTCTCAATGAAAGATTTCGCTTGTTCTGTTAATTCCGTTTGTACTACCTTTATCTCTTTCACATTTCTTTCTTTCATCATCGTTTCAAATGTAAAATACGTATTTGTTCCATAACCGTAACTTTGATAATCAAAGTGAATAATTAACTGAGATAAAACCGCAGTCTCCCCTTGAACACGATAATCTATTACACCAATATATGTATCATCGACTTTCACACAATACTGTACCTGTTTCTCACTTAAACTATGTGAGTGAAACATTTCTTTAACAACGCTTTCATTTTCTACAGTTACTTTTTCAAACGTAATCATATGTTGTCCATCCTTTTACTATTATTGTATCAATCATACGTCCTATTTATGAAAAAAACCTTAAGACCGTATGCGATCTTAAGGTTTTTCTAATTAAACTAAGCTATACGCACGTTTCGTTTCTTCGTGGAACTTATTCGTATCGTATTTATGCTCAACATAAATTTGATGCCATACCATAAACGCAAGTACAGTCCAAATTTTACGGCTATAATCGCCTTTATCTGCACAATGTGCTTCCAGTAAGTTTAATACATACTGTTTGTCGATTAAATGCTCTGTTTTACTCTCGTTTATAATATTGATAGCCCAATCATGCATTTCGTCTTTTAACCAGTGACGAATTGGTACTGGGAATCCAAGTTTTTTACGATCTAATACGTGATCTGGAACGATTCCGCGTGCTGCTTCACGTAAAATAGCTTTCGTAGTTCCGTTAGCAATCTTAAATTCAGTTGGAATTTTAGATGCAACATCGAATACTTCTTTATCTAAGAACGGTACACGAAGTTCTAATGAGTTCGCCATTGTCATTTTATCAGCTTTTAATAAAATGTCACCGCGTAACCAAGTGAACATGTCAATGTACTGCATTTTGCTTACATCATCATAATCTTTAATCTCGTTATACAATGGTTTCGTGATATCCATATAGTTAACACTTTCATTGTAATACTTCATTAATTCAGCTTTCTCTTCTTCACGGAAGATTTTCGCGTTTCCATAGTAACGCTCTTCAATTGGCGTACATCCACGCTCTAGGAAGCTCTTTCCTTTAAAGCCTTCTTTAAGAGCACCACTTAATGCTTTTAGAACGCTCTTACCTGGGCTAGGAATGTAAGAGAACATTTTCAGTGAGTTTGGCTCACGGTAAATGTTATAACCACCAAATAGCTCGTCTGCACCTTCACCTGAAAGAACAACTGTTACATGTTTACGTGCTTCTTTAGCAACGAAGTACAACGGTACAGCTGCTGGATCAGCTAAAGGATCATCCATATGCCAAATGATTTTTGGGAACTCATCCATAAACTCTTTTGCAGAAATGAATACATTATGGTTTTTAACACCCAATTTCTCAGCAGTTTCTTTCGCAACATCAACTTCACTGAAACCACGTTGCTCAAAACCAACAGAGAATGTTAAAAGATTTGGATTCATTTCTCTTGCGATAGAAGCGATGATAGATGAATCGATACCACCAGATAAGAATGAACCTACTGGTACATCACTGCGCATATGCACTTTTACTGAATCATATAACACATCACGAATTGCTTGGATATGCTCCTCTTTCGTTGCACTTGAAGCATTGAAATAAGGCTTCCAGTAGCGATGGATTTCCATCTCTTTACCGATTTCTTTTACGAAATAATGACCGGGCTCGATTTTATTAACATCAATTGTTAATGTTTCTGGCTCTGGACCATATTGGTACGTAAAGTAATGTTGTAGTGACGTTGGATTAACACCTTTATCTTCCATCACATGCATAATACTTTTCTTCTCAGATGCGAAGAATGTAGTATCACCTTGTTGTGCGATGTATAAAGGTTTAATACCGAAGTGGTCACGTGCACCGAAAAGTTTCTTTTCTTCACGATCCCAAATCATAAATGCAAACATACCACGAAGGTAGTCTACACATTTTTCTTTCATATGTGCATACAATGCAATGATAACTTCTGTATCAGATTGCGTTGCAAACGTTGCACCTTTTTCAAGTAACATTTCACGTAATTCTACATAGTTGTAAATTTCACCATTAAAAATAATTACATATCGATCATTTTCATAAGTTAGCGGCTGATGTCCTGCCTCTAAGTCAATGATACTTAAACGGCGGAAGCCAAATTGTACATGTTCATCACGAAAATATCCTTCGTCATCTGGACCACGGTGGAAAATCATCGTGTTCATATTTTCAAATTGATGTTTTTCTGTTTCTGAAAACTCTCTAGGGTTTTCACATAAACATCCTACAAAACCACACATACTTCTTACCCTCTTTCAGTTTTCATTCTGTCTCTATACTACTATATCAACCCTATTTATACTAGCATAATCAACTGAATATGGCGACCAAAAACTATAAAAAAATCACTCCATTTCACATTTTTAACAATTTTTTATGAAAACATGAAAACTAGGCACTCACCTTTCTCCGCTTTTGTCATATGATATTGCAAATTGATTTTTAGGAGGGAATATCATGAGTGAAGAAAAAAAAGACTCTTCTCGCCCACCGGTTCGTAATTATTTAAAGCAAATTGATGATTTCTTCGAGCAAACACCACTTCGTAATGTAATCGCTGATTTAAATCATTTTTTCCAAAAAGGAAACCGTTTATTAACATTCCCTGTAGATTTATATGAAGTTGGTGAAGAACTCGTTGTTACAGCTGAACTACCAGGTATACAAAAAGAACAAATTCAAATTGAAATACAAAGTGAATACTTAAAAGTCTCTGTAAAAGAAGAAATACTCGAAGAGGCTGAAGAAGAAACATCTCATAACTATTATCGCCGAGAACGTTCCATTTCAGAAGCATCCAGATTAATTAAATTACCGTACTCAATTAATAAAAAAGCAGCGAAAGCTTCGTATCAGAATGGCGTGTTAGAAATTCGGGCACCAAAACTTCCTCAACAACATGACATTTTATCCATAGACTAATGTAAAAAAGAAGGGTGCTTGAATCTGCACCCTTCTTTTTATTCTGCTAATCGCTTCATATCACGTATAATGTCCTCATACGGCGTATTACTAATACCACTATACTTTTTCATTACTTTTCCGTTTTGATCAATTAAATAAAATGATGTACCATGCATAACTTGACCATTCTCAGGTTTATCTACAAGCGTTTGGAAATTATCTTTTGCAAACTTTGTAATGTCCTCTAACGAATAACCCGTTAGTAAATTCCAGTTACTAGTATCCTCTGTAAACTTTTGAATGAAAGCCTTCAAATTCTCCGGCTTATCAAGGTCTGGATCTACACTAAACGAAACAAACTGAACGTCTAATTTCTCTTCTTTTGCCATCTTTTGCAGTTTTGCCATATTAGCAGTCATAGGCGGACAAACTGTTTGGCAGTTTGTGAACATAAAATCTGCAACCCAAACTTTCCCTTTTAAATCTTTTGTACCAAATGGCTTTCCATCTTGATTTGTAAATTGGAAAGTTTCTAAATCCCAATTTAATGGTTTACGAAGCTTTGAACCTGATCCACTACATCCAGCAAGTACAAAGAGACAAAATACAACCATAAGACCAATTATTTTTTGATAACGCTTCATTTATAAACCTCTTTTCTCTATCCTAAATTTAAATAGGTTATGTTTATCATAACAAAAGTTAACACTACGAGAAAATTGTTTACTACATTTGTTCACGAAATCGTACGAATTTACGTATGTTACTTCTTTATTTCAAGCGAATTACTAGACAAAATATTTTTTTCACTATTATTTCTCTAAATAGAAGTTGCAAAACTAATTTTGTTGTTACTTTTGTAAATAGATCCCCCTATTTTTTAACAATTCCTTAAACATTCATCCATGTTATACACTGTATTCCTTAACAACATTTCGGTACAATACAATTACAATGATTTTAAATGAGGTGATGTTCATGGCAAAGCGCTATGAAAATATGGATAATGTTAGCACAAAAAAATCAATTCGCTCTTTTATACGCTGGCGTAAAGAACGAAAGCAAAACAAAAAAGATTTTTCTTTCTTAGTAGAACAATCACCTGTTAAACAAAGTGCATTTTTGCAAAGTAATGTTGAAAAAACGACTGTCACATGGATTGGGCATTCCACTTTTCTTATCCAAACAAATGGACTTAATATATTAACGGATCCAGTATGGGCCAATAAATTAAAGCTAGTCCCAAGACTTACAGAACCTGGACTTTCTATAAAAGAACTACCTAAAATTGATATTGTTCTTCTTTCACATGGTCATTATGATCATTTAGATTTTTCAACACTTCGCCAACTTAACGATGACGTATTATACTTAGTACCCATTGGGTTAAAAAAATTATTTACTCGTAAAAAATTCAACAATGTAGAAGAGTATAAATGGTGGGAAAGTACGACTATTGATGATGTCTCCTTTCACTTCGTACCTGCTCAGCACTGGACGAGAAGATCATTATTTGATATGAACACATCTCACTGGGGTGGATGGATTATTAAGAATGACAATATGGAGGAAACCATTTATTTTTGTGGAGACAGTGGCTATTTCCAAGGTTTCAAAGAAATTGGCAAACGCTTTTCAATTGATGTTGCCCTTATGCCAATTGGAGCTTATGAACCAGAATGGTTTATGAAAATATCTCACGTTTCACCTGAAGAAGCAGTGCAAGCTTATTTAGATTTAAATGCTACACACTTTATACCAATGCATTACGGAGCTTTTGCACTCGCCGATGAAACACCTCGCGAGGCAATAACAAGGCTTCGAAATAATTGGAATTTGCGTATGTTACCGTGGGAACAACTGCATGTACTCTTTTTAGGTCAAACTTTCACTTATAATATCGAAACACATGCTAAGAAAGTGAATGAAAAAATTGAAACGTTACATGTGTAACGTAACTACTGATTTTCTATATCCAACATATAATATAGAAAATCATAAAGCGAAACTTTAATCAGTGGGTGTTTTCTATGAATGAATATTTACAGACTCGCTATATCATTAGCGGAAGTGCCTGTATAGCCCTTCTTATTTCTTACTTTCTATTCACATAAAAAAGCTACTTGAAATAAATTTCAAGTAGCTTTTTTATTACTCTGCTAAATACATAAATCCGATTGCACCAGGACCTGTATGAGTACTAATAATAGGCGTTGTAAAGAAAATTTCTGATTGAGCAAATCCACTTACTTTTTCAACAGCCGCTTTTACATTTTCAGCTAAAGGAATTGCTTTCGCATGCGGAATTGCCACAGCTTTTACAACTTTTCCAGCTGTATCTTCCTCAAATAACTTAGCTAACGTTTTTACAATTTGCCCTTGGCTACGTACTTTCGTTACAGGGTTATAAACACCATCTTCAAGGCTAGCAATTGGTTTTATATTAAGTAGTGAACCGATAAACGCTTTTCCTTTACCAATACGCCCACCCTTCACTAAGTTTTCTAATGTATCTACTACTACATATAAACGAGTATTCTTTCTTACTTCATCTACACGTTTTAAAATTTCTTCTAGTGAGCGTCCTTCATTTGCCATTTTCGCAGCTTCAACTACTTGATATGCTAAAGCATGTGTAATAAATTGCGAATCAACAACTGTTACTTTTGTGTCGGTCATTGATGCAGCACTATTTGCAGTCGCCACAGTACCACTCATTCCACTTGTCATATGAATAGAAAGTACTTCACTTCCATCTTCACCTAACTTATCATACATTTCTACAAATGTACCCATTGCTGGTTGTGATGTTTTTGGTAGTTCCTCTGATTTAATCATTTCTTCAATAAATTCATCTGGTTGTAGATCAACGCGATCTAAATATGTTTGTCCATTTACAGAGATTGATAATGGTAGAACATGAATGTCATACTTCTCAATTACCTCTTGTGATAAATCTGCCGTTGAATCTGTTACAATTTTAATTTTTTGCATATTATATTCTTCCCTTTCCAATACGCTCTCCTTGTTATTATACTAGTATTCCCATTGCTTTCAACAATTTGGAACGAAATTTAATTAAATTAATTATATTTTTATATCTAAAATGAAAAAGACAGGGCTCTTAACCCTGTCCACACTCTATATCATGCATTTTTTTCAAGAGTATTTGTTTTATATACATTTAAATAATCATTCCACTTCAAACAATTTTGTAAATATTCACGGAAAGAATACGAAAATCTTGGGTGCTTTTGTTTTTGAATTTTTGCAATAAATAATTGAAGACGAGACTGAATTAGAAACGATAATGGATGCTGCGCCTGTAGGACAGGGATTTCAAATATTTTAATACAATCCCCTGTTGAATGAGTGAAATAAAAACTTTTCGTAATCACAATATCAATCCTCTTTTTCATTGGATTTTTGAACTTCCTCTACTTTACGCTGTAACACGTTGTTTAAAGTGGAGACTCCTATGAATACAAAAGTACCCTTAGACAATCCCTGTAGTCCTTATGGTTAGAAGATTTATACTCTATTCATCTCCACCTAATCCATCCCCCATCCTACATATCCAATTAGACGAGGACTCGTTATCCGTATATTGCTTAATACATTTAGTATAAACTTATAAAAGCGCAAAGTTTGTCTAAATTTTGGAGATTCTATAATTTTTTTCTTCTTTATATTGTATACGTTTATAGCTAGAGTATAACAAATAAATAAAAAAAGTGCCTTTATAACGAGGCACTTTTCGAATGAATTTCTTCTTCTCTTTTCTTTTTTCGCTTACTCACAATCTTTGATAAAGCAATACTAATTTCATAAATACAAATAAGCGGTACCGCAACTAAACTATGTGATAAAAAATCTGGCGGTGATATACACGATGCAATGATAATTAATGCTACGTAAGCATACCTTCTTATTTTTATTAGAAATTCCGCCGTCAATAGTCCAATACTCGTTAAAAACATTACTACTACTGGCAATTCAAAAATTACAGCAAATGGAACTGTTAAATTAAGAACAAAATGAAAATACTTTTCTGTCGTAAACATCGTATTAAACATTTCATTACCTATCGTAGTTAAAAAATGAAATAAAAACGGCATTACAACGAAATATCCAAAGCATAAACCTGCAATAAATAATATAGACAATACCGGTATATACATTACTGTCATCTTTTGTTCATTTGGATGTAAACCCGGTTTTACAAATAACCAAATTTGTATAGCAGCAAAAGGAATTGTACAAACGATAGCAAATACTGTAGCAATCGAGAAAAAAATCCACAATACATCACTTGGACCGAGAACAGTTAATTTCATTGGTAAATCTTTTACAAGCCAAAAATAAATATCCTTCGTAAAAGTAAACCCAATAATTAAAAATAGTACAAAGGATAACACTGTATATATTACTCTTTTGCGAAGCTCAACTATATGTTCTACGACGCTCATTTCCCGATCTTCCATCTCGTTCACCACACTTTATTTATCCATTACGAGGAAAATTCATTACATTTTTTCTTTCTTTTCCTTCTCTTGAAATGCATCATCAGTCAACTCTTTCGTTGATTTTTTGAATTCTTTTAACGTTTCCCCTAAAGCCTTTCCGATTTCCGGCAATTTTTTCGGCCCAAATAAAATAAGTACAGCTACTAAAATTAAAATTAATCCTGGAAAGCCAATATTTGAAAACATTTCTCCATCCCCTTTATTAGTAGATTCCTTGTCCTACTATTACATAATTTTATTTTGTCAAAAAAGTTTGAAAACGTCAACAAATCCATTGGCTTTTGTCAAAAAAATTCAAAAATATAATCAATTATACAAATTTCATTTTCTATTGCCCTTGTGTATGATATGGTAAGGGAAACGACATATTATTTTATGATAGTAGAAAGGATTTGCATTATGACTGAAAAAATGACACGAATGACACAATTTGTGAAAGAAGAAATTGCAAATGCAATTACACATGGTATCGGTGCCATTTTAAGCATCCCTGCCTTAATCATATTAATTATTCATGCCTCTAAGCATGGTACCGCATCTGCAGTAGTTGCATTTACGGTTTATGGTGTAAGCATGTTCTTACTGTACTTGTTTTCGACATTGTTACATAGCATTCACCATCCAAAAGTAGAAAAATTATTTACTATACTAGATCACTCAGCCATTTATTTATTAATCGCTGGCACATATACCCCTTTTTTACTTATTACGCTTCGTGGACCATTAGGTTGGACGTTACTCGCAATTATATGGACACTAGCAATTGGGGGTATCATCTTCAAAATTTTCTTTGTACGACGCTTTATTAAGGCATCAACGCTATGTTATATCATAATGGGATGGCTCATAATCGTTGCTATTAAACCACTTTATGAAAATCTAACTGGACATGGTTTTTCACTACTTTTAGCAGGTGGAATTTTATATTCTGTAGGAGCTATATTCTTCCTTTGGGAAAAGTTACCTTTCAATCATGCCATTTGGCATCTTTTCGTATTAGGTGGTAGTGCGATGATGTTCTTCTGCGTACTCTTTTACGTCTTACCTACGGCATAATAAAAAAGGTTTCAGCTTAATGTAAGCTGAAACCTTTTTTATTACTTATGTAATTGTGATGCGATAACATCCTGTGTATGCTTCGTTAACTCTTTAATATCCATATTCGCATACTCTTCAGGTGTAATCGGCTTAGAAATTGTTACTGTTGCACGAGCTCGCTTCATACGGTTTCCATTCGCTTCAAACATTTTATATGTCCCATCTAATGTTACAGGTAAGATTGCTACACCAGATTTTACAGCAAGATGAAAACTCCCAGCCTTAAACTCTCCAATTTCGCCACCCTTACTTCTCGTTCCTTCAGGGAAAATTACGATAGAATGCCCATTCTTCAATAGTTCAATTCCATCTTTAATGGCTTGAAGTGATTGGCGACGATCGCTACGATCCATAAATACACAATTCATAAGTTCCATCCAAGTTGGTACAACTGGGAACTTTTTAATCTCCGCCTTTGAAACAAAGCCAATTGGTTTATTTAAATAACCTAGTAAAACAGGGATATCCATATTACTCTGGTGATTACTTACAACTAGTACCGGCTTGTCTTTCGGAACATTTTCAAGTCCTTTCACTTCTACTGTTCCCCCAGCTACACGTACCATTTTCTTACCAAACCAATTTGTCGTTTTGTACACAGCATTATCTTTTTCTTGTGGTGACATCGTATTTACTTGTCTTTTAAGACGCCACATTCTCGGTGTAATCGCAATTACGATTAAAATTAAATAAAAGATTTTAAAAAACGTTTGAATCATACAGAACCCCCACCTATTATCATTCCGACCTTCATTATACTAGACAAACGAAGGAAAAAGAAGAAAAAATGTCCAAACAACAAGTGTTTGGACATTTTTAAATATTATATATTAGAAACGTTTTGCTAATTCACGAGCATTAGCAATTGCTGCTTCTTTAATTTCTTGTGCTTTTTCAGGGTTTGCATTCATACCTTCAACTGCAATATATTCAGTATCATTTACACCGACAAATCCTAATACAGTTTTTAAGTGATTGCGTCCGAAGTCTACAGCTGCGTATGCTCCTTCAGAATATACGCCACCTGTCGCTTGAATGTGAAGTGCTTTTTTACCTTCTAATAAGCCAACTGGACCATTTTCAGTATATTTGAATGTTTTACCTGCGATTGCTACGTTATCTAAGTATGCTTTTACTACTGGTGGGTAGCTAAAGTTCCACATTGGAGTTACGAATACATAACGATCTGCATGCATAAATGTTTCTAAGTTTGTGTTCATTGCTGCAACTTTTTGTTGTTGAGCTTCAGTTAAAGTTTCAAAACCTTCACCTGCTGCAAATTTACCCCAAGCAGCAAATACATCTGCATCGATTGCTGGTACTGTAGTATTGAATAAATCAATTGTTACAACTTCGTCTTGTGGATGTTCGTTTTTATAAGCTTCGATGAAAGCTTCCCCTACTGCCATTCCGAAAGAACCTTCTGCTGAATTTGGATTTGCTGTAATAAATAGTACTTTTGTCATTGTATTCTCTCCCTTTTTTCTCTTTATCTTTAATTCAAGATTTGTTTTTTAAAAGTTAATAACTTACCTTATGTAAGTATAATACAAAAAGTTTTAATCGATGTCAATAAAAAATAGCTACTTTTTTTTCGTAAGTTAATGATTTATTTCGTTTCCTTAAAATTCAGTATACAAATATTAAGAATTCCTTCATATAAAAAGGCTAGCTCTACAAATTATAGAGCCAGCCTTTTATTACATATTATTTTTGAAATACATGTTTTACTTTTTCAGCTGGAATATTACTTCCGCCTCTACCTTTTACATCTTCAATCATCATGGTAATGACCATATCTGGTGAATTTAAATCAAATGCAGCGAACCAGCCTAGTTCTTTTCCTTCGGCCTCTTTTGATACTTTTAATTCTGCTGTACCTGTTTTTCCAGCAAGAGTCATGCCATCAATTTTAGCAATTTTCCCAGTACCATCTGGATCATTAATTACTTTCGTCATAGCAGTTTTTAATATATCCTGATTGCCTTTTGAAATTACATTCTCTTTCCAAACTTTTGGTTGCTTATCTGTTTTAATAATATATGGAGAAGGTATGTTTCCATCATTAACAATTGGTGCGTACGTTAATGCTAGATGGAGTGGCGTCATTAATACTTGCCCTTGTCCATAACCTGTGTCTGCCATTTGAATATCATTTTTAATACCATCATTTGCGATTTTAGAAGCTGGGAATCCATATTCAATTGGTAGTTTCTCATCGAATCCGAATTTTTTCGCTTCACTCATAAACTTGTCTTTTCCGATTTTCAAAGCTTCTTGTGCGAAGTAAATATTATCCGAGTATTTCATCGCCTTATCAAAATCAATCGGATTTGCATCTTTTACACGCGTTACATAATAATTACCCCAAGAAGAATCTTTTGTCCATTTTAATCCTTCAATTTTTAACTCTTCTTTTGGATCAATCGTTTTCGTTTCAAGACCGATTGCACCTGTAATTGGTTTAAATACAGAACCTGGAACTGATAATTGTGTAAATCGATTCGTCATCGGTTTTTTTGGATCATTATTCCATGCTTCTCGTTGTGCTTTTGATGTCCCTCTTGCAATTATATTTGGATCATATGCTGGGCTACTTACTAGTGCAATTGTTTCTCCACTTTTCGGATTAATTGCTGCACTTGAACCAGCTTCGCCCTTCATTTCATTATACGTTTTTTCTTGAACAGCACTATCAATCGTTAAAGTTACATTTTCTCCATCAACAGCATCTGTTTTTGCTAAATTTTTAATTTCTTTTCCTTGTGCATCTTCTACAAAGACACGGCCACCTTTTTTACCGCGTAGCTTTTCCTCTAACACTTGCTCTAAACCAGCTTTACCTACTGGATCATCTGCTTGATAGCCTTTCTTTTGTAGCGTTTTTAAATCTTCAGCATTTACTTTTCCAATATAACCAGTCAGATGAGCTGCCGCTTCCCCTAATGGATATGTACGAACATTTACAGGCTTTGTTGAAACACCTGCTAATTCAATGTACGTATTTTGCGTTGCCCCCTCAGGCAAAATTCCAATTGGTACAAGATATCCAGGTTTTACCCATTTAGCAGCTAGTTTTTGATCAATTTCTTCTACAGACATATTTAATAACTTTGCTACTGTCTCTTTCGTTTGCGGAGCAGTATCGCCTAACTTTTCAGGAATCAATCCGATTTCAGAAGCTTTCCCATTCGTTGCAAGACCTTTTCCGTTACGATCGTATATTTCACCACGTTTTGGCTGTGTTGTCTGCATACGCACTTTACTATCTTTCGTCATACCAGGGAAAATAAAATCAGGAGTCCAATCTATTTTCCAAGATTCTTTATCTCCATCTTTTTCTTTCACCATTTTTGCTTCATGACCAAATGTAATTTTACCACCAACTGTATCCATGCTTACTTTAAAAGGAACAGGGCCTTCATCTTTTTTCTCTTCTTTTACTTCCCCTGTTTCTACCTTTAAGTCTTTCACTTCGATACCAGAATAAATTTTTTCATATTTCTCAGTGAATTCTTTCTTTGAAATATCTTTTTTTGCATTTTTTGATAGTTGATCATACATATCTGCAAATTTTTGTTTATTCCACGCTTTTACATATGTATCAAACGCTTCTTGTGGTTTTTCTTCTTTACCACATCCAACTAACATGAATGTTAAGCAAAGAAAAAGAATCCCCCATATCTTTCTCAATCGATTCTCCTCCTCTTTCTATATTAGTACTTTTGAAAATTTTAGCATTTTCACATGCTACCTATCATTATAGCACTATCGAATCTCATCTATAAACTTATATTGGTGAATATAAATAAAAAGATTGATGCGAATTCTCACATCAATCTTTTTTATTATTTTTGTTTCTCATATACATGGTAATAATACGTATACGGGTTTTTTTCATCCGTTAAACCTTTTTCAACAAAAATCTCTTTCCAATTTGTCATATCTATTTCTGGGAAGAATGTATCTCCTTCAAATGCATGATGGATTTTTGTTATATATAACTTGTCTACATACGGTAAAAAGAGATCGTAAATTTGCGCTCCACCAAAAATAAAGATCTCTTCTTCATTTTTGCATAGCTCAAACACTTCTTCTACAGAATGAACAACTTCACAGCCTTCAACATGATACCCTGCATTGCGAGTTACAATAATATTACGTCTTCCAGGCAGTGGTCTACCAATCGCTTCATAGTTCTTTCTTCCCATAATAAGCGGGTGACCCATCGTTGTTTTCTTTACGTATTGTAATTCACTCGGTAAACGCCAAGGTAAATTATTATCTTTACCAATTACTCTATTTTCGTCCATAGCGACCATAAATGAAACAATCATTTTTTCATCTCCTCTACAATTACACTGCAACCGGTGCTTTAATTGCTGGGTGTGGATCATATCCTTCAATCGTTAAGTCTTCCATTTCAAAATCAAACACCGATTTCACATCTGGATTTAGTGTAAGTTCCGGGAACGGACGTGGTTCACGTGCCAATTGCTTTTCTACTTGCTCAAAATGATTCGTATAAATGTGTGCATCTCCAATTGTATGAACAAATTCTCCCACTTCAAGTCCGCATTCATGTGCAATTAAATGTGTTAATAGTGAGTAACTTGCAATGTTAAATGGAATTCCAAGGAATATGTCACCACTTCTTTGATATAGCTGACAAGAAAGTTTGCCATCCGCTACATAAAATTGGAATAGTGTATGACAAGGCGGTAATGCCATACTTGGTACATCTTCAGGATTCCAAGCGGAAACAATTAGGCGACGTGAGTCTGGCGTTTTTTTAATCATTTCAATTACATCTTTTAATTGATCAAGCGTCTCACCAGCTGTCGTTTTCCAAGCACGCCACTGCTTTCCGTATACGTCTCCTAAATAACCATATTTATTTGAGAAATCATCATCTTCTAAAACGTTCTTTTTAAATAATTCCATTTGCTCATCATACTGTACTTTAAATTCCTCATCTTGTTGTGAGCGAAGACCGAAATCGGTCATATCAGGACCAGTATACTCGTCACTTTCTACCCAGCTCTTAAACGCCCATTCATTCCAAATATTATTATTATGCTGCAATAAATAGCGAATATTTGTATCACCTTTCATAAACCAAAGCAGTTCACTTGCTACAAGACGAAACGGCACTCTCTTTGTCGTTAATAAAGGAAAACCTTTACTTAGATCAAAACGCATTTGATAACCAAATACAGATACAGTGCCTGTCCCTGTACGATCTTCTTTCTTCGTACCATGCTCCATTACATGGCGGCATAAATTTAAGTATTCATTTTCAGCATGTTTCATATGTAGAAAAACCTTCTTTCAATCGTATATGGAATTTATCATAACATGAAAAATAGTAAATTTAATCATCCTAATCAATAAAAAATATTTCTATATTAACAGAATTCTACTCCTTTATATTTTTACAAAAGGTAAATTTATAATCGCCTGATACTAAATCCCTTTCAATGTTATGTTCTGCTTTCCAGTGCGTTTCGTCTATCCGCAATGTAGCGCTTGTATTTGGCGGTACAAAAACCTGTAGAAAGGCTTGTTCATTTTCTACACGCCACTCAATCTTAATTTCCCCATAAGCTGTCTCACGTTTTACTCTAATCCATTCTAAATTCGAATCAAAATGTGGTTGTACATAAAAATGTTTATATGCTGGTTTTGTTTCATCCACTTCTAATCCAATAATATATCGGTATATCCATTCAACGATAGAGCCATATGCGTAATGATTGTACGAATTCATACTATCATTCCAAAGTGTTCCATCCTCTTTCACGCCATCCCAATGTTCCCAAATCGTTGTGGCACCTTGTTTCACTTGGTATAACCATGATGGATAATCTTCATGAAATAGAAGCTTACAAGCAAGGTCATGACGGTTAAACTTGCTTAATATTAAATTTAAATACGGTGTTCCTATAAAACCTGTTGTTAAATGATTTTTATTTGCTTTTAAAAGCTCAATTAATCGATTAAATACTTTCTCCTTCACATTATCTGTCACTAGTTCAAAAAGAAGTACTAATATGTGGGCTGTTTGGGTATTTGAAATTAACCTACCATTCGGTGTAACGAATTCATTTTGAAACGCTTGAACAATATTTCCATGTAGCTCTGCATAAAACTTAGCGTCTGTATTTTCACCTAAAATCTCAGCAACCTTTCGTAAAAGCGATGTAGAATACGCGTAATAAGCTGTCGCAATAAAATGCTTGTCTGTTCCGCCTTCATATACATCAGGTTTCGTATCTAATGCAAGCCAATCCCCTAAATGATAGCCTGTATCCCATAAATACTCATTTTCACCTTGTGAACGTATGTAATCTATATACTTCTTCATACTGTCATATTGTTCTTTTAAAATCGATATATCTCCGTAATGTAAATAATGAACCCACGGACATATAATTGCTGCATCGCCCCAACCACCAGAAGTATGTAAATCAAAATCCGCTCTTTTCCCAAACGCATCTGGAATAACTAACGGCACAGCTCCATTAACATTTTAATCTAATGATAAATCTTGGAGCCATTTTTTAAAGAACAATTGCACATTCATAATTTGCGTAGCTGTCCCAATAAACATTTGTGCATCTCCTGTCCATCCAAGTCGATCATCTCGCTGCGGACAATCTGTTGGCACATCAAAAAAGTTCCCTCTTTGAGACCATTCCACATTTTGATGCAGTTGATTGATTAATGGATTAGACGTTTCAAATTCAGTCGCTTTTTCCATATCTGTATGTAATACACCCCCTTCAAAATCTGCTATTTGAGGGGGCTGGGTTAATCCACTTATTTTCACATACCTAAAGCCTTGATAGGTAAAATGAGGCTCAAACGTTTCCTCTTCCTCTCCTTTTGCTATATACACTATTTTTTGTTTTGCCTTTCGGAGATTCCCAGTATAAAAGCTACCGTCTTTATTTAATATTTCAGCGTGATGCAATTCTATCTTTTGTCCAGTATAAACATGACGGACTTTAAACCGAACCCAACCTACCATATTTTGCCCCATATCAATAAGCCATTCATGATTTGGTAGTTTTGAAATAGCGATTGGTTTTATAATTTTCATTTTACGAATTGCTTCATTTTCTTGTGCAACAATTATTTGTTTAGAATGCACAATTACTTCAACATCTTCTAGCTTTTGATCACTTTCTTCTAGCCTAGCGTCATAAACCTCCCCTTCATATATTTCCGAATACAAAATAGGGCTTGGCATTACTTTCCATGTTTCATCTGTTACAATTTTTTCTTTCGTTCCATCTTCATATGTTATATGTATTTGAGCAATTATCGCACGTCTTTTCCCGTAATAATTACGTACATGCTGCATAGTAATCGGCCCTTTATACCAGCCATTACCTACCAGAGTAGAAATATCATTATACCCAATCTTTAATACATGCGTTATATCATACGTTTGATACAACACCCTCTTATCATAACTTGTCCATCCAGGGGTAAAATAACAATCCCCAATACGCTCTCCATTTATAGAAGCCTCGTATAATCCTAAACTTGTGATATATAAACGTGCTTTTTCAACTAATTTTTTAACAGAAAAGCTTTTATGAAAAGACATAACTTGCGTGCGCTCTCTTTTCGCAGCAATCCAGTTTCCGCTCCAATTATCTTGCCTTTGTAATCCAGTCTCCCAAAATGCTACTTCTGACCAAGACGACTCTTCTTCATGATTATCCCATGCCTTCACTCGGTAAAAATAACGTGTTTCCTTACTATATGAAAACGAATTGATTGGTATATATAAACTTTGATCTGTTTCTATCTTCTGTGAATCAAATACTATAGTTTGAAACTCTTTATCCTTCGCAACCTGCAATTGATACGCAAGTTGTTTTACATTTCGGTTACTCGACTCGAATTGCCAACTAATTTTAACAACTTTCGAATCTATACCTATCGGATTATTTTTATTATCACAGAGCAATTTTTTTATTGTTAGCACACTTTTTCACCATCTTTTCTACATATTAATTTAAATTAATTATAATAAAAATAAAATTCTAAATAAATAATAATTTTATTCATCCTTACAAAATTATTAACTTTCCATAATTAAAAAGGTTTTCATTTTCTATTACCGAAAGTATAGTGCGGTAGAACAAAAATTATATTTGGAGGTTAGAAGTATGTCTAAAATTGAAACTCCTGTTATGGCTTCTTTACAAACAACGGTGGAAAAAATGATGAAGGATTTAAATGTTCCTGGTGCTGCTGTGGCTGTTATAAAAGACGGGGAAATCATTATTTCAGAAGGATTTGGCTATCGAAATCTAGAAACAAAAGACGCTGTTACACCGCGTACTTTGTTCGCAATCGGTTCCTCAACGAAAGCTTTCGGCACACTTTCATTAAGCTTGTTAGCACAGCAACAAAAGTTTAATTGGGATGCTCCTGTCCAATCTTATATACCAAACTTCTCTTTATCTGAACCACTTGCTAGCTCACAAGTTACAGGACGAGATTTAGCTTCTCATCGAACTGGCGTAAGTCGTCATGACGCTCTTTGGTACAGCTCTTCCTTATCTCGAAAAGATCTCGTTGAAAAAATAAAACATTTACCACTTGATGCACCGTTCCGCACATCATTTCTATATAACAACTTAATGTATGCAACAATTAGCTATATTGTAGAAAACATCACGAATCAAACGTGGGAGCAATACGCTACAGAACATATTTTAGAGCCTTTAAATATGAGGCATACAAATTTCTCTGTTACCGATTCACAAACGACAGATAATTATGCTTTACCTTACATCGAAAATGATAGTGAAATAAAAGAAGTTCCTTTCCGCAACATCGATACAGTTGGCGCTGCTGGATGTATTAATTCTACAATTGAAGATATGGCAAATTGGGTCCTTCTTCACTTAAACGAAGGAAAATTTGGAGATCATGAATTAATCTCCTCTGAATTATTACAACAAATATATACACCACACAATTCAATTCCAGACCAACCAGTTTTATCACTCCCTGAATCTCCATTAAATAGTTATAGTCTTGGTTGGTTTATTAGTGCTTATCGTGGGAATAAGGTAATTCATCATGGCGGGAATATTGATGGATTTTCAGCGCTTGTGTCATTCATGCCAACAGAAAACATAGGCCTTGTCATTTTAACGAATGCTGGAGGCACATTACTGCCTACTTATCTCGCTAATCAAATTTATGACGAACTGCTTGAATTAGAATCCATTGATTGGCATAAACGTGCTGTAGAAGATACTGAAAAAATGAAGGAAATGATGAAAGAAGCAACTGAATCCATTCCAGAACAAATAAAAGGAACTACACCTTCTCATAAATTAGAAGATTATACTGGTACTTTCGAACATCCGGCATACGGAACATTACAAGTATACAAACGAGATGATTTGTTATTTGTACAATTTATGGAGATGGACATTCAATTAGGGCATCATCATTACGACATCTTTTCTGCAAAAGTTGATTTATTCCAAATGAAAATGAGTTTATTATTCGCTTATGAAATGAATGTGAGTGGTGAATTTCCATCGCTTCAGTTACATGTGCCAGCTTCACTTAGTACTCAGCCACTTGCATTTAAGAAAACAAAATAAATATTTTAATAGAGGGACGATAACTCTTCCCTCTATTCCCCTTTTCTCTATGCAAAAAGGATAATACATAAAGGATACCGAATTCTATTATTTATCTAATTAAATTATCTGGAGGAAAAGCTATGTACACAGAAATTTTCAAAGAAGTTGTTTCAATTACTCATCACGATTATTCAGGCTGTATAGATAAGAAAGGATGGGACGATTCTACTACTTATTTACATTCAATAGAGAAACTAGAGAAACAAGGAGAACTAACACCAATACCCTTTACTGAAATTGTAAATGACTACTTACTAGACTATAAAGACAATCATATGTTTTTCAAAATTATCACTAGCGATCAACCTCTTAACAATGTTGGCTTCCAAGTGAAAAGATACGAAGATCGCTTATATATTACATCTACTTCAGCTGAAAAAAGAGTAAAAAAAGGACAAGCTATCCTTGCATTAGACAATATGAAAATCCCTGATTTATTAATAAAATATAAGAAGTATTTAAATGAGAATTCATATGAACGTGAAAAATGGGGATATGTTTTATCAAAGTTTTCAAATTGTACACTTATAGATGAAAATGGATTGACCCACACAATTACTTTACAAAAGTATAAACAGAGCAAATATACACCTATATATTCATTAGAAAAATATAATAAAGATACTCTCTTAATTACTTTGACGGACTTCGCAAATGCTGAAGCTATCAATACATTATTAGACTCACACAAAAATGAGCTTAATTCTTTTCCAAACTTAATTATTGATGTGCGATTAAATCGTGGCGGAAGTGATGATGCATTTTTCAACCTACTTCCTTACTTATTTGAAGACAAAGAGATTTCTCTTTTCGATTCTTCTGATACAATGCAATTAAATCATACAGAACGAAACTTTCATTTACGTATGAAAGACATGGAAATGGATGATTATGATTCTTTAGACGAACTTTCCAAATTATTCACTAATATGTTTATTCAAGATTTAAAAAAGAATTATAAAAAAGGATTCGTTACATTTGATACCTCTGGGTTACCAAAAGAACTTCAATCATTAAAAATACACGGACGAAAATTACCTAGTAGAGTAGTCATATTAACAGATGTTACATGCGGGAGTTCTGGCGATTCTTTTGTAGAAGTTGCAAAAAAATCATTGAAAGTAAAAGTAATAGGTCGTCCTACAGCTGGTTTAAACGATTATTCTAATTTAGCAGTAATGGAATGGGCTGATACATTTGCACTTTACTATCCTACTTCAAGGCTTTCAATTATAGATAAAGGTGAAGGAATGTCCGGAATTGGTATTCAACCACATATACATATCCCTTGGACTCCGAAACATATACAAGAAGATGTAGATTTAAAATTAGCATTGCAACTACTTCAAAAGGAAGAATGGTAAAAAACAATAGGTAGGTGTGAATCACACCTACCTTTTCTATCTCATATCAACATTTTCTGGTTGAAACCAAATTGGCTTTAATAGCTCAAAGTCTTTATGATCGTCTAAAACGATAGTAAGACGTTCTAACGTATCATCTAACATATGCGGTGCTGCTCGTAATGTCCAGACAACTGAAGAGAAAACTGTCATGCCAACGTACACCGCATATAATTTCCAGAACTCCTCTGGTATTCTCCCATTAAAGTATCCTTCTATTTGTCCGATTGAATACGGAATACTAATGTCTCTTGCAAATAGTGCAATTTTTACGAAATCATGAAGTGGGTCGCCCCAATCATAACCATTAAAATCAACAACACCTACATATTTCCCATCCTGTACAATTATATTTTCTAAATGAAAATCATCGTGTTGAAATCGATTTGGGCGGTTTTGTAAATACATTTCATTTTCATCGATAAACTTAATGATTTTATCATCATTTTTTATTTTTATTCCGCATGTTTTGTATGCCTCTATATATTTTTGGTTTTTTTTCATTGCTCTTTCATACCATGGAAGTATATCATTAGGAGCTTCATATGTATGCATTTTTGCTAAATCTTTTCCTGCCCCTATACCAATTTCATATTGTTCTTTTGGTGAATATGTAGGCAATAGCTTCTTCGCATCCTCCCCTTCTAAATACGAAAAAATGCCATAGCATAAACCTTCTTCTGCCAACACCCCCATTTCAATTGGTTTTTGCGCTTGCACACTACGGTTTTGCATTTCATTTAAAATTTGAAACTCTATTTTCTTTCTTTCATACTCTTTTATATCGCCCGTCCGCAATAAATATTTTTCATTATTCGCACTTGTAATGATATATTTCTTATCAGGCGAAAAACCTTTAGAAATTTCCTTAATATCCACTGCACCTTTTACTATTTGTATATTATTTTGCCATGCTGTATTTGTCTTCATGTTTATTCCCCTTACATTTCTACATTTGGTGTGTAAGCTACTTCTATAATAAACCCATTCGGATCATAAAAATCAATCGTATAGTACCCTTCCGAATAATGATTCATTTCAATTGGACCACGTATTACGTAAACATTCGTAATAGAAAGAAACTCTGCTATTTCATCAAAAACCTCTCTTTTAATAGCTATGATCAATACCTGCTCGGAGTGTATTCATATTAAGAATACGCCCCTTGTACTACTTGCACAATTTCCATCGGCTTATGAACCATATAATCTGGTGCATCTTTTTTCACTGTTTCAATGACATCATATCCCCAAGATACCCAAATTACGTTCACCCCAGCCTTTTTACACGCTGCTACGTCTCGCTGTTCATCACCGACATATAACATATCTTTCTCTGTGATTTTTTTCGATTTTAAAAACCTTTTTATCATTTTATCTTTACCGAACAAATTTTTAGAACAATACACTTCTTGTATATTTTCTATACCATTATTGTGTAAAAATGCCCGAATATGCTCTTCTGAGTTCGATGATATGACTGCAATTCCGTAGCCTTTTTTATGTAGTTCATCTAATACTTCCTTCATCCCATGGAACAAAATAAGATCTTTTATGGCAGGTTGATACAATTTATAAAACTCCAGCGCTAATATCGGTAATTTATACAGTGGTACATCGAGTTGTTTACATCTCTCCGGCATCGTTAATTTACGTAAATACTCAATTTCTTCTTCCCTTACCGTTTTATATCCGTGCTTTTCAGCAAGTTGATTATAAATTGGTACAAATATATTTTGTGAATCTACTAATGTGCCATCAAAGTCAAAAACAATATATTTTTGCATTGTCCTACTCCCTTTACTTCTTTTTCTAAACCTATTTTATTCAACAACATAGTCGTCTTACCCTTCTATAAACATAAAAAAAGAACAAGATTTCTCTCGTTCTTTTTAAGAAAGCCATTTTGGCGGCACATTCGTATTCCAATAAATATTTCCTAACTCATGATGTCCTGAGTACCCATCATCAAAACGGTGATAGTGGAAATTAAAATAATACCCATCTTGCGGTGGATGATCTCTTCTTACGTGGAAACGCAATAAGTCATTTCCTGTTTTCGTATCGTAAACGTGAAAAATCTTTTCATTATTTCCACCAGCTGGTTTTTGAGAAATCGCTAATGATTGTAACGACTCCTCTGGTACATCATTTGCCAGTTCAGCAATTGCCTCTTCAATTTTCGGTAATATTACATCTTTAAACTCATCTTCAATTACTGGACCAATTTTAGTGCCAAACTTTTGCATTGACTGCTTCTCTGCTTCTTGCATTGCATACGTAATAAAAGTATCGGTGGTTAACCTGTCATTCGTTTCTTCATATGTATAGGACGTACTCTCCAAATTTTGTTGCCCAGCTGTGCTCGTAGGCTTGTCCGCAGCTTTGGCATTATCAAGTAATATGGAGGGAGGCGTCACTAGACCAAATGTAAATACGGTAATTAATGCGACTAAGGTTTTTCTAAACCAATTTGGCATGTATGTTCCTCCCCTTTCACTCATTATATTTTATATAACGGTTGTTTCCTCTATTATACAAAATGATTGTAATTTTTGCACTTTACAATTTTATTAACGTTCACATATTTTTCACTTGAATATGAAATTGTAAGATTTCATACAATAAAAATACAACAATAATGAGGAGGAGATCCGATGACTTTAGATGTCATGTATTCCGCCGCAAGCATACTCGTTTTAGTATATTTTATTTATCAATGTGTTACGGATTAGAAAAAAGAGCCATTTTCCGGCTCTTTTTTCTATGGTAAGAATACTATCCAACCAATCCATACTATAAAAATAATCCCGGCAATTACAGCTGGTAATAAATAAAAATGAGAAAGTATAACTATTCCATACAAGAGTATTACTGGAAACAATAAATAGCGATCTGCCTTCCATCTTAACAATAGTAATTTGCCTTCATCACAATATAAATGAAGAAACATTTTTTTCGTAAATTCAGTCCAATAATCGCGCGCATAGCGGGAAATTGCAACTAAAGTAAATACAAGAATTATAGCTGAAATCCACCTCGGACTCATAATAATACTTACAGTACTTATACATACAATTTGAATAGAAAATATTCGTGCACTACTTGTACGAAAAAATTCTTTCAAAAAGGATTCAACAATACGATCATCAGTTTTCTTCCCTAAAAACTTTTTAGAACGCGGAAACATCCACGGCTTTTTATTCGAACTACTCGGTTTAGCCGCATGACCACCAACTTGCATAATCCCGCTCGTCCAGCGCATACTTTCTTCTTTTTCTTTCTCAACTTCTTTAAAAAAGAAATTTTTATAATTCAATTTTTCTTTTATCAATACGATAATTAGAAAAACTGCTAGACCGATACATAATATAGAATAAAATGGATTTTTATAAATAAGAAACAGACTCAATCCAAAAAAGGATAGACTTATAGAAAATATTACATTTTTGATAACCCATAGTAACCATCTTTTTCCCACACGTACATGAATACATCTCGTTAATAACGACAACATAAATCGAAATACAGTAAAGAATAGCCAAAATAATACGACTTGTACCTTCGTCACTCCAATACTTTTCAGCAGCACTGGTAACATAACAACTACTACCAGTACATTCGTTATCGCTATCCGAATAAATGTATATGTCATGCCATACTGGATTAACTTTTGCATATGAACAGGATACGAAATTAAAAATAAACTATCCGCTTGTTCAAAAAATGAACGAACTCCTCTTGCATATGTAATCACATAAAATGCGAATAGACCTAATCCGAAATAAACCGTCTCTCCCATCGATAGTTCTTCCGTCCATAGTGAACGATAATAAATCCCTATAAATATAAGTGCTGGAATAATAATATATAGCGCAACCGTCCAATCAGTTACCGAACGTATAGACTTCCATTTTCGTCCCAGTTCATGGCGCAATCTTTTATAAAATTGTCGTTTAATCATGCTGTTCACGCCTTACGATTACATCAAAACAATCTAACAGTGAACTTCCTGGCATTTCTGCTAACGTTTGAATTGCCTCTAAATGGCCATCTGCGACTAATGTACCTTGTGAGATGAGTAAAAATCTTTCGCAAATTCTTTCAGCTGTATCTAATACGTGCGTACAAAGTAAAATTCCTGCCCCGCGTTCTTTCTCTTTATATAAATAACTTAAAAACTCTTTCGTAGCTACCGGATCTAAACCGATAAAAGGTTCATCAATGATATAAAAATCTGGTTCAGTTAAAAATGCTAATATAAGCATCGATTTTTGTTTCATCCCTTTTGAAAACTTTGATAAATACTCATGTTTATGTTTATCCATTCGAAACATATGTAATAATTCTTCCGCTTTCCATTCCCAGCTTCCTTTCTCATTCTCACGAGCAGCCATTAATAATTCAATATGTTCCCAGAGCGTCAAGTAATCATAATATGTTGGATGTTCTGGTACGTATGCATACGGATTTTTCTTTTCACCGAATGATATTTCACCATTCACATTTACGAGTAACCCGAGCATCGTTTTAATCGTCGTACTTTTCCCAGCACCATTTGCGCCAATAAGAGCAACTAATTCACCTTTTTCAATAGAAAAAGCGATATCATGAATTGTCTTTTCCCCTAAATCATATCCTGCAGAGCGGATATTCACTTCTAACATAATACATTCCCCTTCTTTCCATTTCCAATACAAACAAGGAAAAGAATAACATATAACTATCTATATATCATTATAAAATATTTATTTTCATGGCAGGAAAAAAATTTTTTTAACAGAATACTAAATGTTTGATTACATTTTATTGGAGTGGATAATATGTCTTTTCAAATTCGTGAAGCGGAGATAGACGATATAGATGCACTTTGCTCTTTAGTAAAAGAATTAAAAGGTTCCTCTATTTCCTATGAAGATATGAATAACCGATTGCAATTCGTACAAATGAGTCCTTTTGATTTTTTATATGTTTATGAGGAAGAAGACACTATATTTGGATTACTTGGGTTCCGTATACGTGAAAATTTAGAAGATGTAACGCGGTATGGAGAAATTTCAATTATTAGCGTTGATTCAACAATAAGACGAAAAGGCATTGGACAAGCGTTAATGGATTATGCTGAGCAATTAGCAAAGACACATAATTGTATCGGCACATGGCTAGTAAGTGGAACAAAACGAGTAGAAGCACATCCTTTTTACAAAAAATTAGGATACGAAGTAAATGGTTACCGATTTGTAAAATATTTTTAAACTACTTTTTAACGGAAAGGACTATAACTATGACAAACATTCAAGCAATTTTCATTGACCGTGACGGTACAATCGGTGGCGATACTACAATACATTATCCAGGATCTTTTACATTATTCCCTTTTACAAAAGCAGCTCTACAAAAACTAAAAGCACAAAATATAAAAATTTTCTCTTTCACAAATCAACCAGGTATCTCGGATGGGATAGCAACTGTAGCCGATTTTGTACAAGAATTAGAAGGCTTCGGTTTTGATGATATTTATGTATGTCCTCATAAACATGATGATGGTTGTGAATGCCGGAAACCAAGTACAGGTATGCTTCTTAAAGCAGCAGAAAAACATGGCCTTGATTTAACACAATGTGCTGTAGTGGGTGATCGCTGGACTGATATCGTTGCAGGGGCAACAGTAAACGCGACAACGATTTTAGTACGAACAGGCGCTGGATATGATGCTTTACATACATACCGAGACAAATGGGCTCATATTGAACCCAACTACATTGCAGAAAACTTTGAAGATGCGACAAACTGGATTTTAAGTCAACTATAGTGCAAATTAAAAGAGCCGTTTTCACAATGAAAACGGCTCTTTTAATCTTAAAATTTTTTAAAACGTCAATTCATAATGGAAATAACGATTATCTCTCAAATAACCATTTTCAGCGTATAATCGCTGTGCTGATAAATTATCAATCTCCGTTTGTAATTTTACACCTTTTGCACCATTTTCTAAGGCAAATTCTTTCGCAGCTTCTAATAATTTTTTTCCTGTTCCTGCTCCGCGCTTAGTAGCTTGTACAAATAAATCATTTAAAATCCATAATTCTTTCATCGAAATAGAAGAAAATGATGGATATAATTGTGTAAATCCAATATATTCGCCGTCTTCAACTGCCACGAAAATAACGGATTCCTTTCTCTCGATTCTATTTCGTAAAAATACTTTTGCTCCTTCTAAATCGGAATCTTGTCTATAAAACATACGATAGTTATTAAAAACTGATGCTAGTCCATCTAAATCTGCAATTGTTGCCTCATATATTCTCATTTTACTCCATTCCCCTTCCAATACTGTTTCATTATATCCGTTGCCCATTTAGGCTGTACAATTTCTTCTTTCGGCATAAACTCTTTCATTATTGGCTTTATATCCAATATAGGGGTGCCATCAATAGCATCTAACCCCTGAACAATAATTGATTTACCTTCTCTTTTAATTACCTTTACAATTGTTGCTCCTATGCGATTCGGACGATTTTTCCCACGCTGTGCAAAAATGCCTACTTTAGGATAATCATTATTATTTCTAGGGTGTCTAGCAACATATTGAATTTGTTCATCAGTTACTTTATGAAAATAAAAAACTACTTCAATATGAGAAAAATCTTCAATCCCTTGTATACTTTCCTCTGTATACATTTCAGTTAAAGTAATATAGGATCTTACTTCTCCCCACTCATCATCTTTTATTTCCTTTCTTTCATTATGTACAAATGCGATTGGTTGAACTGAAAACATACGCATTCCCCCTTACATGTAACCACTTACATTATAAAGTATTTTCTGAATGTTTTCCACACATGCGAACTAGGTTACATAATATAATTATAATCAATTTTGTAAGGCGAAATGAACTGCTTCAACTGCATGTATATGGGTTGTGTCGAATATCGGAATGGATACGTCTTCCTGCTTAATTAATAATCCTATTTCTGTACAACCTAAAATAATTCCTTCGGCCCCTTCTTGTATTAGATTTTCTATAACTCTTTTATAATACTCTCTAGATTGAGATGTTATCTTTCCTAAACACAATTCTGTATATATTACTTCATTTACCTTATCTCTATCCTTTTCTGATGGTACCATTACTTTTATATGATTCTCTTCAATACGTGACTTATAGAAGTCTTGCTCCATTGTATATTTAGTTCCAAGCAAACCAACTGTTTGAATATCTTTTCTTTTAATTTCTTTTGCAGTTGCATCTGCAATATGTAAGACTGGAATATGAATATTCTCCTTTATTTTCTCAACTACTTTATGCATTGTATTTGTGCAAATAATAATAAAGTCTGCGCCTCCCTTTTGTAATGAATATGCTGCATTCCCTAGAATTTCTCCTGCACTATCCCAATCACCACTAGACTGATATCGTTCAATCTCTTCAAAGTCTACACTATTAATTAAACATTTAGCTGAATGTAACCCACCTAATTTACTTTTTATTTCTTCATTTATGATTCGATAATATTCAGAAGTTGATTCCCAACTCATACCACCAATTAACCCTATTGTTTTCATGAAAACATCACCTACCTCATAATATTTTTTAGCTAATTAAAACGTTTTATTATGTATATTATACATAATAAAACAAGACTTTACGTTTGAAATATAAAGTCTTGTTTTAACTATTTCCAAGGAAATTTTATAAGAATATTCTGAAATTAATTATCTGATATTTTTATAGAATCTTCATATCGATAATGAAAACATTCTCGATACAACTGCTTGATTTCATCATAGGATGGTACTCGTGGATTATTTCCTGGACTTCCACTTTCAATTGCATCTGACGCCATTTTAGAAATAGCTTTTTCAAATTCAACTTCACCGATTCCGTATTCTTTTAAGTTTGGAATACGAAGATCAAAACAAAGTTTTTTTATTGCCCTCAGTGTGTAATCGGCTACTTCTTCATCACAATGGGAATACATATCTTTATTTAAACAACGTCCAATTTCCGCTAGTCTTTTTACTGCACTACCTTTTGTATATTCTAAAACTGTAGGTAATAGTATTGCATTTGATATACCATGTGGTACATGAAATAACGCCCCTACTGGTCTTGACATTCCATGAACTAATGTAACAGATGCATTAGAAAATGCGATCCCAGCTTGTAAAGACGCAATCATCATCGCTTCTCTTGCCTCCATATTCTCTCCCTCTTCATATGCAATACGTAAATACTTCATAATACTTTCAATTGCTGAAAGAGCGAGTACATCTGTAAGTGATTGTGAAACTTTAGAAATATATGCTTCGACTGCATGACATAATGCATCTATCCCTGTTGCTGCTGTTATATGAGGTGGTACCGAACGTGTTAAAATCGGGTCAATTATAGCTACTTGCGGGGTAAAACTTGGATGCTTTATCATCATTTTTACATCTGTTCGTTTATTTGTTATTACTGCTACACTTGTTACTTCCGATCCAGTGCCAGAAGTTGTTGGAATTGCAATAAGTGGTAGCGGATCATTGTCTATTTCTAAATCCTTTTGAACATAATTTTCCACTTCTCCACCATTTGTATATAACACCGCAACTGCTTTTGCTGCATCAATACAACTACCACCACCAAGACCGATAATAAAATCACATTTTTCTTCTTTACAAATAGTTAACGCCTCTAACACGTGTATATTTGTAGGCTCAGCATTTACTTTATTATATGTAATCACAGTTATACCTTTCGTATTTAATTGTTGTATACACCTCTCAACATATCCTAAATCCTCCATAATTGTATCCGTAACTATAAACGCTCTTTTCCCGAATTTCTTAGATTGTTCCCCCAGTTTTTCAAGTGAATTTCTTCCATATAATACAGACTTCGGCATACGAAACTCAGCAACTTCTTGCAAGTACTCCACCCCTTCTTACCCTAATTAATATTTTAGTTCATAAAATATCGACTTAATAAATTCCTGTTACCGTATAGAATGCGATAACTAAAAATACAGCAAGCGTTTTCAAAACTGTAATTGCAAATATATCTTTATATGACTGTTTATGAGTTAATCCTGTTACTGTAAGAATAGTAATAATAGCCCCATTATGTGGTAGTGTATCCATTCCGCCTGATGCCATTGATACGATACGATGCATTACTTCTAACGGAATATCAAATTGATGAGCCGCTGCAATAAACTTATCCCCCATTGCACTTAAAACGATTCCCATTCCTCCTGATGCAGAGCCTGTAATACCGGCTAAAATATTCGTCGTGACTGCTCCATTCACGAGGGGGTTTGTGAATGTGGCAGAGATGCCATCTCGCATAATCGCAAATCCTGGAAGTGCTGCGATGACACCACCGAATCCAAACTCAGCTCCTGTATTCATCGTTGCAAGTAGAGCTCCACCAATACTTGTATTTAATCCAGCTTGGAATCCTGTTACTACTCGTTTCCAATATAATAATAACGTTGTTACTATACCTATAATAAGCGCTAATTCTACTGACCATATTCCAACTACTGCACTTAACTCTACTTTTCCAAATGCTTTCATACCAATTGTAGAAAAATCAAAACCGTTCGGATACCACTTCGGTATCATAATAGTAAAAACTTTATTCATTACACCTACTAAAATAAGTGGTATAAAAGCAATTACTTGCTGTGCTCTTGTAATTTCAAGGCTTTTAAGTAACGGCATATCTTTTTGTTCTACTTGTAAAGAAGCTGCCATTTCAGTATTCCCATCGTTAAAACCAAAGTACCCTTCACCTGCTGTCTTCGCCTTCTTACGTCTACTCTCTAAATATAGTAAACCTAATGTAAGAACAAAAATTGCTCCTACAATCCCAAGTACCGGTGCAGCATAAATGTCCGTTTTGAAAAAAGTTGTAGGTATTACGTTTTGAATTTGTGGTGATCCAGGTAGCGCATCCATCGTAAACGTGACTGCTCCAAGTACAATCGTTCCAGGGATTAAACGCTTCGGAATATTCGCTTGTCGAAACAGCTTAGCTGCGAACGGATATACAGCAAACACTACTACATACACACTAACACCGCTATACGTTAAAATAGCACCCATTAATACAATCGCTAATATCGTACGTTTTTCACCAACTAACTCTATAATTGTCTTTGCAATCGAATCTGCAATTCCTGACATTTCTACTACTTTCCCAAATATTGCTCCGAGTAAAAATACAGGAAAATATAGTTTAATAAAACCTACCATTTTCTCCATAAAGATATTCGAAAAGAAAGGTAATACAAAACTAGGCTCTGTCAAAAATACCGCAAATAATGCAAATATCGGTGCAAATAAAATAACAGAAAACCCTCTATATGCTACAAACATTAGTAAACTAAGTGCTAATAATATAATAACTAGCTCCAATTATACCCCTCCTTTAAACTGAAAATTCTAACTTTTATTGATAAATTTCTATTAATCCTTTGATTCTGACATCACTCCTCTTATTCATACAAATTTTTTATGCTAAAAATGTCTAATTATAAGTATTCGATTACATATGAAAAATCCCTTTAAACAAAAACGATTTCATCATCATACGTTATAAAGGGGTTTTCAGTCTCTATATTTACTTCTTTATCAAACTATTTTCTAAACAAAAATGATGTAGTTCTTTTACATCATTTACTATATGAGTCGCACCAACTTCAGTCAATTCTGTTTCACTACCATAGCCATATAAAACGCCAATCGATGCAATTTCATTATGATTCGCACCAATTATATCGTGCTTTCTATCTCCAATCATAACAATTTCTTCTTTATTAAGGGCTTCATTTGTTTGTAAAATATGAGCAATGATTTCTTCTTTTTTTATTCTTGTACCATCTAAATTACTTCCAATAATACCTTCGAAATAATTTGTTAGCTGAAAATGCTCTATAACTTGTTCAGCAAATACAGTAGGCTTTGAAGTTGCTATAAATAAACGATTTCCGGTATCTTTTAATTGTTTTAAAAGATTTGGAATACCCTCGTAAACATTATTCTCCAACAATCCACGGTGCTTTAAATATTCTCTGAAATAAAAAACAGCTCGTTCAACTTCTCCCTGATTCATATTATATCTCTCTACAAATGATTGCTGGATGGGTGGACCGATAAATGAATTTAAATCGTTTATATGTAATTCTTCAATTCCAAGCTTTTTTAATGCATATAAAACTGAATTTACAATGCCTTCTTTCGGATCCGTCAATGTTCCATCTAAATCAAATAGAAATGTTGTGTACATGTTTCAATCCCCCACTCATTTTACTTTATAAGTAACCTATAACAGCTTTTCCCACTTTATCTTTTATTATAATACTATCATTATCTTTTTTTCTGAAAAATTACTTTTCCTATGTCACATACTTTCAGTTACAAAAAAAGATACATATGGTAAAGTAAAAAAGTTACAATTATTTTAATAGAAACTGGTGAAACAAATGTCAATTACGTTAATTTTTATAATGGCTTTCACAATTATTATCCATGCGGTTGAAACTAGCTCTTATAGTATTCGATTAGCTGGTGTACGTTTAAAAAAGATTGCCGTTGCCTTATCCGTCGTAGGAATGGTACTGCTTATTTCAAGAACATCTAACTTACTACAAGCCTTTTTAATCGGTGGTATTGTAGATGAAGCAAAACTAGATTCTTCTATTGATTTAGAGCATATTATACGTCTCGTTCTATTATCTGCTTCTATCGGTACATTACTTGCGATTATACTGTATCCAACTTTGACAAAACTATTTGGATACGTCATTCAAAATTTTGAAACAGATGGTTCATTCATTCGAATGATGAAGACGAATAACATTCAAAAGTTAAAGTACACAAAAAAATATGTACGGTTTCCAAAGTTAGAAATGATTCATAGACTACGTATTGGTGGTATTCCAAAACGTATTATGCTTATTAATATGTTTGCTACTGCTATTTATACAGCTGGTGTTCTTTCTGCTCTGTACGCTTCATTTCTAAATCCAGACTATGCAACAAACGCAAGTACAGCTTCTGGTCTTGTAAATGGTTTTGCTACAATTTTATTAACCGTACTACTCGATCCACGCATCGCTCTTTTAACAGAACGTGCTTTACAATCAGAGCATGGTGCTGAGTCTATGAGTAAAATGTACGGTTGGCTAATGATTTCTAGACTTTTCGGTACATTATTAGCACAACTACTATTTGTACCAGGTGCTTACTGGATTTTATGGATTATTGAACTAATACATTAATTTACTAGAAAGGTGAATGTATCAATGAATATCCAAACAGAGCAACATATCATTCGCTTAATAGAAAACGACGAATGGATGATGAACGTATTACAATTAGCAAAATCACTTGAGCTACCTGATTGGTGGATTTGCGCCGGGTTTGTTCGTTCTAAAATTTGGGATACTTTACATAACTACGAAATAAGAACAACTACACCAGACGTTGATGTCATTTATTTTGACCCTTTTCGTAAAGATGAGATATACGAACAATTATTAGAAAAGAAACTGATAAATTTGGATGCCTCTATACCTTGGTCAGTAAAAAATCAAGCTCGTATGCATGTAGTGAATAATATGCTACCGTACTCTTCTTCTGTTGATGCTATTTCTAAATTTCCTGAAACAGCAACGGCTTTAGGGGTTACATTAGACGAAAAAAATAATGTTATATTAACAGCTCCGTGCGGTATTGAAGATGTTCTTTCCTTACAAGTGAGACCAACAGCTCATTTTCTTGAATCAAAAGAACGATTACATATGTACGAAAACAGAGTTATAAAAAAGAATTGGCAAAGTAAGTGGCCTAACATCACAATCACATATCCAGAAATTTAGAAAGGGTGCTTCTCATTTATAGAAGCACCCTTTTCTTCATTTCAAAAAATGTATGATTGTTTCTGCAAATCTATCTGCTTCCTCATAATGAGGTGAATGACCGCTCTCTTCAAATACGATATACTTGCCGTTTCGGGCATCTTTATTAAATATTTCAATTTGTTTTTCACACGTTACTACATCATGTTTTCCTACAATTAATAACATTGGATTTTGTACATCTTTTATTTTTCGTAATAATGAAGTATGAAATGCTCCTTCTAATTTTAATCTATCAAAATGAACCTTGGAGCGATTTGAAAATTCTTCCCACTTTTCATCACTATATAAACTCTCGTCTGTCACATCTTCCTTATAATTGTAAAGTTCCATTCTTCTTTCTTCTAATTCATCACTTAACCTTATATAAGCTTCTAACAACTCTTCTGAACAAGCATTACTAGATGAATAAGCAAGAGACTCTTCTGCTACTGCTTCTTTTCCATGCTTTTTTAATAAATGCCCTGTCTTTTTCAACAAAGCTCTACTTGTTAATGCAAAATCAAAAGTTGGTCCTTCAAATATTATTTTCTCTATTGAACTTGGATATATCGACGCATAAAGCAATGCTACATATCCACCGAAAGAATGTCCAATTACAGACCACTTCTCAATTTGTAATACTTTTTTTAGTTCCTCACAGTCTTCAATCAAATCATTTAATCCAAAAGCTTCGTCTTCAGTAATTTCTTCTGAGCGACAAACACCTCTTTGATCTATCATAATTACATATAAAGAATCTTTTAAACGTTCCGCTTGATGAAATGAAAAATCATAACAACTTTCTCCCGGTCCACCATGTAAGTATAGAACTGGTTTATTTTTAGGGTTTCCATGCGTTTCAACGTATAGCTTTTTGCCTCTAATATGCATGTATTTCCCTGCTTCTATCAAATTCGCCTTTATGATCATCACCTTCTTTTTTTATTGAATATTATAACACTTCACCTTAAATAATCCCTATTACATTTAAAAAGACGATGATGATTGCGAGCGGTGCTACAAATCGAAGTAAAAACGCCCAACAAGTAAATACTTTCTTTCCATAATTTCCACCTACAAAAAACTCTGCTTCTAGTACCTTCTTTTCCATTTTGAATGAAACAAAAATACTAATAAACAGTGCTCCAAGTGGCATTAATATATTACTAGATAAGAAGTCTACTGCATCAAAAATATTCTTTCCGAAAATCGTAATATCACTCCATACTCCAAATGATAACGCAGATGGTATACCTACTAAGAAAATGCAGAAACCGATCATCCATGATAATTTTCTTCTTCTTTCTTGTTCCCCATTTGTTAATGCTGAAACAACTGTCTCTAGTAGAGAAAATGCGGATGTTAATGTCGCAAATGTAAATAGTGCAAGAAATACTGTTAAGAAAAACCCACCGAACGGAATTTGACTAAATACAGATGGTAATACGATAAATAGTAATCCAGGCCCTTCTGTTGGCTCCATTCCTAATGAAAATACAGCCGGAAAAATAGCAAGACCCGCAAATAATGAAACAAATAAATTCAATCCAACAATTGTTATTGCTGATTTTGGTAAACTTTCTTTTTTATTTAAATAGGAACTATACGTAACCATAATAGAAATCCCGATACTAATCGCAAAGAACGATTGACCCATTGCAAACAAAATACTTTCTGAAGTAATCTTTGAAAAATCTGGTTGTAAGAAAAACTTCACACCTTCCATTGCATTATCAAGTGTTAATGAGCGAACAATAAGAGCGACAAATAAAACGAACAACGCTGGCAACATATATTTACTTGCTTTTTCAATTCCATTTTGTACACCTTTTGATACAACCCAAATCGTAATAAACATAAAAGCAAAATGTCCCATTATCGCCCAAGCCGGATTTCCAATTGTTTCAGTAAATAATGCTCCGTAATTTTGTCCTGGAGTAATAAGTTGTCCTGTTACACCTCTAAATAAATAAATTAATACCCATCCACCTACAACACTATAAAATGAAAGTAGTATAAAACACGTTCCAACACCAAGGCGTCCAATCCAGTGCCACCCTGTATTTGGTGCAATACTTTTAAATGCGCCAACTGCTTGTTTCTGCGTACTACGTCCAATCATAAATTCAGCTATAAGTAGTGGTAATCCAATTAATACAGTAAATAATATAAAAATTAAAAAGAATGCTCCTCCCCCGCTCTTCCCGGCGATATAAGGAAACTTCCATATTGCACCAAGTCCTATTGCTGATCCTGCTGCAGCCATTATAAAACCTAATTTCGAAGTCCATTGCTCCGTTTGTTTCATCTTATTTTCCTCCCAATTAAATCTTTTTATATAAATAAATAAATTTTATGAACCTATCCAAATAAACCCTCCATTTCTTTTTCTATAAAATAAAAAATGGCTCAGCATCTCTTTATATAAAGAGACGCTAAGCCATTTACTTAACGCGGTACCACCCTTATTGATTCCATTATGAATCCACCTTAGTAGTAATCGTTTGATTACAAACCTAATATCGAAGGTTAACCGTTAAGATTTACTAAGAATGTGATTCCGTTCCACCTTACTGCTCCTAGGCGAGTTCAGGATGTCATTTGACTATGTCACACCAACCCATAGCTCTCTGTACAAATATACGACCTTACTACTCCTATTCAACACATTGTAATATTTAGAATATATTTTCTTTTGAAATTAATATGAAGTATATCGGTTATATTGGTAACTGTCAAGGTATATATTGATTTTTTTGTCGAAAAGGATTATTTCGGCCCTATTTTATTTTTTACTATCGTTATTTTAGCTGTATATATGATGTTATCTGGAATGCAAAATGCATAAAAAAATGAAATAGTTCATATTGATAGCTCACTTTTACTAAGTTTTTTAGCAAAAGAAAGGATCACTATTTCCCCTTTTTAAACCAACTATAAAATAGCATTAAAAAAGAATCTTCGCGATAATCGCGAAGATTCTTTTTACGGTATAAGACGAGTACAATCTCTCGGAAAAGCACTCGCCTCTCGTACGTTTGTTAATTCTAAAAGTTTATATACAACTCGTTCTAATCCAATTCCAAACCCTCCATGTGGTGGACAACCGTATCGGAATGTATTTAAATACGATTGAAATGTATCTGGATATAATCCTTTTTCTTTAAACGAAGCGAGTAACATTTCATAATTATGAATTCGCTGTGCTCCTGAAGTTATTTCTAATCCTTTATATAGTAGGTCAAACGAATCAGTAATAGCTGGATTCTCGTTATTCGGCATCGTATACATCGGTCTCGCTTCTTTCGGATAATGTGTAATGAAAACAAATTCACTCTTATATGTTTCCTGCACATATTTCCCTAGTAGCTTTTCACCTTCTGTATCTAAATCCCCAATTGGCGATTCTTTCCTATACTTACTTTTCAAAATTTCTTGTGCTTGTAACAATGTAATTTTCGGTATTTCTGTAATAACAGGTACTTCTATTTGTAATAGTTGTAGTTCTTTTTTACAGTTTTTTGCTACTTGTTGAAACATATATCGTAAAACATCCGTTTCTAATTGCATCACTTCATGAAAATCATGAATAAAGCCAAGTTCTACGTCTAACGATATATATTCATTCAAATGACGGGAAGAATTATGATGCTCCGCTCTGTAAACAGGTGCAATTTCAAAAACACGTTCTAAGCCTCCAGCTACCATCATCTGTTTATAAAACTGTGGTGATTGTGCTAAATAAGCTTCTTTTTGAAAGTATGGAAGCTTAAAAACATTCGCTCCTCCTTCTGCCCCTTGTGAAACAATTTTCGGAGTAAATATACGTGTGAAATCGTTCTCTATAAGAAATTCACTAAAGCTCTGAACAAGTGTAGATTTCACTTTAAATATCGCCGCGATCCTCTCATGTCTTAATGATAATACCCGCTCATTCAGTAGTTGATCTAAGCCAACTTGCAATTTCTTTTTATTTATTTCAAACGGAAGTGGTTCTGCGCGATTTAATATTTTCACTTCGTGAGCGAGCACTTCAACTCCTAATTCTGTTTTCGAAGTCTCTACTATTTGGCCTACTACTTGAACGACACTTTCCACATCTACCTTATATCCAGCTAACTCATTTTCTAATACACATTGCATAACTCCTGAGCGATCTCTTATTAATAAAAAACTAACATTACCTAGATGACGAATCTTTTTTACCCATCCTTGAAGTAATACAACTTTTCCGCTTTGCTTTGTACATTCTTTTGTGAGTGAACGCTTCATTATTGACTCCATTATTTTTCCCTCCAGTAATTTTATATTTATTTACGTTATTGTTGTTGTCATCGTCATCATCCACGGTCACTCACCTCCCTTAAAAGAATACAAAAATCCGCCCCTATAAATAGGGACGGATTTTTCCGCGGTACCACCCAAATTGTCATAATGACCATCTTAGCCCTGATAACGGTAGGTACCGTTTGCTTTTACTAATTATCACGTTCAAAGCAACACTCACAGGTGTCTTTCCATCATGCGGTATCGCAATCTTCTCAGCAACCGATTGCTCTCTGTAGACCTTTGCATCATGTACTTTTCCTGATCATCACTTTTTATATTTACAGAGTATTCTATCTCTTTAACTTATAAAATGCAAGCACTTTTAAATATATTTTGATTTTTCACATCCAGTTTTGTACAATCTCCTCTAAAGCCATTCCACGTGAACCTTTCAATAAAACAACATCCTTTTTCGTTATTACTTTTAATACTTCCTCTGCTATCTCGGCTTTATTATCAAATGACTGTACTTTTCCTGTATGATAGTTCTTTCTTGCTTCTTCCGCTACAATTTTGGCTAATTCTCCATACGTAAATACATATTGAATGCTCTCCTCATTTAACATTTTACCAATTTCTCTATGATATGTTTCCGCTTTCTTGCCTAACTCCAACATATCCCCAATCACTATAATTTTTTTCTTATAGGCATTTAATTTCTGCAACGTTTCAATTGCTGCCTTCATGGAGGACGGACTGGCATTCCATGCATCGTTAATAATCGTAAAACCTGTTTTAGCGGTTAAAAACTGAAAGCGCATTTGTGTAATATTTATTTGCTGCAATGCTGCTTGTATTTTTTTTATAGGGACTTTGTAAAATTGACCTACAGCTATTCCAACAATCGTATTAAAAATATTATGTTTTCCATATAAGGGAACATCGTACTGTATTTTTGAATGATTTAATTGAAAATGAACGCCATATTCATCTAATTGTACGTTCGTTGGAAACAAATCATTTGTATACTTTCCACCAAACGACTTACTTTCTATACCTAGCATATTAATATGTTGAGAAAGTAATGGCTCATCACCATTATATAAGAACAGTCCATCATCATTTAATCCGTCTACAATTTCAAATTTAACCCTCGCAATCTCTTCTCTTGATCCAAGCGTTTCTAAGTGTGACTGTCCAATCATTGTAATGATCGCTACATCTGGCTGTGCGATTCGTGATAAAATTCGAATTTGTCCTTTTTCACTCATTCCCATTTCAAGTATTAAGAACTCAGTATTTCGTTCCATTTCTAAAATTGTTAACGGCAAACCGATTTGACTATTAAAATTCCCTTTTGTTTTATGCACTTTATAAGTTGAACTTAAAATGCCTCCTATTATATCTTTTACCGTAGTCTTGCCATTACTACCTGTAATTCCTATTACTTTTACATTTATCTCTCTTCGATAAAATTGTGCCAATTGTTGTAAAGCAAACAAAGTGTCATTCACAAATATAATTGGAATCCCTTTTGGCGGAGTACCGTAAGACTTTTTCCATAAGGAAGCGACAGCTCCATTATCCATTGCCTCTTTCACATACTCATGCCCATCTTTCACCCTAATGATTGGAACAAATAAATTTCCTTCTTCCATGCTTTTAGAATCTATGCAGACACCATGTATCTCTATAAGATGAAACGATTCTTGTAATCCTTCTCCATTTACTACTTCTTCAAGTTTTTTCAAATTCATTTGAATCAAAGCATCACCTTTTTTCCATCAAATTACATATTCACTGTTTTATTTACGCATATTAATAAAAATTTTATAGCGAGGTGTTTATATGAAAAAAGCGATTAGTTTCTTTCTTCTTTTGTTATGCCTAATTGTAGTGAATGAAACGTACGCCTATTCACCAAAATCTTTACCTATCTCTCAAAACTCTGATCAATGGCAAGTGAATATTGCTGAACCGAAAAAAGTAAACAAAAAAAAGCTTCAAGCTAAAAAAGACGAATTTCAAACATATCAATTTTCAGTAAAAAATGTTGGAAACAGTGAAGTATATAACGTACAAGTCGAAGTATTCCGCAACGAACCAAAAACAAAAACGAAATATGAACTCTTCTCCCTAAAGGAAAGTCGTTTAGCAAGTGGAAAAACTGGATTTGAACATGCTAATTTTCCAGTTGCTACAAAAGCAGATGAGGTTGATGTTATTATTACATGGCAAGAACACCCATTCCGATCGATGCGAAATGGTCAAAAAGTTGAATCTAGAAAATTTAAAGAGCATTTTCTTTTTAAAGACGAAAAAAAATAAATGAAATGCGAATAAATTCACATTATCATTCATATAGCTTACTTTACTAGTACCAGTTCTAAAGCAAATTAAAAAGTCGTGGCTTATACATGCCACGACTTTTTATATTAATTCGTACTAATTCCTCTCGCTGCCCAAATACGATCGATATCAGCGGCATGTTGTCCGCCATATAAAAGAGCATCCGCTTGCTTAATCGCTTTTGCTCCATCACTGAATTTAGAGTTTGGTGTTAACGACCAGTGCGATTGTAAAATAATTTTCGTTGCAACATCACGACCAAATGCTTGCGCCATCTCATATTGTCCTTGAGCCCAAATTTCTCCATCATCATGGACTTCATTCGTAATATCTTTCGGATACACTTTATTATTATCTAATCGGCGTAAGCACGTTGGATCTGAACTAGAATAAGCAGTCGCATCCCATTCTCCAACACATGCTTTTCCGTAGCCTGTTGTCGATACTGCATCTTCATACGTAGCACCTAAGAAATCACCAAATCCTTCTCCCATCGCTCCACCTTCTGCAGAACTACCGAAGCCAGGAACTTGGTTATCTTGAATTGAATGTCCATATTCATGTGCGATAATACCCGCATCTTCTGCATCATCTACTCCGCCAGTACCAAAGGTTAAAGCTTTCGTTGTCGGAGAATAAAATGAGTTGTCCGCCGTCGTTCCATTCACATTCACTTTAATAGAGCGATTATTAATATTTTTAAAACCTAGACTTTGAATGTAACGTTGTAAAGTATCGATATGATAATACGACATCACATCTTCAAAGCTATCATTTGCGCGTGTATAGTTAAATTGTAAGTTTGTAGATTTCGTTTTTGCTTTTGAAGAAATCGTTACATACTCTCCAATTAAAAATCCTGTTCCATCTAAACCTTTTAACGTAACAGTCTTTAATTGGTTCGTTAACGCTGTTGAATCTGCATCATTATTATCTTTTAAACCTACTTTACTACCGCTAGATACGACTGGGTTAGGTAAAAATACTTTTCCTGATCCTTCTGCTTTACGGTTTATATCAACCTTTTTAATTAACTTTCCATTTTCTGCATCAACAAATGTTTCCCATGCACCAAACGGATTATTAGAATGGACTACAACTTTGTATACTGGACGAGCAATTCCCTCTTCTACAATATATCCGAATTCTTTCTCTGTAGGCGCCCATAAGTTTTGTTCACTTGCTTCTCCAACATACGCCATTGACTTTTGTATTGCATCTTTTTCACTAATTTTTGTCGTTACTTCCTTCACACCTTTAACAGATTGATAATCAGAAACAGCAAGTACTCCCTTTCCCTCTCCGTTAAGAGTAACTGTAATTTGTTTTGAAAATACAGGTGCACCATTCACAACTTGTTGGAACCTAACATATGAAGCTACTGACGTTTCTGTTGTAGAAATATATTGTAAGTCTGAAAGGTCTGCTTTTAATCCATACTGCGCAGCATTTTCTTTTAAATATTCAGTTGCTTTTTTCTGCGGTGAATAAGCTTCTAGCTTTACTTGCTGTTGTTTTTCCAATGCCGAAACTGTAGAAATTGTCCCCATTACTAACGGCACAGTCATTGCCATTGCCACCATTTTTTTATTAAACATAGAACCACTCCCCCTAATAAAGTAGCTCAACCTTATCCCATTACCACTAGGCAATCATTCCCCACAAAATGGGAGGATAAAAATTGAATCTACGAGTAATTCTCTATGAACATTTCTATTACCTTTCCATTTAGGGTGAGTGAAATTTTCTCAACATTTATGTGTAAAGTGAAAACAATACTGTAGAAATATTTTTCTACAGTATTGTTTTCAGTGTGCTATGAAAAAAGATATTTGTTACGGGTCCTATCGAATGTATAGCCAAACAAATTCTAAACATACAAAAAGGAAGTTGGAATGATTCCAACTTCCTTTTTTTTAATTAGCTGAACTTAATTTAATGCGGACTTTTGTCTCACCTAAAGAAAGTTCATCGTCTTCATTCGTTAAGTGACCAAATGTAAATTGTTTAACGAGTAAGTTTTCTTCCAACAACTGTTTATGATTCGTTAATGTTTGCTGCAGTTCTTCCTCTGTATCAAGAATTACATCTACTCGTAAATTAACAGGTAAATTCAACTGTTTACGATATTCTTGAACGGCGCGAATGAATTCACGTGCTACCCCTTCTTGTAGCAATTCTTCCGTCACATTCGTATCTAACATTACTGTATATTGTCCGTTAGTTGTATTAGAGAATCCAGATTTTGCAACTTTCTCTACTAATACATCTTCAGTCGTTACAACTACTTCTTCTCCTGATGCTGCTTCGTAAACTGCTCTTTCTGTAGTGACAAAGTTTTGTACCTCGTCTTGTGATAATTGTTTTAGCCAGTCATTTACTGCATTCACATTTTTACCGAACTTCGGCCCAGCCGTTTTAAAATTCAGCTTTAATTGATAGGACGTGTATTTCGTTTCATCAAGTTCAACATGGAACGCCTTCACATTTAACTCATCCATGACGATATCACGATAAGATTCCCAATCCATATCATTTTCATTATGCTCAAGTAATACAAGTTCCGCTAACGGCTGTTTTACTTTTAAAGAATGCTGATTACGATTACTTCTTCCAAGTTCAACAACTTGTAAAACTGCATCCATTTCCGCTTCTAATTTCGGCTGAAGTAGTGATTCATTTACAACTGGATAATCCTCTAAATGAACGCTACTTCCAGTTAAATTCAAATGAATATCTTCAGCGACAAACGGTGTAAATGGTGCAATTAACTTACTAATTGTCACAAGTACTTCATGGAGTGTCTCATACGCAGCAGCTTTTTCAGCATTCATACCAGATTCCCAGAAACGATTACGTGACCGCCTTACGTACCAATTGCTTATTTCATCTACAAGCGCCGCGATTTCACGAGCTGCATTCGTAAATTGATACTCATCAAGTGCAGTTCTCACTTTTTTCGTTGTGCTATGCAATCTTGATAATACCCATTCATCCAATTTCGTCCGCTTTACGTCATACGTTTCGTTCGGATTATACTCATCTAAACTTGCATATAAAACGTAGAAGCTATACACATTGACTAACGTATCTACAAATTTAGATTTTGCTTCTAATACTGTTCTTTCAGAAAAACGCTTCGCATTCCACGGAGCACTGTCAACGAGTAAAGCCCATCTTAAAGCATCTGCACCAAACTTCTCTACTAAATCAACTGGATCTAGTGCATTCCCTTTACTTTTAGACATTTTCTGTCCTTCCTCGTCTAGAACATGCCCTAGTGATAACACTCGTTTATACGGTACTTTTCCAGTATATAGTGCTGATACAGCTAATAAACTATAAAACCAACCGCGTGTTTGATCAATTCCTTCTGCAATTACATCTGCTGGAAACTGTTCTTCAAATAACTCTTTATTTTCAAACGGATAATGATATTGCGCAAATGGCATCGAACCACTATCAAACCAAACATCAATTACTTCTGGTGTACGATTCATTGTACTTCCGCATTTTTCGCAGCAAACTTGCACTTCATCTACATATGGCTTATGCAATTCTAAGTCTTCAGGTGTCTCTTTCGTACTATGCTTTCTTAAATCAGCCATACTTTTCGGTGCGAATTGATGATCGCAACTTTCACATTCCCATACGTTTAATGGTGTTCCCCAATATCTATTTCGGCTAATATTCCAGTCCACCATGTTTTCTAAAAACTTACCAAATCGTCCATTTTTCATATGATCTGGATACCAAGTAACAGTATCGTTATTTTGTAAAAATGTATCTTTAATTGCAGTCGTGCGGATTAACCAGCTCTCTCCTGCATAATAAAGAAGTGGTGAATCACAGCGCCAACAATGTGGGTAACTATGTTCATACTTTTCTTTATGGTATAGTAAACCTTCCTTCGCTAAATAACGAACGATATCTACGTCACAATCTTTAACAAATTTACCTTTCAAAAATGGTACTGCCTCTGTATACTCACCTTTCTCATCTACAACATGTAAGAATGACAAACCTTCACTTTGAACGACTCTATAATCATCCTCTCCGTATGCTGGAGCAATATGAACAAGTCCTGTACCACTATCTGCCGTTACAAAATCTGCTCCGATAACACGGTAACCATTTGTAACTTCTTTCATTGGAAACGGTGCTGTGTAAGAAGTATTTAATAATTCTTCTCCTTTATGAACAGATAATACTTCATAGTTTTCTTTTAATACATCTTGTACACGTTCTTTTGCAACAATGTATACATGACCTTCTTGTTTCGCTTTCACGTATTCCATATTTGGATGTACAGCGAGTGCAACATTTGCTGGAAGTGTCCAAGGTGTTGTCGTCCAACCTAGGAAGTATTCATTGTCACTATCTTTCACTTTAAACTTAACTGTTGCACTTAAATCTTTTACTGTTTTATACCCTTGGGCAACCTCATGTGAACTTAGTGAAGTTTGACAACTTGGGCAATATGGTGAAACTCTATGCCCTTTATACAATAATCCTTTTTCATGAATCGTCCCTAAAATATGCCATACACTTTCGATATAAGGATTCTCTAACGTAACGTATGGATCATCCATATCTACCCAATAACCGATACTTTCAGTGAATTCACGCCATTGCTTCTCATATGTGAATACACTCTCTTTACACTTCTGAATAAATGGCTCAATTCCATACTCTTCGATTTCATGTTTACCTGAAATACCGAGTTGCTTCTCAACACCTAATTCTACAGGTAAACCGTGTGTATCCCATCCCGCTTTTCTTAACACTTTATAACCAGCCATCGTTTTATATCTTGCTACTACATCTTTAATTGTTCGTCCAAGCGCATGACCTACATGCGGTAGTCCGTTCGCCGTCGGTGGTCCTTCATAAAATACGAAAGACTGTGCGCCTTCTCGATTCTGAATTGATTGCTCAAAAATGCTTTGCTCGTTCCACTGTTTACGAATACGTGTTTCTCTCCCTACAGCTGACTCTTTTACATCTACTTTCTTCATCTACAATCACTCCTTTTGAATGTTTTAAAGCACACAAAAAACCCGTCCCTATAAAGTAGGGACGGGTTTACCCGCGATACCACCCTAATTCTATTAGCTCTTCACTAATAGCACTTAGCAACGTACGATCATACGTGTTCTTTGTAACGGTAGACATCCGTCCGAGCTTACTTATTTTCAGCCTCGGCTCCTCGGAGATGATTTTCAAATAACGTCTGCACACCGGCTTTCAGCAATAGACCGGCTCTCTGGGGAACAGTACACTATTTTACTCTTTCTCGTCTTCAGATTTGTATACTTTGTTAAAAGCTATTTTATGCCATCAGGCGATGAATTGTCAACTAATTCAAAATATATTTTTATCTATATCCTTTTTTCCCTATTCTTATACAATTACTTTTCAGATCCTCGTACTGCTGCTAAATTTTCATCATCCTCGATACGTTCAGCAAAGAATCCCGACTCATCCTCACGAAGTACAATTTCAAGCTCTTCCTTCGCCTCTTCATTCCTGTTTAACTGTGCTAAATAACAAGCACGATCATATCTTGCTAACAAATCACTCGCATCCATTGTTAATACTTCATTTGTTATTTTTTCTGCCTTTATCGTTTGGCCAGCACCATGATATGAAGATGCTAAAGAAAGAAGAATTGCTGTTTCATTCGGATGATGTATAGCGGCATTTTCTAATACATGAATTGCCTCTTCAAACCTCTCTTGACTTTGATATATTTCTCCTAAAGCAAGAAATGCTCTACTTACAAATGGTGTTTGCTCCGTTAATTGTAAGGTAATCTTTTCTGCCCTTCTTTCTTCCCCTGCTTTAAACAATACTTGTGCTTGCAGAAGAAGAGTATCATAATCATCTGGTAACTCTCGAACCATTTGCTTCGTTAATTCCGAAGCATCCCTTATCATATCCTCTTCCTCGTACTCTATGAAAAGATTTACAAGTTGCTTCGCTACATCATAATCCCATTTATTTTCTAACGATGTTTGCAATACATCTATCGCCTCTTTATTCATCATTACATTCTCGTAAAACAGTGCAAATCGCAGCGCTGCCATGCTATTTTTCGGATTTAACTGTAACGAAATTTCATATAAATCAATGATTGTAGTAATGATTGAAATTTCTTTCGCACGGTTTTTCATACGATAAAGGGCTCTCGTAAATATGGATTTCTTCGGCTGTTCATTTTGTTGACGTTCAATCCATCTTTCTGTAACCGCAGATGCAGCATACATAAACGCCATACTTCTGTCTGCCTTTTTTACTTTTAATATATGAAGAAAATCTCGTATGTTAGACCATTTCTTATGTTGTTCTATCGCTTTTACATATACATCAAATATACGTTCATTATTTACATCTTTTTGTATAACCTTCATTGCAATTTCAATTGCTTTTGCATTTCTATTTTTCACTAATACTTTTGCATAATGATATAAAACTTCTGTATGCTCGCCATCTAATCGTAGTGCCTCTTCAATCTGTGCTTGTTCTTTATCTATTTCATCCATTGCTCCGTACACATATGCAATCGCATCTAATCGCCATATTTCAGGTACTTCGTCCGTTAATTGTTCTAGTTCAGCCAGCAATTCTTCCTGAAGATTCATTTCTACTGAAAGCTGTGCCAAATATTCCATATTAATATGCAACGGCTCTTCTTTCATCGCCTGAACCATATGACTTTGTTCTTTAGAACGATTTTCTTCTTTTTCATATATTTCCGCAAGCTGTAAATGTACACCGACGAAATTCCCATCAAGTTCTAAACATGTTTCATACGCTTGTTTTGCTTCTGACAACTGCCCTAATGCCATAAGTGTTTCACCAATTCGGTAATACGGTAATGCCGTTTCCTTTTGTTCTATCGCCCTTTTATATCTTTTCATCGCTTGGCCATACTGTCCGATAGATTCATATAAAATACCTGTATAACAACCGTATTCACTTACTTCATTTCTTTCTTTGTGTAACGTTCTTAAGAATGCTATACCTCGCTGTACAAATACAGTTCCTTTCATTCGATTCACATATTCATCTAACGCACTTGCTACATTATATTCGCTCTGCTTTATACCACTCTCTAACTTAGACAACGCTACTTTAAACCCTTCTTCACTTCCACCAAGTTCAACTTCAGCATCCCATAAAACCATTCCCGCATTCATGAGGAAATCTTGGCTCTTTTCAATTTGCTTCTCAAGACCAAGAATATATTCTTTTGCTTCCTTGTATTGTTCTCTTGCCATATACACTTGCGTAATTCCGAAGTGAGAATAAACATCATCATGATTTTCTTCTAAAGCACGAGTATACAACGATTCTGCTTCTTCCAGGCTATCATTTTGAAAATGATAGTCACCCAGTTTTACATATAGAGGTGCCTTATCATCACAATTCTCAATACCGTTTAATAAAATTTCTTTCGTACCTTCCTCATCCTTCAAATCAGATTCGTATATTTCCGAAAGTTTCGTATAAATGTAGGGTGCATTACTATCCAAATGAATCGCTACTTTAAGCCCTTTTATCGCTAAATGTAATTTCCCTAAATGATGCGCACATCTCGCTCGCTCATACCATACATGTGCCTCATTTTTATACTCTCTTAACAGGTCGTTAAAGATTTCATACGCTTCTTCATATCTTTCTAAATCTATTAATATTAACCCGTGATTCGTTAAAGTAAATCTTTCTGGACTACGTTCTAAAGCAACTTGAGAAAACTGCAATGCCTTATCAGATTGATCGATATACATATATGATAACGCAAGGAAACTCCAAGCAATCGGCTGATCTGCATCTAATTGTAATGAGGAACGAAAACTTGAAATCGCTTCTATATAACTCTCCTGCTCAAAAGCATATCTTCCGTTTATGAAATGATATAAAGCACGATTATTTTTCTTCTCAACACTCGCAAGCATTTGTCCAGCTTTCTCTAATTCTTCAAGGCGAATAAAGCACTGCGCACCATGTAATTTAACAAAGTCCGAGTTTGGAAACTTCTCCATTAAATTTTCTATACAATATAAAATAAATTCTTTATCTACTTCAACATCTAAATGCTTAACCGTATATAACCACGTATTCGGATTATCACTTGTCTCTTTTAAAAACTGTACTAACTTATGAACCCCCTCTTTATCTTGTTCATCTAAATGATCCGTTAAAGAAAAAATTGATTTGAAATAAGTATTTTCTTCTTCATTTAAAAATGATAGCTGTTCCTTCTTTTCCTTTGGAACAAATGTAATCGCTAAACAACCTGTATAACGATATTTTTCTTGTAACTTACTATATTCCACAATAACTGGCTCTATAAAGTTCGGATCTTGAACATAAAAGGCCTGCAATGTATCATCATATCCAGCTAGTACTTGTACATGTGAAGCATGCTCAATATCTATACTTAATAAAACAGGAATTCCTTCATCAATCAGTCTCTTATAATTCTCTTCATTACCTTTAAAATAACGATATTCATAACCTAATTCTTCTACATAAGAAACAGTATCTGAAAACTTCGATCCTGTCATATCAAAAATAAACTCTGCTATTTCATCTTGTGTACGTTTTTCTCCCCATAACTGCAACATCATTTCCAAACTTGTCGGTACACAATAATTATCCTTTTGTACAATAGGAACGATCGGCAAGTGAACCTTTTTTCCATCTGGATTTTTTTCTAAATTATGATATAAAGACCCTTTTAAACTTTTTTCTTCTTTTAATAATTGTTGTAAATCTACAAGTTTATTCATTTTGTACATCGCTTCTGCTCGTAAATGTACGAAATAAGCCTTATACGCATGATAAGGAAGCTGATTATTTATGTTATCTATTACCGATAACATATCTTCGTACTTCCCTAAATCTAATAAATATTTTACCTTTTCAAAATGAAAATATGGTACTTGCGGGAACTTTACAATCGCATCATCAATTAGCTGCAATGCACGTTTCTGTTCCCCTTTATTCGCATATAACTGTGATAATAAATAGGTAGATAACTCTTCACAATCTTTATGCTGCATACCGGCGATAAATTGTTCTTCAGCTTTCTCCCATTCACCTGTATGCATATAGACGTAGCCCCATTTATCAAATACGGCACGTGTACTGTACTCCTCCGCTTTTTGCATATAGATTAGCGCTTCTTCATTTCGTTTCATTTCTAAAAGACATCGTACTAAAGTAAAATATGTTTTCGCTAAAAAATCGGCATCTATTTCTTCTTTATTGCTCTCTTCTAAAGCGTCCTTTAGCAACTGTTCTGCTTCAAGAATTTTCCGCTCATCAATTAACTCATCACAATATAAAGAGAGCGTTCTCATATTTGGGAATTTTTTATAGGCGTAGCGAATGAGGAATGAACTGTATTGGTGCATAAGCCCTTCATCAGTAAGGCGTATTAATATATCAAACTCCTTATGTGAAGGAACATTAGCAAGCCAACTCTTCAAATAAGATAAAGTATTCTTTTCTTTTATATATGAAATTTCATTATTTATTTCCTGTAATCCATCTATAAATCTCTTGTCTTTCAAACAAGCATCTAACTGCTTAAAATCTAGCATGTATTCACCTCTAATATTTATTTGCACTGCTACTTGCTTAGATTTTACACATCATATTGTAGGTATTCAACTAAAATCTCCTATAATGGATAGTATTATTTAATATTATTCGAATTTATAACAAAATATAGTAAAAATGATTGTTTTTCTCTGTATTTTGTTTGATTATATGGAATAACGTAACATGTGGATCTTATCTTTTGGAATCTGGAATCAGTACATGGAATTATATCGGCGATAATTCAAATATATCAGCGATTCTTTCGTTTTATTGGCGATTTTCAGAATATATCTACCGATACTTAACTTATAGCAGCGATTATATGTCGAATATCGACTCATCGACATTAAGCGACACTTTTCATCGTATTGCTACCCTTTAACTTACTATTTCACCAAATGTAATTTTCATATTTGGAGCATATACTAAAGAGGAATGTAAATGAAATGCTTTAAAAAAGCATAGTTCAGCTTCATATTGAGCTAGCCCATCATCATATGTTAATCCTCTACCCATTAAACGTTCTATAAATTGCTGTTTATCTCCCGGATTGCCCGCTATTCCCTCTTCTTTTAAAGAATGATATAAATCATTTTTATCTTTGTGATGTATATTAGAGTCTAAAAAATTCACTTTATCGCTCACTCGACACTCAATATTTTTTACACCTAATTCACTTAAATACATCGGTATTTTCATGCCGATATTGCCATCTTTACCGTTTCTCTTCGTATCACTTTCAAATAACCTTTGCAAAATACCTAGCTGAATAATTTCCGATTGCTCCTCCCCATCTAACACGTATGAAGACATATTTGAAATCCAATGTGGTTCAAAACAGATTATTTTTCCGCCCTTTTTAACTGAATGCATCATTTTTTGTAACATCGTTTTTGGTGAACTCATATGTAATAAGAAAGCATGACAGATTGCTATATCGTATGTATTCAATTCAATTTCTGTAGCATCCCCCTCAATAAATTCTGATTCATATGGGAGTGAACGAAACAACTCTCTCGCTTCCGCTATTAATATTTTCCCACTATCAATGCCTGTATACTTGGATCCTTTTGGAAGTAATGGCATTAATACTAAGCCTAAATAACCATAGCCACAACCGAAATCAACGATATGTACGGGCTTATTAATCTTCCAAACTGTATTTACTAAAAAGCTTACATAATCGTCGTTGTAATATAAATCTCTTGTATTTTTTAAATAAGTTAGTTTACTGTTCCAGTCGTATGTTTCCAAGATTAACGCCTCCTTTATTTATATGACATTACAATTCTCCATTTAATACGGACATTCCTACACCTGAAACAATTCTAGAAAAGTTTAGATTTAATAAAATATAACTGTTACTTACATATTTTCTATAAAAATAAATAGGCATACATATCTAATATGATACGTATACCTATTTGTTTTACATCTCCTCAGGTGCCTCCACCCCAAGTAAACGCAATCCTTCTTTTAATACAACCGTCACAGCATACACTAATGCAAGTCTGCTATCTTTCTCTTCGCTCTCTTCCAATATACGCACATTTCCATAATATTTATTAAACGATTTTGCCAAATCTAATACGTATTTCGAAATAACCGATGGCTCATTTTTGTTACATGCTGCTTCAATTACTTTCGGGAATTTGTTTAGTAATTTTACGATATTCCAACTATGATCATCTTTTAAAGCAAACGTACACGTTTCAAATTCTACACTTTCTTTTCTTAAAATAGAGCACGCACGTGCATGTGTGTACTGTACATACGGTCCTGTTTCCCCTTCAAATTTCAGCATATTTTCTAATGAGAATTCAATATTATGCATACGTTCATTTTTTAAATCGTGGAAGATAACTGCCCCTACACCAACTTGCTTTGCTACTTCGTCTTTTTGTTTTAAGTTTGGATTTTTCTCTTCAATATTTTGTTTTGCAAGTTCGATTGCTTCCTCAAGTACTTCTTCAAGTAAAATAACTCTTCCTTTACGTGTCGACATTTTCTTACCATCTTTTAAAATAAAGCCAAACGGTACATGTTCCATGCCGTCAACCCAAGTGTAGCCAAGCTTTTTTAATACAGTGAAAAATTGATTGAAGTGTAAACTTTGTTCCGGGCCAACTACATATAACGCTTTATCAAAACCAAATGTGTTTTGACGATATAGTGCTGCTGTTAAGTCACGTGTTGCATAAATCGTCGCACCATCTGATTTTCTAATTAAGCAAGGCGGCATTCCCTCTTCTTCTAAATTAACGACTAATGCGCCTTCTGACTCTTCAAGCAAATCATGTTCCTCTAAAATCCCAATAAAGTCTTCCATTAAATTATTATAAAAAGCTTCTCCTTGAAAATTAGTAAATTCCACACCGAGAAGTTCATAAATACGAGAAAATTCTTTTAAGGATTCGTGGCGGAACCAATTCCAAAGCTCAACAGCTTCTTCATCACCTTCTTCTAATTTCTTAAACCAAGCGCGTCCTTCTTCTTCTAATTCTTCGTCGTCTTTTACCTCTTCATGAAATTGAACATATAACTTAAATAATTCACGTATTGGATCCTCTTTCACTACTGCTTCATTTCCCCATTTTTTATAAGCCGTAATTAACTTTCCAAACTGTGTTCCCCAGTCTCCAATATAATTAATTCCTACAACTTCATACCCACATTTTTCAGCGATATGTTTCAATGAATTCCCTATCATTGTAGAGCGTAAATGCCCCATTGAAAATGGCTTTGCGATATTAGGAGAGGAATAATCGATAACGACCGTTTTTTCATATCCAAAATGATTGTGACCGTACTCTTCTTTCTCCGCTAAAATCGTTTTTAATACTGTATCACTTACAGTTTCACGATTAAAAAGTACATTTACATAAGGACCAACGGCTTCTACTTTCGTAAAAAATGGATCGCTTAATTTCTGTGCAACTTCCTTTGCAATAATAGCCGGTGCTTTTTTATATTGCTTCGCTAATGAAAAGCATGGGAACGCTGCATCTCCAAATTCATCTTGTTTCGGTGATTCAATTAAATCTAAAATTTGTTTTTGCGTTAATTCATTCGTGAAAATATTAGATAAACTTTCCGCAAAATGCATTTTATAATCCATAATTTAACCTCCTTATTTTTTAAAACACAAAAAACTCGTCTCTAAAAAAGAGACGAGTTTTAACCCGTGGTACCACCCTTGTTGTTCATTACGAACCACTTTCCCGTTTATAACGAGGACAGGGGGCCTCGGCTTACTCTACTATTCGTTCAAGAAGCGTCTCCGAAGTGCGCTTCATCTTTTTCTTCCGCACTAGGCTCACACCATCCCTAGCTCGCTTTCCTTCTAAAAAAGACTACTCTCTTCATCACAGACAGTATATTTAATTAATTATTGCTTATTATACATCTTTTCAAACAATTAGCAAGGGTCAATTACACCAAAGTGAAACTTAGCACTTTTTCTTTTGTATACGTAAAAATTATGTTTTTCAAATCTAGAACTTCGGAAATGGTCTTTCAGAACGACACGCTTTCTCGCCACACGCTTCGCTTCCGCAATTGTTTCATCAGTAATATCATGATACAAAGCGAAGTGTTTTAATCCTTTTATTCCGTCAGATTCTATGACACTTTCTTCAAACATCGGATCGAGATAAACGATGTCATAGCTATTATCTTCACATTGTTTTAAAAATGCGTAATGCTCAGTTTGCTTTACATCAATTCGTTGCATTGCTTCATCAATTTCAGAAACGGATGAAGACCATGTTTTCAAACCATTTTCCATAATATAAGCCATATACTCATTGCCTTCAAGTCCTGTTACTTTTCCATTTTCACCAACAAAATAACTAGCTACAATACTATCTGATGCCATACCGAGCGTACAATCTAACACTGTCATTCCGCTCTCTAATTTAGCAGCTTGTACAAATGGATCGTGTTCTCCGCGCATTAACCTTTTCACACGAAACATCGCTGAATTCGGATGAAAGAAAAACGATTCTTCTGTACCTTTCGGATAAATAGTTAATCGGTTCTTCCCTACGACAAGTACATCTTGTTCATACTGTTCATGCAGTTTATGTACTGGTATGTCATTACGTATAACGAAATTACTATTTAATTCTCCCGCTACCTGCTTTGCATAAGATGTCATTTCTTTGTTCGTTCTTCCTGCTGTTGTTACTATCATTGTTTCACCTCTATATAAAGAAAAGAGAGAGATTTACTCTCCCCCTTCTTTAGCAATTCTTTTCAAAAGCTTGTTCTAAGTTCGTAATAATTTCGTCCATAGTTGCACCTTCAATTTCATGACGGTGAATGAAGTGAACAACTTCTTTTCCTTTTAATAATGCCATAGATGGTGAAGATGGAGGAATTTCTCCGAAGTATTCACGCATTTTTGCAGTAGCATCTTTATCTTGACCTGCGAATACAGTTACAAGATGATCAGGTTGTTTTTCAGCACGAACAACCGCTTGACCTGCTGATGGACGTGCTAAACCAGCTGCACAACCACAAACAGAGTTTACAACTACTAAAGTTGTACCCGTTGTGTTTTCCATAAATTCTGTTACAGCTTCTTCTGTAGTTAACTCTTCAAACCCAGAACGCACTAATTCTTGACGCATTGGGATTACCATTTGGCGCATGTATTCTTCATAAGCATTTGACATCTTGTAATCTCTCCTTCAACTTTCATTCCAAATTCATCATATCACGCTCTATTAATAGGTGCAAAAGAAAGATAACGATGATTTCATTTTTTTGTAGGGATTTCACAAACCCCATCACGACAATGTCCAACTGGAACAAGTTTTCTATTGTTAGCGATATAATCGTATACTTTACTTCCAAAACCAAGTACGATAGATAGCTTTATAAAAGGAACTGCAAACCAATAAGATGGAACGGCCTTTGCTAATACATGTATGCTATGAATGCCGTCATACCACTTATTATTTTTTAAAATATACAGTCTTTGTTCCATCTTACTTTGTAATTCTTGAGAAAGTTCATACCTTTCAACTACATCTTCATCTCGAAATGAAACAAATTTCATCTTACCCTTTTTATCTAATTTTTTCGTACGTTCTGCAACGGCCGTACACATCGGACACCAACTATCATAGAAAACAATCATACATTATTCCCCTTTACGAGACTCCGTCATTTGTTTCCATACAGAACCTTTTGCTTCTTCTCCGCCTTCAATACGCTCTAATGCTAGACGTGCTTGCATTGCTACTTCAAACTCTGGATCATCTTGCGCTACTTTTAAAGCGGGAATCGCACTTTCATCTCCAAGTTCAAATAAGAACATAGCAGCACGCCAGCGTACTAATTTACTTGGGTCTTTCAGAGATTTAATCATAACAAACATCGCTGCTGGATCACCTACATCTGATAAACAATCTCCCGCAGTACGACGAACACTTACAGATCGATCTAATAAAGCTTTATATAATAACGGTAATACTTCATCACCTTTTACCATACCTAAATACGCTGTTGCTAAACGGCGGATTGAAACTTTTTCATCATCTAACGCCATCTTCAACACTGGAATATCTTCTTCTGTAGGATCCATTTGTTCTAATGCTGCAAAACGGTTTTTCCAGTCAGCATCTTTCATCATCTCTTCTGTTACTTTATATGGCTCACGCTTTTGAATCGTTACTTCAACAGCACCTGCTTGATTTAATAACTCTTTAACCGTTTCATTTACACGTTCTTCTGAATAAGCAGCAACAATCTCTTCTACTACTTCTTTCCCGATTTCTTCAAAATTACCGTAACGTGTACTTTGTTCCACCCATTTACGTTCTTTTACAACGTTTGGTGCAGACATTTGTACTTTCATAATTGATTCTTTAAAACGATCTGGTAAACCAACACGTTCTTCCGTCGTGCCATCTGTTAGCTTTACTTGCATTGGAATTGTAAAGAACATTTGAACAAACACTTTTACTTCTCCAAAATGAGCAAGTTGTTGTTCTTCACTTTCTTCTACTACTTCTTCACCGAAAACAGCACGAACTTGTTGTAATAAAACTTTCCAGTCATACTTTGCATTTCGTTCCACTGCTAAAAAGTCGGCTACATGATATACACCTTTAATGCCTTCAATTTTCAAAATCTCTTGCACTTGCATTGGCGCTTGTTCTGTATTTTCTTTTGTATAATTATTACGTGCTCCTGATGGTAATACTTCATTCAAAATAACTTTCATTGTATTTGGACTTGGCGTCGGTTCAATTGCTTTAATCTTCACGTAAAAAACTCTCCTTTATTGCATGTTCTTAGCTGTATTGTAACATGTTCCACCTCTTTAAACCTACTCGGATGCTTTATCTTGCTGATTTCTTTCCATCATCATACTTTATCTTTCCTCCTAATTCCCCCAAGTCCCATCTTTTTTTGATGCACCCTCCCGCCTTTTCTCCAAAAATGTAATGCTCTCAATCAGAACTTCTGTTATATATATTCTCTTTCCTTGATCATCCTCGTAATTCCTCGTATGAATACGTCCAGTAATTCCAACAAGTGATCCCTTCTTACAATATTCAGTTACATTCTCAGCCGATTTTCTCCAAACGACACAATTAATAAAATCTACTTGCTGCTCACCTAAACTATTTCGAAAACCTCTATTCACCCCAACACATACTCGTGCATACGCGACGCCTTGCTTTGTGTAGTATAATTCTGGCTCCTTTGTCAATCTACCGATTAATACAACTCGATTCATCATAAGTTATACCACCTCACATATTTTTCTTCATTGTAAAGAAAAATGTTTGAAGGGTAAAAAGCTTAAAATAATATATTTTATAATAAAAAATATATTTTTATATCTTATAAAAACAAAAAAGAAACCTTACATACTTTAAACATGTAAGGTTTCAAAAAATTATACTTCACTGCATGAAATGTAATATCCTCCGCGGGCCATCTTGATTTCCGCACGATACAATACTTCGTCTAAGTAGAAAGTTATCGGTTTTACTTTACTCTCAAATTTCAGTTGTTCATTACATTCAGCTGCATAACTTTCAATAGCTGAAGTAATAACTTCTGATGATGGATACGTTAAAGCATCATCTAGTTCTATGAAAAAACTTTTAGAAAATAGTTTTTTCATAATCCCTTTCTTCTCTTTCATCATATTCCATCCCCTTCAATTTAAGGTTACCAACATCCATATTATACCATATCATCAATTTATCTTTGAAAATAAAAAAATCCTGCATTTTTCATGCAGGATTTTTTATTAGTCATTTTTCGTAAAGTAAGAAACGAAACGAAGAATTTCTAAGTATAACCAAACTAATGTAAGCATTAGTCCCATTGCAGTGTACCACTCCATATATTTCGGAGCTTGACTACGTACACCATTTTCGATTAAATCGAAATCTAGTAATAAGTTTAATGCAGCAACTACGATAACAACTGCACTAATAATAATACCAATCGTACCACCTTGGTGAATGTACGGAACAGTTACACCAAACATGTTTAGTAGAAATACGACTAAATACATAACCATAATTCCAAGTGTTGCTGCCATCACGCCTGTACGGAATTTATCCGTTACTTTTACTACACGTGTTGCATATAACACTAACATTGCAAATAGAATTGAGATTGTTAGTAAAACAGCATTTAAAACGATAGAATCGCCAAATTTCATTGTATAAACCGCTGAAATACTACCTAACACAACCCCTTCTACTGCCGCATAGATTGGTGCACCAAAAGGTGAAATACGTGGGAAGAACATAGACGCAAATGCGATGATTGCCGCAACGATTAAAGCGCCAATTAATACTGGCATCTTCATCGTACCCTCTATCATCTGTATGTATGAATAGACAGACGTTGCAAGTAGCAAGATAAGCATAATAAACGTTTTGCCTACTGTTCCGCCAATAGTCATCGCAGAAGCACTTGCTCCTTCTTTACGGAATGCCTCTTTTTTCAACATTGGATTAGATGTTCTCATTTTTTCCCTCCTAAAATAGGTTCTACCAATAGTGTAAAGTTTTTCTCTTTACTTTTCAATATATGCAGCTTGTTTTTATTTTAATCCTTCAACAATGTCGGATAGTTCACTCCATCTTTCCATCGTTTTTTCTAACTCTTCTTCTGTTTTTTGCTGTGCTTCAGACAATTCTTGCGCCTTCGTAAAATCAGAACCAACATTCGCAAGCTCTTCTCCAATTGATTCTAGCTTTTCTTCAAGTTCCGCAATTGTATCTTCAATTGTTTCCCATTCGCGCTGCTCGTTATATGAAAGTTTACGCTTACGTTGTTGTTTCGGTGCTTCTTCTACTACTTTTTTCTCTTTCTGTACTTCCGCTTTCTCAATAAGTTCTCTCGTTTTTTCCATTTCTAAATAATCCGTATAACTACCTAGAAATTCACGCACTTCCCCTTCTCCCGTAAAGATGAACAATTCATCTACTACTTTATCTAAGAAGTAACGGTCATGCGATACAGTTAAAACAACACCTGGGAAATCCTCTAAATAATCTTCTAATACAGTTAATGTTTGTGTATCTAGATCATTCGTAGGCTCATCCAGTAATAGTACGTTCGGTTCTCCCATTAATATACGTAATAAGTATAAACGTCTTCTTTCACCACCAGATAATTTGCCAAGCGGTGTACCATGTGAATGCGGCGGGAATAAGAAACGTTCTAACATTTGAGACGCACCAATTACTTTTCCATCTGTCGTATGAATAACTTCCGCGATTTCTTTAATGTATTCAATCATACGTTGATTTAAATTCATTTCTTCATTTTCTTGCGTATAGTACGCGATTTTTACTGTTTGCCCAACTTCAATTTCACCACTATCAGGAGATATTTTACCTGCAAGCATATTTAATAGCGAAGATTTCCCGCTTCCATTCGCTCCAATAATACCGATACGATCGCCTGGTTTCACGATATGATTAAAGTTGTTTAATACCGTTTTATCACCAAATTTTTTCGTCACATCTTTTAACTCAAGTACTTTTTTTCCTAGACGGCTACCGCTAAGTGCAATATCAACTGACTGTTTTGCAGCTGGACCTTCTTGACCTTTTAGCTCTTCAAAACGTTGAATACGTGCCTTTTGCTTTGTCGAACGAGCTTTTGCACCACGGCGAATCCATGCTAGTTCACGGCGATATAAGTTTTGACGCTTTGATTCTTGCGCAAGTTCTTGCTCTTCACGAAGTGCTTTCGCTTCTAAAAACGTACTGTAATTCCCTTCATAACTATACAGTTTTCCATTATCTAATTCGAAAATACGATTCGTCACACGATCTAAGAAATAACGATCATGGGTTACAAGTAATACCGCACCTGTGTACCTTGCTAAATATTCCTCTAACCACTCAACTGTCTCATGGTCAAGATGGTTCGTAGGCTCATCTAAAATTAATAGGTCAGGTGTTTCAATAAAACACTGCGCCATCGCAATACGTTTTTTCTGCCCACCAGATAAATTTCCAACAGTTGCTGTGAAATCCGTAATTCCTAGTTTCGTTAATAACGATTTAGCATTCGCATTTGCTTCCCACGCACTCATTGCGTCCATACGTTGTTGCACTGCAAATAATTGTTCCTGTACCTTTTCATTACTTGGATCTTTTTCAATATGTAATAGCGCCTTTTCATAATCACGAAGAAGACGAATTAAAGGTGTATCACCATGGAAAACTTGTTCTAATACTGTTAATTGTTCATCAAACTCTGGTTGCTGTGATAAATAACTAATTGTATACCCACGTGAATGAGTCATATCACCTGTGTCAGGAATTTCTGCCCCTGCAATAATTTTTAATAACGTTGATTTACCAGTACCATTTACACCGATAATTCCGGCACGTTGTCCTTCTGCAATACTAAATGATAATCCATCAAATAACGGTTTTTCTCCATATGATTTTGATAAGTTTTCCACAGTTAACATTTTCATATTTGTGCATTCCACTCTTTCATAAATTGTTCAATAAACTGTTCCATATAACGATGACGAACTTCAGCCTCTTGTTTTGCTGCATCTGTATTCATTAAGTCTTTTAGTTTTAAAAGTTTTTCATAAAAATGATTTAAAGATGGATCATTATTTTTTCTATATTCATCTTTCGTCATCACTTCACGAGGAGGAATAGTTGGATCATACATTAATCTCCCTTTCGCCCCGCCATACGCAAATGTGCGAGCTATTCCAATTGCACCAAGCGCGTCTAAACGATCTGCATCTTGAACAATCTTCCCTTCAAGCGACTCCACTTTACCGCCATGACCACCTTTATAAGACATATTGGCGATAATATGAAGAACATGTTTACTTTCCTCTTCTTCAACATGTAACTCTTCTAACCAATCAGAAACTTTTTTCATTCCTGCTTCTTCACTCTCATTTAACTTCTCATCTGCCACATCGTGAAGTAATGCTGCCATTTCAATTATAAAACGATTTCCTCCTTCTTGCTCAGATAATGAAATCGCCAGTTTATGTACACGCTCAATATGATACCAATCATGCCCACTCGCATCTTTTTCTAAAATATCTTTTACAAAAGTAATGGTTTTTTGAATCTTTTCTTGTTTTGTCATTTTATCTTCACCCAGTTACTTATTGTAACACGCCCGCATTTTTTCATCACATATTTTCTTGTCCGCCCATACACTGGGTGGTAGGCATCATCATGAAGGAGGAATAAATATGTTCTATAATAATCAACCGCCTTACCCACATCAACCATTTTACCCTCAGCAACAGGAACAAAGATATACAGAACAATATGAAGAACAAGAGTTACAACAGCAAGAGCAACAATATGAACAAAATCCATACGCAACAACGCAATATCAAGAAGCTGATTATCCACAAAATCCATATACAGCGCCGCAAAATCAAGAACAACAATTTCAACAAAATTCATACGACACACGTCCAAATTATGAATATCCTCAAAATCCATATGCAGCACCGCAAAATCAGGAACAACAATTTCAACAAAATCCATACGCAACAACGCAAAATCAAGAAACTGAATATCAACAAAATCCATTCGACACACGTCCAAATTATGAATACCCTCAAAATCCATATGTAGCGCCACAAAATCAAGAACAACAATTTCAACAAAATCCATACACAACTCAACCTCAACAACCACAATATCAGCCGCAAATGTACCAACCAAACTATGACGCGCGTGTTTCACCGCCAGCACCACCAACAATTGATCCGACACAACCACAAATCTTACCACCAGGACCTACATTCGATATTACACAGCCTCAAATTTTACCACCTGGACCAATTACAGAACCAACGCAACAACAAATTCAACAAGTTGTCGGTACACAGTTTTTACCTTTAAAGAAACCTGTACTAGATTTCGTAAAACCTTGGGTAGATTACGGTTTAAATGAAGCAAAACATACTTCACACAAACACGCTTTAACAGAAGTTGCGGCGATTATGTTTTTAGTTGGGAAAGGATTCAACCCGACGATTGCACATTATATTGTGGAATCTTGGGAGAAGAATGAGCAGTTTTAGGGTTGTTCATTTTACTTTTAACAAAACTACAAAAGTGTCACGAATGCCTGTTATACAAGCATTTGCGATGCTTTTTATTTGTTACGTTATATCTTATTATAAAAATATAATTCATATTTTTTCGCGTGTTTTTATAACATTTGTGAGCAAAATGTGAGCAAAAAATAGCCTCTTAATTAAACTACATTAGATAACTTTTATTAAAAAATTCCTCATCGAAGTTCGCCACTCACAATCTTATTACATTTTAAAAAGCTATCCTTATAGCCATTGAATACCAGAACGTTGTATTACTTTTAAAAACTCTTTTTACAGTGAATCTAAAATGATTTGAGGGTTCTGGAAGGTTGTTAGACTTCACAATAGAGCTATAAATCATATTAAAACTGAGGGGTAGAGAATTAAATAACGAACAGGAGATTACTATTGGCTTAAAATTTATTAAAAAGTGTGTATGAATATTAAACATGGAGTAAAAATACAGCATGATAAATTCACTTATTTCAGCAGAATTATAAATTACTTGATAAATAATACCAATGTCCCCAATGTTTGATATAATGATACAGTTATTAATATCAACTTGGAGGAATAAATCTATGAAAAAATTAATTGTAGCAGGACTATCTCTAGGACTTTTAGCTGGTTGTGGTTCTACAGAAGAGAAAACTGAGGCAAAAGATAAGTCCGTACAAAAACATGAAGTCAAAAAAGAAACATCTAAAGAAGGGCCAGATCAGCAAAAAAGCGTAGTGGCTGAGGCAGAATTTATTACTTATGCAAAGTCTATCAAAGGCGGGAACTTCATTAAAGAAATAAAAGTTAACAATAACAATGCTGAAATTACATATTATGACTCTTTCGCAGCTTACAAATCTGCACACGCTGATAGTACTACTACGGAGGAACAATACAAGCAATACTTTTCAACCGGAGATGCTATCGAGAAATTATTTGTTGGTGAACCTGCAAGACTACTAAGACATTTTCATGCTTTAAACTCAGTAAAAATGACTCTTCCATTTGAAGGAAAAACATATAATATCAACCTAGATAGAAATACTTTAAATACATACCTCGGATTTAAAATTGAATCTTTAAAAGTTGACGATAATTCTTGGACTAATAAATTTAACAATCCATATGTATACACTAAAGCTAAACGAGCAGAATTCTTCAAAAAATTTGTCACTGTTAAATAATCACAAATAAAAAAAGCCGTCGAATGACGGCTTTTTTACTTCACATCAACAAATTTAGAACTAGCTGTAATGTAGTAAACATGACCTTTAGAATTTTTTACCTTGTACTGTGGAGATCCATTTGCTATTACTTTATCAATAATTTCGAATCCGTTGCCTTCAGTTGCAAATCCAGCGACATCTTTATCTTCCCAAGAAGGTTTAGAATAAAATCGTAATTGGGCTACCTTTGAAACTACGCGGTTTCCTGCTTCTGGTACGACTCCTCCTATATGACCAGCTGTGAACCACGCTAAAGATTTGCTACCTATTAGATAATTCAAATCACATTTACCGATTCCATCCACATTTCCTGTTTCAGTGTATTGCCAGATATCACATGGATATCCCGGTTTGTTCCCGCCATAACGAGGAATCCAAACAAAATCTGCTAAAATAGTATAGGCTTCAAATTGCTCATAAGTATGATGGCCTACATATAATCCGACTTTCTTAGCTCCAAGTTTTCGTAATTCATCAATAAATGCTTGCGTACCTGCCTTCATATCTCCCATAGTTTTTACTTCCACATCAGCAACCCAGAATAATGCATCTTTGTCACCGCGATTCCAGAAGTCGCGGGCTTCTACACGTGCATCATTTTCAGATACAAAACGACAAAACGCATAGTTCCCAAATGGTACCCCGCGCTTTTTCATTTCACATACATAACCTTGATACATATGATCTACAGTTGTTGAACCATCTTGTACCCTTGCAATTACTAAATCCAATTTTGGTGCTGCTACATCCCAATTAATATTACCGTTCCATTTAGAAATATCTACAATATGACCCATTATTGAACATCTCCTTTTTTATCTTCTTGTTTGTGTTTACCGCCTAAAACTTCAACTGCGTTTGTCAAAGCCTGTGGGAGTGGTATTCCCATGCGACCAGCATTTTCTAAAAGTGAAAGTAACTCGTTTCCAATAAAGAAAAAGATTGTAGCTTCACGAATAGCACTATTGCTTCCAAGCGCTGTATCTAACTGAGTTGCCACTCCAACCAAAAGAAAAAGCATTACCTTTTTGACAATGCCTTTGAAACCAACTTTGCTTTTCAACTCTCCGTAATATCCAGCTGCAAATACTCCTGTAATATAGTCGATAGCTGCCATAATAACTAGAACTTTCAATGTCGTATCCCATCCTCCCAAAAAGTATCCACAAAAGCCACCAGACGCGGCTACAAATGATTTCATTAATACATCAATTCGTTCCATCTTTACACTCCTTTTCTAAAAATAAAAAATACCCGTTTATAACTGCTCTTTAGTTTCTTCTTTCATCGGTATCACTTGCTTAATTTCAATCTTAGAAAAAATTAACGATCCAATCAAAACAGTCATTACTTCATTACTGTTCAGCTGTTCATTTAACTTAATTGCATCTTCCACCTCATATTTTTCTACCTTTACAACATGTTGCTCTCCACTATGTGTAATGATTTTAATTATTTGCATATTGTCTCCAACTCTTTTTATATTTTCGTTAATTTATATTAAAACGTTCCACCGCTTCTTGATTGGATAAAAAGACGACCTGTAACAGTGGCGTTTATCCTCGCTAAACTATTTGGAGTGATTTTAATTTCAACATAACGGCCACGTTGAAGTTTCCCATCCTTATCTTTTGCTAAATAGGGAATTAAATTTATATCTTGTCCTCTTATTGAATCAAACGGTAACCTATTCCCATCAACTTCAATCATCACTTTTGATGGTGTTTCGTATAATTCAAAAATACCAAATTCAATTTCATGTGTATGGTCTGGTAATGCTATTTCATGCGTATGGTTTGGTATATTAATATCATGTGTGTGATTTGGAATATTCATTGAGTGTGCGTGACTTGGAATAGTAGTAGTATGAGTGTGGTTCGGCAATGTTGTTTCATGCGTATGATTTCCACTAGAACTATACGTGTATAAGTCACTCCCTGTTCCTCTTGCGTACATTGTAGCCATTGTATTTCTCCCTGGATCGGAATAAGCTGTGTACATTCCTTTTGTTTCAGGTTCAAAACCAACAATTCCCGCACCGTCAAACATCTTATGGACATGATCCCCACCAGCACTCGATGTTTTAACAATACCACTGCCAGAACTACTTGTTTGTACAGCTCCTCCACCTGCTAAAGTTGTTCCGACCACACCACCACCTGAACTAGTCGAACCAACTGTTGCGCCACCAGCTGAAGTTGAAGCTACCACAGCTCCCCCGCCTTTAATCGCTCGTTCATACGCCCTAAATTTTAATGTTTCAAATGTGAGTATCATTTCATTCACATACTTCACATCGTTAGGTATTTGAAATCTAATAATAGCTGGATGATTTGGATCACAGTTATCTTGAAATGGTTGACTGTCAATATTAGTGCTACCTTGGGAATATGTATCATTGACCAACTGTTTTTTCTGTAAATCAGTAATTGTCGTCCCAATATCATCACGAACATTCCCAATTTCAAATTGTATATTTGATGGATCACCATAGATATCTGATTTTGTGATTTTCATAATGCGTAAATCATCATTTGTATCAGTGTCTTCGTCATACACGCCTACTACTTTTGAAATATCGTATTTTACAAGCTTATATGGATCAATCAGCTCATAATCTATGCAATCTACAGATATAGTGACTTGCGGCTTTTTATATCTATCTAACAAACCTTGTGCAGATGCCTTTAATGACTGTGCATTCTCAAACTTTCTATCAACCCATATACGTTTGTGAATACCATACTGGTCAATAATAGATTGTTCTGCCTGTAAATACGGTACGCCATTATTCACACTCTCAATACCAAGTTGATTTACACCTTCACCAGAACCCAACGGGTAAATTCTTGTTATTAACCCTGTTGGGTCTTCCTCCTTTTCAATACCTTTTAAATTTTTTCCATATCGAATGATATCTATTTTTTCATCTGTTGCACGAACCAAATTAAGTGTAAATGGATATTTCGTATCATCCCACGTCCACAAATATGATTCGTTAAATGGTTTAGGTACGCTTATAAGTGCGTTTAATAACGAATCTTCATTTTCCCATGCATACTCAAAATACTTTGTAAACGCTACTGTTCCTAATTTCCAATGCTTTATTTCTTGTTGATCGATAAGGTATTGAAGTACATCTTTTGTGGTCCAATTCGTTTTTTGATGGTAACGAAAAAGCACGTCTGAGTGGAATGTACTCAAAACGTGCTCACAATTGTACGTTATGCTCTGGTCACTTTCGTTTTTGACTGTCTTTTTAGGATTAACAATGAATTTACCAATATATTTATCATGGTCGTACAGTTCAATAAAATACTTTGGCTTCACCTCGAAACGTTTTGGATCATCAAGAGGTAATGAAAAGGAGAAAGTCCACAAATTGTTAGTTTCTTTTTCATAACCAATCTTATAGGCATTTTCCAAAATAGCCACTAGATTCATTTTAATATCATAAATTCTTAAATGTTTCATAATCTCACCACACTTTATAACCAAAGCCAAGATGCTTCATTATATTTTTAAACATTAATTCATATCCAACATCATTAGGATGAAGTCCATCTGCTAGTAAAGAATTAAGGTCTTTTTCCGTATACATTAAATAATCAATCATAAAGTGATAATTATTGATAAATGGAACTTGCATTTCATGTGCTAAAGCTACAAGTTTATTATTAATATCCTCCATATGCCAAGCATACGGATAAGATGTTTCACTTGCTGTAGGTGCTGGGATAGATGCCATCATAATTACCTTCTTACCTTGTCCTCTTGCATAGTTAATGAAATTTCGTTGATGCTCTTGTGTATATCCATATGGATCACGCTGCCTATCGTTTGTTCCCAATTGCAATAAGATGAAATCATCATCTGCTTCAACCCATTTCGTTCCGTCATAAGTTAAGTGACGAGATTGTCTACCACTAATACCCCAGTTTTTAACGATTGTTGTTTGCGGTATTTTTAAACCTTGAATGTATATCGTTGTCCCTGTGGATGAGGCGTTCTTACTTGCCGTTTCAACAAATCTCACTTTATGATAATCATTTGATAACCCAGTAACATCAACAGGAGTAAATTGTGTAAAACTAGAATCATAAGTGTCAATTGTTGTTTTTTTTACACCATCAATATATACATCAAACATACCTCTTGATGCGGCTTTAGAAATAAGTACAGAAAAAGACTCGCCGTAAAATGTAAACTCTAACATGTTACAGCCAGCCTGTTTATTTGGAAATTGATATTGATAACCTGTTCCTACTGTAGAATCATATTGAATGAAACTACCATCATATGATCCTAATTTAATTTCAGGATGAGATAAATCTACCAGAAAGACTTTATTAAACTTTTCTTCTAAGTACTTCTTCAACATATTTGCCCAACAAATGGCATCTTCCACATTCGCTCTTTGCTCTTTACCAGTCGAATCAATAAACATTAATTCACCTGTTGGTGAGTAACCTGTCCCGCCGACACCGGCTGTAATGGAGTCACCAATAATTTTTATCTTTATTCTTTTGAAAGGATTCATAATGTGATACAAAAGATCTGTGATTACATCTTTTTGTAAAACGTTTTTTATGGCGGCTGGAGTTTTATACACTTCATAAGTGGTAGCATATCCACCTTCTTCAAGTTGAACTTTGCTTTCATTTCCCTTTACAATCGATACTCGGATATAATACGCATCCGCTGGAGAGGTAAATGTTTTAGTTGCGGCTACTCCAGTAATACCACTTATATACTTCTTATTTTTATCGTAAAAAGCTAATTGATCAGCTGGCGTGAGTGTGTATGAAGTACTTGGTTTAATGAAAATAAAATCACTAGCACTATAACTAGAGTTTGGATTCTCGTTCCCTGTTCCAGCACCAATGTAATAACCTACTTTAATTCGCGATTTATCAATTAAATTTTTAGAAGGTGTGATATAAGTAACAGGCGTCGCCATATGTCTAATATCCACTATTTTTTCATCAATTTTAGTAGCGGTTACGGCTTTATCGTCAATAATAGATGTAGATGCCGCCCCATCTGCCATTTTCTCTTTTGTTACTGAATTAGGTTTTAATCTTTCAGTTCCAATTGGTTCCGTTACTTTATTTAAAGCTGTATTTGCATTGTCTATCGCTTGATTAATCTTCGGATAACCTTCTCGTAACTTATCCGTTGGTAATAACTTTTGTGCATCAGCCATATAATCACCACCTTACATGTATTTCGCGCGGAATTTAAATGTAATATTTATGTTTAAGCTAGTACCGCCGACACCAACTGTATTTGCACCTGGCATTAATTCTAAAAAATCTCCTGTCATCTTGTGGATATAATTTTGTCCATCCTTCATCACAACATAATGTGCGCTATCAATTAGAAGTTCTGCTCCTTCAGGAAATCCGCCAACAGAAAAACTCTTACCATTAGCGGTAAGAGTCATAGAACTTGTACTCCCTGTTATTTCGATAACTGGACGAACAACAAGAGAACCTAAATTTTCAACTCGCAAGTACGACGGTCCTGTTACGTTATATTGAAAATTTTCAATTCCAAAAGGTATATCTGAAAGAAACGGGATATCATCCCCCCATAAGACATCATCTGATGTATCAATTACTGAGTATGCGTGTGGATCAAACGCTGTTAATGGAATAACAAGATTAGTCATTGTTTTAAAACGATTTGTATCTAAACTACCGCTATACCTTACCTTGTAATATTTATCTGGTTCATAATCAAATATTAACTTTACAGTCTTCGGCTTTCCATATGGGTCGAAAAAAGTCTTCATGATCTCTCGTATTTTTGGAGCTGATTCATAAATCGATTGCGGTTTAACTAGTAATGGTAAAGTAAATGGCCTTACTTCTAAATCAGCTCCGAAATCATATGCGCCAGACATTCCTGGAATTGTAACTGTATAATCGCGTGTAGAAGGTGCGGCTGAATGTTCATGCCCTGGTAAAAGCGCTAAACCCAATTCATTTAACGTTTTTCCATCGATTGTAAGACTCATTTTTCATCACACCTTTCTACCCGCTCCATTAATAATTTTAGTCATTTCTCTTGCTAATTTTTGTACATCCGCTTCTTCTCTAATGACAAATGTTGAACCTCTAAACATGTCAGCTAAATTATATGAAACATTAGCATTTGATTTAGAAGTGTTACCTTCCACACTTCTTTGACTAGCGTTTCGACTCATTGCTTGAGAGCTGCTAGCCATACTGCCATATACATTGCTCATTACGCTTTTTAAGCCAGATAGCTCTTTCATAGAACTAGCCATTGAATAACTCATATCGCCAATTAATCGACTCATAGTACCTGTGATACCAAGTGATTTTTCATTTGAAGATAATGGCGTAACAGATACACGATTACCTCTCTTGGTAAATAACTCTGGTCCAGCTTCTCCAGCAATAAACGATCCATCCCCAAGAACATGTCCTCCAGTTGCTAACATAGGAATTCTAGGGATATTCGGTTTGCTACCTCCAATAAACGGGACCCAATCCGGCATTTCTATGCTGTTAATACCTTCAATCAATCCATTAAGCATTGATACTACAGCATTTATTGGTGCTTTCGCCGCTGATTTAATACCTTCGAAAACACCGCTGAATATTTTCACAATTCCTCCCCATGCTTTTTCCCAGTTTCCTGAGAAAATACCGGAAATGAAATCTATAATTCCGTTAAGAATTGGTTTTAAAACATTATTCCACATATCCTTTATTCCACTAAATGCATCTGACACTACACTACCAATAGCAGAGAATACAAATTTAAACGCTGGTAAAAGAACTGTTTTGATAATGGAACCAATGGCTGAAAAAACAGGTGATAGTATTTCATCCCACACACGTTTGATAATTTCAAATGCATCTTTAACAATATCTTTTATGATTTTAAAACCTTCATCAAAGACTGGCTGTAAAGTCTCAGTAATTATAGATACTATTTGATCTATCGTGGGTTTGAAATATTCATTGTATATAGCCATTATTTTATCGCCGAATAATACCCATATAGCAATTAATCCTGCAATTGCCGCAACCACTAAAGCAATCGGGCTTGTTAGAACAGCCATAACTCCCGCAAAGGTAATAGCCCCTGATGTGGCTAAGAATATTACTGGGGCGAGAGCCGCACAAATACCAACAAGTATACCAATTGCAACTGTTATAGCTGTAATTGTGGCTGCTAGCACTGGATGAGCTGATATGAAACCAGCAAATGCCGAAACGACATCAGCTACTGTAAGTAACACTGGTTCAAGAGATTCTTTTAACTCTTTCATCGCATCTTTCCATTTGACCATCGGTGATGCATCCATTTTATTTGCCGATTCTTGTAAATCATCTATTCCTTTTTTTAAATCAGCTTGTTTTTCTTCCGTTTCTAAAATTGTATTGATGATATTTTGACCTTGATCTTCAAACATTGTACCAAACAGTTCTACGCCAATCGCTTCTCGCAAAGCAGCATCATCGATTTGATCTAGCCATTTAACCATATCTACAAATGCCTGCTTACCTTCTTCGCCACCTTTAGCAATCGCTTTGCCCCAGCCTTCTAATTGAGCAAATATTTCTTGTACTGCCGCACTATCTGGTGGATTTTTCGCAAGTTCAAGTTTCTCCGCATTCATTTCTTTGAAAGATTCAAGTTCTTCCCTATGAGCTTCTCGTACAGCGTCCATTTCATCGCTCAAACGCTCACTTAACGCTTGTTTACGGTTATTGTGACTTTCTTTCAAAGCTGATAAGTTTGCTTGATTCACTTCTCTTAACGAATCAAGTTGTGCTTTATTTGATTCGCTAATCGCTTTTAAATTCTCTTGTTTGTTCTGCTGGAAAGCCTCTTTTTGTTCTTGCTGTCGTTCTTTCAGCGCTTCCTTTTCATTGTTTATTTGCTCTTTAACTTGCTCTTTTCGGCTATCAATCTCTGACTTCAACGCTTCTTTCTTTGCGTCAGATGCTTCTTTAATACTGTCTTTTTCCTCTTTTAATCTGTCAATCTGACTTTTACGTTCTTCACGTATTTTATCAAGCTGCATTTTCTCTTCAAGATCTCGCAATGCTTTTACTGCTGCCTGACGCTCTTCTTCGTTTTTGGCTTTGCTTATTTTCACCTTTAAATCAGCACGTTTTTCAGCATTCTCACGGTCTTTAAAATATTTATCTTCAGCTGCCGTTTTCACATCCAAAGAATTAATTTGATCGTCAACCGCTTTAAGACGATTATATTTTTCCTCATCGATCACTTTCAGACGTGCCATATATTCTTTATCAATGAGTTTTATTTTCTGTTCAGATGATTTTTCGAACGCTTTAAGTTCCGCTTCGAGGGACTTTTCAAGCGCTTTTTGTTGCCTATCGTAATTTTTAGATGTTGCATCATATTGAGCGCTAAGTTTCTTCTCTAAATTCTTTTGCTGATTTTCATAACTTTTGGAAACTGCATTGTACTCAGTATCAAGACTTTTAGCTAATTCATTTTGTCTTTTGCTATGACTTTTAGAGAGCGCCTTTTCTTGATTACTAAATGATTTAGCAAGTTCAGATTCTTGTTTCGCGAGTCCTTTTTGCATCACTACAACTTGTTCATCAGACATTTTCTCAGTATCATCCACAACATCACGAATAGAATCTTTCATACTGTTGCTTAATCCACGTGCCATTTCAACAGAACGAATACGTCCTTCTTTTAGTCCATCTAATAAGTTATCGATATTCCAAGATTTTTGAGAAGCTGCACTTGCCATAATACTTTGTACTTCTTGTGCCGTATAACCAACCCGTCTTAGTTGCTGGCCGTATTCAGCAATAATATCGAGTTGTTCTGGCGGAAAACCTATTTTCAAAAGAGAGTTAACTAATCCTAGCGCTTCTTTATTTGAAATATTTAATTCGCTACCAATTTCATTGGTTTCTTGTATTAATTCTGTAAAATCAATCTGCGAATAGGAACTAGCGATGTTAGCTGCCCCTTTTATAATTTCCGTATTTGCTGCGTCAGAAGCATCTTTATTTAATGCCCATTGTCTACGTACACCCTCCAGCGCTTCCTCTGCATCACCGCCATATGCAATAACAGTTCTAACTGCATCTTCCACAGATCGCTTTGAGGATTCTGGAACGTCAAAATTAATATCAATTTTTGTCTTTAACTCTGACATGTCTAAAGCCTGTCCGATGACTTCCTGAATGCCCCCACCAGCAACTATTCCACCCAATACGTTTTCTAATTCAACACCTAATCCCTTAACACTTTCACCTGCTTGTTCTGCTTCTTGGGAAAGTTGATTTAAGTCGTTTCTTATGTTTTGAATGGAATTACCATCATCAACAGAACGAAGCGCCTGTTGTAGCTTCTCAATATCAGCTTCAGCTCCTAGAGCTTCTCTACCGATTATCTCAATGGCTTGTTGTAACTGCCTACTTGATGCGGTACCGTTTTTAATTGCATTTACAAGACGATTCCCTAATGCATCTGCAAAATCATCAACACTTTTTCCAGTGGCGCTAAATAAAGTCTCTAATTGTCTTGTTGAACTTGCTGCTTTTTCTTGCTCAGCCTTTAATCCTGCAAGACTGTTTTTGAATCCATTAAGTTGCCCTTCTGTAAATTCAATTTCACGCCTGAACGCTCGATATTGCTTCTCGTTAATCGCGCCACTTTCAAACTGTGCTTGCACTTGCTGTTGGGCTGCTTTTAAGCTATCTAATTTTTTCGTTGTATTCTCAATTTGTTGAGTAAGCAATTGTTGTTTTTGCGCTAGTGCCTCCACATTGCCTGGATTGAATTTCAAGAGTCGTTCAATATCTTTTAGCTCTTTAGTTACGGCTTCACTTTGTTTGTTAACGTCTTTTAAGGCGTTCTGTAACGGTTGAGTGTTCCCGCCGATTTCTATCGTTATTCCCTTAATTCTTCCTGCCATGTTATCACCTCACTCGCTTAGAAATTATTAAAGTCATCTTGTGTAGCTGTTCTTGTGTTTTCTTGTTCTTTCTTCGGATTTCGTAATTCAACATACTCATCGATATAATCCAAGCAATCACCTATTGTCATATCTTCTAAATCTTCTTTTGATAATTTGCATGAATAACAAAGAGCAAGGAATGTATCAACGGAAAACATTCCTTTCCCATCGCTACGTCCTTGCCCTTGTTCATCTTCTGTTATTTTTTTTTTGACTGAACAGTACTTTTAATTAAGTCCTGGATTTCAGTGATAATTTCAGTGATAGGAAATTCGCCGAATGTATCTAGCCAAGTTAATGGATCTGGTACGTCCTTATTTGCTGTCTTAGCAAATGCCCAAACTAAGTTATAAATAACTTCAAAATCTAATTTACTTAGATCAACCTGCGAAAGATCGATATTATTTTGGTCACCATCAGTTGAAATATATGAAGAAAGTACCCCCAAACCAAGGATATCCGCAAACATATCACGTCTAAATTGTGATTTATAGCGGATTGCCGTGCCAGCGGTACTTTTCAAAAGGACTGCTTTTTCATCAATTATAATTGTTTTTTCCATTTAATTACGCTCCTACAACTTTTTCGTAAACTTTTGTATACCAAGCATCATAAATAGCTGCTGGCGTACCTACTGTTGTTGAATCCTTCACTTTTAATGTTTCTGGATGCTGTGATGCAACGAATTTCAATTCCGTTGTAGTTGGCTCTGTTTTATCACTCTTTGTGGAAGAACCGAATCCAGGACGTGATACAGTCACATTGTATAGTAAATGACGAATGGCTTTTACATCGCCATCAAATTCAAACATAAGAGCAATTTTTTTTGTTTTTGCATTTGAGACTTCTGAAATAACTTTGTCTTTTTCATCTAAAACTTCGCCTAGTACTTCAGTTCGAAAAGCTTCTGTTAACTTAGCAAGATTCAAAGTTCCTTCATAACCTTGGTTACTTGATTCAGTGTAATAATTGCTATCGTCAGCATAGAAGTCTGATTGCTCGCCTTTTGGCTCCAATTTCATTTCAACCGCACCTGGTAATTTAGCTGGAGTTCCGTATATGATTTTTCCTGTTTCGTCTTCAGTGATAACACTGTAATGCACTTTCTTTAGACCGAAAATTACTTTGTTTTCATTCATTTATATCAACCTCGTTTCGTATATTTTTTGATACATTTTTTCAGATTCAATAAAAGTCCCATACGAATCATAAGGAATCTCATGATCGTCTAGGACTTGTTCAAGTTTTGCTTCTGCAGTTAAGTCTTTTTTTACTGTATAAAGCTCAATATTTAAATCATTTATTTTGTGATAAACCTTATTGTCAGCCATTAAATTTGCTGATCCATCCACAAGAAAACAAATATATGGTGGCTTCGGTACTGGCTTGCCTGGTGTTGCTGTGAAATGCGAATAAGCCACAGGGTAGCCTGTAGCCTCAAGAATTTTCGTTACTTCACCTAATGTCATTGTTGAACCGCCCCTTCTATACGTCTTGGCAATTCATCAATAATATAATCTTCAACCGGACTGATGTGTACTTGCGCTGGAACTCGACCACCTTCAGCTTTTGCATGACCTTTTTCTAAAAGATGTGTTAATTGTCCCTTTGTATTATAAATAACAATATTCTTACCATCTTTTTTCTTACGCCACCCTTTACGATACGCACCTGTTTTTTTAGGACTGTCTTGCTTTAATTTTTCTACAGCAACATCAGCCACTTCTTCTTGTGCTATAAGTAATTCCTCTTCCACAACATTTGCATATCTTTGCAATTCTCTAGCAAGATCACTCGCAAAATCATCCATATCAAGTATGCTCCTTTGCGATAATAGTCAATGTTTGATACATTTCATCATCATTCATTGGCGGTTCGATAATATCAAAAATACGACCCTTCATAGTAATTCGCATTAATTCTGTAATCCCTGTTGTATAAGGAACTACAAACCGATAAATCCGTGTAGACTGTGAAACCGAAGCTTCAATATACTCTGAGCCTTTTACTGTTTTTATCATTGCCCATGCCTTTTTAACTTCTTGCCAATTCCCTGTTTCAACTTCTTGATTTAGTTCATCTTTTATTACTTCAGGTTGTTCAATGATAATTCGATTTCTACAATCGCCAGTATTCAGTGGGTTTTTATACTGAAAAGGACGCATATTAATCACCGTCCAATTTAATTTCTTCTAATGCTTTATCGATGCCTAAACTATTAATCTGATTTAAAAAATTCTTGTCAAAATACTCTAGTGCATCGTTATAAACATAACGAGAGCGTTCAAAGACTAATTCCTTGAACTCCTCGTCATTATTTAAATCGTAAGCTCCACAAACCCTAAGTAATGCCTTGTTAGATGTAGAAAGGATGCGCTTTAGGTTATCATCTTCCTCATCCCCTAAGTGCATCCTATCTTTGAACTCCTGTATAATTACATCTGAAATTACTGTATCCATTCACATCATCCTTGTGTCGGTGGCGTTACTTCCTCAATTTTCAATTCATAAACTTGTGCAGCATATTTATCTTTTGGTTTACCTGTAGCATATTGTTTAGCGATATAAAGTGTTGCATCCTCTAACGCTAACGTTTGATCAAACTTTTTAATCGGCTCCGTTCCACCCATTGCTGCAATATACTGCCCTTTAACAAAAAATAACACTTTCCCTTGAGGTACAAACACTGATTCTGTAGGTGTTGGATTAAATGGTAAGCTCGTTACATAAACCCCAGCTGCATTTAAAGTTGTTGCATTTGCTTGAACATCAAACGTGTCAAACGGATTCGTCACCATAACTACTTTCCCTGCAATATTCTTCGGCTTATCTGCATCCTTACCATCAGCTTTTAATTTTTTAGCAAGTAACTTAACAACATTTTTCAATTCATTAATTGTTTTACGACCAGGTTCAAAAGTTAAAGTTCCAGCGACTTTTTTATCTGGATATACCCCATTCGTAACACTTCCACTAGGGTCTTTTAATAATCCAATAGGCTCATTTTTACCTGTACCCACTACAAACCCTCGCTCCAATCCAACTGCCATTGCTTCTGTAATCATTGTGCGAACATAACGTTCTACCCATACTGGACCTAAATTTAACATATCATTTGATAGTGGAATAAATGCTGTTAATTTAAGTTGTGTAATAGGTTCTTTTCGGAACGTAGCATTTAGTTGTCCTTGAATATCACCAAATAATGGTCCCCATACAGCTGCACCTTCTGGATCTCCATAGATAAGTTCTGTAACAGCTCCTAAATTTTCTAACCCAATATGCTCTAAGAATGAATGTCCACTTACTAAATCGTCAAAGATTCGCTCTTGTGTTGTTTTAGGTAAAATCTCAGTATCTTTAAATCCGCCATCTTGCACAACCGCATTAAAGAACTTCATTTCTTCGCTTGTTAATACATTGGAACCACGAGATTGCATAATAGAACGGTCTACCATAGATTCATTTACTTGATTTAAAATATCTACTCGCACATCTGTAGCAAGTGCCTCAATCATGGAGTTTAATGCTGCCGTTTGTTCTTCTGGCGTACCTTCCTGCGTTGCTTTCGCGAAAGCTAGTTTCTTATCTTCAAAATCATTAAATTTAATCACCATATTTTATTTTCCCCCTAAATTTAAAAAGAGCGTACTCAGATTCTGTTTTGTATTAACAGGCTCTTGAATAGGCTCTTTTGAATTTTGATTATTTGGTTGTTGCATATACTTTGCTACTAAATCTTCTTTGAAATTTTCTACAACTTCCACTTCTTCATCTTCTTGCGTATCATCAATTTCAATTTCATCAGCAATTTCGTCAGCTAAACCAAGAGCAACCGCTTCCTCTGCTGTTAGCCAAGTTTCATCTTTTAGAAGTTGTTTTAATTCTTCGTCTGTTCCAACAAAGCGTTTTTTATAAGATGCTGCTAAAGCTGAATCAATCTTTCGTAAATCTCGTGCTGTTTTTTCAAAAAGATCTGCATTTCCATATTCAAAGGTACTCGCTTGATGAATCATCATCATCCTAGTATTACTAGGCATAATGATTTTATCACCTGCCATTGCAATTACAGATGCGGCACTAGCCGCCCAACCATCAATATGAACTATAATTTCTGCATTATGTTGCTTTAACTGATTACAAATTGCTACACCATCGAATGCGGAACCTCCCCCCGAATTAATATGAACGTGAATTTTTTCTGCTTTAACATCTTGAATTTTTCTTCTTACTGCTTCAGCATTGTTTTCACTAAACCATCCACCAATTGACCCATAAACAGTTAATTTGTATTCATTTTCACCTTTAGCTTCAAAACGAATATCTCGCTTTAAATTCAAAAGCTTATTCATACTCACATGTTCCATCATTTCTCACCTCCTTCAGATTCATTTAATTTTGTATAGTTCTTCGTAATATGATGGATATTTAGATTTGGATCATCCGACTCTTCATAATCTACTTCTGAACGAATTTCATTTCCTGTAAATGCACTTGAAGAAATGAGTTTATCAATACTTGTCGCAAGATCAAATATACTTTGATAGGAAACAGCCTTAACTTCAATTTTTTGTCCTAAAAGATATTCACTCATTTCAAAGAATTTAACGTTCGCTTCATCAGATAGCTTTTTTAATAATGGCCTTACTGTAAAAAGCATATAATTTTTCGTTTGCTTTTCTACATCAGCCATTTCTCCATATATCAAAGCTACAGGAATACCAATTGCCATAGCTACTTGATTTAAGAAACCATTTGTTACTTTATTAATTTCTTCCACGCTTGGACCATTCGCAACACCATTGTATATCTCGTTATAATTTATACCTTTTTGTTGTGGAACAATAGCTATATCTTTTGAACCAATTGATTTATACATGTTGTCTATAAACTCTTGTAACTTTGCTATTTATTCTTCAGTTTTGGCACCAATCATATCCATATCAACCGTACCACGAACTTGATTTTTACGTTTTTGAGAGTTTAATATCCTGCCGAATAAATCTCCGTAGTCTGCAAATAGTCCATCAATAAGTGGAGATAATTTATCATTCCGATACTTCAAATGAATAACTTCGCTTTGCTTAAAACTTCTCTTAAACGTATAATCTTTTACCCTTACATCAGTAAAAGTATCTTCAAACACAGCATACTCATTATGTTGAAATCCATCTGCAATAAGTAAATCCCCATCATCAGCTTGTATAACTAAACACTCATTATCATAAATAAGTTTGCGAACAAACCTTTCCCAAAAGGTACTTGCGGTCATATTCTTATTTGGTCTTACATTTAATCGATAATAAAGCTCATCCTTCTTAAATGCTTTACCATTTCTTACTCTAAATTCAGATTGACTAATTGTCCTTCCTAAAAATGATACGCATGTATCAATCGCCAAACGTTTCATATGAAGCCTGTTTGCTGTATCAGTTATTATGTCTAGATCCAACATGAATTCTAATTCTTTATTTCTTTTAAATACTGAACCTAACCATCCAATGGTTATCACCCCCTTTATTAGAATTTAATATTGCCTATAACAAAGTCAATAGCTTCTTGTATCTCGTCCGCCCGATAAAGAGCATGAACAAAACACTGAAACCCATCTGTTTTTCGACGAACGGGCTCTTTCTTTTCATATATTTTATTTCCATCAGCTTTGATAACAACCAAAACATTTTGTGTATACCAACGCATTAGCGGATTATCATCAAACACAATTTGTTGATTTGCAAACGCCATTTCAATACGTGGAGCTAATAAACTATGAATTGCTTTTGGGTTTCGTATAACCTCTATTTCAAACCCTTCTGCTACTAATAGTGGCCTTATTGCTTCCATTCTGAAGTTATCAGCTATAATCTTTTTAATTCCATATTGTTCTCGCATTTCTACAAACCAATCAACAATGTGTTGAGGATTAATAGTCGGTTCATCCACAACTGTTAGTAGCCCTTGCTCTTCCCACTCTTTAATTGGAGCGAATTTTTGTTTCTTGAACTCGCCGGCTTTTTTAGAATACCCGTAATAGATATCAACAAATTCTTTTCGTACTAAGGAATGAGTTTTAAAAATATATTCACCATTTCGTCTAAATAAAAGACCACATGCTGCAAAATCTCGAATACTTGCAAAGTCTAACGCTCCTATGCATTCTTGAGCATATAAATTAGGAAATGGACGGTTTGTAGCAAGAATCTCTGACCATTTTGCAACAGATCGTTCTAGATTTGTAACTGGTAAGTTCATACGCTTTGTCATAAACTCTTCTCGGTTACTTGGATCATCCTCTAAATCTTCATATTCTTCCTTTATCGTTTCAAGCAACCCTTCAGCATACTCACTTAACGGTTTTGATAACATTGGATTTGCTAATTCCCAATTATCAATGTCATCGACTTCCTTTTCATCATTAAGCTTACAGATAAATGGAAATACAGCATTGGGACGAGCTTCACCTTTTAAAACCTTCACCGCTTTATCTTTTTGCTTATCTAAGAAACCATCACGTACATATCCATCTGTACCAATATAAAACTCGCGTGGGTTTTTCTTTTTCCCTAAACCGCTGATATGGACTCGAACGTCTTTATTACTTTCATATTGATGTATTTCATCAAATACAACCGCACCATCACGTAGCCCATCTTTTGTATCACCATTTGAAGTTCTAAACTTTAGTACACTTTCAGTAGCTTTTGAAACAGTTTGAGTTAATGTTGTTTTAAAGGCTCTCTGTAAAATCTCATTTTTTTTAACGCACTTATGAACTTCGTCAGGACTTGTTTTTGCTTGTTCTTCACTATTTGCAACAACGGAAATGTTATACTCTGGAATACCGTGCAATTCACTAATTAAAAAGTGAATAATTACAGATATCAGACCATTTTTACCGCCACCACGTCCTAACATCCATAGGAATTTCCGATAAAATACGCGTCCATTTTTCTTATAAAACAAAAAAACGAATGCTATTAAGAATTTCTGAAATGATTGTAACGGGAAATACCATTTCTCTCCAAAGCGGATACACTTCTCAATCATTTCATCATCAAAATACAAATCGTCTCTGTTTAAAACATATTTTTCTAGATAGTCAATTAACAGTTCTCTTTCTTTATTAAACTTTATTTTCCCACTTCTATAAAGCTCAATGTATTCATCTACATACTTTTGCCTGATCATATTAAATCACTTGGGCTGTACCCCGTATTAGAAACACCAACTTTAGGAACAAATTTTATATCTCTTCCTAAAGCAATTAATGAACTGTTAATTTTATTCCTCTCACTTATAAGAGGGTGGGCTTTAACAAAAACTTGAGTACCGTTTTTTATCGTTACGGACTCACCTTCTTTATTAATAGTTTTATTTATTTTTCTAAATGCTTTTACAAGATCAATGTACCTTTCTACCTTTTCAACTTCGACTAAATCTGTAATATCAATACTATTCATGAGCTGTTCTTTTAACCTCACAATACTAACAGCCATCTACCCACCCCCCTTACGTGCGTAAAATCGAAAAAAAACTGACAGTTAACCCCCTCCTCCGGTGCCCCTTAGACGAAAAAAAGCCCAATTCTCGAACCGGGGGGTGTTATTATCGAATCATTTTTACCACTTTTCATCATTTTCCCATTTGTTGATTTTCTTTTTGAATGTTCTACCGTGTTCTTTATTGTGGCAATCCACACAGATTGTTTCTAAATTATTTATTTCTAATGCAAGATCAGGATGATGCTCGAGCTCCTTGATATGATGGACAACCAACTGTATCTTCTTACGCTTTGCACTCTCACTGTATTCATTGGTGTCCACACGAACACTACCATTACGCTTACACTCTTGGCATTCATAGTTGTCTCGCTTCTTTACTTGCTCACGTATACTCTTCCACTCAGAACTATCATAGAACTTACGCTTCTGTTGTTTGGTTTTATATTCTTTCATTATCCTCTACCAATCAATATTGCATTAGCTTTATCAGCTTTTAATAGATCTTCCATTGAAGTACGTTCAAGATATCCAACAGAATAAAGCATGTGTTCCTCACCATACAGTTTGTAATATTTAATACGATTAATATCTATCTTCGCTCGCTTGTATGTTTCCTCATAAGGTTTTAGATATTTGTTATAAGCTGTCTCATCTATGATAAGAAGACCGAGTGTATTAATCTTTCTTTGTAAGTCTGTATCGAGTACTCCTCCAGTCGGAAACACTAATTGACTTCCACACTCAGGACAATTCTTTCCATCCGTTGCGAATGCTGTTCCACTAAATGAATGTCCACAATCACGACAACCACAGGTGATTAACTCCTTACTCATCTATCCTCACTCCTTATCACTGTCTACATACTCACGAGCCACAGAATCCCAAACCTCACAATTGTCGAACCGTTCTTTTTCTTCTTCATACCATTCGATCGCTTCTTGTCTAGAATCAGTAGATTTCAGAATGTCAGCAAACCCACCGTTATGATAATATTGATCGAACCCAAAACACCAATATCTATGATTTAAATCAATCTCATCCATCCTTCATCCTCCTCCAAAATAAAAAGCATCCACTATGTGAACGCTTCGTGTTATTATATTTAAGCTATATTAATTCAGATTGTAAGTGAAACAAATGGAAAACAAGGAACCTGAACAAAAGTAAGATTTAAGCAAAACATACACATACACAGAACGTCCTGATAAAATTTAAATAGACTAAACTAATAAGAGGATAGTATGTTCAATATAAGAGCATGCCATCCTCTTTCTTGTATATGTTAGAATTATTAACATGATATTGGAAATATAGTTTAATATGTTTAAAATATCAAGCAAGAATCTGTGTTCTTTTTATGGCGGGTGTAGTGTACATTGAAAGGTGTACTGAAGTCTTTAAACTGTAAATTTCGTGATTGAGGAGGAATTGTTATAAGAGTACAAGAGGTTCTTATAGAGGGTAAGAAGAAAAGATATATATTGCTGAATCAAGATGGATTTCCAGTGGTACCAGTTATGAAGTATATCAAATATTTAGATAAGACTGGGAAAAGCCCAAACACTCAAAAAACATATTGTTATTCCTTAAAACACTTTTTTACGTACCTGGATGAAACCAAAAAAGATTATAGCTGTACAAGGTTCGAAGATTTAGTTCAATTTGTTGGTTGGTTAAGAAGTCCTTATGAAAGTTCGAAAGCTATTCCCTTTAAGAAGGAAAAGGCCAAACGAACCGAAAGAACCATTAACTTAACAATCACTGTTATTGCTAACTTCTACGATTATTTATTTCGAAATAACGAAGTACAAAATGACATTATAGAAAAATTAATAAAACAAGTATTTGTAGGGGGACGCTCACATTATAAAAGTTTCTTACACCATGTCAATAAGGATAACCCTTCAACAAGAAATGTACTTAAATTAAAAGAACCAAGCAAGAAGGTAAAAACTTTGACAAAGGAACAGGTGCAGCAAGTATTAAAAGCAACAACCAATATAAGGGATACGTTTTTGATTCAGCTGTTATTTGAAACTGGTTTGCGGATTGGAGAGGCTTTATCTCTATTTATTGAAGATTTTGTTTTTGACCATGCAAAAGGACACCGCATTCGTTTGGTAGATAGAGGAGAATTAGAAAACGGTGCTATGTTAAAAACAGGAGAACGGGAAATTCATATATCACAAGCTTTAATGGATTTATATGACGATTACTTGTATGAAGTGATCGATGAATTAGAAATTGATTCAAATTTTGTTTTTGTGAAACTCCGTGGGATAAATGCCGGGAAACCAATGGAGTATTGGAACGTGAATTCCCTTATTAAACGGTTAAAGAAAAAAACAGATATTAACCTTTATCCACATTTATTTCGTCACACCCACGCTACAATATATTATCAGAAAACAAAGAATATTAAACAAGTGCAAGAACGTCTAGGGCACTCTCAAATTCAAACAACAATGAACCTTTACCTTCACCCTTCAGATGAGGAAATAAGAGACGAATGGAAAAAAGCACAGAGTGCTTTTCAAATTAATCAATAGAAATGATGTGAGCATGATACAAATACAACAAATCAACCAAAAACAAGGATTTCACGAGGTTTTACTATCTGAGATGCTGAGCTATCCTAGTAAAACCATACAAGGCGATGGTTTAATAACAACTCATCAAATTAAAGATGCTTATTTTATAAAAAATAATACTTGGAATCTTAGTTTCTTGAAAACTATTCCTCAATTTAAGGAACCGATAAAAAATTATAAAAGCAATGGCCAATATCTGCATTTTAACATCAAAAACCCTGCCATTAAGCTTGAAATAAAATTTGTGTTTCATCAGAAGTTATTTAGGGAGATGTGGTCAATTACGACTATTTTTAATGCGTACAAATCCAACTTAAACAAGTTATCGGTATTTATTAATGAAACCTATCCAAACCTTTCTTCTCTTCAAGATTTGGATATAAATGAAGCTGAACATGAATGGGTTATTTATTTAGAGCGAAATGGAATTGTCACAGAGCAAACTAAAAACGATATAACTTACGGGAAAATTATATCTAAGAATTCTACTTCCAAGTTCTTACGAACTATTTATACTAATTTTATTTCATTAATCGATGTTCGAGAAGAATGGGAAAAAGATCGCTGGGATGTACGAATACTACATGATAAATATGGCATTTCCTATAATAAGAGTAGATCTGACTATTATTTAAATTTCACAAAAATTAAACATGAAAATATGCGTCAACAGATAAAAAAATATATTCGACAACGTTTACTTATAGATTCATTAGCTCATAGTACGGCAATAGATTATTTAAAAGTCATAAGCATGTTTCTATCTTTTATACTTAAAAACGAACCAAAATGGAATGATTTAAAGAGTTTAGAACGATCCCATATAGAACTATACTTAATTTGGTTATACGAATATTCTAATAGTAATTTAAAGCAAAAAAATGCAAACCCTAAAAACTATATACGTCTATCTTTAGCTTATATTGGGAAATTTCTACAAGATATACAGCGATTCGAATATGATATTGCACCTACGACGCCTTATCAGCAACTACTTTTTCCTGAAGACAGACCAAAAATAGCAAAGAAGCCAATAGAACAAATTGATTATATTCCTGATTACGTGTTGTCTCAACTTTATGCTTGCCTCAACGATTTGCCTGAAGAAACCATACCAGTGGTATGGATAGCCTTTAAAACTGGTTTGCGAATTTCAGATATATTAGGCCTAAATCAAGAGTGTCTAATAAAATTGAACGGTAAATACTCAATTATAACTGATATTGAGAAAACATTTGTCAAAGGCCATCGAATTCCTATCGACGAAGAACTTGCAGATATCTTGGCAGTTCTCATTCAGCATTCTATAGAAAAAAGTAATAAAGATAATAATCCTGAAAGATATATTTTTATTCGCTACAAAGGTGTAAGGAAAGGTAAGCCATTTAATCAAAAAACTATTCGTGATCAATTAAATAAATTAGCACGTAAAAATAAAATTCTCGACGAAAATGGAGATATTTTCTATTTTAAAATCCACCAATTTCGTCACACATATGCTGTCAAAATGTTAAACGGCGGTGCAGATATTCTAACAGTACAGGAGTTATTGGCTCATGCTTCTCCAGAAATGACATTAAGGTATGCAAAACTATTAGATGATACTAAAAGAAAAGTCTTTGAGTCAGTCATAAAGCAAGGTGTTTTTAGCTTTGACTTAAACGGTGAAGTACAGGAAATTAAATCAGGAGAAGATATTCCAACAGACATATTGGATGCATTATGGCAAGACCACAAGCTAAATGCGATGGACAACCCTTATGGAACGTGTCACGCTCGTTTAAACGGAAACTGCCCTCATATGGAAGCCCCGCCTTGTCTAACTTGTGGTGATAATCAAACTCCATGTAAAGACTTAGCGGTGGGTTTTTCAGAGTTAGATAAACAAAAATATGAACTTCACATTAAAACCACTACGAAGGCAATTGAAATAGCAAAACAACGTGGTAGAGAGGATATTGCGGAGAGGAACCAAAAGAATCTACAACGTTACCAAAATATTTTAAATACCCTCCAAGATGGAAATGTTATCTTTGGTAGACAAGGTCGGATGAAACGAAAGTTAGGTGTTAAAAATGTCTGAATATGACCGTTCTACACATTTGAAAGAGATTCACGCCAACCGTAAGGCTAACACCTATCAGAAGGTAGATGAAGCCATTAAAAGGCTTATAAAAGCTAATGAAAAGATAAACTTTAACAGTGTATCCAGTGAAGCTAATGTATCAAAAGCAACACTCTATAACAACAAGGACTTCCGCTCCAGGATCGAAACATTACGAGAACAGCAAGCACAAGTACCTACACCCAAACAAGCAAAACGAGAAATGAACGAAAGCAATAAGGATGCCCTTATCGCCTCTCTAAAAAGGAAGAATAAAAAATTGGGCGAGGAAAACAAGCAACTTAGAGAACAGCTAAAAGTAGCTTATGCAGATGTTTACAAAAAGTTATAAAGGAGAACGTTGTTCTCCCTCCTTTTCCTCACTACCGAAGCATAGTCGAAGAGTCCTAATTGTTCAGCGAACGGGCCATTTAATGGAATAACTCTTTATAATATAATTGGATATTTACGTTAAAATTATTGAGAAGATTGTGAATAAGTGTACTTAAGCTAACTAGCTGGTTAGTGAAAGAAGGATTATAGGGGTAAATTAACAGAACCGAACTAAAGCGAGGAGTGGAATTAAAGCTATTAAGCCTTATCAAAGACATTTGCCTATTTCAAAAGGCCGTTTTATCTTCGATAACCCAGCAATTTACATATCGAAGACATTTCGACCTTGTTTTGGGGCTGTTTTATCTTTAATGACCGCGTGGAAAGAATTTTTTCAGCAGTCTCGAACCGTCCCTATGCTTCATTATTGTCTTATGACATCAAAGCTTGTCCGCATCTGGATCGAGAAAATGAGTCCATGCGAAATTAGCAGTAGGGTCATCTCGCGTCAATCCTTTTGTATCGTTTAAAAGAGAACTCTCTTCCAAATCGGAGGAATCAAAAACCATAGCAGAAGCTGGAAGGGTCAGCCAATGCTTCAAACCGACGGCAAAGTTCACAAAATGTGAATGATCTAGACCAAGATGTTTGCGCCAAAGCGCGATTCGAAGGTCACGGGCGAACCTTCCTCCTGCAGCACGTTCAATAGGTTCTTCCGTAATACCTGCCATAATCTCAGTATCGTAAGTGTATCCACGATCGTCACAATTTGCAGATCCAACTGCCACGTACTGGTCGTCGACAATCCAGAGCTTCGAGTGTACAAACTCTCCACACCAAGGTCTACGGCCTGAATCCGTTGTTGGTTTCAAACTGAACATACGCCACTTTTTTCGTCCTGGATCGACTTTCGCAAAATCGGTGCGAAATTCGTTGCGAACTCCAATCAGGTAAGGAAATTCGCCCCCACCATTTTCCTCGAAAGCCTTTGAGTTTCCCATAAGGATAAGGAGGAATTTGAAATTTGGCTCCTTTAACTTTTCAACCAGCAAATCCTTCACACGGCGACTGACAAGGTATTGATCTTCGATATAAATGAACTCTTTTGCATTAGTGATTCCATTTTTGACAAGCTGCCAAGCAGATTGGTCGGGGTTTTTAAACTGATAAGAGTCCCCAGGTTTGAACTTTGCCAGGTTGGGAAAGGTTCGGCCAATCGAAACAAGCATTCTTCTAGGTTTAACTTTTCTTCCTGGTACTGTGCATGTGTCCATAACCTCCGATTTTGAAGTTGTAACTCTTATAAAATCCTGCCTAACATCATCTGGATTCATTTGAAATTTGGCACTATCTAGCTCGGGCGTTGACGGATGATCCATCCAGCGATCCCGAAAGATACTTAGGGCCTCCGCTGCTGATGGACCGTTTAAACGAACATGTACATCGTGTAATGGCATATTCCCAGACACGTTGACCCGTGTTTTGTTCACATCCATCCCACCAAGGAATGCGACAAGACCACAGGACCCACTGACAACAATTAGTTTCTGGTGGTGAACGTTAGGTGACAATAACATATTAGGTTTCAACTCAATTAATTTAGCATCCTCGAGGGCTGCACCGTTTGGCAAACTGTTGATGAATTCTGCTATTTTCTTGTTGTCGCCATCCTTGCCATTTTTTATTGGCTTATTCCAAAATAAACCCCGGACTTGTGCTTTCGTATTTTTCAAATAATCTTGAAGAAGTGTGTTCACTGGCGGGTCACCAACAAGTGGATTCTTCATAGGCGTACACGGGTCATACCACCAGCCGATTAGATATATTCGATGGTCGGATGATTTGGCTTTGGCCAGAGCTTCAGCGATATCATCGAAAGCACAGCGTCCATAGATATAGGGCACGACTACATTACCTGTCGAAGGTGTCGGTGCACCGTCAAACCATTTCATTGCATTTTCAGTTAGACGCTTCCACTTCATTCTTTCGTTAGGCCATCCCAAATCGATTCCCTGAGTTGGAAGTTTTGCAATCTCTTCAGCATCCGTACTACAACTGTTCGTAAATGGTTCCCCCGGTTTTGTAATTTCACTACGTGCAGGTACCGTCGGCAGCACGGGCCGTTTAGGTGGGATTATTGTGCCGGGGATGGGCTTGTTAGGTGTCACATGATCCTTATTTTCCATCTCGGGTCACCACAGAAGCATGTGTCATCAATAACCAACTAAAATGAAAATCAACTGCTAAGCCTTTGTTTATCCTCATCTTCATTCCTCCGTATTTGATCCTACATTGATTGCATCAGTTAATTGCTGAAAAATGTAAATAAAACCCCAAATAATATTGAGAATTATTTTTTGCAAAGTAAGTAAAATCCTTCTAGACAACGATATATTCATAAATTGTGTTTAATTAGGCTCCTTTATACGTCAAACATACTCCTTTTATAACAAAAGTTAAGCCGATTATCCTATTTCACAGAATAATCGGCTTAGGATATATTTTAGAAAAGTCATTATGGATTTAAATCATTAGGATGATATTCTACCGCAACAATCTGATCAGTTGGCAATACCGAGATCCATTGACTAAACACCTCATTTGCATCCAATCCTGCATCAAAACCGCCTTTCAAGTGATCGAATCCGTGTTCGAAGACTTTCTCCGTTGCTAATACATTTTGAATATCCTCATTCTGCTGTTGCAGCCGGTCTGCTATGATTTTTAGGACCTCGCCCATTTTCATCCCCTGAAACTCTGGTTCTGTCCCTAAATAGCTAGTGTCCCAACCATCCTGGTCATGCTCTTCGATGGATTTTAGCCAATTAAGAGCTGCATTTTCCTTGCCAGGACGAATTGGAATAACCGCCTTAACCCAAGGTGCATTTAAGAACGCATTACGCAGGTTATCGCCGTCAAGCTGAAGCAGCCATCCTAAAGAACTTCCGAGTGGAGCGGGGGCTGAGTCTTCTGTAATCATATAGTTATCAGGCCGGTCTTCTCCACCCCAGCTCACAATATTCTTATCAGTCAGATGAAGAGGCTTCATGTAATCTTCCGTAATCTTATTAAGATCATGATGGCTTTGATGAAGACGCGGCATCCACCACTCAGGGGCTACAAAATACATCATACTATCAACGTCAAAAATTGATCGAATGACCTCAGAACGAATGTGGCTTAGCTTTCGGTTGTCAGGCTTATCTAACATTAAACGTTCAAGCAACTTGCGGTAAACAACAGTGCGTTCTTCTTCACGCAGGTCCCATGACGGTCGTTTATTAATGGCACTCGCATCCTTAATACGTTTACGAATTTCTTCTAAATAAGATTTGTATGCTAGACGATTTTTTTCAGCATCGTAGTCTTTCTTTGCATTGTCATTTAGCTCGTTTACTCGTTTAATCTCATCCTGAGTTGGGGTAAAGAAAAGGTCAAATTCCAGATTCACCACATTTTCCCCACCAAAGTTTACGCGTTGGAGAATAATGTTAATAGTCCCATCAGACTTTGCCTCGGTTGCACGAAGGATTGCCATCTTACCTCCTTGGACACCCGTCATCCTTATATCATCCGTTTTAAAATCGTAGCCACTTGGAACATCTACCTTAAATACTTGTTCGATGACAATTTGACTATTATCATCATTCCCATCGGCTTTGATAATACCCAGCTGAGGTTTATTTGGGTCACCGTCTGCATGACCTTGATATTCATATTGGGCACCGTTTTTATAGTAATCCAGTACAGGTTTAAACGGAAATGGGACAACCCATTTTTTGGTTATTGTAGTTGGGTCAGGTATCTTATCAGGTTCTTTTAAAGTTGAAAGATCAGGTGATTGAGCGATATGTACCAAATCGGCCAGCCCCAGTGTAGTGCCAGGGTCATCGACAAACACTTGCCAACATAGACGAGTTCCTATATCTTGCAGCTGCACGCCTACTCTTCTCATCTTTCGTCTTAGTTCGTAGTTCACAAGATTTGGCGATGGATTAGTGATGATATGTCTCCGACTAGTTGTATCTGTCGTTTCAGTGACCATTCGAAATGTCGTCTTATAGCTCTGTTTAATCTGACTCGATACCTTCTCGGTCTGCTCTCGATTCTGTTTGTGAATCGTCTCTCGTGTGTTTTTCCGGGTAGACTCCAGTCCGAAATTAGCAGAGATGCTCCCTTGATAAACACAAGTATTGACTGTATTGTTCTGAGAAATCCCCAGCTTGGTACTGTTGCTATTTTCTTCTTTGACAGCTTCACTAATTTCATCCTGTGTCTTCAATTCACTTTCAGAGCTAGTGGTGGTCTCACTAAATGTTTCAGTAGAACGCTCTATCGTAGTTTTTCGGGTACTAGTCTCATACATCTCAATCGTTGTACCCGGTGCCAGCCAAATATGTTCCACTGGCTCGCCAAGGAATGTCCCCAGATTAAAGAAGTATTGGCGGAACAAGTGAACGAGACCAAGGGGTGATAAAGCCCCACGGTCGTCTCTGGGGTCAATACCAGCCAAAGGATCTGTAGGACGCAGAATGTCGCTCAAAGGAGGAACTTTCTTTACTTGGAACAGTTTGTTTAAATCATTCTGGTTATAGCCAGGTTGTCCCTCAGCATAAAATACAAGAAAGGTAGCAATCTGAGACTCGTACTGCATCAATTCCAAATGTGCCTTTTTGATTTCAGCCACCATCGTTTCTGTAAGGTGTCTTTCAGGTGCCCGTAAAATGGCCTCCTCATAGAGACGCCTGCGGTGAATATCGTTAACTTTTCTTAAATCACCATGTACTTTATCCATCAAATTATTAATATCAATAATCGTAAGCCATTCACTGCCTGATGGAAGTTGACCGTTATGCTCATCAACAAATTTTTGTACTTTATCCTGGATTAGTTTCAACAAATCGCTTTTCAAATCTTTTGCGAGAAGGACCCTATAGGGCGATAGTCCGGAACCAGGCTGTAATGGTTCAGCAAGCATTTCCCAAATATCGTCTGGATTGATTTTTTCAGGACCAGGTTTAATGTTTTGATCAAGAATAACTTTAATTTGAGGGTCAATCATAGGGCCGGCCATTTGAAGCCATTGTTTTGTCAAACGAGACTCCCACCCTAAAAGAGGCTGATACACACCGTAAAGTTCGCTGGCGTATGGTGGAATGCCCTTATATTTATCAACATCTTTAAATAAATCAAACATACTGATTCTCCTTTGCTCGTAATAAGAACTCAAATTTCAACAAGTAATTGCCAATCGCAATTATTATCTATCCAACTAGTTATAAATAAACCAAGATAAATAAAAACAATTCCATTGAACCATTCATACCTATTTAAAGAAAAAAGAAGAAGAGTATTTTGCACACCCCCCGAAAAGGTGGAATAAGAAAAAAGCAACTTTTGCATTCATTTAACTAAAGTTACTACACATTAAATGACCTTTTAGAGATTGCAACAGATAAGAAACACGGTACGGTACGGCAAGGCAAATGATTGTTGATGGACTAGGCAAATTTAAAGACAAGAAGGTAATACCTGTTTTGGTGGGGCTATTAGAGGATAAAGATGTTCAAGGACACGCACTATCAGCCCTTTCAAAATTTAAAGAACCTGAGTTGATAACCTATATAAAGCCATTTGTTAATCACGAAATAACTTGGATTAGATATATTGCTAAAAGGGCAATATCGAAACTTAAAAAATTAAGCAAAGAATAAATAATCCTTATTCAGCTAACGGGCGCGATTGTTGAAAAAGAATTACAAGGGTGATACATATTACACATGACTAATATGTATCACCCTTTATTTTTTATGACTTTTTGCGTTTTAGGTATTGATAATAAGATCAGCGGTCGCTGTGATAATTGCGATAATACAGCGTTTAAGAGTTCCGTTAAAGATTTCATCTATTTAAGAGAATGCCGTAAATGCGGCATGAAGAAAATCATATAGCCCTAGACAGGGCTTTTTTCTTTGTATAATAAAAAGCACTCCATATAGAATGCTTTAGATACTTTTAATAAATATTTTACTTATTTATAAATATAATCAATAGTATTAAAGGAAAGAAAAATATAATAATTCTTTGAAATCCTTCTCTCCGCCTATGACTATCTATTTCCTTTTTATATTTCTCTTCATTTTCAGAATTGCATGTCATGAAGTCAATACTAACATGATTTTCTTTTTCCAAAATTAACTTTTCATAATCTCGGTGAAGTTCCTTTAGTTTCAATTGATTAATTGCACCCTGATTAGCTTCTAATCGTTGTAGTTTATTTAATAACACACTTAATTGTTGATAATTGTTTTCAAAATTAGTAGCACGTTCCTTGTAACTTTTAACCCCTAGAAACATAGTGAAAAATGTTAATGATAAAGACGATATTAGCAATACTTTTGGTATATCTCCTTTTCCCTCAATAAACCATATAGATAAAATTAACACTACTACAGAATAGAAATATGAAGTTCTTTCGAAAAACTCATGTTTCTCTCTTAATCTATCTGAAGCTTTTATTCTTGCTCTTCTAGTTAAATCAACCCTCCTCTTCAATTCATTAAACACATCAATTTCAGTACTCATCCAAACATCCCTCCAACATTAATCATATTACGGTTGGTAATGTTTGTCACTAATCTATATAGACATAATAAAAGAGCAACCATGCATCAGTTGCCCTTTCATCAGAACTTTCTATTTACTGTTATGGAACAGTAACACCCACAATAATTGCTATTGGTTAAATTATCTTGTATCTATCTTTTTTCCATTTTACTCAATTAAACCTGAAGCTAAGAATCGCCAAAGTATTACATATAACTCCTTATGCTTCCGCTTTCTCATCTCCTTATACAAAATTATAATGTCCAATAGTTTTTGTAAGTTTAACATCAAATCCAAATAAACATATGCGTTATCTAGATTTATTTGCTATAATTCTTTTGGTTAGGAGGTGAATACTATGAATAAATCTTCATACTCTTTCACAGATTATGTAAACGCTATTATCTGGCTTTTGTTACCTTGTGCTTTTATTTTTGGGCTTGCATATCCAACTTTTCTTTTAATTTTCATTCTATTTCTCTCAATATTACTTTCGTATTATGGGTTTACTATGAAATCTTTATTAAATACTTATGGTTTGGATTCGGGCTTGATGATTCCAATCTATCGATTATTTGCTTTTTTGCTTTCACCAATGTTTTTTTCAATATTTATTGTGTTAATACCAAACCACAAGATTGCTTTTTTATCTTTATTAACAATAAAGTACGGGGAAGAACTGTATTATTTACTAATCATGTATATGATTTCTACATTACTATTTTCTCTATTCGAGATATTATTTTATCTTTATAAGAATATTAAAGACCCAAAGAATATTACAAATGGATTTGAACGGTTAACATTCAGTATACATCTTTTCATAGCCATCCTTACCACATTTATACTACCTGATATATTTTTTGGAGCGCTATATACTTTCACATTTATTAATTATGATGATACAATGGATGTAAAAAGCCTTTTTGAATTTTCATATTTTAGTTTCCTTATCCATTATGCATTACCTATAAATTCTGATAGTATCCAATACTACGTGCGACTTCTTAATGAGCACACATTATCTAGAGTTATTCAAGTAGTGCATATTATTACATGCAAATTTCTTGATTTAACATTTTTAGCTGTTCTAATTCAATATTTTTTAGGGTTTATAAACACGTTCAATACTGAAAATAAAAACAATAAAGGTTCATAGAATATTTTGCTCAGGTTACTATATTGATCTGAGCAAAATTTAATAAAAAGAGCAACCATGCACCAGTTGCCCTTTCGTCAATTTCTTATGTTATTACTATAAATACGGTAAATGAAGTTTTATTCTTCTTCCAACCACCTAATGTTGTTTACATTTACCTGCCCCAGCAGTATTAAGTACCTGGAAGAAGAGCAAAAGCCCTTCTCCGTTTACACAACGTAGATTACAATTGAATGTGAAATCAAGAAACAACTGTTCACCCAATCTGCAACCATCACCACCGGTTATGACGATCCATTCTCAGTTATAAGGAATTTTTATGAGCAATGTTTTCCGCCACTCTCACAATACAAATATATCACGTTGAATCCAAAATAAACGGCACATTTACGGCCAAAAGGCGGTCACGACTCTGCCATTAAAATATAGCGGGCTCATCTAATGTTGAATGAACTACAGGGATATTCTCCAATCCATACCTTTTTAATACATCCTTAATTAATTCTTGAAACCACCCTGGCAATGTTGGAGCTATATAAATCTTTTCAATTAATTGTTCATAGTTAACCCCTACAAACTTCCCCTGTTCATAAATATGTTTTTGCCGGCGTATTTTAGCGATAGGATGTGATATTAAAACTCTTAGTTCTTCTTCGTGTTTAAATGATTGTCTTTTATGTAAAAACGGTGCAATACCATAAACATCTGGTATTTCCGATGTGTTATCTTTATTGTGATCAATATACTTAACTGGTGCTATATTAATAAATTGACCATCGTCTTCTTTGTAAATACTATATATATCTAAATTCTCCTTTAGCCTTGCATATGTGCTTTGAATAGCTATACCTTCGCTATTCTGAGAATATAACTTCCACATTGCCTCTGACTCGTATTCATTCATATGCCAACAATTAATAACTACATATTTTCTCATTGCTTTTGCATTGTAAGAGTTTAATTTTTTTATATGCTCTATGTATACTTTGTAATTTTCCATCTGTTCTTCAGTTATAATTTCTTTCTTTGCGTATTTAAAATCACTTGTCCACAGCTTATTGTCATTCACCGCAAGTGCCCCTTCGAATTGGTCCTCAAATTTATCTGCTCGACAGAAATATAAACCATACTCTAAGAAACTTACAAACTTAGTAAAACCCATATACCTCCAAATTTTCGTTTCATCCGCTATTGAGCTATCAAATGTTACAGTCACCTTATCACTCCATCAATAAACATTATTTACACATTATATTTTAACACTATTTTAACCACTTACCCATATCTTATATTTTGTGTAACTAAGTCAAACGCTACACACTTTGATATTCATAGCTTCATAGCAATTTCCTTCTTGAGTTACACCGTACAATAACTATGTGTAACTCAAAAACTAATTATTTTATTTAACTCCTTCTAAAATTTGTTCTGCAGTCAATTTAAACTGATTGTTCTTTCTCTTCATTTGAAATACTTTAATTTGCTTTTCTTCAGCAATTTTTAGTATTTCCTTTTTATCTTCTTCCGATATCTCAGCTCCTAAATAAATTGATTCAGGTGTAAATAATTTTTGATTAAATCCTTCGCTATCTTTTTTTCGGAAAACTAATCTCCATTCCCGTTCGTAACTCCACTCTGTTGCCTTTACGATAGCCGCGTATCCTCCAAGCAAGTTATTTAATCCATTAGAATTCTCTGGTGTATGTTCAAAATGCTTACCTATATCAAACATTTCTTCTCTATATATCACTGGCTGTAGTTTTTTTGTTAGAATAGAATCTCTACCAACTTTCTTGAAATTGTATTCAATACAAAATCCTTTATGATTATTAGCATAATGACTCCACATTAAAATAGAGTCATTTACTTCACTAAAACAACTTATCATTGTTTCTTTTTGTGATATTTCGTTCATAAGTTGCAATTCTTTGTCGATGTTTTTATCATAGTCTGCTTTAGGTCCCTCATAAGCTAAAGCGAGTTCTGCTTTTGATATATTTTCTCCACCCATTAGATAAAATATTTTTCCCATAAAATAATCTTTTAGTTCTGGCAGCTCCATTTTTTCGATAGTTTTAATATTTTGGTTTATTGGCATTATTTTAATTAGCTCAAGCATTCCAACCCTTATAATGTGATCTGCATAATCACCTAACATCAATGCACAATCATAAGGATCGTTAAAAGTAGCTGCCGGATTACACCAAACTCTATTACTTTTCAGATTCTCTATATTATAGGAATCTTTATCAAATGTTCTATATCGATATAGGGATTTCGGGATATTTTGAAACTTAAGTTGCATAGCTTCTTCCTTCCTCATATGCTCCATATTGTTCGGGTACATTAAATTAATATATTTTTCTTTCCACGCCATAAAACACTACTCCTTAAACGTTCTTATTTTGATTAAATCAATTACAGTAACAAATTTTAACATATTTAAAGATACTAATTTACTAAATCTTAAATTTCTTCATTGCTTTATCCATTGTATCTTGGTTTACTCCTATATAACGCAACGTTACCCGTTCGCTTGAATGATTGAATATTTCCATCAGCAAGGCTATATTCTTTGTCTGCATGTACATGTGATATCCAAATGTCTTACGTAATGTATGTGTTCCGATTTCGTCCAATCCAAACTCTGCTGCTGTAGTACTAAGTATTTTATATGCCATGCTTCTTCCTATCGGTCGATTCTTCCCTTGTCTGCTCTTAATTAGATATTCATTGTCTTGCATATCTTCAATGTACCATTTCAACTCTCTTCTTAGTGCCGCAGTAATTTGAATACGTTTCTGTTTACCCGTCTTCATTTCACGCATCGAAATATGACTACCTTTTAAATCACCAACTCTTAACTTTAAAATATCACTAATCCGTAAACCTGTATTAATACCCATTACAAACAAAATATAATTACGCTCGTTATTTCCCTTAAGATATTCTTTAATCTGCTGTATCAGCTCTGCTTCACGTATTGGCTGAACAAAATTCATATGTTATCGCCTCCGTCATGCTCTTCTATCTCATATACTTCTAATCTGAGAGCAAACGCTAATTTATAAAAAGCATTAGATTTATTTCGTCTGTATGTACGTTCACTCATACCAATCTCGTTATAAACCATGTAATCAAAGACTTCTTCACCTTCTAAATATCGCTTTACTATGATGTCTCTTTGATTCTTACTAAAGCGACTTAATGCCTTATCAATTTGAAAAGATAAGCTTTGCAATTTTACTTCTCTTTCACTCATTGCGATATTTGTTAAAGCAACATCTTCAGTTGGCTTACCTACCATATTTGTTGGGCCATGATACCTTACTTCGCAAGAAGCTGTGACTTTCATCTCATTTCTAATCATCCCAAATTGTCTATGAATACGAACATTTTCAAGAACTTCTTCTAAACGAACTTGTGTCGCTTTACGATCAATTTTAGGTAAGAAAGTTAATTGCGTCATTTATAAAAACACTCCTTGTCTATTTTATTAATAAAAAACAAAAAAGCGGACATCAAACCATAGAGCAATATTGCTAATGCTCTTTATGGTTTAATGTCCGCTGGTTCTTCCAGTAGGACTAAATATTTTATTGTTATATATTATACCTGTCTAATCTTCGTCTGATGAAACAGCATAAAAATACTTAAGCAAGAATAGGCGAATACATGTACCTAATAACATTACCGAATATATTATAGAAAAATATATAAAATAAGTTATTACAAATCCTCCAATTAAAAACGTCCAATAATTAAATTGAATTTTTGTGAAAGATGCTATGTATGTTAAGAGGCATAAAATAATTGAAAATCCTGTTGATGCGCCCGCAAAATAAAAATTAAAAATTACACTCATAAAATGATCTATTTTACGTTTTGTTCTTATATTTGAAATTGTACTATTATCTATTGTACCTGTTAAAATTGCTAAACCTCCTATCGAAAAACCAAGAAGACTGAAAAAACCTCCAGCAACTCCTAACAACAAGCTTCTAACTGGTTCAACCACAGATTCAATATAATAATCTTGTCCAGAAAACCCCTTCATAATACCAGAAGAAATGTCCGTCTCATGAGTTAATATTAAATTTAAAAAGCAAACTGTTATTAAAGTTAGTATAAGCGTAATAAAAGCTTCTTTACTTTTATATAAGTCCTTATATTTTCGGGTCACAAACAATAGATTAAAAAATCGATTCTTCCTGTAATAGAACTCTATATCATTAGCTTTATTCTGCCCCTTTTCCTGACTCAATTGTTCTCACCCTCGCTTTTGTAGCAAGTAATTTCACACTACCTGCTCTAGTTTTTTCTTGTATTGCAGGGATACTGTCTTTATTGTGATCCGCTATCGGTCTTGTAAACGGTGTATCATCCTCACTATTTATTGTAATATCTTCACCTGTTGAATTTTTACCTTTTACTTTTAATTTACCATAACCTAAACGTACACCCTTTATAAATCGACTAATATACTTTGATGAGATATCAACACCCTTTTTAGCTGTACCTGCTATCACAAAAGTAAACCTTGTACCATCAGTCTTTCTTAACTCCTCTGAGTCTAAACCGAACAACTCCTTAAATTCTTCTTTATCCCCATTCGGAGGAATTAATCGAACATCTATCTCTTTTGTATGAGATAAAACTTTTAATTTTTCATCCAGTAATTCTGAATCATTCTCTAAAAACAATTCTACTTCCCCAATATCACAACATGCTTCCACTAAATCTTTGAACTTTTCCATGAATTTTTTTCTACCAAAATTAAATTTGGGAACAAAACCAATAATTTCTCGTTGCACATCAAAACTAAACGTTATATATGTAGCCTTTTTATCATCTTGTTCTTCAACAATATTATCTTCAATATCATCATAACTTGAATGAATCCCTGGTGCATACAAAACAATTCTGCCGTTAATTACTAATGTATCAAGATTTTTATCTAAATTAATAAACTTATATGTTCCATCATTGTCTACTAATTTCACTTCATTATTAATTTCTCTATACATTTTATTTAGCAATTCATTAAGTAGCCCTTGATTTTCATATACCTTATAAATATTTTCATTCACATTAAATTTCGCAAAATATACTCTAGACATATTAATCCTCCAAATCCTTTTTAACATTCACTTAAACAATACTAAAAAATCCCATAAGATAATTCAATATTATTCTATCAAAATATTAAAATGCACACAAAAAATCTAGTAGATTAAAAAAAACGAGTTACATTGACTATTGTTTTATCGCCTTTCCCTAACTTCAATCGGTCCTTTTGACATCATTTTAGTCATTTCTTCCTCTTTCATTCCCTTTTCATTTTAAAATAATGCTTTTATTCATTTCCCTCATTCGGTTTATCTACCATTATCTTTAAGGCATTCCATACATCATCCAATGTTCTTTTATCGCCTAGAATTTCTCTGTTTGTTTCGATATGCCAAACAATATTCTCCAATTTTCTTTTTATATCCATATTTTCTCACCACCTCGTGTTAAAATAACAATAGATTCCTTTAATACCCAAAAGAGGAACTTCATAGATTATGTCTAAACAAAAAATATCTGCTAAAGGAGACAATTTTTAATGAAAAACTGTTTTATTGTTTGTCCAATTGGAAATGAGGATTCACCTCAGCGAAAACGCTCTGATATCGTTTTAAAACATATTATTGAGCCTGTTTGTAATGAGCTTGAATTTAAAGTTACACGAGTCGACAAACTTCATAGTGTTGACAGAATAGATAATACTATCATTGAACATTTAAATAGTGCAGATTTAGTCATTGCTGATATGACTGAACATAATCCTAATGCATTTTATGAAATGGGCTTTCGTCACGCTCTAGGAAAACCTTTAATTCCAATTGTGGAAGAAGAAACCAAGCTTCCATTTGACGTCGCTAATTTACGAACTATCACCTATGCTACAAATGACCTAGAAAAAGCTGATGCTGCTAAAAATCGTTTACGTGAAACAATCTTATTATTCGATATTCAAGAGAAAGAGGAGAACAGCCAAACGGTACAACCTACATCTGAACAAGGACATTTAAATGTTGTTCCTTATTTACTTAACATTCAAGATAACCTTGCTGAATTGAAATCACTTGTTATTGAACGTAATAATGAATTAGCAGCACAAACAATTGATTTAGCAATGAATCAAATTCAAAAAAATACAGTTCAACCAGAGATAAAAATGATGGAAGTATTATTATCCCAAGCTTTCCAAGACCCTGAAAAATTCAAACAATTAGCCAAGATGTCACAACAATATCAACCTACTAAGTAAATAAATTTCTCACTACTGCAATAAGGTCCAAAATAAATAATATTTTGGACCTTATTTTTTTGTAATACTCTCCTATTTTGTTCATAATTTTCATCTTTCTTAACAAATTTCAGATTTGATTAAAATAACTGTGTTTTTCGTTCTTCCATACGAATTACTTTTCCACTTTGATATACAAATGATTGTTCACCAAATCCACCTTGAGGTGGCTCTATTAGTTGGACTTGACCATTTTTAACAACATATATTCCATTTGTTTTCAAATCTATTTCAGCTGTCATTTCTACAAGATTTTCTTTTCTAATTCCCACCAAGATCACTCCCATATGTTATAATTACTTTTCCGGAGTAAGTTGAGAGTGATCTCAGCTTTTTTATTTGTCTATAAATATTGCAAAACATTTTCCGGAACAAATGATTGTTCCAGTGATAGATGGAGCCGAATTGGAATCGGCTCTTTTTCATCTCTTGCTCGCTTACACATTTCTTCTGCCTCTTCCCACCCAAATTGTTTATCCTCCGCTCGCTTATAACGCCAAATTCCAATTGTGTAATCTTCGAATAACTCATAACGTTCATCAGGTGCTGTCGTCGGTTTTAATTCATCAATCGCTTTTGCTTGACGTGGTATTTGTACAACTACATCTGCATATCGTAGTTTTGAATTCAAATGATGGATTTGAGCTTTCTTAGGATTAAATGATACAACTATTTCCACATCAAAGATTGTTAATTGCTTGGGCATCATTGGTTCCCTCCAATACCTTCAAGCTTGCAACTAAGATTCCTTCAAGCTGCGTTAACGTTAGTTGATCTAATGTTTGTCCGTTAATTTCAGCTAACCCTAATCTCAATAATTTACGAATAATTGCTAGTTTTCTACGTTCTACTTCCTGACGTAACAACATGATTAAGCCTCCTGTTGATGATTGAACTTTCTCTCTAAATTTATAAACTTACTAAATTCTTTAATGAATGCTAGTTCAACAACGCCAACTGGACCATTCCTCTGTTTTGCTAAAATAATTTCTGTTATGTTTTTATTTTCTGTCTCGCGGTCATAGTAGTCTTCCCGGTATAGGAATGCTATTAAATCCGCATCTTGCTCAATTTGACCATTTTCACGTAAATCTGATAGTAACGGTCTCTTATCTTGCCTACTTTCGACAGCACGACTTAGCTGTGATAATGCCACGACACATACATTTAATTCTCTTGCCATCAATTTTAACTTACGACTAATCTCACCTATTTCTTGCATGCGGTTTCCTCTATGCTTTGGATCCCCCACAATAAGCTGCAAATAATCAATTGCAATTAAAACCTTTTTATCAGGGTACTTACGCTTTAGTTTCCTCGTTTTAGCGTAAATCTCTTGCATCGTGACATTTGCTTTATCGTAAATTTCTAATGGCAAATCATTTATCAATCCCATTGCCTGACTAATCTTTTCCCAATCCTTTAAATTACATAACTTTTTAGGATTCTTTAATTTCGTAGCATCGATATTTCCAGTACTAGAGATCATACGCTTAACTAACTGCTTTTCTCCCATTTCTAACGAAAAGATTCCTGTTGCTGTATGTGCACTGGCCGCATGGAAAGCAACGTTTAGTACAAATGCTGTTTTCCCCATCGAAGGACGGGCACCTACAATAATTAAATCCCCTTCTTGTAATCCAGCTGTCATTCTGTTTAGATCATCGTAACCAGTTGGTATACCAGTTAAATCACCTACATCAATCTGCATTTCCTTATACAGATCAACAAGTGTTTCTTTCAAGTTGAATTCATCTGAGTAACCTGTTTCTTCAATGGAGCTCAGTTCATCAATCGCTCTACTAATAGCACTCATATCTCTTTCATGCTGAAGGCGGTTATATAAGTTACCAGCAACCTCTTGGGCATGTCTCATTTTCCAAGACTCAATGATTAACCCTTCGTGATACGAAAAATTTTTAGTTGTCGTAACAACTTCTGTGAGGTTTACAAAGAATTCGATTCCACCAATTTGATGCATAAAACTTTCATCGAATTTTCCAATAAGAGCAACTAGATCTACTGGTACTTCAGCATCCTCTAACTCTCTCATCGCTTTAAAAATCATTTGGTGTGTTGGTAAAGAAAACTGTTTTACCTTTAGCTGACAATCTTTAATTAAATCGCCTTCTTGGATAATGCTACCTAAAACACTTTGTTCAGCTTCTACATTACGAATCATATCGTTACTCATTGGGCCAACCACGCATTCTGTCGGTTAAGTACTGCAAGTTCTTCTTCTGTTGGAATGTTCTGCTCCCATGCTTGTTGCTGCTGTAATACGTTTTGAGTAGATGCTGATAGACCTTTATTTTGATAAGGTGCTTGAGTTTTCTGCTGTCCCTTTGCTAGTCGTTGATCACGAAATGCTTTATCAGCTGCTTCAACGTCCATTATTGTTTTCAATCCCTTAAGATGCCAATCTCTTAAAATCGTATTTACGTAATTCATATTTCTTGTATTTTTCTCTAAAGCGATTTCCATAGCTTTTACAACCAGCTCTGCATTTAAATCATCTACCCATGCATGAATACCCTCTGCAATAAAAGGTGTAATCAGTCCGAAGTTCTGTTCGTAAAAAGAAATTGGATTAGCCTCAACAACTTCTTCCGCACTCGCGCGTTTTTCTTGTTGTTGTTCTTTTTCTTCTTCTTTTTCTTTTTCTTCTTCCTTGCTAGGGTCTTGGAAGCCCCTTATAAGCCCCTCCAAACGGACTGATAAATACTCCTTAATACGAGGAATTTTAAAACCTTGCTCTCGTTCTAATTGCAAACAAGTTTCATAGAAATCAACTAAAAAATCCTGGTCCTTTACGGACTGAATCTCTTTTAAAACGCACTTTTCAATATTTACATTTTTAATTGGATTGAATTTCAACCAGTTAATTAAGAACAACTCTTTTGTTTTTTGGTTGTAATTAATTTTCCCATACTCAGCAAAACGTTCTAATAGCTTCATAACAGTTTCACGGTTGTACCCTGTATCAGTTTCAATGATGCGAAGTGGAAGCTCATAGATGCCTGATTGAGACGTCTTACTGTTTGTCATCAAATACAAGTAAAAATACTTTTCCTCTGGTGTAAGATCTAAAACAAATGAATCCTGCCAAAATGAAACGTGTACCGGTCTATAAACTGCCATATTATTCATCCTCCATTGTTTTACTTGATTTACTTTGATATAATTTAACTAAATTAATATTTATAAAGACTCGCTATACGAGCCTTAAATCTATCACTCTGCCAAGTGATAGATTTTTTATTTTCTACGACTAACTAATGATGCATTGATTCCTTTACCTCGAAGATTTTTAACAACTACTCGATAACTTTTTAATACATCATGTTCTTCTCTTGCGTTACGAATACTCTTGAATTCTTTAGCGCACCTATTTAACTCTTTCTCCCAGTGATCTGCTTCATCAAGCGAACTAGCATTGAACATATTATGAATACATGTCATCATGCAGTTATGTAATTCATTTGCAAAAGCAAAGTCTCCTGGTAGAACTAAATCAAACAGACGATTACAATCTACTTTCATGTTTCATTCCTCACTTCAAATAATTTGATACTGTACGTATCGTTATGGCCAGAAAGTACAATCTTATAAACTATTAACAATAGGAGAACAATTCTTTCTGGCCATAACGACAAGCGCAGTTGCTTGTCGCATTAAATCGGAATATGTTATAATTTATTTTTTGATATTATTGGTTATCGCGGGCTATGCGGTAGCCATTTCTTTTTTCTTTTTATTTTTCAAAACAAATGCAGCTTCTATAATTCGAATTCTTATCTCCGTTAATTTCTTCTCTTGCTTTAAACTTTTTGCCTTTATAAAATCTCCACAAATTGATGCGATTCGGATATCCCCATATAAATTCGCTTCTTTTCTTACCAGTTCTTTATATTGCCTTAAAGTTGGACTCACATAATCAATTGTCATTACTTTTACCTCCCTAGTAATAATCAAATTAACCATCTGTATATTTCCTTGCTCTTAATGAAACCTTCCAATACTTAAATATATCTGTCATTGAAAAACCGTACTGATCACATAAGACCGCTACTAGACTCATCATCGAACCAGTAGCATCTAAAATTTCATGCATAGCCTTTTTCATAGATTCTTTCTCATGTTCAGACCATACTTGTGAAGGTTTAAACCAACATAATGCATCAAGCTGTTTCAAAGCTTCATTTGTTTCTTGCTGAACCATGTACCTCATACTTGTAGGATGAAGGTCAATGTATTCCCCATTAAAGAATGGAATGCTTACATGACCTGTTGCTTCACTCCACATTTTAAAAAACAGTTGCGGGTCATCTATTCCTTCAGTAATACATTTTCGTAAATCTTCTGGTAACCGTCGTTGTTCAGTTTCATATTTTGCTAGTGACTCACGACTCACAGGGATTTCTAAGGAGAGTTGTTCTTGAGTGATTCCCTTTCGTTTACGTGCCATAGCAACTTCTTTTCCTATAGACATCGTTTACTTCCCCCATTCGTACCTAACGTATTATTTATTTGTGACAACCCAACATGGTAACTTAGTATTAGACGGATTCTTTAAATGGATTGTAGTACTCAGTATTATTTTCGACCCAGTCCGTATGATTCTCCATCCACTTAAAAAGAAGATGTGTAGGAATAAGAACTCCTGCTTCACGGCATACTGGAAAATCAGAACGATTTAATAACTCAGATGCTTTGGTACGTTTAATATGTAACAGGTCCATTAATTCCGAAATAGTTAAAAATGGTGGTAGTTCGTTCATTGGTTGAAGATGCTCAGTTGCTCTTTGTACTTCTTCACGGATGATTTGACGGAATGATTCAATGTCGAAGTTAATCATTATTTACAACCCCCTTGTAAATTATAGTTTACAAATATATCTAAAATATATTCTCTACATTTGTCCCTAAAGCTTTAGCAATTTTTATAGCCAATTTAACATTCGGCTGCTTTTTATTGTTTTCTATTTCAGAAATATAGGTACGGGATGAGCCGACATAAGTCGCTAACTCTTTTTGTGATATTAATTTTTCTTTTCTGAATACAGCTAATTTATTCATACATTTCCCCCTCCCTTTGTATTCATATGATTACAAAACAATTGTAAACCATAGTTTACTCCACTGTCAACAATGTTTTACTTATATTTTTGTCTATTTTCGTTTCTTTTTGTAAATTATTGTTTACAATTATGTTAGGAGGTTAAAAAATGAAAAGAACTCTTGGTGAAATTATTAAAGATTATCGCTTAAAAAATAAACTCTCTTTACGAGATTTCGCTCAAAAGTGTGATGTAAGTCATACATATATAGATAAACTCGAAAAAGGAATTGACTCTAGAACTGGCAAACCTGTAGAACCAACACTATTAGTAATTGAAAAAATAGCAACAGCCATGAATAAGAGAACAGGTACTCTCTTAGAAGAAATAGGGTTCATTAATGGAGAGAATATTGAAGTGAAGACTAATATTATTAACGATCCTGAATTAGGTCTCTGGTTTAAAGATATTCAGAACGCATCTCCTGAGAAACGCGAAGAATTAAAACGTTTTTGGGAATTCATAATGCAGAATGAAAAGAATAGAAAAAACGAAGATAAATAAAATTTTTACCTGCACCGAATATATACAAATTTCTTTTTATCTATATTCTATTAATTGAAACAGAAATGGAGAAAACTATGCAGATATTATATCTATGGATTAATCAAGGCGAGCATTTAAAAGATCTTTCCTTAAATTTCGGAGGTGAATTTTTATTTAATATTAGAAATCACACAATGACAATCGAAGAAAACCCTTTTTATATACAAGATTTTTTTCATACTAATGATTTTTTAAACAAAAATGCTAAAATCAATTCAGTAACTGGAATTGTTGGGGAAAATGGAACAGGAAAGTCAACGATATTAGATACTTTAAAATTAATACTTACTTCTAAAGCTCATATTAAAACTTCCTTCTTTATGGTGTATAAACAAAATGATTCTTATTACTTCTACTATAATCATTGTTATTCATTAATACTGAAGATCGATAACGAAGATATTGATATTATTAAAACAAGCTCTTTTCAATACAAAGAAACTACTTTTAAACAAACAAATCTTAATAATAACTCATTTCATACTATATTCTTTTCCAATGTCTATGACATCAAAGCACATGTCAAAAATAATACATATGATAGTCTATTTGATTTATCTACTAATCGTTTATGCTATGATAGTTCTTATCTTGAAAATCAATTATTTAACCAAATTCTATTTACAAACAAGTACGGTAACGATTATAAAATCAATACAAAGATAAATATACCTAAAGAAATCGAAATAAAAAATACTTATCTCGAAAATTTACTAGCATTTCCAGCTAAATATTTAAAATCAGCAAGTAAAATAATGGATACAGATTTTCTTTTAGGAATAAGTTCATTTCTTAAAATAGATTTTAATAGTTTTTTAGACGAAGCTATATATTGTATTAATCTAGATTTTTGTTTAGATGCTATTGACTCATTACATAAGTCCTATGATTTGTATAAAGACCCACAAACTGTGTCATCATTATACATACAAATGTTTAATATATTAAAATCTTCAGATCAAACTGTCGACATTTTAAATATTTTAACAAAAGAAGTAAAAAAAGAACTCAAAATAAGCCCTAAAGATATCAATAACTCATCTGATAAATTTAAATATACCTTTGAGTTAATAGCAAACCAATATCTTAATTCTAGAAAATTAATAGCTACCCTACTATCTTTTGGAATAACAGGTAAAAGCTCTAGTCAACGTTTAAAAACCGATGATCCCAATTTAATAAAATTCATCAATCAATACGAGGTATTTTCTTCTACCAGTCAACTATTTAATATATCTTGGTCTGAGTTAAGCAGTGGAGAATATGCTTTTTTAAACCTATTTAGTAGATTTCATTCTATTAAAGATAGAGTAGAAAACAATTTGGTAATTTTAATAGATGAGGGTGATTTATATTTCCACCCTCAATGGCAAAAAGAATGGTTACATACTTTCATGGATATAATTTCTTATATGTACAAAGACTCGAGTATACAAATTATCTTAACAACTCATTCACCTTTTATATTATCCGATTTACCAAGTAATAATGTGATATTTCTCAAACGAAATCAAGATAATATTACAAGCACAATAAAAAATTTAGAAGGGAATCAACTAACCTTCGCTGCCAATATACATAATTTATTAACCAATTCCTTTTTTATGCATGATGGACTAGTTGGTAAATTTGCTAAAAATAAAATTAACAATTTGATAGATGAAATATTAGATTCTTCAAGTGAAAAAGTCAGAAAGAATAGTGCCCGTATTAGAAAACAAATTGAAATTATCGGAGAGCCTATTGTGAAAAGAAAACTTATAGAGATTTTTGAAGATAGGATAAAATTGGATGTACTAAGCATAAATGAAAAAATTGAAGAATTACAAAAACAAATAAATAAATTAAAGGCGCAAAATCATGATGAAGATTGAATTAAGTACTGAAATTCTAAAAAAACATCTGAATTATTGTATGGGGAACGAACCTGAAGCAAATAGTAACCGAATTTCGTTATACCAAAAACTAAATAACGAAATTCAACATTGTAGTGATATAGATTTAAAAGAAATACTAGTTTCCCTCTCTGAAAAATTCAAGGATCTTGTTATTGGTAATCCAATTGTACTAAGTGAAATAAAGGAAGAAATTATCGAGAAAATAGACATTATCATTCAAAAAGAGACAACTTGCAAACAAAAAAAAAGACGAGCAGCGGAGATTAATAGTGTTTTAGAAAATATTTTTGATAAAGAATATGAGCGTTTTACAGATCGAGATGTTAAAAATCCTAACCTATGGTGGGCATATACTTTTGTTAAACAAATTAATATATCCATTTGTCCATATTGTAATAGTCAGTTTATTTTTACATACCTAAATGATAATGGACGAACGAGACCGGTATTAGACCATTTCTTTTGTAAAAGTAAATACCCCTTTTTAGCAATATCCATTTATAACTTAGTTCCCTGTTGCAAAGTATGTAATTCAGATTTTAAGGGCTCGACTAAAGTTGATTTAGAAAAATATATAAATCCTTATATACACGAATTTGGAGAAAAAGTTGTTTTTAAACGCGAAGTTACAACAGATCGAACTAAAAGTGATCCAAAAGACTTCTTTAGTACTATTAGTGGTGAAACTGATGATTTTAAATTAGAATTAGATTATACTAGAATCCCCGAAGAACTAAGGGGCCCATATGAAAAGCACGCTGAATTATTCCATATTGAAGATATTTATCAATACCATAAGAAATATGTAAAAAATATTATTGTAACCTCTAAAATATATACCGATATATATAATAATCAATTAAAACACTCCTACGGTAAACTCTTTCAAAGTGATGAAGATTTACGTCAAATTCTCATACCTAGAGCAGACCAAATGAACAATGTTATATTATCAAAGTTAACCAAGGACATCATAAGTAATGAACTTTCCAATAAAAATAATAATGATAAAAAGAGAAGCTGACATACACTAGCTTCTTTTTTTATCATCTCTAAGAATATAATTATAAATTCCTGAATTAGCAATTAAATTTATATTCCCTTTTGCGATTCTATCTTGGTTATTATTATGAATAATTGATACACTTTATTTAAATAGGTAACTTTTATCTGCCCATAGTAATATTAATTTTAGATCCAATCTTAAAACCCTCAATCAACAGATTATTATTAATTTAATTAAAATATTATCCAAAAAATTTTTTCAATAAATTGAGCTTCTTCTACAAGTCTAACTTGCCTCATAAAGATATGTTCGCCAGGTTGAAATGCCTCAAACAAATATACACCTATTCCCTTTTCATTGGATTCGTACAATGTTTTGTTTTGGTTGTGTTTGGTGCCCTTCTTGTCCCACTCCAGGGTAAAATAATCTACCTTTAACCCAACGATCATCATAAATACCTTTTGTATGATCAGAAAATAACACTAATGTATTTGTCTTTTTAGATTGTTTCATTCCGCCCATGTTTCCACATTTAAGACGTTTAACGATTTCACTATTATCGTATATTTTACCTATTCCCATTGAATCGCTGTTTCTTCTAATACTTTTTAACCACTCTGCTACTTTCTCTTTCTTACGAGCGCTAATTTTATAAGATGGTAATCCTTCTTTTTCCATAGCAACCAACGTATCTCTAGATAAATTGAAATGTTCCAAAATTTACTTTTTTGTTACCATTGTTCTCATTTCCAACTACTCTCAACCCTCTTTGCCATATATTTCTTTCGTTTATTACCGCCTCTTAACATTTAATTCCTGACAAGATATTAATTAGCAATCTCATATAATTTTATATATATAAATTAATATAAAAAATAAAACTTCAAACTCTTTCTCTTTTATTATAAAATAAGAACAGACGTTCTTATTTTATAATTTAAATGGAGTGAAAATCATGTTTCAATCGCAACCCTACTACACGACACAACTCGAAGACTATATCCAGCACATGTACCAATCCTTATCTATTATTGTTCCAGAAGAAATTGATATGATGGAGATTGCGAATAAATTAAGTATTTGTGTTTACTTTGCCCCATTTGGTAGCCATGCTATTGAAAGAAATGGAATGTATAGCTTAGTAATTGATAATCGTAAAACAAAGCAGGAACAATGGGAAGATTTCGGACATGAGCTATGCCACATACTCTTACATTCTGGTAATCAATTATTAATGTCTAAAATGTTTCTAGATTATCAAGAAGCAAAAGCTAAGAATTTCGAATTACATTTTTGTATTCCAACTTTCATGTTAAGAAACCTGCTCCCTTCACATTTAACAGTGCATTTTATAGCTGAGACTTTTAATGTCTCACTCCAATTCGCTGAAAAAAGGCTACTGCGTTATGAAAATCAACTATTAGCTAGTAAGTTACAAAATGCCATTACTCAACACTACAAAATGATTTAATAATTTTTTAAGGAGGGTTAAATTTGAAGGGGTACTTTCATAAGCGTGGAGATAAATGGTCGTTTACTATAGATGTTGGTATAGATCCAATGACAGGCAAAAGAAAGCAAAAAAGTAAAGGTGGATTTAGAACTAAAAAAGATGCTCAAAATGCTGCTGCAATAATGATTACACAGATAGAAAAAGGCATCTATTTTGATGACAAGCAAATAAGCGTTTTAGATATTTGGGAAAAATTAAAACCTATTCGTAAAGCTGAATTAAAAGTTACATCTTATGAAAAGGACATGAGCTTAGTTAGACTCTACATCCTTCCTTCATTTGGTTATAAAAAAATTAGAAGTATTAAACCAGTGATGATTCAAAGTTATTATGCTGAGCTTAAAGATAAGGGTTTATCCAACGGGACAATCAGTAATATCCATCGCTGTTTCAGATGCATATTTAAATATGCTGTAGAATGGGAAATCATACATGATAATATTATGAATAAAGTAAAAAAACCACGTGAAGAACAAAGTGAAATGAAAACCTGGTCTAGCGAGGAATGTAATCGATTTCTTGATTATTTAAAAGAAAAAAACAATAAGTACCATATGTTCTTTTTACTCGCGATTTATACAGGGATGAGACGTGGAGAATTACTTGCACTAACATGGAAAGATATCGACTTCAATAATAAACGTATCTTAGTAAATAAATCGCTGGTAAAAACAGAAAAGGGACTATTTAAAGCTGCTACAAAAACTAAGTCTTCAAATAGAAGCATTAGTATCTCTTCTTTTGTTATAGAGAAGTTACAATCCTACTACGCCTATAAAAAGAAAGAATTTTTCCGCTGGGGTATACACTTGAATGAAGAAGCCTTTATTTTCACTGGCAATACGATACATTCGCCCTTACATATAGATGCTCCTCATCGCTTTTTGAATGATCACTATAAAAAAGCTGGTGTTCCTCGAATTCGTATACACGACTTACGACATACTCACGCTACACTTATGCTTCAGGCTGGGGAACACCCTAAAATCGTACAAGATCGCTTAGGACACTCTTCTATTCAAATGACTTTAGATAAATATAGCCATATCACACAAAACATGCAGCAACAAGCTGCAGAAAATTTTGAGAATGTAATAAAATCTTATGAAAATATCAAATAAAAACTGAAAAAATTCTAATGTGAGCAAAATGTGAGCATTGAGGAAAGACAGAGCTTATAAACCTTTATATAACAAGGTTTATAAGCCTATCTCGTTGAATCTTGGGAGAAGAATGAGCAGTTTTAAGTTCGTTGATTTTTTATTAAACAAAACTATAAAAGTGTCACAAATGCCTGTTATATAAGCATTTGTGACACTTTTAATTTGTTGTATTTATATAAATGTCACTTTAAGAGTGAAAAACTTTGGTGATTTCTTATAAGCTATCTTTTCATTAATTATCTTCCCATTAAGACCTTTTCTTCCTAGGACCTATAATCAATTTAATCGCCGTTCTTTCTTGATCATTAATCGTAACTTCTTGAAATGCTGGAACAAAGGCTAAGTCAATACCACCTGGAGCAACAAATCCTCTTGCGATTGCAATTGCTTTAATCGCTTGGTTTAATGAACCAGCCCCAATCGCTTGAATTTCTACATTGCCACTTGTTCTTAGCACACCCGCTATTGCACCTGCGACTGAATTTGGGCTTGATTTTGAAGATACCTTTAATATATTTTCCATGTTAGTTGCTCCTTCTATAATTTATTCGTTCTTTCGTTACGGTTTAAAATATTTCAACGTATCTTTTACTACTATTCACACCAAAAGCAAACAATGCTACATATGTACATTCATTCGATACTTTTCGTCTTCTTCCTGCCCTACTACATAAATAAAAGCAAACGACTATAAATCCTAATATAAAAATGACCCAAAGATAGAAATCCCTTTAAATGATCAAATCATTGCAACCGAGGAGAATGGTTTTATTTTTGCAGGTGCAATTAAAATATAAAAAGCATTCCTGCTACATTTCAATATTTCAAGAATTCCCCACCAAATCATTAACCTTCGTGTCTTCATAATCTGTTCCAGCTATTATCCTATTACTATATTTCTTCATTTGGGTACTTTATATTCCAAATCTATCACCCTTTTTATACGACAAGCATAAACTACTATAAGTCTAAAATTTATTAATAATAGGAGGTAATACATTGGGTTCATACTATCATTCTTCAAATTCAAATAAAAAATGTTCATGCAAATCTTCTTCCAGCTCATATAAAAAATGCTCATGCAACTCCTCTTCTAGTTCCTATAAAAAATGTTCCTGCGACCATTCACATAAAAAAAGCTGTCCAGCATACGGCACTTTTTGGCAAACTGAGTTTATAACAGTTCCTTTTGGAGATCCTTTTCCATTTAATCACGTTGGCCCTATAGCAGGAGGCGTTTCTTTACTAAATCCTACTACTATACAATTTAGTCAAGCTGGTGATTATAGAGTTTCTTTCATTTCATCTATTAACACGACTTTAAATCCTGTATTTCCACATATTCCAGTCATGACTATATTTTTAAATAATAACCCACTTGCTAATAGTCAAGGTGACTTCGCTTTTCAAATGAATACTTCATCAAATAACGAATGCCTTCAACTAGCAGGCGAAACAATTGTTACAGTACCAGCTAATTCAACTCTTCAACTGAAAAATAATAGTGGGTTTAATCGCCAAAGTATTATAACTTGTGATAATGGTATCAATTCAGTTGAATTAACCGTTATAAAACTAAGTTGATATTCACCCTCACATTCAGATGCTATTTCAGCATCTTTTTTTATTGAATAATGTTCTTTTGATTTCCATCGTTTCCCTCATAAAACATACTTTTCTGTTAATCTATTACACATGAAAAAAGTACCGAACTCTACTACTACAAAAGTTCAGTACTTTTTTCTCATTCTTTCTTACTTCTCCACATAAACCGACTTAACAATTGTACGATTATATGGTTGTCCTTCTTTATTCATCCCTTTTATATCCATCGTAACGTTGTATACTCCTGGTTGCTTTATGTCCTTCAAAGCACCAGTAAATGTAGTATTATTAACATTTTGTAGTTCATTGTATGCAGAGATTAGTTTCCCTTCTTTATTCACGATTCTTACTGTTATAGAAAGATCCCCTTTCATTTCAGGTGCCACAGGTGATTTTTTCAGTTTATACTCAGATTTATTCGCTTTCACTTTAGTAGGCATTTGAAGTACAAATGGCGCGTCACTTTTGTAATCGCTTACAATCAAGTATGCATCTTTCGACTGCTTCGCCATCATTTTGACTTTCCATTCTCCTACATCCATTTTATCAAATTTAAATGTTTTAATTGTCGCGCCACCAAAGAAAGATTCATCTTCACCAGTAGTTATAACACTATCCTTATTTGTATACATTTTTCCTTTTGGAGATATCATTTGTACTTCCACATCAGAAGAAGCAGTTAATATTGAAACGATTCCTTCTGCCTTTTTATCAACCGCAACAGTTTGCTCTATCCACTGATTTTGTGGCAATTCCCCTCCTAAAATATTTTGATTTGAAGTTGTATTTAATTGTTCTATATTTTCATTTGAACTAGTGCTGGTTGCTACTAAAGCTGGAACCGGTACACTTGCTGTACGTAAATATGGTTCAATTCGCGAGAAAACAGCTGATCCTTTTCGTATATTATCATGATCAAATCTGGAATCTGTAAATAAATGAGTTCCATACGGCAGCTTAGCACTCCACTCATTTACTAGTCCATCATTTGAACCGTATGATGACAAATATAATCCTCCCATTGATAAAGCCGAAAATACAGGGCCCCAGCTAGTCCCAGTAACTGTATAATAACGGTTTAATTTAGCAGCTGGATTATTATCAATCGTTGAACGAAATTTTGCCATTTCGCCCATTTGTAATGAATACGTACCATCATCTTTTTGACCTAATATAGAAGCAAGCCACCCTGCCCACCAACTATATGATAAATCCGCTAAATTTGATCCATGATGTGGCGTTGCAAGCGTAATCACATTTCCAACAAATCGATTTGCTCCATATCCTACTAATGCAGCTTGTGTATCGATACCACCTTTACTATGTGCTACAATATTAACTTTTTTACCGAAATGATTATATATTTCTTCTAGTTTTTGTGCTAACAATTTTCCGTTATCCCACTGACTCGCTGATCCTTTCCCAGCAGCATCATATAATTGTATAAATACTGTTTGATAACCAGCCTTCAAAGCATAATCATACATATCATTTATATCGTGATACACTGTCTTTCCATACCAACTATCAGCATTCCCATTCCTTCCTTGCACAAAGAGAATTGGAGGCTTATTCTCATCATAATTAGCAGGCTTTTGGCCTAAAAACCATTCTCCAGGTGTAAAGACTTCTTGATCTGGAAAGCCTGTTTTAAGCTCTTTTACAACTTCTGCTCGCACATTTGTGCTAATCATTGGAGCCATAATAAAAAATACAATCAGCAAGGCAACACATCTTCTCATCAATCTCATGTTACTCCCCCCACTTTTTTTTGAAAGAAGGTGCTCTTTGTAATATTTTTTATCTTCTCTCTTACTACTAGATAATCTTTTTACTTAAAAAAGATCTTGTCCCTCTTCTCAAGAGATTACTAGTATCCCTTCTTCCTTAACACACGTTATTCTCTTTGATTCAATCTCTTCCTTTTGAGAGAACACTATAAAAAAGTTTCTCAACAATTGTTAACTTTACTGAATCTAATATCCCCCAATTATTATTGTTTATATAAAGCATACAAATCTTGAAAAAACTTTAGTAAAAAAACACTTTATTACCAGCCAGTTATAAAAAAGGGTAATGAAGATATGTGCTTTTATTTAATGAAATACAAACTAAACAAAATAGACGCTTATCTTGTAAGACTTTCGTATCATTAAATATTAAACTGAAATTTCCGAATATAAAATATTATTTCCAGAAACATATATTATGATAATTTTCGCAGACTTGAATTAAACTTTTAGAAGTACTAACCTATCGATGAGCAGAAGAAAATTCTGTGAAAAGAAAGGAGAATGCTTTATGATGACTGATTTACAAAAGGAGTTTTTTAAACGATTAAAAATTCCTGCAAAAGAAATAACATTTAATGATTTAGATGAAATTCTCTTGAAAATGGGCTTGATTCTCCCCTATGAAAATCTCGATATTATGGCTGGTACTATTAAAGACATCTCAAAAAATAACTTAATAGAAAAGTTACTTATTCAAAAACGAGGCGGTCTTTGTTATGAATTAAACTCCTTATTGTATTACTTTTTAATGGATTGTGGGTTTCAAGTATATAAAGTAGCTGGTACTGTTTATGACCTTTATGATAATAAATGGAAACCCGATGATGGTCATGTCATTATCATATTACATCATAATAATAAAGATTATGTTATAGACGCCGGTTTTGCCTCTCATCTACCTTTACATCCAGTCCCTTTTAACAGAGAAGTCATCTCTTCTCAAACGGGTGAATATCGAATTCGCAAACGAATTACCCGAAAAGGTACACACATTTTAGAAATGAGAAAAGGAGCTAACGGGGAATCTACAAATTTCTTGCAATCTGAACCTTCAAATGAATGGAAAATAGGCTATGCCTTCACTTTAGATCCAATAGATGAGAAAAAGGTGAATAACATTCAGAAAGTCATTGTAGAACATAAAGAATCTCCTTTTAATAAAGGGGCTATCACTTGTAAATTAACTAATTATGGTCACGTATCATTAACAAATAAAAATTATACAGAAACCTTTAAAGGCACAAAAAATAAACGTCCAATAGAATCAAAAGATTATGCTCGCATTCTTCGTGAATCTTTCGGAATAACGCAAGTGAAATATGTAGGAAAAACACTAGAAAGAGGTTAGTTGACTAAAAGTATTTCATAATAAAGCAGATTCCATATTTAGAATCTGCTTTATTTTATATTTTGTTATAAAGAAATTTATTTTGCTCTTACCCTTTAATTTTCAATTATATACTCATCATCATATTTATCGTATTGGAGCCCTGAACCTATTTTTGATTCCGTAACTTGATCTCTTAAAAACGGTGCACCTTCCATTTTGCTAGTTGCAATTTCAATTCCATATTTCTTCGTTAAATGGGCTAATTCTATTAAAAACCACTCTCTTCGCAATGTAACTGGAATATCAAATGTTCTTCTTTTCATATATAATAGCACCTCTTTAATTTTCATAACTTAAAAACATCACTGCATGCACGTATGAAAACTACTTTTCATCACTAACAGCCAATGAAACATTATAGTATATGCATGTCCATTTTAAACGTGCTATTAAAAAAGAATACTTCAGTTTACATAAAATAATTATGTATTAGTAGAAAGAGGCTTGTCCTCCTCTTTCTACTCTAGAGATTTAAATTAAGAACATCTTGGTACACCTAAAGCTAAGAATAAACCTGCTACTCCCGCAGTAATCGGTACTTTCAAAGTAATTACATCGTCTACCTTCGTTACTAAAAAGTAAGCATTACCTTCTTGTAATATACAAGTCACCAACAATTGGAATTCCATTCAAATCTCCTCCTTTCAATCGATATACTATAATTTATGAAATCTCTTTAAAAACGTAATAGGAAATACATCCAAATTTCCTTATATACGAATAAATGTTTGTTTGTCTATTAAAAATATTAATTTTCTAAAATTATATAAATCGTGTAATATCCAATAAATCCCTATATAATCAATAGTGAAAATCTTACAAATTGAGGCATGAAAATGGCGATTTTGAGTAATATTGGTGCAGCTTTATTTTTTATAGCTTTTATTCTTTTAATTCTATGTATCATTTCATTCTTTAAGAAAACTGGAAAAGCAACACGATACGGTCGTCCTGCCGTTATTCTTTTTATGATTTCGATTGTACTAATAATAACTAGTGCTGAGACTTCTAATAACCCAATTGTTGAATTCTTTTCTATTTTAAGTTTTGTTTTATTTGTTTTCTTCCTCGTACTAGCAATCTTATCTGTAATTAAAAAGACAGGTGTAGCAAAAAAACAATTTATCATTACAGCTATTTTATTTGTCCTTTTTGGTGCTTTATCTAGTATTTCAAACCCTTCTTCTGAAAAAACGACAGTAACTAGTAAACAAGTTGTATCTAACAATGCAGAACAAAAAGATAGCGAGAAGAAAAAAGAACTAGAAAAGAAAGAAGCAGACGAAAAAGCTCAAAAGCAAGAAGATGAGAAACGTCAAGCCGATGAACAAGTTCGGAAGCAAGAGGATGAAAAACGCCTAGCCGATGAACAAGCTCGGAAGCAAGAGGATGAAAAACGCCTAGCCGATGAACAAGCTCGTAAACAACAAGAAGAACAAAAACGCCTAGCTGATGAACAGGCTCGTAAACAACAAGAAGAACAAAAACGCCTAGCTGATGAGCAAGCTCGTAAACAACAAGTAGAGCAAAAACGTCTGGCTGATGAACAAGCTCGCAAACAACAAGAGGAACAGAAAAAATCACAGCAAACACAACCTGCTTCAGGAAATACTAGTAGTGCATATTACAAAAATTGTGCCGCAGTTAGAGCTGCCGAGAAAGCTCCTCTATATAAAGGACAACCAGGTTATGACTCACATCTTGATCGTGATGGCGATGGAGTTGCATGTGAAAAATAGTAGTAAAAAAGAAGCTTCTAGTAAGCTTCTTTTTTACTGTTACGTATAAGATCTAATTACTCTTCCATTCTTTTAAGTCATATATCAATTCAAAATGGCATCTTATTTTTGAATGCTTGTAACATTAATCATTAACTGGATCAATACTCCAATTTATGATTTCAATATGTTTCACCTCCACTTTCCCTTTGACAAGAACATGTGGAATTAAGTGAAACATCCCGAACCTCCTACCATTTTTGTATTCATCTCTATAATATTCTTTTGTGTAGGTATTTAATTGCTTTAATTCTTTATATTCATTAAAATTGATGAATTCTATTTCACATTCTTTTAATTCGCTATTTGGTCCACCCCAATTATGCTTTGAGTACTTGTATATTGCCATACACTGACCATTCAGTGCGCTAATAGGAATTTTATAAAATAGCTTATTTGTATGAATGTTTACTCCTATTTCCAATAATACTTTATAAATCTCATAAGGATGCAGTGGTAAAAAATGCACAACATCATTCCATAAACATTCTAATTTGGGTATTTTACGTGTTAATAAGTGTTCTCTTTGAGTATGATCTTTATATTTTTGTATATACTCACCATATAAATTTGGATATACCCTTTTCAATTCATTTAATGGGATTAAATATTCTCCTTTTAGTTCTTCTGGTACCATATGATAAACATATTCCATAAATGCCCCCTATAAAAGATATACTTCCAACTACCCAAAAGCGAACTTAGATTGATAGAATATAAATTTGTATACTATCTAAATCATAATAATGCCCTGTGGATAATTTCCTACTCAAAAAATCCTTCGCCATCCGCTCTATAATGTCCTCTGTTAAATACCACTCCTATTATTCTCAAAACTGACACATAATAAGTGATTTCAATCACCACATTGTTTTTCATTTATCGCTATTCTTAATTTAGATGTTACATTCAAACTTTATGGAGGCATTCATATGGAACATACCTTTACTGAAACTTCACTTGTTGTTGAGATTGTTACACAATTTCCGAAAGCTAGTGATCTTTTTAAATCATATAGAATTGATTTTTGTTGTGGTGGTAATAAACCACTTATTGATGCAATTCATGAAAGAAATTCATCAGCAACAGAAGTACTTACAGAGTTAAATACGCTTTATCATAATACGAAACGATTAAATGAATTGGAAAAATGCTTCTTATCGTGAATTGATTGATTATGTAATTAATAAGCATCATCGTTATTTAAATGAAGTGTTACCACAGTTAAGTCCTTATTTGACGAAAGTATTACTCGTTCATGGAGTAAATCAGCCGCATTTAGCTAAAATTCATAAGCTATTTCATAAACTTAAAATGGAATTAGAACAGCATTTAATTAAAGAAGAAACAGAAGATTTCCCATTAATTTTAGAATTTGAAAAAAATCCAACTGATGAAAACTATACAAATATACAAGAAGACACACCAGTAGCCTTTATCGAATGGGGTACAACTGGTAAACAACGCGTTGTCACAGGTACACTTTCAACCTTGGAAGCAAAAAACTTTTAGTATTGATGATATTAAAAATGCTCATCATATTTATGCAGCTACAAATCAACTGGCTGTAAATATGATGGTCAAACAGGCTGCCCATGATTTCCAATAGGTTAACGTTGTAAGTGATGGTACAGAATCATCGTTTCACACACATGGTGTCATACGACATGATGAATATGTCGTCACTATTTCAACTTCAGGTAAAGATCCATCGTTTACGAAGCGTTTGAAGCAAGAACTAACATCTATATTTCCTAAACTTATAAAAAAGCTTTCTCGTACTCACAAATAATAATCTATTCCTTAGCTAAAATAGTAATTGCCTTTAGGTGAACGTTCGTTCTTTTTGTTTTGGTTCCTTTTTTTGAAATGCCACAAGTAATCTGCGAAGAAAATGAATGGTGTTGGCAACTTGTAAACAAGTGAATTTTATGACAAGTGCAACATTACGAGCACCTCGTTTAATTTAGTTTTTATATTGAGTATTCATTCAACCAAATTAGCGCTTGTTCATAATCATCAAAAAATTTTACAGATTCTTTCGTATTGGATTGTTGCAAATAATTCAGTATTTCCCCTTCTTCAAGAAGAAATGCAATCGCCTTACTGTGATTCAAAATAGTTTCATTGAAGAATTTATCTTTCCATACTTTTTGAACAGAAAAATGATTTGGTGTGTATCCTTTTCTATCTACCAATAATTTATATTTCCGCCCCTCAGAAATAAATTGCTGACAAGCCTGTTCAAAATCATTAAACCATTCATACACATCCTCTGTTTTAATTTGGCCAATTAGATGGGTAACAATCAAATCTCCTGAAACTATTGTGCTGATATTCTGTTTACTCAACTTTTAATCATCTCCCTTAGTAGCAATTATGCATAAAATTCTTACTTGACACTCCCACCCCACCGCTATCTACCTAAGCTCATGTAACGTCAATTATAAGTGAGATTGTGTCTTTTTTTCGCAAGTCTATATGTAGATGCTTTAAAGATTTGCATACGAAATAATCCCTAATGAGTTTCCTTTTTTGAATTAAGTCGCTTGATTATCAGACATGGTACAAGTGGAAACAACCCCAATATATCAAAGACTGTTTTCTTCTCATATCGATGGGATTTCCGTCCATCATTTACCGCATCAAATCTATTCGTTTTTGCACGTATATTCAAAATAAAATATATGACAAATAAATAACGACAGTTACTGTAATAACGCTGAAAAGTGTTGAAAATAAAACGATTTGTGCATGTAATTCAGGCTCTATTTGATACTCCATAGCAATGGTTGATGTATTTCTCGAAGTAGGAAAAGAACTTGCAATAAATAATGATTGTGCAACAATACCATCAATGTTTAGTAGGTATATCATGGCAAGTGCTAATAATGGTCCCATAAATAATCTTCCAATTAAAGCCCATGTTATGACTCGATGGAAAAAATTAAGCTTAATGTTGGATAATTGCGCTCCTAGCAATATGAGTGCTATTGCAACAAAACTATTCGCGAGCTCATTAAGAGGTAGAAAGATAGAATTAGGTATTTGAATTGTAAAAGATTGAAAGAGAACCCCTAATATGAGTGCATGAAATACAGGCAGTCTTAAAAATGATTGAATAATACTTCCGATTGTTTTTGTTGCTGATAGTAAGTTATATATCCCATATGAATAAGTTAAAATATTCTGGAAAATTACAATGAAAATCTGAATGGAAACCCCCACTGGATTGTGACTGAAAATCAATTGACTTACTGGCAATCCATAATTACCGGAATTCATTAACGAAATGCTATTTTTTAGAGCTGCACTTTCTCCTTTTTCTAACTTTAATATTTTTGAAATGAAATGACTTACTATGATCAGACTTAGACTATAAAGCATTAAATAGTATATTATTTGGAGCAATAAATCTATTTCTATACGAATATCATATATATTCACAAATACAGCCGCTGGCATCAAGCAATAAGTAATAAGTGTAGATAGCTGCTTTAAGTTAAATTGAAACTTTCTTTGTAAGATTGTACCAATTAGCATCAATATTAATATTGGTAATATTACGTCTAATATAATAAATACAAACATTTAAAACCCCATTCTAAATATATTTTAGTTCGATTAAACCCTTTACTAAATATGGATCACATTTAATTCATCGGAAAACACCCTTATTTCTCAATAATATGAAAATACGCATCAAAAATTCTTATTTCATTTCATTTCCCTCCCCTCTCTTTTCTTTAACATATCAAATATGACTCATAAAGAAAATTATGGATTATTTATACAAATTCATAATTTTATCTTATTGACCTAAACTGTATTCTTTAGTTTAAGTGTACTATTTCACAATATCCATTAGTCTTACTAAAGAATCTAGTTCTAAAAATATGAGGATTTTCCTTCCACTGTTCCCATACTATAAAAAAGCTTTTTACTTCTGCATATAAGGCTCTACGAATCGTTTAAACAGAGTTTGATTGCATGCCCCAATAGTTCATATCAGCTTGCATAGCAGCATCCACTTCTTTTACAGTAGTCATTTTATTATGATTCAAATAACTTTGTTTAATCGTGTACAAGCCAACATTTCGCACAGTTCAAGAGATTGTCAAAAATTCAGTAGAAAATAAGTTTGTGAGAACATCTTTTGTTCTGTTGTGGAGGGTTATGGTTAATCGTGATTATTAGGAGAATGGTATTTTGAGATATCGACTATTTTGCAAAAGAAAAAACGCAGGAAAAATTCCTACGTTTTTTATAAATATATGAAAAAGAGTTTTGACATTACTTCAAAAATGCCATAAAGAAAAGGTTGTAAATTGCATGTAAGGAATTTTTTCTTTAACAATATTATTTTATCAAGGCATGTTTCATATAAAACTACAATTCATTATTTACCATATTGCCCTTAGTTGCGGAAACAATTATACTAGATGTAATCACAATAAATAATCTGAATATTCTCAGAATTTAAAATAAGAGCTTTACTACTCACAAATAGAAGAATACATTCTATTTTTCACTAAATAGATTAGAAAACGATAATAACACATTAGGAGGATTACCATGCACCAGCTTGATTCATTACATCCCATTATAGAAAAAATAATTAACAATATTGAAAAGTTAATGGTCGGCAAACGAAAAGAAACGATCTTAGCTTTGACAGCTCTCTTGGCTGAAGGTCATGTACTATTAGAAGATGTGCCTGGCGTTGGGAAAACAATGTTAGTACGTGCTCTTTCTAAATCCATTGATGCTGATTACAAGCGCATTCAATTCACACCTGACTTACTGCCGTCAGATGTTACAGGTGTTTCTATTTATAATCCGAAAGAGCTCCAATTTGAGTTCAAGCCTGGACCAATCATGGGGAATTTTATACTTGCTGATGAAATTAATCGTACATCTCCAAAAACACAGTCTGCTCTACTTGAAAGTATGGAAGAAGGCAATATTACAATAGATGGCATTACTAGACCGTTACCAAAACCGTTTTTTGTAATGGCTACACAAAATCCGGTCGAATATGAAGGAACATATTCTCTACCAGAAGCTCAGCTCGATCGTTTCTTATTGAAACTAAGAATGGGATATCCTACACCAGAAGAAGAATTTGAAATTTTAAACCGGATGGAAAAAGCGAACCCCCTCTCCCATTTACAAGCTATTACAACAATAGAAGAATTACTTTATTTACAACAAAGCGTACGGGAAGTAAGTATGGACAAAGGAATCAAGCATTACATTGTAAAGCTTGTTAGTCAAACTCGTTCTTATAGTTCTATACAGCTAGGCGCAAGTCCACGCGGCTCAATTGCTTTAATGAAAGCTTCACAAGCTTATGCATTCATTCATGGCAGAAATTATGTTATTCCAGACGATGTTAAATTTTTAGCTCCTTACGTGTTAGCTCACAGACTTATTCTAAAAATGGAAGCAAAATTTGAAGGAATAACAGGGGAACAAGTTATTTCAAAAATCGTTGCACGAACTGCCGTGCCGACTCAAAGGACGATGAACCTTTGATGAAACGCATGCTACGAGCACTATATCACGTTACGAAGTTATTACTAATCCCTTTATGCCTAGTCTTAACATTTGTATACACTATGTTTCAAGGAGGATTTGTAAGTTGGTTTCTGTTTTACAGTATGATTCCTATCGGCCTTTATTCACTATTCCTTCCCTTCTACGCTTTACGGGGCGCTGAAGTAAAAAGAATAACAAATCAAAACGATTATGTAGCTGGAGAACGATTTGTAAGCACCATTACAATAAAAAGAAAATTTCCTTTCCCCTTACTTTATTTAATTATAGAAGATGAATTACCAATACAATTTACAAATTGTAAACAAATGAAGATGAATAAAGTAATACTCTTTCCAGGATTGAAACGAAATATTTCGTTTCAATATGCTATTGACACAATCCCTAGAGGAGAACACACTTTTTCAAGCGTACGTGTCAAAACTGGTGATTTATTCGGCATGATGGAGAAAGAAGTAACTTTTTCAGTTCCAGATACATATTTAGTCTATCCGCAGTATGTAGATATAGCGTATCGACAATTGGAAAATCATTTCGAACAAGGGGCGCTTTCTGCAAATCTCAATTTAGCAAAAGACTCTACCATTTCTGTCGGTGTCAGAGAATATAAACCTGGTGACCGCTTTTCATGGATTGATTGGAAAGCAACTGCAAGAACGAACAATATTATGACGAAAGAATTTGAACAACAGCGCAGCCATAATATTATGTTATTCATGGACAGAACCGAGTCTCCTCTATTCGAATCAGTTGTAATGTTTACTGCCTCTATTGTGAGGGCTGTCTTGAAGCAAAATTCACCAGCGTCATTCGTGTCTGTCGGAAAAGAACGTACTTTTTTTCCTTTAGACAATGGAGATAGCCAGTTGCAACAAATCTTTTGTCATTTAGCGAAAGTACAAGCAGACAGTGTATTCCCACTCTCTCGGAGTATAGAAATGGAATTAAGAAAAGTTTATGTGCCTGTAACGATTATACTCGTGACCAGTAATCTTTCTCCCGACATTCAAAAGGCGGCTGATTGTGCTGCTATAAAAAATAGAAAATTACTAGTTTTTGTCGTGAAAGAAAAACCGAATCAACTCTCACATCGAGAACTAAGTATTTTAGAAACTCTACAAAAACGAAAAATTTTTGTAAATGTGGTTTATGAAAACCGATATACAAATGTGTTTTTTGAGGTGAGCAAATGACAACATTACAAACAAAATACAAATGGGATATGAGTAGATTCTTCATGCATGTATGTGCATTTCTACTTTTACTAGAATGGCTAAGACCCCTTATAGATATTACAAACGTAGGGAGATTAGATATTTTTGTAATATTTATAGGAATTTGCTTCACTCTCTCTTTTTTTCAAACAAGGTGGCAGATTCCAATAAAGGTCGTCACGATTTTATTCATCATTCATTTCCTATATTATAAAAATACTTTTATAAATCCATCTTGGCTAACGACATTTTTTACTGATATGTCTCGAAATTCCTCCTTGTTATTTCAGGGGAATTTGCTAGATATTTCTCCCGTTTTTCCAACACTTTTATTTTTTATATCATTTTGGTTTTTAAGTGCTTTCATCTCTTTTTGGATGATTCATAAAAAGCGTGGATTGTTATTTCTTATATTGACTATTATTTATATCACCGTTTTTCATAACTTACATATATACAATGCAAACTACGCTATTATTCGTACTGTTGTCATCGGCTTTTTTATACTTAGTCTTATCCGCATAGAACGAATAAAAGAGAATGAACACTTACAAAATTATGCTAGAGAAATCTCAAAATTACTTAGACCTCTTACAATATTTATTGTATTGTCAGCGACCATCGCATACTTCGCTCCAAAATTTGGTCCTCAATGGCCAAACCCAATGGATTTTTTACAATTTAACACATCCGAAGCAAGTAAAAAACAAGAAGTTTCTAAAATTGGATATGGTTTAGATGACTCGCGATTAGGTGGTCCTTTTAAGGCGGATCCTACAATTGTTTTCACAGCACAAACGCAAAACAAACAATATTGGAGAGTCGAAACGAAAGATTTTTATACCGGAAAAGGCTGGGAAGTTTCTGAAAAGCAAAAGAAGGTTTCTTTTAAAAATAAAAACGACGTCGTGAGCTGGTACGAACAAAATACAAAAAAAGAGACAACTAAGGCAACAATCACCATGCAAAAAAAGTATCCTCACCTTACCTATCCAGCAGGATTAGTATCAGTTGAGGCTTCTTCTGATGTATCATACAACGTTGACCCATTTTCAGAAAAAATCTATACGATGGACGGAGACTCTTCTACTACTTTACATTCATATAAAGTAACATATGAGGTTCCGGAGTTTTCCATAGAAAACTTAAAAGCTGTAAAAACGAATGAAGGCCAAGAAACAAATCCTTATTTCATGACAAAGTACACGCAACTTCCCGAATCATTACCACAGCGAGTAAGAGACTTAGCTGGTAATCTAACAAAGGATAAAGACAACAGATATGATCAAGTATTAGCTATTGAAAACTATTTCACCGACCATTCTTTTGTATATGAAACAACGAATGTCTCATTCCCTGCCAAAAACCAAGATTATGTAGATCAATTCCTTTTTGATACAAAAAGCGGCTACTGTAATAATTTTTCGACGTCTATGATTGTGTTACTTCGTTCTGCTGGGATTCCAGCTCGCTGGGTAAAAGGTTATACAGAAGGAACTCTTGATAATACGCTGGTTGGTGCTGAAGGTGAGGATGTTTATAAAGTCGCGAACGATAACGCACACTCTTGGGTCGAAGTATATTTCCCAGAATACGGATGGATTCCATTCGAACCGACAAAAGGATTTACTAATCCCTATAATTTTATAAATAATACTCCTGCTCCTACTATACAAAATCGCGAAGAAACAAATTCTCAAAACGCGCAAATGCACCAAAGAAACAATGAAGCAAAGCTCAAAAGTTTAATAGAAGATACTGAAGAAACTCCTACTAAAAAGATTACAAATACTAAAAATAGATTCTCTTGGTGGTACGTATTTCTCTCTTCGATACCAATTAGTATTATAGGATACATTCTCTTCATCACTAGAATGAAATGGATTACATTTTTTATCATTCTTTTCTATAAATATCGAAAAGATGATGCCGTTTTTACAAAAGCTTACGATGCACTTCTAAAACAATTTGCGAGAATTGGTATACAACGAGGAGAGAGTCAAACATTCCGAGAATATGCTCTCCATGTCGATACACTTTACAACTCGGCCGATATGCAACAACTTACTTTCAATTATGAGAATGCTATGTATCAAAAGGGACAGGCCTCAGTAGAATGGAAAAAATCCGTACACTTATGGGAAGTGCTTATGAAAAAAGCAGCTTCTCCGCCTAAATCAAATGACTTCCATTCAGCAATTTAATGTTGATAATGTGAATGTAAAGAAAACGCCTCAAAGAACAAAGTAGTTCTTTGAGGCGTTTTTTAAGTAAAGTGAAAATGCTAATTATTCCCCAAGTACCTTCTCAATCTCAACCTCTAAATCCACCGGCTTCGTCTGCGGCGCAAAACGCCCTACTACTTTTCCGTCTTTTCCAATTAAAAACTTTGTAAAGTTCCATTTTACTGCTTTCATACCGAGTAAACCTGGTGCTTGTTCTGTCATGTATGTATACAGAGGATGAGCCTTATCGCCTTTCACATCAATCTTTGCAAACATCGGGAAGTTTACACCGTAGTTTAACTCACAAAAACTAGTAATATCTGCTTCTGTACCTGGTTCTTGTCCTCCAAATTGGTTACAAGGGAAACCGAGTATTTCAAGTCCTTGGTCTTTATATTTATCATATACTTCTTGTAATCCTTTATATTGCGGTGTAAACCCGCATTTACTAGCTACATTTACAATAAGAAGTACTTTTCCCTCGTAATCTTTTAACGATTTTTCTTCACCTGTTATCGTTTTAGCTGAAAAATCATAAACTGTCATTGTTTATGCCCCTCTCTTCACTATCATTCTATGTTTATACTATACTACATTCGTGAATTTACGGCTCTTATTACATATTTCTCTCCATAAATGAAAGCGCTTCATTATTATTCGAAAATTCGACACAATATACTAGACTTTTATGATGGAAAGTTTTACAATTAAATTGTGAACAAAATGTGACAGTTTATATTCTATTATTATAGAAAAGGATGGTGTTCAATATGAAAACTGCACAACATGAAACGATTTCAAATCGCGAGTTTTATTTCGTACTATATATGATGTTATTGTATGTGATTGGTTGGGTAATCGATGTTAATGGTTTATTCTTAAGCTCCTACTTTAATTTAGCAGGAGAGATTATGCTTCCATTAGTTGGCGGCATTGTTGGGCTGTTCGTTATGTCTATTAATAAACAACAAAGGCAATAAGAAAAATACAAAAAGGCAGAAGACGAATCTTTCGTTTTCTGCCTTTTTGTATTTTTAGCGTATAATAGTTACATACCGTATATAAGGAGTGGTAAAGATGAAAAAAGTAGAGCAATTATCTTCTCACCTATATCTTATTGATGATTTTGATTTACAGCATAATGAACGAACAGGTACTTACGTTTTATTAGGTGACGATATTACTTTAATTGAAACTTGTGCAGCCCCTTCTCTTCCGTATATTTTAGACGGCTTACAACAATTACATATTGATTTAAACGATGTTAAAAACATTATTGTTACACATGTTCATTTAGATCACGCTGGCGCGGCTGGTTTAATGATGGAAAAGTGCCCAAATGCTACTTTATATGTGCATTCTCGTGGTGCTCGTCATATGATTGATCCAACAAAACTCATTTTAGGCGCAAAAGCTGTGTACAAAGAAGATTTCGATAAACTTTTCGATCCAATTCTTCCTATAGAAGAAGAACGTGTTCGTATTGTACAACATGGTGATACATTAAAAATTGCAGAAGACCGTACACTTACATTTTACGATACACCAGGACATGCTAAGCACCATATTAGCATTCACGATTCATTAACAAATGGTATTTTCACTGGCGATACAATTGGAATTTATTATAGAGAACTTGCAGACCTTGGTGTAGAACTGTATCTACCCTCAACGTCTCCTTCTCAATTCCAACCAGATGCGATGATTGCTTCTAAAAATCACATTCAAAGTATGAACGTAGATACAATTTATTTCGGCCATTACGGTGCATCATCCAATGTTACAGAAATATATAACCAACTGGAACATTGGTTACCTATTTTCGTTCATACTGGTAAAGAGGTCTTTGAAAAGTATAATGATTTCGATGAAGCGACTAAAGCTTTACAAATCTTATTAATGGATAAGATTTCTTCTCACCTTACAAAGTTAAACGTCCCATTAGATCATTCCGTTTATAACATTTTACATCTAGATATAGAAATTAGTGCAATGGGCATTATTGATTATTTCACTAAGCAAGAAAAAGTAAAATCCACTATTAACTAACAGTAAAAGAAGAGATATACAACAGTAGTTATTGTATATCTCTTCTTTTTTTGAATATATTTTGAGTAAAGGATGGTGGAATGTAATGCAAAAAGTGATGCTATACCTCTGCTTCACATTATTTATCGTCTTATTATTATTTGTCGGAGTGAAAATTCAATTTTATTTAGATACAGACGCGCAAGTGAACTTTAACGTTTATCCAAGATTATTCTATTTTACACTCTTCCCTCTTATAGTTGGTATTTTATTACGATTCCTTCAATCTATTAATCGCGAAACGAGTAAACAAAACTGGAGCTTTCAACCGGATAAATTTGTTGCTATTACGTTGCCTACACTATTTATTTCCTTTTCTCCAGCTCTACTCTTTTCACCAGTTGGTTCGTACTTACCTTATTTAGCTAATATTATTCTTATAAATACAACTTTTGTTACGATAGTTAGTTTAATAGCTGGTTATTCACTTTTAGATTGTTTTATACAAAAGGACAATGCAACTATAAAAAAATATAATTGATGACCAATACTTAAATGTCATTGGTTCCGGCGGTTTATTTATAAATGCAATATTACTTGTAAAAGTCGCTATCCACGAGAAAAGGAAATTTATGTTAAACTAAAGAAAATCAAGTACTAAGTCAAATTATATTTCAATCAAGGGAGAATTATTATGTATAGATTTTTGGGATTCTCGTGTCTAATGTTTCTCGCAAGTATATGTTCTTTCTTTATTTTAAGAGGACCTAATGCAAATTTAACTTTAATTATTACGATTCTAGCTATACTTTCATTACTCGGTATTATTTTTGCAATCGCATCATAAAATTGGTTATGCGGAATAGTTGGTACAGTATTAAATGGACTAATACTAGTAGTTGTATATTTCCTATTGCTAGCAAAAGGCATAGGTGGTTAATATATTTACGTTTCAATAAAAAAGCTCAGACCTTAGGCTCTGAGCTTTTTTACTCATCTCACCTTTTCATTTACATACTCCATAAACTGCTCCGCTTTAATAAACCTTTCTTTGTACGCCTCAGGTATTTCTTCTACTTTTATTGCACCAGTTGATTTTGTTTTCACCCGTACGATTTCATGTGTCATTAAAGCTTCCATATAGCGATCAAACTCTTCTCGCGTTAATATTTCTCTACTTGATTTATGACCATTTAATTTATCAAAGTATGGTTGAAGGCCCATACTTACCTTTTTCATTTCTTCTCTTTTTTCTGGTGATAATGCATCATAATCAATATTACCGTTCGAATCTCCGTACGCAAGCTTTGCATTTGTTAATTTTTTTAGTTCTTTTGTAAACTCTTCATATTCTTTCGTACCCATTTCATCTTTCGCTTCAGATAACTTTGCACTAAAACGCATGTACGCCTCTAATGTCATCGTTCCAGCATGTTTTTTAAAATTCTCAAAAGATCCGTATATACCATCTGCCATAATAGATTGATACGCAAAACCAGTCGTCGGGATTAAAAAAGCTGCTGCAAGTACTCCTGCGATAAGGCGTTTTTTCCTCTTACTTCCACCACGATTCATTTTTATTTGAACGATTACTTTTTCTTTCAACTCCGGCGGGGCAACAATCCTCTTGGCTTCTTCTTGTATAGATTCTCGGACTTTACAATCTAAACTCATTTCACATTCCCTACCTCTCCTAAAAAGATTTCTTCTACTTGCTCTTTTTGACGTAGTTTTTTTAATGCTGCGTGAATTCTAGATTTCACAGTACCAATTGGAATATGTAATATTTGTGCTACTTCTTCTTGTGAGTAGTCGTGCAAGTATCTTAAAATAATAACTTGTTTCAATTTATACGGTAATTTATGAATAAGTTCGATTAGTTTTTGGTTTGATATTTTACTTATAACATCGTTAGAAAAATCAATTTGTACTGGTTTTCTTTGCTCTTCTGCTTTTTTTATAATTCGTAGTCGCATCCACCTCTTTCTTCTATAAGAGTGAATTTGCTTAATCGCAAGTCCAATGAACCAAGGACGAAATGGCTTCTCGCTATCATACTTACGAAGCGATTCATATAGCTGTATGTATATTTCTTGAACAACATCATCTACATCCGCTTTATCATCTATTAAAAAATGTGCTGTCTTATATACTTCGTGAATCGTTACATCATACAATTCGCTATACGCTTCTTTATTGCCTGATAAAGTTAATTTGATTAAATCTATATACACTATTTCATTCTTCATGTACCATCCCTCCTTTGTCTTACACTTTATATTGGCAAGTAATCCATATTTCGTTCGATTTTTTCAAAAGTTTTTTATATAAATTAATATAATGATTCAATACGTTCATAAGCTTCACTTATAACCATGCATAACAATTATATAATTTTCCAATCCCTAATGAAGATTTAAAATGATTTATATAGTCAAATTTAGGGGGATAAATAATGAAAGCTATCATTGTAACGTCGTTCGGTGGTCCTGAAGTGATGCAATATACAGATGTGGATATGCCGGTTATTGCAGAAAATCAAGTATTAATTCGTGTTGTTGCTACGAGTGTAAATTTCGCCGACGTTAAATCACGATATGGCAAAAAAGGAAATAAAGCATTTCCCTTTATTCCAGGAATAGATGTCGCTGGTATAGTAGAACGTGTCGGTTCTCATGTGAAAAATATTTATCCTGGCCAACGTGTCATTGCATTTCCTCAAAATGGATCTTATGCAGAATACGTTGTCGCAAATGAAAATCTTACTTTCGTTTTACCTGATGAAGTCGATTTCCAAACTGCAGCTGCTTGCCCTATCGTATCTTTTACAAGCTATAATTTACTTGCAAATGTAGCAAGGCTTCAACAAGGTGAATCTATACTCATTCATGCAGCTGCTGGTGGAATTGGCACTACTGCTATTCAACTTGCAAAACTATTAGGGGCTGGAAAAGTTATCGGTACTGTTGGAAGTGAAGCAAAAAAAGAAATTGCTTTAGATGCCGGAGCTGATTATGTTATTTGTCATCAAGATGAAGATTTTGTAGAGAAAGTCAATGAACTGACAAATAGAGAAGGCGTAAATATAATTTTAGACTCTATTTCTGGAACGGTTTCGGAAAGAAGTTTAAACTGTCTTGCTTATTATGGTCGCCTCGTTCATTTCGGTAATGCAAGCGGTGAAATTGGTAACTTTCAAACGAAAGATTTACACGCAAGTTGCCGCTCTATACTCGGTTTTAGCTTTGGAACTACACGAAAAAAACGTCCTGAACTACTCCAAGAAACTGCAAATGAAGTATTCCGTTATTTGCGTGACGGACGTTTGCAAATTAAGGCTACGAAATCTTTTCCACTTCAAGATGCAGGGAAAGCACATGAATGGGTCGAAAGTAGAAAAAGTACAGGGAAAGTAATACTAACTGTTCAGTCCTCTTCCTGAAATGAATACTTGAAACCGAGGTGTCATTCATGGGATCACGAATTATGCATGCTATTATTGCTAACAGGATTGCCGAGAAATTATGTATTCAAGATAAAACTTCTTTCATACTTGGAGGTGTAGCCCCTGATGCGGTTCATTCAGCAGAAGAAAAAGGAACTTCACATTTTTACGCTGGCACAACGAAAAATTATACGAGAAGGATAGATTTCGATGCTTTTTTTCAAAAATATAAAGCCCAAATGGATTCTCCTTTTCTCTTAGGCTATTATACCCACCTCATTGCCGATGATAATTGGCTAAGTGGCTTTTTTCTACCTTGGCTAAAAAATAGAATAGAAAATGACGAAACGATCGCACCTATGTACTATAACGATTTTAAATTGTTAAATGCAAAGTTGCTTCATTATTACGATAAAGAACAACAACTCTTCTCTCTTCTCAATGAAGAAGCTCACATTGTCGATATTGAAGAGGTTTCTAAAAAAAATGTTTTAGAATTTCGAAAGTATCTTTTTGAAGATATGTTGTATCCAGAGCAACATTTGCATGAAGACTTACAGGTGTTTACGTTTAATCAAATTGTCGGTTATATGGAAACCGCTATTGAAAAAGGAACATTTTTTATTAAACAACTCTCTCATGATAAATTCATTTCAAAGATTTAATCCCCCTTAATATGTTTGAGGGGGATTTTCACATAACAATATTATTATTGGTTCTTTTCCATAACCGCAAAATAATTCCCTTCACTATCAGCAAAGTTAAACACTTTACCAGAAGGCATAGTTACCATTTCTCCAACAGTAACATTTTTATTTGTTAAATCTGTATATAATTGATCAAGATTTTCTGAGAAGAACATTAAAGATGGTGTACCAAGATTCAATTCTGGGCTCATTTTAGAAATCACTTCTTTATTATGTAGTATAATGCTCGTTTCAGCACCGTTAGTTGGAGCGATTTCAATCCATCTCATTCCTTGTTTGTTATCTTCCTCTGCAACTACATGAAATCCTACCTTTTCCGTCCAAAAATTGACTGCCTCATCTTGATTATTTACATATAACATAATTTGTCCAACTTTATGAATCATTGCATTTCCCCCTAATGATTTTTATATTCTATGTAGCTTTCTTTCTACAGATACTGTTATTATTCCTTTTTCATTTAATGACAAACAAAAAAGACGTAACTACAAATAGTTACGCCTTCCCCATTCTTTATCTAGGCTTTTTCTTCCCAGTAAAGGCTGGTTTCTTTTTCTTTGGTGCTTTCGGTTTCGTTTCTACAAATGATCCTTTGAACATTTCTTGCTTCGTAAATACGATGCCTAGTTTTTTCGCAAATTGTAGTAATTTACGCTCTTCTTGTGGTGTTACAAGAGATACAACAGTTCCTTCTTTGCCCATACGTCCAGTACGTCCAGAGCGGTGAATATATTGGTCTACTGTATCTGGCAATTCTAAGTGAATTACATGTGTTAAATCATCGATATCGATACCGCGTGCTGCAATATCAGTAGCAAGTAGAATTTCTAATTTTCCGCCGCGGAATGCACGCATTGTCGCTTCACGCTCTTGTTTACTTGCTTCTGCATGAAGAGCTGCTGCCTTCATTTTACGGAATTTCAATTTCTGCGTAATTTCATCTAAACGGAATGGGTCGTTTAAGAAAGCAACTGCTTTTACATCGCCCATATGCATAATTCTTCTTACATAATCATTCTTTTCGCGTCGCTCACAAATGATATATGTGTGCTCAACTAAGCTTTTTGATTCTGCACGTGTTACACGTGTTAATTGTGGTTCAACTGCTAAATCACGTGCTGCGTCTTCTGCCGCTTTTGTCATTGTTGCCGAGAAGAACACTAATTGACGATCGCGCATCGTAGATTTAATTACATCTTGTACAGCGCCCATCATCTTTTGTTTTACAATTTGATCAAACTCATCAAATACAATTGTTTTCACTTCATGCATTTTTAGCTTTTTCATACGAATTAATTCTAAAATACGTCCTGGCGAACCGACAATCACTCTTGGGTGTTTCTTTAATTTTTCAACTTGGCGCTTAATATCTGCACCACCAATTAAAGATGCACCTGAAATCTCAGTTCCTGCTGTAAACTTTTGAACCTCTTCATGAATTTGCATGACAAGTTCACGTGTTGGTGCTAAAACAACAACTTGTGGCTGTTTTACTTCAGGATTAATTTTATGTAAAAGGGGTAATAAGTACGCTAATGTTTTTCCTGTTCCAGTTGGAGATTCAGCTATAACGTCTTGTCCTTCTAAAATAGTTGGAATTGCTTGTTTTTGAATTTCAGTTAATTCTTTAAAACCAGCCTTCTCCCAAGCTTGTTGTAAAAATGGTTGCATATCTTTTATCATTTGTTTTTCTCCTTTATCTCTATTTTTGAAGAAAATGTTGTATTGTTCGCACCGTTTCTATCATGTGTGAAATAACAGCTATTAAATCATCAACATGGTCTTCTGTAATCGCTTTTTGAAATAGAACCTCTACCTTATTATGATATGAAATCGCTTGCTTATTATATTCGTATGAAAGTTTTTGCGTAATCATTCTTTCTTTTCCCCATATAGAATGCATGAAAGTTTCAATTTCTTCGCACATTACTTCTGGTTTTTCTATCGGGAATGAAAATGCTAATTTCATTTCACAACCTGGTGTAAATTGTGATACTTCTAATATTTCACTAGACAAGTTCTTTGCATCTACAGATAGTGAAAATGTTGCTTCTACTAACGGTTCGAATGGTTCTGTTAATTGAAATGAAATATGATATATACGACTTAATGAAGCAAGGTCCATCATATCTTTTCGATTTGTTACAAGAATATCTCCATGTAAATCAAAATCATAAACAGCACCTTCTACGATTACTTTTAAATTATCAAAAGCAGTTGGATCAAACATAATTTCCTCCAAAAAACAGGCGCCTTTCGATGGAAAGGCGCCACTTGATGTATATATAGTTTACAGATAAACGAGATGAATTACAACCTTTTAGAATAAACCTACTGCTTTTCCATCTTCATTTACATCCATTTGTAGTGCTGCTGGTTGTTTTGGAAGGCCTGGCATTGTTAACATTGTTCCTGTTAACGCAACGATAAAGCCTGCACCAATAGATGGTTTTAGCTCACGAATTGTAACGATAAAGTCAGATGGACGACCTAATTTCGTTGCATCGTCAGAAAGAGAGTATTGTGTTTTCGCCATACAAACTGGTAGGTTACTCCAACCTTCTCCTTCATATTGAGCTAATTGCTTACGTGCTTTCGGAGCAAATTCAATATCTTTTGCACCGTACACTTTTTGAGCGATTGTACGAATTTTTTCTTCTAATGGTAATTCTAATTCATAAAGTGGTGCGTAGTTGTTTTCACCTTTTTCAATTTCTTTTAACACTTTTTCAGCAAGGTCAACTCCGCCTTGGCCACCTTTCTCCCAAACTTCCGTTAAGGATACTGCATAGCCTCGCTCATTACACCATTCTTGTAAGTATGCAACTTCTGCATCTGTATCTGTAATGAATTTATTAATTGCAATGACGAAAGGTACACCGAAGCTTTGAATTGTTTCAACATGCTTCTGTAAGTTTTCCATACCTTTTGCTAATGCATCTACATTTTCTTCTTTTAATTGATCTTTTGCTACGCCGCCATGCATTTTAAGCGCACGAATCGTCGCAACAATAACAACAGCTTCTGGTTTAATGCCAGCTGCACGAGCTTTAATATCTAAAAACTTCTCTGCACCTAAATCAGCACCGAATCCAGCTTCTGTAATAACATAATCACCTAATTTTGCTGCCATTGTTGTAGCAATAACACTGTTACAACCGTGAGCAATATTCGCAAATGGTCCGCCGTGAATGATAGCTGGTGTATTTTCTAACGTTTGCACTAAGTTTGGTTTTAATGCGTCTTTTAATAATAATGTTAACGCACCTTCTACCCCTAGATCCTTAACCGTTACAGGTTGATTTGCAAAGTTATAAGCAACTACGATGCGAGATAGACGCGCTTTTAAATCTTGAATATCTGTTGCAAGGCAGAATACGGCCATAATTTCAGATGCTACTGTAATATCAAAACCGTCTTCACGTGGTACACCTTGAACTGGCCCCCCAAGACCAATTACTACGTTACGTAGGGCACGATCATTTAAATCAACACAGCGTTTCCAAACGATTTTACGCGTATCAATTCCAAGTGTGTTTCCTTGTTGGATATGATTATCAATAAACGCCGCTAACGCGTTATTAGCAGTTGTGATCGCATGGATATCTCCAGTAAAGTGAAGGTTAATGTCTTCCATAGGTACAACCTGCGAAAAACCACCACCTGCTGCTCCACCTTTTAGTCCCATCGTTGGTCCAAGAGATGGTTCGCGAAGTGCAATTACTGTTTTCTTACCAATTTTATTAAATGCTTGACCTAAACCAACTGTTACTGTTGATTTACCTTCTCCAGCTGGAGTTGGGTTAATCGCTGTTACTAAAACAACTTTACCGTCTTTCTCATTCTGTAAGCGCTTAAAAATATCAAGAGATAGCTTACCTTTATAATGCCCGTATGGCTCTAATTCATCTTCTAAAATATTTAAATCAGCTGCAATTTCTTGAATCTTCTTCATACTCGCTTCTTGTGCGATTTCAATGTCGGATTTAACTGTTGTAGTAGTTGTCATATACCCTAGTCCCCCTTTAATTGGTTCTGATGATATTGTATCAGTTTTTTGTATTTTCTGCACTTATTTACCTCCTAAAAATTCTTTCATTTCTTTATACGTTTTTTAACATAAATACCCATAAGAATGTTAACGATTGTTGTAACTCTGTAGGGAGTTGACCTAGCATCTTCTCATTTACTCCGCGCTTATATACACCGATTCCATCTACAACTTCAAAACCTTGTTCTTTCGCTAACTGTTCAAATTCCCAAGGCATCATCGTATTACAAACAACGTCTTTGCCGTATAAACGAGGATAACTGTTCTCGCGTGGCTTTGCTGTCGGTCCTAGAATTGCAATACATGCATATCCATCTCTTTTTAAAACACGCTTTATCTCATTCAATGCTTGTAATGGCTCCTCGGTCCATTCTAAAGAATTAATTGCCATAATTGATTCAAATTGCTCATTTTCAAATGGTAAGGAAGTAAGATCTCCTTTTATGAAAGATAAATTTGGTCCTTCTCCGCGCTCTTTCCCTTTTTGAATCATCACTTCTGATAAATCTACTCCAACTGCTTTATAGCCCGCGTGACTTAATTTATATGTACCGTATCCATCTCCACAACCAACATCAAGCACTTTCGCTTCTTTCTTCACGTATTGTTCAAAAAATGGAATAATTGTACTCCTACTCCCGCTATCCCACATCTCCTGACTATTTTGATTCCAAAATTCTGCACTACTATCCCATTTCTTTTCTGCTGATTCATGCCAATTAAATTTCGTCATGCATTCCCCTACCTTCACGGTTTATCACTCATTTCATTCTACATCATTTTCCAAAATTCCTGTTTATCTTCATTAGGAGATGTAGATGCTAACGATGGGATCCTTATTCTCCAATTTTTGCTTTACTTGGGTTTAACTCATACTCATGTTCTTCTCTTTATGAAAGATACTATAGGTACACCCAATTGAAAGAGAGGGATGTACATGCGAAGAAAGAGAAATCATCATTTTAAAAGTGGTGAAAAAAACGAAGAGTATGCAGCTGAAATATCACCAGCTGGCATACCAATTAGACATAAGCGTAAAGAAATTGCAAATGAAATAGAAGGTACAAATACTGGTGCAATGATAGGTTATGTCGCTTTATTTCTTTCGCTTTTCTCCATTGCATTTTATCCGGTTACACTTGGTTCTCTTGCGATTTTAGTTGGCTTATTAGCTGTCAATTTCGGAGCGAGAACACTTGGATATACCGCAATTGGTTTTGGTAGTTTTTCTGTTTTATTCACTTTATTTTATCCGCTTGCTTTGTCAGCGTTTTAAAAAAACACACCAAGTTATACTTGGTGTGTTCATTCGTGATACAACATAATATGACCGCATCCACAACAATGCTTTGCTGTAATTTCTTGAAACACTGGATAATTTTCTTCATCCCGATGCTCAATAAACACCTTTTCAAATCGATACATATTTGGTGCATACGCCCAATCTTGTTTTGTACGTGCGTATAATGTAGAAGAGAAAAACTCCTCACCGCCACAAACAATACATTCCTTCTTCATCAATACCCCTCCTATGCTTGTCTTACTTCATCTATATGAACATAAGCATAAGAAAAAGACCTTCTATTACTAGAAAGTCTTCTCTGAAACAAAAAGAAATGTACCAAACATTCCTACTCCGCTATATTCTTTCGTAACACCAGCTTCTGTTTTAAATGTTTGCTTTACAGTCATAAAGAATACACCATTTCGTGCATCTGTACTTTCAAATTTTAGTTTTTCTTTTTTACCATCTACATTTTGTGTGCATTCAAAACTACTCTCGTCACATTTCAATGCATACTTATCTTCTAGATACAATTTAAAATCTGATTCTTTCGGACAAGTTATAAGTAAAATTGCCACAAGAATAATACTTACAATACCCACAATTGTATAATATTTCTTCATTTGTACTCCTTTCAAAAGACAAGAAAACTTGACTGCATGCGCCAAGTTTTCTTAGTCCACAACCCATTGCCACTCTTGTTCTTTCTTATCAAAAATAAGCCAACCAGTCTCTGTTGCTTCTTCTTTCAATTCATCAATATTATCTAGTACCTCATCCGTACTTTCATACGAACCCACTACATATACCGGAATTTCAAGACCCCTTCTTGACTCAATTTTCCCTGCCAGATCAATATAAAGACCATCTTCCATTAATGGAATAAGCCCCATAATCACTTCTTTTGAAATTGCTGGGAAAATTTTTGATTTTTGGAAAAAAGAAAAACGTTTCTTACCGAAAGCACCGAGTTTATAAGGAATAACTTTACTTAACATTCCTACAAAATCAGCAATTCTACGATAATACACTTTGTTGTACCATCCGTCATCATGTGAAAAATAAACAAATCTATTTTTCAATAACGGAAAGAACGTTCTTGCAAGTGGTTCTTTTTTGTGAGCCAAATATAAAAGCTCTGCAATTTCTTTTGGCTCTAGTTCATCTAAATCGCTTGCATCATCAAAATCTACCCAACAAAATTCATCAAATTCATCAATCTCTGCTTGAATTAACTTATGTATATTTTCTTCCTCAACATATTCAAATAAAGTATGATAATGAAAATCTGTCCATTCAAAGTTATGCTTCAAAAGCAACACTTGATGAAGCGGTGAAGGGATGTTACTTGCAAACTCTTTAAACGTAATTCCTGATGTAATAAAACAATGACCTCGACGATTACCATTAATATATATCATATTCTTTACTTGGTCAGATCCTCCAGACAAAGCACCTAGCCACCTTCGTTTTATATGTTTCAATTCTATAGCATATTTTAACATGAAAAATTTTAGAAACATAGAAAAAACTTCAAAAACTATTTACAATTTCATGTGTTTTATTACATAGTGATTACAAGAAAAAACGCCTGCTCATAAGCAGGCGTTTTTAAAGGATTTCATCTGGGTTTTGAGGATGATGATTTCCCTCTTTCTTTTCATCTTTTTGGAACATCGATTGAATTTTATCAATTGTTTGTGGAGCTAATTCAATCATTTTTTCTGCTAAATGTGTCGCATTTTGTAAATGAAGAATATTTACTCCATCTTTATTCACTACAAGAAATGCTACTGGTGTAATAGAAACACCACCTGCGCTACCACCACCAAATGCAGGGTTACCGTGCGCTCTTTGTCCATCATTCGTTTGGAAATCAGAACCTCCTGCTCCAAACCCGAACGCTACTTTAGAAACCGTTAACACCACACCACCGTCAGCCGTTTGAACAGGCTCTCCAACAATCGTATTTACATCAACCATTTCTTTTAAATTTTCCATTGCTGCTTTCATTAACCCTTGAATTGGATGATCCACCGTTCATAACCTCCTTTGTCATATCTTTCCTAGTTTTTCCGAAAGTTTGTGAACTAAACATAAAATTTTATATTGATTTCAAAAAACTTAAGTTGTAATATTTAGAAAAATAAAAAAAGAGGTCGATTCGTTATGATGCGAAAATTAACAAAGAAAGATCATAAACAAATATTTTCCTTTCTAAAAGAAGAAGCAGCCCTTAACTTATTTATTATTGGAGATATTGAGGCCTTCGGTTATGATACAGATTTCCAAGAACTATGGGGCGTATTTAAAGAGAATGGAACATTAAAATCAATTCTACTCCGATTCCACGATTCATTTATATCCTATAGTAAAGAAGAACTTGTTACCACTGATTATGAGACACTTCTTTCCGCATATAAGCCGCTTAAACTCTCTGGTAAGTCAACTATTGTAGAAAGGTTTGAAACTGCTCCAAGTCTACAATTAGGCTCCAAAAATGAAATGTATTTTTGCGAATGTCTAGATGCCGACAACATACCTAGTACGCCTGCCCAAGAAACAATTAAACTTGCCACACTAGATGATGTAGAGCGAATTATGCAATTACGAAGTAACATCGCTGAATTCCCGACTGCTAATGAATCAGAGAAAATATTAAGACAAGCTCTCGAAACAAATACAGGACGTACGTATTATATTGAAAAAGACGGCGCTATTATTGCATCCGCCTCTACATCTGCTGAAAATTCATTATCCGCTATGGTAATTGGCGTATGTACACATCCCAATTATCGCGGGAACGGATATGCTTCGCTTATATTACAAAAAATGATCCGGGACTTTACGAATGAAGGCCGAACACTTTGTTTATTTTATAACAATCCAGCTGCTGGACGAATTTATAAACGATTAGGTTTTAAAGACATTGGAATGTGGACGATGTATCAATAATTAAAAGCCGATTTTAAATCGGCTTTTATACATACTCTGCTATTCCAGCTTCAAAGGCTTTCTTATCATTATGTAATACGCCAAATAATGCTTCTTGAAGCGCAAATGTACTCTTATAAAAATACATTCGCTCCTTTACTGCTTCTAAATTAGGATAATAGGCTTCAAATAGTTGTAAAAATTCTTCTCCATAACTAGCTAATATGCCAGCAAAATCATAAGCTGGATCTCCAATGCTCGCCCCACCAAAATCTATGACCCCTGAAATATTCTTTTTTGTTGCACTATATAAAATGTTTGTCATGCCAAAGTCCCCATGAACAAGACTAGGAGTAAAGTTAAAATGACTACTTTCATTTAAATATAACTCAAACGATGTTGAGACCTCTTTTCTCGCTACATTTCTCATGAATGGATAAACATGTTCTTTTAATTGGCTATATAAACTATTTATTTCTGAATACATATCAGTACTATCACATTGCATAATACCTTCGAATGTAGATAACGGAATTTCATGCAACTCTTTTAAAAATCTCGCCAATGTGCACGCAAGTTTCTGTAATCGCTTTTCATCATTTATTTCCGTAAAAACATTTTTCCAAAACGGGTCTCCTTCAATCATCTCATAACCTGCAAATACTTTCCCTGGTACTTCATTTTGAAACCCTCGATAACTTGGATTGGGAATTTGAAGCGTAATGAAGGGTCTTATTCTCTCTAGTAACTGTGTTTCTATTCGAAGTTTCTGAATACCTTTTTCATATTTTGGAAAACGGAATACTAAATTATCATTTACAATTAACACATCATTATTTTGACCTATTTCATTTATATAAACGGAATTTATTTGTAATTCAGAATACAACCTTTGTAAATACGCAACATACTCATTTTCTTTTCTCATTCTTTCTCTTCTCCCGTTTAAACTATTATTCTCACTTCAAAGTCATAATGACCTGCCTTTCAACAAAACCAAACTCTTCGTACATCTCTTTTGCAAAATTTCCAGCAAATACATTCAAACGAATTTCCGAATAATTCTTTTGTAATTTCTTAATACCAGCCTCCATTAACTTTCTTGAAAATCCTTTCCCGCGGTACTCTGGAAAAACATACAATTCGTATATAAACCCTAGTTTTTCATGAGAAAAATAGTCCGTATTTTCCCCTATTAATATCCAACCCATTACAACGTTTTTTTCTTTAACGACTAAATAATACGCCCCCTTTTCTACAATCGGCCTTGTAATTTCAATCGCTTTCTCTGTATTTAAACGACAATTTCCCCTCGTACCTTCAAAAAGCGATTGAGCTGCATATTGTATTATTTCGTCCGTTTCTTCCCGATTTGCCTTTTCTATCATTTTTCACAACTCTCCTCTTTAATAGGCATTAATATCGCTCGTTCAAGATCCTCCGCTTCCATAACAATTGCCATTAATCCATGCTCTGTACTTGTCTCATGAAGCTCCCCCTTTTCCCAAAACACAGCTTGTCCCGCTTCCACCTTCACTTTTTCTTTCTCTGCCCCACATACATATCCTTCGCCGTCCACAATAAGAAGCAGTTGCGATACAACTGCTTCATGATATCCAATTATTCCATTCTCTTTTAAATGCATAGCACCGATATGTATATTCCCCTGATGATTCACTATTTTCGACATTATGAAATTAGATTGAAATGCTGTGATTTGCTTTCCTACTTTTTCATTAAAATCAAAAATTTTCACTTCTAGTCCTCCTTATATGTATAAAACCATCCTTACTGTCTGCATCATATGCCCTTCAAAATCTTCTTCAAATTCCTCTAATTGCGCAAAACCTTTCGCTTCATAAAACCGTTTTCCTTTTTCATTCGCTGCTTCTACATGAATGTATAGTTTCCGAATTCCTTTTAATACCGTTAACCCTTTTTGTAATAAAGCACTTCCTATCCCTTTCCCTTGTTGATTTGGTAACAAATAAATTGCTCCTAATTCTGCTTCGTTTTGCAGCCTAACAGGTGAAAAATTTGCAAAGCCAATTACTTCTCCCTCTTCTTCTGCAACGAATAAATGTGTATTCTCAAGACGATATTTCATTTTTTCATCAGAATAAGCCTCGTCTAAAAAATTGTCTTGAATCTCTCTCGGAATAATGCCTTCGTATGTATCATGCCAAGCTATTTTAGCTACTGATTGTACGGCGTGAATGTCTTCTTGCTTCATTTCTCTAATTACATAAGTCATCTCGATGTCTCCATTCTCTTTAAATTACATTCTGCTAATATACTAGAAGAAATGGCAGAACCATTTTCATAATTTACCTTAATTAATTTTAATTTCTCAATTGAAGCTGTTGTAAAATCAAATTTTTCATATACATATCCCATTACATTTAAAAACTGATTTATATTTACCCTGTTAGCAATCGTGCAATGCGGAATCCATTTTCCTGGTACGTAATATGAATTTGGGTTGTCATGAAAAGTTTTAAAATAATCATGATAAGAATGATGCATTTTTAACAATTCATCGGTAACAGTCGGTGCTAGAAAGACCGTTCCGTTAGTAGGAAAAGTTCCAACAGAAGGAAAAGTTACTGGATCCATATTTTCTTGAATAGCTACAAACTCCCCTAATTTCTCCTTATACAAATGAACATTTAACTCATTATAATCAGCTAACGTAATATGAGGTTCTACTCCGGCTAATTGATTTGTGCCAATGATATTTGTTAATTCATTTTGTAATTCTGTAATTTTATTAGTAAACACTCGATCAAATGTAGCAATAATAGCGTACATATTCCTTCACCCCTTTGTTACACATAGCGCTTCCCATTCTTCACGAATCATTCCCATTCGAATAGAATCATAGTACGTTCCGTTATAATACCGGCATTTGCGCATTCTACCTTCTAAAGTCATTCCTATTTTCTCAGCTACTTTCATCATTCGTTCATTACCAGACCAAGTCGTGAGCCCTACTCTACCAATCTCCATCTTTTCAAATAACAAATCTCGATATAACGCTAACGCTTCTGTACCGTAGCCACCATTCCAGTAAGCCGGATTATAAATGACAATTCCCATCTCCAACCAACGCGTCGGTTTATGTTCCCAATAAAATCCGACCGTCCCTATAACTTGACCGTTATTTTCTATAATTAAATTGGATAGCGGTTCTTCTTGTAAACGAGTTTGCATCTTTTCCTTATAGGATGAGTATTCTTGCATTGAAAACGGAAAATACGGTGCATCCCATTTTTTCCATTCTGGATTTTCTTCTTTAAATATGAGATTCCATAATGTTTTTATATCTGATTCTTCAATTGTACGAATTGTTACTTTATCCCCTTTTACTATTACGCTATTCATAATTTCCTCCTACACTCCTCTTTATTTCATATATAATTATAATATTTTTTCTGAAAAATCAAAACAAATATCATTTATTATATTGTATAATTTTGTTATAAGGTACCAATTATTCATGTAGAAAGCTGGTGATTTAATGAATAATCGATTTAGTATTGCTTTATTTCTTACTATTATTATGACAAATATTATTCTCTATTTCTTCTTACCATTAAGTATTGTTACGAAATGGGACTTCAATGGAGCACCTACATCAACTATGGATAAAGGCACTTTTGTTATCTTAAATATAATTATATGTTCCTTCGTATTCTTTTTATTTTTAGCTTTATCTAAAGCAGCGAGTAATCAGAAATTTCTCCTTTGGATCGGCAATACTATTTTACTATTCTTATTTTTTGTCGATATTGTCATTACCCTCATCGCCCTTGGCTTTTCACTTCCTCTTGATCATTTCATATTTATAGCATTAGGGCTTTTATTTATATTAATAGGTTATTTCAGTTCCAAAGTTGATACGAGTAAATCAACGGTTTCATTGGAATGGAATGATAAGCACCTTGAAAAAAGAGCTTCAAATATTTGTAATATTTCAATGGTAATAGCAGGTATTTTCCTAGCGGGGCTTCCATTTATCGTTTCTGCTCCGTATAGAGGTTATGCTATACTAGCAATTATTTTAGGAATGACGCTTGTCATTTTACCGAGTACGATTTATTTACTTATTAAAGACAGCAAGCAATCTACACCTTAAAAAAATAGGAGGTTACATCCCTCCTATTTCAGCTTCATGTTTTCTTTTTCATTTTTTCTATCTCAACTAATATCCCTTTCTCTATCCAGCCTTCTACTCCATCTCTTTTAACTAAATCATATCCTGAACAGCTACCATCAATGAGAGAAACAATATCCCCTTTTTTTACGCTTATTTGTGCACAAGAAATATCGGTTTTCACTGTATATTCACCTGAATCAAGTTGCCTAATGTATTCATCTTTCACTGAAAGTAATGTATTTGTTTCCTTTTGCCTGCATATTGTGTAATCTTGCTTCTTCTCAATAGGCTCTATGTAATAATGTGGATAGGTAACCCCGCCCTGCATTGTTGCATCGGCATGAAAATCTGCTATTACTTCATATTCCGGGAAATAGTCTACATATGTATAAGAAAACTTATCACTTGCACTTGTCCTCTGAATGATAAATGCATTTAATTGTCCTGCCTCTTTAATCGCATTTCCGCCGTCAATTGCTATAATCTTTTTCTCCTTATCAATAACTGGATTGTTAGACGGTGCCTTCTCTGAGTAGTTTACAACAGGCCAATGACCGACAACTACATACTTATTTGCTTTATGTGATTGATTGAAAAACTCCGGCATTGCTATCGCATTTTTTCGTTCTGTCTCTTTCCAATCCTCTCTATCTTCAAGGCCAGCATGTACAAATATATAATCCTCAGTTTCAATCGCTGTTGGCAATTCTGTTAGCCACTTTATTTCTTTTGAGAAATGACCCATCAATATGTTTTTCACTTCACAAATATCACTTTCTTCATTAACGGTAACATTCAATTGTGCTAGCCATTCATTAAAAATTGTATTCTTTCTCGTACATAAATAATGTATTAGCGCAGGATTTTCGTTTACAAGTGCTTCAACTACAACTTCACAATTCCCTTCTATTACATAAACATTTGGCTTACTAACTACTAGATCCATCACATAGTTTACGACGCCAATACTATTTCTTCCTTTTTCACAAAGATCACCATTAATAATTAAATAATCCTCATCTTTAAAATTAACTTTATATAATAGTTCCTTAAAAAGATCTAATTCTCCATGAATATCAGAAATAATAATGACTCTTACATCATTTGGTATAGATAATTTCTTTATTTTTTCCAAGTATAAACGCTCCTAACATTCTCTGCATTCAATATTCTGTTGTTAATTTCTAATATTCGACAAATTATATGACTAAACCTGTTCCTAACTCAAATCTGAAAAAGAAAATAGGCTCCATATATTTTACACACACGGAACCTACTTAGTATTATAACGCTTTATAAAAAGAATAGCTTATCTTATCAAAACCCTCTCTTTCATAAAAACGATGTGCATCAATTCTTGGAAACGCAGATGTAAGAACGATAGAACTGCATCCTTTTTCTTTCCCCCATTTTTCTACATATGACAGCAGAACCTTACCATAACCTTTTGATCTGTGAGCTTCCGCGGTTACAAGGTCATACACAAAAACATGTTTCTCATTATAAAAATTCGTACAAATTGCTACACCAGCTAGACTAACAACTTCATCCTCTTCATTGCGTAGCGAAAATAGTTTATAGTTTTCTTCTTTCATTTTTTGAAATAAACAACTTGCTTCTTCTCTTGAAAGTTTCATTCGTAATTGCTGTAATACGGGAAATACTTCATGTAAATCTGCTTCTGTTACTACTTCTTTAATATTCATTATGATTCTCCCCTTACTATTTATAAAATTTTCTAAATGTTATATCATCATTATAGAAAGTAACTGCCCTTAACTTAAGTGACAGTTCTATTCTTTTTTATAAGGCCAGTATAAAAAGGAGCGTCTACAAATGGATTTGACTATCCCATTAGTGTTACAAAATAAAACACCTATTTACTTACAAATTTATGAATATATGAAACGAGAAATCTCTCAAGGATCACTACGTGCCGGTACACGCCTTCCTTCTCACAGAAATTTAGCTATGCAGCTTAATGTAAGTCGTATTACAGTTGAATCTGCTTATCAACAATTACTAGCTGAAGGTTATGTAGAAAGCAAACCGAAACGCGGAATTTTTGTTGCGGAAGTTGATATTGATGTTATTCAAAAGAAACAGCAAATTACATCAAACAGTGCTAACAATAAAGAAAAAGAACAATATGATTATGATTGTAGTCAAGGACTTATTGATCAAAAATCTTTTCCAATAACAAACTGGAGAAGAGCATTACACGAAACTTTATTTCAATATGAAAATGAATTATTTGCTAAAGAGGATCCACAAGGTGAGCTCGCTCTACGAGAACATATTTCAAAGTATTTATATCATGCTCGCGGGGTACATTCTTCACCTGATCAAATTATTATTGGAGCAGGTACGCAGCCACTTCTTTGGTTACTACTTCAACTACTTGGTTCAAAAAAAGAATACGGAATCGAAAATCCTGGATTTCACCGTATACCTGCTATAATTCAAAGTTCTGGCCTTCCTGTTCACCCTATCCCTTTAGATGATAAAGGAATTCATATTTCTGCTTTACGTGAATCGGGTTCCAATGTGGCATATGTCACTCCATCTCACCAATTTCCACTCGGAATCATTATGCCGTTATCTAGAAGACTCGAGTTATTAAAATGGGCGAATGATTGTAAAGGGTATATTATTGAAGATGATTATGATGGAGAATTTCGCTATATTGGAAAACCTATTCCTTCTTTACAAGGGCTAGATTCAAATGAACGTGTTATTTATATGGGAACTTTTTCGAAATCTTTTTTACCTTCTTTACGAATGGGATATATCGTTTTACCACCTCACCTGCTAAAAACCTATAAAGAACTTGGTGGTATGTATAAACAAACAGTTTCTACAATGCAACAACTTACCTTTGCTACCTTTATTCAAAGTGGTGATTGGGAACGTCATATTAACCGAAGTCGTACGTTATATAAAAGAAAACATATTTCTTTAATTAAATCTATTACAAACGAAATGGGAAATAACGTGCATATACTCGGTGAACAATCCGGACTTCATATTGTACTTCACGTTCATAACGGGATGAATGAACAAGAACTTATTCATGCAGCTGCAAAAGAACGCATTAAGTTATACCCTCTATCCACATACGATTCTGTTCATAATGTGAGGGAGGAGTCATATGTATTGCTCGGTTTTGGCAGTATTCCAGAGGATTGTATCGAAACTGTTGTCAAATTACTGAAAAAAGCGTGGTTCCCTAAATAAGAATAGCTCCACGTAAGTTATACTTACGTGGAGCTATTTTCATTCACTATTTTTCCGATCTCGCTGCCCTTCCCGGACGTTTGACACCTGTTGTTTCTGTTGAATAAGACGCTTCAATTATTGCAGTTGGATCTACAGAGAGAACGAGATCTTTCATTTTCGGATAAATGAAACGGTTTGTAATACAGTAAATGATTCTCTTATGTTCTCCTAAAAAACCACCTTCTCCATGTAGATACGTAACGGATAATTGCAATTCTTTCATAAGTAGATCGCCTATTTCTTTATTTTTACCAGAAATTATCATAACACTTTTTCCTTGATTAATACCATCTAATATGAAATCAATCATCTTCGTAACAATATAGAAAATTGCTAATGAGAACATTGCTTGTTCAATTGAAAATAGAATGGCAACAAAGATAAAAATAACTGCATTTACAGCAAGTAAAAATGTACTAATCGGCACTTTAAAATGTTTATTCATCCAAACAGCTAGCATTTCTGATCCATCAATTGCTCCGCCCATTTTTACTACAATCCCTACACCAACACCAAATAGAACTCCTCCATAAAGAACAATTAATAGTTCAGAAGTTGTAATTGCTGGAAATGGTTTTAAATAAATCAATCCGAGTGTTGTAACAACATTTGCATAGGATGTACGAATAAAGAACTTCTTCCCCATTACTTTTGCAGTAAATAATAAAATTGGGATATTAATTCCTAAGAACACTCCATAAAGCGGTAATCCAGCAACTTTATTCGCCATAATAGCAATAGCCGTTACCCCACCATCTACTAATCCGTTAGGTGCTAAAATAAGCTCTAATGAACCCGCTACAATAATCGATCCAATTGTTAATAATATGTATTCAAATACTTTCTTCATTCATTACCCCCAAAACTTATATATTTTCTTAGTATTATTTTAACGTAATTTCTCTACTAATACAAAGATATGAGTTTATATACACAAAAGTTTCACCTTTACAATGATTTTTTATGTAATTTATTTATAGAAACACACTTACATATTACAGTAAGTGTGCTCCAATCATTATTTAAGTTTTAAGTACGAATTCTTTTTCATTTTAAATATTTCATCAACTGCCCTATTATACCCACCAGCATTTCGAAGTGACTCTCCAACTTTACAACTATTTTCCTTAAACGTTACATCATTCATCACTTTCTTTACAGACTCACGTAACAATTCAGAAGTGAGCTCTTTACGATTTAGCCTTATTCCAGCCCCTACTTCATTTACTCGTTTCGCAACTAAAGGCTGATCTCCTGTTACCGGAATTACAACTAACGGGACACCGTAATATAGTGCTTCACTCGAACTATTCATGCCACCGTGTGTCACGAATACATCAGCATGCTGTAATACTTCTAATTGTGGCACATAATTATACAACTTAAAGTTATTCGGAATGTTTTCAAATTGACTTATATTTATCTTCTTACCAACAACTAATACGACTGTCGCTTCTACATCTTTAAAAGCTTCAAAACATTTTTCATATAGCTCAGGTTGTTCATTAAAAACGGTTCCCATAGAAATGAAAATCAATTTTTCACCTTTTAAATCTTCCATAGGAAAGCTATCTACTTCTTTTCGAGTAGCAATTGATGGACCGACAAACTTATACGATTCATCGAATACATCTGAACGCGGCTGATATTCTTTGGAAGTATATACAATCGTAATATCACCAGGATGATTCATAATATCATACATACTAGTACACTTCATTCCATACTGTTTATTCCATTGTTCCATTCCCGCTAAACAAGATTGATATAATGGATTCGTTTCATCTACTTCTCTCGATTTTTGTTCATCGTTAAAAGTAATGTACTGATTAAAAGCAAACGTTGTACAAGACGAAACGCTAGGTAATTGTAAAACATTCGCTATGATACGTCCTACTGGAAAATGATTATCGTATAGTAAATAATCGTACTGTTCTCCTTTTGTTTCTTCTACAATTTGAGTAACAATACGCTCTGATGCTTCAATCATATGAGATAGCATCGTCAAAGGACTCCCTCCTTCATTTACTCGTTCCATAATATTAATTTGAGAGAGAAAATTCTCAAAATCTCGGAATTCTGCACCTGTTGCTTCAATCTTCTTTCTATAATCTTCAATACAATAAGAAACAACTGTTTCCCCTCGACGAATTAACTCACTTACAATAGCTAAAGTCGGATTAATATGGCCTTCTCCAGGAAAATTTATTACGAGTACATTTGCCATCATATTCTCTCCTATCTAATATAATTAATAATTAATTATATTAATTAATTTAAAACTATTATAAAGGAATCTATTCTACTTCTTCATTTTTTTCTCTTCATTTTATTATTGAGAAATATTTTTCATAACCTACTTTATACCCCTATTGAAAGTGTGCTTAACTCTTCATTTACTGAAAAATATGAGATTTATATTTGGTATTTTTACAGATTTATCATCAGAAAAATTATTTTGATAATTCATACAAAAGTAGAAAAATATAATTTTCACACTGATTTCTCACCGTAAATTTATTTAAGTTCTATGTTGTCCCTATCATTATCCACTTCGTACACATTCTGTTATATAATGAATTTATAGAATTTACAGAAAAAAGGAGCACCTTCATGCTACAACAACTATTCGCTTCACCTATTTTCTCTGTTCAAACTTTACATCCAGGTTATGAAGACCATGCAAGCGATGTATTTCTTGTTAAAACAGCATTTGAAGAAGTTATTGTTCGTTCCTCAAAAATGACTGAAGAACCAAACAATGATTTTTGGTGGGGATGTAAAAACCTTTTTGGAATCGATCCAAGGAACGTACATCATTTAGAGCATATACACGAATTATTGAAAAAGCATACTAACTTGCCCATCCCCACTATTTTGCAAAAACATGTTTTAAATGGCCGGAAGTATGTTAGTGTCGAAAAACTAACAGGAAGTACGCTCCAATCCTTTATCGGACAATCTGATTCAATTTTATTCAGCCTTGGAAAAGGACTAGCAGAAATTCATTCGTTTCAAGCAGAGTTTACAGGAAACCCATCAGGTACTTTCCAAGTTCCACTAGAAGAATTTAAGTCTCACATACTAAATGTCAGTAAAGAACTTGTAAATAGATTTTATTCCGATACTGCGAGCATCCGTAACGCATTTTCTACTTTTGAATCACAACTTTCTTCCTTGCCAACACCAAAGGAAGCTACGCTCGTTTTAATTGATATGGACCCTACTCAGTTTTTATCTGATGGTGCAACTATTACAGGTTTAGTAGATACAGAAGCTTACGCAGTTGCTCCCCGAGAATTTGATTTTATCGGCTTAGAATATGTATTTACAGAAAAGGAAGCTCATGCTTTTAAACAAGGTTATGAAACCATCATGCCTATTCCTAATCTTGTAGCATGTAGACGTCCCTATCGATATTTGTACCGTTTATTATCTGTTCAGGGCAGTGTGGAGTTAGAAAAGTGGCTAAGTCATCCATCCTATTTTTAAATACGAAGGTGAGGGGTTATGAAATGGAAATTCAGAAAAAGTGTTCTTTAACAGAATGTGAAATACAACAAATGAAAGATTTAGCTCATATTTGCGGGCAACACGATCAAATTGATTACTCGTCAGATTTACATGTAAACTTTTTAACTGCTCGTAATAAAGAAGAGATAAATGACTTTTTACTCTATGACGATACTCAATTAGTCGGTGCATTAAGTATGTATGACTTTGAAAGACCTACCAAACTTGAGTTATTAGGCTTTGTTCATCCGAACTATAGGAAACAACATATAGGTACTACTCTTTTACAAACCGCAATGAAAGAAATACGATTAAGAGAGGCAGACGAAGCTCTTCTTATTATGAATGGGGAGTCTGCTTCTGGGAAAGCATTTGCAATACATATGAAGCTGCCTTATTTATATAGTGAATATAGTATGGAGTTCAAAGCAAATGAAGCGCAAAAAAGAACGAAGAATGCTATACAGCTTACTCTTGCATCTTCAAAATCACTTCTTGATCTGATTGAAATTTCTAGTAAAGCGTTTGGAGATTCAGTAGAAAACACCGCTACATGGTTACAAAAGATGATGGATTCATCTTCCCATCAAGTTTACAGTGCTCTTATCGATGAAAAAGTGATAGGAACAATTACAGTTTCTAAACAAGAGCAATCTACTACACTATCAGGATTCGCCGTTCATCCTTCCTATCAAGGTAAAGGATACGGAAAAGATATTCTTATGTCCATGGTACATACCCTTATTACAAAAGGAGCTTCAACAATTGAATTAGACGTCGAAATGAAAAATAACCATGCTTTAAAATTGTATACACAATGTGGTTTTGAAATGAAAACGAAGTATGATTATTATAATGTAATGAATTTCGAGGTGAATGCATGTGTCTAAAAAACTAATTTATTCTGATTATGATATTTTCGCATCCATTTATAATAAACATTGGGGGCATTATGCTGAACACTCCTATCTACTTTTGGAAAAACTCGTTTTACAATACGCACCACCACATTCTCATATTTTAGATCTTTGCTGCGGGACTGGTCACCTTACTAAGAAATTAATTGATAATCATTTTGTAGTAACTGGTATAGATGGTTCTACTCAAATGATTGAATACGCACGTCAAAATGCTCCAGACGCATCCTTTATCGTCGATGATGCTCGCTATTTCAATATAAATGAGCAATTTCAATATGTTATCTCTACTGGCGATAGCTTAAACCATATTTTGAAATTAGATGAATTAAAAAGTGTTTTTCATAATGTCTACTCCGTATTACATAGCGAAGGTACATTCGTATTTGATATGAATATGGAAAAAGGCTTTCTTAAAAATTGGAGTGCTTCATTTCATATTTCAGCAGATGAATATGTTTGTACGATTGATTCTACATATGATAATGAAAATAAAAAAGCAGTCATGAACTTTATACTATTTCAACATGACATAGATTATAATTGGACAAGAAGTGACTTTTCATTTGAAGAAGCTTGTTATTCAAATGAAGAAATAATTTCTTCGCTAGAATCCGTAGGTTTTAAGGACATTCAATCCCACGGTACAAATAGAGCATTTTTCATTTGTCAAAAATAAAAAACTGAATCATAACGATTCAGTTTTTTCTTAGTATATTTACAATAGCAGTCGTTTCATTATTTTCTTTATATACACGTGGAATTCTTCTGTCTAACATACATGTAACTTCATAGTTAATTGTACCTAACATATCCGCTATTTCTTCAACAGCGATGTTTTCTTCGCCTTGTTTACCGTAGAATACTACTTCGTCTCCTACTTGTACTGGCATTGCTTTTGAAACGTCTAGCATGAGCTGATCCATACAAACACGGCCAATAACAGGTACTCGAACTCCATTTATTAATGCATGCCCTTTATTAGATAACTGACGATTATATCCATCCGCATAACCAATCGGTACAGTTGCAATCCATTCGTCACCAGTCGTTACATACGTATTCCCATAACTTACACCGCGATTTTTCTTCGCATGCTTAATATGGGCTACTTTTGATTTTAACGACAACGCAGGCTGTAGAGAAACAACTGAATGATCTACCTCTTTTGAAGGATACATTCCATAAATCCCAATACCTACACGAACCATATTTTGAAATGTATTGCTAAGTTCCATTGAACCTGCACTATTTGAACTATGAATATATGGAATATGAATCCCTAATTCTTTTGCTGCATTGACAGCTTTCTCAAATAAACTTGTTTGCATATTCGTATATGATTTATCGATTTCATCTGCCGTAGAGTAATGTGTAAACATTCCTACTACCTCTACATACTCCATACGTTTTAATTCTTCTAAAAATGGTTTAATCTCTTCTTCTTGTAAACCAATGCGACTCATTCCTGTATCAATTTTCACCTGAATTTGCGCTTTCTTTTGAAGACGGTTTGCGATTTCATTTATACCTTGTAAATCTTCACTTCTATAAACAGTCATCATAACGTCATATTGAATTGCCTCTTCCGCAGCTGTTACTGATGTATAGCCTAAAATTAAAATCGGTACGTTAATTCCTGCTTCTCTTAACTCTATCGCTTCATCTACAAATGCAACTGCAAGCTGGTTTATTCCCGCTTCAATAGCAGCTTTCGCAACTTCAATTGCCCCATGACCATACCCATTCGCTTTTACAGCAGCCATCATTGCAATATTTTCATCATTCACTCGTTTTTTAAATTCTTTTACATTATGTTTTACTGCATTTAAGTCAACTTCAACAATTGTATCTCTTCCATATTTCAAACTCATTGGTCTAACTCCTAACTCAATAATTGCATTCCATTCTACTTCACGTTTCATATGACCTTTTACAATATAATACTTTTCAATATGCTAGTCAAACTACTAGAATTTTCGGAATTTTGAGTATGATATAATACCCTCAAGAAACTATTATATACGTAGATGAGGAGAATTACAATGTTTGTTCAATCTGCATTACACCAACTACAAGTTGCTGTTGATACTTCTATTCAACTGCTTAACCAATATAATGTAGCCGATTTAAAAATACAACCCATTCACTCAAAGCGATCATTATTTGAAATGTGTGCACATCTTTCTCTTATTTGCCATGCAGATTTACTCATTTTAAATGGTAGTACGGAAAAAGAGTTACGCACCTTTTATTTAGAACATACACCAGAAACAATTGCCTATATGCAACAAATAATGATTGAAGGATACAATCTTCTCTCTAAAACATTTCTTTCCTATTCCCAAGAAGAATTAGCAGAAGTTATGACTGCCTATTGGGGTGTTTCTTATTCTCGGTTTGAATGGTTACTTGAAATTCTCTCGCATTTTTATCATCATCGTGGACAAATACATATTTTATTGTGCGAGCACATTAAAGATCCTAACATACCTTTATTTCAATAAAGGTATGTTAGACGATATGAAATTTTTCTAAGGCAAATAAAATACCGCCTTCACTTGATTTCTTTGTAACGAAATCAGCTCTTGTTTTTAACTCTTGTCCGCCATTGCCCATTGCAATCCCTAATCCTACATACTGCAACATCTCAATATCATTTCCACCGTCACCAAAAGCAACAGCTTCTGATTTACAAATGTTTAAATGATCCAATACTTTTTGAATTGCAGTTAGCTTCGATACTTCACTATCTTCCAATACATTTATAACGTAATTATGAAAACACTCAAACGTAAGCATTGGATATCTTTCAAGAAATTTTTGAGCTTCTATTTCATCCGCATACAGACATAAACAATAGACCTCTTCTGACAAATCCCTGCTTTTTTCAGGATACTTTGCTAAATTTAAAGTCTCGTTAAGCGCTTGAATTACACGTTCATTATCCGAGGCTATCCCGTTCATTGCAAAATCCTCTGTAAAATAAGAAACGCCGTGACCATGTAATTCAGCAAACCCTGAGATATCATGAACGATTTCACTTGAAAGTACTGATTTATGTATAACTGTTTCTCCACACTTAATATGTGCACCATTTGCAGAAATAATTGTATGTATACCTAGCTCTTTAAATTGTATGCATAAACTATATGGTCTCCCTGTCGTAACAACTACATGAATCCCTTTCTCTATTAACCTATGTATCGCTTCTTTTGTACTCTCGTGCATACTTCTATCAATCTCACTTAAAAGCGTACCGTCAACATCGAAAAATACAACTTTGTACATAAGTCTCTACATCCCGTCCAAATGATTCGTATCATTAATGAAATGTACTGTTTTTTGTTCACCATCAATTTCAATTAAGCTTATTCCCGTATCTCCCATTTTAAAATAATAGTCCATTGAAATTGGCATTTTGAAGAACGCACGTAATAGACTATTTATTACACCACCGTGTGCAACAATTGCAATTCGGTCATATGTATTCTCTGTCACGATTTTAGAAAAGATGCCTTCTATTCTCATTCTAAATTCAATAAATGACTCCCCATTTTCAAAACGATCATGAAGAAACTTTGGCTCTGGATATTTCTTTGCTTCTTCAAACGAAAGACCTGCTTGCACTCCATTATTGAACTCCATTAATTCCTCTTCTAATTGAATGGGACACCCAATTCCTTCCGCTAATGTTTCACCCGTTTCACGAGCACGTTTTAATGTACTTGCCCAAATGAAATCTGGCGGAAAATCTGCTTTCACTTTCTGTACAAGCCTTTGCACTTGCTGCCTTCCCTTTTCTGTCAATTCAAAATCAGCTCGTCCTTCATGTACGTTTAAAATATCAGCTTCTGATTCTCCGTGGCGTATTAGTAGTATTTGCATGTATTCTCCACTCCCTCTATTTAATATTCGCAAAATTCAATTATATCACACTCTAAATTTTTTATAAAAAAATAGAGTGCTTTAACAATTGTTCAATCCCTTTTAGTTAAGGCGTTATTTCCCTTAACAATTCCATGTACTCTAGACTTATAATTCTTTCAAAAGTGACGTAGAAAAGAGTCCTATCCATACGTATAGGACTCTTTTGTCTATTAAAATTCAGCTTGAGCTGTCTTCATCAATTGGGCTTTATAAGATACAATCCCTTTTCCTTCTGTCGCACTTTTCCGTTCACTTTTGAGTTCGATTGTTGCATCCTCACCGTTAATAACTAATATTCCAGTGCCTTTTGTACCGATATCATCTGTCCAAGCAAATATCCAAGTTGTTTCATTTTGTTTTGTAGCCTGCGTTTCGAACATACCAGTAAGTGTATTGTTTAGGCGCTGTTCTACATGCAGCGTAGCTTTATCTATATTCGGATTTGATTCAGTAGTTCCCCATGTTTGAATGAATACACTTACCTGATTTTCACTGTTACTATCAACAGGATCGAAGAACGCCTTTAGTGATTCCGATTGTTCCGTATTGTTTTTAGTGCCATCATTTGGGTTATTTTCATCCGGTTGACTTACTCCTGCGTTGCTATCAGAACTTGGCATTGCTTGTTTTGCTCTCTCTTCCTCCATTGCTTTTTCTGACGATCTTGTTAGGACCATTGGATAATCCCCTTGAGTAATGCGTATTTTATCCTTACTAAGTTTTTCTAACTTAAATTCTAAAGCTGGTTCTTGATGCGTACCAGGATACATAAATGTATATTCCGGTTTCCCTGAAAAAACATTTTTTTGTATATTTGTAAACTTCACTACCGCTGTGTAGTCCGTTTCATTTAAAGCCATTGCAGAAACTTCAATTATATTTTGACCTTTTTCAACTATCTTATAGAAATATGTTTTATCCTTTTCACTCTGCCACATTCCTTTTAGCCCTTTTGTTGCATCTGAGGCATAATCCTTAATTGTGATAGGTATCTTTCTTGTTAATTCTCCATTATGCTTTTTATTTTTATAACTAACTTCAATTTCCACACTTATTTTTGAAGGTGACTCGTTTGCAATGATATTCACTTGCCCACTTTCGGTTATTTTCACCTTAGCAACATTTTCATCTTTTGATTTAACCGATAGAAATTCTTTTTCAGCCGCCCCTAAGTTTATCGTATTTTCTTTTGCTGTTCCTTCATCGTATAACCTTAAGGATAAATTAATGTTTTTTTCTTCACCAGGCTTCAGTGATACTTCACTGAAATTTGCAATAAGTTCCTTGGCTATTATACTTGCATCCGCTTTTTCCACATTCACATTTGCTTTTTGTTCTTCTTTCTTCGGTTCTGTTTGTTTCTTTTCAGTTTGTTGTCGCTCTGTATTCGTTTTTTCCCCCTGTGATTCATACACAAAAAACGCAGACATACACACAATCATAATCCCTATAAAAATAATAATTCCCTTTTTCACAATTCCCCCTCGATTCTATAATACTTAATAACTTTGCTTTCTTTTCTACTTTTGATAACTATTTATATATAAAATTGACTAATTCATTTAAAATATATTACAAATCAGAAACATTTAAAACGTTTATTTCGAATATTTTTACTTCCCCTCAAAAAGCAGATATAAAATAAATTGAAACTTTAATCAGTGGTTTTTTTCATCCCTCACCTTACTTCTTTGCTTTCGCTGAATTTTGAGGTGGGGGTCTTACTGCCCATTAAAGCGGGATAAATAACGAATTGCAAGACTAAGAAATTGCAAGCTATATTGTGTACAACAAATAAGAGAAAACACCATCTTAAGATGGTGTTTTCTCTTATCTATCTCATCTACAATATCGATCGGGTTGACCGCAGGTATCACAGTATTCACAGGGATATGGGTCGCATTAACTTCAACACATACATGGATGGTCATTACATTTGCAACACGTGCATTCGCGTTCAATTTCACCACACCCGAAACAGCGAGCTGCATGCATCTCATCTTCATAGTCTCTTTGTTGCGGACTACGTCCTAAAAAGTCGTCAGCTGCATCCACCATATATTCATTACCGCCTTGTTGTCTATAAAAGCGGGCATCTTCCTCAGCTTGATTCTTCCGTTCTTCATAATCGTTAATATGATCATAAGTACCAGTATATCCGCCATATCCTGTATTGGCGGGCCTTATTATAGGTTCCCTAATTGGATTACTGTTAAAACCTCCGCCATAATTCCTTTTATCATTTTGTTCTTTTTTTCTCGTTGTATCATACAATATTCCTGCTGCAAATAATACAAGTAAAATGGCAAAAGCACCTAAAAGAATTGAAATAGATACAGCTACAAAGAATAGCATAACAGTACCTAAAAAAAACAACACACTTTTTACATTTTTATATGCAATTGTAGAAATTATAATAATAAAAATACAACTATATTCTACAATTGCAGCACTTGGTAAATCCAAGAAATACCAAATAATCGGTATAACCGTTGCTAATATTACCCACATAAATTCTTTCCCCCTTGTTTTCCTCTCTTACATATCATATGAAATATATTATAAAAAATAAATATGCATATAAGAAAAATGCTAGGAATATATATCTTTTTTTATATTATTTTTCCGTTTATTCTTCTTCGGTTTCTTTCAAGATCGTTTCCTGTTCCTTTTTGTAGTCTAGTATTTCCCCCTCCATTCTGCTCTTACTATCATTTTTAACTTTATATTCCATTTATTATAATTTATAATAATTATTTGTTTTTTTCTATCAATAAAATATGTAGACACAAAAACAGCGGAATTATAATTCCGCTGTTCGCTTTTTCACTTAATATTAATTCCGAATTTATCTCCAAATTTCAAATCAGCATTAGGAGCAATAGTAATTTCGGCCTGACCTTTCTTAATAGCATGTATTGTATATTCCTCAATAGGCATTGCAACTCTTCCTTCATGAGGGACTTCATCCATACTTAACGTATCCGCACTTACTAAGATTTTAAGTGGCTGATCTGGGTCCATATTCTTATGGTGGAGTTTTAGCTTCTGCCCTACTGACATTTGTAAAAGTCCATCCGCCCCTGGAATATGCCAAATCACTTTATTAGTCCCTTTTTCTATTTCAAAATCTATAATATACTCTCCATTCTCTCCAATCTTGACTTGATTATCCTCATCTGCTGTTTTACCTGATGTTTCAATTTGTGCTTCAGGTTTACTCTCTTTCGCATCCTGTTTAACACCACTAGAATCTATTTTTTCCTTAGGCTTATTTTCTTCTGTATTTTGTTTTACATCACCTGCAACAGTCTGCTCCTTAGGCTTATTCTGTTCAGCTTCTTGTTTCTCATTACTTGATGTAGCTTGCTCATTCGGTTTGCTTTCTTCAGTTTGTGACTTTTCACTACTTAATTCAGTTTTTTGTTTTTCGCCACACCCTGATAATGAAATCAATATAACAATAAGTAAAAGCCATCCTTTGCGCATATAACTAATCCCCTTCCCCTTTTATACATGTACTTACTCATGTTAATCCATCTAGTATGTTGATTGGTATTCTCTTATTCAACAAATCTCTCCCAAAAAGCGCACTACATACGGAATCTCCATTAAATAATTTTCTTGAAAAATAATTAAATCAAACTTTTACCACCTCATTGTGGTAAATAATTCTATGTACTTACTTTTTCAAACACCCTAATCCTACAAGGATTTCAAAAGAATCAGACAAGAAAAATCCTATCTATGTGTATAAGATTGAACTTTCCTTGTCTTTTAGAATTCTTGGCTGTGCTGTTTTTTTACTAGTCCTTTTTAAGTTTTACGTTTTGAGTTATTACTCCTCTTCCTTCAATGCCATTTCGATTTCCTTTTAAGTCTAATATTACGTTGCCTTCTTGAAATGTAATAGTACCTGTTCCTTTGGTTTCAAAGTTATCAACCCATGTGAATGACCATGTGGACTCATTTTGCTTTACGGCATTCGATGTAAACATCCCCATCATGGAAGTTGTTATTCCATTACTATTATTAGACCGCTGTTCTACTTGGATTGTTGCATTTTTGTCATCAACCATGGTAAACAAAGCACTGACAAGAAGTTTATCTTCATTTTGGATATTATAATAATCTCCATTTAGTTTGTTATTTTGACTTGTTTTTGCATTATTATCTTGTTTTGGTTGTGTAGTTTTGCCTTGATTTGGTTGCGTATTGGTACTTTGGTCCCCTCCAACAGGAACTAACTGTGCTTGTTCGAATTCTGCTTTAGACGATTTCGTCAAATTCAATACATCTTTCCCTTTGTGCACAACCACTTTATTTACACTAACTCTCTCTAGGGTGAACTCTTCATCTGGTGGTATATCTCCATCTTGTGCGTAGGCCTGTGTATACTTCATTTTTCCGAATAATTCTTTTTGCTTAAATGCATTAAATTGAACATCACCTGTATACCAGATTTCATACAAATCAAACGCTTGAAACTCTATTTTCTTTGCATTTTTCTGATTTATTTTCACAAACAATTTTTTATTATTTTCATCACGCCAATACCCTTCTAATCCTTGTGTTACATTTGTTTCCTGATTGTTAATTGTAATAGGTATCTTTACTGCTGATTCTCTATTTTTCTTTTTATTTCTATAAGTAATCTCAATTTCCGTACTTTTTTGTGATGGGGACTCGTTTGCAATAATTTTCACTTGCCCATTTTTCATTATATTTGCCTCTGCAACATCATCATTTCTAGATTTAACGGATAGAAACTCTACTTCATCTACTCCTAGGTTAAACGTATTTTCTTTTGTTGTTTTTTCATCATATAATTTTAAAGATAAAGTGACGCTACTTTCTTCACCGGGTTTCAGCGATACTTCTTTAGGATTTGAAATAAGTTCCTTGGCTATTATACTTGCATCCGCTTTTTTCACATTCACATTTGCTTTTTGTTCTTCTTTCTTCGGTTCTGTTTGTTTCTTTTCAGTTTGTTGTCGCTCTGTATTCGTTTTTTCCCCCTGTGATTGATATACAAAAAATACAGACATACACACAATTATAATCCCTATAAAAATAATAATTCCCTTTTTCACAAATTCCCCTCAATTCTATAATACTTAATAACTTCTCTTTCTTTTCTACTTTTCATAACTATTTTTATTTATAACTCACTAAGACATTTAAAATATATTACATATTATTAACATTTAAAACCCTTATTTTGAATATTTTTAAATTTATGTAAAAAAATACAGACATAGATTAAAATCTCTGAGAAATATTACTTAAAAACAGCTAGGAAACTAGTTACAACTCTGTGCATCAAAACAATGGAAAAACTGTCTACTATTATTACACGAATCAAAAATTAAAAGAGAAATGGCACCCCATTTCTCTTTTTCACTCTTATTGCTCTTTTTCTGTATTATTTAAAGGCAGTTTCTTCGCTTGTTTTTCTTTAAAGATTTCTCCAATTGCCCCGAGAGTACCAAGTGTTTCAATTGCATTAGATGGAATAAAAACTTTATTTGCTGGCCCTTTCGCAACTTCAGCTAATGATTCAAATGATTTGTAAGCAAGTATACGTTCATCTAAATTCGCTTCACGAAGTAATTCAATTCGGTTTTGTTCTGCTTTTGCGATTTCCTCAATCGCTCTTGCTTCCCCTTGCGCTTCTAATTCTTTTGCTTCTTTAATACCTTCCGCTTCTCGAATACGTGCTTCTTTATCCCCTTCAGCCATTAAGATTTTACTTTGCTTCTCCCCTTCAGCACGAAGGACTTTATCTTGCTTTGCAGCTTCAGCTTCTAATATGATCGCACGTTTATTACGTTCTGCTTTCATTTGTTTTTCCATTGACGCTTGCACATCTTTTGGCGGATTAATATCGACAACTTCAACACGTTCAATGCGAACGCCCCATTTTTCTGTTGCTTCATCAAGCGCTAAGCGAATTTCTGTTGAAATTTTTTCACGACCCGATAACGTTTCATCCAGTTCCATTTTACCAATGATTTGACGCATCGTTGCTGAAGTAATGTTACGAACACCATATTCATAGTTCGAAATACCATATGTCGCAAGTTCCGGTTCAACGACTTGATAGAAAATAATCGTATCAATTTCTACTTGTACATTATCTTTCGTAATTACCTTCTGCGGTGGTACATTCGTTTGTTGAATACGTAAGTCATGATATACACGAACGCGATCTACAATTGGTATTAATAAATTTAATCCTGGCTGCATTACACGCTGAAACTTACCAAATCTTTCAACGACTCCAACTTTTTGCTGTGGAATAATTTTTATTGTTAATGCGATAAATGTAACAACAATTAATGCAAATATAATCGTTAACGTTAATGCGACTACCATATTTATTCACTCTCCTTTTTTACTTGTAATATAGTACTATGCCTCTTTATAACAATAACTTTTTCTCCAGCATCAATTGGTTCATCGGCAATAGCTGTCCAAGTATCTCCATCCACCTTCACAATACCGTTCGTTTCATTTGTAATCGCTTGCATAATAATCCCTTTTTTACCGACTAGCATATCTACTGTATCAGTAAAACCTTTTGCTTCTCGAAAGTTTTTTGAAATTTTTTTTGTAAAGAAAGTCAATGTTAAACTTACAATCCCACCAGCAATAACTTGTAACAGTAGTGCTTCAGGAACGAACAAAGCAATAAGACCTCCGACAACAGCTCCAATTCCAAGCCAAAGCATGTAAAATGTAATCGACAACATTTCTGCAATAAATAAAATACCAGCTATTATAAACCAAATTACCCAAGCAGCCATATGCAACCCTCACTTTCTTTCTCATTTTCTATATGTATATGAAGAAAAGAATGGTTTATCCGCCCTTTCTACTACGTGGGCGCTTACTACAAGCTATTGTACATATTCACTGTATAATAAGTATTATTAAAATACTATATTAATATATTCTTCATTATACATGAAAAACCCTTTCAAAAAGTGACAAAAAATTTAATTCTTTCAAAATTTATTTTTCAAATTATAATTATTATAACTACTGTCATATTTTTCCCAGAAAGGTTGTGTGCTTATTGCAAAAACGTTCATTGACTTACTATTTAGGATCGAAAATATGCATTACTCTCGCTGACATCGTATACATAATGATTATTACTACTCATATGTATATTACAACTAAATCCGCTGCATTAACTGCTCTTTTTCCATTATTACAAGTCATGACTAATCTTATAGCAAATACATCTGCACCACTTATAATGAATCGTTTTTCATCTTATTCATTACTTTTTACACTGCAGTGGCTAAAAACTGCTCTATTATTTTTATTCACGCTATTATTCCCAATGGTTTCCACAAGCATTGTAACACTATTCATTTTCATCTTTTTCATTTCATTGTGTAGTGGCTGGAGTGCTCCATTATTATACGGTATTCTTCCGCGCCTTACACCGAAAGAAAAATTAGTAAAAGTAAATAGTATATTTTCCTTTTCTACACAAATTGCGCAAGCCGCTGCTTATTCATTTACAAGTATTATTGTTCTTCTCGTCGGCGCTACTTCTACACTCATGATGAATAACATATTAATGATTTTTGGATGTGTTGCATTACATATTTCATTACGATCCATACATACTGAACGAGTAATAGAGCCTTCTTCTTCAAAAGGTGCTGCTTTATTGGAAGGTTGGAAACTCTTATTTCAAAACCCTTCTCTTCGTACTGTTACATGTATGGACTTAATTGAAACTTTTGCAGGGACAATATGGATCGGTGCTATTACGATGGCTTATGTAACAACTGTCCTTCATAAAGGAGAAGAATGGTGGGGATTTATTAATACAAGTTATTATGTTGGGACGTTAATTGGCGGTCTATTAGCATGGAAAATGAGTACATACATTCAAAACAATTTAATACGCTCTATGGCGATAGGCTCTCTTATGTTTAGTATTCTTACATTTTTATATGGTATGACAAGTAGCGGCTTTATTGCGCTTTTTCTGTGCGTTCTAATGGGACCATGTTATCAAATTAGAGATATTTCTCAAACGACAGTTCTACAATCAAGTGTCGCTCCTTCTTTACTATCAAAAATGTATACAGCTCATGGCGCACTTCTTTCGACAGCTTCTGGTCTTTCTATGCTTAGTGTTGGCATTATCACTGATATATTCGGTGTTCGTACAATTTATATCATTGCTGCTTTTCTTATTTTATGTTCTGCTTGTTTATCTTTTAGCCTATTAAAATATCATAAGACAAATCAAAAAGATATTTCAATGTAATCAATAAAACAAAAAGGACAGAAATTCCTGTCCTTTTTGTATATTCTATTTATGACAAACCCGGAATTTTTCTATGTTTTGTCGCTTGTTCAAAAGCATATGCCAGCTTAATTAATATTCCTTCACTAAAAGCTGTACTTGCAAAAGTAATTCCAAAAGGCCTTCCGCTTTCCATATATCCCGCAGGTATTGCTATAGACGGATAACCTGCTTTCGCACATATAGTGGAGCCTATATAAGAAGGGAACAGAATTGCATCAAGATTATATTTTTCCAGTGCAAAATCAATACCTTGTTCTTGTGAAAAATATATATCTTCTAATCTTGCATTTAAATATTCTGGATTTCTTAACGTATTAGGAAAATCTTTTCTTCTTTCTAACTTAGTTTGTCCATATTTCAGAGCTCTTTCTGCTATGTTTTCATTAAACTCCATTAACTCTGAAATAGAATGCACTGGTATAGTAGACGGTAATTTCGAAAGATAGTTATCTAAACTATGCTTTAATTCATAGAGTGATACACCCCAGCTCCATTCTCTATGAAAAGACGGAATATTAATATCCTCTACTACCCTCGCACCCTTACTACGTAATACTTCAATTGTTTCCTTAAACAATTTCTCATCATACTCACCAGATTCATAATACTCTTTTGGGGCGTTGTTATATACACCAATCTTTGTTCCATTTAAACCGTTAACATCCAGATACTCTGTATAATCATGTTCTGCTATCCCTTCACTTTTATGAGTAGCTATATCTTTCTCATCTACCCCAGTTAACCCCCCTAGTAAAATAGCAGCATCCGTTACTGTTCTAGCAAATGGACCAGCTGTATCTTGCGAATATGTGAACGGAATAATACCTCTACGACTAATTAGACCAACAGTCGGTTTAATACCGACTACAGAGTTTTGAACAGCTGGACTCAAAATAGAACCATCCGTTTCTGTTCCAACCGATACTACTGTAAAGTTAGCAGCAACTGCTATGGCAGACCCTGTACTTGAGCCACCAACAAACATATCATCCTCACCCGTACCGTAAGGGTTTATTGTTTGTCCACCTCTTGCACTATATCCAGCCCACATTTCAAATGACATTGCATTTGCTAATTCTGTCATATTTGTTTTCCCTACTATCACTGCTCCTGCTTCTCGCAGCTTCGTGACGAGAAATGCATCTTCACTACTTATATTTTTTTCTAGCGCAATCGTACCTGCGCTTGTATGCATAGAGTCATTCGTTTCAATATTATCCTTAAGTAAAACCGGTATACCATGTAATGGACCTCTTATACCTTGAATCTTTCTTTCATAATCTAACGCTTCTGCAATAAAGATGGCGTCTGGATTGATTTCTAAAATAGAATTGATTTTCGGTCCGTCTTGATCATACTTTGCGATTCTATGAAGGTAATACATAACTAATTCTTTTGATGTTAATTGCCCAGCTGCCATTGCTTTTTGTATATCATGAATTGTTAATTCTTTTTGTAGTAGTGTATTGAACCGAATCTCCATCATCATTCTCCTTTTATAAAGCCTTTTATTGATTACATGTACCTATTAGTTTTTCATTTTCTCCGCTCCTCGCGTATACAATTACAATCCCTTTAAAAGAATTCAACTTACCAATAGAAAAACCTTTTATTTCCTGAAAAATAAAAAGAATCTGAAACGAATGAATTTACGTTTCAGACTCTTTTATTACTGTGCATATACTTCATCTAACAAATGTAAAAACTCACCTTGTTTCCCCGCTAATTCAGGGCATTTTGCAATATCAATCCATTCGTAGCAAAATACTAAGCCTTCATCTTCCTCACCGGCACTTACAATATGTTCCCAACTATCTTTTACATCTGTTAGTAATGTTACGTGGAAGAAATGACGTTTTTGATATTCCTTTTTTTCTTTCACATGTATGATGTAATCAGCTAGGAATCGTTCTATGCATAAATGACGTAACCCAGACTCTTCTTGTACTTCACGTAAAATCGCTGCTTCTAGCGTTTCCCCTTCTTCAACTGTTCCCCCTGGCACTTGTATACCAGCTTCATGTATATCACGATGTTTAAAAACAAGCAGTTGCATAACTCCTTCTTTTTCTCTTGTCACATATGCGTGTACTTTTTTCTTATATAACACCGTCATAATCCTTCTCTCCCCTCAATTGTTCACTGCGCTACTTCTTCAAGTGTCAGTTGATTTTCATATAAATATATAGCTTGTGGATTTCCCACATACCTCACGTGCCATGGTTCAAATCGATAGCCCGTAATCGATTCTTTCTCTTTTGTATATCGAATGACAAAACCAAATTTATGGGCATTTTCAGAAAGCCACTGCCCTTCTTTCGTTTCACCAAAAATTGTCTCTAACTGAAACTTAGCAGATTGTGATGTGATATCCATAGCTAGTCCTGTTTGATGTTCACTCGTTCCAGGAACTGCACTCGACATTGCTGTTTTTGCTTCTCCATCTTGCTTTTTATACATCGTATTTAACGCTTTTTGCCGATCAAAAGATCTAAATCCAGAGACTGCAAATAAGAAAACACGCTCTTTATCCGCTTGCTGAAACATTTCCTCAAGCGCACCGGCTGCCTCTTTCCTCATTTTTTTCTTTTCTTGATCACCTTCACTAGAGTAGCGCACTTTCGGAATAACTAAATCTGGCGGTCTATACCCATCTGGTAAACGTCTACTTTTATTCACAAGCACAAGCATTGAATTCGGATTACTAATTACCGCAATATCCCCATCCATATTCGCAATCGTTTCTTTCGCTTTCGGAAATATGTTATTTACATTTACCTCGCGTGCTTGCTTATCCTTATACATCTTATAATTGATTCCCGCTACTCCAACAATGAGTATCGCCGCTACGATACCAAGTAGTATCCATCTTTTTTTCATATAACGACCTCTTATTTTAATAATTTGGCCATTTCATACTCATCGATGTTCTCTCCATCGATAATAAGAGAAGCTCTTTTGACACCTTCTTTCTCAAATCCAGCTTTTTTATATAGTGCCAGAGCTCTTGTATTGTGGGCCATTACCGTTAATTCTAAACGCCATACATCATGTAATCTTGCCCACTTCTCGACCTCTTTAAACAATCTAGTCCCAATACCTCGCCCGCTATACTCTTGCAAAATCCCAATTACAATACTTGCTACATGTCTCTTTCTTTGAATATGATTTCCATTCACTAAAATAAATCCTACTATTCTCTCTTCTTCAACTGCTACCAATATTGTTGCATATTTATTTTCTACAAAGCGCTGAATCATTTGCTCTTGTTGCTTAACTGTAAATTTCCTTTCTCCTGGTTCATACAACATAAATTTCGTTTCTTCATCTAATTGCTTACTTAATTGCAAAAATGATGCTGCATCTTCTATTTGGATCTTCCTAATCACTTCAATCACCCTACCAGTTTCATAATAAAAAGCTTTCCTTGTAAAAAGATTTTCTCTACTTTCCCGAAAATCCCTTTGTAAATCTCCCAGTATAATTTGACAAATTTCGATATTACTATAACAACGACAAATTATGTCTATTCTGTGACGTCTCATCATTACAAAAAAACGCAAGCATTACACTCACGTTTTTCACACTCTCCCACTAATTTAAGATCACTTTATCCATTCACCTTTTCTGCCTGCCAAAAATATTCACCAAATGCTTTAGCTAATGCATCAATCGATCGATTTAGTTCTTCCTCTGTATTATCTACACCACCAACTTCAATTAATATTGCTTGCCCTGACAAATCTTGATTATAGACTCCATTGCCTGTTTGGAATCCTTTTTGTATGACACCGCGGCTAACCCCTGGATATTTCTTATTAATTGTCTCGTGTAAAGCCGTTGCTAATTGTAAGTTCTTTTCATAGTTTTTATTTCCTTTTCCTATTACGAAAGCAAGCTTTGCATATGATTTATCTCCAATTGCTTTTGTCGTTACATTTTTCCGAGCACTATCACGATGTAAGTCAAAAAAGTACTGCAATTCCTTATTGCCCGTCATTGCTTCTTGTACAATTTCCCGTGACATTTTATAAGAACTATTACTATTTAACCCTTTACTAATCAACTTTTGACCCACATCAGTCTTGTCGTTAGTTGCTCCGATCCCTTCATTTGCTAATTGTTCACGAAATCGGTCGCCGACTATTGAAATATTCGTTACGGAACTTGTTGCTTTATTCGGATTTGGATCATTTGTTAAATTCAATAACGGCAAATAAGATTCCCAGCTATGCGAATGATAAATAAATGCAACTTGTCGTTTCCCTGTCGTTTGGGCTGGTTGCTTTTTCTCTTTATTCGTATCCTGCTTTGGAGCCTGTCCTCCTTCTCCAGTCCGTTCTTTTACTACTTCTTCAAGTGGAACGCTCGATTCTATCGGTAAGTTAGAATAATTTGTCCCTTCACCCGCAATAACAATTTCTGTATCGTACTTACCAAAACCAGGTAGCTCTTTACCGACAAAACTGCGTACATCGTTAAAACGAATATTCGTAGCCATAGAAAAGAGAAACGAAGAAATTGAAAAATCCTGATTTAAATTTCGATATTCCTGTGTAAAATAATGATTCTCTTTCCCAAGAATATACATGTAACCATTCATCGATAACTCATTTAACCAATTATATAAATACGTTGACTTTGTCTCTTTCATAGAAGTTACCATCATACTAATAAGAAAAAAAGTCGCTAGTACTGTCGTAATAATAAATAATACTAACTTACGTACACTCGTGAATTTCACATAAAAAAAGCCTCGATTCATACTATCACCCTCTCTATTTCAAGTTATGTACAAGCTCTAGAGAATAGACCGTCTAAATTCCGGCTATATTGTTTATGAGGTGAAATGAATTGAAGCTACTAATAGGAACATTACCCATTGTACTATCATTTATTTTTTATTGGCTTGCTAAGCATCCTACAACCCGCGTTGCGTTACATATTTCTGCGTACTTAGCACTTTATGTACTCGGTACAATTATTTCTATTCATATATACGATGTTTTAATACGAGATTTAGTTTTTATGACAAGCATTCATGGAATTTTACTAAATCCATTTTTCCTTCTCTCAGGAGCGTATATAGGAATATACACTTTGTACCTACTTTTGTCTTATATTATTGCAAATATAAAACATGGAGTATAATGAAATGCAACCACCGTTCATCTGTCATACATGTAAAAAAAGAATTGCACGAAAGAAAGATCTTATTACTGCCACATCGTACTTCCGCTTTTATTTATTTCACAGTGATTGCTTTAAAAGACAGCAAGTGTTTATCTCGCGATTTATCCCCGTGAATACACTTTTTAATTTCTTTCTTATTATATATGGACTTATTTTTGGCAGCATTCTTATGATTACAGAGCCATCTATCATTTGGCTCATTTTCTTATTTCCAATTTCATATCGGTTTCTTTCCTATTATTATGTTGAACGTTTTTTCTCTACATAACTTGCAAACTGTCCTCTAGGAATACTTAAACATTCCCACTCATTTTCTTTTAACATTTTACCAATGTAAATCATTTGTCCAATATGCAAAGCATAATGAGAGATTTGTCTTTCAATTGCTTGCATGACAGTATGTGCTTCACCGCGAATATATACCGTCTGTAATACCTGTTCCGGCGTTAGCACATTCATCGTTTTAAAAACATATTCCCATCCTTCATTCCATGCTGCAAGTACCTCTTTCTTAGAAGAATAACCACCTTCAAATTCAGCATCTCGGTTACGATCTATTTTTTCACCATCAGATGATAAAAAATCCGTCCATCTAGAACGCATATTACCGTGCAGATGCTTAATTATGATTGCTATGCTATTTGTTGCTTCATGAGAAGACCATTCAATCTGTTCATGTGTTAATTGTGAAAGCACACGTTCCCCTTGTTTCTTTGTTGCTTCAAAATTCGAAATGGCACACTGTACATATTCGCGTCCAATATCCATGTTCGCCCGCCTTTACATTAACTAATTTTTGTTCCGTTTGGTAATTCCATATTAGGCTGAAGCAGCACAACATCACCAGTTTCAGGAACTCCTCCCAATACAAGTACTTCAGATTTGAATCCAGCTACACGTTTTGGCGGAAAATTTACAATCGCAACGATTTGCTGACCAACTAAATCTTCTGGATTATACCTTTTCGTAATTTGAGCACTTGAATGCTTTATCCCAAGTTCCCCAAAATCAATTTCTAGTTTAATCGCGGGCACTCTTGCTTCTTTAAATTCCTCTGCGTGTGTTACAGTTCCAATTCTTACATCCAAAGTTAAAAAATCTTCAAAATTAGCCATTTTATCATTCCTCCCAATTATTACTTAGACAAAACCTAAAAATCCCCTTTAAAAAAAGAAAGGCACCTAAGCACCTTTCTTTTGTAATTCACTTGATTCATTTGATTTATAGAAGAAGAAACCGAGAATCCCGCCAATACATGATGGGATTAACCATCCTATTCCTTCGTTATATAATGGTAACATTTGCAATACGTTAGAAATCGCGTCAATTTTAATCTTCGCACTTTCTAAACCGTTAAAGAAACTAATTAACAATGCACCTAAAATAGCTCCAATATAAATGGTATTACGCTTCCCAATCCATTTATGGAAGTAAGAAAGTACGATTAATACGATTGCAACTGGATAAATGATCATCAACACTGGTAAAGTAACTGCGATTAATTGTGTTAAACCTAGGTTAGATACAATTAAGCTAAATACACATACCATTGTTACAATCGTTTTATGCGAAAGTTTTGGGAATAAGTTTGTAAAGAAGCCAGCACAAGCTGATGTTAATCCAACAGAAGTTGTTAAACAAGCAAGTATAATAACAAGTCCTAATAAAATTTTACCACTTGTTCCATATAACTCATTTACAACATTCGTTAAAATAAGCCCACCATTCTCTGATACCCCAAGTGATGTACTTGTTGAACCAAGATAAGCAAGTGATAAATAGATTAACGTTAAACCAAGTACAGCGATAATACCTGATACTACTGTTATTTTTGCAATTTGATTACTCTCTTTTATTCCTTTAGAGCGGATAACTTGTACAACAACAATTCCAAATACAAGCGCACTAATTGCATCCATCGTTAAATATCCTTGAATAAATCCACCAAAGAAAGCATTTTCTTTGTATGCCGCTAGCGGCGCAGCTGGTTCTCCAATCGGATCAACCATTGCCTTTCCGACAATTACAGCAACAATCAATACTAACAATGGTGTAAGAAATTTCCCGAACCAATCCACTAATTTTGATGGATTTAAAGATAAATACCAAGTTATTCCGAAGAAAATTATAGTGAAAAGAAATAGCATGTACCACTCTGAAACTAATGTCTCTGATAAAAATGGCTTCATACCCATTTCAAATGAAACGGCTCCCGTACGTGGAATCGCGAAAAATGGTCCAATCGCTAAATAACTAATCAATGGGAAAATAAACGCAAATATAGGGTGAACTCTAGAAGATAGCGCTTTCAAGTCCCCCTCTACAAACGCGACAGCTGTTACAGCTAATAGGGGTAATCCGACTCCCGTTACAAGGAATCCAATTGTAGCAACCCAAACATTCTCTCCAGCTTGTTGACCTAAAACTGGTGGGAAAATTAAATTTCCTGCTCCTAAAAATAGTGCAAATAACATTAAACCGATTGCTACCGTATCACCTGGCCTTAAACGTCCCTTCATGCTTTTCATTTGCATAGCACTTTTTCATTGTTTATCTCTAATTTCACAATATGCTATGCATCCTCCTCTCTGCTCAAGCTGATAAAATATGCCCCTTACAAAGCAGTGTCTTTCTCCATAATTTCTCCATTCCCCTTATTTTTACTCTAATTATTAATTTTCGATTTTTGATTTTTTTGAATTTTTAAATCATTAGAGTGGTATTGCGTGGAGTATAGTTGTCAGACCTCTTTGTTTTTATCACACATATAGTAACATATTTAGTTGAAAAATAAAAACATATTTTCAAATTGACTTTTTTGAAAATCAAAATTGTCTACATTTTTTATTCTTTTACACAAATATTGTTTCAGCCTCGCTTATTATTCTATCGTTATTTTTAAATAACTTTATACACGTAACATAACAAAAGCCATCTAACATAATTAGACGGCTTTTGCATGTTACTCTATCGTTTCAACTTCACGTGGATTTTTCATCTCTTCCACATATACAACTCTAAATCCGTGATCTTCTAAATCTTTCAATAACGTCTCTAATTCACCATCGTTAAACTCTTCTCCTAATGTAAACATAATTCTACGAACTAATAAGGCATCATTATCAAAAGTCATTAAACTTTGGATACCTGTATATTTTTTTAATACTGTCGATAATTTTTGAATAGCTCCATTATAATCTTGTGTCCCAATCATGACAGAGTATTTACTAGAATGAACGCCCCAAGCATCTTCTAATAGCTCAAAAACTTTTTTATGCGTTAAAATCCCAAGAAAGACTCCTTTTTCATCAACTACTGATAAATAAGGTAATTTTTTTATTGTAAAAAATACTTTAAAGAACGAAGAATCTTCTCTGACATACCCTTCTTTATCGTTTAATAGTTGTAATACACTCTCTTCTAGTGAGCCTTTATATTCTAAAATATCTACTTTATATATATTCCCTAAATATTTCTCTTTTTTTTCATCTAAAACTGGTACACAACGATAACCAGTTTTATTTAAATGCTCTAGCGCTTCCCCTATTGTAATTGAACTTGAGCAAAATAAAACTTCCCTTTTCGGCACATAATTCCCTTTAATCCTCATAAACAGCCTCCTTATGTTAAAATACTTTCTGTGCCATAACTATATTATATTTTCAGAAAAAAATAAATAATTTATTTTATTTTTCTGAAAATTATTCATTTTCTTGTCATAATTTATTCACGTTTCATTCACTTATATCTCCTACAATATGAAATATTCTCTCTAAACTTCTTTAAGAAAATATATTGTAACTTACACCGAAAAAAGCTAAAATAAGAATAAGAATTTTCTGAATATTCTAAGAGTAGGTGATTACATGTCTTTATTGCGCTCTCATATATGTAAATTTATCGTTGGTGTTCTCATTATATTTATCATTAGTCCTATTCCAGCTTTATTCATTACACATAAATACTCATACATAACCGGCTTTATAAGCATTTTCCATAACTTCGCACAACTTTCTTCGATGACAATTCCAAAGATTGATTGGATGCACGAATCTATCTTTTTCTCAGCAAATCAGATGGTACATACCGCTAATCAATCAACACCGTTATTCCCTTACATATGGGAGATATATTTTTTATCGATTGTTCGTTTTTCCTTTACTCTTGCAATCGGATTTTTCATCAGCTTAGGGATCGGTCATTTATTTTTTAAAGCACCTCAATCAATTAAAAAGTTCTCTTCTTTATTAAGATGGATACCTTATTCTTTATGTACTGTATTATTACAATGCTCAGTCTTATTACTACTCCTATACATCACAAAATTTATGAAGCTTCCTTACTACTCATCTTTTATCATCGTTTGTAGTACTTCCATGATTATCGTTATGCAAGCAATAAAAAAATGGATTCCTTTCTTAAGTAATACAAATGAATATGAAATAAAACAATCCTCTTTCCTTGTAGATACATTGTTTTTAGCGCTTACCTCGAATCATAAATCTATTTTAGGTTCCATTATCCTTTCATTTGTTTTTATGGAATGCGTTTTTCACGCAAGTGGACTATTGCAATTTATCGTTCAATTCGGCGGAAATGCACCTATTATTGTTACGATTAGCTTATTGCTCTTGTATATCCCGTATTGCATGCTCTCATTCCTTCAAACACTATGGACGACAAACCATTTTAAACAACAATCATACGCTTTAACGAAAAGTATTCCAAAACCTTAATTTGAAATAACCCTCTAGAATCTGAAAGTAGAGGGTTATTCCTTTTGTATAGCGGACAAAATAACAGCAAATTCAAAAACCATTGCAGAAACATACCAATATTTACCCTTTTTCTTTGACTATTCTTTTCATTTGGATTTATTATAAAAGTATAACATAATTGCAGGAGGTGACATCTTTATTCCAAACGATGGGATAGAGAATACACTTGGACATATTAAATATTTTTCTCATCTTTATACTTATCCTTATTTCTGGCTTTTTCGTTGCATCAGAATTCGCTGTTGTAAAAGTACGAAAAAGTCGAATTGATCAGCTTGCAAATGAAGGAAATAAACAAGCCTTAGCTGCAAGAAGTGTCATATCCAATTTAGACGTTTATTTATCAGCTTGTCAGCTCGGGATTACAATTACTTCTTTAGGGCTTGGTTGGCTTGGTGAACCGACTGTGGAACATTTACTACGACCGCTCTTTGAAAAGATTAATATTACTGGAACAATGGCAAATACTTTATCCTTTATTATTGCTTTTAGTGTGATTACATTTTTCCATGTTGTATTAGGTGAATTAGTTCCAAAGTCTTTTGCAATTCAAAAAGCAGAAGCAATCACACTTAAGTTTGCACGACCACTTATTTTATTTGATAAAATTATGTACCCGTTCATTTGGTTACTTAATAGTACTGCTATCTTTTTCACAAAACTACTCGGTTTAGAACCTGCGAAAGAAAATGAACTTGCCCATTCTGAAGAGGAACTACGACTCATTTTAGGTGAAAGTTTCAAAAGCGGCGAAATAAATCAAACCGAATATAAATATGTAAATAATATTTTTGAATTTGACGACCGAGTTGCGAAAGAAATTATGGTCCCTCGTACAGAAATGATTTGCCTATCTACTGAAAATACGTTAGAAGAAAATATGGATATCGTCGCAACTGAAAAGTATACACGCTACCCTATCATCGAAAAAGATAAAGATGATATTATCGGTATGATCAATACGAAAGAAGTATTTCATGATCAAACAAAAGGCATCCATAAGCCACTTGAATCTTACATACATCCAGTACTAACTGTATTTGAAACTGTTCCAATTCGCAAAACGTTAGTTCATCTACAAAAGAATCGCGTTCAGATGGCAATCGTTATGGATGAATATGGTGGTACTGCTGGACTTTTAACAATGGAAGATATTCTTGAAGAAATCATTGGGGAAATTCAAGATGAGTTTGATGCGGATGAATCACCTATGATTGAAAAGCGTACGCCTAAACTTACTGTTTTAGATGGAAAAGTACTTATTTCTGAAGTAAATGATATGTTTGGCTTACATATTGATGAGAGCGACTTAGATACAATCGGAGGCTGGCTATTATCGCAAGCCGTTGACGTAAATATTGAAGCTGGCTACTCCATCGAATATGCCGGTTTTCAATTTAAGGCATTAGAACTTGATGGACATCAAGTCAAAAAAATTGCTGTACATAAATTAGATATAAAAAAGGAGCTATAAAGTGACAGTATTATTAACAATCTGTATCATTGCCTGTTTCATTGTTTCATTTCTCGCCTTTATTTATCCTATCATTCCAGGCATCCTTGCTGTCTGGGCTGGATACTTCATTTACCATTTCGGTATAAATGGCGGAGAACTAACAACTTCCTTTTGGATTATTCAAGTCATTTTCACACTATTCATTTTCGTTGCTGATTTTATTGCAAATGGATATTTCTTGAAAAAATATGGAAGTTCTAAATGGGGAGAACGTGTCGGTATGATTTCTATCATCGTCGGATCTTTCTTTTTCCCGCCATTCGGTTTAATTATCATACCGTTCTTATCGGTATTTATTACAGAACTCATGCATAAAAAAGCGCCAAAAGACGCCTTTCTAGTAGGAGTTGCTACTGTAGTTGGTTTTTTAAGCAGTACAGTAGCGAAAGCCATTCTCCAAATCATTATGATTATCATATTTGTATGTTATATCGTCTTTTAACCATCCCAATTTCGGGATGGTTTTTTTAATATGAAATCCCTACTCGGCTATTCTCATATTTGTTTTTACTACATAGATTCCACGTAAATTGCGCTGTATCACCAACTGTTATTTTTGCTCCTCCTTCTGGTAATACATTTTTTTCAGTTCGATATACCCCTGTCACATCACCATCAATTAAATGCGTCGGACAAACGACCGTCCAACATAAATTACTACTACTTAGTATCTTAAATGCAGCTAAATGATCTTCTGCTGCTGTTGTCGACTTCCTTTTTGATTCCGTTGATTGAAAACGATATAAATTTAGATTTGTTCTTGCTTGTAAAATACCAGCTGTTCCTATTGTAATGATTTTACGAACTCCTTCTTCTTCCATTTTCTTTATAATTTGTGGCATACTCTTCGCTAACGTCCCATTTTGATCCGTTCCAAGTGCACTAATTACTATATCGCTTCCTTCTATCGCTTTCTTTATATCATTTTCGTTCAATACATTCCCTTCTATAACTCGTAACCTTTCATGATGTATTTCTATTCTATTTAAATCACGCGCTAATGCAGTCACTTCAGCTGAATCCTTTAATGCTAATTTTATTATGTTTGAACCTACTCTACCTGTTGCTCCCAATATACATACTTTCATTTGTTTTCCCCCTCTTTCATTCTTTCTCTATTTTTCAATAATCTCAATCAATTTACAACAAAAAAGCTTCCTCATATATAAGAGGAAGCTCTATTATTACATTATTTCTTTTCTTTAGAATCCGTAGACTTCTCAGTTCCACTTGTTTCTTTATCCTTTTTGTCCTCTTGTTGTGTTGTTGTATCGTCTTCTTTCTTCTTGTCCTCACCTTTACTACAACCTACCATTAATAAAGAACTTGCAAGTGCCATAGCAGTTAATGATTTAACCCATTTGTTCATTTGCGTTTCCTCCTTTAGATAGAATATGTACAATCCCATATTACTCTCTATTTTTAAAGGAAAGATTGAAAAATAGTAAATAAACGGTAAACTTTTGTAAATTTTCCGATAATATATGCAGGCATTTTTTCTCCGCGAAAAGCAAAAAACTAAGGCGCCTATCTTTCCGCCTTAGTTTCTTATGCAAACTTCTCATTTTCATATACATGTTTAATCTTATACTCTTTCTTGACGACATATTGCCATACACTATAGGCATAACGATTCATTTTCAGGAAGCAGTTTTCTAAAAACGAGCGAAATTCTGGATTTGCAACTTCAACTGCCACTTGAGCAAACTTTAACGCTAACCGTTTTAAATGCGAAATATAACAAGTTGCAATATAAATATCCCCTGTATATTTACTACCAGTTTCCTTTTCCATTTCATGAAAATGAAATGAAATTGGTTCACAAGTTATATGCTGTACATTCTCTCCTTCTTGAAAATTCACTTGTTCATTATATGCTTGCAACATATATGGTAAATGATGCTGTAATAGCTCCTTTAATTCTCCGTCTCTTACCTCTTCTGTATACTCTCCAACCTTATATATAAGCATATAACTATACCTCATTAATTCTTTCATACAATCCATGAAAGTGCCTCCCTTCTTTTTGTCTATATGTTATAAATATGATGCTATAACATTTGCTATTCTTGCTAAAAACCAATCCCATTTACTAATTTTCTCAAAATCTTCTTCCGAAAATCTTTTTGATTTATGGAAGTCTTCTTTTAATCGGTTCCATACGTCAGCAACAACTGTTTTATCATATATGACACAGTTAGATTCACAATTTAAATAAAAACTTCTATTATCAAAATTCGCCGTACCTATATCAACAATTTCTCCATCAATGATTGTTACTTTCCCATGAAAAAAACCATTCCGATATTGATAAATCTCCGCTCCAGCATGGTTCATCTCTTTCAAATACGGGTAGGCTGCTTGTTTTAACAAGACCGCATCACTTTTAAATGGTACGAGAATTTTCACATTAACACCGCGGTTTAATGCATCTTTTAACGCTTTCATCATTTCTTTACTTGGTACAAAATATGGCGTAGCAATAATTAAAGACTTTTTAGCCTGCTTTAAAAGAGCTCCATATTTTTCCCATAAACCTTTTCCGTCTGAAAATAAATATTGATATTTTACATTCCCTATTGCAGGTAAACTTTCATGTACAGACATTTTTTCTCCCGTATCTTCTTTCCAGTCATCAGCGAATTTTCTTTCCATATCCGTGGCACCATTCCCCTTGACTCGTACATGATAATCACGCCATGGACCAAATTTCGGATCTTGTCCAAGGTATTCCTTTCCGATGTTAAAGCCGCCGATATATGATAATTTTCCGTCTATCGTAACAATTCTTCTATGATTTCGTTGATGCAACGAATAGAATATGTGTTTTAGTTTAGGCTTTTTACTAAACGTAAACTGGACACCATTGCTTTTTAGTTGACGAATTATCTTTTTCTTCAGCTTATATCCACCTATTCGATCGACTGACAATTTCACTTCTACTCCACTCGCTGCCTTTTTCTCAAGCAACTGCAAAAACTCTTTGCTTATTCCATCTTTACCTACAATATAAAAATGGATATATATGTATTTTTCCGCATTGCGTATATCCTCAAATAATTTTGTATATAATTCTTCACCGTTCGTATACAGTTGAAATTCACCCAATCGAACTTGTCCTAATTCATATTCACTAGCCATTTTTTTCCCCATTTCCACATCGATGTTCATCCAAATGAATACACCTATTACACAAAGGATTACAACGGAAAAGTGTTTCATGGATATTTTCCTTTCTCCACTTACTGTTATTTCTATATCTTCCCTTTTTTAATACAATATCATTCAAGAAAATATGTCATTGCATGATATATGTCCATATCAAACGATAGCTCATTTGCATATTGTATGTTGTATCTTAAAATAAAAGGAGGAAATAACAATGGGCTTCGCACATGGTAATGGATTCGCGCTATTAGTCGTATTATTTATCCTCTTAATCATCGTTGGTGCTGCTTGCTTCTGCTAAGTAGTTACAGACATATGATATGTGGATGAAAAAACTATAAAAGCGGACACCTACTTTTAGGTGTCCGCTTTTCATATGAAAAACATTTCGTTCTGTTATAATACCTTTAACAACTAAATATTCAACTCAAAAAGTAAGTAATGTAGCTACTTTCTTACTCTCTGCCTTACGTATATGACGTTGTTCTGCACGTAACACTGCAATACGATGTAATTCTTTCTCTTCTCCTGTTTCAGGGATTAATCGCGGCACAGGAACTGGATTGTTCTCCTTACTAAGTGCAACAAAAGTAACAAATGACGTTGCTGCGATACGCTTCTCACCTGAAATTAAATCTTCCGCTACTACCTTCACAAACACTTCCATAGAAGTTCTACCTGTCCAAATTACGAAGGATTCATAACTAACACAATCTGAAGAGCGAACAGGATGTAAGAAATCTACCCAATCCATAGAGGCTGTGACACATTCTTTTCTTGCATGCCTCGTTGCTGAAATAGAAGCAACCATATCCATCTCGGCTAATATCTTTCCACCAAATAGCGTATTATGATCATTTAAATCTGTTGGAAATACTCGGCTCGTTTTAAACACTCTAGACTCATTAGCTGTTTTTCCTTTTACTTCAGTCATTGCTATCACCTCTTTGATTATTTAACCCGCTATTTACAGACATTAAAAATCTCACCACAAAATTTGGCTGGAGCAAAGAAGTTTGGCAAGAGTTCCTTTTCCCATTAACACTTGAACAGTATGAACTTATCACTACTACCTGTTTAATATTAACAACATTCAGAACTTTTAGTCCACAAAAAAGAACCGATGTTATCAATCGGCTCCCCTAAATACATATTGTTCTTTCGGCTGTTCAACTTTATTCCATTTCGTTACTTCTAAAACAGGAATATTCGCATGGAACGGTTGATAAAATTCAGTAGAAATTTCTCCTTCTATTTGAATCCAATCATCGTTTTTCCATTCTACACCTTCTGGCTTTTTCACTAACATACCATATACACCAGAATCCGCTACACAGTGTATAATACCGAAACGGAATAAGAAATATTGTTCTTTTTTAGAAGAATCATCTTTGAACACAAACCCTTTGAAAGATAATTTTTTCCCTGTAAACTCGCCAGGATAATTATAAATTGTTTCCATCCCTTTTAAGAAATCCTCATCTTTTAAAGCAATATTGTCTTTCGTAACAAACTCTTTTTTCCCTTTTTCCATTACACCACGGTATCCTTCTTTTCCGTAATAAATACTCGTGTCCGGTCTTAGGAATTGCCTTGTCATAAATGGATCTTTACTTTCTGCTTGTGCTACTGGAAAATGAAATCCCTTCGCTTTAACAATATCTGAATCTAGTGTCGCAATCGGGAAAAATAATCCTGAAACAATTGGAAAACAGAACAGAATATAAGAAAATGTTCGTTTCCACCATGTATTTTCATCTTTTGAATGGTCGTGTCCACAATGACTATGATCACATCCGCAATTGTGCTGTTCTTTTTCTTTTTCCTTTTGGTGCTCTTTTTGAAAAACGACGATAATTTGAACGACCGTTAAAAAACCTAAAATAATTGCTGCTGTTGTTGATAAATAGGCATACTTCATATTGATATACTTCGTAATATTACCGGAAATATGAAGCTGCGCAATTAAGATTGTAAAACCTAATAATATATATGCTCGAAACATAACCTACCACCCCATCGCATAAATGAGTAGTGAGCTTGCATAAACAACAAGTGTAACTGTAACTGTAACGACAATTACAAATTTCGTTTTAAACGTCGCAAGCATCATAAACATATTTTTAATATCCACCATCGGTCCATATACGAGGAACGCGACAAGTGATGCTGTTGAAAAAGTACTTTGGAATGATGAAGCAATAAACGCATCCGCTTCTGAACAAAGTGATAAAATGTAAGCAAGTCCCATCATAACAGCTGGTGAAGAGAACGGCCCTTGCCCTATAGCAAGTAGTGTTGAAGTTTGTACGAACGTTTGAACTGCGGATGCAATTAACGCACCTAATACTAAATATTTTCCCATCGAGAAAAATTCCTCAACAGCATGCGTACATACATCCCACATTTTTTTACGTAATGGACGCTTATGATTCACTTCTGGGAAGTGATCATCTCGTAATTGATGTTCTTTAAACATAAATGATAATATAATTCCAACAATAATTGCTACGATAATCGCTACAATAGAACGATACCATACCATGTGCATACTACTTCCAAAGGCAACGTATGTTGCAAATAATACGACCGGATTAATAATTGGCCCAGTTAACATAAATGCAATCCCTGCATATGGCGGAACCCCTTTTCCGATTAATCGCCTTACAATCGGAACAATTCCACATTCACAGCCTGGAAACATCATACCTAAAAAAGTAGCTACTAAAACGGACAGAAATCGGTTTTTCGGCATCCATTTTGCTACCATATCTTCTGTCACAAACATTTGAATGAATCCTGAAATAAATACACCAATGAGCACAAAAGGAAGTGCTTCGATTAATATGGAGATAAAGATTGTATTCATTTGCAGGAATGCTTTCGGTAATTGAAACAATTCCATGATGTATTTCCTCCAACTTTTCATTAACGATATGTAATTTTAACCCCATTTTATTAATTGGACAAGACTTATACGGAATTCATCCCTTTCATATACATTACATTTTATAAGTTATATTCTATTCAAAATTTGGGATTTCATAGCAAAAAAGCTGCTCTAGCGCAGTTATACAACTATGCTAGAGCAGCTTTTTTATCGTTAAAAGTAACGTTTCTTCCAAAAAACAAATGCTAATGTGAAAGATAGTGTTACACATATTATGAGTACAATTACAAACCCATGTGCTTCTCCTTCAAACGGAACCTTTACGTTCATTCCAAAGAAACTAGAAACCATCGTTGGTAACGATAAAATGATTGTAATAGACGTTAACAGTTTCATAACACTATTTAAATTATTTGATATAACGGAGCTAAAAGTATTCATCATTCCACTTAAAATGTGACTATATATTTCCGCCATTTCAATAGCCTGTTTATTTTCAATTAATACATCTTCTAATAAATCTTGATCGTCTTCATACATTTTTAAAAATGTACTGTTACGCATTAATTTTTGAATTACAATTTTATTTGCCTTTAATGATGTTGTAAAGTAAACTAAACTTTTTTCAAGACCTAGCAATGTGAAAATCTCTTTATTTTTCATCGACTGATTTAATTGATGCTCTAAATCAATTGTTTTTCTGTTAATTTGCTTTAAGTATCTTAAATAATAAGTAGAAATCGTATATAAGAGCTGAAGTGCAAAGCGTGTCTTTTTAAACGTATAAAATTCTTTAATACGTTGATTAATAAAACGTTCAAAAATTGGATTTTCTTCTAAACAAATTGTCACAAAGCAATCTGGCATTACAATCATACCTATTGGAATCGTGTCATAAATCGAATTTCCTTCTTCATCATGTCTAACTGTTGGAATATCCACGATTATTAAAGTATTATTGTCTTCCTTTTCAATACGAGAGCGTTCTTCATCATCTAAAGGATCTTTAATGAAATCTAAGTCCACATTTAAAGTTTGTACTAGATATTGAATTTCTTCTTCCGTTGGATGAAGTACATTAATCCAGCAACCCTTTTGCATTTCCTCAACCTCTTGTAGTTTTCCGTTTCGGTCTGTTAAATAAATATTTAACATACTATCACCCCGATTCTTTTTACATGTAGGAATCTACCTCTCTTACATAACAGTTTTTGAACCGCCATTCTCAGCATATGAAACATACGTTTAAATTTCAATAGAAAAATTATTTTGAAAACGTTTTTATAATAAAAATATTATAAAGTGAAACTTTAATCAGTGGGGGCTTCATCCCCCCACTGATTTTCAGCCCTCACCAATCGGGCTTTTACGAGCAGCCCGCCCCCAACCAAACTTCTTTTCTTTCGCTGAATTTTGAGGTGAGGATCTTACTGCCCGTTAAAGCGGGATAAACAAAGAAAAAGACAGAGTGCTCTCTGCCTTAAAAAGCTTATGTTGCCTTTATAACATATTTAGAAAGCATCCACAAGTTAAAGCCAACTGAAATCGTATAACCAGCGTATGTTGAAATAATAAAACTTACATAATCAAAATACGGAAGCAATACAATATTTAAAACTATCTTCACAATAATGCCAATCACTAATCCTAGCACTGTTTTCTGTTGTTGATTAATTCCTTGCAACATTGCAGCCGTTACTGTAAAAAGCGAAAATAGTATACAAGCAGGTGCGTAATACTGTAAAATAACTCTTCCCATCTCCGGATCATTTCCCGCACCAAATAAAAGAGTATACACTGGTTTTGCTAACACCATCATTCCAATTGCCGCGGGTACCGTAATACCTACTACTAATAGATTCGTCCTCGTAAAATGTTTGTACAGTAACTTCACATTTCCTGCTGTATAAGCTTTTGTCATCTCAGGTACGAGTGACATACTAAAAGCAGTCGCAACGGAAACTGGGATAAGTACAACCATCTGAACAAGTCCAATTATCGCATTAATCTTCTCCGCTTCTCCTTGCATATATCCTATTTGTATAAGTAATTTATTAATTGTAAATGTGTCAATCGTCTGATACAACGGAATGGCTAAACCCACCACAACAAATGGTATTGAATATGTAAAGAGCTCCTTATATAGTGAGAAAAAAGATTTCGTTGTTTGCGGTATACTTGCCATTTCTTTTTTCTTTAAGTGCTTTCTCCTCCTTATGTAATACGCACTTAAAACAGTTAGTCCACCTATCGCTCCCATAAAAGCACCGAACGTTGAAATACCAACAGCTAGTGAGATAGAAGCTTTTAAAACATATAAAACGACAAAGCTTCCTATCAAGATGGTTAATACCCGAAAAAATTGCTCTACAACTACACTTAGAGCAGAAGGCCCCATCGATTGAAACCCTTGAAAAAAGCCTCTTAATAAACTCATTACTGGTACGAGTATTAATGCAAAACTTACAATTTGAATATTAGTAGTGACCGCCGCTACACTATTCCCCGTTTGATCATTTCCATCGATTACAAGTTTAGCCAAATGCGGAGCTAGCATATATAACGTAAAACACGAAATAACTCCCATTATAAACATAAAAACAATTCCACTTTTCAACACTCTCTTAACCGTATGATAATCATTTAATTGATCATATTTTGATACCATCTTTGAAACTGCAAGTGGTAGTCCCATCGTCGCAATGCTGAGCATAATTGTATATGGACGATAAGCATACGTGTATAAAACGTACCCACTCGTACCTACCATTGCTGTAAATGGTATAACATATATAAATCCTAACATCTTTGATATCATCGTTGCCATCGTTAAAAATATCGTTCCACGTATAAACGGTGACCCTTTCATCACATTCCTCCGCTACGCTTTATTATTACACATTATGGACAACTCCTTTTTTTTAGAACTGAAACAAATAAAAAAAGCCAATGAAAAATCATTGACTTTAACGCGCTGCTTTTTTCTTTTTGAAATACTTTAAACCGAAGTATAAAGCAACAAAGAGAACCGCTCCTATAATTATGTAATGTGTGTAATCAGATGCATACTCTTTAATATGTCGCCAATTTCCACCAAGCTTTTCACCTAAATATATAAATAGTATTGACCACGGAATAATCGCAACTACTGTATACAGTGTGAATAGTTTTAATGGCATCTTAGCTAATCCTGCTGGAATAGAGATCGCATGACGTACGACTGGGATAAAACGTGCCGAAAAGATTACTCCTGCTCCGTAACGCTTAAACCAATTTTCTGCTATGTCTAAATGGTGTTTATTAATAAGCAGATATTTCCCATATTTCTCTACAACTGGACGTCCACCATAGTATCCAAGCCAATATAAAAAGATTTGGGCTAAAGTACCACCGATTGTTCCAGCAATAACTGCACCGACAAAGCTAATTTTACCATCTGCGACTAAAAAGCCAGCATACGAAAGTACAATTTCACTCGGGATAATTTCAATCATTAAAGCTAGCGCTACTCCAAAGTAACCTAAACTTGCAAAAAATTGCAATAACTGATCTATTATGCTTGCTAACATTTTATTTTCTATCTCCTTTTTTTCTTCACATACCATCCCATTATTACATAAAGGTTGCATTCTGCCAATATCTTCATGCCGACAATATCACCGACATACGCATGATTAATCTATTAATATTTCTTTCTGAGGTTCTTTTATGTAGGCAAACATCTGTTTAATTTGCTCTTCTGTATTTCTAGCAATCGATAAATTAGGCAATTCATTTTCACCAAAAAACTCCACATCATCTGTTTCAATACTAGTTTTCTTTTCACCACCAATAATTTTACAGCCAATAAAAATTTTATATACGTGCGTTGCTGAAGGCGATGGTTGATGTTTTTCTTTATCAAATATAGCGAGTAGCTTAAAATCATCTACTTCAAACCCTGTCTCCTCTAAAACTTCTTTTGCTGCTACTTCTGTCGGCGTATAACCGATATCAGCCCATCCACCTGGCAATGCCCATTTCCCATCACTTTTTTCTTTCACAAATAATAACTTTTCATTTTCAAAAACGACTGCTCTTATATCGACTTTAGGTGTTTGATAGCCTGTCTCACTTGCAAATAACTTCTCTACAACTTCCCAATCTGTCTTTGTATAATGTGACATCATCGAAATGGAAATATCTCGTAATTGTTGGAAACGTTCTATATCATACACATCCTTAGAATACGTTAAACCCGCTTGAGCTATAGATTGTATTTGTTTTACCCAATCAATCCATTTTACCGTCATGTTTCCACATCTCCATCCTTTATTAAGTATATATTACGCCAATTCTACCAATACATCTTTATTATACAAAAAAAGAGATTGATAATGTTTCAATCTCTTTCAAAATTAATCCAATTCATGTAAATGATCTTGTATATACTTTCTTCTTTTATTTATATATTCCTCAATCATATCAGCTTCTTGATCAAATATTTCTAATTTTTCTTTCATATATGGATCTTGTAGTAAATAAGGACGAATCGACTCACACAAACTTTTTACTTTCGGCATCATAAATGACACGGTAAATTGTTCTTCTAATATTTCTTCCAAAATACCTCGGTATTGCTTTCTAAATACAGGTATATCTAACAATCTTGCACTTAACGTGTTATAACCTTGAATACGAATATATTCATGATTAAGTGGTCTCCCTTGTACATCTCGCCCCCAAGTCGCATCATAATCCCACGGTATCACTTCAAATAAATTTGTTTCATCATTATGATATAGTGCATAGTTATGAACGAAACCATCAAAGTTTTGTGTAAAAATAACGCCAGCTAACCATCGTAAATATTTATCAACATGCAAAAACTTCCCAATTTCTTTTTCATAAGATTCCCTCGACAAAGCGTTCGCTTGAAATACAAATTCACTCAGCTGTTCTTCACTATTTGCATTCGAATATTTAAACTCATAACCCGCAAAGAGCTCGGTCTTAACATCTTTATCTCTCTCACTCATTAAAGAAAAATTCGCATCATCATCTATCGCATAATAGATAGAACCACTTGGTAATCCTCTATTTTTCAAAAAGTTTTCATCAACTGATTCTAACTGTAAATATACACCTTGAATTTGACCATTAATTTTTATAAACACATGTTGTGATTTCGGTGAAAGTACACCAATATCATGAAAAAAGTCTAATGATAATTTATTTCGTATGAGAGACGGATCCATAAACTCAGAATTTAAATGAATCTCTTTCGCACCTTGAAATTTTTTCGGTTTATAAAACATAACATGATAAGACTTTTTCTCAAATTCACGAATATGAGCACCCCGGTATACGATATCAATATCATACTTCTTTTTACCATACGTTAATTTCGCTGGTACTGGACTGTCTGACCAAATGTCTTTTTTCAATTCCACTAAGTACATTGGATGAATAAAAAAATCATATGAAGGTAGCATATTTCCACATCCCTTCTCAGTTCTCTTCATTCAATGTATGCACCTCGTCTTGTCCATACATCCGCTATCAACTATTTATATAAAATTACACTCTTGTCCTGTTCAGAAAGATACCTCCATACATATCCTGTTAAGGAAAAAGAATACCTTTTCAACTAAATACATGATAAGGAGGATTTCTATGAAACGTGATATTAGAAAAGCGGTTGAAGAAATCAAAAGTGCTGGGATGGAGGATTTCTTACACCAAGATCCAAGTACTTTTGAATGCGATGATGATAAATTCACTCACCATACTTGTACAACTGGATGTAAATGTACAACTGGGGGTAAATGTCCAAGAACAAGATGTACTCGCGTGAAACATTGTACGTTCGTTACAAAATGTACGCATGTAAAAAAATGGACATTTGTTACGAAATGTACTCGTGTACGCGTTCAAAAATGGACGTTCGTTACGAAAGTGACGCGTAGAAAAGAATGCGTTTTAGTTACAAAACGTACTCGCAGAAAGCATTGTACTTTCGTTACAAAATGCATACGCTTTGAAAAGAAATTTTTCTGGACAAAACGAAGTTTCTGTAAAAAATGCGAATTCTTCCCTAACAGACACGGTCACTCTTGCGATGATTCATGCGATCATGGTAGAGACTGTCACGATGACGGGCATAAGTGGAACGATTGCAAAGGCGGACATAAATTCCCATCTTGCAAACACAAGAAATTTGATCACTTCTGGTATAAAAAACGTAATTGCTAGTTTTTATGCCTACAAAAAAAGGCCGTTTTGCGGCCTTTTTTACGTTTATCCCGCTTTAATGAGCAGTAAGACCCCACCTCAAAATTCAGCGAAAGCAAAGTAGTTAGGTGGGGGATCAACTGCCCATTAAAGTCCGATTGGTGAGGGCTAATAATCAGTGGGGGATGAAGAACCCCCCACTGATTAAAGTTTCACTTTATTGAAAATGACTTATATCTGCAAATTGCTTCACTTCACCTTTACCATCTTCAAATTCTATTATACTTAGACTAGCACTATGCATAAACGGATCATCCCATACATTTTCTATTTCAATACCCGCAAAATGTCCTACAAGTAATTTTGCCGCTGCCGCATGGGAGACAATTAATATACTTTCTCCTTTATGCTTTTCTAATAGAAGCTGCATCCCCTCAATTACCCTTTTATGAACAGCCTCAAAATTTTCTCCTGATTTTGACTGAAAAAGATGTGGATCATACCAAAATAACTGTATGTCGTCTGGGTATTGTCTTTCTATATCATCAATCGTCTGTCCTTCCCATATACCCATGTTAATTTCATAGAAATGCTCATCCGCGATTATCGGTATTTCACGTTCGCCCTTTATTAACTCTGCAGTATGAAGGGTTCTTTCACTCGGACTACTATAGATCGCATGAATAGATAAATCTTTCATTCGCTCTCCTAATTGCTTAGCCTGCAGTATACCATTTTCAGTTAAAGTAGAATTTTTCCGCCCTTGCATTCGCTTCGCTACATTCCATTCCGTTTCACCATGCCTTGTTACATATACCGTTGTCTTCACTTCAATTCCCCCTTACTATGTCGGCCGCATCTCCCACGGCTCTACTCTTCCTACAATCCATTCATCACATTTACTTTCAATTCCTTTTATTACCCCATCCGATATTTCTTCATGAGTAAGCCATCTTCCATATGTATCTTCTAATATAAAACCTAAAATTATTCTATGATAGCTACATCGCTTACCCCCTATTTTGTGTGAGGCTATTCTCGACGCTTTACTGCCTAAAATATGAAAAACGTTGTATGTTTCAGACGACAAGTCTAATTCTTTACAAATGAGTGATAACGCATCCTTTGCACTTGCGTGTATCCACGCGACAACCAATGTTATTGGGCCATTCCTCTCAATTGTGTTTTTAATAGCTAACTTTACACCGTCATCATTATGATAATCTAACGGAAGGCATGTAATACTTTCAGGTGTAGTACTCTCCCGTTTAACATTTTCTAATTTCACTTCATCTCTTCCAATAATAGAAACATGAAACCCTTGCTCACAAAGCCATATAGAAACCCTCTTTAGCATTCCTGTTCCACCAATTACTAACGCATGCAAATTTCTTTGCCCCCTTAGTAAAACGTCATATGAGGTTTATCTTCCCTATAATAATTAAGCCTTTCTTGCAATGTCCCTGAATGAAATTCAAACTTATGCCCGTCTGGATCAACAAAATATATAGATTCACAATCCCTTACATCCCGTTCTCTTCCTTGTAAAATATGAACATCGTTTTCTTCTAATCGCTGCAGTAGACGTTCAAAGTCTTTCTGTTCAACAGAAAACGCAATATGTGTATAAGATTGATGAATCTCGTTTCTCGGAATATGTATTTCTTCATTAAGCGCTATCCATACTCCACATATATTAAAATATGCAAGTTTTCTTCCTCTAACTAATAATTCTCCTTCCAATACTTTTTCGTAAAATGTAATAGAATCTTCTAAATTAGATACTGAAAAACAAAGATGATTGATTCCTTTTAACAACTCTAATTCCTCCTATACAAATAAAAGATGAGCGAAAATTCACTCATCTTTCATTATACTATTTTTTTGTAATATATGCCCATTTATAACTGAAGTCCCCACCAAAAGTATGATTTGCAATACCTTTTACGTATGGTTTCTCTAAGTATGCGGTACTTTGTTGGTACGTAGGAGAAATGGCAGCATCTTGACCAATTAAGATTTTTTCCGCTTCTGCAAGTGCATTCCAGCGTGCTTTATCATCTTTTAATAGTTCTCCTTTTGATTTCGCTACTAACTCATCATACTTCGGATTAGAATAATCCATTTCATTAAATGAGCTTCCAGTAACAAACATATCAATATAAGTCATTGGATCTGGATAATCTGGACTCCATGCAGATAAAGAGAATTCATATTCAAATTTCTTTTCTAAATCTAACTTCTGTTTATATGGCTGTTGTTTTAAATTCACTTTAATACCAGGTAAGTTTTTCTCTAACTCTTCTTTAATAAAGTCTCCTACTTTTTTACGACTACCGTTATCATCATTTAGTAATTCGACTGTAATTGTATCTTGGCCAAGTTCTTTCTTCGCTTCTTCCCATAATTTTTTCGCTTTTGCTGCATTATCTTTACTGTCACGGAAATTTTTATTTACAGTACGAAAATCTTTCCCATCAGGTCCTGTCGTAAATTTTTCAGGTACTAAGAAATACGCTGGCAATGATCCATCATTTAAAATAACATTTGCAATTCCTTTTTTATCATATGCTAGATCAATTGCTTCACGAACTTTTTGGTTTTTAAACGTTGCATTTTTTTGGTTAAAACGTAAGAAATACATACGTGGATCTAACTTCGTTTTAAATTCATCTGGCTTATTCTTTTTATATTTATCAACAAATTCAGAAGTTAAAATAACACGGTCCGCTTGATCACTATCATATAAATTTACTCCTGTGCTTGTTTCCTTCACAATATTCACATTAATTTCTTCTAACTTCACAGTATCTTTATCCCAATAATTAGGGTTTTTCTTTAACTGATAACTTCTTTCATGTTTCCATTCACTCATCGTAAATGGTCCATTATATAATAATTTATCTGCTTCTAATCCGTATTTATCTCCTTGTTCTTTCACATATTTTTCATTTAAAGGGAAAAATGTTGGGAATGAAGTAAGCTCAAGGAAATATGGGGCTGGTTGTTCTAATTCTACTACTAACGTTTTATCATCCTTCGCTTTCACTCCTAATTGATCTAACGGTAACTCTCCTTTATTTACTTTCTGTGCATTTTTTACGTCAAATAAAATAAATGCATACTCAGCTGCCGTTGCTTTATCTAATGTACGTTGCCATGCATATACAAAATCTTGTGCTCGAACTGGATCACCATTTGACCATTTCGCATCACGTAATTCAAATGTATATGTCTTTTTATCTTCACTAATTTTCACGTCTTTTGCCATACCTGGAGTTGGTTTATTATCCTTATCTAAACGATATAAACCTTCCATTGCATTTACAAAGGCACGGAATGACACAGAGTCTGTTGATTTTGACGTATCCATTGAAGGAATTTCAGCTGTTTCTAGTAAGTTTAATACTTGCTTATCTGCTGCCCCCTTACCTGCTTCTTTCTTCGTTGTAGATGCCTTCTCCCCATTTCCGCAACCTGCAACTAATACACTAGTCGATAATGCAACTGCAGCAATCGTTGTTACCTTTCTCTTCATTCTTCCTTCCCCCAATCTATATGTATAAATGAAAGCCAGTATAATACATATTATTATACAAAAGATTCAGATTATTTCAAATATTATTTTCGTATATATATAAAAGAAGCGGATAGAGAGCTCTTCTATCCACTTCTTTTTCTATTGCTTTTACTTGTAATCCATCCTCTATGTCAAATGGATTTTGAACTTTAAATATTTCGTCCATTATCTTTAAAAATTCTTCCTCATTTTTAGATTCGCCATTAATCATAAGTGAGTATGGCTCAATCTCACCCAATTTATAATCAACAATAAATTGGATCGTAACCTTTTTCCTCGACATATCCGGACTATCTCCTTGGAACTCTACCAATTCTAATCCTTCGGTGCCACGATAATATGTCCAATCCGGATTTCTAAAATAATTTTCAAACGTTTCACCAATAGAAAAGAATGGATATTCATATAGCGAGCTTGTACGAACTTTTTGAATAATATCTCGATCAGTCGGGAAAAAGAAATGGCTGAAAAAGATACTCGCAACCGCTAAAATCGTAACGATTGTTGCTCCCATTTTACTCGTTCCACCACTATCACGAATGAGGTACTTTTCAACCGATTCATCTTGAATTTCTCTTGCTTTTATTCGATATATACGCCTTTCTGCAAATTGATAATATAATCCATTCGCAAAAATCGCCATTCCAAATAAAATAAAAACGAGTAATAGAAACGTAAGAGGCACCATATTAATGATCGGCAAGGCTACGTTGAAACCCATATAATAAGAAAACGCATCACACGCTAATAATAACAACACAAATAAAGCTGCAGGTAAATAATACTTACGATATCCGAGCCAACCTACATTGAAAATAGCGGCCCAAGCATTCCAGCTCCACCTAGCAATCCGCTTTTCCTCAAGCTCCCATTTCCTTTTGTAATACGGATATTGTCTCCCTACATATACTTCTAATTCCTTTTCTATTAGCGAGCTTCCTTCACTCTGTTCAGTATGCAAATTCCGCTGGCAACTTTCACAATTCAACTGATTTCCCTCGCAAAGTTGCCCACAATTTATACATTTCAAAACAATCCCTCTTCCCATCCATACGTCATTTCAAAATACCTTCGTGTTTTAATAACCACTCTTTCCTCCATAAACCACCCGCATACCCAACAAGTTTTCCGCTCTTCCCTATTACACGATGACACGGAACGATTATTGAAATGGGATTACGACTATTTGCTCCTCCTATTGCTCGTACAGCTTTCGTATTTCCGACCTTCTCTGCAATATCTAAATATGAAGCACTTACGCCATAAGGAATCGTATAGAGCGCATCCCATACGTTTTTTTGAAATGATGTTCCCTCAGCAGACAGCGGAACTGTGAACGCTTTTCTTTTTCCCTTAAAATATTCATCTAACTCATTTATACATTGATCTATCATTTCATTTGTATGTTCTTCTTGTCTCTCATCAACAAATATAACAGACGTAATTCCTTTATCGTTCGCTGTAATTTCTAGCAAGCCTAATTCACTTTCATAATAAGCCTGGTACATATGTCATCCTCCAATTCAATTCATATTCATTATTGTAACACGAATAGACAAAATTTTTCGTATAAGCGTTTTATTAGAGCAACCAAAAAGAGAATGATACAATGTAAGAAAATTCAATCTAGGAGGCTATTGGATGAATTCCAAACTTTTTTCACCTTATACAATCAAAGACGTTACACTAAAAAACCGGATTGTCATGTCACCTATGTGCATGTATTCATCAGAAAACGAGGATGGCCAAGTAACGAATTTCCATCTCGTTCATTATGGAACAAGAGCTGCCGGTCAAGTTGGTTTAGTAATGATTGAAGCAACAGCCGTGTTACCTGAAGGTCGAATTTCAAATAAAGACTTAGGCATTTGGGATAACAGTTTAATTGAAGGCTTACATAAAACGACAACTTTTATACACGATAACGGTGCAAAAGCTGCCATTCAACTCGCTCACGCTGGAAGAAAAGCAGAATTAGAAACAGATGCGTTAGCCCCTTCAGCCATTCCATTTAATGAAACAATGAAAATGCCAATAGAAATGAACAAACACCAAATTAAAGATACTGTATTAGCTTTTCAGCAAGCTGCAGTACGATCAAAACAAGCTGGATTTGATGTTATTGAAATACACGGTGCTCATGGTTATCTCATTAATGAATTTCTTTCTCCACTTTCCAATAAGCGGACTGATGAATATGGTGGTTCACCTGAAAACCGCTATCGTTTCTTACGGGAAATCATTGACTCGATAAATGAAGTTTGGAACGGACCGTTATTTGTTCGTATTTCAGCAAATGATTATCATCCTGACGGGTTAACAGTTCAAGATTACGTTCAGTATACGAAATGGATGAAAGAACAAGGGATAGATTTAATCGATTGTAGCTCTGGGGCTGTTGTACCTGCACGCATCGATGTTTATCCTGGGTATCAAGTACAATATGCTAAACATATTAAAGAGCATGCTAACATTGCAACTGGTGCAGTTGGATTGATTACGACTGGGGCACAAGCAGAGCAAATTTTAAACAATAACGAAGCAGATTTAATTTTTATCGGACGTGAGTTACTTCGCAATCCTTACTTCCCAAGAATAGCCGCCAATGAACTTGGCTTTGAGTTAGAAGAACCGTATCAATACGAGCGAGCGCCTGGGAAAATCAGTACAAATAAATAAAACCGAGAAGCTTTTCTTCTCGGTTTTATTTATTCTATCGTTGTAATTTCATTCGAATTATAAATATGGATACCTGATTCTTCTCGCAATGCAGTTATATACATCCCTTTCGCCACATCTTTAGCTGAAATTGGTTTATACTTTTTGAATGCTCCCTTAAATATAAAAGGAATAATACGAGATAATTTTTCCGCCATTCGTTCACCAAAGCGAAATTCTTGTCGGTTTCCTACTAATAAAGATGGCCTAAAAATGTGAATACCACCGATTACTAACTTTTGCAATTCCTCTTCCATTCTTCCTTTCACTTGTGAATAAAAGAAAAACGATTTAGGATTCGCTCCCATTGAGGACACAACAAGGAAATTTTGCACCCCTTGTTTTTCAGCTAAACAAGCCGCTCGTAACGTATATTCATAATCTACCTTTTTGAAATTAGCTTTCGTTTTTGCTTTTTTGATTGTTGTTCCTAGACAACTAAATACGTCATCTACAGCAAAGAACTCTTTATATTCCTCTAATGCCAAATAATCTACTTGCTTTTGCTGTAACTTTTCATGTTGCCATTGCATTGTTTCTCTTACAAAAATAGTAACCGAATCGTAGTAATCTGATTCAAGTAATAGACGCGTTATCTCTTGTCCAACTAAACCACTTGCACCAAGTACTAACGCTGTTCGCTTATTCATATATGCATATACCTCTTATTTTACTTTTCTCTCCTTCAGTAAAATACAACTTTTAGGAGTTTCCTTCTCTCATTTTACCACAAGTAAAGCACTATGCGTACGCATAGTGCTTTACTCATTCTTTTTTCTCATCTTTCGCTCGTAATTTTGTTACGGTTGATGCATCTCCTAAATTACTTATTAATCTTCTTAAAAAAATTAAGACTAAGGCTAATGGTAGTACTACCGCTAATATCAATAAAATAGCTTCCATTAAGTAACCCAAACACTCATCCCCCTCTACACCCTCCTTTCATATATATGAACACTACGTTGTCACATATGCATGTATTTGCAAAAATAACACATCTATATTTGACAACTTTATAACAAAATCAAATCGGAATGATTATTATTTATTGCAACTTTATAAAAGATGTATTATACTAAGTTCGCAAACTAAAACGTAATTATTCCGTTTTGTATTAAAATGATATTTTTCTTCTATAATTGGGGAAAATATATCCGTAAAAAAAGAAAAGAGGAGAACTTCATGCCTAAAAGATTGACTATATTTTCATTCTTACTTATTTTCACTTTAATTTTTACTGGCTGCTCAAATACAAAAGAAGGTAATGCCAAAAAAGACGGAAAGCTAACTGTTTATACAACTATTTTTCCTCTTGCAGATTTCGCAAAAAAAATTGGTGGCGACTATGTAAATGTTGAAGCGATTTACCCACCTGGTGCAGATTCTCATACATTTGAGCCAAGTCAAAAACAAACAGTACAAGTTGCAAAAGCCGATTTATTCGTTTATAACGGTGCTGAATTAGAACCATTTGCTGAAAAAATGGAAAAAACATTGCAAAAAGAAAACGTTAAAATTGTAAATGCATCAAAAGGTATTGAACTGCGTACTTCTACTGAAGAAGAGCATCATGATCACGGAGACGGCCATAAAGAGGATGAACATCATCACGATAAAGACCCACACATTTGGTTGGACCCTACTCTAGCAATGAAACAGGCAGAAAAAATTAAAAATGCACTTGTAGCATTACAACCTGACCATAAACAAGAGTTCGAAAAAAACTTCGCAGCACTTCAAACAAAATTTACTGATTTAGATGATCAATTTAAAGCAGCTGTTGCGAATGCAAAAACGAAAGATATTTTAGTTTCACATGCAGCTTATGGCTACTGGGAACAGCGCTATGGTTTAAAACAAATTGCTATCGCTGGTATTTCTGCATCTGATGAACCATCTCAAAAACAGCTTGCTGACATTACAAAAACAGTAAAAGAACATAATCTAAAATATATTTTATTTGAAACATTTTCTACTCCAAAAGTAGCATCTGTTATTCAAAAAGAAACAGGTACAAAGATTTTACGCTTAAATCACTTAGCTACTATTTCTGAAGACGATGCGAAAAATAATAAAGATTACTTCACTTTAATGGAAGAAAACGTGAATACATTGAAAGAAGCTACTAACTAATCAACTTTTGATAAGAAGCTGAATATGACATTCAGCTTCTTTTTTATGTGCTTCTGCTTGACTTGACCAAAATAACAAGTAAAATTATCCATATTAGCTTTTAAGCTATATTAATTTAGAAGGTGAGTTGGAATTATGACTCTTCACATTTGTGAAGTAACAGAAAAAAATTGGCGTTCGGTAGCTGCTTTAAACGTCGCAAAAGACCAGCAGCAATTTATTGAAAGCAATGCGTTTTCTCTAGCAGAATCATTATATGAGGGAAACGGAACGTCAGTAGGTTTATATGATGGAGAAACACTTGTAGGATATGCAATGTATGGATGGTATTGTGAAGAACGTAAAAGCGTATGGTTAGACCGCTTTATGATTGACCAACAATATCAAGGAAAGGGATACGCAAAACGTTTCCTTCGCTTGCTTATTCAATTCTTACAAGATAAATTTGAATGTAAAACAATTTATTTAAGTTTACATCCAGACAACAAACTTGCAATGGGATTATATGAGTCGTTTGGCTTCCATTTAAATGGCGATATTGATGATGAAGGCCCTGTTGTAGGTGTTGTAATGGAGTTACTTTTAGATGAACATACAAGCCTGTGAAAACAGGTTTTTTTAATCCTTCGTTTTTGGCAATCTAATATTTTTCTACAAAACACTTAGTTAAGTCCAAAAAATAAGCCTGCAATAAACGCAGACTTATTTCACACACTCCTCGAAATGTTCTTGGAACCAGTCTTTATTAATATCTTTTCCGATAAACACGACTTCACTTACTCGTTCTTCGCTCTCTTGCCACTCTCTATCATATGACGCAGCAAACAGTGTATGCACACCTTGGAAAACGATGCGTTTATCTACTCCATCAATCGATAAAATTCCTTTGTAGCGGTATAAATATTCACCTAGTTCTTGAACGACAGCTGACATCCATTCATTCAGTTTTTGTAAATCTAGCGGACGCTCTTCGCGTAGTACAAACGATTTTACACCTTCTAGATGATTATGCTCTGTATGAGGATAAATTTGTAACGTATCCTTCGTTTTAAACGTTTGAATTTTTAGTAACGATGGAATATCCACATCACAGTTAGTCGACTGAATTAACTTTGCAGTCGGGTTTATTCCTTGAAGTTCATGCAAGAGATTTTCTTTTTCGCTCTCTTCAATTAAATCTAACTTATTCACTAATACAACATCAGCAAATGCAATTTGTTCTTTTGCTTCTAGTCCTTTTTCAAAATGTTTATGTATATGATAACTATCTACTACTGTTACAACACCGTTAATTTGGTATGCAGATTGAATAACAGGATCTAAAAAGAATGTTTGAATAATAGGACCTGGATTTGCAAGACCAGTCGTTTCAATTACTAATCCATCAAAGTCCATTTTACCTTCTGCTTTTACGTCTAGTAATTGTTTTAATGCAACGAGTAAATCTTCCCGTACAGTACAGCATAAACAACCGTTTGTCATTTCCATAATTTCTTCTTCAACATTCATAATCAACTGATTATCGATACCAATTTGCCCTATTTCATTTACAATCACCGCTAATTTCTGACCGTGATTCTCTGACAAAATGCGATTTAATAGTGTCGTTTTCCCTGAACCAAGAAAACCAGTTAATATTGTTACTGGAATCATTTCGTACATCTCCTTATAGCTATATGTTTTTACATTATAGCATATCGAAATAATCGTTTTTGTAGCAAAACATATTTATTGTATGTACACCCATCTAACTATATAATAATACTTAGAAAGAAAGCCTTTTCAAAAATATTATTATTCATCAAGGGGGCACTTATAATGGAACGAGTTCAAATGACCGAAAAGCTAGAATTTTCTCGTATTATTCAAGGTTTTTGGCGTTTAGCAGAATGGAATATGACGAAACAAGAATTACTTTCTTTTATTGAAGAATGCATGGATATGGGGATTACTACTTTCGATCACGCTGATATTTATGGCGGTTATAAGTGTGAAGGACTGTTCGGAGAGGCATTACAACTAAAGCCTTCCATACGTGAAAACATGCAAATCATCACAAAATGTGGAATCGCTCCCCCATCACCAAAATTTCCAAAGCGATATGTTGCGCACTACAACACTTGTGCAGAACATATTATTCAAAGTGCAGAAGCATCACTCAAAAATTTACATACAGATTATATTGACGTATTACTTATCCATCGTCCTGATCCATTTATGGATCCAAATGAAGTGGCAGAAGCGTTCTCACGCTTAAAGCAAGAAGGAAAAGTTCGTCACTTCGGTGTATCTAACTTCTTACCTTCCCAATTTAATATGTTAAATTCGTACTTAGATTTCCCACTTATTACGAATCAAATTGAAGTATCCCCAATGCAGCTTGAGCATTTTGAAAAAGGAACAATTGATTTATGCCAAGAAAAACGAATCAATCCAATGATTTGGTCACCTCTTGCTGGCGGAGAAATCTTTACTGGTCAATCAGAACGTACCGTACGTGTACGTGAAACTTTACAAAAAGTTGCCACTGAGCTAGGTGTTAGTAGCATTGATACTGTTATGTATGCATGGTTACTTGCACATCCAGCAAAAATGATGCCAATCATCGGCTCTGGTAAATTAGATCGTGTTAAAACAGCCGCTCTTGCCACCAAAGTTCACTTAGACCGTCAACAATGGTTTACAATTTTCGAAAGTTCTAATGGACATCCTGTACCATAATACACAAAAAGAAGAGTTGATTCTTACAGCTCTTCTTTTTCATATGTATTTCTAGTCATCGCAAATACACACATATCTCTTAATCCATTGCCATCTACTGCTACACTCGCACTTTCTAAAATACCCTCTAATTTAAAGCCTAATTTCTCAGGTATTGCTCTACTCTTCTTATTTAAAGAATCACAACGAATTTCTACGCGGTTTGCTTTCAGCTCAGAAAAAGCATAATCTGTTATTCCCTTTGCTGCCTCTACCATATAGCCCTTTCCACTGAATCTTGAATCAATCCAATACCCGATTTCAAATTGAGGTATATCCCAATTAATACGGTGCAATCCAGCTGATGCAATAAATTCACCTGTTTCTTTCAAAAATACTAGCAATCTCAAATCCTCACGCTGCAAAAATTGGATATGTGATTTTCTGATGCTTTCTTCTACTTCTTTCTCTGTTTGCTCTTTTTGAGCAAAAACCATCCATGGTTTTAATTCTTGCGTAGAAGCTTGAATTGCATCGTATACAACTTTACCGTCACCCGGTTTCGGCATTCGAATACATAGCCTTTCAGTATAAAATTCAGAAGGAAAATCGAATAATAATGGATTCACTGTAAACACTCCCTATAACTCTTTTATATATAATAATATCCATCTCAAACTATACAGTAAAGAAATTTCTGAATTTTACACCTTTTATCCATTCACCTCTACCGCTACACGAACTCCAGATTCAATTGCCCCTTGAATCCATCCGTGATATAACGTCGTATGGTCTCCAGCGAAGAATATTCTTCCCTCTGGTTTGACAATCGCTGGTTGCAACTCTGATTCTTGACCGGCCTGAAATAGTGCAAACCCTCCAAGTGCATATGGATCCAACGTCCAACTTTTTGATATACCAGATAAGAATTCATCATATACTTGACCACCTAATATCGTTGCTAAGTTTTGTAATGTATAATAAATACGGTCACCCTTTGATAAGCCATCCCATAACAACGCATCATAAGACCATGTATAGCTTCCTAGCATCATAGCTGGTCCCTTCTCTCCAATTCCATAGCTTGGATAATAGGCGTAACGTATTGGCAAATCCGTTATAATTCTACCACCTAATTGTCCTTGTTCTTCCCAAAATCGGCTTTTAAATTGAATTCCTATTTTTGTCGCAGGCATATAATGTAATTCACGAATTGCTTTCCATTTCTCATGAGAGATAGAATCAAATGGATCTACTTCTACAAACCGCATTGTCGAAAACGGAATGGTAACAATAACCAAGTCCCCTGTAATACTACTATATTCAAACGTTTCTTCGTTTCGATAGAAAGCTGTCACACCATTATCATGTTGATGTAGCTTCATTAATTTTTGATTATATACAATATCTTCCTCTAATTGTGGTAAAAAAGACTTTGGTAATCTATCATTCCCGCCTATTATTTCACAAAATCCGCTCTCCTCTTGCATAATGTATAAAAAACGCAATGTCTCAACGAATGACCTCTCTAAAAAACCTTCTAAATCTAACAGAACACCTATCATCTCAATTGTTACTGGCGAGAAATATGTATTATATTGATAAGGATGATACTTTAAAAATTGCCCTGTAGAGTATCTCCCAAAATCCTTTACTACAACATCCCAATTTTTCTCTGGGTTCTTTTTAATAAAATTTATAATAGGCTGCACCGCTAACAATAATAGCTCCTCAGACGTTTTCCCAATTTCATTCATTTCCACAGGATACTTTAATACACTTGGATCTTTTTCATATTGTTTTAATATCGTTTTGCGGCCGTTTACGTAAATAATATCAGTCTCATTCCTATTAATAAAAGGGCTCACCTGTAGCCCAAATTTTCTTATATATGCCATCGTTAATGTATGCGAATACGGAATTCTCATTGCCCCAACATCCAAATATAATCCGGTATCTTCCATTTTAACTGTCTCTATGCGGCCACCTACCCGGTTGTTTGCTTCAAAAATTTTCACCTCATGTCCTGCTGCCTTTAATAAAGAGGCCGAAACTAAACCAGCCATACCAGCCCCTACTACAATAATTTGTTTCGGGCTGGTCGTCTTCTTCAATCCCTTATTTATAACTTGTAACGTTTCATCCATCTCAGTGTTAAACATTATATCTTTCTGCACAATTCCACCCCTTACTTCATCAAATGGGCATTAGTCGTTTAGTGCATTTTATTCATAAATTCCTATAAACATAACAACAGAGCAAGTTGAATATTCACTAAAAATACATAAGAGATAGCGCTCACATCTCTTCACGCTTCGTATAATATAGCAACAACAAATAAGGAGTGGTTGAAAATGAAACCAACTTACGACTACAATGCTACAAAAAAGTATTTAGAAGAAAAAAAACAACAGCTATGCAACAAACTTAGTAATATGCATCTATCTAAAAAAGAACGTGAACAATTAAAACTCGAGATTGATAACTACGAATACATTTTAAATTTAGTTGAAATGAATCATTATGAACGAGGATTTTCACGTTAAAAGTGGATATGTAATTGATCCACTTTTTATTTTGAGCATTTCATTACGCATTTTTCGTAAGTAAATATATAATAGGATGTACATTAAGATTGAGAGGTATATTCTATGATCAAATTAAGTGTATTAGACCAATCCCCTATTTCAGATGGTAGTACGGCAGCCCAAGCTTTTTCACATACAGTTACGCTTGCGCAAGAAGTTGAAAAACTCGGATATACACGCTTTTGGGTATCAGAACATCATAATTCTGTAAGCCTTGCTGGTTCAAGTCCAGAAATACTTATTTCTCATATTGCAGCAAAAACGGAGCGTATGAGAGTTGGCTCGGGTGGTGTTATGTTACCTCACTATAGCCCGTATAAAGTTGCTGAGAATTTCCGCGTTTTAGAAGCGCTTTATCCAAACCGTATCGACCTCGGTGTCGGCAGAGCACCTGGTGGTATGCCAATTGCAACCCGCGCACTTCAAGAAGGAAAAATGGTCTCACTTGATCAATACCCGGAACAAATTGCAGATGTTGCAATGTACTTACATGATCAAGTACCAGAAAACCATCATTATGCAAATTTAAAGGCTACTCCTGTCATTCCAACATCTCCCGAGCTGTGGATGCTCGGTTCTAGCGGAGAGAGTGCAATGATTGCTGCAAAACAAGGTGCTTCTTTTGCATTCGCACAGTTCATTAACGGATACGGCGGCCCTGAAGTAATGGAAGCTTATCAAGAACAATTCCAGCCTTCCTATTTAGGAGATAAACCAAAATCAATCGTCGCTATTTTTGTTATTTGCGGAGAAACAAATGAAGAGGCGGAAAAAATTGCTTCAAGTTTAGATTTATCAATCTTATTACTAGAACAAGGAAAGCGTACAACTGGTACTCCTTCTATCGAAACTGCTCAAAATTATTCATATAGCACGTATGATTTGTTCCGTATAAAAGAAAATCGTCAACGTATGATAGTAGGCGATCCGTCTTCTGTAAAAGAAAAAATCATAAACTTAAGCAAAGCGTACAATACTGAAGAATTTATGATAGTCACAATTACTCATCGATTTGAAGATAAATTGAATTCTTATCGCTTATTGGCAAATGCTTTTAATTTATAATTTTAAAAAGGAGATACATCACATATGATGCATCTCCCTTTCTTACTGCTTATTGTTTTCATTCCCTATATATTCAATAGCTTCTTTCAATACCTCTTCAAAGTTAATAGGATAATCATGATTTAAGTTAGGTATAACTTTATACTTATGTTCTATATTCTTATCTCTTAATAATTGTACAAATTGCTGTGTGCATTCGAAACAATCTTCATCTTGATCACCGCAGACAATATATCCCTTTATATGTTCATCCTGTAGTACTCCCAGCAACTCAGTCCATTCTTCAACCTCTGGAAGCCACGGTGCCATAAAAATAAACCCATCCACAGCTATATCTTTTTGTAAAATTGTATATAGAGCTACTCTTGCCCCAGCAGAAAAACCGCCAATTATTACATTTTCTACTGTACGGTTCTCTATAAGCTTATCGTAATGCTCTTTTAATTCTTCTTTCCCTATATGTAAATCATCCCACACAAACCCATCTGAAAACTGAATTTTCGAAGACTGTGGTAAAGCTAACGTATAATTTTGTGCCAAAACAGATTTCCAATATGGTTCTATTATTCCTATATTTTCTTGATCACCATGCATTGCAATAAATAGTTTCTCTTTTTTCTTACTTTCTATATATTTCACATCTGCTCGTTCTGTTTTCTTTGCTAACTCTTCTCTTTCTTTACATAATTGAACCATTTGATGAAACTCTTCAAATTTATGTAGTGGTTTTAAATCGTCGTCCGAAATTAAATACTCATTTCCATACCAAAAACCCTTTTCTATAATAGCTTCCTTCATTAAATGCAACGCTTCTTCTTCAAGTCCTGCTGCACTCGCTAATGCATATTTAAAATTATATATTTGAGCCTCATTCCCCACTATACCTTTTGCATGCCCCATTATATAAGTATACGCTTCCAAACTTCCTTTATTTGCATAACAACATAATGTTTCATTTAATAATTGAATATAAGTCATACTATTTTTCATACACCCATCCCCCGTAACTTTTTATACTATTTATTTTTCAAACCTTTATACCACTCTGCAATCTCTGTATAAAACTCATGCTAACAATACTCTATTCTTAGCATTATACTTAATCGTTACTCCTCTTTGTCCAATAAGTTTAGTATAAAGTTTAATAAACTGAAAAATCAATATTTTAATGATCAAAAAAAAGACAACAATATATGTATTGTTGTTTTCACTACATCTACCCACTCTTTTGTTTTTTTCTATCTGGTTTACTTGAAACTAAATAATGTTTTTCTGAAATATATAAGTCTCTTTTTAATATACGATCTAAGTAAGGTCCTAGTTTCATTCCGCATATGAGGCGATCTTCACTACCTTCTACAATTGGAAACATTTCTTTTTCTGTTACATATTGATCTACTGCCTTTTGTACGATATCAATTTCTTTAACTAGGTTTAGATTTTCTTCTGTATGTTCAAATACCTCAAGCGTTTCCTTCGTAATAAGAAAAAGGTTTGTTGGAAATGCAGGTAAATATGGCTTTAACAAATCATAATTTACTGTATAATCATCATTCACTAATACTGTATAAACGATATTAGCATTCGTTTCTAGAAACTTAGCCATCGCTTGTTCTAATTCATCTTTCGTAATTTTACGCTCTTCTTTTCCAGTTTTGAAAAAGCGAAACATCGCATCGCCTCCTTTTTACTATATTATAGCATAAAAGAAAACTGAAAAATTGCAAAAAAGTCATTGAAAGAATTTTTCAATGACTTTTTTCTTTATATTCTTATATTTATTTTAAAAACGCACTTAGCATCCATACATGTTGCTCTAATGTTGTATGAATTGCTAACAACATGTCTGCTGATGTTTCATCTCCAGCTTCACCAGCAACTTCCATACCTTCTTTTAATTCTTGAATAAGTGCAGAGTAATCATTCACTAATGTTTGTACCATCTCCTCTGCAGATTCCTTGCTTGTCCCTTCGCTGACACTAGAAGTAGCAAGATATTCTTTCATTGTCGCTAGCGGTTTACCTTCCAATGCTAAAATACGTTCTGCTAATTCATCAATATACGTTCCAGCTTCATTGTAAAACTCTTCAAATTTCTCATGTAATGTAAAGAAGTGTGGTCCTGTCACATACCAGTGATAATTATGTAATTTCACATATAACACATTCCAGTTTGCTACCTGCTTGTTTAATACTTCAACAACATTTGCTTTCGTACTCATACAATCCACTCCTCTTATCATTTTGTAATGACTATCTTTTAATAACCCAATTACATTTTACCATACATTCCCTATCCTTTTGAACGATTAGCTCATATGTAACAAAGTTTTAACACCTTTAATACTTCCCTAATATCTATTAATTCATGTATGTTTTCAAACACTTCATACGTCTAATTGTCCAAGCTCCTACATATGCATAATAGTAAATCAAGCTCATCGTAGTAGAAAGAGGGATAACATGGACAATCAACAATGGCAAGTAGCAAAGAAAGTCGCTGCTACTTATATTGGAACAGTCGTTGGAGCTGGATTTGCTACTGGACGAGAAATTGTTGAATTTTTTACAGTAAACGGATTTTATGGAACAATTGGCATATGTGTAAGTGGATTTTTTTTTATTTGGCTTGGCACAAAGATGATGTTACTTTCATCACAAATCGGTGCATTTTCAGCGCAGGAATTTAACAAATATTTATTTGGGGATGTATTTGGAAATGTGGTAAACACACTATTATTACTCGTATTATTCGGTGTAACGAGCGTTATGTTATCAGGAGCTGGGGCGGTATTTGAAGAGCAACTTCATTTACCAAGACAACTCGGTATTTTCATTACAGTGATCGCCTGTCTCATTATAAGTAGTCGCGGATTGCAGGGTGTTTTTGAAGTAAATACACTTGTCGTACCTATTATGATGATTTTTATTATCGGACTTGCTATTACAACTTTTATTCACGGTACAACACCTATTAGTAACACTATTCCTGCAGAAAGTTGGAATATGAAGTGGATAACTAGTCCTATTACATATGTCGCCTTAAATCTTTCTCTCGCCCAGAGCGTTCTCGTCCCGTTAGCCAGTGAAGTAAAAGATCGAAAGGCCATTTTATGGGGTGGTATTTTAGGCGGAGCAGGACTTTCTTTAATTTTATTATGCAGCCATTTAGCTATCTTATCAGTCGATCAATTTTATCAATATAATATCCCAATGGCTGAAGTCATCAGAAAATTCAATGCAACTTTTCACTTTTTCTTTGTTCTTATCATTTTCGGTGAAGTGTTCACAACTTTAGTTGGCAATGTGTTCGGCATGACAAAACAAATGCAATCCATCACCGGCTGGAAAAGTAACAATATTATTTTCTTCATTTTACTAATAAGCTATTGCTTTAGTTACGTTGGCTACAGTGAATTACTCCACATTCTATATCCTATAATCGGGTGGGTAAGCATCATTTTACTTCCGATTATTGCTTTTAAACAACTGCAAAAAACATAAAAGAAGCATCCATGTTATTGGATGCTTCTTTTATATTTATTCACAATCAGCACATACTTCCCAGTACGGCCCCATTTCGAGTGCTAAATACGGCTTTAATTGCAACCGAATCATTCGACTAGGCATACGTTCTAAAACGAATTGAATCCCTTCTTCCTCTTCGTCTAATTCAACTTTTGAAATCGCAATTCTTTGCATCGTCGAAATAGGCATTCCATCTTTATATAAAGTGATTTTCACCTCATCATATTCATTAAAATACAATTCAACACTCATTTGATTTTTCAACACTTCATCAACAATTTCATATTTATCATTTCGTTCCTGGATTATATATTTCCAGCCGCCCCTACCTTCTTCTTTCGGAGCTGCTTGAAATAATGTCATCAAATCCTCATATAGCATAAGATAACCCCTCTCTTACTAAAAAACGATGAGTATTTTATATACCCTTTATCTCTATCACTATCCATATGTATTGTACCATATATCGCCGTTCTTACCGTATTCATTTGCTTCATAACTGTATATAAAACACCTGATTCTCTGCATTACTTTCTGGATTGTCTCTTAATGCATTTCTTAATCCCCTTCTAAAGCTTTCAAATCATATCAAACTTAAGTAAATGCTTTCTTTGTCCATCCTCCAATTTATTATTTCTATGCAATAAAAAAAGGAGAGTGACTTATATCACTCTCCTTAAAAGAATTTCCCAGTAGCCGCTAACGCTAACACTAGTATTAAAATAGTAAATAATAATGATACAATGAAACTAAAAATAGGTAATGCTTTCTTTTCATTCTTCTTCAAAAGTAACTTTAAACTAAGGAAGATGTTTATTGGTACAAATATAAAATAAAAATATTTAACAATTTGTACCGAACTATTCGAAAGTGTTTTTAAAATAAACACTTCAATTAGAAAAACAATAAAAAATGAAATACTTAACCAAAATGAGACATAACTAAGCCAAGAATGTCTTTTGGTACCCCAGTACACTCCCATATTTATCTCCTTTATTTGTATTCTATATGATAATTATTATACACAAAGTTAACAAATACCTCTATTTTTCGACAAATATTATATAAAATATACCTTTAAATATTATAAAAATACTCTCCATCCCCATTTACTTTTATATAATAAAAACAGGCAACTCCAAAATAGCCATACTACTACTTTGGAGTTGCCTGTCCTCTGCTAAACTTTAAATCTTTCAATTAACCCTTGTAACTCTTCAGCCATTTGAGATAATGTACCAGCCGCAGAACTAATCTCTTCAATGGATGCTAGTTGTTCTTCTGCTGACGCTGCAACGTTTTGGGTACTCGTCGCATTATTCTGTGCCGTCATTGCAATTTGACCTACTGAAATAGATACTTCATTTGCCCCTTTTGACATTCCATTAGCCGTTTCAACCATCGTTTTAATTTGAACTGCAATTTCATTTGTAGATTGTAAAATCTCAGTAAAGTTTTGCTTCGTTTCATTCGCAATTACAAGTCCAGATTGAACTTCTTCATTTACATGCCCCATTGATTTTACCGTCTTACTCATGTCATCTTGTATTTCACTTATTAATTTACTAATTTCACTAGAAGATACGCTAGACTTCTCCGCCAATTTACGTACTTCATCTGCAACGATTGCAAATCCTCTTCCGTGCTCTCCTGCTCTTGCAGCTTCAATTGCCGCATTCAAAGCTAGAAGATTTGTTTGATCTGCAATATTTTGAATGACTTCTAGTATGTCACCAATTTGTTTTGATTTATTATTTAATAACTGTATAACTTCATCTGACTGTGAAACAGATTCTGCAATAGACTGCATTTGATTTACTGTTTTTCCTACTAGTTTTCCACCATCTTCTGCTTTTTCACGAGTATGAGCAGAAGCCGTACTAATTGATGATGAACTATTTGCTACATGCTGAATTCCTTCTGTTACATTAAATAGTAACATTGCACCATTTTCTACACTTGCCGTTTGCGTTGTTGCCCCGCTCGATATTTCATCCATTGCTATTGTAATTTGCTCAGTCGCTTCACTCGCTTGTCTTACACTTGCCGTTAGCTCTTCTGATGCTGCTGCAACATGTCCAGCCGAAGTATTAATTCTTCCGATTAACGTTCGCAATGCATCAGTCATCTCATTAAATCCTTTTGCAAGTTGACCAATTTCATCATTAGAATGAATTTCGATGGTTTGCGTTAGATCTCCCTCACTTATTTCTTTAGAAGTAACAACTAATCTTTTTAATGGCTTCGTTATAGAAAGTGTCACAAAATAAATAAGTGCCCCGCCTATAACTAATGAAATGAACATAACAATTAACATATTATAAAATACAGGCTGCGCAGCTTCAATTACTTCATTTGAGTACATCGTCCCACTGATTTTCCAACCTGTTTTTACATTTGTAGCAAATACCATTTGTTTTTCGCTACCGTCATACGTATATGAAAAAGCGCCATGATTATCTTCATAAATTTTATTTGCCCAAGAATCAGCTGCTTTTTCTCCTGATTTTTCTTGAGGATGCGTAATTATTTTTTGTTTCCCATCTAAAATGAAAGCATATCCTTTTTTACCAATATTGATTAACTTTGTTGTTTTTAATAAATTATCTAAACTTAAATCTACTGCTACAACACCGTTTTTATCTTCTGTTTGTTTTGCAATCGTTACGACAATATGTCCATTACCTTTCGCCTTATACGGCTCAGTAATTACAATACCACCTTGTTTTGCCACTGCATCTTTATACCAAGAACGTTCTGTTGGATCATAGTCCGCTGCCATTTGTATATTTGGTTCTTGCACAAATTTCTTATCATTTCCAGCAACGTATACTTGTTCAATATCTTTATTTAAATTGATATATTGAGAAAGCATTTTTCTTAATTCATCTTGATTTTCCCCTTGATACATATTCCCTTGAATCACTCGCGCAAAATTATTTATATCATTAAATTTTGCCTCAATCATTTGATTGATTAAATTATCTAATATTTTTATATTGTCGTGAGCACTACTCGTAATTTGTGATTCAAAATTCTTTTTAGCTGTTTGATAAGACATACCTCCGATAATAGAAACAGCCGCAATTAAAATGATGAAAAATGAAATTAGTAGTTTTTTTGCTACTTTCATATCACGAAACCAATTTAATAGTCTACCCATTACAAACCTCCTGCTTTTCAATTTTATAAGGTAAATCTTGTGAATTATAAATATTTCCCATTCCCGAATTATTATTTTCATAACCTATTATGATGAATACTTTGTAAAGTTTAAACAAATAAATTCTATTTGTCTATATATTTGAATAATATTATTATAAAATTTACAAATGTAAAAAACCAAAGGAATATTCCTTTGGTTTTTTACATTTTTTTATGTTGTTTGGAAATCTTCTTCCACTTGTCACGCTCTGCTCTTGCAAGAATAGCATCTTGTTTTCTCATAAAATACGCCAGTTCTCTTTGTAATTTTTTATAGCTTTGCAAACGATTTATCGTAATAATTCCAGTTTCAATTGCATTATGCACTGCGCACCCTGGCTCATTTTCATGTTTACAGTCCCTAAAACGACATGTTTTTGCTAATTCTTCAATATCAGAAAATGTCGTTTGAATTGCATCGCTTCCTTCCCAAAGCTGCAACTCCCTCATGCCCGGGGTGTCAATAACTAAACTACCACTCGGTAATCGGAACAATTCACGATGCGTTGTCGTATGCCTTCCTTTACTATCTTCTTCACGAATATCTCCCGTTTTTGCTACTTCAAGCCCTATGAGCGCATTTAACAAAGTGGATTTCCCAACCCCCGATGACCCGACTAAAGCAATTGTTTTTCCAGAAGAAACAAATTGCTGCAACGATTCAATACCAGTATGCTCTACACTATCAACGACGAAGATCGGAACACCAATTGCCACGGCTTCCGTTTCTATAATTTTCTGTTCCACATCTTCACATAAACTACTCTTTGTTAAAACAATAACAGGCATTGCGCCGCTTTCATATGCTAATAGTAAATAACGTTCTATTCTTCTTACATTAAAATCATGGTTCAGTGCATTCACTAAAAATAAATAATCTACATTTGCTGCTATTACTTGTTCTTCCGTTCGATTACCAGCCTCTTGTCTAGAAAAAGAGCTTCTTCTTGGAAAAATACGATGAATAATTGCTTTCTTTTCATTCTCTATTTTCTTTATATACACCCAATCACCAACTGCTGGATAATCTCCCTTCGTTACTGCTTCATGCCGAAACTTTCCAGACAGTTCTGCCATATATTCACCATCATTACAAATAATTCGATATATATGCTTATGCTCAAGTAAAATACGCCCTACCTCAAAGTTCTCTACAGCTTGTTCCTCAAAGAAAGAATCCCAGCCGAACAATTCTAAAATATTTTGATTCAAATTGATATCCTCCCTAGTGTAAGCTAAGTGGAAGGATCGTGCGCTCACTTATATAGTATCGCCCTTTCCCTCCACCTTTGTATTTGGTTTATGATTCATATAAGTTATTTTCGCCATAATACATCACCCCGTTCTCATTTTAATTACTCTCATTATATGGAATATTTATTTAAAAAGCTACCTTATTTAACGTAATTTTCAAATAATTTATTTTTCATCATTCTAATTTGCCCACGGTGACTAATCTCATCTTCTAGCACGTGAAACCACAAATAGTACTGGTTATACGCTACACCGTTAGGCCACTTTCTTTCTGACATTAGCCATGCATCATCTTGTTTACTCAAATACTTCAGGGATTCTTCTCGAACACTCTGTAAAAGTTGTACATAATACTTCATTTCATGACCACGGATTGTTCTCCCCACTTCGCCTAAATACAGTGCGTCTTCCCATATTTCTAATTCTTCCTTTGTAAAGTCACGCTCTTCAAATGAAATAAGCTGATGTGCTTTTTCAATAGCTGCAATATGCTTTAATAAAGCTCCGATGAATTCCCTCCACTTGGCATAATTAAATCTAATTGCTCAACTGATAGATTGTTTATTTCCTGTAATGTTACAGCCCTCGTATGCTCCAGCATGCTTACTAATTCCCCTATATTTTTTGTATAACCATCCACACTTCTTATTCGGTAATCTATATTCATATCACGCACCCCTTTCTGTATTCATATTAAGGAATAACAGCTTCATATAATAGACTGAAATATATCAGATTTTTCTGTTATAATTAAATTGAATACGTAATACCCCCAAACAAACTTTCTCAATATGCTTCTATGAAATATTAAAAGGAATCAATATAAAATAATCGAATCTTATTCACTAAAAGGAGTGGATTCGATGGAAATGTATCAATGGCTAACTGCTATACTCGTTGGTGGCATCACCGGTTTCGTTTCCCATCTAATCAATAACCAAGGTAAGTTATTGCTTCCACGCCGTTTGAAGACTTTTTTTCACTTTGGGTTTTTGACTGATATTTTCACTGGTAGTCTAGCTGCACTTCTTGGACTCGTTTTATTTGATGTCACCTTAATAAAAGAAATTATTAAAGTATCCATTGTGACTGCTATTTCCGGTCAGACTTTTTTACTACATCAAGCTCTTGGTGGCGAACAGGCTAAAAATACGCAAATCGGGAAAGCTGATGAGAAGATTCAAGAAATTGACAAATTATTGCGACGTTAGTCTATACTTTTTTTGAAAATTATTGCTATAATAAACAATAAATATTTTCTATTGCGTCGTTTGTCAGAAGAAAGGGTGTTTCGTATGACAAAAAAGAAAATAGAAGATTTCTTAACAGACACTGAAAAAGAGGAACTGCTAGAAAACTATAAATGTTTACGAGAAGCCCGCACAAAAAGCGAAGCTAACTATTTTGGAGAAGCAGTAAACCATCTATTAAATAAAGCTAAACAACGAATTATTAAAGATGCAGGCATACATGATGAAAATGCAGCAACTGTTCAATCAAAGAGAAAAGCACTGTTTTAGTTCATTAGCTAAAACAGTGCTTTTTATTATGTTATTTTTCACATTACTTTCACATCTATTTCACAATTATAAGTAGTCCTATATGTTATACTCAGTATATCCTTTTCCAAGGAACTATATGCCGATATATTAATCCCTATCTCTATAGGGATTTTTATTTTTGGGCTCTTTTTTATTTGTAAAGACTTTATGACGCAATTCCTGTTTCACGATTCTCAGTTAGCCTTTCACTTTTTCTAAACAGAAATAAAGCTAAAATATATAATAACGCAGTAAAACTACCTACAAATATAAAATTGTGAGATGCTGCAAATAACATTCCTGCCATTGCCGCTCCAATCATTTGACCAATATACATAGAAGCATTAGCTAGAGCCGCTCCTGTTCCTCTTGCTACGATAGATATGTTTTGTAAGTGCCTCATCATTAATACAAACAAAATTCCTGTCATAAAAAATAAAACAAAGAATAATAACTCCACAATTATAATGTTGTTTACATGAGGAAGTAATGCATATAGAACTGCTGTAAATATAATTCCACCATAGAATGAAAGGTTATAACCAATTTTATTTACGATTCTAGGTCCAAAAATATTACCAGTTAAATTTCCTAATCCTAATACGAGCATAGCTGTTCCTATTTCATGAATTTGCAAGCTAAATTGAATAGACAGCCACACACCGAAGAATGAAAATGCAGCAAAATTACCAGTTTGAAAAACAAAATATGCAAAATAAGAAAGTGAAACCTTAGAATCTGAAAGTAATTGTTTATAGCGCTTTAAGATATTTGTTTTCTTTTCTCTTATATGAACCGGTTGTATTTCTGGTAATACTCCATAAATAACAATAACAAGTAGCGCTGATAATATACCAATGATAAAGAATGGTGTTGTATAGTGTATCATTGCTAAATATGATCCAACTGGCAGTCCTAAAATTTGAGAGAGTGACAATCCTGCTGTTGCAATCCCAATTGCCTTTACAATTTGTTCCTTCTCTATAAGCAGCGGAATAGATGCCCACACTTGTGGAGATACAAAGGCTGCACTTACACCTGCTAAAAATCTAAATGCTAGCATCCATCGAAAACTCGGTGCAATTCCACATAAAAACGTACTAAACGCAAAAAAACTCATTCCTATTACTATCACTTTTTTTCTGTTTAAACTATCTGATATAGGACCAGCGATAAGTGCAAATGCAGCATATCCTAAAGCATATGAACTCACCATCCACCCTGACAACTCAGTTGAAATATGATACACCTGTTGTAATGTGGGTAAAAGTGGTGAAATTAAGAAAGTATCTGTACCGATCATAAACATGATTGTAAAGAATACAGCTAGTACTCTTTTCATTTAAATCTTCTCCTTTTATATAAAAGGAGGGAATTATCCCTCCTTTCAACTAATCTTCTAAAATAGATTCAATCTCTTTCATGACATCTCCATTCAATGAAACTTCCACCACTCTTACACTTTCTCTTATTTGCTCTGCTCGTTTCCCACCAGGAATAACAGTATCAATTCCTTTTTGGTTTAATAACCACGCTAAAGCTACATGCGATAATTCGAGATCCTTTTCTTTAGCTATGTCTTTTAACTTTTCAACTTTCTTAAAGTTGCTCTTATATGTATTCTCTTCAAATAGATTTACACTTTGACGCCAATCTCCTTTATTCAATTTGAAATCTTCTGTATATTTACCACCTAGTATCCCAAAAGCAAGAGGCCTGTACGGAATAAATGAAATACCTGATTCTATACAATATGGCAAAAGTTCTTGCCCAGCAGTACGATCTAACATATTATACGGTGATTGTACAACATCTATGTGCCCATGCTGATTCGCTTCTTTTAATTGCTCTACGTTTACGTTAGATATGCCAATTGAACGAATTTTTCCTTCTTCTTTTAGGCGAGTAAGTTCTCCAATTGAATCTATGTAACTTGTTTCTGGATTTGTAAAATGTAAATAATATAAATCAATATAATCAGTTTGCAATCTTCTTAAGCTATTTTCCACAGCATTTCTTAAATAGCTTGGTTCATTATTCATATAAACCTCTCCATTTAATAACGGCTGTATTCCACCTTTTGTAGCAAGTATAACTTCGTGGCGTTTTCCCTTCAATACTTCCCCTACCAATTCTTCTGATCTGCCGAAACCGTATGAATCTGCTGTATCAATAAAGGTAATCCCTTGCCCCATAGCTTCTTCTATTAATCGTTTTCCTTCTTCCTCATTCACATCAGCATATAAATTATGTCCCCCTACAGCGTTTGTTCCTAACCCCAATTTTGAAATATTTAGTCCTGCCTTTTGCAATTTTGTATACTTCATTTTTTCTCCCCCTATATTTCTATTGTTCGAATATATTCGAACAATAGAAATATACCACTTTATATGTTATAGTGCAAATATATTACTTATACGAGCAGGTGAAAAAATGCGTACTCTCTATCATCCAAATCGAGAAGAAATTCAATTTTCTTCTATTTTATATGCACTTAGTGATCAAATTCGTTTACAAATTGTAACTATGCTACTAGAGAAAAATGAACAATCTTGTGGTGCGTTAAACATTCCAATTGCGAAATCAACTTTATCTCACCATTTCAAAGTTTTACGTGAATCTGGTGTTATGTATACACGCCTTGAAGGCACACAACGTTTCATTTCAATTCGTGAAGATGACTTAAATGCTAGATTCCCCGGTTTATTAGATGTCATAATACATGCAACAGAACCATACTAAAACAACATCTCATAGGAATATGAGATGTTGTTTAGTTTTTTCTATTTTTTTAATACTGTGAAGCTTTATTCATTGAGGCTTTTGTTCTTCACTATAACTACCAAACCCCTTCCTAAATTAAAGTTTGAATAAAACGTTTGAACGCTAATATCCCTTCTTCATCTCGTTTAAAAACACCAGCATCTTCAAGCGCCTGAATAAATTTCCGTCCCAATTCTTCTCTGATAATCTCCTGTATATTTTGTTCATTCATCCTATTTTCATATTTGTTTTTTAATTGTTCTGCCCATTGTATATGAGGTGCTGGAATATTATTTGGAATATTAAGTAAGAATTTCCCCACTTCCTGAAGTTCTGTTTTTAAACGAGCAGGAAGTACAGCTAGCCCCATTACTTCAATCAGACCGATATTTTCCTTTTTAATATGTTGTATTTCCGCATGCGGGTGGAAAATACCTAGTGGATATTCCTCACTTGTATAATTGTTCCGTAAAACTAGATCCAATTCGTACATATTATTCTGGTAACGAGCAATAGGAGTAATCGTATTATGCGGAACATCATTCGTAAATGCAAATATATTAACAGAAGGATCACTATATCCCTTCCAACTCTCTAATATGTACTCCCCTGCATTTACTATTTGTTCTATGTCGTTACTTCTTAAGCGAATAACTGACATAGGCCATTTAATAATCGAACATTGCATTTTTGGAAAGTTAGTTAGTTCAAAAATTAGGTCGTTCGATGCATTTGCCATAGCAAATTCATAGTTTCCACCTTGATAGTGATCATGTGTTAGAATAGATCCTCCTACAATTGGCAAATCTGCATTGGAACCGAGGAAATAATGCGGGAATTTTTCTACAAATTTTAACAAACGTAAAAATGTTTGACGATCAATTTTCATTTCCCGGTGGTCTGAGGACAATACAATACAGTGTTCATTGAAGTATATATACGGAGAATACTGTAGAAACCAGCTTTCATCTGTAATGTTCATTCGAATCATACGATGATTCGAGCGTGCAGGATGTCCAATTCTGCCCCTATATCCTTCATTCTCTATACAGAGTAAACATTTTGGATAATTTGTATTTTCCAATACTCTTTCTTTAGCAATTTGCTTAGGGTCTTTTTCTGGTTTTGATAAATTAATCGTTATATCAATGGCACCGTATTCCGTATTTACTTTATATTTTATATTTTTGGCAATTTGCTTCATTTGGATATAGTTGCTGTTTTTACTTAATTCATAGAAGTAATCTGTCGCAGCCTTCGGATTTTGTTCGTATTTTTCATAAAATAGAGTATTGATAACGGACGGTTTGGACATAAAAACATCCATAATTGTACTTGCTAAAATCTCCTTCTCATCCAGTACTTCCTCAATGACTTTATGCATACAAGCATATTCTATTAACTCTTCCAACAACTCCGAAATTACTTTCTTTGCAGGCCCAGGAGCTGGTGCTTCCACTACAAAGCCATCTAAACGAAGTAAGGAAAGGATTTTATTCCTTGTATATATTGCATCTTCTTGTTCAATCAATTGAATTTTGATAGCACGATCAATTAACTGCTGGATAGCTTGATATATCATCAGCATTTACCTCCTCTAGTCTCATAGCGTTTTAGGTTATTGCGATACCAGTTCCATGTACCTTTTATCATTTTATGGACAGACGTACGGAATAACCATCATTCTAATATACGTTTTTCTTTCTTCGAAGCAACTATTGGCATACTCAATCGCCCGTTTAGTAAACTTTTTTGTTACATTATACGTTCGTAAAAACACTTCTACAATCAACATCTTGTCGTATTTTTTAGACATCTTGCTTTTCATTTTTAACATCTCACTAAAAACATACAAAAGAACAATTTTCAAAAGCAGTTTCCGGCGATTCAATGAATACAATGAGGCCTATCTCCTTCGAGATAGGCCTCTATTAACGATATTACACTAGCTATAAATCTATCTTTTTCTTAAATTCAGAGTCTTTACCTCTGTGACGCTCCCCCTGAAGCTTGCCTTTCAATACGTAGATTATCTAAAATAAACGTACCTGCTCCGGTATCTCCATTTAAATTAGTTCCATCACTGAAAATTCCAACGTAAGTTTGACCGTTCTCAGAACCTGTCACAGTAAACTCTGCTGTTTTTGTGTCAGTAGATGCAGTAAGAGTGTTATTCACACTCAATCCCTTTGCACTCGCAATGTCTCGAACATCAATTTCTTGATCCCCTGAAATAAAGCGATATGCGTTTGCTGTTGTTTGATAGTCAAATGATACTTTATAAGTTACGCCAGATTCGAAATGGTAATTTTGAGGAATGGTACGGTACAGCAAACCTTTATTTCCAGTGTTTACTTTAACGGACCAATTCCCACCTAATACATCATCAACTAATTTTTTACCTGCCCATCCTTTTTGCGTATATGGAGCATGCAATTCCGACAAATGAATTCTGTTGTCTTCTACACCTTCTGTATTACCAATAACAAATGGGTAAATACCTTGTACTACCGATTCAAAATCTTGTTTAAATTCCGTCGGTGAGACATTATTTTTTAAAGACTTTTGAACAATTCGAATGTCATCAAATTTTGTGTTTCCTTTTCCAGAATCACGGCTTAGAGTTAATTTAGCCTTATTAGATGCAGCTGTAAAACTCAATTGCATGATTTGCATTTTGCTATTATATCCATCATTTGTGGCATGTGAATCTGCCTTAACATAGTTCTTTTGCAGGCTGCGAAGTGTGTAATTGCTAGCATCTTCTTTCCCACCTGTTACTGTAATTCCGGCCTTTACATCACTATTGTTTTCAACATATACTTCTGCTACGTAATCTTTACCTGGTTCCAAACCAGTAAGGACACGGGAAACAGTTGTATCTTTTGATGGACTATTAATATTTAAGTAGTAATCTCCACTACTTACATTACGGTTGTTTCCAGTTTGATTCGTTCTGATGACGCTTACTGCTTTATTATCACCCTCAATGGTTGTATATGCACTTACTTTTCCTGTATTGAATCCCCCATCATATATATGAGCATCCTTGCCCCAATTGTATTCAAGGATTTCCAAACCCTTATCTCTTTTTGGTACGACAACATAAGGAGTTGCGGCACTAGCTGTCAAAGTTATCTTATTATTTACGACCTTTACTTCTTTCACATCTGTTCTACCTTGATCTGTCAATTTGTATACATAAACAGTAGTGGCATTTTTATATTCATCTGGAAGTGTCCAAGTCGTTGTACCACCTTCCAAATTCCAGTGATATAATTTTTCTGAATCAGCAGTTGGATTTTTAAAGTCTTGTTTCACCCAAGGAATTAAATACGCATGGCCATCAAGTATAACATTTCCATTTAGCTTAATAACACGTTCTCTAGCATTGTCTTTTCTAGTTACATCGACAACATCCCCATTGCTTGGGTCCTTCAATTTTATTGCCTTTTCTAAGTTCGTCTTGCTTTTATCCCCTTCTACATCTGTCCAGTTCGTTACATAATATTTTTGTAGGAATTTAGTAGGTAAATTCGTATCAAATGTCATACGAATAAAGTTATCGAAATTCTTATCAGATTGCCATCCTTCGAAACCAGCTAATTCAAATCCACCGAGCAATGGATGGTCAGCAGTTCCACCTACTTCAGGCCAATTTAACACCCATGAATCTCTTTGGTGATTACTAATAAAGCGCAGTACTTCTGAGTTAATACCTTTACTTTCCGGTCCACCGTAGTTTTTATCAGTAGCCCAATGTTGCCACGTTGAATAATTGGCCATAGAACCACCAAATTCCGTTGTTAATCTCCAACCTCTATCTTTAAATTGATCTGCTATTCTATTTGATTCCCATTGATTTTGATACCATACATCCAAATAAATAAAGTCAAGATCAGGAGCAGCAGTTTTCAATTCATCTAGTCTTTTCGCACGCGATCCAGAATACAAATCTTTTAATTTATTAATTGTGTAAGATTGATCTAACCATCCCCATCCTAATGAACTTGGACGATCAATAAAATCATTATTGAAAGCTTTTGCTTCTGGATAAGTTTCTTGAGCATTTATATGGACACCAAATTGGGTATTATACTTACGTCCCTCTTTAATAAGCGTATTTAAATCTTTAACGCCTCCCATACGTTCACCCACATCACCATAATCTGGATGACCACTATCATGCCCTTCGTTTGCATATCCTTTTAATATTACAGCTTGCCCCAATTCATCTGTAGCAAGAGCAACCTTTTTCACATTATCTGATGTTTTTAAGAATGGTTGTTGCGCTTGTGAGCCGAAATTCATTGCAATACGCATTCCAACATTATTGTTTACATCCTGATATCCTTTAATGTCTTGCATAATATCACGGTATGCAATCGCCGCATCCTGCCAGTCTGCCTTATTATCATTATTCAAATCTTTAGCAATAGCTATTTTAATAGTTGGTTTATTTTTTTGTGGTTCTGGCATAAAATCTCGTTGGTAATAAAGTGCACTAGAACCTATTCCCATTACTTTGGCGCCATTTTTATTTACATATCGATTAGCAACTAAATTTTTATAGCCGTCCACTTCTGAACTAGACCATACACCTGCACTTAATTCATCAGTTGACAAGAATGCAGTATAATTTTTAGTAGATGTACCTATTTCTCCCATAGAAGAATCTACGCTTACATCTACATCACCTGTTTTCCTAACATCTGTACTAATATTCGTTAATTTAGCTTTTGCACCTTTTTGTTCCGAATTTACCGAGATAAAGTTCATATCAGCAAACTCAACCATCTCAATTTTTGCACTACCATTATTCTTAATTTCATCGAAACTATAAATAACCTTATTATCATTCACCTTCAAAGATACCTTAAATACAGCATCAAGATTTTTCATTTCATCCACAACTTTTAATGTATATAACACTTCACTATCGTTTAACTTTTCAAAGATTACTTTAGGATAGTATAGTCCACCATTTACTTTCAATCCGTAAACAGGAGCCTCCTGTCCACCCATTACTTTATCGCCAACTTTGTATTTCACAATCCGCGGGAATACTTGGTCAATTGTGACATCCATATACTTTGACTTTATTATATCTTCTACTGGTTGAGTATCTGGAGGCTTTGGTGCACTATACTCCTTTATTTTGACATTTGAAATCGTAATATCAGCAGCACCTCGGCTTTTTTCAAATCCTAGTAAGCCAGCTTGATCTACACCACCTGTTAAAGTCCAAGAATCTACCTTTTTACCATCAATGTATAACGTCGCAACATCGTCCATGAATACTAAACGTAAATGGTATGTTTGTTTTGCTTTTAACGGCACGTTTGAAGTCATCGACGTCCAATTGTTTATAGGACCAAAAGTTTCTCCAAAATACTGATCGTTCGTATCCCCTGTTCCCACATATGTGTATGTAGATGAATTTTGAACACGATAGATGAATCCAAATCGATTCATCTTATCAGTATTAGTAGTAACATCCGCTTCAAAAACACCATTTTTAATCGCTTTCATTTGATTGTAGACAATTCGATTCTTTTGGGTAGATGTAACACCGAAAGTGGCTGAACCATCTTCATTATAGGTAACTTTTCCGTCACCTGAGATAATTTTCAAGTCGCCTTCTTCCAATTTATTATCCGTAATGTCGACAAGTTTTTCATTTCCCGGATCTGTGCCTCCATCCCCAGGTGCATTTCCTAATTCAATGAGGACTTGACTATTTTTATTTCCATAAGCACCAAGTTTAATCGCTTCCTTACCTGTAAGAAGGTTATTTACATCATTAGATAAAGTAACTGGTCCAAATAAATCTTTTCCATCTAATGTAATATTCAAAGTGGTTTTATTATAATCAATTTTAATAGAGTGCGAAGTTCCAGCCTCTGGAAGTGGAACATTAGGTCTAGTTTTTAACCAGTCACCTTTCCCTTGATATTTGTATTCATAGAACCATCCAAGTGAGTCGTAGCCTACAAAAACGAAATTATTATTGTCGATATAATGAGGATAGAAGCCGAATCTAGTATCTTCTCCCTTGGTTTCTGGAATAAAGATATATTCCATCGTTCCCGATTCTTTAGCAACTTTATTCTGCTCTTGAAAAACTGCAGCTTTAGCCCCATTATCGTTTCCAGCACCTGCTCCAAGCCTTGCATATGACTTTCCATTTTGTTCTATTAATGCATTGATTTCGTTTCCACCAGATGAAATTGTAACCCATGGATTAGACGTATTTGCCCCTACATGTAATGGCACAATCATGCTCACTAAAAATGTTGGCACAATCAGCATACATGCAAGAAGGGCATTAAAAACTCTCTTGAAATGCTTATTTTCCAATTCTTCTCCTCCTTTGAATTTAAACTTTTGGTTAAAGCCGATACCTGCACATTAATTTTTAAATAAACAAAAACCTGAAAGGCACCGCTTTCACTTATGTTTAGAATAGTTTTTTTAAAGTGCCTACACAATAAAGATATTGTTTCTTTTTTTAGGTATATTGTCTTTTTAAAAACGCTTACAAGATAAAGATATTATTACCTTTTCAAGTGTATTTTTTGGCGAAATCCCACTAAAATTCAATCAGTTTGATTGTCCATGGCAATTAGCACTTACCATTTTCTTTTTATATAAAGGTCATCCCATATATCTTTACTTGAAGCTATGGTTACTACTGCCTTTGCTGTTTTCGATTTCCATCTTAGGATTTGCACCATGGTGGACGTACTAAAAAAGAACAGACGAATGTCTGCTCTTTTTTTCATTTCGTTTAAAAAGCGATTCTGGTGCAAATATCACTTAATAATAGAAAGAAATGAAGGACATATATTAGAAAAGATATCGTACTAACTTTGAAGCTCCGCTGTTTGTTTTACTTTAACGAACCATGAGTTGGCTGTCTCTTTCAACACGAGATTTAGTTCTTCAGCATTCCTTTTACCAGTATCTTTTAACCAATCACGACCTGCTTGTTCGCCGTTTATAGCAAAAGGTGCCACACCGTCTTTCCAGGTTGCCCGACCACATAACACCCCGTTAAAGGTAGAACCAGATTCTTTAGCAAATCTTAATGTTTCTTGGAATAATTTAGCACTTACACCTGCACTTAAGAAGATAAACGGCAGCTCAGTTACTTCACTTTGTTCTTTGAAAAAAGAAGCAGCTTCTTCTTTTCTGTAAACGAATTCGCCTGCCGTATACCCTTCCACAAAATTCATATCCACCGGAACCTCTACTTTTAAAACATCTACTTGATATTGAGGTTTCGAGAACTCCTTCATGGCCTCAATCACTTTATGTGGTTTTATTTTTGCGTACGCTTTACTTTTCGCATCATCATTTTCAGCATCATAAGTAACAATCTCCAAGAAAAATGGAATATCTTCAGCAGCACACTCAGATCCGATACGTTCCATATAGACATGTTTATAGTTATTAATTTTTTCATCTTCATCGAAATCATAGTAGAGTAAGAATTTAATAGCATCGGCACCTGCTGCCTTTAATCGTTTCACCGACCATTCCGATAATAAATCTGGTAACCGTCCTACTTCTGACGCATCGTATCCAGTTTTTTCATACGCTACTATTAAGCCTGATTCTTTATCTCGGACCTTTGCCGCTGGCAGTCCGTATTCCGGGTCCAAAAGAATCGCTGTTGCAAATGGTGTTAATTCCTCAGAAACCAATTCTTTGAAACGGATAATGCCCTCATCTCCAACATGACTTGCACCGCCAGACGCAATCATTTTTTTCAATGAACCGCGTTGATCAATAGCCAATGCTCCAATTATGCCATTTTCAGCAGATAAACGTTTTAGAGCTTCCAATTTATTCTTGGTTAGTTCTAACATCAACATTCTCCTCTACCAATCTATTTTTTCAATTTTAATGAGATCAAAATATTGTTTAAACTTATTCACATTAATATAACCAGTGCCAGCTTCCATCGTATTTAATATTCCTGTAGTCATCGCCGTTTTAAGAACAGTCTCAACCGTTTGATTTTGATATAGTGCCACAGCTAGCCCTGCAACTGTCGCATCACCAGATCCAACCGGATTGACCACTTCTATTTTTGGAACCGTAACTTGGTAATAGTTCTCCCCATTCCTGACAAAGGCACCTTCACTACCCAATGACACGATAATCCACTCAATTCCAGTAAATATTTCATGGTTTAATGCTTGCTTCAGATCTATGATTCCCATTTCCATGTTAATGCCCAACAACTGAGATAATTCTTCTTTATTTGGTTTGATGGCAAATGGTTTTTCTTTATGCACCAAGGCGTTTTTCAAAGATTTCCCTGATGAATCTATAATCACTGGAATTCCATTGTTATTACAGATTTCTAACATTTGATAATAAAAGTTAGTCGGTAACCCTTTCGGCAAACTACCTGAAATTGTCACAAGTGAAGCTGTTGTAAGCAAACATTCAAATTTTTCTAAAAAAGTTACCCCTTCTTCATTGGATAATGTCGGCCCTGATTCTAAAATCTCTGTTTGCATCCCTTCATGAAGAATGGCAATACAATTTCTTGATTCTTTTTTAATTTTTAAAAAGTCATTTGGAATATTGTTTTTATTTAATTCTTGAATAATATATTCGCCAATCGTACCACCAATCACACCTGTCGCTAGAACAGCTTCTTCCATTTGAGCGATCACTCGCGCCACATTCAATCCCTTTCCACCAGCAGTTTTGTGAACTGTTTCCACACGGTTAACAACATCTAACTTTAATTCATGAGTCGAATAGGAAATATCGACAGATGGATTCATGGTGACAGATAAAATCATTTGAAATCCCTCTTTCAGAAAAATATTTAAGCTTGAAAACGGCACACACCATCAAGATAGGTAGCTACTAAATCCATCGCTGGCGTCAGTACTATAAAGTCAGCAGCATATCCCTCAGCGATCTTCCCACATTCGCCATCTAGTTGAATACTTTTAGCTGGTGCAGTACTCGCCATGTAAATTGCTTGCTCGGGCGCGGCAATTCCCCAATCGACGACATTTTTGACAGCATCTTTTAATTGCAAAATGCTACCTGCTAAACTTCCGCTTTCCAAACGAGCCATCCCACCTTTTACTTTCACAGGAAATTCTCCCAATTGATACGTTCCTTCAGGCATACCTCCGGCCATCATACAATCGGATACCATTACAACCTCTTCTCTGCCGCGGACATTCATTAAAATATTTAAAGCAACAGGATGAACATGATGTCCATCACATATGATTTCGGTAAAAACATCTTTTAAATTCATAGCTGCTCCAACCATCCCTGGCTCACGATGGTGCAGCGGACTCATACCATTGAAAGTATGAACAAAAATGGATGCGCCTTTTTCACTAGCTTGCTTGGCTTCTTCATAAGTTGCATCACTATGGGCCAATGCTACTATAATCTCTTCTCCTACAGCATATTCAATGAATTCCACTGCTCCTTTTCTTTCAGGTGCAATCGCAATTTTTTTAATAGAATCATTTGATAATTTCTGCCAAGCTTTCAACATATCAACTGATGGGTCACAAAAATATTTCGTGTTTTGTGCTCCTTTATGCTTTTCAGTAAAAAACGGCCCTTCTAAAAAGATCCCTTTAATTTTTGCGCCCTGTACTTTCTTGTAATTGGCACCAATCATTTCAACGACCTTATTCACCAATTCTATTGAAGATGTTAAAGTTGTCGGTAAAAAGGATGTAACGCCGCAAGAAAGGAGTCCTATCGATATTTGATTCAGTCCTTCAAAATTATTGTCCATAACGTCGTGATTTCTAAATCCATGAATATGTGTATCCACTAGACCAGGAGCAATCCAATATCCTGCATAATTGATGATTTCTTCCGCTTCTTCTGGCCTGTTTTCCGAAAAAACACCGAATTTTCCATCTTTTATTCCCAAAAAACCAGGACCTACGACCTTCCCCTCAAGAAAAAACTTATCTGCAAAGATAAAAATAGACATGTATATTTCCCCTACCCTAGTTACTCATATTCGTAGATAGTAACACCTTTAACGACACGGTTCACCGTCCCTGTCGGTGAAGGTGTATCCGGTGTATTACCTACTTTCACGGAGGCTAACAGTGATATTGTTTGCCCAATCATTACAAAAGGTAATGCTAAGTATGCATCTGGTACAGACTGTGCCTCGCTGCCAAATACAAACCTATTCCCAGCGTAATTGCTTTCTCCATCAACCTCGATGGCACATATATAGCTGGCAATGTTGTCCTGTTGCATTTCGTTTAACATATCTAAATCATATTGACGTGTATACGGATTGTTAGAAACAAACACAAAAACTAATGATTTTTCGTTTACAAATGATTTTGGACCGTGCCGGAATCCTAGTGGTGAATCAAAAGCGGTGACAATTTTTCCAGCTGTCAGTTCTAATATTTTTAATTGTGATTCTTTCGCTAAACCTTCTAAACTACCAGAACCTAAGTAAATAATTCGGTCAAAATGCAAATCTACTATCTTTTGGATAGCGTCTTCTCTTTGAATGACACTTTCACCCATTTGATAAATTTCTTTCACTATCTTTGATTTTTCTTCAGTCGATATAGAATCAAAAACAAGTAATGCCGTTAACGCCATGCAAGTATAACTCCCTGTCATTGCAAAACCATGATCATTTGATTTTTCGGGCATCAATAGCAATAAGTTTTTGTCATTATTCACGGCCTGTTTAGCTAATTTTCCATCTTTCGCACAAGTAATCGTTATTTGATACAAATCGCTTACTATTTGCTCAGCTAATTGTACGGCAGCGACACTTTCTGGGCTGTTCCCGCTTCTAGCAAATGAAACGAGTAAGGTTGGAAAATCCTTTTTGAAAAATTGGTAAGGATTTGAAACTAACGTAGTTGTCGGGATACTTAGTACTTCCCACTGTTGTTCATCTACTTTTTCTATTACATAAGGGGTGACTGTATCACCGACATAAGCAGACGTTCCAGCGCCTGTAAAAATAACTCGAACCCGATTATGTTTCGTTACTATTTTTTGCAAAAACGCAGCAATTCTCTCGCTCTTCTCCATATACAAAGCAAAGGTTTCAATCCATAAATCAGGCTGCCGTCTTATTTCCGCCGTTGTTATTGATGCGCCTAACGAAACTAATTTTTCTTGACTTAATGTAAACATATTCGTCACTCCTCTACCTATTTGCCATCATTCTCTCCATAAAAGAAAAGAAGACCAGCACCGCCTCATTACATACCTTCAAATACTCGTAATCCCGCACCAACAACTCCATTATTTTGTGCCAATGTACTGATGCTCATCTGCTCCAAAAGATGTTGTTGCTCAGGAAGCTGAAAACTCTTTAGCTTCACTTTGATCAACTCCAGTAGAAATGGGTTTTTCACAATGACACTGCCACCAAAAACCATTCTATGTGGATCTAATAAACAGGAAATCTTATAAAGACCTTGAGCTAAATAATCAGTTACCTCATTGATAATGGACTGATATTCTGGTACCCCATTTATATAACTAGCAAAAACATCTTTTGTTGAAATCGTACCTACCTGTAAGTCTCTTTCGGCTATTCTCTGGATCCCTGGCCCAGCAGCGATTTTTTCTAATCGTTCATTGATCCCCTTCGATAGAACAGGGATCAAACCTAGTTCTCCAGCAAATCCTGCTCCCCTAAAAAATGAGCCTTTATGAATGATAGAACAAGATATTCCCGTACTTATAGTCACGTAGACAAAGGTTTCATTTCCTTTTACATGTGCTGCTTTCCATTCGGCAAAAGCCGCCATATAGACATCATTGTCAATCGTGATCCGCTGGATTCCAAATTGCTCCTGCAAACGGACTGAAATAGGAAACTGGCTCCACGGTAAATTGTTTTGAAAAACGGCAATTCCATTCTCACAATCCACTTTTCCCGGTACTCCAACGCCAATACCCTCGATATCAGAGATGGAAATTGATAATTTTCTGAGAACTTGTTCCACAGCTTCTACAACTCTACCAAACATTTCTTCCCGGTCTAAAGGATCACTTTTTACTTCCGTACGTTCGAGCAGTTCGCCTGTATCTGAAACAACTCCCGCTGCAATCTTCGTTCCTCCAATATCAATACCGACTGCCTTTTTCATTTGTCTGCACCCCTAAGTTTGTATTTGATGCACTGAGTAGTTTTCTATGTTCATTATCGTTGAACATAGACCTGCGATTTCGTAATCAATCCACTTGCCCTAATTGATTTATACGTATTTCCGATTGTAATTATAAAGCAGCCCTAAGAGACCAGCTAATCCAATTAACATCATACCCAGTTCAAATTTACCAGCTGTCTTTTGGTAGATGATAATGAAAGATAGACATACGATAAACACAACAATTTTAATAACGAATAAAATATTAGCCTTCATTTGAAAAATCCTCCCACCGGATTTCACTAGGTGCCAACATCACTTCTTTCCTGTTTCCTTTTCCATCGTAGACAAACGTCATTTGTTCGACCATCGAGTTGTTAACAATCGCTTTTTTTTGAATAGATGGATATGCATGAACTTCACAATAAATGTTGCTCGCATGATACTTTTGAAATTCTTCTTCTTTATGGGCAGCATAGTATAACGCACGCATCAGCAGACGTGTATTTTCTTCGCTGTATGGAAGCCCTGCTATATAGACAGCTCTGCCTTCTCCAAACGGATGAGCAGAAAGGTGAACTTCTCCATTTGAATATTCGATTATTTCGGTTTCTTCTGATAACGCATAAACATTTTTCATTCCTTCACCAAAATTAAATTGGGTGCTGTCAGCAGAAATAAAATGATTTTCGACAGGATTATTAAAATATTTATCTGTTGATAAGCTGAATCCGAGTTCCTTGTCAACGCCTAAGACATTTGCCAATTGAAAATAATGTCCTTCATGCTGATAAGCTGTAGGTTCCCCAATACCTATGAATCCTCCGCCATTATACATCCAAGCTCTGATTGTAGTGACTAACTTTTCATTAATCCAATTAGCCCCCCCTGAAAAAGCTGTGCCCACATCTCCGGCATTAATGATTACATCAATATCCTCTGGTATCCCATCATTAATGACATCATCAAAACTAATGAACGAAACCTCCACGGCAGCCCCACTCAAAGACTCTAAAACGCCTAAATAAGAATAAATTTGTTTATACCATAGTGCATGGGCAACCATATGCGTTTGCCAAGTTCTCAACTTGCCCCAAGAATTCAAAATCGCAACTTTAAGACCGCTATATGGTTTCACACCTTTGATTGTGTCATGAATTTCACGAAATTCCTCAGTAACTTTTTCAATATAGGAGATGAATTCTGGGAATTGATACGCTAGACTTAAATACCCCCCATATCCGATACGATCAACAGGATTACGCAGTATAGCTCTACGCGCCGTTAGCCAATTTTCATTCGCTTCAATCGTCGGGTTGTTACCTTCGTAAAAAGTATCTGGAAAGAAATAAGGTAAGAAACGCCCTTCTGTATATCGAACATGTGGTATATCTGCAATCATACGCAATGTGGCTCCACCGCCCACACTGCCTACAACTGCATCCAATCCGATATTTTCAAAGTATTTTCCATATGGTTCTGTACCAATCCAGTTATCACCAAGGAACATCATTGCTTCTTTTCCACTTTCATGGACAATATCCACAAGTTTCTTTGCTTCTTCAGCAACGAACTTATGAACAAAATCTATATAATCTAAAAAAGCTGGGGTTGGAATTCGAAACGAAGTATTATAATAACCTTGATCAACAATGTCCTCTGGTCTTAAGCGATAGCCTTTTTCTTTTTGAAAAGCATCCAACGCAGCAACTGAAACACTAGCACCATATCCGAACCAATCCACAAACTTCTCTTTGCCAAGATTATTGAACACAAGGGTAAAATGATAGAAAAACGTTGTAAACCTGACCACATCTGTATCCGGATTTTCTGTCAGCCATTGTTTTAAATAGTTTTTCATAAATTCATTAGAATGTGGCTGCCTGACATCAAAAGGAATATCATGTGGCTTATCTCCCCAATTATTAGTAATATGATTGTACATTTGGGTTGGATCCCAAATCGCATAGACTAGGAATGAAACCGTATATTCATGCCAAGGAATCGCCTTCGTAATCAAAACACGCTTTTGATCTTCGTTTACTTCCCAATCATTAACGTCAACAACTTCTCCTGTTGTCCGATCAATAACCTCCCAGTATTTTTTTGGACTGTGAACATAATCCGGTTTTAATTGTTCCTCAAAGTAGCCTTTCATAAAATCAATTTCGAGGGTGTCAGTAATCGCAGTATTGAACAAGCTCATTAAATAAAGTTGCTGGCATTCATCCATATGCTTCTCTGCGAACTCATTGTGAGCTCGAGCAACAAAATAGGTCGTATAAATTTTCGCATCCAATTGTTTAATATCATTATCTAGTTTCGTTCCATCACTATCGCGAATCGCATCCGCACCCCATCGTTCCATTAATTCTTTTGTTTCCTTAAGAAAATTTTCTTCACTCGGTAAAGTAACTCGGCCTGTTTTCCTTTTCATGTAAATCCTCCTCTAATCCTTTAAACCACCAAGGGTCATTCCTTGTGTTAATTTTTTTTGAACAATGATATATAAAATCAAAGTTGGCAGCATGACAAGAACCATTCCTGCATACATTTGACCATAGTTGGCAGCAGATTTTTGAGCTGCCATCAAGTTCATTAACCCAACAGGTAACGTCTTATTCGGCCCTGGAATTAATGTTAAAGCAATAATGTATTCGTTCCAAAAGGCAAGAAAATTAAATAGAATGACGGCAATAATACTCGGACGAGCTATCGGAATCATAACTGAAATCATTGTTTTGAAATATCCGGCACCATCGACCAACGCCGCTTCCTCATACGTGGATGGAAGCGATTGAAAAAAACTAGACAGCAAGTAAATCGTGAATGGTAACGCCGTCGCCGCATATACCACAGCTAAAACAAATAAATTGTCTAGTAGGAATCCTTCACCCAGTTGGCCTCGTAAAAAGTTATCTCCGTCCAATAACATCAAGAAAATTGGCACAACAATGTAGTTCACATTGATGAATAATCCAGCTTTAAAAAAAGTATTTATTAATTTGCTTCCCCTAAAGGTATATCTTGCCAACACATAAGCTGCTGGTAAAGCCACAATCAACAAAATAAGAAGAGCTAACGCAGTTACCATAACTGAATTCAACATATAAGTACCCATATTTGCCTTTTGGAAAGCATCGATAAAGTTTTGAAAATAGAAACTTTTCGGCATGGCCCAAGGACTTCCATAAAACTCCGAATTTTTCTTCACTGAGGCTAAGAAAACCCATGCAACAGGAATAATAATTGAAATTGTTAACGTAATTAGTGCTACGTAGATAAAACAGCGATATATTGCTTCTGTAGTCATTCCTTTTTGTGTTTTCATTGTTTTTTGGGGTTGATAAGCTGTTTCTACAGTTATTTCTTTTTGTGTTTCCATCGTTTTTGGACCTCCTTAATACTCCAACACTTCCCTTTTAGTAACACCACTGATAATTGCAGATAATGCGAATGAGAATAAGAAAATGACCACCCCAATAGCCATACCGTAACCGTAAGAAGAATTCGTGTAAGCCTGCTTATACATGTAGCTTAAAAACACTTCCGTCGATCCATCAGGTCCACCGCCAGTCATTGCTTGAACGAGAAGAAAACTTAAATTAATCGTACTAATAACGAAGAAAGTTAACGTCGTCCGAATGTTATTCCAAATTAACGGTAAAGTAATACTGAAAAATTGTCTGAATCGTCCAGCACCTTCCAAAGCAGATGCTTCATAAAAACTTTCCGGGATACTTGCCATTGCCGCCATATACATGACCATATAGTAGCCAATTGCTTGCCAAATGAGCGCCCCGCCAATGCTGTAAATGGCAATTTTTTGATTGCCAAGCCACATCTTTTGTAGGTTTTCCAGGTTAAATAAAGCTAGTAAATTATTTAACAACCCTGTAGTTGGGTCATAAACTGCAGAAAATATTCCCGCGATAACTACAACCGATAAGATATTAGGGATATAAAAAACAATTCGAAAGAAGCCTTTTCCTTTGATTTTTTCTCTTGTTAATAAAGTGGCAAACAAGATCGCCATCACCATCGTGATGAGTGTGACGATAATAATCAAGACAATACTATTTTGGAGAGACCGAAAGAAGTTCATATCATTCCATAAAATCTTGAAGTTTTCGAGCCCAACAAATACCTTATTATTAGAAAATCCTCCCCACTTATATAAGGACATCCTGAATACCTCAATCGTAGGAACAATCATAAAAATAGCTAATAGGATTAGTGCCGGTGCAGTACAAACAAAAATAAAAATTCTTTTTTCTGTCGTCTTATTCATGCCATCACCTCAGTTAATAAGTACAATGGTGACACTTGCGACTCACCATTGTACGTAGTAAAAACTAAAAAACTAATTTATTTTAATGCAGACCGTAATTGATCACTCGTTTTTTCAACAGATTTCTGCCAATCTTCCACTTTTTTATCACCAGAGATAACACTGTCTATCGTTCTGAATAATGTATCTGCCATGCTTACTCCTTCAACTGCTTTCGTTGCGGCAAATCCACCTGTCCCTACTTTCGCTCCATTATCATAGATACCATAGAACAATTTATTGCTATCTGTCAGTTTACTAGAAATACCTTTGATAGGTTGTATCGCACTAGATTCTGCAAATTTTTCAACGGCTTTATCAGAATAAACAAACGTCAAGAAATCTTTAGCAGCTTGTTTATTTTTAGCTGCAGAAGGGATCCACATTTGTTCAAAATAAGTAAATGCATAACGATCATTGCTAGCATCAAAACTTGGTAAAGTCATCATGCCCCATTCAAAACCTTTAGATCGAGGCGCTTCTTTCATTTCACCAGCAACCCACGTACCATTTGGCATAAACAATGCTTTGTTATCAAGAATCAATTGTTGATTTTTCTTATAATCTTTGTCATTGGCATTCGCAACAGTTGTTGGCTCTGTATATTTTGCTAATTTTCCGAAAATTTCAAATATCTTTGTTGCTTCAGGAGTTTCCCAAATACCATTTTCATATTTCATAGCTTTATTGTAGAACTCTGGTCCCCCTACCCCTAATAGTAAAGTATAGAAAAATGTATCAAAATAACCAGTGGTAGGATAAGTAAATAATGAAATTCCTTCTGCTTTCGCTTTATCTCCCAAAGTCCACATTTCGTCCCAAGTTTTTGGTACTTCCCAACCTTTTTCCTTTAATAAGCTGGCATTATAAAATAATCCAGTTGGACTATAGAACATCGGCGCCATGTAAGTTTTGTTATCGTTATAAGGATTAGTGGCCAATGTACCAGTAAGCCCCGGTATTAACTTATCTTTCACTTTAACATCTTCACCAAAAACGTTCCGATCTAAAACATCAGTAATGTCTTCTAAAGCTTTATCTTTAATCAATGTTTCTGTCAGTGCCTGTTTTCTTCCGGTCGCCAACAACACAACATCCGGATAGTTTCCTGCTTTCATATTCGAGCCTATAACATCCTCAAGATTTTTGTCCACCGTTAATTTAACATCAACTTTTGGATTAGCAGCTTCATATGCGTCAATCACTTTAGTCCACATCTCTTTACCATAAGCCGATTCAAGCGCTGCCACATGAAGGACTTGTTTTTTACTAGAGTTTGAGTTATCAACCTTTGTAGTATTACTTTGGCATGCTATTAAACTAAAAGATAACAAAGCTGTCATTCCAGACAACAATAACTTTTTTTTCATCTTTATCTTACCCCCATCTCCTAATCTTCCTTTCATAATTAAAGAATACAAAATAGATAACGCTTTCACAATAAACATCTTGTTCTGTTTTTTAGATATCTTGCTTTTTACTGAATATCCCACTAAAATCTTTATAAAATAGATAAAAAGTCTAAGAAGGAGGGATTCATTTGTCCAATGAAGTATATGAGATTCCACAATTTCAACGAAACCATCTTCCAGTAAAACTTCTTTATATAACAAAATCAAAATACGATAAAGATTGGCATAGTACCATTCATGCTCATCACTTTACAGAGCTATTGTATATTACTAAGGGCAAAGGAACTTTTATCTTTTACAAAGAAGAAATCCCTGTTCAAGAACACAATTTGATTATCGTCAATCCAAATATCGAGCACACGGAAAAGTCTGATACAAATCATCCACTCGAATATATTGCACTTGGTATTCAAGGCCTGTCCTTTTCATCCATAGAAAATCCTAGTCCTGTCACTATTCATAACTATAAACAGGATCAAAAAAACTTCCTCTTCTACCTTCAGCAATTGGTCGAAGAAGTGGAAAACCATCAAGAAGATTACGACTTAATTATACAAAATATTCTGGAAATTTTATTACTTAAGATGATGCGAAAAAAATCTTTTAATGTAGAGAAAACATCTACTCAAAAAATTAATAAAGATATTGAATTTATTAAAAACTATATTAAGCAGCATTTTCACGAAAATATCAGCCTAGATACATTAGCAAGCATTAGTCATATTAATAAATATTATCTATCCCATTCCTTTAGGAAATTCGTCGGTGTATCGCCTATTGAATATTTAATTCAAACTCGTATTAGAGAAAGTAAAATTTTGTTAGAAACTACTAACTATTCGATTTCTAATATTTCAACCATTACCGGTTTTTCTTCCCAATCATTCTTTGCACAATCATTTAAACGAGAAATGAATCTATCTCCTTCACAATACAGAAACGCTATAAATTCTAGCAAAAACAAACTAGATTCTAGTGCAAAAATTTAAAGATAAATGCACTGAATCTATACTTCTTTAATATATTGTTACTATTATTTTGGAAAGAGAGTGTTCCTATGATTCAACAATTAAAAACATATTATGGTGAGGATATAAAAATCAATGAAGCTGTGTTGTCAGAAGATTATAGCTGGTTTTTAGTTGAAGGAAATAAAGTCGGGATTCGAAAAATTCGATTACATCAAAAGGAACATCAATTGCTTTCATCCATCTTAACACCCATTCATACTGATACATTTTATAAAACGGAAAAAGAAAAATCATGGTACGAAGCATTATACAGAAATAACAATATCCCTATACGATCAGTTCGTTTTTTACACTTCTTCACAACACAATCTATTGTAGAAAGAGAAGAATTTCAAGATGCTTTACAGTCTATGTTTTCTTTTACTACTACAATGTTATGGGAAACTTCGCAAGCCGGTGTCCTCATCTTAGAAGAAAACATAACGGAATCTGTATTGCAAACAGCCTTAGATACACTAGAAACAGATTTTTTTATATCCCTATCCTTCTTTGTTGGAAGACGTTATTCGCAAACAACTGAATTTACTTACCTGTATCAATGGGAACGAACATTATTTTCTGTTCTTTCTCCCTATTTATCAAAAAAAATTACATACATTGAACAACTTCTCCCTTATCAATTAATGATTTCATTACAAAAAGAAGAAAGGAAAAAATACACGAATCAATTATTGGAAAATATTTCAAAAGATAAAGAACTAATAGATAGCGTTAAAGTATTCTTCCAGTGTAACTTAAATGTCTCTCTTGCAGCTAAACAATTATATTTACATCGTAATACTTTGCAGTATCGAATTGATAAATTCATTGAAAAAACAGGGATTAATATAAAAACCTTTGAAGGTGCAGTAGCAGTTTATATGGCGTTTCTTTCTTTAGATATCTCGTGAAAGACGATACAATATTCATTTCTCTTATATCATCATCATTTTATAGTCTCTTGTGTGACTGGGAAACTCTATAAACTTATTTTTCTACGAGAAAAGAATACTTTCTTCCCATATCTATAGATGAACTTAAGTTCTACAGGAGCTTTCTCGTATCTTAAATCTGTAAACTTGCATAAAAGCTCCTCATTCTTTTGTGCACAATGCCAATTTACTTACGCTTTTAACAATCTTATAATTCTATCAATTACAAAAAAGGAGTGGATATTTATGGCCGAACTTGTATTAGATCATATTTTTAAAGTTTATGATAATAAAATCACTGCCGTTTCTGACTTTAATTTACATATTAAAGATAAAGAGTTTATTGTATTTGTCGGTCCTTCTGGATGCGGAAAATCAACAACTCTACGTATGATTGCAGGTCTAGAAGACATTTCTGATGGTTCGTTTTATATTGATGGGGATCGTATGAATGATGTTGCTCCAAAAGATCGCAACATTGCGATGGTATTTCAAAATTACGCACTCTATCCGCATATGACCGTCTATGATAATATGGCGTTTGGCTTAAAGCTACGCAAACTTTCAAAAGATGAAATTAATCGCCGGGTAACGGAGGCAGCAAAAATCTTAGGGCTAGAAGATTACTTACAACGAAAACCAAAGGCATTATCAGGTGGACAACGCCAACGGGTTGCACTAGGAAGAGCTATAGTCCGGGATGCAAAAGTATTTTTAATGGACGAGCCTCTATCGAATTTAGACGCAAAATTACGCGTAAGTATGCGTTCAGAAATTTCTAAACTTCACCGCCGTTTAAATACGACCACTATATATGTGACACATGATCAAACAGAGGCAATGACAATGGCATCACGCCTTGTTGTTATGAAGGATGGGCTCATCCAGCAAGTTGGAACTCCAAAAGAAGTATATGATACTCCTGAGAACATATTTGTTGGCGGATTCATTGGTTCTCCAGCTATGAATTTCTTTACTGGGACATTACAAGATAGCTATTTTCACATGGAAGATATACGCTTCAAAGTACCAGATGGTCAACTAAAAACATTAAAGCAAAAAGGGTATAATGGACAAAAAATCATACTCGGTATTCGTCCTGAAGACATTCATGATGAACCTATCGTTCTTCAATCTTCTCCTGAATCCACAGTCGAAGTTACAGTAGAAGTTGCTGAATTATTAGGTGCTGAAACGATGATTCATGGAAAACTTTCAAATCAAAACTTTATTGCGCGAATTAACGCTCGTTCCGAGATTAAAACTAACGATACACTTCCATTAGCTTTTAGTTTAACGAAAGCACACTTTTTCGATATCACTACTGAACAACGTATACGTAATAATTGACGAATGTCTTTACAAAAAATCCGGATAGAATTGTCCCGTAAGTAAATCAATCTTTTCATTTTTAATGTATGCATAACTTCTACTTCAAAACAAATAGATGTAGCTGCGACAAACATTTCTTGAAAAAGAATGCAAGACTAGATTGCCCGTTACATGCGACAGAATCATACTAAAAAACATCTCATATGAATATGAAATGTTTTTTAGTATTTTCTATTCTTTTAATAAATCTAATAAACCATTACCTTCAGATGTACGTTCATATCCTAAAGGTACAGTTCTTTTAATAAGTTGTGCATATATTTCTGGTTCTGATAACTTTCTACCATATTCCCTTTCACACTGCTTTATGAGCAATGCCAGCGCTCCAGCGACATGCGGTGTGGCCATAGAAGTTCCACTTAATACCGCATATTTCCCCTCAGGATACGTAGATAGTATTCCATCGCCTGGTGCCACTAAATCAATTTCTTGATTTGAATTACTAAAACATGCGATTTTCCGCTCTAAATTGACGGCACCGACTTCAATTACTTCTGAGTATGCACCTGGGAAATCTAGTTCCTCCGTATTATCATTACAATCTCCATTATTCCCAGCAGCACATACGACGAGAACATCTTGCTTTACCGCATTTTGAATTGCCTCATGTAATTCTGGAACGTCTTGTGGGCCACCAAGTGACATGGAAATGACTCTAACTCTTTCTTTATTAGGTCCTCTCCAATTTACAGCATAATGAATTGCCTCAATAATTTGCTCATAACTTCCAGAACCATCTCCTGCTAAAACCTTTAACACTAACATTTTAGCGAGTGGTGCGACCCCTAAAACACCTACACCATTTTCAGTCGCTGCAATTGTCCCAGCTACATGAGTACCGTGTCCGTTATTATCAAGATATATATTTGGATCCCCTTCGTAATCTTTCGTGAAATTTCTTCCACCGATAATACGATCCTTTAAATCTATATGATTCATATCACACCCTGTATCTAATACGGCAACAACAATATCTTTTCCTTTTGCACTCTTCTCCCATACTTGTGGAGCATGAATGAGTTGTACACCTGGTGGAATTTCATTTACTTGTTCAACTACCTTATCTACTGTAAAAGGAATCAATTGTATACCTTTTTGTTTATTCGCTGTACTACTGTTCATCGTAATCCCTCCTGAAAATATATTATTTTCATTTCAGACCACTTTTGAAAATGCTTACATGTAACATTCGTTTTATTCGTTTCGTTTTCCTTCCTTAAAAATATTTCTCAATAAGGCTTACGATTTTTATACTAATTTTTTATTTATCTCGTAATTTTTAGACACCAAAACCCGATTGGTACAACCAATAACTAAAATAAAAGGACCATTAAATTGGTCCTTTTATAATTTTTAAAGAATGATATGAAATTTTTAAAATAATATAAATTAAGACTAAGCCTCACTCTTCTTTAAAAACTTCTCTATTTCTTTTATTAAATATTTCGCTCCATCTATACTAACAGTAATGTTTCCATTTGCTAATGATATGTTTTGATTTGAAACATCACCTGTTATTTGACAAGCATTGTAAGGTTGATATTTTTGTAAAATGACTTTATCTTCTTCTACGAAAATTTCAAGTGGTGATTTGATTTGTATTCCCAATACATCACGTAATTCTTTAGGAATAACAATTCGTCCTAATTCGTCTACTTTTCGAATAACTCCTGTTGCTTTCATATTACTTCCCCCCTTACTTTTATTAATTTTTCCACCTTGCTTTTACCATTTTATCACTTTTTGGTAATACCTGCCTCTTTTTAGAAAATTTTGTACTCAAGTTAAAAAAACACATTTAACGAATACGTAATCTCTCTTTCAATTGTTTTAAATAACGAGATCGAATCAGTAAGAAATATACAACTTGAATTCCTATGAAAATACTTAATACAATCGCATTTTCTTTAAATAGTGAGTACTCAAACATCTGTCCGAGTGCAGTTAACGCTACTGCCCCGTGTAATGTTGCAACACATATTGGAACGAAGAATAAAAGTCCCAATCGGATTGTAACTACTTTCGATAATTCTCCGTTCGTTAAGCCTACTTTTCGAATCATTTCAAACAAACGAGCATCATCCTCCAAATCAGAAAACAAACGGAAATAAAGGAAGCTTCCTGCACATACGAAAAATACAATACCAATAAAGAAACCTACAAATAGAATTGGTCCTGCAATTTGTAAGCTTTGGTTTTGTTCGTACTCTTCTGCACTAAACGTTGTATGTTCTTCATAAGGCTTCATCTGATGCGTTAGTTCTTTACCAACCTCAATTTCATCTTTCGTCCCTTCTGTTTTGTACACATAATCTTTTTCCTCTTTAAATCCATCTTGTAATGCATCATACTGATTGTTAGAGATTACATAAACGTTACCTCTTATTATTTTACTTAATGAAGAAGTATTAACTTTTTTCACTTTTAATGGTTCATTCAAATGTGGCAAAGCAATTTCTTTTCTTTCTTTCATCGGTGGTCCTGGTATATCGACTGTCAAAAATAAAGCTTCTTTTTTTGATACCGCATGAAAGGGTTCTCCTGTTAACTTCGCATATTCCTTATAGTCTGATTCCTTTATAAAGGTGGCGCTTTTTAACGACCGCTCCTCTGTTTTCTTCGTCGAAATATTAGTTTTTGAAGCTGCTATACTATGTTTCTTTAATCCTTCGTCAATCATCTTCAAATGCTGTGATTCATTACTATTTTCTTGCTTAGAATGATAGTGAAACGCAATTGGTCTCTCCATAATTGCCTTTGTCATTGATGTAAAGCCCACTAATGTACCTATTGCTGAAAATGCTACAGTTGAAATGATGGTTACAATAAAGAACATTCTTGCGTTATCTCTCATACGGTAAGCTAAATCTGACAACGTAATAATATTTGTCTGTGTCCAATAGAAACGTTTACTTTTTTTACACAGTCTAATAATAAAGACACTCAACTGCTTATACAGCAAATACGTACCAATAATGACTACCGTTGTAACAGGAATCATCATGATAAATACCATTGCACCGTGTGACATAAGTGCTCCTGCATATCCCGCACTAAGCAATATGACTGCTAATATAGAAGAAATAATGGATGCTTTCGGTTCCGGCTTCGCTTCTGCCGATCCTCTAAACAATTTCATAATTTTATTCTTCCGAATCATTCCTGCACTAAACAATGAAATGATCATAAATAATACGAAAAACATAATACTCGTTACAACAATGGCTTTCATTGGTATGTAATAAGCTAAGGAAATATCTAACTTTAATATCATCGGAGCTACAAATATTAGTATTCCTGAAAATAGCATTCCAGCTACAATTCCAAAGATAATTGCCCCTATCCCAATCATAATATTTTCAAAAAAGATAAGACGCTTTAATTGATATTTCGTCATACCTAACATCATTAAAATTCCTAGTTCACGCTTTCTCGTTTTTAAAAACATTCCCATCGAATATAAAATAAAGAAAAATGTAAATAAGTAAATAATGGACTGTGCAAAAGACATACTTACGAACACGTACTTGCCCAATTGTCCAGCACTTAATGCCGGATGAAACGCAAAAAATGAATACACAAAAAAGGCCATAATAGCAAATGCACTACTTAAAAAATATGCTGAATATGTTCGTCTATTTCGCGTCACATTCCGATATGCGAGTTCTCTAATATTCATATTACTTCTCCGCCCTTCTACTAACTATGTTCTTATATTAGTAAAGTACGGAAATACCTTCCATCGATTCAAATGACAAAAACCTTACATTATTGAAAGGTTTCAAAAAAATTGCTTAAACGATGCAGTTTCATTATAATGACTACATTCATATTCATACACACATCCTATTGTATATTCGTTAATTTTGCGAAATAATAAAGGATAGAAGTATGTACCAATATACATATAAACTTATTTACCGCTTTAATATGAATAGGAGGAAAACATAATGACATTGCAAGAACAGATTATGAAAGCATTACACGTTCAACCTGTAATTGATCCGAAAGCAGAAATCCGTAAACGTGTTGATTTCTTAAAAGATTATGTAAAAAAAACAGGTGCGAAAGGATTTGTACTTGGAATTAGTGGCGGACAAGACTCTACATTAGCTGGACGTTTAGCTCAGCTTGCAGTGGAGGAAATTCGTAATGAAGGTGGTAACGCAACGTTTATCGCCGTGCGCCTTCCTTATAAAGTGCAAAAAGACGAAGATGATGCGCAATTAGCATTACAATTTATTCAAGCTGATCAATCTGTTGCATTTGATATCGCTTCAACAGTTGATGCTTTCTCAAATCAATACGAAAACTTATTAGGTGAATCATTAACAGATTTCAATAAAGGTAACGTGAAAGCACGTATCCGTATGGTTACGCAGTACGCAATCGGTGGTCAACAAGGGCTACTTGTGATTGGAACAGATCACGCTGCAGAAGCTGTAACAGGATTCTTTACAAAATTCGGAGATGGTGGTGCAGACCTATTACCATTAACAGGATTAACGAAACGCCAAGGACGCGCTCTATTACAAGAATTAGGTGCAGACGAGCGACTTTACTTAAAAATGCCAACAGCTGATTTATTAGATGAAAAACCAGGTCAAGCTGATGAAACAGAGTTAGGTATTACGTATGATCAACTTGATGACTATTTAGAAGGTAAAGCAGTTCCAGCTGACGTTGCAGAAAAAATTGAAAAACGTTACACAGTAAGCGAACATAAAAGACAAGTACCAGCTTCAATGTTTGATGATTGGTGGAAATAAATAACATATAAAAAGAAGCTAATCTCATTAGCTTCTTTTTATATGTTAGCGATACATTCCTACTCTTTTCTCTAGTAAGTCCTGCAAACAATCCTCATGTTGTTGATTAAACAATGGTGGCATTTTGTTTAGTGGGAAAAACTTCAAATCCAACGTTTCATCACCGTCTATTTTTTTCTCTCCTCCGGTAATTGAGCATGAAAAGAATATTAAAATGGACTGGGCTCTGTCTCCATTTGGATATGATTGAAAATATTTTGTGTACACACCGATAAGCTCATTTATTTCTACATCATAACCTGTCTCTTCTTTTATTTCTCGAATCGCAGTTTCTGCGGCAGATTCTCCAATTTCCATTGCCCCTCCAGGAAATCCCCAAGCGTTAAAATCGCCTCTTTTTTGCAGCAATATTTCTCCATATTCATTCAATACACAACCACCCGCAAAATTTATGAGAACACAGTCATGCCCTACTTTTTCACGTAATTCTTTTATATAATTAGCCATACTCTTCTCCTTTTCATATATCGCTATTTCTTATCTTTTTCAAGCAATTCAATAATTCGATCTAGCTTCTGATTCATATGCATCACCTGTTGTTTTTTTACGGCACTGCTTTGTAATACTCTTTTAATAAACAAAGTAAATGATATGAAAAACAAAACGATAAGTCCGATTACTAAACAAGTATATATCAATGTAAATATATTACTTTCGAACAAGTTCATTCAGCATTCACATCCTCTCTTTTTATTTTATCACATAATTCTTAATATTTTAAAGTGATCAAAAAACATAAAAAGAGCATCTTTTACAGATGCTCTCTTTCACCAATTAATACGTAAACGTAATTGTAGCTAACGAATAACCCGCCATAGCACTATAAGGCGCTACTTGATAAGACACACGCTTTGCACCCTTTGGCCAATTTATTTCATTTAATACTTTCTTTATATCTTGCATCGTCCCATCCATAGACTGCTTATATCGCACTTCTACTTTTTCTGGTTTAGCTGCAAACTGTTGCTGTAACTTTTTCTTAAATTCACTGTAATTGTCTGCCCCGTATTGTGCAGACAAATATTTTAAATTTGTTTCTTTTAACATTTGTTCATACGCAGCAGTTTTTAAACTGCCCGCTTTTATTTTGTTTGTTAATTCGTTAAAGTAACTTGTAGTTGCTGCTGGATATTTACTACGATCCCAATCGTGGTCTTTACTTAATTGCTCGTCAGACATATTAAAATATGAATATGTTACGCGCCCAGCTTTATCTGGTACTGGATCATCGAATGTTGTATCAAGATGATACCATTTGTTTTCAATGTTTACTAAATTCCATGCGTGAGCTTGTCCATTTCCTGTACCTGTTACAATATGGTTTTGGATACCTGCTTCTTTTAGCAATTCATATGTTAATAACGTATATCCTTGGCAAACGGCAGAGCGATTCGCTAATGCTTCATATGCTGTATATGCTTGATAAGACGTATCATACGATACATGTTTTACAACGTAATCATGAATAGCTTTTACTTTCTCATGCTCATCCATCCCTGGTTTTACAATCGAGCCGATAATCGCTTTTGCCTGAGATTTCACATATTGTGTTTGCTCTTTCGATTCACGGTACTTCACTTGCAGTGTAAACGTATAGTTTCCTGGTAACCCTTTAATGGAATATCTAGTAGACGCTACATTATATTTTACATACTCATCTGCATCTACAATTTTATTAAACTCGCCATACAATTGATCCATAATACTTCTAGCATTTCTATCTTTTGTTTTATATGTGATTGTAATATTTTCTTCTCGATTATCAATCTGTTTTTTTAATTCTTTTTTGAAATCATTTAACAACTTTGTATCTGATTGCGATGTCGCTACAGTTTGATTTGTAGCTGCATAAGATACAGATGACGCGTGTAAGCCCCCCATTACTATAGTTGAACAAAGTGCGGCAGCTGTCACATACTTACTTGTCTTTCCCATCTCGTCACTCCTTACATTCTATAACTATACGAAAAAGTATCGTATAGTTTCAGAGTATACAATACTTTTTCGTATAGGTCATATGAGATTATGCATATTTAACATTGTAAAAGGGTTGTTCTTTTTACAAGAACAACCCTTTTCATTAACAAGTTTGTAATACACAACACGCATTTTCAAAATGTCGATTTTTCAAGTCTTCATTTCCTATACAGAAATAAAGCATCCCTAAATCTCCCCACATCATATTACAATTTTTAGTATCTGAATCAATTTGGAATAAAAGCGTCATTTGCTGCGGATCTATGTCCATATATTGTCCAGTCTCGTACAATACCTCATTTTGTACAGAGAATGGTTCTCCAAACATTTGATGGTTATCGTAGTTATCTGGGATTAGTTCTTCAAGTAATTGCAAGAAACGATCTGAATCAGCCTCATCTTCAATGAAAAGCTCTGGCAATTTATACGTTAGTTCAAAAGTAGTTGCACACTGGTTATAATTCGGTTGCAATTCATCTGCTCTTCGTAATTGCTCTACAGGAACATCATAATAAAGTACACGACCTGCTTCAGTTGGATTCACGTCTTCTTCAAAATAATTTTCAATAGTAAAGAAATATAGCATCCCTGTCTTAGGAAGGTCGTGTTCCATACCAATACTTTGTAAATCCTTTAAATTAAATTGTGCAATAAACTGTAACGGATTTCCTTTATGCGTTGGATATTCAAATGCAAATGGCAAATCAGGAATTCCTCCCATTTTCGAACTACCTATCGTAACGGTTCTCTCCTGCCTTGGCACAACTATCACACAAGGAAATACAGTATTAATAAGTTCCTCTTTTAAATGTGTCAGCCCATATTTATCAATTAATACTTCAATTTGTTTATTCATACATTCTCCTTATATTTACATACTTATTTGTATCATCGCACAAAAATTATACTCCATTCTTCGCAAAAACAACAAGCCTTCAAAAAACGGGCTCTTCCTCCATACGCGAACAAGTTTAAAAAAGCATAGTATACATTGTTCCTACAAACACGATAGTTCATTATTTCTTCCAGTACATTTTCCCCTCGTTCATTTTTATTTTTAATTTAAGGAGGAATTCCACATGGGTTACGGATATAGTTGCGGCGGTTACGGTTACGGCGGTAGTTGTGGTGGATGTGGTTATGGAGGTTTCGCTTTATTAATCGTTTTATTTATCCTTCTAATCATCATCGGAGCTAGCTGTTGGGGCGGCTTTGTAGGCTGCTAGTAAATTTAAAAACTATTGTAAAAAAGCACGTACTATACGTGCTTTTTTTCCATTTTCAAATTTTTCACGTGAAAGGAAGTATGATTTATGAAGATTGATGGTGTTTTTGAAGGAGGCGGTGTACGCGGAATTGCGCATGTAGGGGCAATTTGCGCGTTAGCTGAAAAAGGCTATGAATGGGAACGTGTAGCTGGAACATCAGCTGGTTCGATTATCGCTGCGCTCCTAGCAGCAGGATACTCTTGCTCAGAGCTAAAAACGATTATAACAGATATTGATTATAATAAATTTACGAAGAGAACCTTTATTGACAGAATCCCATTTATCGGAAAAGGATTAAGCGCATGGACTACTCTTGGTATTTACTCTAATATTTTTATCGAAGAATGGATTGAAGAATTACTTCGAAAAAAAGGAGTTCACTTATTTACAGATTTACCTGATCTAAACAAGCTTAAAATTATTGCTTCTGATATAAGTAATGGTAAAATGGTTATCTTTCCTGATGACTTACCGAACTACGGATTTTTAAATTATCGCTTCTCTATTGCTAAAGCTGTAAGAATGAGTAGTACAATCCCCTTCTTTTTTGAACCAGTAAAATGGAGAACCCCTAAATGGAAGCAACCTTGTTATATGGTTGATGGAGGGATTTTAAGCAATTATCCGATTTGGATTTTCGACTCACCTACCTCTCCTCGCTGGCCGACTTTTGGATTTCATTTCGTAAAAGATGAGATCCAAGCTGATCCTGCCCACTATAATGAGCCTATCTCCATGTTCAAAGGACTATTTAAAACGATGATGCAAGCCCATGATTTACGTCATTTAGACAAAGAATCTAAAGCAAGAACAATTACAATTCCAACAGGGGCCATTACTAGTACAAACTTTGAGTTAACAAAGGAAGAGAAAGATTGGCTTTACAATTCTGGTTATAATGCCGCAAATAAGTTTTTACAATCGTGGAACTTCAGACAATATATTGATAAATATAGAAACGGAAATCAGGACCGAAAAACGAATCGTTATTTCCGTCAACTTGACTCATAACACTATTATTTTTCATACGAGAACACGTAACGCTTTCAAAAAAAATAAGCCTAGTAATATTATATATATTACTAGGCTTATTTACTTCCTGTATAATTTATTATACATTGGTTACGGATACGTTAAACCTTCAGCTTCCTCTGCAGTAATAACTGTGTATCGATTTCCAGTTCGTAATCCTAACAATTCTGCTTTTTCAATTGCCTCTTGCTTCGTCTCCGCATAAGCAGCTAAATATTTTTCTCCATTGATAATTTGGCAAATTACATATTGTTTCATTACTTTCTCCTCTTACTTTTTTATTAATTGTGCAAGTTTTTTTATACCTATTTCAATTTCTTCTAACGTTGCGTATGAATAGGATAGGCGCAAAAATTGATTTGCACTTCTATCATACAAAGTACCTGGATTTAATAAAATCTTTTCTTTCAAAGCTTTGTCAAATAAGCTACGGTTCGAAACGGATACATTCATATGTAACCAAATATAAAAACCACCTGTCGGTTCATACCATGTTGCTATTTCACTACAATACTTCTTTAACATACTCACCATAAAGTCCCTACGTTTTGTAAGCTCACCTCTTACAAACTGTAAATGTTCTTCATACAATCCATCTTTAAACCACTCGGCGGCAATTTGCTGCGATATAGAACTCGATCCATAATCTGTTTGCATTTTTATGTCTGCCAATCTTTGAATGACTGGCTCAGATCCAACAATCCATCCAATTCTTAATCCTGGACTAATTACTTTAGACATACTTCCAATATGTAGTACGATCCCATTTTTATCATATGCTTTTAAAGGTTTCGAAATAGGAGCATCAAACCATAAGTCTTGATACACTGCGTCCTCTATAATAGGCAATCCAATCTCATTGCATACCTCCATCACTTCTGTCCGCTTCTTCGTATCCATACTAAAATTCGTTGGATTATGAAAAGAAGGGATTGTATATAAAATAGAAGCATTAAATTGCTTCTTATATTTCGCAATATATGACACATCTAGCCCACTCTCATCCAATGGCATTCCAATTAAACGTATTCCTGCTGATTGAAAAACATTGAGAGAGTATAAATATGATGGTTTTTCTAATAAAATTGACGCTCCTTTCGGAAGAAGCCCAATAGAAATAAGTTGAAGCGCTTGAATTGCTCCTGAAACAATCAATATAGAGTCAGGAGATACATATATACCATGTCCTTTTAAATAGTCCGCAATTTGCTTCCTTAAATTAAGATTACCTTTTGGCTGTTCATACCCAAGTATCACGTTTGATTTTAAAAGCTTATTCATTACTACTTTCATCTTTTTTTCAGGTAAAAGACTTGGCGCGAGCTCACCTGTTCCTAAACGAATTACATGCGGATAAAACTCAGCTTGATTAATCTCTTGAATAGCAGGCAGATTCGGATAATGAATTCCTGTTTCTACATAAGACTGCCAATTAGGCGGGGGTGCGTATGTTGAAGCATTCTCATTATTATTTACAACAATTGTTCCTTTCCTGCCATTCCCTTCAATGTATCCCTTTGCGACTAGTTCATCAAAAGCCATTACAATCGTACTTCGATTCACACCAAATGTATGTGCCAAATCTCTTTGTGAAGGTAATTTCGTTCCAACAGTCCATTCTCCATTAACGATTTTTTCTTTTATATACGTTTCTATTTGTTTATACAAAGGAGTCGCTAGAGACGTATTTTGTTTCCAAACGAATCTTTCCATCATATCACCTTACATTCTTTTTGGTTGGCAACCTCCCCAACCGTATGGATGGATACAAATTTTCATTTCTTCTATACAATATACACTATCATAATGAATTTAAATAGGAGGTAATATGATGGGTGAAGCAATTATTCATGGTATCATTCTTGCATTTGGTCTTATTATTCCATTAGGCGTCCAAAATGTTTTCGTCTTTAACCAAGGTGCGAGCCAACCAAACATTTGGAGAGCAGCTCCTGTAGTATTAACTGCCTCTATATGCGATACGTTACTCATATTAATTGCAGTGCAGGGTGTCTCCCTTGTACTACTTACTTTTTCTTGGCTAACTAACACGTTATATATGATTGGCTTTTTCTTTCTCCTATATATGGGGTTGGTTATTTGGAGAAGTAACCCTTCCAACGATATAAAACAAGAAATAAGCATGCCAGTAAAAAAACAAATACTTTTCGCTGCATCGGTTTCATTATTAAATCCACATGCAATTTTAGATACAATCGGTGTAATTGGAACAAATTCGATTCAATACATAGGAAGTGAAAAATGGGCTTTTACAGTTGCTACTATTATTGTTTCTTGGATTTGGTTTATTTGCTTAGCTTTAGCGGGGAAATTTTTAAAAAGGCTAGACTCAACCGGAAAGACAATCGTATTATTAAATAAATTTTCTGGTCTCATCATATGGGGGGTCGCGCTTTATATGTTAAAACAAGTTATTTATTCCTAATGAACGAAAGAGAATTGCATGTTACTGAAAGCATCATGCAATTCTCTTACAAATTATGAAGTAGGTTCCGGTTTCTGTTTTACCGTCTTTGCATCTTTTGCTGGTTTGATCCAAATGATCGCTATAGCAGCACCGATCCCAGCGAATATACTTGTTAAATAAAATACTTCATGGTCAGCACCTTTCATGAAAAAAGAATATAGAGGTGGTCCAGCTGCTACACCGATAAATCGCATTGAACTATAAAATGACGTAACCGTTCCCCTTTGCTCCTTTTCAATTCCTTGTGTAATTAAAGCATCTAAACATGGGAGCGCCATACCAATTCCTATCCCCATAATAACGAGACAAAGAAGTAGTAAATAAATCCCTTTTATAAATAAAGGAATAATGACTGATACAGCTGCCATTAAAAAACCAATATAAATACATTTCTTCATCACATTTTGATTATCTCCAATTTTTTTACCAGCCATATAGGAACTAATTGACAGTACAAGTAATGGGATCGCAAGCACACACCCTTTCCATATACCATGAATGTCATACTTTGATTCCAGTATAGTTGACAAATAAAAGAGAATTCCGAATAAAATAAGCATAATAATTGCACCTAATGCAAAAATGGCAATTAACCATCTTCCTTTTTCACGAAACGTAGTAAGAATTGATTTTATAAACTCTTTAAGTGGTGGTACTTCTCCCTCTTGTTTCTTTGCCTTTACTAGAACAAGTAATAAAACAATTGATACTACGCATAAAACTGGAATCGCCCAAAAGGGTAAGAACCATACAACGGCAGCAAGAGCAGACCCTAAAATAGGGCTCAGAACTTTCCCAAATGTATTGGATGTTTCTATGATTCCTAAACCTGTACTAACTTGTTTTTCATCCTTGTATAAATCACCAACACACGGTATAACAACTGGCATTGCACCAGCAGCACCAATACCTTGAATCGCTCTACCAATCAATATCCAAGTGTAGGGATTATCCACTTTCCAAGATACCCAACCAGTTATCGCTCCTCCTATAGCCGCAATCAGCAAACTCGGAACCATTACCATCTTTCGTCCCCATCTATCTGATAAATAACCAGCAATCGGTATAAGTAGAATGGCTACGATAGAGTAAATTGTAATAATCATGGATACTTGAAACGATGAAATATGTAATTTCTTTTCAATAGTCGGCAAGATTGGGATGAGCATTGAATTCCCTAATGTCATAACAAGCGGAACTGATGCAAGCGCAATTAAACAACAGTTTTCTTTTTTTAACATGTTGGCTTCGAAACCTTTCATCATATATTTCTTACCATATAATAGCCCTGCTGGAACGTAATTTTTCATTCCACCAGGGCTATTACATCTTTACTACTTCCCATTTACAACAAAAGAAATTGGGGGAAATATAGTATTATTTCTATTCTTTGAATCCAGTTCGCAATATATTCATACCAATTAATTGAAAAAAAAAGAAAGGAAGAATCCTTCCTTTCTCCTATAACCTTCTACAATTAGCGAGTATATCCGCCACCAAGTTGTTGTTCTGCCATCGCTACTAGGCGTTTAGTGATTTCACCGCCTACAGAACCGTTTGCACGTGAAGAAGTGTCAGCGCCAAGTTGTACACCAAACTCTTGTGCAATTTCATATTTCATTTGATCTAAAGCCGCTTGTGCTCCATGTGATGCTAATTGATTAGAATTACGATTTCTAGCCATTACCAATCACCTCCTTATTTATATATAAATTGTGTTAAATTTCAATTTAAATACATGGTAATTTTTGGTTATTTATATTTTTAAAAAAGAGTCTCTACAATGAGAGACTCTTACATCATTTTATATTAAGAGGTTACTACTTCTAAATTTCTATTTGTTAATACTTTCATTTCTTCTTTTAATATATCTTTCGTATTATTTCCAAACCATTCAAGTGAAGCGAAATGCTCAGTATCTCTCACTTCCTGAATAATCTCATCATAATTTACGATACCTTCAAATAATGGAACCATACCAGTACGACTTCCCGCTGCTGCATATACATTACTCGGTTCAAACACATGTAAATAATCTGCTGACGATATATTCTTAAAATGGTAATGTTGTATCCATGGCTTTAGTTGATGAAAGCTGTCTATTGGCTTTGCTCCAGACTCCCATATATGAAGAAAATCAAGATTTATTTTCAAATTCGGATGATTTACTTCGCCTAATAGTTCCAAAGTAGAAGGCAACGTATCCGTTAACGTATTTGGATGTGTTTCTAAAAGTACATACATATTATGCTGAGCAAATAAATCACAAATCATGCGAATACGATTCACATACTCCTTTCTCTCCTGTTCCGAGAAATCCTCACTACCTTTTTGTCCAGCAAACGTACGAATTTTGTTCGTTTTAAACCAATTAGCTAGTATTGCAAGTTGTTCACATTTCTCTATCGTTTTTTCAAAATCTGCTGATAATGATATGTCTAAGTAATCACTTATCATCGTAATTTCCAAGGTTTTATCCTTTAAACAATTCAATTCTCGTTCTGTTGTTTCATACTCTTGCATATACAAATTTTGCGCATGAGTCCCCCACAATTCAATTCCTTCAAAACCGTTTTCGTATGCAAATTGAACAATATCAGTAAATGAAATTAATTGATGGCGAAATGAAATGGTACATAGTGAATATTTCATAGGTTTGAACTCCCTTATCTTAAATTCAGTTAGCTTTTTAAAATACTAAGACAGACTCGTTTGATTTCATTTCTTTCCATGATAAAAATTGTTTCTCTAATTCTTCCTTAATTTGCAGTTCAATTGCATTCATTTCATCCAGCTTTTCAACAATTGATAATAACATACCTTTATTTTTCGTCATTGCCATTTTAATTGCACGATACTGTACATTTGTAAATCCTTGTACAATATCCTCTACCCGATCACACCAATAATCAAATTCTTGCTCCGAATATTGCAACGTTTCACGGAAGTATGCAAAGGCATGTTCATAACTATATTTACGAATTGCAAGTACTGGTATTTGTTTTACTGCCGCTACAAGACCAGAAAGTGAATACCCTTCTTCTTCATTTGCCATTTTTATAATTAAGTTTTTCAGCTCCATAGTCAGTTCATTATCGTCTCTTTTGAAAGTTTCTATGAAATAACGTGCTACCATTTCTGCTGTTGGCTCCCGAATTTCTTCTACATCAATGAAATACCCTCCACCAAATGGGGTATCTTGAACAGAGTGAAGTACTTTTTCTCTTTCCATATTCCCTTCCCAGCGAAAATCGGGATCTAGCATGAACCACTCTTCTTCTTTCTCTGTCTTCGATATCATTAAATAATGTGGAAACGGTTTTTGATGAAATTTATTTTCCCTTTCTGGTAATAGAGACATATCAACCATTACAATGACATAGCGATTCTCTGGCTTATTTTCTACTAATTGTAAAAACGTTTCTACATTGCTATCTTTATCTTTTGCATGATTATACCATTCGTTTACTTTCATACCGTACAACTTTTCGTACCATACTAAATAATGATCATGGTTAATATTTTCCGAATGATACGAAATAATGCCGCCTTCTGTTATATCAAAATCGCCGTCCCATAGTCCAAAATAAAAGGGACGAAAATCTATGTCGCTACGCCTTTTTATAATTTCACAAAAACAACTCACTAAACAATGTACTTTAATTGATGTCATACTCTCATCCACTTTCCTAAAGGTTAGTTATTCACATTTATGTCCTGTAACGGCTGTAACTCTTCCATAAAATCAAGCAAAGATCCTACGGTAAGAAATGCTTTTGGGTCTACCTCATCCTCTGGAACGCATAGCATTACATCCATTTCTATGTAAACTATGAGTTGTAACATCATTACCGAATCAATATATAAATCTTGGTTTAAACGCATCGTTTCTTCTAAATGCGTTACATTTTTCAGTTCCATTTTTTCTGTCATAATTTTTAATACAGCATCCTTTAACGCTTCCCGCCTCATGTTGCAACCTCTCCCATCTCTAGTAACTTTCTACTTACTTTTCCAGTTTTATTTTTCGGAATTTCAGTTACACTTTCAATCTCATGCGGAACTTTATAAGATGGTAAATGCTGCATACACCATTCTCTTATTTGAACTGGATCAATATGAGAGATTACTTTCGCTTTAACAACTTCGCCCATCACAGGATGTTTACCTCGATATACAATTGCCTCTTGCACACCTTCCAATCGAAGCATCGTTTCTTCTACCTCTATAGGAAACACTTTTAATCCTGAAACGTTAATTACATCATCCATACGCCCCATAAAATGAATGCCACGCTCAGATTTATACCCTAAATCTTTCGTGAAAATTTCCTTATCATTGATTTTCACTACGATTTCTTCCGGTACATTTTCATCTGAACTGATGCTTATACTCGCATGAGGTAGAGGGTTTCCTAAATCTAAATGGCTTTTCATATCATGGCATATACTAATACAACCTGCTTCAGAACAACCGTATTGCTGCATCATATATGTTGTCATTTCTTTTAGTTTATAAAACAATGCTTCTGGCAAAGGCGCTCCAGATGTCATAATTTTATGAAACTGAAACGTTCCTTGCGGGAAACTTCCCATAATATGTAGCATAAGTGGTACTGCATATATGATATGTTTTTCTGTATTGCGAACTATATTTAATGCGAATTTAGGGTTTTTATTCGTAATGACGATAGGTTTGCTTCCCCTCGTAATTGCAGATAACGTACCACATATGAGTCCGTATGAATGTGAAACAGGAGCCATAACAATCGGCACTTCATCTACTTCACAGTTTAAAGCCTCATTATAAGCAGTAATTTCTGTATCCACTTCTGTCCATGCTCTACGAATCAGTTTCGGTTCTCCCGTAGTTCCAGAACTATATTGCAATAAAGAAGGCTCTTCTGCTAAAAAATTCACCACTTCTAATTTCGTAAAATCGCTATTTTCTCCATATAAAATTCCGATACAATTTGCACGCTTCGCCATTTCAATAGCCGTTTCTTTTGGCGTATCTTCATGTATAAGTAACACTGACGATTTCTTTTCTTTTAAGTAAAACACAAGCGTAATAATATCGAATGGATTTTTCAGACAAAGCGCAAATCTATTTCCTGCTGCTTCTTGAAATTGTTCCATTTCCTCATAACCTTGTAATCTCGAATCAAAATCACTTTTGCTATACTCTTCTTTATTAATGATTAGCATAATTTCCCCCTGTAACAACTGATTTTTGTTCCATAAGTTGCTTTGCTCTATACAATGGATTTGGAACTTCGTGAACAAGCGATTCCACATCCCTATATAATCGGCGCTTCGTTAATTGCTCAGCATTGAATGTAGGATTGTATAGTTGAATACTTTCAAACCTACCTTTCAAGTATGGATATTTTCTAAAATGATTTTCAATTTCCTCAACCACTATCATCCAAAAAATTTCTTCTTTCCATTCATATTCATCCGCAAGTACGAAAGCTAATTCTCCTACATTAAATAAGAACAGTGCATCTAGTACCATCTCTTGTAAACATTCGATACGATCCATTTCAAAGAAATCATTTATTTTTCCATTTGCATACGTTTTATGCATTTTAGTAAAGTCCGGACATTTATTCATTTCTTTTAAGAATGGACGATAAAACTCAAGTCCTTCATGGAAATCCTTTAATGCAATACGGACAGGTAGTCCTTCTTTATGAGCTAAAATCATATTTTGACCGTGTGATTCTAATGCGATCCCATGCTCTACAACAAGATGTATAACTGGTATTATCGCTTTTTGAATAAGTAATCGTAGCCAATTTTCTATCCCATATTTGTTTAACCATGCATCAATAACTGGTGTCCCGTCCTTCTCTTTTGCATATAATCCGTTAAAAGGAACTGCATCTTCTTGCTCATCTAAATAATGATGAACACTTTCACGCCAAATACACCCTATTGAGCCATATGTGACTTTTTTATTCGTATCATACGTTACACTCGAAAATTCCTTTAGCAAAATTACACGTAATTCATCCCTTAAATAAGTATCCTGACTTATGACATCACTTAACCAATTCGATATAGCTGGTGCACTCGCAACTGAATATGGTTTCAGCGTACGGAGTGTTGAAGTGTTAAGTATGTTCAGCGATAACTTTACATATGGTCTCTTTGGATTTGTAACATTTCTTAACGTTCTCATCGACTGTTGCGCACAATAATCGTCTGCTGATTCCCCTAAATAAATAATATTTTTATCTTGTATATGATCAGCGTAATTAGGAATGATAAAATTTTCCCACTGCCAAGGATGAACAGGTATAAACATGTACTGTTTTGGATTACATCCCGCGCTGTAAATTCGTTCCTTATACGCTTTTAATTTACGCTCGCCTACTTCGCCTTTTAAAATTTTGTCATAAATCACTTCATTTCCATAACCTACAGTCGCATATTTTTTATGCGCTGCAATCCATATAAATTTTATTGGCCTCATAAATTCATATCCATATTGAAAATTGTCACGATATTGAAACCCAATGCGCGCTTTATAACTAGGATGATAGGGATGACCATCTATTAAATGACTTTCAAACTCATCGTAAGATTTTTGAATGTATTCTTCCTTATTATTTCTTTCATATTGTGCAATCGTGTCTTTAAATATCGTTTGTTCTAATTCGTGAATAAAAGAATCTAATTTCGTTTGTTCTACGTTAACAACCCGAAAAACTTCTTCCAAAAATTGCGAAACTGATTGTACTTCTTGTTTTTCCTCTTGAACTCTTACTATTAATGAATCTATAGAGATGCGTCCAAATGTCATTCGTTCTCTTCCGTAACATTCGTACGTGACAATTTCGTTGTCCTCATCAAGTCCTTGTATAAGAAAAAGAATTTGTTCTTCTTTTTCTATACGAACTGGCGTAATGATCGCCTCATAAATTAACGACTCTACTAATTGACGTAACACTCTTCTTCGTACTGAAATGTAATCTTCTGACTCAAGCGCTTTCAATATTTTCGTATGATACATGTCCATTCTCATAACCCCCTCTACCTCGCGATAAATACCATTATTTGTATTACGTGAAATTTTAACGTTATTTATGAACGAACAGCCACTTCTCTAACGAGCGGATTCTGTACCTGTACGTAAATTGCTTGTTCTAAAGGATTACTTAACTCGTCAACATCGAAAAATCTCGTTAATAAATTAGCTTTACATGCCAACTTATCTTCGTCCAACAGTTCTCTTAAAAATGTAGAAGGTTCACGATTATAAGGAAGGTAGGATTCAAGTACAGATCTTAATTCCTTGAGAAGAATTTCCTCCCTAATTAATCCAGCTGTACCAAATCCATTAATGAGTCCAAACATATGATTAAAAATTAAGTAGTAACGAAATCTTTCATCTACAATATAGTCATCATATAAATTTCCTGTACGTTCTCCAATACCAGCTAACTCATTATTCAGCATCTCTTTCATTGAATTACAGAAATAAAAACCTTGATTATCACGGAAATAATATTTGACCGGATAACCATCCTTTAGCTGAACAACGCTATTTTGCTGATGAGCTTCTAATGCAATACCATACTGTAAATACATCCATACCATCGGTTTTAAAGAAATATTCATATATCGTCTAAACCACTCTAAACTTACTTCTTCACAGCTTCTACTTTCTAAATCTGCTAAGCGGTGAATAATATTTGATAGCCGAGTACGTTCTCCAGGTATAGCATCTTGAACTAGCCCAGCAATTAATGTAGCATCATTGGCATGTTCGCTATAAAAAGGATTCTCTCGAATAATCACTTCAAATCCAGATTCTTGTGTTCCATAATTTAATGTAATAAAGGCTGGATCGCAAATAAAATAAAAGCCAGGAAACTTTTCTAACACTTCACCAATAGCCGTATTTAACATTTCCTTCCCTTCAAGACCACTCTCAAGTTCCTTCAATTTATTAATGCGCATTGAATTTGTTACTTTTACCGGAAATGAAAACTTAAGCATGTACTTTGAGTCGGGATGATATAACGTCCTAAGTGATGATGTTGCCATATAACACTTACCGGCAGGACCGATATATTCAAGTACCCCTTGCGCTATCCAATCCTGGACGTAAGATTGGTGTAATAACCATTCTGCCTGAAGCGGATGAATTGGAAGTAATGAATATTCATCTTCATTACAATACTTCGATATAAATTCCTTACTAACCATTTCATCATTACGTAACTCTTCTTTTAAAATTACTGTTGTAGAATCTAATAATAATGATTTTTCATTCACTATACTTTTATGTGCCCGAAAATAATGAAGCTGACATTCTCCTTTTAATTCTGGAGAATACATTGCACTTTTCCATTCCAAAATACCTTGTCTACTCTTTGGAGTTGGATGAGTTAAATGTCCAAATAATAACGATTGTTCCGCTTCTATAAAGGATGTATGGACACCGTATAATGCAGATGTATCTTCTATTCTCTCTTTCGTAAATTCCTCAATATTTTGACAACTACGAATAACTCGAAGCATAAGTTCAGCAGGGTTCGTCCCTTCTCCGTAGTTGATAGACATCTCTTTTATTACGAATGTTATAACTGTAACGTAATCTGCTTTCATAACAGAATTACTATCTCCCATTTGGTAATAAAATTGTTCTCCAAACAAATGGCGATCTGTTGGTGATTTATATATAACTTCTCCATACAAAGTAATGTTTTGTGCCGATAACCGACAGCATAAATATGTGGGGACTGTATCTCTATTCAATGTATTACCGAACATACTTTCAATTCTTTCATTCTCTGTAATCCATTCTCCACTCCCTGTTTCTCTTAAATAACAGTTTAAAAAGCTTTGTAATGTTGCATGTTCTGCGATTTGTTTCGCATGCTGCATACTTGTCCTCCTCTTTATATTAAAGCTATCGAAATTTTATATAACAAACGATAATTGAATATCGTTATCAATTATGATTCTAATTGATAATGATATTCAATTCAATAGTATATTTCAGAATTTTTTTATGAAATGTAATTTTTATTTTTTTCTTTCTTTTCTTTAATCTAGTTAAAAATACACTAAAATAAATTCTTGTTTTCAAACTATTTAGCTACTATTTTTATAAATCTATCAAAAAGTGGAGAAAGGTATACCTTTCTCCACTTTTTGTTTACATAATAATATTATTTTAACTTATCTGTATAACTGTTTGTATAACAAATTCAAATCTCTCCAACAATACGCTGTCTCTTCCACCTGTACTCTCTCTAAAAATTTCGTATCCATTTTTTCTGGATTAAATTTTTCATAAAACTTTTTAGAAGGATTATTCGTAACGACCCAAACTAATAGTGATTGCATATCATTGTTTTTACAATCCGATAATAAAGCTTGAAATAACTTTTGTCCTATTTTCATTCCTTGATACTCTTGTAATAGGTAAATCGCATATAATTCTCCATCACAATTATATGTACCAGTTCTTTCTACTCCTCCATCGATGAATCCAACTATTTCTCCATTTAACGTCGCTGCTACAAATCTAAATTGATAATTACCTTCTTGTTGAAAAATGTTTTCCCATTGTTTTTCCCGTTGCTCATATGTTATATTTTCTAAAATCTCGTTAGGGAATATGCCTTTATATGTTGTTTTCCAACTATCAGCGTGGACCTTCGCTATACCTGGTATATCATCTTTTATCGCTCTTCTAATATGTATCTCCATCATTTTTCCCCCTCGTTTACTCATCATTATATCAATTTACTTCCTTAAAAATCCAAAAAAAAGAGTGAATTCGCTTCACTCTTTTTTCTTACAATTATCTACTTTCCACTTCAACTGAAACAACACGATCTATCTCTTTTAGTGAGCTATATAACTCAGTTGTATATAAATCTTCTGGAGCTAAAATAACCATTTCCAATTGCTGAAATGCTCCACTATCTATATCTTTAATCTTCACTCGTTTCACATGCATACCTAAATTTTTAATTTGCTTAAATATGCCATCTAACTCATGATGCTCTTTAACAGTAATTTTTATAGATAGATCCTTTTGTCTTAATGAATATGGTCCTGCAATTTTCACAAGTTGCGGAAGTACATTAATTGCTAAAATAATTAAAATCATAGCAACCGTCGCTTGTAAATAAAATCCTGCTCCAATCGCAATACCTAAAGCTGAAGCAGCCCACACCATAGAGGCGGTCGTTAATCCAGAAATAACATCATTACTTCTTCGTAAAATAACACCTGCCCCAAGAAAACCAATTCCACTCACAATTTGAGCAGCTAGACGCATTGGATCCATATTTGTATGCCCTGGAACAGAATATACATTTACGGATTCAATTGAGACCATCGTAATTAAACAACTTGCTACAGAAATAACCATACTTGTTTTCACACCAAGTGGTTTATTCTTTAGTTGCCTATCTATCCCGATGAATAATCCTAAAAAGAGTGCTAAACCTAATTTGAGTAAAAATTCATATGACATATTTCCAGTCTCCTTACTTAACAATGTTTCCCTTAGAATAATTCACTATAACTCTTTTATGATATCAATTCCAGTCTTTTCTATTCATTTAACGTAAAAAACCGAAAAAACATTTGTGACGATGTTTCTCCGGCTTTTTATTACGCTTAAGACTCTTCTTTATTTCTGATCTTTAATCTTAATCTCTGCATCTTTGTAGAATGCTAATTTACTGTCATTATACTCTTTTGTAAAATTGTTAAATTGCTCTTTTGATTTTTGTGCTTCCACAGTTAATTCATTAACAGCCTTAACTTTTTCACCAATCTCTTTTAATTTCGTTTCTTTTACTTTTAATTTTTCATACAGTTCTTTTTCAGTCGCTAGCGCCTTCGTATAATTTTCATTCATCTTTTGGAATGCATCATAACGGTTTTTATACGACTCTTCTACTGCTTTCGCTTGTTTTTGTAACTTTTTATCTTCAAGCTTCTCTATATTTCCTTGAACAGATTTTGTTTCTTTCTGAGCTTTTTCTAGCATTTCTTTCTCATTTTTCAATGCTTTTTCACGATCATCTACATTTACAGTAGCTTGTTCTATTTTCTTCATAACAGCGTCATTATGATCTTTACCTTCTTGTAAAATTTGAGAATATAGTTCTTGGCCTTCCTTCTCTAACTTCTCTAATTTTTTCGCTTCATCAACTAATGATTTCTCTTGTGTCGCCGCTGTTTCAAAAGCTGTATATAGGTTTTCTTCTGGTTTTTCACCGAAACAACCTGTTAATAGTCCTACTGATAGTGCTCCAACTACTGCTATTTTTCCATACTTCAACGTTCATTCCTCCATTACATACGGTTATCATGCCAGAAATTCACTGGGAAGTGACTCTCTTCATGATAAGCTTCAAACTCATAACCCTTTTCTTTTAACCCTTTTAAAATTGCTGGCACAGCAGCAACTGATTGCGGATGAATGTCATGCATTAAAATGACTTCTTGTGGTTTTGTTGCATTTGTTAATACATTTTGAGCAATTTGTGCTGCAGCTGCATCAACTTGCATTTTGTTATATTTCCAGTCTAATGAATCAATTGTCCAATCCCATACTTTAAAGCCGCCTTCTACCACTTTATTTCGAAGACTTTCATTTAATCCAGGCATTGAACCGTATGGTGGACGTGTTAATTTAGGTGATTTCCCAATAATATTGGCGATTAAGCTTTGATCTTCTTTCATCTCATTTACATACTCGCCATTTTTATATAACTTTGCAAAATTATGCGTCATACTATGCATTCCTACATAATGACCTTCTGCATTTTCACGTTTCACTAAATCTGGAAACTCCTTTACATTCGCTCCAATTAAAAAGAATGTCGCCTTCGCATCATGTTGTTTTAACGTATTTAATAATTCAGCCGTATATTTCCCTGGGCCATCATCAAATGTAAGATAAGCAACTTTTCTTTCCTTGCCATTAAAACGACTTGGTGCCGTTTTATTCATTTCTACTTTTGGTTGTTCACTTGCGAGTTGTACTACATTTTCTTGTTTTGCAACAGCCTTTGCTGGTGAAGTAATGGATTGAAACATGAAATACCCAATGGCTACTGCTGCAATCGCTATTAAAACGAATACTACTCGTTTAATTTTAAAAGCTTTTTCCATTCTATCGAATTCCTCTCCCTATTAATCTTATATATAAATCACCCAATATAATTATACATCTATTTATTTTATTACACTATATAAACAGACTTTATATGTATTATAATGGGAGTTTTATCAAAATGGTCGTTCCTATTCCTTCTTTACTTATAATATTTATTGTACCTCCATGAAGCTCCACCATTTTTTTAACGATGGCTAAACCAAGACCCGCACCTGTAGCATAATTATTAATCTGGTAAAATGACTGTTCTATATATGGTAAATGCTCTTTAGCAATTCCAATCCCTTCGTCTTTCACCTTTATCACTGCTTGTCCTTCACTTTTAGTCGCTTCAATATATACTTTACCATTTTTATGTGAATATTTAATGGCATTTTGAACAATATTCAAGAAAATTTGCTTTAGCCTATTTCGATCTCCTATTAATTCAATTCGTTCTATAGTTTTGATGAACTGCATTTGCTTCTCTTCAGCATTAGGAGTTAATTGCCAAATCGTCTCCTCTAGTATATCGTATAATTGCACCTTTTGTTTATATAAATTAAAATGATTTGATTGCAATCTTGAAAAATCTAGCAATTCTTCTACTAAATGAATTAATCTGTCTGTCTCACCTGAAATAATTCCCATGCCTTGCTTTATTTCTTCTTCCGTTAAATGATCTACCGTTTTTAACGTCTCACTCCAACCTTTAATTCCAGTTAAAGGCGTTCGTATTTCATGAGAAATAGAAGCAATAAATTCATTTTTCATCTGTTCCGCTTTTTCTATTTTATGAGACATATGATTTAAACTATGTGCTAACTCACCTAATTCACCAGGATAATCTTCTTTAATTTTCTTCTTTAATGTACCCTCTGCAATTTGGGAAGAAGCATGAATTATAGATTCGATCGGTTTAACAAATGAATTCGCTAATCGTCTACTGATTAAGAATACAATTCCTGAAATAATGATACCTACAGAAATAGTAAACATAATAATTTCAATAATCTTGGCATTTACATGTGTTAATACAGTCGTATATTTTAAAACACCGATCGTTTGTCCTTGATGAATCAGTGGACTAAGTACTTCTAATTGTTTCACTTTATCTTTCGTAGTAGTCACTTGATGGTACATTTCTCCTTCTAATAACGAATACGGAATAACTACTTTACCTTCTACCTTTTGTCCATTTGACGATTGTATAATCGTACCATGTCGATCAATTAATTGTAATTCGGTTCCTTCTAACTGAAAGCTCTCAATTATATCCCCACTATATTCTTGCAAACGAATAAAGTATAATGAATTGTATTCAGAGAAAAATCGTGTACTTGTCTTCGCATGAGATTCTATATATTGCACAATACCGTTATAATAATATCGATAAACGGAGACTGAAAATACGACTTCAAATAATACAAGCATAAGTATAATGACCGTCATAAAATATAAAGTCACTTTTCTTTTCATCTTATACTTTCCTTCCACACATATCCTTTTCCCCAAACAGTAAGAATAAATTCAGGGTCTGATGGATTACATTCTATCTTTTGACGTAACCGCCTCATATTTACATCTACTACTTTCGTCTCACCTACATAATTCGTTCCCCAAATCATATTTAAAATTTCATCACGTGAAACCGGCTTTGAAGCCTGGTTCATTAAATACTGTAATATCATATACTCTGTTGGGGTTAATTCGACTAGTTGTCCATTTTTATATAATCTTTCTTCTATTATATTTAAAGAAAACGGACCAGATGTGATAGTATTCGCTTTTTCATCATGTACTTCTATTCTTCTTAGTAACGATTGTATACGTGCAGTTAGTTCCACTGGACTAAACGGCTTTGCGATATAATCATCTGCACCAATTCCTAACCCTTGTACCTTATCTTCATTTTGTACGCGCGCGGTTAACATAATAATTCCTATTTTTTTATTTTCTTCGCGGATCGTTTTACAAACTTGAAAACCATCCATTCCCGGTAACATTACATCAAGCAATGCTACATCAACAGTATGTTCACATAAAATCTGTAACGCCTCTTCTCCAGTACTTGCTTCTAATACATAAAATCCAGCACGTTTCAAATTTAAGACGATAAAACTACGAATAGGCATTTCATCTTCTAAAACTAAAATTGTTGGCATCATTTCCACCTCCCTACTCTTGTTGATAATCTGCTAGCGGCTTTACATATGCTTTTACTTTTTCAAAATGTGGTTGTTTCGGTACAGCATATACGTGAGAAGCTGTTTTAACTGCTGCGCTGTATCCTTTTATTTCGAACCATTCTTTCCGCTTAAATATATGAACTTCAAGCCATGTTTCATTTGTACTTGTCTCCAAAAACTTTTGAGAATTTGATTCCTTTTGCTCATCTGGTATCGTAATTTTTCCTATTAACTCTTTAGGAATTTTCACATAATATCCTTTTTCTATATCGATATATCTTTCTTCAATTGGTTTAATTCCCGATTCACTCCACTGTATGTAACGTTCAAAGAGTGGACTATCACCATGTGATTTATCTTCCCAACCTTTTGGACGTACAGTGCGAACAAATTCAATAATGCCATCTTCATTAACATCTTTACTTTCTACAACATATTCATTGAATAAATCTTCTTTTCCATCTATAGGTAGTTTCTCATAATGACCCTTATCAAATTTCGCTACGTAAGTTATCCCTGAATGAGCCCCAGTTCCTGCATCAATGACAATGGCCTTTAATGTCTTAGAAATACGTCCCATTTGTATTCTTTGAATGCTATTTATAAATGGATCGAATGACGCTTCAGATAAAGTCTTAAATTGTTCAATGAACTCCACTGTCAACTTCTCATCTTTTTCATACGTAACAAGACTTAAATCTTTCAGTCCATTTTGATTTAGATCGTCTATGAATAACTTCGTATAATTTCGATTATATATTTCCCTCATATCTTCATTTTCTTCCGAAAAAACATACATAACATGTTTTAACGATTCACGGTCTACAGAGATTCCAATTAACAACTCTCGTTTCCCGTTCCCTGTAAAATCACCAACTTCAACAATATCTACATCTCCACCATCAAATTTATGTGTGGACTTCATTTTGCAACCATTCTCGTTTATTTCGTATACAGCTAAATATACACTATGATCTGCATTCGGCAATTTATAAAATATGATAGCTTCTTTCTTATTATCTTGTTTAAAATCCATTGACCAAATCATCTGTTTATCTTTATTAGACATTGGAGTAAGCAATCGATAATTAACAGGCAAATCTTTATCTATTTGCTCTTTTAGTTCACTAATCCATTTTTCATTAGCAGGAGCTTCCATTAAATTTGTTGGAGCTTCAGACATTTTACATCCAGTCAATATAAAAATGATTCCCATAATGCCTATCCATTTCTGCATATAATATCTTTCCTTATTACAGATTTTAATTATTTCTTTTTACTTTTTGCTTCTCCAATATTCTCATACATATGAGTATAATTTTTCTAAAATAAAAAATCGTTACAGAAAAGTTACAAATCGACTCCGATAAAAAAAGATTGGCAAAAGCCAATCTTTTTTATTATTCATTTCGAACTGATTTTGGTGTTACACCTAGATGCTGATTCAATTTATTCGAAATGTCTTTCACATTTTGTTCATTTGGAATGTAATAATAAATACCGCCGATACGTTTATCCGTACCTTCTACTTGCATTTTTTCCATTTCCAAATTAGATCCTGCCATATTTTTCGTAATAGCAAGCATATCATCGAAAGTTAAGTTCGTTTTCATATTTTTATCAACTGCATCAAGTAAAGAGCCCATTTTGCTAATTGATTGAACAGACATCGCTTTTTTTGCAATTGCTTCAATTACAAGTTGTTGTCTTTGACCACGCATTGCATCACTGTCAATTTTACGCGTTCTTGCAAGCGCAAGTGCTTGTTCTCCATTTAAATGTTGATACCCTTTTTCTAAATGAATCATACCAGCTTGGTCTTTACTATCTTGTTCTGTGAAAGTAACTGGTACATCAATATCAATCCCACCAAGTGAATCGACAATTTGTACGAATGATTCAAAGTTAAACTTCACATAATAATCAACAGGAACATTTAAAAATCTTTCCACCGTATCGCGTGTACTTTCAACACCACCAAATACGTGTGCATGTGTAATTTTATCTAATTTCTTTCTAGATGGAATATATACACGTGAATCACGCGGAATACTTACTAATTTAACAGATTTATCATCTTTATTAATTGTTGCTAATAAAAGTGCATCTGTTCGAACAGCTTCTCCGTATTGACTTTTTCTCATTTCACTACCATCAACACCCATGATTAGAATTGAAATGTTATCCTTTAAAGGTTCGACTTCTTTATCACGCTTCGATGACTTATCAATTTTTGCATACGCATCACTTACAACTGCTTTTGCTTTATTATATATTAACGATCCATATCCTACTCCACCAAAAATAAGTAGGAAAAATGGAATTAAAATGAACCATTTTATTGACTTTCTTTTAGAACGTTTTTTACTGCTTCTCGTATTCTGTTCTAATTCAGAGCTCATATCCATTCGCCTCTCTTTCTCTTTCCCAATTATAATGCAAGTCTATTAACCTTCATATTGAATTTCCTTTCAATTACCTTACAATTTTGTAAGGTTACTGAGCGAATCCAATAGGTACTCCATTTCACATTATACTCTCGTGCTTATTTTTGGCAAGTCACTATTTATATAAAATTATAATAAAATTTATATATTATAATTTTATTCGTTTGGTGTATACATAATTTGCTTTCCATTATTAACAATGAAAGCTGATTTTGCTTTTATTTTCGTCTTTTCTATTTCCTTATCTTCATTTGAGAAATTCACAATAATTTTAATATTTTTTCCATACGAAGCTGATTGTACTAACTTATCTTCTGACAAATATGCAAAGTTCGTCATTTCTTCTTTTACTGCCTTTTCATGAACTTCATTCCAAACTTTCAGATGCTGCGTAATTTCTTGTTTATGCTTATTCCACTCTACTTTATCTAAATGGTACAACGGAGGAACGTTATACAATAATTCATATAACATACGGTTTCCTACCTCATCTTTTACTTTCAAACTTCCCCATTCCCAGTGATGCGTTGTAATTACAGAATCATTGTATACTAATTTATATAATGGTACTGAATATACTGGATTTAAATACACTTGTTTATACTCTTCTTTTAACGGTACTTGTTTTGCATATTTTTCTGGAACATTTTGATTCGGTGACCAATATCCGCCTACATAATACGGACTTATTTTATTTTTCCTCATATCTTCATCGTCCCATTTAATAACAGGCGTTTCAATGCCGTGAGCAAATGCTATCGTGCTACTTGCAAAATCATTTCCACCCTCAGAGCCAACTACCATACCTTTTTCTTGCGCAATATAATCCATTCGTTGCAGTCTTGCTTTTACATCTTGTTCTTGTGTCGTTATATGTTTAGCCGAATAGTCATCATAAATTTCACCTGTTGCATCACAATCAATAAACCATGAATTGTATTTAGGTCCATTTTGTAATATATCGTTCATTCGTTCCTTTACACTAGGAAGAGATAAAGTGGGATTTAATTTTCGCCCTCTACCTAAAAACCCTTGCACCTTTTCTCCATTTTTCTTCGTCACAGTTGCCTCTTCATATAACGATGGATCAGTAAAAGAAGCTGTATTCCAATTTTTATCAGCTTTTTCGTGAATAGAATGGTAAGAATCATACGGACCAACTAAATAACCCATTTTCTTAGCTTCTGTCACGAAATCAGGCTGCATATACCCTTGTTCCCAGTTTGGTAACCCAATCCATGCATTGTCTATTCCTGCTTCTTTCATTTCCTTTATAATATCTGTTCCATCTGCGTTACCCCATTTACTTACTTCTTCAACCGCATCACCGAATACTGACTTTAATAAATGTTTATTTAAGCTATACAGCTCTGTCTTCGATAAGTGATCTAGACCTTTCTTTAATAACACACTAGCTTCCTGATCAACTTTCGGAAATATATCCTCTTTATAAAATTCCTTCATTGATAATACTTCGTTTATATAACGTAAAATAACATTTTTTTGATACTTATCAATGAAATCTTGTTTACTTACTTGATCTAATACATTCAGTTCCCCAGGCTCTGAACTATTCTTTTGAATAAGTTCTTTTATATGGCTAAACAGCGGACTATTTATTTGCTCTCTTAATTTTGGCCAATTTACATTACTTTCTGATAAACCATTTTGATTCCAAAAATAAAAATGCGCCGCTCCATATAACTTTTCGATTTCTTTATTTTTTCTAGCCTTTTCTTGTAATGTTTTAAATTCACCTTTTTCAATAATATAATCCTTATACAATTTAGCAATACTGACTGCATCATTATTTGTCACATATATTTGAAATCCATATGTTTTATTTTTATTTATGCTCGGGAATTCATGTGTAAAATCAAATCCTATTTTCGGATCCGAATGAAATTTCAATTCATTATTAAACATATTGTTCGCAATATATACAATCGAATATTTCGAACCATTTAACGCGAAAAACTGCATAGAAAATGATTCAGCAAATGAATATGCATCATCCTTTAAAAACTTCTTCCAATTTTCATCATTACTCGGAATTTGTTTCCCTTCCCATAACGGAAGTGTATAATTTTCAGCTTGTACTTTCGGCCAAGTAAAGCTTTCTGCACCAGTCGATTCCACTTCAATGTTTAGGTGATCTTTTTTCTTCTCTAGATTCACTTTTACTTTTTGATCTGGATATTCCCAAGATGTATGATCCTTATCTTTTTTTACATTCGACACCTTCATTTTCGGAAAAGGCTTTGATGCCAGTTCCTTTACGCCATCATGTTCTACAGTTAACGTGAAAGTCTCTGGATTTACATCGTAAGTAAAATCTTTATACGTCGCTTTCTTTATTTTAGACTCTTGTACAGCATTACTACCTTTTACATCACACCCGACTAAAGTCGAAAATGACATCGTTGTAAGAAGACATATTGCTATCATTTTTTTCATCTTCTGCACCTCCACCACTGAATATACAGGGGCTTTGTTACAGGAATGTGGCAAAAAAATAGAACCAGCATAACGCTAGCTCTATTTTGGGTATTAAAAATAAATATAGATATATGGACAACTATAATCTGCTTAATATATATGTAGTACAATAACCGTGTTTTTTTCATCCTCACTAATTATAAAAGCAAATCATTCAAAGCTTTAGCATGCATTTCTTAACTAAAAAAATAAGTGTATATACTATACGCTAAAAATAGCACTAAAATTACTAGCGCTGTACCTTTCCAATTCATACCACCCGTCATATCAACTGGACTACCCGTTTCAGCTCTGTTGATTCCATCATGTAAAGAACCGGTAGGATTGTTTTTCAATTCAATTTGCCTTATACGTTCTCTTTTTTCTTCCGGTGACTCTTTCTTCATATGATCACCTCCAAATGAATACACGCTTTACTAAATTATATATTAATATTTTTCTTTTATATACAATCATATTTACAACATAAAGAAAGCTAGTGATGCTAGCTTTCTTTATGATCCAATATGTTCTTCCTTATTTACAGTAATTCCTCTATGATCGATTTCTAGCTCACACACTTTCATAGACGTAAATACTCTCGCTAATTGCTCAGCAATTTCTCGGCGCTTTTCATACGGTGTTAATATAAAAATGGATGGTCCTGCACCGCTAAGCGCTGTGCCGTATGCTCCAAACTCTTTTGCACATTTACGAATAGATGGTAATAACGGTACAAGTTCTAAACGATAGGGCTCGTGAAAATGATCTCTTTCCATCATTTCGCCTACAACTTCCCATTTCTTTTGACAAAACGCAGCTACTAATACGTTACTGATCGCACTAGCCTTAACAGCTTCATGAAACGGAAACATATCTGGTAATACAGACCGGCTTTCCTCTGTATTTAACTCTTCATTCGGAATAAGAGAAATTACGCCTAATTCCTTACTTTCAATTCTTACAACCGAAACATTCTTTCCATCAAGTGCTCCGATTACAGTCCCTCCTAATATAGAAGCAGCAACATTATCAGGATGTCCTTCAAAATTTGTAGCAATTTGTACTTTTTGATTCGTAGTTAAATTCAAATTGCCTAGTTGATTCGCAAGCTCTATCCCAGCTACAATTGCTGATGCACTACTTCCTAGTCCTCTTGTTAATGGGATATTACTAGTAACTTCTATTATATAGGGTGATAAAGAAGGACTCACTTTACATGCCGTACTAACGATTAAATTTTTATCATCTGTCGGAATTGAATCATCAAAGGAATGGATTACTTGCCATTTATCAGCTTTCTCCTTTACTACTACATGTAAATACAATGACAACGCTATTCCTACTGAATCAAATCCAGGTCCAACATTCGCTGTACTAGCAGGAACACGAATACTGAATGGTATCACGACATAATCACCCCTTTAATATGCTCTTTAATTTGTTCTATATCATTTGAAACACTTGCAATATCCAATGTATTAGAAGAAATTGCGATATCAGGATCTTTTAAGCCATTTCCAGTTAAAACCGCAACAACTGTTTCTCCTTTTTTGATTTTTCCGGATTGCACATGTTTCATTACGCCAGCTAATGAAGCATTTGACCCTGGCTCAGCGAAAACCCCTTCCGTTTTTGCTAACAATCTATACGCATGTAATATTTCCTCATCTGATACCATATCTATTTCACCATGAGACTGCTCAGCAGCCTCTACTGCATATGACCAACTTGCTGGGTTACCGATGCGAATCGCCGTTGCAATTGTTTCAGGTTCTTCAATGACATGTCCTTTTACAATAGCAGCTGCTCCTTCCGCTTCAAACCCGTGAATTCTTGGCTTCTTATAGCCCTTTTCTTTCTCATATTCACAGAAACCTTTCCAGTACGCTGTAATATTTCCGGCATTCCCAACAGGAATCGCTAAAACATCTGGTGCACTTTGTAATTGATCACAAATTTCAAACGCTGCTGTTTTTTGCCCTTCAATTCGATAAGGATTCACTGAGTTTACTAATGTAATTGGCTCTTCCGCAGCAATATTTCTTACAGCCTTTAGTGCATCATCAAAATTCCCTTCAATTGAAATAATTTCAGCACCATAGGCAACTGCTTGCGCTAATTTCCCATGAGCAATTTTCCCTTCTGGGATTACGATAATACATTTCATTCCAAGACGTGCTGCGTATGCTGCAGCCGATGCTGATGTATTACCTGTTGACGCACAAATGATTGCCTCTGAACCTTCTTCTTTCGCCTTTGCGACTGCCATTACCATACCACGATCTTTAAAAGAACCTGTCGGATTCGCTCCTTCATACTTACCGTATAACTGAATTCCTAATTGTTTTGATATATTTAATAACGGGATAAGCGGTGTATTCCCTTCCATTAAGCTCACATCAGGTGTATTTTCATTCACCGGTAAATAAGAAGCATACTGTTTTAATAACCCTTTATACATATTGTTTTTCCTCCTCAATAATGTAATAACTGTTTATTTCACTTGCAACCTCTTCTATCACTCCTAAAACTCGTTCAAATTGATACTTTGAAGTTTGATGTGTCACAACAACGACTTCTGCAAGTTCACGATTTAAAGGTAACTGAATAACTTCTTTTAAACTTACAGAATAATTAACGAAACATTCTGTTATTTTTTGTAACATCCCAGGTTCGTCTCGTAATGAAATACGTAAGAAATATTTCGAAACAACTTCTTCATCTCCCTGTAATTCATACGGTTCTGGCTCTTTTAACGCACTTTTATTTTTCGGAACTTGATTCATATTTTTAACGATTGAAATAATATCACTTACTACAGCAGAGCCAGTCGGTAACTTCCCAGCTCCAGGTCCGTAAAACATTACTTCTCCCACCGCTTGCCCGTGAACATACACTGCATTAAATTCATTATTTACATTCGATAATGGATGATGACTTGGTAAAAGAGTCGGTTCTACACTTAAATGAATGGCTGATCCTTGTTTCTCTGCTTTCCCAATTAACTTCATAGTAAATCCTAATTTTTCAGCCATTTGTAAATCTTCTTTTTCAACCTTTCGAATCCCTCTTACTTGCACATCATCTAAAGAAACATTCATCGAAAAACCTAAGTTTGCCAGAATGGCTACCTTTCTCGCCGCATCTAGCCCATCTACATCCGCTGTTGGATCTGATTCTGCGAAACCTAATTTTTGTGCTTCCTGTAAAGCCTCTTCATACGACCATCCATTTTGACTCATCTTTGTTAACATGTAATTTGTTGTGCCATTTACAATTCCCATTATTTTTTCAATTTGATCTGATGCTAATCCGTCTGTTAACCCTCTTAACACCGGAATACCGCCCGCTACACTTGCCTCATAACATAAATCACAATCATTATCGTTTGCCAGTTGGAGAAGTTCTGCACCGTATACAGCCATTAAATCTTTATTTGCTGTTACGACATGTTTCTTATTTCGTAAAGCCTTAACAATATGCTGCTTCGCTTCTTCAATTCCGCCCATTACCTCTACTACAATATCAATATTTGAATCATTTAGAACTTCATCGACATGACTTGTTACTACGATTCCATCAATGCAAACATCACGTTCTTTTTCTAAGTCACGTACAACGACTGTCTTTACCTTCACTTCATACCCTGTATCAAGTGCAATTTTTTTATAATTTTCTTTCAAAATATGGACAACACCACTTCCGACCGTACCTAATCCTAACACCCCAACATTAATAACGTTATTCATCTTCTAATCTCCTCCTACAATTTTATTATTTATCTCTATCAATCACCTTGCTCTGCTTTTCAACTATGCAGGTGGTGGTTATTTCTGTACGTACAAATCGTTTCATGTTACTGCACCTCCTTTCAAAATAATAAAAAAAACACACTCATCCCTAGGAAAGGGACGAATGTGTTTTCGTGGTTCCACCCTTGTTCCAATCTAGACGTGCTCCTCCCTAGATTGCTCAAGTTCAGATAACGGCTGATTCCGTCAATAATTACTAGATTGCTCGTTCACTATTGAAGTTCAAAGGTGGTAAAATCATTTCTCGTGTTAGGAAGCTCACACCCTTGACTTCCCTCTCTGTAAACCGTAAAAATGATTTCATGTCCTTATCGTTACTTTTCGTTCATGTTTATTTGTTAACTCATTATACTCGCATAAAAAACAAAATCAATACTATTTTTAAATTATTTTAAATTTTCAATCTTTAAAACTATAAAAAAACACACTCATCCCTAGGAAAGGGACGAATGTGTTTTCGTGGTTCCACCCTTGTTCCAATCTAGACGTGCTTCTCCCTAGATTGCTCAAGTTCAGATAACGGCTGATTCCGTCAATAATTACTAGATTGCTCGTTCACTATTGAAGTTCAAAGGTGGTAAAATCATTTCTCGTGTTAGGAAGCTCACACCCTTGGCTTCCCTCTCTGTAAACCGTAAAAATGATTTCGTGTCCTTATCGTTACTTTTTCGTTCATGTCTATTTGTTAACTTATTATAGTTATCAACTTTTTAAAAAGCAAGCCTATTTTTACTAACAATTTTCAAAATCATTTTTTATTATATTTTACAATAATATTATGCCACTACCGCTCGATTTACCTATTTTGTTGTTTATTCCTCTTGTAAATCAACGATTCGTATATAAATATCCCATTCTAATACATTTACATATTCACCTTATAAAACTATATAAATAAAACTTTTTTAATACAATCTTTTCGTATAACTTTCTTCTAAAGAACGTGCAACATCCTCTTCAGAAGTATTTACTTTCGCGTGCTCCAGCAACATTTTCGCTGCTGAAGGTAACTCTTTTTTATTCAACCAAGATTCTGGATCCCACATTTTCGAACGAATAAAAGCTTTTGCACAATGCATGTAACATTCTTCTATTTCAACAACAATTCCAAGTAGCGGAGTGCGTCCATTTGCCTGCATTTCTTGCAAAATTTCTTCGTCTTTTGTTATATACGCTCGGCCATTTATTCGGAGTGTCTCCCCAAGACCTGGAATAAAAAAGAGTAACCCTACACGTGGATTGGAAATAATATTCAAAATGGAGTCTATACGGCGGTTGCCTGGTCTTTCTGGAATAATAATTTTATTATGATTTAATACGTAAACAAATCCAGGTGCATCTCCTCTCGGCGAAGCATCGCATTCTCCTAATTTATTTGCAGTAGATAATACTAGAAAAGGAGATTTAGACAGAAAATCTACGCAATGATAGTCTAATGATGAAATAACCTTTTTCAAAGCTCTCTCACTTGGTTGCCCTAATATTTTCCGTAATTCTTCCTCTGTTGAAATAATCGATTTTATTTCCGCGCTCTCTATTCCCATTAATAACGACCCCTTTTTTCTTTATTTTCCCAAAATTCAATACAAATATTGTATAATAACATTTGCAGAAAGGGGAATTAAAATGACAGAGTGGTTAACAATATTTGATACTGAAAAAAATATACTTGGGAAGAAATTACGTGATGAAGTGCATCGTGACGGTGATTGGCACGAAACATTTCATTGTTGGTTTGTAGAAAAAGATGATGAAGATATGTTTTTATATTTCCAATTACGCTCTAAAAATAAAAAAGAAGCTCCGAACATTTGGGATATTACTTCAGCCGGACATATTATGCATGATGAAGATGTACAAAGTGGTGGTCTTCGTGAAATTGAAGAGGAATTAGGACTTTCTTTCCAAACGACTGATTTAGCATACAAGGGCATCTTTAAAATAGATTATGAAATTTCAAATCTTACGGATCGCGAGTTTTGTCATATGTATTTCCACAATGTCATCAATCCACTTCCATTCGCACCAGGTGAAGAAGTAGACGATGTGATGAAAATACATGCAACTTCTTTTCTACAGTTATTAAAAAGAGAAATTTCATCATTTACAGCTACTTCTGTTTTGAGCAATAAACCGATAATGATAACTTTTGATGATATTTATCCATATGATCTTGCGTACTATGAATTTGTTGTTGAACAAGGAAAAGACTTACTAGAAAAGAATAGTTTATAAATAAAATAGGACTCCTAGCATTCTATTGCGTGGAGTCCTATTTTTTCATTATTGTTCAAGTATTTTCAATCTACTCTCTATTCGTATAAATAAACGAATGATTAATAACAACATAATCACCATAATCGCTATCATTGTATGTGGATATCTAAACAGTATACTAACAACACTTCCAATTAACATCATGATGAATCCGTTTTGCTTCATCACTTCTGCACTATACCTATTACCTGTATCCCATAACTCTTTATTTTTCATAGATCGTTTCGTACGATAACCATATGCCGCATTAATATCGGTCGGTGGATTTTTTTGAAGGACAATTGCCGCAAGTATAAATATAATACCTATTAAAATACTCATTCCTATGTTTATTAGTGCATACATCAATTATATCCCCTCCTAACCTACAGCTTCATTATACGAAACAATCCTGTTTTTTCTAATTCCACAATACATTCACTTTCGCTCTTTCGATGTTTGGAACATACTTGGCAGCGTTACAAAGCGTGCCCCTTTCGTTTTTAACTGCGGAATGATTTTGTCTAATGCATCTACAGATCCTTGTAAATGCCCACCTGGTGTTGAATGCTGAAGGATGACACTTCCAGGAAATGAATTCCCTAACACATTATTTGTAATTGTATCAGCGCTTACGCCTTTCCAATCAACTGTATCAACACTCCACTGTACAATCATAAAATTTTGCTCTGTTGCCCACTTCAATTGATCTTCAAGTATTTCACCGTACGGTGGACGTATAAACTTCGGTGCATAACCAGCTAAACGATTTAATATTTCTTCTGTTTTCATAATTTGATTACGGTACTCAGCATCATTTACTTTCGCTAAATTCGGATGGCTATACGTATGATTGCCAATTACATGCCCTTCATTCGCAATACGCTTTACTACATTCGGAAACTTTTCTGCGTTTTCACCAAGTAAGAAAAAAGTAGCTTTTACATTATGTTGTTTTAACTTATCTAATATTTTTGGCGTAAATTCTAAATCCGGCCCATCATCAAATGTAAGAGCGACTTCCGCTTTATTGTACGGTCCTGAAAATGCGTACGCATATTTTTCAACCCAAGAAAATGGTGTCCACGATCCACGCTCATCTGCTTTCATTTGTGCTTCATAATTTTTAGGGATATATGCGTATGGCAATGAGTTTATATAGTCTCCATAATAAAATGAGTTATATGGCATATAAGCATACGAAACATCTCGTTCTAGTCCCCATTGATATGGAGCAAACATTTCTGGTGAATAAAAATAATACATGATAAAAACCTCCCTAAAATTTCATATGTGATTCATCTGCACTTTGTTAGAGAAATTGTTATTCATAAACAAAAATAAGACTGTCCTTAATTAGGACAGTCTTACTGCTTTACATTATTAATAAATCGATGTACTATCTTTTGGCAAAGCTTTCACATGTTTTAAATAGTTCGTCACTTTATCATCATCATCTTGCGGATATCGATACCCATATGTGTTAGCAATTTCATTCGCCACTTCCCTAAATAAATCACCCATGACAAAGAATGACTCCCATATGTTTTCATATTCTGCATTAGAACATGTCCTTTTAAATTGCTCCCACATATCTTTTTCAATATATTGCTCGAAATGCTTTCCAAACTTTCCTGCATTAACTGTAAAGTCTGTTTTCATACCAATATGCCATTCTAGCATTACGATGAACATATCTCGCACTGGACCATCAAGCATTCCTTTTGCATAAGAAAGTTCCTCACGCCATAACCCTTTTGCCACATTCGTACTACACCACCAAAACTCATTACAGCAACCTAAAAACTCTTTTTCTGTAGGCTTTTTTATTAAGTAATCTTTATCGCTTGCTGGCGGGAATTCTTCTATACAATTATCTTTATCGAGAAGTAATTTACTTAAACTATCTTGTCCAACGAAATTATTTATTAATTCAACTGGCACTAGTGTTAAATCAATCCGATTCCCATCCATGAACTGCATTAAATACGGAAACTTTCCGTCTCCATCTGGTGGAACTAATGACATTTCTTCCGGCATTTGTACAATCATTATTTCTCCAAATCTATGAATCCAATTATGATTAGACGTAAAGGATTGTATATCTTTTACAACATAAATAATATCATAGTCTTGAAAACAATCTCTTTTCACATGTGGATTTACACGCGATCCATTCATAATGACAGCTCGAATTCTTTCATCCTCTTTTGCTGTATTAATAATTAAGTCTAACATTTCTTTTTCAGTTCTCATCTATTCCTAACCTCCAATTTTTAATATAAACTTATATTTTTAAGTATGTTGGAGGTCCACGAGCTAACTGCGTTGTATACGATACACGTTATAATTTTTCAAACATCTTTTTCATTCTATTTATCTCCTTTCGTTATTCTTTTACGACTGCCATTACAAATCCATCGTACCCTTTACTTCCGACTGTTTGAAGCGCTGTAGCACTTACACGCGGCTCAGCAGCTATTAGCTCATAGAAACGACGTATTCCTTGTATGCGAGAGTCGCTGCTAGTACTATCAATAACTTCTCCTTCACGTACTACGTTATCTCCAATAATTACAGTACCTGGGCGTGATAGTTTCAGTGCCCATTCAAAATAAGCAGGGTTATTTTGTTTATCCGCATCTATGAAAATAAAATCAAAAGGTTCATACTTCTCATTTTCTATTTGTTGTAAAGAATCTAACGCTAATCCTGTTCGTACTTCAATTTTATCATTCAAATTAGCAAGTTCAATATTATTACGTGCAATTTCTGCATGTTTTTCATTTGCTTCCAATGTAACAACTCGGCCTTCAGATGGCAAGCCCCTTGCAAGCCATATCGCACTATATCCACCTAGAGTACCAATTTCTAAAATGTTACGAGCTCCTTGAATTTGTACTAATAGTTGTAAAAACCTCCCTTGCGTTGGCGATACATCATGTGCCGGTAAATTAGCTGTAGCATTAGTTTGAAGAACTTCTTCTAATGTAGAATCTTTCGGTATTAATACATCACTCATATATTGATCAACAGCCGTCCATTTCTCAATTGTACTCATATAAATACCAGCCCTTTCAATTTTCCAGTGCTTTCTACCATTCACTTTTAATTATACCGAAAATTCCGTCTCTAATACAAAAAATAAAGAAGGGACATCCACTCCATTACAGAATAGATATCCCTTCTTTTAAATATAAATTTAATTCCTATGGATTAGTAGACCAAAGCCCAGCAGATTTAATAAATGTACGTTTATTTAATTTCAGCTGCGCTACGATAAACTCTGCAATATCTTCCGCTTGCATAACTTTATCAGGATTTCCGTCAGTTAATCCTAAATCTACAGCCATATCTGTTGCTACTGTACTTGGTGTTAAAGCCGTTACACGAATATTATGTTTACGAACTTCCATCGCTAACGATTCTGTTAAGCCAAGAACACCAAATTTAGAAGCACTATATGCACTTGTTACAGGTGCACCTTTTTGTCCCGCTGTAGATGAAATGTTAATGATATCACCAGATTGTTGTTCAATCATGCTTGGTAAAGCTGCACGAGTTGCATAATATACACCCATTAAGTTTACTTGAATGATTTTTTCCCAATCAGCAACGTCTAATTCTAAAAACTTACCGAACTTAGAAATACCAGCGTTATTAATTAAAATATCGATAGAGCCTAAACCGTTTTTTAACGTCTCAATTGCAGTAGTCACTTCTTCATATGAAGAAACATCAGCAGTCGCAATAACAGCTTTTACGCCTTCTGCTTCTACTTCTTTCGCTACAGCTTTTAAGTTTTCTTCTGAACGAGCTAATAGGCCTACATTTACGCCTTCTTTCGCTAATGCGATTGCGACAGCGCGACCAATCCCTCTACCTGCTCCTGTAATTAAAGCATTTTTACCTTGTAATAATTCTGCCAAGTGTAACACTCCTTAATCATCTCTGTTATGTATTATATTAAAATTGTATCTATGTTTATGTAAAAAGGCAATGATGCACTTTCATGTGCGTAGGTTACTTGTAGGTAACTATAGAAGGTTTTATTTATAAGTCTCATGTTTTTTCCATTATTCATGTAAAATAAAAATAAATCCACCATAGGAGAGGATATGTGTATGAAAAGAAAAAAATGGTTCTTGTCACTAACTGCAATCGGACTATGTATCATATTTTTGGCTATGTACTTTATATTTGGTAATCCTCTAAACTATAAAGTTATAGAAAAAGATACCAGTGATTACCTTCATACTATAAAAGGTTATAAACAAGAAGATATACAAAGTATCACCGGAAAATATACTCCCCTTTATAATATCGGCTATTATGCAACAGTAGTATATAAAGACGAACCTTATTTTACATACTCTTATACATACGATAATAATAAAGAAATAATACAAGACAACAGCATTTTAGGAAGACATACTGAATCATTTGAGCATCTTAATTTAAACTGGTCACTGTTCGACCAATTAATAAAAAGTATTCATACAAACTTACAAGAAAGGGGTTTAAGTGAAAAAAGGGATTATTCTATACGACACGTTCAATTCATTGATATAGATAATGATAAAAACGGTGCAGAAGCATACGTTGATTTTAAGAAAGATAAAGAATCTGATTACTCTTATCGTATGAACAGTGAAGGAAAAGCTTATCAATATAGCTGCAGCAATGGTAACTGTATGTATAAAGAAAAATAGTGTTAGAAGATATCCTCCTAACACTATTTCTCTTTATACTTAGGAATACACACAGTAAATTCAGTACCATTCCCTTCCTCACTCTCGACTTTTATTTCTCCTCTATGAAGGTCGAGTACTTTTTTTACGATAGCCAAACCTAAGCCACTTCCTCCATACGCACGATTTCGTGAAGAATCCGCTTTATAAAAACGTTCAAAAATATGTTGCTTCTGTTCTTCGGATATACCAATTCCCGAATCGCGAATACACACTTCCACTACTTTCTCATATTCGTTTAACTGGATTGTAATTGTGCCACCACTTGGAGTAAATTTAATACTATTATAAATTAAATTAATCCACACTTGACTCATACTTTCTTGATCGGCAGTTATATGCACTTTTTCTAAATCCAGGTCTAATTCAATTTCTTTTTCATCCCAAAGCGGTTCACTATTTAACACAATTTGCTTTAATTGTTGATCTAATCGATAGTTCACTTTTTCTGGTGTATATTCTTCCGACTCTAAAAGAGTTAACTTCAGTAAATTTCGACTTAGTTTAGATAATCTCGTTGTTTCCGTTTCAATAATGGTAAGGTAATGCTTTCTTTTTTCCTCGGAAAGATTATGGTCTTGTAGTGCTCTAGCAAATCCTTTTATAGAAGTTAATGGTGACTGTATTTCATGAGAAACATTCGATACAAATTCCTGGCGCATTTTCTCCATCGCATTCAGTTCATCTGTCATATCATTTATGCTTTTTACGAGCACACCAATTTCTCCATCATACTTCTCTTCATTTCGTATTTTTACGGAGAAGTCTCCTTTTGCAATTTTTTGTATCGGTTCAATAATAGTCCAAATCATTGCCTCTCGCTTCGGTCTCATTAATACTCCAATCAATACCCAAATAAGAACAATAAATACAAAGCCGACCATATCACTAATTAAAAAAGTAATAAAAGGCGATACTTGTATTTCAAGAGCATTCATTACACTTGATGATACATAAAAGGCTATAGACCAAATTATAGTGAGAAAAGAAAAGAGAGCTATTATCGCTCCAATTACTTTCAGTATCTTCACCTTATTCATTCGCTCTCTTCTTCTCATTTACTTACCTCTAAGCGATACCCTAAGCCTCTTATCGTTTTAATACTAAATTTCGACTTCTCTTCTCGGAACTTCTCACGCAAACGATTCATATGAACATCTAGTGTACGTTCATTTCCTTCAAAATCATATCCCCATACATCTTCAATTAATTGTTCTCTTGAACATGTCCTTCCCGCTTTAGAACCTAAAGTAAATAGCAATTCGAATTCTTTTAGCGGTAACGTAACTGTTTGTTCTCCGGTTGTAACTTCAAATGTTTTACGATTTAACAGTACATTTCCAACTTGAATCGATTGCGATACTGTAATTTGGTAACGTTTCAATAACGCCTTAACTCTCACTACTAGTTCTATCGGATCAAATGGTTTTACAAGATAATCATCCGTACCAAGATGAAACCCTTTTACTTTTTGAGATGTTTCTCCTTTAGCAGTTAGCATCAAAATAGGGATATCATAGTATTTTCTTAATTCAAAACATACATCAAACCCATCCATATTCGGCATCATAATATCAAGAATAACCATTTCAACTTTCACTTCATCTATTTTTTGAAGTGCATCTAGACCATCAATTGCCTCATATGTTCGAAAACCTTCTCGCTCTAAAAATACAGAAACAAGTTCTCTAATATGTGGATCGTCATCTACTATTAAAATTTTTGGTAGCAAAGAAAACCTCTCCTTTCTACGTAGCATCTTTTATATAACTTTTAAAAATGAATCATCAGCGGAGTATAAGCCCCACTGATGATTCATTTTATAATACGCCCTCTTTAATTTTCAATTGTTGCGTTGCAAATTCACGATACATGTCATGTGTGCGTAACAATTCATCATGTGTACCGCTTCCTGTAAGATTCCCTTTTTCTATAAAGATAATTTTATCTGCATCTACAACTGTAGAAAGTCTATGTGCAATAACTAACGTTGTTCTGCCTTTCATTAAGTTATTTAATGCCTTTTGAACGACAGACTCTGATTTACTATCTAAACTTGAAGTTGCCTCATCTAACATAAGAATTTTTGGATTTCGAAGTAATGCTCGGGCAATGGCAATTCGCTGTCTTTGTCCTCCGGAAAGCTTCACACCACGTTCTCCAACTTCTGTTGCATATCCGCTCGGTAAATCATGAATAAATGCATCAACATATGCCATCGCCGCTACTTTTTCAATTTCTTCATCTGTCACTTCGCCCTCAACACCGTAACAAATATTATCACGAATCGTTCCATCGATTAACGGACTATCTTGTGAAACGTAACCGATTTGACGTCGCCATGACTGTAATGAATAGTTCGTAATTGAGTCTTTTCCTAATTTAATGGCACCGTTAGTTGGCTCATAAAAACGTTCTAATAATGAGAATAACGTTGTTTTCCCACTACCACTTGGCCCTACAATCGCTGTCACTTTTCCTGATTCAATTGTGAAATCAATATTTTTCAAGACTTGCTCTTCTTCGTTGTACTCAAAATGTACATTTTCAAGAACGATTGGTTGTTTAGCATTTGTAACTTTCACACCAGTTTCATGGTCTTCTACTTCATATTCTAATATCATATTAATTCTTTCCGTTGCACCAATTGCCTTTTGGAATTGTGTAAAGAACATAGATAATTGACTCATCGGCATAATAATTTGAACTAAATATAAAATAAACGCTACAAGTTCACCCGTTGTTAATGCACCACTAGAAACTCGCATTCCACCATAGCCTACGATGATAACAAGTAATGCCATTAAAACAAACGACATAACTGGTGAAATTAACGCTTGCACTTTTCCCTCTTTCAAACCAAATTGTAATAACTTTTGTATACCTGTATTCCCTGTTTCATATTCTCTTTTTTCTGTATTTGAAGATTTCACTAAACGAATTTCTGATAATACTTGCGTTAGCACACTTGTAAAAGAAGCTGTTTCATCTTGAAGTGCTTTTGAAATCTTATACATTTTTCGTCCAAGTGGAACTAAAATTAGTACTGATAATGGGATAACCGTTAAAAGTAAAAGTGTCATTTTCCAATCTAAAACGAATAGTACAATTAATGATCCGACGATTGAAATACCACCTGTTAATAAGTTTGATAAATGCTCAGAAATTAATGTTTTCACAACTCCTGTATCATTTGTCATTCGGCTAATTGTATCGCCTGTTCTATTTTGATCATAATAAGATACTGGCAATATAAGCACCTTTTTCCACAAACGTTCTCTCAGTCCAGCTACAATCTTCTGTCCTATATAATTTAATAAATATATAGATAATCCTGCAGCTACCGTTTGCATTATAAAGAATGCAACTAGCCCAACAATTTGTCCTGTACTAATTGACGAAAATGAAAAATTATCTACTAATCCTTTTGTTAACATCGGAATAAATAAACTTGCTCCCGTAGAAAGCAAACTCATTAATAACGCAAAAACAAGAATCCCTTTCGGAGGATTTGTATCTTGAATAAGGCGTAAAAACTGCCTCCAGCTCCCTTTTTTCTTTGTCTCATTTCTAACTTCCATACATGTCATCTCCTCGTGTTAAACCAAACTGTTCTTTCTAAAAATAGAATACAATACAAATGTAAACTGAATGTAAACACACTTTTTCTGTTTTTACAAAATATACATACAAACGCATCTTTACAACAGATATAAACATCTGATATTATTACCTAGTACTAATTATTATTCTATGTGAATTATAGATAACTAATTTACAATACTATATAAATCTCCAGTTATTGAAAGGAGTATCCTTTTTGCAAACAAATATACATTCCGAAAAGGAAACAATCATTTTTATTCATGGATTAGTCGGCAATCGTCGTGCTTTCAAAAAAGAGCATAAACGATTTTCCGCCTCTTACAACATTATTACTTATGACCTATTAGGTCACGGCGATGATAAAGGAGAAGCTATCGAATTTTCATTACAGCGTCTCGTGGATCAATTATTGAACTTATACGAAAAAGAAGGCATTCAAAAAGCTCATATTTGCGCTTTAAGCTACGGTTGTTATATCTCTACCATTTTTGCACAAATGCATCCAGAAAAAGTATTAAGCATTTGTCATATTGGTGGACATTATAATAATCCTTCCCTTTTATATAACGTATTTCAAAAGTTTTGGGAGAAGCGAGGAGACGATTACTCTAAATGGCTCTCTCAATACGCAAATACCATTTTTCCAAGTGGCATACTAAAGGTAAATCCGTTCGCAGTCATTTCAAGAAATATTTATTACCGTTTCGGATTGCAATTGCATTCATCAATTATTGCCCAATCATTACGCCACCGGTTAGAATTCGATCTAAAATCTAAATTAAAATCACTTCCCCACCCTATTTTATGGGTAATGGGCGAACATGATCATCTCTATAAATCTTGTCTTTTTGATTTAAAGTCCATTCTTCCTAACGTTTTATATAAAGAAATACCTTTAGCAGGACATGCAGCAAACTTATTCCGTCCCAACTACTTTCATGACCTATACGATCAATTTTTAAACGGGAAGTTACAGTGAAAACTATTACATCCCAATTTATGAAACTATAAAAAGGCTTCCCAAGTTTCCCTGGAAAGCCTTTTCTCTATACAAATAGTATATAATCTACTTTTTCTTAGTATGCTTTTGTGTAACCTAATAGGTGCTTGCTCCAGTAAGAGTTGCTTACAGAACTAATACGTACACCAGTTGCATCAGTTTCTGCACTAATGAACTGACCGTTTCCTAAGTAAACACCCATGTGAGAAGGACCTGATTTATAAGTATTTTGGAAGTATACTAAATCACCTGGTTGTGGATTGCTAGTTTTTGTTTTAGAGCTCCAGTATCCAGCAACTGTTTGACGAGCGCCTTTATGACCAGTTTGATTTAATACGTAGTGAATGAATCCACTGCAGTCAAAACCAGCAGGTGTTGTACCAGCAGTTCTGTATGGTGAACCATTTAAAGATCTAGCGAATCCAGCGATTGAAGATGTATCTCCACCAGTTGTTGGTTTTTGTACGTCTTTACCTGGTTGTTGAACGTTATTGTTATTTGTAACGTTGTTTACTCCGCCTTTTACAAACTTAACAAAGTCTGCACTTACGTAACCTGTGCGGCCGTTATGGTTAATTTTGTACCAACCATTTTCAGCGCCAGTAACGTTTAATACTGTACCGTTTGTTACACCACCGATTACAGCGTTGTATGTAGCTGGGCCTGTACGTACTTTTAAAGCACCAGTGTTAACAACATAAGAACCACCAGTTTGAACTGTAGTAGTATTGTTGTTTGTAGTTGGTTGTTGTATTTGGTTAGATACAGCAGAACCACCTTTTGTTACGAAGTCTTTGCTTACGTATCCAGTTCCACCATTGAAGTTGATTTTAAACCAATCTTGTACTTCACCAACAACTTGTACTGTTTTACCTTTATTTACAGAGCCTAATACTGTATGAGATGTACTTGGGCCTGTACGTACGTTAAGTGAAGAAACGTTTACTGTGTAAGTACCAGTTCCTTGTTGAACAGTAGTTCCTGTTTTACCGCCAGTTGTTACGAAGTCACCACTTACATAACCAGTTTGACCGTTTACAGTTACTTTGAACCAACCGTTTTCTTGTCCAATTACTTGTAGTACTTGACCTTGTTTTACTTTAGAAATAACGCTATGTCCTGTACCAGCACCTGAACGAACATTTAATACATCAGCAGTTACTGTGTATTTTAAGTCAGATTTTGTTTCTACAGTTTTTGTTTCAGTTACAGTCGTTTGAGTTTGAGTTTGAGTTTGTCCATTAATTTCTTTTAGCGCTTCGTTTGAAACTTGTGCTTGAGCAGAATCCATACCTGGAACTGCAACACCTACTACAGAAGCTGCTGCTAAACCTGCAATTACTTTTTTCATAAGTTGTCTTTACTTCCTTTCCCTACTATCCTCTTAAAAAAACTTTTAAACTTAATACTTTACAATATTATCAAAGTAAAATATTCATTAAGTTCCATTTTTTAGCAAGAGTTTTATTTTTCACACAGAGTTCATTTTAAATGAATGAAGTGAAATCCGTGTGAACTTCATGTGAACTTTACCATTAAACTTACTGTTTTTGCAATGCTTTTTTCATATTTCTTATGTATTTTATTGAAAATTCGACATACCATTCATTATCTTAGTAAATATTTTTCTATCCACCTTGAAAAATTCTATTCATCTAACACAATGCAAAGAATGTATTGCTTAGTATAGTTCCTCCCATGAAGCATACTCTTATCATGACAAAAAATACTTTTTTTATCAATAGTATAATATTTTCAGAAAACTATTTTTGATACTATTTATCGTTTTTAAAAGATTTGACGATTTGTAAGATTTAACTTCAAAATTCGTGTTCTAATTTGACGAAAAAACGCATTCCACTACCTATTTTTCACTATCTATGGAATTTCCAGGATATTTATATTATCATATATATACTGACATTTTAATCTATTCAAGTTCTATTTATCCTACACGGAAGTCTTATTGCCCGCAAATAGCGAGATTAAAAAGGGGGGATATTTATGAAAAATATAATAGACAATCCTATAAATAAAAATATAGAACTGTACTATGCTTTTTTTCAATTCGTTTCATGTATCACCTTACAAAAAATATCAACTATTGAAACACGTAAAAAAGAATTAAAAAATTATATGAAGAATTCCTATCAAGAAAATCCTTATTACTTATAAAAGGTGAACAGGTTGTATTCCTGTTCACCTTTTATCGTGCCTACCTTATTTATAAATTTTTACACGGTTTTCTAATGGTTGGTATTCTTTTTCACCTGCAGGTACCACCGGTTTACCAAACGGCATTTGCGCAGTTAGTTTCCATTTCTCTGGAATTCCCCATTCTTTTCTCACTTCTTCATCAATTAATGGATTGTAATGCTGCAATGTAGCACCAAATCCTTCGATTTCTAAAGCTGTCCAAATTGCAAATTGTAACATTCCTGAGGATTGTTGAGACCAAATTGGAAAATTATCTTTATATAACGCAAAGTTTTCTTGTAGTTGTTCCACTACTTGATTATCTTCGAAGTATAAAACCGTTCCATAACCACTTTTAAATGCATTCATTTTTTCTTCAGTAGATGCAAAGTTATTTTCAGGTACAATTTTTCGTAACGTTTCTTTCGTAATATCCCATAACTTATCATGTTGTTCTCCTAACAAGACAACAACGCGAGCGCTTTGAGAGTTAAAAGCTGAAGGTGTATGTTTTACAGCATGATAAATCACTTCTTGAATTTTCTCATCAGAAACTACTTGCTCTTTACTAATCGCATAAATAGATCTTCGGTCTTCAATTGCTGAGTAAAAATCTTTTGCCATCATAATTCCCTCCAATTTTCATTTGAGGCTTTTTCATATGTATACATCATAATCCGCCTCCCAAAACTTATCATTAATAAGTTTCTAACTTTATACTATCAATAAATAATATTAAACTCAAATAATAATACTCACATATTTTACCTTTTTATTCCCTACTATTAAAAATAAAAAGGCGATGTATTGTTACTCGTAATACGTAACAATACATCACCTTTCTTATATGATGATCCAACTCAATATTTCACTTAATTAACTAAGCCAAATGCATAAGACATTAGCTTATTCGTCTCTGTAAAACGCTTTGTTTTACCTTTCGTTCCCATTACAACTGTAATAATACGAGTATCGCCTTGTTTTGCTGTCCCCGTAAAACAATACCCTGCGCTATCTGTGAATCCTGTTTTTAATCCGTCTATTCCTTCTATATATAAAGCTTTATTATTTTTGTTTAACATATCATTTGTACTTATAACATTAATATTATTAAATGCTAACTGACTTTGACGTAAATGAGTTACTTCTAATATTTCTGGATAATCTTTTATAAGATGATACGCCAAGTTTGCTACATCAGCAGCTGTCATCTTCGTCTCACTTCCATCGGGCTCCTGTAGTCCTGAAGCATTTGCGAATTTTGCATAATCCGACATTTTTAACTGCTTTGCTTTTGCATTCATAAGCTGAACGAAATCTTTCTCCGTCTTTGCCATATGTTCTGCTAAAGCTACAGCCGAATTATTTGCTGATTCAATCATTAATGCATGGTATAAGTCTTTTACAGTTAATGTGTCATTAACTTGAACTGGGATTCTCGCCCCCTCTGTTTGTGCCGCTTTCGCACTCATTTTCACCGGATCTTCCCAGCGAACTTTCCCATTATGTACATTTTCTAATAGAAGATATGCTGTCATCATCTTAGACATACTTGCTGGCGCAAAAGCCTCATTTTCATTCTGTTGATAAATAACATCTCCATTACTCGCATCAATAATCATAGCTGCTTTTGCATCAATTTCCGGTGGTATGTATTTTGGTGGCACTACTTTTTCAGTTAACCCTGTTTTAGGTAGTTCTGCCACTTGTAAAGGTTGTCCCTCTACATTCGTTACACTCTTTTGAGTTCCTTGGAATAAGAACCAACATATTCCTAAAACAATGACTACTAGGATCGTCAGCCTTCCCCATTTTAACCGCTTCATTTCAAAACTCCTTTAGCAAACCTTTTATACACTCACATTCAACCATAACAACTTTCCCTTAATATCGTCAAGGTAAAAAGCATATTTATTCATCTACAGCAATTATTATTTCAATGTATTTATGTTACAATAAAAACACTGAAATATAAAAATATTCAATTATAAAATCTCGCGAATAAACTTTTTAATAGAAGGGATTTATACAAATGCTACTTCCAAAATCATTAAAATACGGAGACACAATTGGGATCTACTCACCTTCTTCTCCAGTAACCTACACTTCTCCCAAAAGATTTGAACGAGCGAAATCTTACTTACAACAGAAAGGATTTCATATATTAGAAGGTTCACTAACAGGTCAATATGATTATTATCGTTCAGGTAGCATACAAGAACGTGCCGAGGAACTGAATGCTTTAATAAGAAATCCTAATGTATCCTGTATTATGTCAACAATTGGCGGTCTAAATTCTAATTCCTTATTACCTTATATTGATTATGATGCTTTTCAAAATAACCCTAAAATAATGATTGGCTATTCAGATGCAACAGCTTTATTACTAGGGATTTATGCAAAAACAGGAATCCCTACATTTTACGGCCCGGCACTCGTTCCCTCCTTTGGAGAATTTGAGCCTTTTGTAGATGATACATACAAATATTTTGTAGAAACATTACTGCATGATCAAGCGCTTCCTTACAACATAAAACAACCTTTATTTTGGTCAGACGAATTTATTAATTGGGAAGAGAAAACGAAAGAAAAAGAACTTAGACCAAATAATTGGATTTCTGTAACAAATGGACAAGCTACCGGACGGATAATTGGCGGCAACTTAAATACAATACAAGGAATTTGGGGCAGCTCTTTTATGCCATGTATTCAAGAAGGCGATATTCTATTTATTGAGGATAGCTCAAAAGATGCAGCTACTATTGAAAGAAGCTTTTCATTACTTAAAATTAACGGTGTATTTGATAAAATTTCAGGTATTATTCTTGGAAAACATGAGCAATTTGATGATTGTGGCTCAAATCGCAAACCTTACGAAATACTTTTAGAAGTACTGCAAAACAAAAGAATTCCTTTACTAGCTAACTTTGATTGTTGTCATACCCATCCGATGATTACTATGCCTATAGGTGTTCAAGTGAACCTGGATGCAACCAATAAAACAATACATATTTTAGAAAAATGGAAGATATAAAATGAAACTTTTATCAACTCTTACCAATTGGAATGCCCTGCAAACAGCGTGATAAAAAACACTTATACTATAGGAAGAAAATATAATGAATTTTTCCATTAGACAACATAAAAAGCTCCGTTATTACAACCGGAGCTTTTTATTATTGCCCTAAATTTTGTATCTTATCTTTCAAATCTCGAACTTGATCTACTGTCTGCATAAGCTCAGAGTTTTTAAATTGCTCTACATCGACTTTCCCTTCTTCTATCTTTGTCATCGCCGTATCAATTAACGTATTTAGCTTTTCGTTATATCCGACGATTTGCTGATGAAGATCCTTTGCTACATCAGGTGGCGTTAATTCATTGAAGGCAGGTATATCTTGTTTAATTTCACTAAGTTTTGTTTCTAATTCTTTTCGAGCTTCGCTATCATTAACGGCCTTTTCAGCTAATGCTGGTGCATCATTTGCAAACGCACTTATTTCATTTACATAGTCTGTCGCTTTTTGAGCATAATCTATGGAGTTCTTTCCTTGTTCAACTAGTGAACATCCCATCAAACCAATTGTAACTATACATACTAATAAAATTGATTTTATTTTCATTTTAGGCTCCCTTCGTCTTTATAATTGTCTGTAAGTTTCTCTATCCTAACTTCTAGCTAAATTACTTATAACCTTTTTTCAAATAGCTATTTACCCTCTTACATGCCCGATTACTGTTACAACATCTACTTCTATATGTACGCTAATAATATCTTCAATTATATCCGTATACCCTTGTCCTATAGCTGTTCCATAGTGTAATGTAAGCCCCTTCTTTTCATACACTGACTTTGGTACTGAAAAAATAAATCTCCTCCAGTTTCTTTCATCAGCCGGTTCCATAATTAAAACAATCCCATCCTCATCAAACATATACGCTCGCCCTCCAACTTTACATTCACTATGGCTCAGTATTGCCTTGGTCAGCAAAATTTAAAACATAATAAGTTAAGATACACACTCTGCTGCACCATAAAAATAAAAAACATTCATTCTTTTTGTTAAGAATGAATGTTTTTTAAAAAATCAATTTCTAACTCTAGCATCTTTCTTTGACGAGGTTTTATTTTTCTTACGGGAACTCCAGCATAAATATACCAATCTTCTAAACTCTCTTTCACCATACTCATCGCACCTACTGCCGTGCCTTCTCCTATAGTTACATTTGGAAAAATAATAGAATTAGCACCAATAATCGCATGTTTTTTAAAAATAACTTTTTCTGTTTTCACATTCCTATATTGATTCGGGACGGTTGGCCCCATTAATGTATTCCCACTGAAATCATCAAGTACTGCATATACGATGGTTTTAGCTGAGATATTTGCAAAGTCATGCATTTCAATCCCAACTTCCCCTCCATATAACGCTGTATACGCTGATATATGCGAATAACTTCCAATTGTAATTTTGCCACTTAAAATGCAAAAATCATCAATCCTTACATGATTACCAATTGATATAACACCTGGATTATATATACTTGCTTTTTTACTAATCAATACATTTTTCCCAATAGATAAAAATCCAATTTTCTTTAGTTCTTCTTGGCTATAAAAACTATTCATCTACCGTCCCCACCTTCTGTCCTAAACAGATTACAATTTGTTCTACTATTTCTTCCGTCATTCCTTCCCATAAAGGTAAACTTACTATTCGTTTTGCTATTTTATTCGTTGTTGTTAAATCTGTAGACTTATAGTTTCTAAAAAGAACTTGTTGGTGGCATGATGGCGAAAAGTATAATCTAGCTTCTATTTTCTGTTTTTTCAGTTCTTCTATTACTTGTATGTTGCGAACTTCTTCTGGACAAAGAATAGGCATAAATTGTTGAATAACTGCTTCTGTCTTTTGGACTTTCCATCCTTTTTTCATTAATCCATTACTTTGTAACAATTGTTTATACCATTCAGAAATACGGGTGCGTTCTTTTAATTTTTCATCCCATTTTTTCATAGTTGCAATCCCAATAGCGGCTGCATATTCAGACATTTTACAATTAAACCCCATCATCGTGCATTCACGATTTGTATCAAATCCGAAATTCCCCATGCTTTTAATACGTTGTATATCTTCTTCATTTTTACTATATATGAGCCCTCCTTCACCAATTCCGAAAGGCTTTGTTGCATGAAAACTATATACGATCATCCCACTAAAATCCTGACCATAATGCACGCTTCCATTCATTAATCCGAATCCCGGTGCCGCATCTACGACAACCGGAACACCCTTTTTCTCTAATTCTTCATAGTCTTCTAAGTTCATCCATGAGCCAAAAGTTGCGTATGGGACAACAATCGCAACCTCTTCTTTTAATTCTTCAATCTTATCCAAAAGTACTGTTTTATCCATATACCAATCATCTAGTGAAATATCAATAAAATAAGGTTCCAACCCACACCAAATAGCCGCTAATGGGGTCGCAGGGAATGTAAAACTAGGCATGAGGGCATACTTTCCTTTTTTTCTTTTCTTAAGTTGAATGGCCACCATTAACCCTAACGTTGCGTTTGCTACTGTTGTAACAGCTCCCCTGTTCTGAAAAAATCCCGACATAATTGTTTGTTCAAAACGTTGATTTATAGGTCCGTAATTCGTATATATGTGAGATATATCAATTTCCTTCAATTCATCCAAATACTCAATTACAGGTACAGTTGAAGCACGTAAAAAAGGAATATTCTCCATATCTATCTATTCCTTCCTATCATTTTCGGACAATATAGAGCATATCTGTTTCAGATAAGCCAAATTTCCTAGCACTTTTCATCCCTTCTTTTTCCACTATGTTATATAATTCCACCTTAAACCCCGCATTCATTAATCGTTGAATGAACCCTGATTGATTATAAATTCTCACATGATCTTCTTGACCAAAAGCTAATTTCCTCAATTGTGGAGTTACAATTAATTCATTCTCTATAATAGAATCCACATTCATTACGATGGGTACTTGAATAATTCCCCATCCACCTGGTTTTAGAACCCTATATAACTCTCGCATTGCTTTGCCATCATCAAGAACATGTTCTAATACGTGGCTACATAAAATTACATCAAAAGTATTACTATCATATGTAATGCTTGTAACATCAATTTCCTTCATTAATGGATCCTTTGGCTCTAAATCCCCACATACATACGTAATATTTTTATACTCGTTAAGCCAATCTCTTACATTCGCTTCAGGTGCAATATGAAGCATAGTATATTTTCTACTTAACAAGTCCGTTTCCGTTTCAATGTACACACGATACAACCTTTCACGATCCATCGAACTACAAACTGGACATATCCCTGTATCTTTATTCCACATCTCAAATTTATATTTTGGAAAATCATAATCTGCCGGCCAAGGTGAAAATTTTTCAAATTGTTGATTGCAATATTGACAATAACAACATTCTTTCTCAAACATATGGGCAACTAGTTTGTTTAACCCCTTTTTAATCTTTTCATTATAAATTTGATCTAGTTCTCCATTTCTTACTGCATCCTTAACTATAAATCCCGCATTCTCTAAACAATAGGATAAGCTCTCTTTATAATCTCTTTCAGAACTTAAAAACCCACTATTATATGCATCAATAATTAATTCAATCCATTCTTCAATTGTCATTAAAATAAAATGCATTTGTTTTTGATTTTGTCCACTATGTTGTCTAAAATAACTAAGAGGTTCTTGTATATAAACTACTTTTCCTTTCCTCATCATGTCTAGCCAAGTTGCAATGTCATTAATAGCAGAATAAGCCTTCCCTTTAAAATACCCAAACTTCCCTTCAAACATATCTCGATTAAATAGAACAGTTGTCGGCTCACCCACTATATTTTTTAAATTTTTCAATATGTAATTCCCTAACTCTTTTCCTTCAAAAAGTGTATTTTCTTTCGCAATTTTCATATTCAATGTTGAGGCTGGTAATATCTCTCCGTTCTCATCAATCAGTTCACGATAAGACGTCACAAATGAAATATTTTCTAACGTCAAAAAGTATTTCATCATTCTCTCGATCTTTTCATGATGAAATAAGTCATCATCTAATAAAAAGTTTATATAATCCCCGTTCGCAAGTTCTATACACTTATTAAAGTTTTCAGCAACTAACGGCGTTTCATTTTTAACATATGTAATACACTCATATTCACGTAAATACGGTTGAATCATCGTATTGACTTCATTATTTGTACTGTCGTCAGAAATAATAATTTCAATATTTTCATATGTTTGATTCAGAGCACTATTAAGCGCCAATTCCAAGTAATACGGTCTATTGTACGCAGGAATAAGTATACTTACTTTCGGTAAAGGAGAATTATTATTTATATATTGTTTTTTCTTTTCTATATTTATTTTCTTTTCTTTAATTTTTTGATAATAGTCTAATGTATATAATATTGATGATGGAACAATCCTTCTTGCATAATCTAGAAAATTAGTTATCGCTTTATCTAACTCTTTTTCGTTAGATAAGAAACCATATTTTTCTCCTGCTATAATACTATGTGAAAAATCTTCTAATCCATCCATCATTTTATTAGATTCATTTAACTGTTGATCTGGATGTAATCGAAAGTAACTCAGCGTCTCTGCTATATATACCGCTTTTCCTTTACTTAATAAAGACAACCATGAAGCTATATCTACGTTACAAAGATACCTCCTCTTATCAAAAATCCCATACGGTTCTTGTAAATCATTTTTACGAAATAAAACTGTTGTCGGTTCTCCAATATAATTTTTTTGATCCACAATTACCCTATTTGCTAATTCTGTTCCCTCTATAATCGTATCCTCTTCAAATAAACGGACAGTTGAATAAATATGTCGTAGCTCTTTCCCTTTTTCATCAATTACTTGACGATGGGATGTTACAAGCTTAATTTCATTATCTAAATCATTGAAAAAACAATTTATCATCTTTCTAATTTTATCCACATGAAATATATCATCATCCATTAAAAAATTTATATACTCACCGTTCGCTTCATGAAATAACATAAGCGCATTTTCAAATTGTCCGAGAGTTGACCTGTTTTTTATATAAATAATATTTGAATGATCACATAAGTATTTTTGTAACACCTTTTCTGTTTCGTCATTCGTACTATCATCTCCAACTATAATTTCTATATTAGGGTACGTTTGTTCCAGCACACTACATAACGCCTCTTCAAAGTAGCGAGGACGATTATACGTAGGAATTAATACACTTACTAACGGAAGTTGCTCTACCACCTCTTCAGTACTTTCAATACAAGTGCTCATTTTACTCTCTCACCTCTTCGCATATTATTTATATACGCGACACAAAAATCACATCACTTTAACCGAATGGAGCCTATATACTTTTATGCAGACATGAAACGAAATATCATACTTTTCGTTCTTGAATAAACATATTTAATAACACGGACATTTTATTTGCACCTTTTTTATTCATATGATCACTATCATAAAAATCTTCATCACAAAATAATGGTGAATCAAATAAATCTATAATTTCAAAAGAATATTGAGCTTGAAAATCGTTTATAACTTTATAAAAATCTTCTTTTAATTTCTTACTACTACAATTGAAATAATGTGAAGTAACGGGAAACACAACAATTAATGGCTTTATATCGTTTTTCAACAGTAATTCTAAATATTTCTTAAAAATCATTTTATTTTCAACTAAAGTATGAGGATATGACAATTTAGCATGTGAAGCTGCTCTTATTTTTCCGTGTTCTTCAAAAGGAATGTGAAGAGGAGTGATATTCCATTCAGCATTTATCCAGGGCAGTATCAATGATTCATCTTTTAGTTCGTCTAATAAAGTATATTCAAAATGCAAATTAAAAATAGAAAAAAGTGGTTTCGGAGTATTTAAATGTGAGAATCCATCAGTGGGTAGAGGAGAATGAACTACAGTATGATGACCATCTTGAAACAATGGATAATATACTTTGTGAATTCTATATGATTCAGATGATAACGACATATCAAAGTAAAACGAGAAATAAGCTATTCCTATTATACAATATTGAAAGGAATGATCGCTTGATAGAAGTTGTGACGCTATTAAATAATCATAGTATAGATCTTGCGATGGAAGTGTAAATTTTATTGACTTTTTTGAAAGACACTCTGTACTTATACCACAATGCGGATAAGACAAGCCCGTCGCAAACAATTCATACGTCGAATCACTCTTTGCTTTTTTCATAGAAATGTATAGAGACATAAGATCCGGATTTATTTGATAGATAGAAATTAATTTATTCTTCCATTCATACATGTATTTTGTTAAATTAATAATTTTTGTACTTTGCACGCCCCTGTTTATCAATTCATTTGTAAGTTTTTCTGCGTCCACTCTCCAAATGACTATATATTGAAAAGAATTTTCTATTTGAACAATAGCTGAAACGTCTACAACATAAACGATTGTTTTACATTTATTTTTGTCTAATACATTTTGAATCTTCTCCCTTGATAATTCATCACTTAAAACAATAATTTTATACTGCTCCTTCATGTATATCCCCTCCATTATATGTATAATATAAAATTCATTTTTCATTCGTAACAATCATATGCATTTGCCATCCATCATTAAAACAGAATAGAATATTCATTTCAAAACAAAAAAATAGCTCCACCATTAGGCGTAGCTATTTTTCCATTACATACTTAATAAAATTATATTCCTTTGTCTAACTCATAAAGCATACGATACTTTTCGTTTTCTTTCAGAAGTTGTTCATGACTACCTTGCATCACAATTTGACCATGATCAAGGAATATTACTTCATCAACATGCTCCATTCCTACAAGATGGTGCGTAATCCAAATTACTGTCTTTTCTTCCGTTGCAGAAAACATTGTTTCTATTAAAGATAATTCTGTCTTTGGATCTAAACCGATTGTAGGTTCATCAAGTACAATAATTGGAGCTTCTTGCATGAGCGTTCTAGCAAAAGCAACCCGTTGTCTTTCTCCGCCAGAAAACCTTTTTCCCATTTCATGCATTTTTGTTTGCAATCCGGCTGGAAGAGAAACTATATGCGAAGCTAATTGTGCTTTCTCTAAAGCTGTCCATATCTCTTCATCCGTAGCCTCTGGTTTACCGATTCGTACATTATTTCCAATTGTCGTATCGAATAAATGCGGCTTTTGATTCAATACAGAAATATATTTTGATAAAAGATTCGTATGAGCATGTTCACTATTCAATAAAACTTCACCCTGTAACGGGCTTAGCGCACCTGTTAACAATTTTAACAAAGTAGATTTTCCTGTTCCGCTTCTTCCTAAAATGGCGATTTTCTTTCCTGCCTTTATTTCCAGTGATACTTCTTTCAATACAAATTCATTACTATCTGGGTAACTATACGATACATGATTTAATTCAATGTCTATATGTTTTGATGCAACATAATCTTTATCTCCATGTAATTCCTCTTCATCCTGTAAAACACTATCACCTTCTACTTGATTTAGACGATGAGCAGATTCTACATATGATGGAATTCGATCGATAGCATCTGAAAGAGGAATAAGCGCGTTTGTGACTGATAACGTCATTAAGACGAAAGCCGCAATAACGGTAGGTGCAATCTGTTCACTTGCCGCCTCATTTCCAGTCCATATGATCATTGCAATAACTACAATCCCCACTACTAATTGAATGATACTGTCCCGAATATGATTCCAGCGTTTCATTCTTTTTTCCGTTTTTAACAACTGATTATTTTGCTCTACATACTTATCAATGAATTCATCTTTTCTACCACTTGCTTGCCAATCTGATAATCCAAAAACAGCGTCTGTTAATTGTTGATATAAACGGCTTCTTCCTTGTTTTAAAGTAACATGATGTTGCTTCATTAAAAGTAATGATACAAATGGAAGCAGAAAAACGATAATCGCTAACATACACCCCGCAATAAGTGCAAACACTACGTCAAATGCACCGATAATAAGTACGAATATGCTATATACAACTAATGCTAATATGCTAGGAAATATTGTACGTAAATATAGGTTTTGCAAATGCTCTATATCTTCGGATAATACACCTAACATATCGCCCGTTTGAAATCGTGAACGGAAAAATAACGCCTGCGGTTCTACTATTCTATATAGTTTCGTTCTCATTTTTTCTAATATGCGTAGTACGACATCGTGTCCAACTAAACGCTCTAAATAATGAAATACCGCTTGTCCTATACTAAACGCACGTGTTGCAACAATAGGAACATATACAGCCATTACATTTTCTGGTCTAAGAGCAGATTTAGAGATTAAATAACCTGAAATGAAAAGTAACATCGCACCTGAACTAACTCCAAGAAGACCAAGGAAAATAGTTACAGTCATTCTACCTTTATTTTGCTGTATATAAGGTTTAATCCAGTTACTCATCTCTATTCCCTCTCTTTCCTGTGAAAATGTAATGCCTCATTCTTTACAAGTTCTTCATACGTTCCACTTTCTATCATTTTCCCTTCATTTAAAATAAGAATATGATCCATCTGTTTCATCCAGTGAAGACGATGTGTTGCAAGAAATACTAACTTACCTTCAAACAGACGTAACATCGCTTGTTTTATTTCAAATTCAGTTTCAATATCAAGATGTGCCGTAGGCTCGTCTAATAAAATAATTGGCTTTTTACTTAAAAGTGCACGCGCCATAGCGACACGTTGTTCTTGTCCACCACTAAGCATACGTCCACCTTCTCCAATTCTTTCGTACATTCCATTCGGAAGCGATGCAACGAGCGTATGAAGACCAACTTCATTAATAACTCTTTCCACTTCTTCATCAGTTGTATTTGTTTCATAGAAACAAATGTTATCTTTTAATGAAAACGGGAAAATATAAGGTTGCTGCGGAATATAAGCAATATTCTTTTGCCACTCTTCACGAGTAGCCCCTTCAATTTCCACACCATTTACGATCATCTTTCCACCCGAAGGAGTTAAAAATCCTGCTAATACGTCGATTAACGTTGATTTCCCTGCCCCACTTTCACCAATTACACCTATAGCGCCGGTGCCTCTCCAAGTAAAATCAATTCCCTCTAATATAGCTTTTTCAGATTCATCACTCTTTACTTTTACATCTTGTAATTTCAAGTTACTAGAGGAATTCCATATTAAATCTACATTTGATTCTTTCTTTCCTATTTCTTTTTGTTGCTGTAAAATCTCTTCTATTTGCTCCATTGCAAGTTGTCCATCTAACGTAGCATGATAATTCGCTCCAACTTGTTTAATCGGCAGAAAATATTCCGGAGCTAAAATTAAAATCGTAAGGGCTGGCAATAGTACAATTGTCCCATCTATTAAACGTATCCCTAATCCGACCGCTACAAATGCTATGGATAAGCTCGTAAAGAAATCTAATGCAAAAGAAGAAAGAAAAGCAACTCGCAAAGTACGCATCGTTGCTTTTCTATACCTTTTACTTACTTTTTCAATCTTTCCCTCGTGCTGCTTACTTTTTCCTAAATACTTTAATGTTTCTAATCCTTTTAACGTATCTACAAAATGATTAGAAAGAACACGATATGTTTCATATTGGCTATCCGCCATTTTCTGCGCTGCTAATCCTAGTAGGATCATAAAAATAATTACGATAGGAATCGTTACAACTAAAATGATTCCAGACTCAATATCTAACGTAAAAACATATAGTACAATTAGTCCTGGCACGATACTACTTCTAATCATTTTAGGAATTGTTAATTCAATATATGTTTTAAATTTCTCAATACCTTCAATCGATAAGGTAACCAGATGACCTGTTCCAGCAGTTTGAACATACCGTGGACCTAATGTGAAATACGCCTCTATTAATTGTTTTCGCAGTAGCGATCCTGTTTTTTCAGCGAAACGTTCCACTAATATTTGCGATATTCGAACTAGCATGTGACGTACTGCAAACGTGATTCCAAAATAAACCGTTTCATTTAACACAGATTGCACTGTTTCTCCTTGAAATAAAAACGTAATAGCCCGCGCTAAAAACACTGTTTGCGCAATAATACTTATAGCTTCTAAAATGCTAATGATTGTTAACACTACATATAAAACTCGGCTACCAGGATACGATGGAAGTCCTCTTTTTCTTTTCATTAGTACTCCAAATCTTTATCTGACTTAACAGGTTGTCTAAACACATAGAAACTCCATATTTGACTTCCCAAAACAAACGGCAATATAGCAATTGAAAAATACGTCATCAGTTTTAGTGCATAATCTCCCGATGCTGCATTATAAATTGTTAAATCGTATATTGACCCTAACGAGCTAATTAAGACACGTGGGAACATGCCGGCAAACACACTCGCACTTAGTAAAATGATTGTTAAACTCGTCATAACGAAAGCCCAACCATCTCTTCTTCTTTTATTTAATAATGTTGACGCACATAATGCTACAAAAGCTCCGATTGGAACCATAATCCACTCTGTACCATGACCAGTGAATATATCTGTTTTCCATAACCCTACACCGGCAAAAATAAGAAGTGCTATAATTGTAAGCGGTGCAATTTTCAACGCAGCAATACGTGCACGTTCTCTTAACTTACCAGTTGTACGTATAGTAAGGAATTGCAAGCCGTGAACAATACATAGCAGAAGGAACATAACTCCTCCAAGTAATGCAAATGGATGTAGTAATTGTAAGAATCCACCTACAGCATTTTTCGTCTCATCAATTGGAATACCTACCATAAAGTTAGCAATGGCAACTCCCCAAAGGATAGGCGGTAGTAAACTTCCTAAAAACATACCCCAATCCCAAAAACCTTTCCATTTATGATTGTCTATTTTCGCACGGAATTTAAAGGAAACACCTCTAATAATTAAAGCAAGAAGCATAAACACAAAAGGAATGTAAAACCCACTAAATAAAGTTGCATACCAGTGCGGGAATGCCGCGAACATAGCGCCACCTGCACAAACAAGCCATACTTCATTCGCGTGCCAAAATGGACCAATTGTATTTAAATATATTCTTTTCTCTAAATCGTTTTCTCCTAAAAACCTTGAAACTATACCTACACCGAAATCGAAACCTTCAAGTACAAAGAAGCCAACGAATAAAACTGCAATAATAATAAACCACAACTCATTAAGAGATAACATACTCATCCTCCTTATCAAATGGATCATGGCTTTGAGAATCCTGTTTCGCTTTCTTATTCTCATGTCCTTTAATGATACGAACGAATAAGTAAACTGTAATTCCACCTATAATTAAATATAGTGATGTGAACGAAACTAAAGAGAATAACACTTCTCCGAACGTAACATTTGGAGATACAGCATCTTCCGTTTTCATAACACCGAAAACTACCCAAGGTTGACGTCCCATTTCAGTCATAATCCATCCTACTGTATTACCGATAAACGGTAGTGAAATTGCATACACCATTAATTTTAAATACCAAGTTTTTTCAACTAATCGATCTTTTCTCGATAAGAACCATCCGTACGCTCCTAGAAGAAGCATAAATGTTCCACTCATTACCATCGCTCTAAAACTCCAGAACATAGTGTGTACCGGTGGAATATAATCTCCGGGCCCATATTTTTCTTCATATTGCTTTTGAATTTGATTCATCCCTTCTACTTGACCGCTAAATTTATCATATGATAATAGACTTAGCATATAAGGGATTTGAATTTCAAACGAGTTTTCTTGCTTCTCTGCATCAATTTTCGCAAATACTGTAAATGGCGCTGGATCCTCACTCGTATTCCATAACGCTTCAGCTGCTGCCATTTTCATTGGGTGTGTCTTAATTAATTGTTGTGCTTGCGCATGACCAAAGAATAGTACTAGCGCAGTTGTAAGTGTTCCAACAATGATAGAAATGCGGAACGATTTTTTAAACACTTCAGTTTCTTGAGCTTTCGTTATTTTCCATGCACTCACACCTGCAATAAAGAATGCACCAGTTGCAATTGCCGCTGTAATTGTATGCGGGAATTGTACCCATAATTGTGGGTTTTGAATAATCGCTAAGAAATCATTCATTTGTGCACGTCCATCTGCTGCCATTTCATATCCTACTGGCGATTGCATAAATGCACTTGCAGTTAAAATCCAAAATGCTGATAACATTGTTCCAATTGAAAGGAGCCAAATACATAAAAGGTGAATGCGCTTCGGTAATTTATCCTCACCGAATACCCATAAACCTAAAAATGTAGACTCAATGAAAAATGCTAATAAACCTTCAATCGCAAGTGATGGACCAAACACATCACCTACGAAACGTGAGTAGGTTGACCAGTTCATACCAAACTGAAATTCTTGTAGAATACCAGTTACTACACCTACCGCAAAGTTAACAAGGAATATTTGCGTCCAAAACTTCGTCATCTTCTTATAAATTTCTTGTCCCTTTACCACATATAACGTTTGCATTAACGCAATGATAAAAGCTAAACCAATAGACAGCGGAACAAAAAAGTAATGGAAAATCGTTGTTGATGCGAATTGTATTCGTGCCAATTCGAGCGTTTCCATACTACAATCACTTCCTTCATAATTTTTTATATCGTAATTTCGATTGAGTTGTATTCATAAAACAACAAACCTTAGAAATATAGAAAGATAAATTTGTTTATGTACTTTTAGAAAATATAAATTTTCAGTTTTCAAGATAATTACAAATGAACTTTCTCATAAAATTTACCTTTTCACTATTTCAGTAGTGTTTTATTCGTTAATCGAATTGTATAATATACCTGCATAGTAAATTCAGCTGATTTTTGACGTATTATTGACATCATTTTGTCTGAAATATGTCTTTTGTCATTTTTTTGAATTAGATTTTTCTCATTAATAAAATGTATTTTTTTAATATAAGACTTACTTTCATATCGATAAAATAATCATTTCTCTCTTCATACACTTGACTTTCACGCAAAAAAATGTCCTCTAAACTCACGAAGAAATCAGTTGGTTTTTTGTCAAGAAAAAAATATATTTCTAAAATTCAAACACGAAATAATGTTATTCAAAAATAGAAAACATCCTCCCTTTCCCTATACTAAAAATTCATTTTTTTGTCATTTTTCCAAACGAAATTCATACATAAAAAATACCGAGAATCAATTAGACTCTCGGTATTTTTTATATTATTTTGCTGTATGTTTTCTAATAGCCGGTAAAATTTCAGTAGCAATTAGCTCGATGTTTTTCTCAATTTTATCAAATGGTACGCCACCAAAATCAATTTGTGCCATAAAGCGTTGTTGCCCAAACAATTCATATTGGTAAAGCATTTTTTCAATAATTTGTTGCGGGCTACCAACCATTAACGCGTCACGGTAATCTACCGCATTTGTAAATTGTTCTTTCGGATACTCACCACCGCGTAGCGTAAGCATACCAGCATTAATATGAGGATAGTATTCGCTAAATGCATCTTGTGAATTTTTTGCTGTATAAAATAAACTCGTTGTTGCAACTGGCAAACTTGCTGGATCAAATCCACTTTGCGCAGCCGCCTCACGGTAAGCATCTACTGATCCTTTAAAGTTAATAGCTGGACCACCTAGTGTTGTTATCATCATTGGCACACCCGCACGTCCTGCTTTAATCGCACTAGCTGGTGGGCCACCAACTGCACGCCAAATTGGTAAGTTATTATTTTTAGCTCTTGGAATAACCGCTGCATGTGCAAGTGGTGCTCTAAACTGTCCATTCCATGTTACATGTTCCTCATTATTAATTTTTAATAAAAGATCCATCTTCTCTTCAAATAATTCTTCATAATCATTTACGTCATAACCAAGTAAACTATATCCCCCAATACGTGATCCACGACCAGCCACGATTTCTGCACGTCCATTAGAAATCATATCAATTGTAGCAAAGTCCTCATATACTCGTACCGGATCAGACGTACTTATTATCGTTGCTGAACTTGCAATTTTTATATTTTTCGTAGCTTGTGCAATCGCTCCTAAAATAACTGTATGAGCTTGCGTTGTAAAATGCGTTTGATGACTTTCACCGACAGCAAATACATCAAGTCCAGCTTCATCGGCTAACTTAGCTGTTTCAATTAATTCATGAATTCTTTGTTCTGCACTAATTTTCTCTCCATTATGCGGATTTAAAACGTGATCCCCAATTGAATATAATCCAAACTCCATTCCTTTACTTGTATCCATACGGTATTTTTCCATCATTACTCTCTCCTTTGATGAGATGTTATTAGTTTCTCTTTTAAAAACATTTGTAAATCAAATGTTTTTCCCTATTGCTTACAACATCACTTGATTAGTCAATTCATAGCGTAAAAAAAATTACTCTTGCGGTAATTCTTTTTTTTCACTATGCTTATGAACTTTCGTCATTAGCTCGTATAACATTTTCTGTTCCTCTTCATTTAATACGTCATCAAAAAATGATGATTGAAATGCAAGTTGCTCTGGCAATGCTCTCTCTAAAGCTGCTTCTCCTTGCTCTGTAAGACTAATCGTTTTCGTTTTCCAATCTTGTTTTCGTACTATATATCCTTCTTTTTCAAGACGTGTTAACATTCGAGAAATACCGCCCTGTGTAACAGTTACCTTTTCTGCTAACTCCATTTGTGTTAATGGCTGATACGTACGTATTTGCAAAAGCACATCAAATTGAGCAGTCGTTAAATCAAAACGTTTTAAAAACTCATTTGACATCTGATTACTTTGGTTCGTAAATCGTATTAAACGTAACCATATTAATGATCCTATCGTATTATCACGCATATTTGATCACTTCCTATCGTGAATCTTACTATCACTTTACTACGCAAGTGATAAAAAAGCAAGAGAAAAAGTGAAAAATATCTGATTAGAGTATTACATAAATAACGATAAGAAAGAATTCATGTTTAAGTGAATTTTTTCTTATCGTTATTCTTAACTTTCCATTTCAATCATTGCTATATGTAAAGCTACCACCGCTTTTGGCCAACCAACATAAAAAGCCATATGTGTTATTAAAGCAATCATTTCATTTTCCATAATTCCATTTTGCTTTGCCAGCCGCAAATGAAATGGTAATTGTTCTGTCTGATTAAGACTAATTAATGCCGCCACTGTACATAAACTTCTTTCTCGTAATGTTAAAGTGTCATCCCGCCACACTTCCCCGAACAATATCTCTTCACTATAATGTGCAAATGCAGGTGCCTTTTCTCTCATTTTCTTTTGAATACAATATTCAATGGATTCATTCATCATTTCTCTCCCCTTTCATTTCACTAATTGCGCCAATCCTTTACCAAACGACCAATTTTCAGCGGCTGTCTCGTTAAGTGTAATAAAAATGTCTGCACTTTTTATACTAGAACATTCAGAAACCCTCAAAGATATTGACTGATACAGATCGCGTTTCTGTTTTATCGTTCTTCCCGGTCCACATGTAATAGAAACATAAATCATATTCTCTGTTCTCTTTTCTCCTCTTTCTAACAAATAATATGGATCATATAAAAATTGATTTTGTTGATAAGGTAAAAACATTTCAAAAAAATCATTTTCAGGGATATTAAAATGTTTAATTAATGAAAGATGAATACATTCACCTATCTTTTTCAATTCTTCTTCATTTAATATATTTTCATGATAATAAACGTTCACAAAAGGCATACATTTTCATTCCTTTTTCTTAATTTAACTTCAACATATCTTCATCGTGAAATGTGCAAAACCTCATATACTGTAGTACCTTTATTCGATACCATCTCAGGCTTTTCTTCATAAAAATTAAACTGGCTATATCCCCATTTATCTGGATTATATACTACTACATTGCCTAAACAATTCTCTACCTTTTGATCCACAATGGTAGATTGAATCCCAATCAATGATTCACTTTGAGAAATACTTCCTTCATATTCAACAACATATCTACATTTCTTGAAATCATTTTTTAAATTAACAACTAATGGAACACCTATATTTATTTGTTGCCATCCAAAAGATTGTAAAATATTATCGTAATACCCTTCAAAGATAAATTTGTTCATTCCTTCATGGCCATTCCAAATATATAAAGGTGCATAACAGTTATAGAAATCCCCATGCTTACCTGACTCAGTAATTAAATATGCTTTGAAATTCAATTCTTGAAAACCATCCGTTTTATGTCCATTATCCTCTACCCTTTTCCTAATAATCTCCATGTCATAATCCTTTGGCAAAATGACCTTATATTGCATTCCAATCATATTTATCACTCACTTTCTATCTTATATACACAATGATAAAGCGATGACTGGCTAACGTAAAATAGGTATAAATTATGTTTGGTATCATTTATAATGATATTGTATAAGGGGCTGTGATAAATGGAAATCAATGATCTTATTATATTCAAAACTGTAGCTAGCGAAGGTTCTATTAGTAAAGCTGCGAAAGAATTAGGTTATGTTCAACCGAACGTAACTGAAAGAATTAAAAAATTAGAACAAGAGTTAGAAACACCTTTACTACATAGAGATAACAAAGGCGTTTCGTTGTTACCTCCTGGTGACATTTTATTAGACTACACGAATCAAATATTAACTTTAGTAGAAGAAGCGAAAGACAAAATTAAAACGAGTGGGTCTTCTTATATAATCGCGACTTCACAATCGATTTTGACTAATTATGTAAGTAAGCGCATTAAAGAAAATTTCAGGAATTATCAAATATATGTAGAAAATAGTAGTCATTTGCAAAAATTACTGCAGCAACAAAAAGTTGATATGGTCATTACTTATGAGGATTACCCGGACACAGCGTTTAAAAAAGTATTTTCCACTTCAATTTCTACAGGTTTATTAAAAGCCAAAGAAAAGTATACCGTTGACTATTCAAAGGAACTCTTCTTCGTTAGCAATGACAAAAAGTGCCCTTTTAGAAATAAGACGATACAATTTCTAAAAGAAAATAATTTATCTCAGCGTCAACTTCAACAACTAGATTCTTATTCGCTTATGGAAGAGTTTATTCAGGATGGAAAAGGGGTAGCCTTTTTACCGATTAATAATGATAAATTGGTACCAATTGAAGATGTTCCAATTGAGAAATTAACTGTTCATTTCTTTACAAATCAAAACTCTTTAAAACAAATCCCTGATGAATTATTTAATTAATAAAAGATCCCTCCTTTACGAATCTAAAAGAGGGATTTTCATATTTTATACAATCGATTTTTCACACGTTTTGCTCCACTTCTGCACTTTTCTCCTTCTTACTCCGCTTCGTATTCTTCAACCTCTTAACCGTGCCAACTAATCCTTTCGGAAAAGCTAGCAATACGATAATGTACAATAAACCAAGGATAATCGTCCATCGTTCAAAGATCGGATACTCTGTAGCTAGTTCTGATAAATAATATTTCAGTGATTCAATAATTCCGGCCCCAGCAATTGCCCCTATTAACGTTCCAACGCCTCCAATCATTGTCATCAATAATGCATTTAATGTCATTTCAATTGAAAATACAGTTGTATTAACAAAGCGTAGTGTAATAACAAATAAACCACCGCTAATCGCAGCTACTACTCCTGCAACAATGCTAGCAATAATTTTATAATGAAGAACTTTATATCCTAATGCTTCAACACGTTGCTCATTTTGTGAAATTGCCTTTAATACTTTTCCAATAGAAGATTTGGTGAAAAGACGTAGTAGAATGAAAATGAAGAGTAAACATATAAGTGTTACATAATAAAACGTAAAACGATCACGGAATAAGTCTGGTACACCAAATGTAAAACCATCCCCTCCGTGAGTGAGCCCACGCCATTTTTCAGCAAGAACGAAAAACAACTGTGAAATAGCAAGTGTTAACATTGCATAAAAATGACTTTTTAACCGTAAAGAAAGCAAACCGATTATATAACTAACAATTGCTGAAATGATAATTGCAGCTACTATCCCTATAAAAAAGTTCGTTATGGATACTCCTTGTCGATCAAATAAAAGCGCTACGCCATATGCTCCTATTCCAAAGAACATACAATGGCCGAACGATACAATTCCGGTATATCCAAGCAATACATCAAAACTCATTGCAAAAATAGCAAAGATGAAGATTTGAGTGAACAAAATTAACAAGCTCCGTGAATCATTTACGAATGGAAATACACTTAAACAAATGAGCAAACATACTCCGAAGTATACTTTAATTCGATTTGATGTGCTGTTCACCATTTCACCCCTTTTCACCAACAAGTCCATTTGGCTTCACGATTAAGAAAAACAGTAGCATTAACATATTGATTGCAAGTGATAAATCCGGTATAAAATACGCTGTAAAAGCACCCGCTAATCCGACAATTAAAGAAGCGATTGCTGAACCTTGTACGCTTCCTAACCCTCCAATGATTACTACGATGAAAGCCAAAATCGCATACTGCATACCCATCTCGGCGAAAATAACGCCCGAATACGGTGCTAATAAGAAGCCTCCCAACGCTGCCATTCCTGCGCCTAATAAAAAGACGAAAGAAAATATCGCTTTTACGTTAATACCGAGCGCTTGAACCATCTCTTTATCCATTACGCCTGCGCGTATCATAAGACCTACCTTTGTTCTTTTGAGCAATAATAGTAAGGCAATATAAATGATGATCCCAATTAAAATAACAAATAGACGATATTTAATTAATATAATGCCTTCAAATGTATAGCTGCCTTGTAACCATAACGGTAATTTCGCCCCAATTGGATTTGGCCCCCAAAATACTTTAATACATTCACTAAGTACAAGCATTCCTCCAAGCGTCACAAGAAGCTGTCGAACATGATTTCCATATACCGGTCTAATAAGGAATCTTTCTAAAATGAATCCAAGAAACATCCCCATAGCAATTGCTCCAATTAACGCTAATACATAACTACCTGTCATATTAAATAGCCAAACACCTGTAAACGCTCCCCACGCAAATAAACCACCATGTGCGAAGTTTAGAACGCTCATTAAACCGAAAATAAGTGAAAGACCTGATGCTAATAAAAAAATGAGCATCCCTGTTGAAATCCCATTTACAAATAAATTGATTAACACATCCATCCTTCTCACCCCGGATTCATGTTAAGAGATTCCTAAATATTTGTGACACATTTCCTTATCCTCTTTTAATTCATACATAAAACCGTTATGAACAATTCTTCCGTTATCCATAATATAAAAGTAATCACCAATTTGACTAGCCATCATAAAGTTTTGTTCAACGAGTAAAACTGTTGTTTTCTCCTTCATTTTTAAAATAGCTATCATTAACTTTTCTATCATTATGGGGGACAAGCCTTTACTCGGCTCATCAATAAGTAATAAACCATCACTATTAATAAATGCTCTTGAAATTGCTAGCATTTGCTTTTGTCCTCCGCTTAATAGTCCGCTTTTTTTATGCCAAAACTGCTTCAAATCTGGAAATAGTTCAAGCATCCACTCAATTTTCTCTTCCGCTTCTTCGCCCTTCCCTCTGGCAAGAGCAAATGTTTCTTCTACTGTTAGATCGTGAAAAATACCTTGATTTTCTGGTACATACCCTATTCCTTTTCTTGAAATTAAATGTGTAGATAGTCCATTTACTTGTGTACGATCATAATAAATTTCACCATGTGCGATATGGTGAAATCCCATAACCGAACGTAATGTCGTAGTCTTTCCTGCCCCATTTCTTCCAAACAGTACAGTAATCGTCCCTTTCTCAACAGCAAGAGACACCCCTTGTAAAATATGAAACTGATCTAAATACGTCTCTATATTATTTACTTGTAATAGTGCCACTATATAATCCCCCTAAATAAGCACTTTGTACACGCTCATCTTTCATCATTTCTTCGGGCAAACCTTCAGCCAATAGCTCTCCATGGAATAAAACGATAAGATGGTCTGACAAACCTAGTACCATATCCATTTTGTGTTCAATTAGTACAATTGTGCTCTCTGGATGTTTCTTAATATTTTCAATCACTTGTAAAATAGCCGGTACCTCCTCAACTGATATACCTGCCGTCGGCTCATCAAGTAGTAACACATCCGTTTTTAAAGCTAATAACATCGCAAGCTCTAACTTTCGTTTTTCCCCATGTGCTAAATCTTTCGCTAATACATGTTCTTTCTCATGAAGTAATACTGTTTTTAAGAAACGTCTCGCCTCTCCAACTTGTTGCTTACATTTTGCTGAACTTGGAAAAAAACTATAGTAATCTTGCACGAATGATTGAACACTTAAACGAACATTTTCAAGTACCGTTAACTCTGGGAATATATTTGTAAGTTGAAAAGAACGACCAATTCCTAATCGAGTTCGATCTGAAATTGATAACTTTGTAATCTCTTGTCCTTTAAAATATACTTCACCCTTTGTTGGAGAAATTTGTCCACTTAGTAAATTAAATAACGTTGTCTTTCCTGCACCGTTTGGTCCAATAATGGAAATGAGCTTTCCTTTTTGTACTGTTACATTCACATCCTTAATAACATGATGCTCGCCAAAAGACACGCTAAGATTTTTCGTTTCAAGCAAATGTGTCACGAAATCCCTCCCTTTAAAGCTTTAAATTTGAAAGAAATACGTATAAAGAGGGTGTCACCCTCTTTATATAAAAACAACAGAAAATTCAGTCTATTTATTTTGAACTGGTGGTTCTGTCTCTTTCATCGTTAATTCTCGCTCTAATACTGGCACCGGATAGTCAACACCATCTTGCTTTTTCAACGTGATAGAATAAAGCGTCTGCATCGCTTGATGATCCTTCTCTCTAAATTTCATCTTTCCTTTCGGCGTATCAAATTCCATTCCTTCCATTTTCTTAATCAATGTATCTACATCTGTATCACCTTTTGTTTTCTTTAACGCCTCTACAATAGAAATTGCCGCTGACATTCCTCCTGCTGTAAACAAATCTGGCACCGCACCATTAAATCGTTTTTTATGTTCTTCCACTAACCAATCATTCACCTTATTTTTCGGAAGTGTGTGATAATATACAGAAAAACCTTGCATACCTACTAATGCATCCATTGTTTTTAATGCTGGTATATCTGGCGCACCTGTAGAAATTTTAATACCTTGCGCTTCCACATTCATATCTTTCAACTGTTTCCAAGGTGAATTTGCCCCTGCCCAAACGATAAATAAATAATCTGGTTTTGAGCTAATGATATTTTGAATATTTGCAGTGAAGTCAGTCGAATTTGTATCTGCGTATTGCTCGTTTACAATATTTGCCCCTAATTTCTTCGCTCCAGCTTTAAATGCTGCAATTCCCTCACGGCCGTAAGCATTATCTTGTGCTAATGTTGCTATTTTCACATCTTTTTTAGCGATTGACGCCGCACCAGCGACTGCATCTTGAGAGGAATTTCTACCTGTTCTAAAAATATATTTATTCCAGTTCTTCCCGGTAATACTATCCGCTACTGCTGGTTCTACAACCATTATTTTTTCATATTCTTCAGCTAATGGTAAAACCGCTAATGTATCACTTGAACTAGACGATCCGACTAAAAAATCGACTTTCTCTTCTTCTAATAGCTTCGTAGCTTTTTTAACCGCCACATCAGCTTTCGTTTCCGTATCTTCTACAACAAACTTAATCTTCTTCCCTTCAACTTTGCCAGTTCCACCAGTTGCATAGTCTAACCCTAATTCAAATCCGTTCATGGTTTGTTTTCCATAGGATTCTAATGGACCTGTTAATGAAGCAAGAACACCTACCTTAATCGTCTTGTCAGCCTCTGTACTTGTTTTCTTTCCTGAACAAGCTGCCGTTATTAATAATGAACCTAAAACACAACCAGTAGCCATCATTCTTAGCCATTTACGTTTTTTCATCGACATTGTGATCCTCCCCATACTTTACTTTCTGATAGAATCAAACACGCCAAAGTTACCCAACCGTAATTATGACTTTTCCTTTGAATCATACAAACAAATCTGTTGAGAAAATTTAATGAAGTACCATTACATTCGCCACCCCTTTCCAAATACCTCCATTTCTCATATGTTCATTTCGAATTTTTCACCACCTAATCACAGTAGCTGCCCACGTATACCCAGTCCCTGCACTAACTACTACTGCAATATCTCCGGCCTGTAATTTTCCCTGTTCATTTGCAAAGTGAAGACCAATGCAAGGATCAAGCGCTGACATATGTCCGTAATGATCTAAATATACAACTTGTTCTTCTGCTAGCCCTAGCCCCTGTATCAATTCTATTAACATAGAACGTTTTGTATGCAGTGGTAACAATACTTTAATATCTTTAGGAGTAAATCCACTTTTTCTTAACGCCTCCCGAATCACCTTATCAAAATTAGGGGTTGAAACCCTGTCTAGACGTTCTTTCATACTAATAGGATCTATTACATCAATATAATGCTGTCGATTCTCAACTGTATCGTAGCTCGCAACCTGCTTCGATCCACCTGCTGGAATACGAACATCTTCATGAAATGAACCATCTGTTATAATCGCACTTCCTAATATTTCACCGTTTCTAGCGTCTTTTTTCACTAAAGCTGCACTTCCGCCATCAGCGAAATTAAACATAAAACGTGAGCGTGGATTATCATAATCTACAATTTGAGATTCTTTACATCCACCAACTAATAATATATTTTCAATTGAGTTATCGGAGTAGAGCATATCTTTTGCGACTTTGAGAGCAATAGGAAAGCAAGAACTAACATTCATAATTTCAAAAGCATAAGCATTTTTCAATCCAAGTTCATGCTGAATTTTTGGGGCACTAGACCATACGTGGTAATCTTTATGTGGGCTGCCAAAATAAATGACTACATCAATAGATTGAGGATCAACTTTTAATAATATTGGCTTTGCAGCAGCAATAGCTAAATCTGATGCATGCATCGTTTCGTCTGCAACATGTTTTTCATATAACCCAAATTTTTCTATAATAATATTCTCTGGGATACCTGTTTTTTTAGATAAATCTGCAGCCGTCTCTATGTCTTTTGGGAAGAATACTCCAGTCGCTTCAATCCCAATATTCATTAGACTACTCCCCCTTCTATTGGCACCATCATAGTCGCTACACCTGTTAATACTAAATCTCCTTTTTGGTTATGACACTGTGTTAACAATTTCAAAACTCTCTTTTCTATCATAAATTCTTGTACTGTAGCCGTAGCTGTAATCGTATCTCCTATAAAAACTGGTGCTGTAAATTTAATAGTTTGTTCCATATAAACGGATCCTTTTCCAGGTAAATGAATCCCAAGCAATTGAGATAATAAACTTGAAGTTAATAAACCATGTGCAATCCTTTGATTAAATCTAGTTTGTTTTGCATACTCATGATCAATATGAATCGGATTAAAATCCCCACTCAAACCTGCAAATAATACAAAATCCGTTTCTGTTATTGTTTTACTACATGACGCCTGTTGACCAGCGCTATATATAGTCATCTCTTCACCTACTTTTTAATTGATTTGCTAATTGTGCTTTTTGAATTTTACCCGTTGCATTTTTAGGCAATTCTTTTAGAAAAACAATTTCTTTCGGTATTTTATATTTTGCTAGAAATAAACGACAATGTTCAATGACTTCCTTTTCCGTTAATACACTACTATTCTTTTTCACAATAAAGGCGATTGGAACTTCTCCCCATGTCGAGTGTTTCATACCAATGACGGCTACTTCACATACCTCTGAAAGCTTGTTAATGACTTGCTCTACTTCAAGTGGATAAATATTTTCACCACCTGAAATAAGCATTTCTTTTTTTCTCCCAACGATGTATACAAAACCATCTTCATCAACTCTAGCTAAATCTCCCGTATATAACCAACCATCTTGAATCGCTTCTTTTGTTGCATCTGGCCGATTCCAATACTCTTTCATTACATTTGGTCCTCTAATAAGTAGCTCTCCAACTTCACCAATCTCAACTTTATTTTTGTTTTCATCAACAAGTACATACTCACAAAACAGAACAGGTTTCCCAATTGAGCCTACTTTACGTCTTGCATCTTCTTCTGAAAGCATAAATACGGTTGGTGATGTTTCAGTCATACCAAAACCTTGACCAAATAATAATCCTCTATCTATAAATTCTCTCATCAACTCTTCTGGACATGGAGCACCACCGTTATAAAACCATCGAACTGATTGTAAATTTGTAGTTTCAAACTTTGAACAATTTATTAATGCTTGATGAATTGTAGGTACTCCCATCACAACAGTCACTTTATGTTTTTCTATCATAGAAAGAGCTGTGGTTGGTTCAAATTTTCTTGGAACAATGATTACACCGCCTGCAAATAAAGTTGGAAATGCGAACAAGCCAATACCACCAATATGAAATAAAGGCAATAATACAATGGAGCAATCGTGCATAGTTAGATCAATCGCAAATGTATTATTAAGCGCATTCCAAAACATATTTTCTTGTGTAAGTACAGCTCCTTTCGGTTTTCCAGTTGTCCCTGAGGTATAACATATAATAAAGGATGCGCTTTCATTTATCTCTTCAAAGTTATCAATTTTTCTATCTTCTATTTCTTTTAAACTTGTAATCGAAATAACTCTTTGTACATACGATGCCTTCTGCACTGACAATGCCATATTTTGAAATGTTTCCTCTACAAATAAAACTGTAGTTCCACTATCTTTCAACTGAAATGTAAGTTCATTTTCTGTTAACCGTATATTAAGTGGAACAGCAATACATTCTACTTTTGCTATAGCAAACAAAAGAACGATATATTCCAAGCTATTTTGTGATAAAATAGCTATCCTTTCTCCTTTTTGCACATTTAAGTCGTAAATGAAATATGCGGCTACTTTACTTACATACTCATGTAACTGCTTATATGTTATTTCCTCCTCTTCTGTAATAATGGCAATGCGATCTGGATGTAAATAGGCCCGTTTTTCAATCCAATAAGCAATGCCTTGCATATTCTCTCCACTCCCTTATCTCTTTCTCAATCCTTCAAATATTAATGACATCGCTGCTTCAAATACATCTTCCGGAACATCTTTCTCTTCCCAATAACCCCATCGCATTCCTAAAAATTGCCCAATTGACATAAGACAATACGCAATTGTTTCTTTATCAAGTTGTTTAAACTCTCCCGCTTCCATACCAGCCGATAAACTTTTTAAAAATCCATTTGCGAGTTTTGCATAGTACCATCTATATAAGTTATCATCAACAACTACTGCCTGTTGTACAATGTTATACAGATTAGGTCGATCCTTCACCCACCGAAAAAAAGCCTGAAAACCTCTTCTTTGCGCCTCTTCATAACTTGATATTCCCTTCATTTCTTCTTTAATAATTAAGCGTAACTCACGGTTTAATCTGCGAATCAATTCATCAAATATATCTTTTTTAGATGGAAAGTAATTATAGAAAGTTCCGTGTGCTACCTTTGCTTCTTGTGTAATATTCACGATAGAAGCCTCGTAATATCCTTTACTACCAAACACCTTTTCTGCAGCACACAATAATTTCTCTCTCGTTTCTAGTCCTTTTGTTGTTAGGTTTTTTACATCCATTATTATTTTTTCTGACACCTGAATCACCTCTTAGATTTGATTATAAATATTTTTCTGAATTTTACAATTATTATTGTTAGACAAAATCTGCAAGTGTTTTTCTACATACAAAAAGGCCTAACTTAAAAATAAGTTAGGCCTTTTATCTTAATTAGAATTATTTTCTACTTTCTCTAATCCTTCAGCCAATTGTTTCTTATCTAGCCCTTCCCCTATCACTACCAAGTTCGTCGGGAAACCGAAGTCTTGTTCCAGTAAAGTCGGTACCCCGAACGAATATTGGAATAAGTGCGGGTATTTATCTCCATGAAATTTCACAAAACCTTTCACACGATAAATACTATCTGGTAAATTCGAAAGCCATTCGTATAATTTATCTTGATCAATCGATTTCGTAAATTGATATGTCATCGTTTGTATATGTAAATGCTGTTTTACATGTAGTGTCTCACGTTCCGCGTCATTCGTAAATTCAGCTTCTTCTATGTCTTCTAAAGATATATTACAATATTTTGTTTCAAACAATTTCGCATGATTATTTATCGTCTTCACTTCTTCAATTACTTTGTTCTTGTCCGCATCTGTTAGTAAATCTGATTTATTAATTAAAATGTGACTACCAAACTTTAGTTGCTCATGCAATAATTGCTGAACGTTTGCACTTAATACACTTCGATTTAACCATCTTACTGCATCTAAAACGACTACAATGGACTTCACTTCTAAAAAAGGTGCTAAAATTGGTGATACACATGCATCTAACACTTCAATTGGATGCGCAACACCTGTCGTTTCTATATAAATGACATCTGGTCTTTCTTGTTGGTATAACGAATGTAATTGTATTTCAAGCTCTTCTTTTAACGTACAACAAATACACCCTTTAAGAAGTTCTCTTAAAACATTCTCTTTTCCAATAATATCTGTATCTACCGAGTATTCACCAATTTCATTCATTAATACTGCAACTTTTCTATTCTTCTTTTTCTCTGCTAACAATAAATTTTGTAATAATGTTGATTTTCCACTACCTAAAAAACCACCTAATATATGAATCTCCACTTTATTCATTCAACCGACCATCCATTTCTTTACTTCAAATGTATTCAAAGCGTAATAATTACGATTTATATTTATCATTTTATTAAAAGAATGACCATTTGTAAATATAAGAGATTCACTGTTCATTTACTTCATATGCAACTCTAACTCCAGACTCAATTGCCCCTTGCATCCATCCATGTGTTAATGTCGTATGCTCTCCTGCAAAGTGTACTTTTCCAGATGGTGGTGTAATATACGGAAATAACTCGAGCTCTTGGCCCGGTTCAAAAGCTGTAAATGCACCGCAGGAATACGGATTTTTACTCCAGCTAAAAGATGTTCCAGTAACAAACTCACTATAGACGATGTCACCGTATATTTCCGCTAAATTTTTTAATGTGTAACGAATACGATCTCTTTGCGAGAGACTATCCCATGTTAACGCTTCATCTGCCCACGTATAACTTGCTATAACGATAGCTGGTCCTGGAGTATGAATACCATAGCTCGGATAGTATGTAAACCGTATCGGTAAATCAGTAATAGATTTACCGCCACACTGTCCCGCTTTCTCCCAAAATCTACTTTTAAACTCTATCGCAATTTTCGTTGCAGCAATATAATTTAATTCACGAATTGCTCTTCTTTTAAAATAAGAGAATAAATAATATGGCCGAACTTCTACAAATCGTAACGCTGAAAACGGAATTGTGACAATAGCAATGTCGCCTGTTACCATAAACGATTGTAACGTTTGTTCATTTGTTACTTGCATCATTACCTTATTATCTTCCTGTATAATTTTTTCTACTTTATACGGCATAAAAATATTATCTTTTAACTCTGGTAAAAATGAATTTGGTAATGCATCCATTCCGCCTGTTATCTCATAATATTTCGTCGTTGAAGTAAAGAAAATCATTTCACGTAATACTTCAATTAAGGACATTCCCATATAAGCTTCCATATCAAGAAGTACCCCAATCATATCTATTGCACCATCTGAATAATACTCCATTAAAAATGAACCAAGCGAATACGTTTTATACTTTTTTTCAACGATAAGCCAATTTTTATCAGGATCCTTCTTAATGTAATTTAGTATTGGTTCTAATACCTCAAGCATTAGCTCTTCTGCCGTTTTTCCTCTTTCCTTATCCAAAACCGGATATTCAAGTACACTTGGATCATTTTCAAACACATTCAATCTTGTTTGAATGTTATTCGTGTAAATGATATCTGCAAAAGTTTTATTTATAAAAAGGTTTAAAGGTAGTTTAAATTTATGAATATACGCTAAGGTTAACTTATGGGTATCAGGGATTCTCATCGGTCCAGCATTAAAATATAAACCCACACTAAATGGTTCCCGAATTGTATACACCCTGCCACCTATTCTGTTATTTGCTTCTATAATCGTTACTTCATGCCCAGCCTCTTTTAATAAAGAACCTGCAACTAATCCAGAAATCCCTGCACCGGCAATCGTAATTCGTTTTGGATTATTCTTTTTAACAAGCCCTTCATGAATAATATGAAGCATTTCTTCCATTGCTAATGGGTTTCCCATGCCATTTCCCCTTTTACAAAGGATTTTACTGAATTATATTCGATTCACTTACTTCCTATGTTTCATGCAAAGAATTGCACTGATACATTTTCAATTACTTGAATATCTTTTATAAAATGTAATAAACTAGATATGACTCTATAGAAGTAAGACGTATTATCTTACATAATAAAATCAATGAAATTGCGAGGAATTTTGAAATGAAAAAAGGGATTAACCGTGTTGTATTAGTAGGAACAGGAGCAGTGGGATGTAGTTATGCTTACTGCATGATTAACCAAGCTGTGGCTGAAGAATTTGTTTTAGTTGATGTAAACGAGGCAAAAGCTGAAGGAGAAGCAATGGATTTAAGTCATGCAGTTCCATTTGCTCCAGCACCAACTAGAGTATGGAAAGGTAGCTATGAAGATTGTAAAGATGCTGACCTTGTAGTCATTACGGCTGGATTACCACAAAAGCCAGGTGAAACACGTTTAGATTTAGTTGAGAAAAACGCTAAAATCTTTAAACAAATCGTTCGCAGTATTATGGATAGCGGTTTTGATGGCATCTTCTTAATCGCGACAAATCCTGTAGATATTTTAACTTACGTAACTTGGAAAGAATCTGGTTTACCGAAAGAACGTGTAATCGGTTCTGGTACAACGCTTGATTCTGCTCGTTTCCGCTATATGTTAGGTGAGTACTTCGATATTGGCCCACACAACATTCATGCCTATATTATCGGAGAACATGGCGATACTGAACTTCCAGTTTGGAGCCACGTTTCCGTTGGTATCCAAAAACTACAGACACTGCTTGAAAAAGACAACACGTATAATCAAGAAGATTTAGACAAAATTTTCATAAACGTTCGTGATGCAGCTTACCATATTATCGAGCGAAAAGGCGCAACTTACTATGGTATCGGCATGTCACTTCTACGTGTTACTAAAGCAATTTTAAACGATGAAAATAGTGTATTAACTGTATCAGCTTACTTAGAAGGTCAATACGGTCAAAAAGATGTGTATATCGGTGTACCTGCTGTTTTAAATCGCGGCGGTGTTCGTGAAATTTTAGAAGTAGAATTAAGTGAAGACGAAGAATTAAAATTCGATCACTCTGTTCAAGTGTTGAAAGAAACAATGGCTCCGGTTCTTTAATTAAGATAAAAAGCAATCCAATTTATTTTGGATTGCTTTTTGCTTTATTTTCTATTTTTTAGCCAATTCCTCATTATTTACATCAAGTACATCTAATAAAAAGATGAAGATCGGTATCCCGATAATAAGTCCCCATATTCCAAGGAAATGTTCTGAAAAGATGAGAATCATAAATGTATAAAAGATTGGTAAATTCGTTTTCGCAGACATAAACTTCGGGTTTAAGAAATAACTTTCAAGAGCATGGATTACTGTAATGAAAATAAGTATGTATACCACGTACATAACTCCGCCTACGTTATATGCAATAATACAAAGTGGAAACAAGGAAATAATTACCCCCGCAACAGGAATTAATCCAAGTAAAAAAATCATAACAGCTAATACGAGAAGCTGCGGAAATCCTAAAACAATTAATGCAATGACAGTAAGAATACAATTTACAACCGCAATCAAAAACTGCGCTTCAATTACTTTACCGAACGATCTTGCAAACCTTTCGCCAAAATATGCAATCTCCTCATAAAAAATCTTTAGCTTACTCTCTTTAAATTTAGAAGTAAATGTAATAATACGCTCTTTTTCTAATAAGAAAAATAAGCTTAATATGAGAGACAATAATATTTGTAAACTTACCTTCCCTATATTTGCTATCGATTGATAGATGACATCTACACCTTGTTCTATATACTTTGATACTTCCATTCCGTTAATTGTCGAAAGTGCATATCTAATGATTTCATTATCAGGCGGGTTTTGAAAAAACAATTTAAATTGATAAATCAATTGCGAAATTTGTATCGTTAACACAGGTAAATATTTATACAACGTCGTGCCAATAAAGGAAACTAATATGATATATAAACAGGCAATAACAATTTTCCGGTTCACTTTCAATTTCTTTGAAATAAAACGTTGAAATCGATCCATTAAAAATGTCAGTATAAACGTAATTAATATTAAATTGATCATACTTTTTAATCCATATAATACTAACGCTACTATTATTAAAACGAGAAACCGTTGAAACCCTCTACTTCGAAAGAAATTTTTCACTTCATTCATTAAAATTTAACCTCCCCCTTCAATGGATGGAAATTGAATATATTACATTTTATGAACTTCTATAGACAATCTTTCTTACTAATTAGGAAGAATCCTTTTTTTCTTCTTATATTGTTAGATTCTGTTTATATTAGCCCACCTACTTACTTCAGTTGAGCTCTTTTTTTCGTTTACCCTTTTACAATTTAGGTGATTTTCTATTTTTAGACTGCTGCTCATACGCATATCCAATATTGAAAAGCTCTTTTTCACCAAACTGTTTCCCTACAAACACTACACCGATTGGTTCTCCATTTTTATCATATCCAGCAGGAACCGCTAATTCCGGATAACCAGCTACAGCGGATAGAAGAACTTCATCGTTATTAATCATAACTAGAGCATCCAAACCTTTTTCTACTAAATATCTATCTAGCTCTTTTCTAGCATTTTCTTGACTCGTTTGCACTACTTTTTCAAACTCATCTTTCGTTATAGCAGATTTTTCAGATCCCTCAATTAATGTTTGTCCATATTTTATTCGTCTCTTACTATCCTTTTTATTAAACGCTATAATCTCTTCTAACGATTTTACCGGTACATTTTTTTGCTTTGAAAGAAAATCGTTAACATTATGTTTGAATTCATATTCTAATGTTTGTAGATTATCTACACCCTCAGCGTTTAACTGAATATCATCGGTCAATATTGCACCTGCATCTTGAAGGTCTTTTCTTATCTTTTGCGCTACTTCTTTTCTATTGTCATCTTGTCGATCTATTGAAAATAGTACTCCTACTTTTTTCCCTTTCAAACCGTCTATTGATAAGTCCTTCGTATAATCCATTCTTTCTTTATCTTTCATTTTTTCTGTCATAGCATCTTTTTCATCATAACTTTCCATTATGTTAAATAACGTTGCAGCATCCTTTACCGTTCTTGCCATTGGTCCTGCTGTATCAAGTGTTTCAGCTAATGGAATAATGCCTGATCTACTCACCATACCTAGTGATGGACGTAACCCAACTACTGATTGCTGCGCCGCTGGTGCAACAATCGATCCCGTCGTTTCTGTTCCGATTGCAAGCGGCGCAAAATCTGCCGCAACTACTGTAGCAGATCCTGAACTTGATCCTGAAGTATCAAATGTGACCGGACCGTACGGATTTAAATTTTGTCCTTTTTTCCCGCTATATCCGCTGGGCATTGTAAAAGATAAATAATTCGCCCACTCAGACATATTCGCTTTTCCTAAAACAAAAGCACCTTCTTCTTTCAACTTTTTCACAATCGTCGCATCCTCATCTGCAATCCAATCTTTTAACACATACGTTCCTGCACTAGTCGGCATCACTTTTTCCGTCTGTACATTATCTTTTACAACGACAGGAATACCATATAAATTCGACTTTTTGTTTCTACCTCGCTCTTGATCTAACTTTCTTGCTTCTTCCATCGCATTAGGATTTATCTCTGTAACAGCATTTAATGTTATTCCATTTTGATCATGTTCTCGTATTCTAAAAAGATAAATACTCGTTAACTCTTCATATGACAACTTTCCATCATCAATCATTTTTTGAAGCTCATCTACAGTCGCATTTACGACTTCTTTTTCTTTTATCTTTACATTTTCTATGTTAATTCCTTTTAACTGGTTATGTATCGGTTTTAACACCCTATCTTTATCATATACGATACGCTCAGGTTCCTTTGGAAAATAATTTTTATATACGTAATATCCGCCAGCACACGCTAATAAGACAATGCCTCCAGTGATAGACAGCGTTACCTTTACCCATTTCTTCATGTTGCTTCCTCCACTCTATAAGATGCTTAGCTATACAAAAAAGAGAGTTACCTTTTACTTAACTCTCTCCAATCAAAATGCTAAATGAAAAAATGAAAGATTTCAATCTAATTACTTCTTTTTTTGCATTTGCTTTGCTAACATTTCTTTCACTTGATTATACGTTAACCCTGAATTTTTATTTAAACGCTTTACTTCCTCAACATCAGTACCTACCACTGTATATTTTTTCTCATCACTCATTTTCCTAATTCCCTTCTCAACGGATTATTTCTTATATTTCTTCCCTAAATGCGCATAATTTAACACCACTACAAAAAAGGAAGCTGTTTTTAAGCACAGCTTCCTTCTCGTTACATATTGTATTTCTTAATAAAATTTCACTACATCTTCAGTAGGCAAGAACGTTCTTTCTGCTGGTTGTTCATTTGGTTCACCAAATGGCATTTGACCTACTAAGCTCCACTCTGCTGGAATGTTCCAAGTTTCTTTCACTTCAGCATCTACGATTGGGTTGTAATGTTGTAATGACGCCCCAATTCCTTCAGCAGATAATAGCATCCACACAGTATGTTGTAACATCGCATTTCCTTGATGAGACCAGAATGGGAACTGATCTTTGTATAATGGGGCATTTTCTTGCATTTTTTCTACAGTTGCTTGATCTTCAAAGAATAGAACTGTTCCTACACCTGCATGGAAGCCTTTTAGTCTTTCTACAGTCGCTTCAAAGTTTTCTGCTGGTACGCGGGCTCTTAGTGTTTCTTTCACAATATCCCAAAACTTTTCATGCTCTCCATCCATTAATACGACCATACGACCACTTTGCATATTGAAAGATGTTGGTGCGTGTAAAGCTGTTTTTAAAACTTCTTCAATTCTTTCTTTCGTAATTGCATCGTTTTTTGTTACTTTACGAATCGAACGGCGGTTCACGATTGCTTCTTTTAAGTTTGTTGTAGTTGCTGACATTTTAATTCCTCCAAATATTTGTTTTTTAATTTATTTTGTTATTTCATAACAAGCGAATTAGCAGTATCCATCTGTATTACATTGCATGCCTTCAAATGAATTTGTTTTTTCTTTTTCAATTTCTTTATCAATGACTCTTTGTAGCGTTTCTTTACTAGCAAGCCCTTGAATGACTTCATCTCCAATCATGACAGTTGGAACAGCCATAATATTCGCTTCATCATATGCGTGCTGAATTTCTTCTTGATGCTTTTCTTTATATTTACGAGTTACTAAAGCATCTTTAAATTCGGCCTCAGGAAGCCCTACTTCTACCGCTAATTTTGTTAACACATCAATATCTTCAATGTTTTGCTCTTCTTGGAAAAACGCTGTGAATACGCGATGATGATACTCATTACCTAGTCCACGTTCTTTCGCAAATTGACATCCTTCGAAAGCTAAATGTGTATATGGATGTGGTGAAACACGTGGCAAGCGCATTTCAATTCCTAACTTCTTCGCTGTCGGAAGAATGAAAGCGTCCCATGAACCTAATTTTTCTGGCTCATTCCATGGATCTATTTTTGAATATGGACTTGGACGCAGCTCAAATGGCATCCATTCAATCTCTACATCTTTCTCTTGCGCTACCTCATCTAATGGACCTTTTGCTAAAAAACAAAACGGACATATAAAATCTGAGTATACTTTCATTTTTACAGTCATAACTTTTACACCTTACCTTTATCGTTGTAATCAAACTAGTTACATTAATGACAAAAAAATATAAATATGATTTAAGCATTCATTTTTTCTTGCAAAGTTTCAAACAAATGCCCCATCGTAATATTTCTCAAAACTTCTTCCATCGCGGATTGCGCCTGTATTAATATAACTTCTAACACCGCTTGAATATTTGCTCCAATTGGACAATCTGGATTTGGTTGCTCGTGAATGTGAAATAATTTATCCTCTTCCACTACATTCACTGCATGATATACATCCAACAATGTAATCTCATGTAAATCCTTTAATAATCCCGCACCACCTGGGCCGCGATTTACATATACAAAACCAGCTTGCTTCAGGTACGACATCATTTTACGAATGACTACCGGATTCGTATTTACACTCTCAGCCATATAGTCTGAAGTACAAAGTGAAGATGGATTGTTTTTCAAAATAGATAAAATATGAACAGCTATGGAAAAGCGGCTACTAATTTTCATCGTAATCACCACCTCGATGTAATCATTATAGTTACAACTAAAAAATAAGTCAATCCTTTTCACAGATTTTTTATAAGTAAATTAAAAAGTGTCCCATTACGATATATGAGACACCTCTTTTCATTCTGCAAATAGCGCTTGAAATTCTTCAATAAATAGCTGCACAGCGATTGAAGAATCCTTTAATGAAGGAACCGCTAAAGCAATTTCTCTCCATACTTGCGGTTCTAATTCTCTCGTTTGCACATTTTTTGGTAAATTCGTTAAAGATAATTCAGCTAATATTGCAATGCCTAACCCTTCTTGAATCATATTTAAAGCTGTCGTAACTGTCGAAATTACATACTCAGCTCGAAGTGGTACGTTTGCTTGTTTAAACATATCGATAATGGGTGGTTCGTATCCGCCCTTACATAATATGATCGGTTCATTCTCCAAATCACGAATTGTAATAGCGTCCTTCTTGCAAAGAGGATGATCCTCTCTTAAGATAGCAACCATTTTTCCCTTCGTTAATGGGACAATCTCCATCTCTTTATTAGGCAAAATAACAATTCCTATATCAACAACCCTCGAGACTAACCAATCTTCAACTTCTTTAATTGTTCCTTCGCAAAGAACGACCTCTAAGCTCGGATATTTCTCCTTAAAATGGTTTATCATTTTCGGTAAGAAATGTGCAGAAGCACTCGGAAAACTCCCAATTCGAATCGTCCCCACTTCGTGTCCTTTCTCCATCGCAACTTCTTGTTCAATTTTCTCTACACCGTTCAAAATCTCTCTAATATGTACAAGAATTCTGTTTCCTACATCCGTAACAATTAATCCTTTTCGTTTATCACGTATAAGAATCGTAACTCCTAACTCTGACTCAATACTTGAAATGGCATGACTTACAGCCGGCTGTGTCATATTTAACACCCTGGCAGCCTTCGTAAAACTACCTAACTCAACAGTTTTTATTAACACTTGCAGTTGTGTTATGGTCATAACTAATCACTTATACTCCTTATAAAAAAGATTCATTTTATTTATTACATTCGATATCATATCATAGTGAAATGAATAACAACAAGGAGGTCTTACCGTGACACAGCTTTCTCGAACTAAGACGGCCATAATCCTTACCTTCCTGGTTTTTATGTGGGGAATCAATTGGCCTTTATCTAAGTTTGCCCTGCATTATACACCACCCGTTTTATTTGCAGGCGTTCGAACTTTAATTGGAGGATTCATTTTATTACTTTTCGCTCTACCAAAATATAAAGAATTACATCTAAAAGAAACTTGGCATTTATACGTTATTTCTTCTTTACTTAACATTATTATATTTTACGGGTTACAAACTGTTGGTCTTCAATATATGCCTGCTGGTCTATTTTCCGCCATCGTATTTCTACAACCCGTTTTACTTGGTATTTTCTCGTGGATATGGCTTGAAGAATCAATGTACGGTTTAAAAATTTTCGGGCTTGTACTCGGATTTATTGGTGTAGGTGTTATTAGCTCTAGTAGTTTAACTGAACATATTTCTGTCATTGGCATTCTTCTTGCATTAGGATGTGCTGTTGGCTGGGCACTTGGAACAGTATTTATTAAGAAAACTGGACACCGCGTGAATGCTATTTGGATGGTAACACTGCAGCTTATTATTGGTGGATTTTGCTTAATTGGATTTGGATCAGAGTTTGAAAGCTGGTCTAGTATCGCTTGGAGCATACCATTTGTTAGCGTACTTCTCTTTATTTCATTCTTTGTTATTGCAATGGGGTGGCTTGCTTACTTCACACTCGTTGGAGCTGGTGAAGCAAGTAAAGTTGGCGCTTATACATTCCTTATTCCTCTAATTGCGATTATTGTAAGTTCAATTTTCTTACATGAGGGCATTACAATGAGCTTATTTATTGGCCTATTATTTATTGTTGTGAGCATTTGTTTTGTAAATATAAAGCCGAAAACACTTGCTGTAAGGCAGCAGGTTGAAGTGAAATAAATATGAGAAAGAGCCTACTATTTGTAGGCTCTTTTTATATCTTATTTTTTACGACGCACTACAAAAACACACGCACCTACCGAAGATACAATTGCCAAAATAGATAAAACAATCGCTATCAATTGCATATTACTAGTACCTTCATTCTTTTCTACATTAGATACTTCACCATGTTCTCCTGTTAATGACGTACCTTTTGCAATTGTAGTAAGTGAATGCGGTTTTTCAGCTTTCTCATCGCCTGTCCATTCAACAATTTCTCCATCTTTATATTGTTGATATGCATCCCAAGCTATTCTTTGTTCTTTATCCGGATTTTTAGCGACGAAAGTAAACCGCTGGAATTGGCCAGGTAAAATCCCTTCTCCTGTTGCTTCCCATACTACAGTTTTCACTTTTCCGGCATTATCTTTTTGCTCTTCCATTTTCCACCCTGGCACTGGTTCATACTGTTGGAATTCCACACCAGACGGTATTTTCAGTGTAACTTTTGTTGTTGCTACATTCTTTTCAACTGGTACTTTTATCGTGTAAGTCTCCCAAGAGCCGATGTCAGAAGTTGCTGGCTTCACAGTGACGTGCGCACTAACAGGTAACGAAAAAATTCCCATCGCAATTACTGTTGCGATCATTGTTGTTCCTAATTTTTTTATGCGTTTCATTTTCTATTAGCTCCTTTTTATCTATACCTACTCTTTATCCCGCTATTCGCCGGGCAGCCCAATTGATGAGGGCTGCTTAAAGTTTCACTTTATCTGCCACCTACAATAAATTTATAATCCGTATCGAAGCTATCAAGCGACTTCGTTAATCCGTGTACTTGTATATTCCAGTTGCCTGTCATGTTAATATACATACCTTCTGCTTCATATTCTCCCGGTGAAACTGCCGAGACTTTAAATGAACCTTTTCCCATATTCATATCTAACGATTGAGTCGTTAATATGATTTGTTCCATATCAGTAACAGCTTGTCCATTCTCATCCTTTAAAGTAATATGGAATATATTTTGTCCTACTCTATTAGGACTTACATTTAGCGTCATTTCATATCCATTATCTAATTGTTTACTCTCTGTAAAAGGTCCAGTAGGAGGCATCGGTGGTGTTTGTACGTTTGTCATAAAAGCTACGATTACGAAAATGATAATTCCAATGATAAACTCTACTTTCACCGTAGCACCTAATCCTTGCTCCGCTCTCATTTTCCCTTTCACATAATGAATAATTCCCAATATCCCCATGAAAACGAATAAAAGTATCTTTGCTAATAAAGCTAATCCATACTTCGTATCAAATAACGAGTGGATTGTTGGAATAAAAAATGTACTGTTAAAAAGACCTGTTATTAAAATCACAATGACAGCACATGTTGCCCACGGTGAAAAACGCTTAATCATATCCCAATACATATTCCATTTGTTATCCTCTTTACGTAACAGAAGAATAATGGACGATAAACCACCAATCCATAATGAAGCTGCGAATAAATGTAAAAAATCCATAACAACAGCAATGTCTTTAAACCTTAAACCATATGCGTGACTATTACATGCTTTCATAACAAGTATCCCGATAAACAATACTATTGGAATACTCCATACTTTAAAAGACGATAGCTTCTCACGCCTCATCGCAAAATACGTAACGATTATAAGCGAACTAATTAAAGCCATTTGAGTAATCCATACATAACTAAAAACAGAAAGCTGTAACGTTTCTTTTAATAGGAAAGGATTGAATACTTCTAGCCATGAAACATCAGCATTTATTTTCGCTTGCAGTGGTAGATTAAATAACAAGCTAATAAATATCCCTAATAAGGAAATCCATATTATGTTCTTACTACTTGATCGAACCGAGGTTGCATTCCCTTTATACATAATAAGATTAAAGAATAGCACTCCTATAAATAGTGAGAAACTTGTATATAAAATTCCACGTTCCATGATCATATCAATTTGCGGAACATATCCCATCTCTTCTACTTGTATATCATCTGCTCCAGCTTCCGCTAATCCAATACGGAATGGAATAACTCCTTGAATGGGATGTCCATCAGCTGAAATCACTTTCCACTGAATAGAGTAGAGACCATTTTTAAGATTCTCTTTTAATCCAGCTTCTAATAGCTTTTTATTTTTTTTATCAATATGAGCATCTTTTAAATCGACCCTTTTACCTGATGTATCTCTCACATACAATGTATTAAAACTTGAAATTTGTATGTCCTCATCGAACTCGATTTTCACAACAGACGGTGCTTTCTTCAATGTTTCATTTTCAATAGGGTTTGATTTCACAACGTATGCATGAGCAGATGCACTTTTCGGTATCAATATGATAAGCATACATACAATGAATAGCAATGTCCCTAACCTTTTCATTACTTTCACACTCATTTCACTTCTTTCTTCCTCATCGCTATATTTTCATTATTTTTACTTCCCGAGTTGGATTCTCGGGCGAAATATTAACCTGATTAAATATAATCTTCTATACAGTATAACTATTTATTTCTCTCTCACCTCTAAACTTCTAATACAATAGTAACTACCTTCATACATACAACTTACATTTTTAAAGCAGATTGTTATTATATCATAAAATATATTTATGTAAGTCCCTGAAGAGGAAAAGTTATCGTGAATCATTTGTGAAGAAAGTGTGAAATACATAAATAAAAAAGGTATTACGTTATTACGTAACACCTTCTTAAAAATATCCTTCTTCTATTTCTCTTCCGGATAATCACAATACTCTATGATTGTTCCCTCTGTATCCGCTGGATTAAGATAGATTAATCTTCTGCCGTGTTTATTAATTCGAAGCGTATGCTCTAACGTTCGAATGCCTTGTTCTTTCAATTCCTCTAAAGCTACATCTAAATCATCTACTCGATATGCAACGTGATGAACACCTTTACCTTTTTGTTTTATAAATCGGGCAATTGGTGAAGTGGTGTTATTTGTCGGCGCAAGCAATTCAATTCTATCTCCATCCACTTCAAGAATGGCTACTTCACTTTCAACACCAAGCGCTTCACTTACGTAACGATCTATTAAAGTTCCTGACAACACTTTTTCATAAAAACGTATCGTACTATCTATATCTCGAACTGCGATGCCGATATGATCAATTGTTTTTTTCATTTTATTTCCCCTACTACTTTATTTTCTTTCATTATTAATAGTAACAAAAAAAGCTATAGAAACAAGTTCTATAACTTTTTTATTTAACCTATTTTCTTATTCGTATTTGCTGCTGGTTGAATTTGATTTTTTACTTTTAAAACGCTAATGCCATATCCGATAAATCCACCGATAATCGCTGGGAAGATCCAGCCTAATCCTACTTCCTGCATCGGAAGGAATTTAGTGAACACTTGACTTACTACTTCAACGTTAACTCCAGCTGCACTTAATCCATCGAATAAACTGATAATAAATGTTACAGTTAAGCTCACTTGATAAACTTCAGCTCTTCCTTTGAATAATGAATGGAAGAATGTTAAGAAAATCAATACGATTGCTAGTGGATAAATTGCTGTTAATACTGGAACAGAAACTGCAATTAATTGTGTTAATCCTACATTTGCAACAATTGCACTAAATACACATAGCGTGATTGCAATTGCTTTGTAAGGAACATTTGGGAATAACTTATGGAAGAATGAAGAACATGCTGATACAAGTCCCACACTAGTTGTTAAACAAGCTACTGTAATCATTAACCCTAATAATACTCCGCCATATGATCCAAAATAGTAGTTAGAAACTTTCGCTAATACTTCTCCGCCGTTCTCTAAATGTCCAAGCTTTGCAACACTTGAAGCACCCATATAAGAAAGTGCTGTATAGATAATTGCTAAAATAGATGCGGCAATGATTGTTGCTTTCGCACAAACGACCATAATTTGTGTTTTCGTTTTTGCACCTTTTTCTTTAATTGCATTAATGATGATGATTCCGAATACGAACGATGCAAGCGTGTCCATCGTTAAGTATCCTTCTTGAAACCCTTTAAAGAATGCATGTGATGTATAAGCTTCAACTGGTGCTTGCATTCCTCCAATCGGATGAATAAAAGCAACGATTACTAAAATACCGATGAAAGTTAACTTAATTGGCGTTAAGATTTTCCCAACAATATCGACAATTTTCGCGGGATTTAGCGAAAAAAAACAAGTGATGCTAAAGAATACAATTGTGAAAAGAATTAAAGGTGTAGAACCTAATCCCTCTGGCATAAACGGTTTAAGCCCAATTTCATAAGAAACATTTCCTGTTCTTGGTATTGCAAATAACGGGCCAATCGCCAAGTATAAAACTGTTGTAAACACAATCCCGAACACTGGGTGAGCACGACTTGCTAATGACTGTAAATCATCTTTACCCGAAAAACCAAATGCTAGTACACCTAGTAATGGTAATCCAACACCTGTTACTAAAAATCCAGCGTTAGCAATCCATACATTTTCTCCTGCCGATTGACCAAGCATTGCCGGAAAAATTAAATTTCCTGCTCCAAAAAATAGTGCAAATAACATTAATCCAATAACTACTATGAACGAAAACGGTACTTTATTCGCCATAATATAACCCCCATTCAAATTTCCTTATCTCATTTTCCAATTTTAACTAATTGAATTTTCTGAATATTTAATTTAAGTATCAACTATTCTTGAACTCATTATAGTTTGCTATATAATATTTTGCAATACTATTTTCAAACTTTTCTTTTATTTTATAAATATACATTTTTTAACATGAAAAATAGACTAAAAAACCAACATGGTCATCCATGTTGGTTTTTCCATTTTACTATCAATTAATTAAAATTTCGCCGCTACTTTCTTAACGTTCTCTAGACCTTCTTCAACAATTTGTTGTGAGCGATCTGGATATTGGTTGTGCCCTTCAATTACAACAGTCTCTGGATTTGTAATGCCCCAGAATCCAAGTACAGTTGTTACGTAATTAACTGCCATTTCCATAGGAGCCATTTGTTCTGAAGAGTAATCTGAACCACGAGCACCTAACACAACTACTTTCTTACCACCAGCTAAACCTTCTGGGCCATTAGCTGTATATTTAAACGTTTTTCCAGCTTGAGATAAGTATGAAATATATGTGATTAATGGTGCTGGTACTGTAAAGTTCCATAATGGGAACGCAAATACAACTTTATCAGCTTCTAAAAACTGATTTAAATATTGATCTACTGTAGCAACTGCCTTCTCTTCTTCAGCTGTTAACTCCATACCTTGGCTACGTTTGTATCCACCTGAAATAGCAATATTTCCGTAATAAGGAAGATCTAATGCAAATAAATCTAACTCTGTAATTTCTGTATTCGGATTTGCTTCTTTATAAGTACTTACAAATGTTTCATACATTTTTGAACTAACTGCTTGCTCCGCTGGACGATCGTTTGCTTTTACAAATAATACTTTTGACATTGTTTTATTCCCCTCTACTTTTGTATTTTCTTCTTTTTTACCAAATAACGAGCTAAATAATCCCATTTTCTTCACCTAAACTTTCTTATCATATTCATTATTCAACTTCATAAAAATTCTTATTCTAATAAAAAGTTCCAATTGATACCTTAAGGAAAGTTAATTAAAACTTTTTGTTATTTAATTACCTTATGTAAGTGATTGTAATATAGTCACTTACTTTAGTCAAGTAACTTTTGATAAAAAAATAAATCTCGAATTAAAAACATTAACTAAAATACAATTGAACACCAAATACGCCTTTATTACTTGTATAATAAAATTAGAGAGGAAAATTCATATTTAGAAAGGATTTATTCATGAGCACGATAGAAAAGATTCAAACTTTTATTATTCTTTTTGCTGTTACATGCGGCATTATACTCGGGCAATTTAATTTCATACATATGTATTCAGAACAATTTATTGTCCCCTGCTTATTTTTTATGCTTTATGGATTATTCCTCAGCATCCCATTGAAAGAAATAAAAAATGGATTTCGCAATTTAAAATTTGCTGGAACAAGCCTTACTATTAACTTTTTATGGACACCTTTACTCGCTTGGGGATTAGGAGCACTATTTCTTTCAGATCACCCTGCGCTTTGGGTTGGATTTATTATGTTAATGGTTACTCCATGTACAGATTGGTACTTAATCTTTACTGAAATAGCGAAAGGAAATGTAGCACTTTCTACTGCGATTTTACCTGTAAATTTAATTTTGCAAGTACTACTACTTCCCATTTATTTATTTTTATTCGCTGGTGTTATGAAGACTGTAGCGGTTTCTGTTTTAGTAGAAAGTATTGTTATCGTAATCGTCTTACCATTTTTACTTGCACACGCCACAAAATTCATTATGAATAAACTGAAAAAAGCTGAAACGCTCGAGAATAAAATTATTCCTTTTTTCAGCTCTGCTCAAATTGTATTTTTAAGTTTAGCAATCGTAGCGATGTTTGCATCGCAAGGTAAATATTTACTACAAAATATGAATGTCGTTTTATTATTACTCATTCCTGTTCTATTGTTCTTCATCATTAATTTTGTACTAGGACAATTTATTGGGCGCGTTATGCGTTTATCTTATAAAGATACAGTAAGTCTAAACTTAACAACGTTAGCAAGAAACTCACCTGTTGCTCTTGCTATTGCTGTGACTGCTTTCCCAGACGAACCTCTTATTGCACTTGCACTTGTTATTGGTCCGTTAATTGAGTTACCAGTTCTTGCTTGTGTTTCACAAGTGTTGTTACTTATTAAGAAAAAACGGCAATATACATAATAAAAAACGTCCTACTTTAGGACGTTTTTTTATTGTCAAGAAATTATAGGATGAACGATAATTATCAACTCTTACTCATTATAAAAAGTGAAATAACCGAAACTAAAAACGTAATAATACCAATAATAATAAATAGAATAGACGCGGAAATTGACTCTAGGGAATATCCCGTTATTGCAATTCCAACCGGGGTTGATACTAATAATAACGAATTTAAAAAACCGAAAAATCTTCCTTGCACTTCATTTGGAATTAACTTTCTATACAACACTCCAAAATATACATTACTTACCCCAAATGCAATTCCTGACAGAAAATAATAAACTGAAAATAATACCGGATTTAACGTCGTACCCATTGCAGCGTTAAAAACCCCCATAATGGCTGTAAATATAAAGGCAGTGGTAATCGTTTTATATGTCCGAATCTTTTTCGTAATAAATGCCCCAATTAAAATTCCTATCGGTGATGCCGCAAAAACTATACTATACCACAGCGTAGAAAGATCCATTTCTCTAACAACTATTACTTGCAGTGAAAGTATACATGCTGCTCCAAGTAAATTAATGACCGCAGCGCTCATTAGTAATATCTTCAACGATTTGTTACTATTAATAACAGAAAATCCCTCTTTAAAATCTTCATAAAAAGGCTTCTTCTTCTCTACTTTTAATTCACGAGGAAATTTAATTCTCATTAAAATTAAAAATGATATAAAGAATGTAAGTGCATCTAACAAAAATACTCCGTGAAAACTAAAAATACTAATTAAAAAGCTTGCCAATAAAGGAATTGCCACAGATATAATTTGTATTGATACTTGTCTTAATGAAATAGCTTGTTGAACATGCTGTTCTTCCACATATGTAACTAACGCTGCATTTGAAGCTGGTGTAAATAAGACACTTCCAATTGAGCGTATAATAAGTAAAATTAGTAACGGCATGTACAGCATATTATTATAAAATGCTATTACTGCAATTAAAATCATGACGATGCATCTCATCACATCTGCAATCATCATAAGCTTTCTTCTCGACATTCGATCTGCTAACGTTCCTGTTACAGGTGCAAACAGAATCGCCGTCGTCGCTATTGCAATGTTTACTCCCGAGACAAGTAATGGTGAATTCGTTAATTTCATTACCCATAACGGTAAAATGAGCGTAACCATAGAATTACCTATTAAAGAAATACAACTTGCCAAGAAAAAATACGAAAAAATTTTATTGCTCCAAATACTTGTGCTATTCTCTTTTAAATCCTCAATTTCATTATTCACTGCATCCTCCATTTTCCTCTTGTATATTTTCTTTAATTCTTCCTCACCACCCTTCAAAACCTCTATTTAAATGAGAAAAAACCTTCTTCAAAATAAGAAGAAGGTTTACTTATAACCGCATTCTTATCTATTAGGACCTTTAGATCCTACAGGATTTAGCACCTTTATTTAACATTAGGTTGCTGAGGCTTCGAAGGGCCAGTCCCTCCACCTCTCTTAATAAGAAGTTTTTATTCAATTATCTAAATTTATTATATATTACATTAAAATAGTTTCAATATATTTTTCTATGCACTTAAAAGAGGATGACATCTATCATCCCCTTTTCACAAATTTGTCATTACATTCACAAAGCCTTCCTAATTAAAAATTATCGGAAACGTAAATATAACGAAAGCTGCCCAAAGTCCGTAGATTGGCAAATACTTCGTAATGGCATCTTGGATAGCTGTCGGTCCTGATTTGTTTTGCAAGAAACGCATATAGGAAAACATAATCCAAATTAGATTTGCCCAGATCAGTATGTTTACCCCTAAAACAGCAAGCCTATTAGGTGTAATCCCGTATGAAGAAAGTCTGAATATGATGGCTGATAATGCGACAGTGTCAATAATAAGCGCCAGAACAATTAAGGCAAAATTGATATAGTCTGAAATGTTCTTTTTCTCATCTGAATCACTCTCAACGATAGAAAATATAGTAACAGCCAATACACCAAGGAGTATTCCGTTAAAGGCCATTAGGAAATTTCGGTCCAAGAATGGATTTTTCCCGACCCAAATTACCGTTATTAGATAGATAAACAATGTGATCAAGACAAGCGGACTAAAAATTTTAGATATGTATGGTGTAATATTTTTAGCAAGTTTAAGATTCAATGATACTAAGTATGCAGCCACAATAGCGAGAGCGGCAGCTCCAAATAAAACAACATTACTAAAATAGAATTCTCCTATATCCAATTCAACAAAGCTAAATAATCGCATGGTGAATACTGCTAGTATCATTCCGCTCACTGCCATGCTCGCGTAGAGAAGACAATATTCTAAATTAAATTTAATATAAGCTAATCTTGTACTGCCTTTTGAATATTCATTTCCGGTAAACGCAAGCCCTACTAAGACCCATAACAATATAGGAAGATGTAAATAAACAAGGATACTACCATCTTTATAATTTAATGGCAACATATTAAGATACAAACCGGCAATTAAGAACAACGCTGCAAGGAAATAAATAATACTTTTTTTCGGGGTATTATTGTAAACAAAATAAGCAGCGATAAAGGGAATTACACCAAAAGCTAGGTTAATTGGAGCAATTGCTTCCTGCTCGACAAAGTGGAAAATGATTCTAGTGCTTAGCCCAGCTAGAATAGCTAACATGCCCATAAATAAGAATCCTTTTTGAAACAGTGATATTTTTTCTGCATTTGTCTTTTCCTTGAAATGCAACCTTTCATACCAGGCAGCTAGCACCTGAGAATCAGAGTTTTCATCCCATGCTTGTGAGAATGACTTTTTAAAAGCTTTCGGGTCTTTTCTGTACATTCTCTCCAACTCATGAGGGTTATCCATATTTTCAATAATCAAATTTTGATTGTTCATAGTTTTACCTCCTCTAATAAAGTGAAACTTTAATCAGTGGGGGTTTTCTGCATCCCCCACTGATTATTAGTTGAACCAATCGGACTTTTATGGGCAGTTGATTCCCCACCTAACTTCTTTGCTTCCGCTGAATTTTGAGGTGGGGGTCTTACTGCCCATTAAAGTGGGATAAAAAACAGCGTTGTTACCTTTCTACAAAAAGCATCTCACTGATTTATCACGATATTGATTTTAATACACAATTTATTGTTTTACAATAAATAATTATCAATTATAAAGATTTTTTTATTGTATATTTTATTTCAAATAAAAACAAATAGCACTCCTTATTCAAAAAAATATCCTATAGTATAGACTTTTTTAAGTGTCTATTCTATAGGATACATTTTAATTATCATATTTTTTTATTTGTTGAAACAACTTAATTCTCAAACACAAAATTAATCTTATTATCTTTCCACTCTAACTTCGCATCAAATGTTTTCTCGCCCTTTTTAAAGCCTTTAATTAAATCTGTCTTTTCACCTTTTAAGAGCTTTGTCATATTCTTTTGCGAGATTGTTTTACTTAATATTTTCTTTGAGATGGTAAAATCACATTGCGTTGTATTGTAGTTAGAACAACCGTAAAACGTTGACTTATCAATCACATCGCCATCACATTTTTTACAGCTACCAACCTTTTTACCCGTTGTAAATTTCGATCCTTTTCGCTCAATCGATTCAACATGTAATCCAGTGAAATCCCACTTCTCAGACATTTCAACCGCATCTTCAATAATTTTAGCTGATAGCTTTTTCGTTTGTTCCATAAAAGTTGCTGGTGATGCTGTACCTTCCCCAATTTCCGCAAGACGTTGCTCCCATTTTGCGGTCATTTCTGGTGAAGCTAGTATTTTGTCACCGATTGCGGTAATTAATACTTTTCCTTTATCAGTCGCATACACTTGGTTTTTTTTCACATCTATATATTTACGGTCTTTTAGCATCGTAATAATACCTGCACGAGTCGCTTCCGTACCTAAACCTTCTGTTTTCTTTAATACTTTCTCCAGCTCTTCATTCTCTAAATACTTACCAGCTGTTTTCATTAACGTAATAAGTTGTCCTTCTGTATAACGCTTCGGTGGTTGTGTTTTTCCTTCTTTCACTTTCACCTTTACAACTTTTCCTTCTTCACCTTCAGCTACAATTGGCAGAATGGTTTCATCATCTTTATCGTCTTGGAAAATAACTTTACGCCATCCTTCTTGAATTTGCTGTTTTCCTTTTGAAATGAATTCAGCACGTTCATCTACAAGCGTTACAATCGTTGTATAATCAAAGATTGCAACTTCATAATGAGCTGCTATAAGTCTTCTTACAATCATATCGTAAATTTTCTTTTCATCACCTGATAGTCTGCTTGGATTTGTAACTTGCTCTGTCGGAATAATGGCGTAGTGATCCGTTACTTTCTTTTCATTCACATAACGCTTATTATTCATAATCGATTCAACCGGAGCTGGTAATAAACCTTTATATTCATCAAACTGACTTAACTTCTGTAAAATATCAGGGAACGTTGCTGCCTCTCCTTGGGTAACATAGTTGGAATCCGAACGAGGATAAGAAACAATCCCTTTTTGATATAGTGCTTGCGTTATATCAAGCGTCTTTTTCGGTGAAAACTTAAAGGCTTTATTTGCCGTTGCTTGCAGTGATGATAAGTTAAATAAAAGCGGCGGCTGAAATTCTTTACGCTCCGTTTTCATTTCCTTCACTACTGCCGGTTTACCTTGGCAAAATGCCGCAATTTTATTCGCCATATCAGGGTCTTTTAAGCGGGATTCACTATCCTTCTCCCATTTCCCCTCATACTTCTTTCCTTCTATATTAAAGGTTGCGAACACTTCCCAGAACGGCTCTGACTTAAAGTTTTCTATTTCCTTTTCACGCTTTACGATTAACGCGAGTGTCGGTGTTTGTACACGACCAGCTGAAAATACATCATTCATTCCTTTTTTCTTTAACAAAATACTAAACACACGTGATGCATTCATACCAACAACCCAGTCAGCACAAGATCTTGTGTATGCTTCGTAATACGTATTAATCGTGTCTGATTCATCAAGCAAGTTTTTAAATCCTTGGTAAATAGCTTGCTTCGTTAAAGAGGAAATCCAAAGACGCTTCATTGGCTTTTGCACGTTGCAAAGATTAATTATATTCCGTACAATCAATTCCCCTTCACGCCCAGCATCGCCCGCGTGAATAATTTCTGTTACCTGTGGATTATGTAACAGCTGTTTCACAACGTTAAACTGTTTATACTTCGACTTTGTTACTTCAAATTGAAAACGTTCAGGAATCATCGGTAACGTATTAAGTGACCATTTTTTCCACTCTGCGTGATAATGTTCTGGATTACATAACTGCGTCAAATGACCAATTGCCCATGTACAGTACGCTCCATTTGGAAATAACTCATTCGCTTCTACTTCTAAATATCCGTCTTTCCGGCGATATTTAAATTGTGAAACAAGAGCCAAACCTTGATCTGGTTTCTCGGCAATAATTAATTTCATTGTATAACTCCCTATCTGTATTCCAGTGTTACTTTCATTGTCTATCTGTTTAGAAGCGATGATAAAACAACAATCTTATTTATCATTCGCGGGTTATCCCGAGTAATGGGATAACTATAATATTATACGCTTATTCTTTATTGCTTCACAATAGAAACTCACTATATAACAATTTCTTTCACATACTCACAAATAAAAAAAGAGGCCTTGAAACATTAAGTGCCTACTTGCTTACATTCCTGAAATTGTGCAGATAATATGCAGATTTAAATACGCATAAGTGCTCTCCATATAAACATATGATGAAGTGAATGATAGGACAGGGAGGTATCATAATGTTTGCTTATATGTTAACTACCTTAACACTTTGTTGTATCTCGATTCTTATTACATCATATATTTCTAAACGTAAGGGTACCCTAATGGAGTATATGGTATTTATTATGTCTTTTAGTATGAGTCTCGGCTTAAGTATCGGTTTTTATTTAGGTATTCTCTTTAAAGGAGAACTACTATATTCTACTTTTCTTGCGATTTTAATTAGTGGTTGTATTGGTTTTTTAGTTGGTCTACGTTTTCACCTATATACTGCTTTAGAAGGAATGTTCTCTGGGTTAATGGCAAGTATGATGGGAGCAATGATTACAGAAATGCTAAATGCGCAACAAGCTCATAGTATACTGTTCATTAGTCTCTTACTCACTATAACAATAACTATGTCATGTATGATTCAACTTTTATCAGAAACTTTTTCTGCTTTTATCCAAAGACGTTTTTTATTATTACTTTCCATTAGTGTGGTAATTATCGTTGCCGTATTCGTGACATTCCCAGATCATACTCCCCCACCCTCACCCGGGCATGATCAACATATACATTGACATTTGGAATATAATTGACTTTATAAATTGAAGATGTTTTTCGAGAAAATATCGCGGTTTCAAATGAACAAAATAAAAAGACGCTCAAACTTGAGCGTCTTTCCCGATCATTATTTCGTAACTACTTCATCTTCTTTTACATTCACATTATTTTCTCTCATAAACGCTTCAATCTCTTCAACTTCTCTAATGATATCTTTTGACAAGTTTTCGTATCCGTCTTTCGTTACAAGAATATCATCTTCAATACGAATACCAATTGATTCTTCTTCAATATAAAGACCAGGTTCAATTGTTATAACCATACCTTCTTCTAATACTCTATCTTTGTATGTTCCTACATCATGTGTATCTAAACCAAGGAAATGGCTGACACCATGATAATAGTATTTTGATAACTCTTCATCTTCTTGAATTAAACCAACTGCTTTGCACCCTTCTGCGAGTACTTTTTTAGCGTGTTCATTTAATGCAGCGAACTTTAAGCCTGGCTTAATAATCTCTGTTGTTTCTTTCAATGCTTTTAATACGATATTATAAATTTGTTTTTGGCGACTAGAGAATGTTCCATTTGCCGGGAATGTATAACTAATATCAGCGTTATAGTAGTCTTTTTGAGCGCCTAAATCTAGCAGTACTAAATCACCATTTTGAATTTGTGCATCATTGTCTTCATAATGAAGAACTGTAGCATTTTTCCCACTTGCCAAAATTGTATTGAACGCATGATGTTTAATGCCAGATGATTTCAATGTGAAATCAAATTGAGCTTCTAATTCATACTCCATCATGTCTGCTTTTGCATGCTTAAGTACGTTGTAAATACCGTCTTTCGTTACAGCAATCGCTTCTTTCATAATTTCAATTTCTTCTTCTGTTTTAAACACTCGTAATTCACAAATATTTGGATATATATTACCAATTGTTACGTGGGGGTATTGTTCTCTTACATGTTTAGCAAACGCTAATGTTTTTGTCTCTGTACCATTCCACTCACGACGCTCTAAATCTAAAAATAGATGCTTCACATTTTCTGTAAAAAATATATTTGACATTGTCTTTTCAAAGCTATCTAAATATACAACTTTCTTTATACCTGAAATTTTCTCTGCCTCTTCGCTAGAAACTGTTTTACCGACCCACTTTTCCATTACTGGATCTGACTTTTCAATGAATAGTGTTTCTTCAACACTCTTTCCAATTTTCTTCAACATGAAAATAACATTTGGTTCATCGATTCCTGTTACATAATAAAAATTCCGATTCGGCACAAACTTATAATGTGCATCCGCTGACATATGAGGTGCTTGTCCAGCAAATAAAATTGTAATTGATTCATCTGGTAATGTGTTTACTAATCGTTCTCTATTTTGAGCAAAAAATGTTGATTTCATAATAATCCCCCTAGCGTTCTATGTATGATTAAAAAATAATTATCTAATCAATTCATTTTATTATTGTTACAATTTTTCGTCAATTTTTAACCTTTTTAGATGTTGTTGACATAATTAAAATTAAACGTTACAATAACTATATATTAGTAAGTAACTAATATTATTAAATCTAACTAGAGGTGAAACAAATGAAAAACATTTTATTCCGTATTAACGAATTGTCAAAAAAAGAAAAAGCAACTGGATTAACAGTTGATGAAAAACAAGAACAACAAATGTTGCGTCAAAACTATACAGAAACATTTCGTGGAAGCTTAGATTCCATTTTATTAAACACAAAAATTGTTGATCAAAATGGACTTAACGTTACACCAGCCGCATTACAAGATGCTCAAATACGTTTAAAATTAAGCAAATGAGTTCCGCGTTAAAGAATTTTAATAAAACATAAAAAGAGCTGGATTTCCTATATAGAAATTCCAGCTCTTTTTATTGTTTTTTCTAATTTAGCATAGGAACGATACATAGCAATTCTCCACGATACAATCATTGCAAAAGCGAGTAAGAAAAACATTCCACTTAACTCTGCTAAGTCAATCGATTGACTTAAATACGATTTCATTACTACTCGCACTGCTAGTAATCCAACTAAAATAAATATAAATGCTTTTGACGGTTTCATATATATTTGTTCATTTCTTATTTCAAACTTCGTTGTTTTAATAAGGAATATTGAGAAAATAAGTCCTACAGTAATTGCTTCTACTATTTCTATTGACGTTAACCGAAATGCTGGTAAGAAGTACATCATAGCACCAGTACTCATAAAAAATGGGGGTAATATAATTTTCTTTTTCGTTACCGGTTTTTTCGCTGCTTTAAAGCGTAGAAACATTACTCCTACAGCCATACAAACCGCTACTATACTTGATAAAAGTGTTATCATCCTCTCCACTCCTATCTATTTAACAGACTTTTTGAGCAAAATCATAAACCAAACGAGCCCGATACTTATAATAACATGACCTAATCCAGCCATATGACTTAAACCGTTAAAGTCAGTTCCATTTACTTGTAGAAGACCTCTCCATAGCATTGTAACAATAGTAAAGATTACTCCTACATTATAAACAACAAACCATGCACAAAAGCTCTTTGTTTCTTGCATTTGAAACACTTTAAATAAAGCGAAAGCAATTAAAAAGAATACGAAACCGAGCACTAATACATGTGTATGCACCAATTGCAACATTGTGGACCCTTTAATCCCTTGTGCTTTCGAGTATTCTCTTGCAAATACTCCGGATAATAAACCAATAATTAAGTAAATGAATGCTGCATTATATAATTTCTTCATTCTATTCCTCCTGCTGTAAACTTTCCATATTCGCTGCAATCATTTTACGCAAAGTTTATGAACGGAATATGAACAAAATATTACATTCAACTTTTGAAAATAAAAAAGCCATTCCACAAATAATAATTGTAGAATGACTTTTTTATTTATTTTAAATCTTCTATTGAGAAAGCACCTGGCAGTAACTGCTCAACAGTCACTTCTTTTTCATCACCTTTTACATTCGTTAATAATACAGGCATTTTCGGATCACAGAATTCAGCAATTACTTGTCTACAAGCACCGCACGGTGAAATCGGTCCGTCCGTTTCTCCTGTAATAACTAAGTAACTAAAATCTCGTTCCCCTTCTGATACTGCTTTAAAGATCGCTGTTCTTTCTGCACAGTTACATAAGCCGTAAGAAGCATTTTCTATATTACAACCAGTATAAATTTTACCTTCTTTCGTAACTAACGCTGCACCAACAGGAAATTTTGAATACGGAATATATGCTTTTGCTAACATCTTATTTGCTTCTTCAATATATTTTTTCTTATCCATATTATTTCCTCCTCAAAGTAAGTGTACTTATGATTAGTCAGTAATAACTGTATGCACTAATTTAGGAGCCTCTGCTGTTTCAGCGATAGAAATGTTCTCATAAATTTTAGCTTTTACATCTTCTACATTTTCGCGATTTGCATAGATTGTTACGAATGGCTCGCCTTCTTTTACTGCATCGCCCACTTTTTTACGTAACATTAGTCCTACCGCTAAATCAATTTCGTCTTCTTTCGTTGCACGGCCAGCACCAAGTAGCATAGCTGCGATACCGATTTCATCTGCAACAATGTTAGAAATAACACCTGAAGTTTTAGCAGGTACATCAATTACATACTTCGCTTGTGGCATTTTTTCTGGATTGTCTACAATTGAGCTATCTCCGCCTTGATTGCTTAAGAACTCTTTAAACTTCTCAGTTGCTTTTCCGTTCTTCATCACTTCAATTAGCATTTCACGAGCTTCTTCTAATGTATTTGCTTTTTTCGCAAGTACGACCATCTGACTTCCTAATACGAGTACTAATTCTGTTAAATCTTCTGGACCTTCACCTTTTAACGTATCAATCGCTTCTTTCACTTCTAGAGCGTTACCAATTGCAAAACCAAGTGGTTGTGACATATCTGAAATAACAGCCATAGTTTGACGTCCTACATTATTTCCGATACGTACCATTGCATGCGCTAATTCTTTTGCATCTTCTTCTGTTTTCATAAATGCGCCAGCACCTGTTTTTACATCAAGTACGATTGCGTCAGCACCAGCTGCAATTTTTTTACTCATAATTGAACTTGCGATTAAAGGAATTGAGTTAACCGTTCCTGTTACATCGCGTAATGCATAGATTTTTTTATCCGCAGGTGTTAAGTTTCCTGTTTGTCCAATAACAGCTACTTTGTCACGGTTTACAATATCAATGAACTGCTCTTTCGTAATTTCAACGTGGAATCCTTCTACCGCTTCTAATTTATCAATTGTTCCGCCCGTATGTCCTAAACCACGACCAGACATTTTTGCTACTGGTACATCTAAAGCAGCTACTAATGGTCCTAATACTAATGTTGTTGTATCACCAACACCGCCAGTTGAATGTTTGTCTACTTTAATTCCTTCAATTGCTGATAAGTCGATTGTTTCTCCGGACTCCACCATTGCCATCGTTAAATCTGCACGTTCGCGATCTGTCATATCTTTAAAGAAGATTGCCATTGCAAGTGCACTTACTTGATAATCAGGAATACTTCCGTTTGTATATCCATTAATAAAGAATTTGATTTCTTCAGTCGTTAATTCTTTACCGTCACGTTTTTTCGCAATAATATCTACCATTCTCATTACAATCACCATTCCTTTTTATATGATATGAATCTATTAAAATAATAAGCCTACGATTGTTGCTGATAAGAAACTTACTAATGTTGCACCGAAAAGTAATTTCAGACCAAATCTTGCGACTACATTCCCTTGCTTTTCATTTAAGCTCTTAACCGCTCCTGCAATAATTCCAATTGAAGAGAAGTTTGCAAATGAAACTAAGAATACAGATATAATCGCTGTCGTTCTATCTGAGAAATTAAAGTTTCCTTGTGCTAAATCTGTCATAGCGACAAATTCATTTGATACTAATTTTGTTGCCATAATATTTCCGGCATTAACTGCTTCATGCCAAGGTACACCCATAATAAATGCAAATGGCGCAAATACATAACCGAGTATTTCTTGGAATGAAATACCGATTACACCTTTAAATACGGCATTTATGAATGCGATAAGAGCAACGAAACCAATTAACATAGCTGCTACTGTAATCGCAACTTTAAATCCATCTATAATGTATTCCCCTAATACTTCAAAGAAAGTCTTTTTCTCTTCTTCTTGTACTTCTAACATATCTTCTTCTTCAGTCACTTCATACGGGTTAATGATAGAAGCAATGATGAAGCCACCGAATAAGTTAAGCACTAAAGCGGTTACAACATATTGTGGTTTTAATAACACCATATACGATCCAACGATAGACATAGAAACGGTAGACATTGCTGATGCACATAATGTATACATTCTTTTCTCTGGCAATAACCCTAATTGTTTCTTAACTGAAATAAATACTTCAGATTGTCCTAAAATCGCAGAAGCAACAGCATTATATGATTCTAGTTTCCCCATTCCATTTACTTTACTTAATGCTAGACCGATAGATTTCACAATAATAGGTAATACTTTAATGTGCTGCAAAATACCGATTAAAGCTGAGATAAATACGATTGGCATTAATACACTTAAAAAGAACGAAAACTCTTTTTGATTTACTAATCCACCAAATACGAAATTCACACCGTCAGCGGCATATTTTAATAGCTCTCCAAAACCATCTGCTATTCCGCTAATTAATATATTCCCTATACTTGTATTTAATAATAAAAATCCCAAAATGAATTGTAATATAACCATCGTTATGATTGGGCGATATTTGACTTTCTTTCTATCATTACTAGCAAGCCAAGCGATACCTAAAATCAATACGAGGCCAAAAATACCGATTAAGTATTTCATAAGCCGTCTCCTCCCATCCGTATCCGCTTACATTCTTTCAATTGTTAAAGCAATAGATACACTTTACTTTGTGTATCTATTGCTTTTGACTTCATTAATGATTAGTAGTTATCTGTAGCACCTTTTGCATCATTTAATACGATTGCAACACTAGCACTTGCTCCAACGCGAGAAGCTCCAGCCGCTACCATTTTGTCTGCATCTTCACGTGTACGAACGCCACCAGATGCTTTTACACCAACGTTTGGTCCTACTGTTTTGCGCATTAATGCGATATCTTCAGCAGTTGCTCCGCCAGTTGAGAATCCAGTTGAAGTTTTTACGAAATCAGCACCAGCTTTTACTGATAATTCACAAGCGCGTACTTTCTCTTCATCTGTTAATAAGCAAGTTTCAATGATTACTTTTACAAGAGCTTTTCCTTTTGCTGCTTGTACTACTTCATAAATGTCTTTTTCAACAAGTTCGTTGTCGCCATCTTTTAAAGCACCTACGTTGATTACCATATCAACTTCCGTTGCTCCTTTTGCGATAGCATCTTTTGTTTCGAAAGCTTTTGTTTCAGTCGTGCTTGCTCCTAATGGGAAACCGATTACAGTACAAACATCTACATCATGTCCAGCTAGTTCTTCAGCAGCTAGCTTTACCCATGTAGGATTAATACAAACAGAAGCGAATTTATATTCCTTTGCTTCTTCGATTACTTTCATAACATCTTCTTTTGTAGTATTAGCTTTTAAAATTGTATGGTCAATTAACTTTGCAATATTCATTATCTTCACTCCTCATATCTTTTAACAACTTCATTCTAACTCTTAGTTGAACAAATGTAAATACACTTTTGAAATTTTGTTCATTCTTTTTAAAAAGGAATTTTCTTGCAGTAAATAAAGCTCATTCTAACAAAGAACACTTCATATATAATCAAATTTTTTACGTTAACAATGGTAGTATGTATCTCCATATCCATAATTATTTTTAAAAAGGCAATTTGTGTTCAAAAAAGACTCCTATCATTCATACATAACCAAATAAAAGGCGTTCTCAAAATTAACATCTTGAGAACGCCTTTTATTTCTAACCTTTTTCATAATGCAACAGTTCTTTTGCTGTATGCTGATCGATAATTAATACATTTGCATACCCGCCACGTAACGCACCATGAATTGCTTTTATTTTTCTATTACCACCTGCAACTAAAATAGAGCGTTTCTTTAATTTCAGTTCCTCTAACTCAATTCCAATTGTCCGCTTATTAATCTCTTCGCTACTAATATTTCCGTCTCCATCAAAGAAACGTGAACAAATGTCACCGACCGATTGTTTTTTGAGTAGACTCGTTTCATCCTTATCGAAATAACCTAATCGGAATAATAGCGCTTCGTCTCGCACTGTTCCTACAGTGAAAATTGCAATATTCGCTTGTTTCCCCATTTCGATAATGTGATGAATATGTCGATCCTGCTCTACTAATTCTTTTGTCACTGCATTATCAAATATAACTGGAAGAGGTAGATTTCTTGGCGTCGTTTGAAAAGCATCTGCAAATAAAGCTATCGTCTCATTGGCATATGTATTTACACTCGAATGACTAATACCACCTTTTAGCTGGACAACTTCTACACCTTTTACATGTTGCGGTACGATTTTTCTAGCGATTTCATACATCGTCATTCCCCAGCTTACACCAACGATATCACCATTTTTAACCGTCTTTTCCATATACTCAGCAGCATATTTACTTATATACTCTGTAATCGTTGCATATTCTGGAACTGGTGAAAATACGACATGCGCCTCTAACAAGTTGTACTTTTCTTTCAGTAAATTTCCAACGTTATCTAAATCAGCAAATGGATCAGCTATACTAATTTGGACAAATCCTTTTTCTTTCGCGTACTTTAATAATCTAGAGATCGTCGGTCTTGAAATATTTAATTTATTAGCAATTTCTTGCTGACTATAATCTGATTGATAATATAATCTTGCAACTTCGACACTTAATTGTTGTTTATCTTTATCCATAGTAACTCATTACATATCCTTTCCTGCATTTCCTTTTCGTTACAAGCATTATACAGCTTTATGCAAGAAATTTCGACTATCGAATTTTATCTACCTGAACTTCTATTACATTTATTATATACAACGAAACCTTATTGTGTAGATTTACAAACTCAATATAGATACACTTGAAACATATAAATCGATTTATATGTAATTCCTTTTTTATTGCTTTTTCTATAGTAACGATAACAAAGCCGTCCAATAAGAAATATGAAACATCGTCTAAAAAGCTATTCAAACACCCCTCATAAACAGAAGATACATTTTATGAGGGGTGTTTATTCAATTTAAGTCTATAAAAATTGGATGAAAGCAATGTAAGTTCTCACTTATTTAGAATAAGAGAAAAGATGATGTTTTATTTGTTCAATAAAATAATGATGGTGTATATTATCGTTAGATACTCGACTTGCCATAATAGCCCCCTCCATTGAAGATGAAAGAAAAGAAGCGAGTGATATAATATCTATATCTTCTTTAAGTTCTTGTTTCTCTATTCCTTCTTTTATGAGAGAAGCCATTAACATTACTGTATTATCATAACCTTGTGCTGCAGCTTTTTGTAATTCTGGAAATACTCCCGTACTTTCTATTGCACTATTAAGCAATGGACAGCCTCCAGCAATAGGTGGATTGTTAGCTGCATCTTGATATACAAGGAAAATTGCAAGAATTTTATCGATTGCTGTCTTTTTATTTTCCATTGCTTTATGAAAATGACTCCACATAATCTCACCACTTTTATCGTAGGCAGCAAGAACAATTTCTTCTTTATTTTTGAATCTACGATAAATAGATCCTTTAGGCAGTTCAGTAGCTGTCATTATATCCTGGATGGATGTGCGAGTTATCCCATTAGTATTAAATAAATATAAAGATGTTTCAATAATTTTTTCTTTTATCTTATCAACTTTAGTCATGCTTTTTAATCCTCCTAATAAAAACGAGCTTAATATCCCAAATAATTTTTTATTGTAAGTATAAATAAGTTTGGTACAGAAATATAGTATCACTCCTACCTTGTGAAAACCTCAAACAATACAGTTTGAAAAGAGGTTAGTCAAAATTCATTATCTATATCATCCGAATGAATTTTCTGTCAAAAGAAACATGACCAATTGTTTAATTCGGTCATGTTATACAACTAATTTTACCTAAAATCGTAGAACATGTAAAAATTATATAGTTAATTTTAGTGTATAGACATATGACTATTATATAGTTTTTATTAATATGTTTAGCTAAAGGGTTTAAACTACTCCCACTCTCACTTCATTCTATTAAAAGGTTAATCATTAATGATTACTGGAATTAAATTGCAACAAAGAAACTGAGATATAAATATATTTGCTTTTTTACCATTTTGATTTTGTTAATACTTTGTAAAAAGGGTTTAAAAAACTAAAAACTTATAGTATCATTAGATTCCGGACCGAACCGTCCGGTTTAAAATCTTGTATAAATAAAGGAGAACGTTATGCAGAAAGAAAAATTAAAGATTATAAGTAATTTAATTATGGGGGCAATAAAGTGAACTTTATAAAAATGAACAAAAAAGAAATTATTATGCTAATAATTTATACACTGTTTGCACTACTTCAAATTGGTTTGTTCATATTATTTGGCATATCACTTTTAACTAACAGCAATTTAGTTGAGTCAGACTTTGCTCTTAGTGCCATCGGTTTGACTGTACCTGCTGTTGTAGGAATCATCTTCTTTAGAAAAGAAATTATTGAAAGTTTTACTTATTTCAAAGAGAAAACAATTCTAAAAATAGTAAGTATTCCTATGGTGGTTTTATTTACGGTAATTGTAGAACAGGCTGTTATGCATTTTCTAGCAACTGATCAACCAGAGAACCAAGAACAGCTCCTTGAAAAAGGCGTGGAGGTACCTCTTATATTTACATTGCTTGTATTTGGTATTCTCGGCCCAATAATTGAAGAAATTGTGTTTCGTCATATATTATTAAATCGTTTTTCACATTACATTGGTACCGCAATTGCATCTATCATTTCGATTATAATTTTTACAGTTCTTCATACGAACCAGCTTTCGGATATTGCTATTTATTTACCTGGCTCGGTGATACTTACTGCGGCTTATCTTATTTCTAAGAGATCCATTGCATATGTTATGGCGATACATATGTTAAACAATTGCATTACTTTCATTCTAAACTAGACTTATTTCTGTTGCAGAGTTAAAAAATTTGAAATAAATATTAATAAATGGGGATTACAAGTTAGATAGCGACTAATGATTTGTGTAATTCCTTGCACTTCAAAAAACCACAGTTTAGATGTAAACTGTGGTTTTTTTACATCTTTATTTTTGGAAAAATAATCTAACTCCAAATACTAATAGTACTGTGCCCGTAATCCCCTCCATTATACGGTTCACTCGTTCTTTTCTTAAAAAAGTTCTTAATTGACGTATTAGCGAGATATAAAGCAAATACCATATTGCGGTCAAAGTCGTAAATGTGAGTCCTAACAAAAGAAATTGGAAGAAATGACTTTGATTACCCACAATAAATTGTGGGAGAAAGCTTAGGAAAAATACAGCAGTTTTTGGGTTTAAGATTGCCGTTGTAAATCCTTGTCTAAAACTTTTAATCGTCCCAATATCCTTAGCGTTCATTTCCACGGAAACTGGCATATCTTCTTTTTTAGAAAAAGCACTTTTAATTGACTTTACAGCTAAGTAAATTAAATACAAAGCCCCAGCATATTTAATAAATATAAATAACATAGAAAATTTCATTAGAATGGCCGAGAGTCCTAGCGTAGCCATTATTGTATGAATCATCATTCCAGATATCGTTCCTAAGACAGTCTTTATTCCACCATTTGTGCCATACGAGATAGTATTTTTTGTAACTAGTGCGAAACCAGGACCAGGCATTATTATAATTAGCATTGCTGTAAGGATAAACAATAAATAATTTTCCATGTTCTAGTATTTCCTTTCCAATTTTTTAGTTTTGCTTACAGTATAGCTTTTTTCATTAAAACATTACATATAAAAGGCTTGATCAGAAATTTATCTAGGTTATTAGTATCAATTTGACTAAATATTACCCCAAAGCCTCATGGATAAAACACATGAAAACTTATATATAAAATTACAAGTTCAACTCTCACAAAAAACAAGATAAAAAAATAAACAGCAGAACTAGTCCACTGTTTACTTTGCCACACCTTCATGTAATTTTTCTGTATAATCCTTTACATCTTTCCAGCTATCTTTCGCTGTACGTAAATCTTCTTTTATAAACGTAAACTCTTCCGGACTAATTCCTTTTACGTTTTGTAGTAAATTATTGTATTTTGCACCAACTGTATACCATTGATTTGATATGTTTTGTAGTGCTGTAATTGCTGCATCGATCGTTTCGGTCATATTTGTTGTTTTATTTTTTACATCCGTTAAAATTGCGACTTCTGCTTGTGCTCCTGAAATTCTATCTTTTAAATTGGCGATTTCTCTTTCTGCATTTGCGATATCTTTTTTCGCAACCGCAATCATCGGCCCGCCAGCAAGACATGTTATTAGCGCTACGCAAAGTACGCCACCAGCAATGACCATATCATTACTCTTTTTAATCGAATCGTTATATGTATTTATTTGTTGCTCTAGAGCTGGAATACCAGCATTCGTACTTGCCAATATCGATGTTAACTGATTTGTATCTTCTTTGAAACTATTTGTATCTTTCGCCATTCTATCGCGAAAAGCTTTCAAATTCCCTAATAATCCATCTACCTCATTTTGATTCTTTACAATATCCGCATACAACTTTTCTAAATCCGCTTTTAATTTTCCGCTATCCTTTTGATCAATCGCTATTAACATGTCATTATAATACGATTGAAAAGTATTATTGTAATTTATAATATTTTGATCCGTTTTCATAATTTGAGGCTTCATATTATTTAACCAATATGTTGCATTAATTTTTGCATCTCTTTGATGCTGAATCATATTCCCTTTAAATTCACTATTAATCGAACTTATTTTACTTAAATCCGTCTCTTGTTGATTTTGAATTAATTTTGCATATGAATCCATTGCAAATATACTCGATGTCGTTTGTGCCATTACATCTTGGAATCCAGCTGGTCCAAGGGAATAGTTTTTCACATTTTCTTGTAGCACCTTTACATTTTGTTCTGCTGCAAAAGGATATAAAGGAAATGCGTTACTCGTTGCCACCCCAGCAATCATTACCGCTAAAAGACATTTTTTATAAAATCGTTTCTGCATATTTTTCACCTATTCTCTTTATAAGGATATCAAAAGCTCCTGCTCACAACTGAACAGGAGCTTCAAATCATTCATCAACACTTAACGCTCTAACGATTCGTATTCAATTATGCTTTTTTCGTATCTACTACTTTAATATCTTCAGCATAAATCTTTTCTGCATAGTCTTTAATGTTTTTCCAGCTATCTTTCGCAATGTTTAAATCTTCTTTAATGAAAACAAGGTCGTTCGGACTAATTGAATCTACATTTTGAAGTAAAGAATTGTATTTTGATCCCATTGTATACCATTGATTTGAAATGTTTTGCAACGCTGTAATAGCAGTATCAATTGTATTTGTTAAATACTCCGTTTGTGTTTTAATGTTTGTTAATCCTGCTACCTCTAATTGAGCAGTTGTAATTTGTCCAGTTATTTTTTGAATTTCCGCTTGTGCATTATCAAGCTCTTTCTTCGCTAATACGATTCCAGCTGTGCCACCGCCCACAGCCGCTGCGCCTCCTGCAATTAATGCGACTCCTAGCGGCGTTCCTGCACCTGTCGCAATAACTACTGCACCACCAATAATTGCAATTGGTCCTAGAGCTGTCGCAACAGATGAACCGATAATAATTGCATTATATTTACTAATTGCTTCATTGTACGTTGTAATCTGATTTTGCAATAGCGGAATCCCTGCATCTTGACTAGCTAAAATAGATGTGATTTGATTTGCATCACCCTTGAAGTTTTGCGTATCCGAAGTCATTTTATTTCGGAATTTCTTCAAGTCTTCTACTAATTGGTCTACTTGTGCTTTATTTTCATTAATACTACTTGATAATCTAGTTAATCCTTTCGTAAGCGTCGCTTTATCTTTTGCATCAACCGCAGCAACTAAAGTATCATAATAGTTTTGGAATTTCGTATTGTAGTTAATGATATTTTGATTCGTTGAAATAAGCTGTGGCTTCAATACATCTAACCATTGCTTCGCATTTCCTCTAGCTGTATCCTGGTGCTGAATCACTTTTCCTTTTAAAGCAGCATCAACAGTCGATACATTTCCAAAGTTAACATTACCTTGTTTAATGATTGTTAAAGCGTATAGATCCATTACTAAAGCGTTTGAACCTGTTCTTTCCATTGCATCTTTTAAGCCTTCTGGTCCTAATGAATATTCTTCATAGTCATTATAAGTTTTTGCGGTCGCATGAACTGGAACTTGTTTCACTGTACTTTCAGCTGCATACGTATGGGCTGGCATAATGTTTCCTGCTGCAAATACTGCCATAAGTGCTGATAGAGCCATTACTTTATAAGGTTTTTTTGTCATTTTTCTTCTCTCCCTATATCGTTACTTATTTTTAATGTACTTCAACGTTTGTAACGTAATCTTCAAATTGATTTGTTTGTTTATTCATTTCATCACTAACTTTTTTAATTTGATTGAAATGTTTTTGAAGTAAACTACTGTCTGTATATGTGCCTTCTTCAACATTCTTTTGAATTTGGATCATATTGTTGTTTAAAACTTTCCAATCCGTTAATAACGTTTCTAAAGTTGTAATTTGACGGTCAATTAGTTCTGTAAAGCTACTTACTTGATCTTCAACGAATGTAATTTGTGTCGCCTCTGCTTCAGTTTGTGATAATTTTTGAATAAGTGGTAGGAGCTCTTTTTGTTTTTGCTGAATACGAAGAGCCGCTTCTCTCGTTTGACTATCGGCAGCATTTACAATTTCATTACTTAAAGTACCGATAGAAACAAAATCAATTGTTTTCGTTTGTGCAGTTTGATTTGTAATTGTAAATACTTGTTTACCGATATTAATAGAACCTTTAATAATTTCTTGAGGTCTATTCAAAATAGTCGTTAATTCAGCTTGAATTTCCCCTTGAATTCTTTTAATATCTTCTCTTAATTTCACAATATCTCCACTTGATCCTTGCAGTGTTTTTATTGCTTCATCAGCTTTAATTGATAAGTTATTACTATCTTTGTCCAATACCGTTTTAAATCGATTTAACTCTAATAAATCTTGCTCCATACTCTCTTGGATGCTTTGTACTTGCAATTGCAGTTTTCCATATGCATTTGTAAAATCTGCTTTTGATTGTTCATCTTCATTTATGTTTCCTGCTAGTTCATAGAGCTTACTGTAATAACTGTTAAATCTAATACTATATCTCATCATCTCTTGATTTAAGTCAATGAGCTTCGGATTATATTCATCAATCCACTCTCTTACATTTGCCTTTGCAAACTTTTGATGATTCGTTAAACTACTCATCGCGTTTACCTTAATGTCTGGCTGTTGTAAAATAACTAGTCCATATGCTTGTATAAGCGGTGACTGTGATCCTAACATTCTAATTGAATTGGATAATGTATTTGGAGCAATTACATTTTGTGCATATACTGTTTTCACTTCTGTTTGCCCCTCCTTAGCGTAAGCGCTTACAGGAATGAAGCAACTCGTAGATACTGCTGTAACCAATAACCCTGTAATTAAAGTCTTTTTCACTTTAACTCCTCCTATGTATTAGCAACTATTACTATCGCATTTTATTATTCTATTTTCTTGTACATAGTTTGAGATGGTTAAAATAGAGAACGTCCTCACCGCGATTCACGCACGAACCATCTCTCCCAAATTTTATTGCTACAGTACTTACTTATCGTTATAAAACTTTTCATATTTGATTAGTATGAATAACATTGTATAAAATTTCTATTTTATAGCAATTTCCACATTCACACAGTGAATATATTACATAAAAATATTATTCATTTTAAACTAAATAACGTACGTAAATATGAAATTTCGTTTTGTTTCCATGTAAGTTTTGTACTGTAAGGTCATTTAAACACAGCTATTTATATAACGTAAAGAAGTATTTTCATTCCCTTTATTTTCAAACTTTCATGTCTTTATTTCAAAATATAATCCGCTTTACTTTTTCAATTGAAATATCCATATATCACAAGAAAAACCTCTACTTACTCATAGATACGAAAATTATATTGATATATCTTTTTAACTCGTATGCAATTATGCATAGCATATACACAAAAAGGATAGCTTCATTTTCGCGAAGCTATCCTTAAAAAATTTCCTTATTTTTTCAAATGATATGGAACTGTCGTAATAACAACATTTCTTTTATAAAGTAAATACGCACGTATGAGTAAACTGGATTGATTATGAAGAATGTTATGCCAACCTTTTTTGGGAATAAACTGTGGTATAACGACCGTAACACGGTAATTCGATTCACTCGCCTTATATTGCACTGTATCGATAAACTTCGTTAGCGGCTGAATAATACTTCTATAATGAGAATGTAAGGTAACAAGCCTTACTTCAGGTTGCCACTTCTTCCATTTCTCTTCAAATTTCTTTTCCTCTTCTCTGTCAAAAGCAACATATACGGCGATAACTTGATCTGCCGAAAGCGATTTCGCATAGTTCAATGAATTTTCTACTACATGTGTCATACCAGCTACTGGAACGACAATTACATTTCCTTCAATCGGAATAATCCGTTCACAAGTTTTTAAACTTAGTTGGTCTCCTACTGCATCATAATGCTTCTTAATTCGGTGGAACAAGAAGATAATAGCAGGTAAGAAAATAAGGATTGACCAAACTTGTGCAAATTTAGTTAAAAAGAACATACTCATTACGATAAAACTAATGACTGCACCAATTAAATTGACCGTTAATCGTAAAGCCCATCCTTCCGGTTTTTCACGAAGCCATTTTAATACCATACCACTTTGAGAAAGGGTAAATGGAATAAATACACCTACTGCATATAACGGAATTAAATGCTCTGTTTGCCCTTGGAAAGCTACAATTAAAATAATCGATGCGATTCCAAGTATAATAATTCCATTTGAGTAACCTAGGCGGTCTCCTCTAATCGTAAACATTCTTGGTATAAACTTATCTTTTGCAAGGTTAACTGCTAATAGCGGAAATGCAGAATAGCCTGTATTAGCAGCAAGAATTAATATTAAAGCTGTTGTACCTTGTATGAAATAGTACATGAAATTACGTCCAAATGTTTGTTCAGCAATTTGAGAAACAACTGTTACTTCTTTACTCGGAGTCACTCCGTAATAATAAGCTAAAAATACAATTCCTGAAAATAACACAGCAAGTAATGCACCCATTGCAAGCAATGTTTTTGCAGCATTGTTTGGCGCAGGATCTTTAAAGTTCGGAATTGCATTTGAAATTGCTTCAACACCTGTTAAAGCAGAACTACCTGATGCAAATGCTCGTAACAGTAAAAACAAACTAATTCCTGCAACTGGTGTTCCAATCGGCGTGTGTAAAGTTGGTGACACGTGCCCCGTTAAAATATTGTATATCCCTACACCAATTAATATAAATAGTGCCAAAACGAATAAATAAACAGGATATGCTAAAACGGAAGCTGATTCCGTTACACCTCTTAAATTTAAGATGGTAATAAATATAACAAATATAATCGCAATGATTACATTATGTGCATGTAAACTAGGAAAAGCAGATGTGAGCGCATCTGTACCTGCAGACACACTTACCGCAACAGTTAAAATATAGTCAACTAATAAAGATCCTCCAGCAATTAAGCCTGGATTCATCCCTAAATTTTCTTTTGATACAACATACGCGCCCCCGCCATGCGGATAAGCAAAAATAATTTGACGATAAGATAAAATAAGGGCTGTCAATAATACTAATACCCCAACAGCGATCGGAATGGAATACCAATAAGCGATCGCTCCAACACCTGCTAAAGCAATTAAAATTTGCTCTGGACCGTAAGCAACTGATGACAATGCGTCAGAAGATAGAATGGCTAGCGCCTTCGTTTTATTAAGCTTTTGCTCTCCTAACTCAGTTGATTTTAACGGCCTTCCAATTAAAAATCTTTTAATAGATGAAACCACAGCTGTCCACTCTCCAATAATTTTGTACGAACGATTCTGCTTGTTACAGCCAGCAAACTATTTCTTCAGAAAACAAAAAATGTCTACAAGCCATAACGAAATAGACTTGTAGACATTATATTTTTTGTCGCACAAGCTCCACCTTCCTTCTCAATATAACGCTTACGAGGTTAGCTGTCGGATTCGGGCCTATGAGTAGCCCTACCTTTTTCAAGGATTCACCCCATTGGATTCAGAACGAATCCATAAGAACGGGTCCCCCGCACCATGCGGTTTCAGCGATTTAGAAAATTGAAACTGTGGATTATAATACTCCTTTATTTTCAAAATGTAAACAAAAATTTTTAAAAAGAAAAAATTAAAATGATTGCGCATAATCCGCTGGTAAATATACATAATGAATACTAAAAAATCGATAAAGGAGACCCATATGTCTAAAGAAAAGAAGCCTATTTTTTCCGATTCCTATTTAGATGCATTAGCAAATGAAATTAATCAATTATACGGTAAACGTGAAGAGGAAATAAATTTGACAGATAGAACGAAAAGAAATAAATAATTTGTCATAAAAAAAGAAAGCAATACATTTATATATTGCTTTCTTTTTTATTTTTTCATACATCCAATTGTATCGTTGATCTGTTAAAGGTCATTTCTTCATACACTTTCAAATTTTGATATACTGCTCCTAATAATGGTGCTTCTGTAGAAAATTGTTCTGCTACATTTAGTAAGTATCCTTGTAAGTGCTTCCCTTCAATAGGCGAACCTTTTTCCATATCACGCTGCATCGATGACTTCATATCATATGAAATTTTATCAATTGTTTTCATATGTTCCTTTATAATATCATCCTTAACTGGTGCCCCAATATATCTCATAATTTGAACACATTCTTCAAATAAGTTTCGGATAAAATCGTGTCCACCTTCACTTTCACGGATTGGTCCAATTGGTGCACGCATTAATGTTGTCACACCTGACATTACAGTAATAAATAAATATTTATGCCACATATCTTGCATAATATTTTCACTTAAAACAAAACTAGATTTCGTACCTGCAAATGCTTTAGAAATATGCTTTACTCTCTCTGCATGTTGAGACTTAATTTCTCCAAACACAAGTCTGTTGGCAGCGCTAGTTTGTACAATTTCTCCTTGATCGTTTAACGTCGTCTCGATAAAGCATAAACCGCCAATTACTTTATCCTCACCGAGTTCCTTTTGTAATAGTGATAAATGAGCGATACCATTTAATAATGGAATGATTACAGTATTTTCACCTACAAACGGTTTCAAATCTTGAATTGCCTCGTTTAAGTGATACGCTTTTGTTGAAAATAAAATGACATCAAATGGAACAGTTCGATTTTCTTTCGTTATTAATTTCGGTTGGAAGGAAAAATCCCCGTTAACACTACGAATTACAAGCCCTCTTTCCTCCAATTGTTTTTTCCTTTTACTACGAACAAGAAACGTAACATCTTCTCCCTTTTCAACTAATCGGCCACCAAAAAAACCTCCGACTCCACCAGCTCCTAATACTAAAATCCGCATACTACATCCCCCTTTTCAAAATAAAAATTTATAACTTTTAGTATACATAACATTATACATGTCCCCTGCTAAATAAGCTGAATTTTCATTCTTACTCAAGTATAAAACAGTGGTTATTTTCAAATAAATTTGGGCATGTTGTTTTTATAGCATATACGGAAAGGAAACAATGTAAATGGAGGCAATACAAACAATCGAAGAAAAAGATGTAACAACAGCTATATTTCAATTTATATTCCCGTTTTCTTTTAAAACTGGATACGAACAAAATATGTTCCCTTTCTTACAAAAAAATGATTTTCGCCCTTTTCGACTCGACCATCTTGAAAATGAAAATACATACTACGGAAAGTTTCAAGTTTCACATCAAAATATGGAAGCATACTATCTTTCATTTACAAATAAAATTCTATTTCCTCATTCAGAGCATCAAAAAGGATTGCAGCGCTATTCTAAAGACCTTAATTTAACTGGACATTTAACAACAAATCTTATTTCTGTTCCATTCAAGATTCATTCTATTGACGTAACACTTTGTCCTTATGAGCTTGGTTTCTTAACAATTCGGACAGAAGTAGAAACAGCTCCAAACATGGCATTATCAGAAGCTATTGAATTTGCCGCCCGCTTCCGTGTACTTGAAACTAAAAATGATACAAACGAAACAATTTGTATTGAGTGTAATGGAAAAAAGTATTCACAAGTGGAAAGATTCATTTTTGGTTATTTATTTCATGGCGTAACAGATTTCTTTGAGAAGAAGAGATTAAGAAGTTCTTACTTTCAAACCTTTCCTTTCTTTGAAGACCAAAGAATGTACGTTCAAACTTTATTATCTATAAAATCAGATATGGAGCTTACTGAAGTGGATGTATATCGTACTTCCAGTCTTTCCGGACTAACAAGTGACGGTAAGGCTTATGTAAGTGCAAATAATCTTCCTTATATTCATGATTATTTAAAACAACACGCTTACCAGAGGTGGGCTCCAAATCGCTATTTTATAATGGAAGAACATATATTCACCTGTGTAACAAATGAGGGGGAACACGAATTTACTAAGCTTACGAGTCAAATGTATGGGGAGTTTTATTACGCTTTATTATTAAACCTATTTCATAAAATTGTTTTGTTAAAAATGGCAAACGCTTATGCTGAGCTAAACATTGAACAAGATACTAATGAAATAGAGAAATTAATTTATTCGATCAATTCGTTCACTGCTAATTATTTTTCTTTAGAATTAGTATCCCAATCACAAAGTGAAGATATTTTCTTTCGTTTAAGAAAACTTTTTAATATTGAGGTTTTATACTCGAACGCGAAACAAAATCTTGATAGTTTGTTTAAATATCAAGAAAATGTTGCCTCTAAAAAAGATAGCCTCTTATTATTAATTTTAACGCTCTACTCTGTAGTGGGCCAAATGTTAGGATTTACTATGATTGACCTTTTGAGAAACACCGATTCACACAAAATATCGTCACCTCTTGAATTTTTCGCTCTATTAATCGCGATTAGCGGCATTGTTATTTCACTTATTTTAGGAGCTCAAAGTTTATACCAATGGGGTCTACAGCATAAACGAAGAAAAGCTTGGGTAAAACAAACTGTACTTTCTGCCGTTAAAGAGAAAGAAAATAAAAATTAAAGAAGGTTATTTTCAAATTCTTAGCGCGCTGCAGTAAGTGAAATTTTTATCAGCGATTTTCCGATTATATCGGCGCAACTCGAAATATATCAGAGATTTTTAAGATATATCAGCGCAACTCAAAATATATCAGCGATTTTTTTAATATATCGACTTACCGACAAAAACCGACAACTAACAGGACCGGATAATAAAAAAGGGTGCTCCAAAATAAAACTTGGAGTACCCCTTTTATTATACGAATTCAGTTTACTTCCCTGCTTCGATTTGCTCTAATACAGCAGCTACTTGCTCTTCCGTTAATTCATGTTGTATTACGTAGCGGTTACGTGGACTTACACGACATTCATGAGAACATGCACGTAAATATTTCGCTTCGTTTTCTTCAGAACATAAAATTTTCTTATTACATTCTGGATTTGAACAGTTTACATAGCGCTCACAAGGTTCACCTGTAAAGTGGTCTTTACCAACGATAACATGTTCTTTTTGGTTTACTGGTACAGCAATACGCTCATCGAACACGTAACATTGTCCATCCCAAAGCTCACCTTGTACTTCTGGGTCTTTTCCGTACGTTACAATTCCGCCGTGAAGCTGACTTACATCTTCATAGCCTTCACGAACTAACCAACCAGAAAACTTCTCACAACGAATTCCGCCTGTACAATAAGTTAAAATCTTTTTACCTTCAAGTACTTCTTTATTTTCACGAATCCAATCTGGTAATTCACGGAATGATTCGATATCAGGTTTAATCGCACCTTTGAAGTGACCTAAATCAAATTCATAATCATTTCGTGCATCAATGATAACTGTATCTTCTTGTTTCATTGCTTCATAAAAATCTTTTGGCTCTAAATACTTCCCAGTTATTTCGTGTGGGTTAATGTCATCTTCTAGACGAAGTGTAACTAACTCTGGACGAGGACGTACGTGCATTTTCTTGAATGCATGACCATCAGCTTCATCTATTTTAAATACGATACCGTCAAAACGTGGATCATTATTCATTGCTTCCATGTATTTCTCTGTTTGTTCTACAGTTCCAGAACAAGTTCCGTTAATACCTTCTTTTGCTACAAGAATTCTTCCTTTTAATTCAAGTGAATTACAAAATGCTAAATGCTCTGCCGCGAATTCTTCTGGGTTTTCAATTGTTGTGTACATGTAATATAGTAATACTCTGTATGGTTTTGTAGTTGCCAATGTATTTCTACCACCTATCTAATTTTTTAAATCATGTATAAGTTAACGTTCATATCAAAACATATATAATAAGAAAATGAATCCCATTTTCTTTTCTTTATACTATTTTCTATCAGTTAACAAAAATAAAAAACAAGATTACACATCAAAACACTATGGTTATGTTGTAATCCCAATATATTATATATCATACAAATGCAATTCCATCAATTAATATGCTGGATTATCGGCTTTATGTTCACATAAATTTCAAAATTGACCCTTTAATTTATTATGTTTCCCCACGTCATCACACCATAAACTTCCAATTTATTTTACGTTATCACACCATCCATTGCATAAAGGCATATAATTTGCATTAAGGAAACTTTCGTGTTCAAATGAAATTATCATATAACATATTTAAATGTATTGAAATAATGAGTAAGAATAAATACAATAATTTCATCAAGTTAACATTTTAAAGGGGAAAACTACTATGAATAAAGATATAACAAAAGATGAACATCTCCCTTCTGAAAGTACAACCGTACAATCAGCTCACTTAGCTTTAAGTGGAGAAACAAAAGGCTGGAAAAGACTGTTACCATTTTTAGGGCCCGCTTTTATCGCGTCCGTTGCTTATATTGATCCTGGCAACTTTGCTACAAATATCGCAGCTGGTTCACAATATGGATATTTACTATTATGGGTTATACTCGCTTCTAACTTAATGGCTGTATTAATCCAAACTTTATCAGCTAAATTAGGAATTGCTACAGGAAACAATTTACCCGAAATAGCTCGTGAAAACTTTCCAAAGCCTGTGTCTATCGGTTTATGGATACAAGGTGAACTAGTTATTATGGCTACAGATTTAGCGGAATTTATTGGAGCTGCATTAGGACTTTACTTACTATTTGGAATCCCGATGCTACCTGCCGCTTTAATTACAGCAGCCGGATCATTTATTATTCTTGAGTTTCAACGTAGAGGATTTCGTCCACTAGAAGCTATTATTACAGGAATGATTTTCATTGTAGTAATTGCTTTTGGGATTCAAGTTTTTTATGCAAAACCAGAATTAAGTCCCCTTCTTTCAGGACTATTTATTCCAAAATTCCAAGGTGTAGACAGTATATTACTTGCAGCAGGGATTTTAGGTGCGACAGTTATGCCGCATGCAATCTATTTGCATTCCGCCTTAACGCAGCGCCGCGTAGTCGGAACAAATGATGAACAAAAGAAAAAGATTTTCCGCTTCGAGTTTATTGATATTATTATTGCAATGGTTATTGCTGGAGCAATTAATGCAAGTATGTTAATTGTTGCTGCTGCACTATTCTTTAAAAACGGCTTGCACGTTGAAGATTTAGATGTTGCTTACACTCAATTTACCAATTTAGTAGGTCCTGTATCGGCTGCATTATTTGGGATTGGACTTTTATCAGCAGGACTATCTAGCTCTTCTGTCGGTACAATGTCGGGTGATATTATTATGCAAGGTTTCATTCGCATGCATATTCCGTTATACTTACGCCGATTTATTACAATGATTCCACCATTAGTTATTATCGCTTTAGGTGTAAATCCAACTTACGCTCTAGTCATGAGCCAAGTCGTCTTATCATTCGGTATTGCATTTGCACTAGTGCCACTTATTATGTTTACAAGTAATAAAAAGATTATGGGTGCACTCGTTAACCACCGTATAACAACATTTATCGCTTGGATAATTGCAGCACTCGTTATCGTTTTAAATATCTTCTTACTGTATCAAACATTTGTAGGGTAATGAAAAAAGGTATTCCAATTTTAATTTGGAGTACCCTTTTTTCATTATTTGTATAAATCCTATAAAGTCTTTTTTAAAATAAATTATATACTCTATTTCCAGCCAATAACTCCCTTACGCCTTGAATAATCTTTATTTTCAGATTAAATTATATAATAACAAATACATTCTATTTTCATGTGAAAAGGAGCGAAAATATGTTTCCTTTATTAAAAACCGACCGACTCATTTTAAGAGAACTTACCGAAAAAGATGCACCAAGTATACTACAATGCTTCTCTAATACTGACGTACTGCGCTATTATGGCCAAAAACCATTACAGGATGTTGATCAAGTGAAACAAATCATTCATAATTTTAAACTGAGTTACAATGTAAGAAGCGGTATAAAGTGGGGAATTGAATTAAAAAACAAGAAAGAACTCATTGGTACCATCGGTTTTCACGATTGGTCTTCTGAGCATAAACGAGCCAATATAAGTTATGCCTTTTTGCCTGAACACTGGGGAAAAGGATATGCGACTGAAGCTGTTTCTGAAGTTATATCATACGGTTTCCATACCATTCATTTAAAGCGGATCGGGGCAATTGTATTTCTTGAAAATGAAGCTTCCAATAAAGTACTATTAAAATTAGGCTTTAAAAAAGAAGGCGTTCTAAAAAATTATATGTATCAAGATGATATCCCATATGATACAAATTTTTATTCTTTATTAAAATAAGTTGAATAGAATTCATGTGTAAAAAAACCTTACTTCAAAAAAGTAAGGTTTTTTGTATTTATTCATTTGCAATATAAGCATTCTTATAAGTATAAATACCACCAAATTGATGCTTTTCAATTCCTTTTACATAATCCTTTTGTACGTAAGCTGAGCCAATTTGGTAAAGCGGTGCGACCGCTGTATCTTCTAATAATACCTGCTCAGCTTCTAGCAATGCTCCCCATCGTTTCTCTGGTTCTAGTACAAAATCAGTTTTCGCTTTCTTTATTAACTCATCATAGTGAAAGTTAGAATAATTCATTTTGTTATTCAGATTACCCGTCGTAAATAGTTCTAAATAACTAATTGGATCTTTATAGTCAGGTCCCCAATTTGCCATAGATATATCGTAATCTCCTGTTTGTTCTAACTGTAATTTTTGCTTAAATGGCTGTTGTTTAATTTGTATCGTTAATCCTTGTAAATTCTTTTCTAAATCACCTTTTATATATTCCGCCATACGTTTTGCATTATCTTGTTCAAACGTTAAAAACTCGAGCTTTACTTGCTCTACTCCAAGCTCTTTTTTCGCTTCATCCCAAATCTTTTTCGCATTTTGCAAATCATATGAAGAAAGATTTCCGCTTTCTTTTCTAAAATCTTTACCAGTCTCTTCATTTATATGACCAGCTGGTACCAATCCACTGGCAGGTTTTGCCCCGTTATTAATAAAGTGAGCAACGAATTCCTCTCTATTTAACGCTAATGAAATAGATTGACGTACCTTTTTATTTACTAACGCATTATTTTGTTCGTTAAAACGTAGCATAGCAATTCCAGGTTCGCTCGACATATGTAATTCCTTACTTCCTTTATACTTGTCTACAAATTGAGAATTAATAGGCACCCGGTCTAAATCACCAGCTTCGTACAAATTAACAACCGTCATTGTATCCTTTACAATTTGAAAGTTTATTTCGTCTAATTTCACTTTCTTTTGATCCCAATAAGTAGCATTCTTCTTTAATTGAAACTCTTGTTCATGCTTCCATTTCTCTAATACAAATGGACCGTTATATAGGAGATTACTAGGTTCCAATGCATAATTCTTCCCTTGTTCTTTCAAAAATGATTCATGCTGTGGTAAATATATAGGTAATGCTAACAACTGTAAAAAATAAGGAATTGGCTGTTCTAGTTCCACCTCTAACTTATAATCATTTATAACTGTAACCCCAAGTTCATCAAGAGGCATCGTCCCCTTATTAATCTCTTTCGCATTTTTCACATAAAAGAGCATGGACGCATATTGAGACGCTGTTTCAGGGGTAATTGCACGTTTCCACGCAAACATAAAATCATGAGCTGTCACATTGTCCCCATTTGACCATTTTGCATCTTTACGCAAATCAAATGTATATTTTTTACCATCTTCACTTCTTTTAAACGATTTTGCTACTGCTGGAATCGGCTGATCTTGATCATCTAATACATACAACCCTTCAAATATGTTTTGCATAACGTGCGCTGACGTACCATCCATCGTTTTCGCTGTATCAAGAGAAGGAATTTCTTCTGATACTGTTACATTTAATACTTGTTTTTTTGCCTTTGTATCACTTTTATTTTCCTTATTATTACAAGCTGTTAATAATAAAGATGTAACAAGTGCCATTACCATTAAACGGCTCTTCTTTCGCTTCATGAGTTGTTCTCCTTAAATATAAAATATTATAAAGCGTAATATATTATAGCAGAAATATCACAAGAAAGATGCGACATTCTTTTGAATATTTATTCGTTCCCAAAAAGCTACCCTTTTAAAAAGGATAGCTAAAAATTGAATGTATAATCTGCGCTGTTCGCTCAAGTGTTTAAAAAAAACCTCTTATTACATACCTCCCTTTTTTTAAACTTTCCTTCTATTTCATGTGAATTTCCCCATAACTAACTTAATAGACGTATAGGGTACAGTTTGGTTGGGATATCTTCGTATCTCCATTCACCAATGCCGCTTTATTTTTTGGAATCCAGGTCAAGTAGAAAGTTGTATTTTACAAATCTTATACACTTAAGAATTTTGTAAGGATCAAGTAAGAAAAACGAGAACTTTGTTTCATATAGTCAAAATATAAAGTGAAGGAACAAAGAGAGGTTAAGAGTTGCCAGAGCGATTACGACAAAACTAGAACTGTTGGTTTTAGATGAACATATCAATGATTTAGACGTTGTTACAACCGAACCTTAATTTATCATACCTGTTTTTTATCATCACATTTTGGAGGTTAAAATATGAATAAAAAAAAAATACAAAAATCAGTACTTTCCTTTACCCTGCTCTTTTCTTTAGGCATTTCATCTTTTCCACTTACAACAGCTATTCACGCAGATACACGTGTGGAACCATCTATAGAAAAAAAACGAGTCTCTTTAACGGAGCGTACATCATTATTTTTTGAATATCTCCAGCAAGATAAGTATGCAGAGGCACTTCAGTTGACGTCTGCTGCTTTTCAGTCCGAATTTACAGCAAACACATTACAAAACTGGTGGACACAGAGTGGCTGGAGCGCGATAAAAAGCATGGGAATTCCCGTGATAAAAGAACGAAACTTAGTCCATCAGACGGTGGAAGTTTCAGGAACTACCATATCGTTACTCCTTAAATTCACACCTGGCGGGAAAGTAGATGAAATTGGGGTAAGGACGCCTCCGGAATCTTATATTATCCCGCATCCTAGATATGATAAACCTACTTCCTATCAAGAACGTGAAATCGTCATCGGAAATTCTACCTATCCGTTACCAGCCACATTAACAGTTCCGAAACATAAGCCTGGTGAAAAGGTACCCGTAGTTGTTCTTGTTCATGGTGCTGGCATCCATGATCGCGACAGTACATATATGGGAACAAAAATCTTACGAGACCTTGCGGTGGGCCTTTCGTCCAACGGAATTGCAGTGTTGCGCTATGAAAAACGCACATTAGAACACGCATTAAAGATGAGTGCAGAACCTGTTACGTTAGACCGTGATACTACAGATGATGCCATATATGCAGCAAAATCAGCAGCACAGCAGGAAGGCATTGATCCAAATAATATTTTCATTCTTGGACATAGTCTAGGAGCTGGCGCAATGCCGCGTATACTAAGCAAATCACCTTCCTCACTTGTTAGAGGAAGTATCTTACTCGCACCACCTGCACGCCCATTGACTGACATTGCTATTGATCAGAATCAATACCTAGGAGCACCAAAGGAAGTAATTGATGAACTAAAAAGACAAGTCGCTTTTATCCAGGATCCTACTTTCAATCCTGACCACCCTCCAGCTGGCTATAATTTTGGATCACCTCATTTTATGTATGATGTTTCTAGGTGGCGTCCAGTTGAAGAGGCAAGATTACGAAAGGAACCTTTACTGATTCTACAAGGAGCACGCGATTATCAAGTAACAGTAAAAAATGAATATACAAAATGGCAGGAAGGGCTCTCAAACCGTAGGAATGTTCAGTTCAATAAATACCCAAAATTGAATCATTTCTTCACGGAGGGTGATGGGGAATTAAGTCTTCCTAGTGAATATGAAATCCCTGCTAATGTTCCTGAGTACGTCATCCAGGACATTATTAAATGGGTCAACGAGACAAAAAAATAAGAAACATCAAAATCCTTTAAATAATCATTATTACGTGAAGGATTTTTGAAACCAGTGATTTTATCTAAATTATTCTCTTCTTTTTATTAATAAAAAGGTTCAGACACAAAAACAGGATGTGGAGAAGACTTTCTCCACATCCTGAAAATACCTATCTTTGTAAACCTCGTTTATAACGACTTGCTTCAAATATAATACGCTCTTCATCTAACGTTTTACATTCACCATTCCAAACGACATGTTTTCCGCTAATAATTACATCGCTTATATCTTTTCCACTAGCAGCATATACAAGGTGTGATAACACTTCATCTGCTGGTTGTAAATGCGGCTTATTAGACGGGTCAATTGTAATAAAATCAGCACACTTTCCAATCTCAAGTGAGCCTGTTTGTTTCATCCCAATTACTTCAGCAGCTCCCTTAGTTGCAAGTGTAAGAGCTGTTTCAACCGGTAACGCTGTTGCGTCTTGGTGAATACCTTTTTGTAATAAAGTTGCAATGCGCATTTCCTCAAACATATCTAAATTGTTGTTAGATGCAACACTATCTGTTGCAATTCCTACTTTCATTCCCGCTTCTAGCATCGCTTTTACATTCGCTATACCAGAACCTAGTTTTAAATTACTATTCGGATTATGAGCTACTCGAACGTCATGTTCTGCTAAAAATGCGCGCTCATTGTCATTTAATACTACACCGTGTGCAATAACTGTCGGTCGTTTAAACAATCCGCAACTTGCTACATATTCTACTGGACGTTTTCCGTACTGTGCTTCAATATCACGTACTTCACGCTCTGTTTCCGAAAGGTGAATATGAACCATCGTTTGATTTTCTACTGCAATACGTGCACACTCTTCTAACAGTTCTGTACTGCATGTATATGGACTATGCGGTGCAACCATCGTAGTTAACATACCACTTTCGTTATAGTAACGCTTCACATATTTCTCAGCTTCTTCAATTGCTTTCTTTTCATCCTCTTTCGTTCCAAAGCTAAATAAAGTTCTTGAAACAGCAGCTCGCATCCCGCTCCTTGATACCGTTTCCATAATTGCATCTTGATCTACTCCAATTGGATTAAACATATCAGAGAATGATGTTGTACCACTTTTCACCATTTCAAGTAATCCTAGTTCCGTACTAGCAACCGCAAGTTCTGGAGTAAATTGACTTTCAAGTGGCCAAATCCTTGTCTCAAGCCATGGTTGTAATAACATATCATCTCCAATACCTCTTAAGAGACTCATTACAACGTGTGTATGTGTATTAACAAGCCCTGGTAAAATCCACTTTCCTTTCATGTCAATTACTTCATCTACTTCAAAATCATTAGCGAATTCTCCGCTCTTTACATCTATAATTTGATCATTTTCTACAATGATATATCCATTTTCTATCACTTCATTTTGTTCATTCATCGTTACGATTGTAGCGTTTACATAAGTTGTTTTCAAAAGTATTTCCCCTTTCAACTCTATGAAGTTCCCTTTAATAAGTTACCACCATTATAGTAACTTATTAAACATTAAGAGTCAAAAGATAATTTCAATTCTTTCGTTATCTTTTTCTTCAACATGCTATATTGTTTTTCATTTGTATCTGCAAATGCTTCTTCTCGATTTGATTCTATATCCATATAATTCAGTTTTCCATTAAATTGAGCCTCTGTCCATCTATAAAGTTATAAAAGTGCCACGCCTCTCTTACTTTTGTCTTTTTAATCTCTCCTCCGTATATGTCTTGAACGACTAGAGCTGTAACACCACATTGTCCCTTTGCTGGATTTTCAATTGTCCACTTTGAGCTTGTTTCAATCGACCACGATCTTATTAGTGCTTCATATATTTGCTTTCTCTTTACATGATCCATTCTCAGCTTCTCCTACTATTAATTGTTTTACACATCATATTTCAAAAGAGGCAGTAAACGACCCTTAAAAACAGTAGATGGTGTCTCTCCGATTAACTTTGCTCCCATTTTCAAGTAATACCCTTTTGCATTCGGATCACTATCAATCGTAAAACTTTTTAATCCTAGTTCATTTGCTTTTTCTATTACATAGTCCCACAATATTTTCCCGTAGCCTTTCCCTTTATAACGAGGATGAATATATAGGAAATCGAGAGCTTTCTCATTACGTAAAAATGAGAAAAAACCAATCTTCGTATTATCGTTTTCTAAAACATATACAAAATTATTTTTTATGTACTCTTCAGTAATTGTTAAATCTTCCTTACAAGCAAGTATGAATTCTTCACTATAATCCCACGTTGCTTTTGATTGTAGTGCAAGTTCACTTAATTCATTTGCTTCACTTAATAACGCTTCTCTTATCTTCATCCTTCTTTCTCCTCACTTTCTATATGTAAACTATTAAAATCATTCGAAAAGTAATTTAAAAAACCTCTTATTTTCATAAATTAGAGATTACTTTTATGAATCTTTATTATAATCAGTACGGCTTGTAACAATTTATTTAAAGAAAAAACGCCATCTTTGAAAGTTGGCGTTTTCTTCTTCTAAAATTTTTTTCAAAATTAATCTTTCGTTTTACTATTTCTAACGATACACACCTATACAGTTTCTACTACTGCTTCAAGCATAGTTCCCTTTTTAGCATAACTCGTATGCCAAGAAAAAGCTTTCTCTAAAATATGAGGAGTTTGTCCACCTCTTGTTTTTGCTTCCTCGTAATAAGCTCGTAACTGGTCACGATACATTGGATGTGCACAATTCTCAATAATAAGTTCCACTCTTTCTCTTGGCGCTAGTCCTCTTAGGTCCGCATAGCCTTGTTCAGTGACGATAACATCTACATCGTGTTCCGTATGGTCTACATGAGAAACGAAAGGAACGATACTTGAAATGTCGCCACCTTTCGCAATCGATTTCGTAACAAAGATAGCTAGGCGGGCATTTCTTGCAAAATCACCAGACCCACCAATACCATTCATCATTTTTGTACCCAAAACATGAGTAGAGTTTACATTTCCGTATATATCTAATTCTAAAGCAGTATTAATCGAAATTAACCCAAGGCGACGAATGATTTCAGGATGATTAGAGATTTCTTGCGGGCGCATCATTAATTTGTCACGATATTGTTCAAAGTTAGAAAATACTTTTTGCATTTTCTCTTCTGAGAGCGTGATCGAGCAGCAGGATGCAAAATTGACTTTTCCAGCATCCATAAGATCAAAGACCGCATCCTGTAAAACTTCAGAATACACTTCTAAATCTTCAAACTCGGAATCTAGCATTCCATGAAGAACTGCATTGGCCACTGAGCCAATTCCCGATTGTAACGGTGCTAAACGATTTGTTAATCGGCCTACTTCAACTTCTTTTCGAAGGAACTCTATTAAATGCTGTGCCATAATAACAGTTTCCTCATCTGGAGGAACAATTGTTGATGGCGAATCCAGTTGATTCGTAAATACAATCCCCTTCACTTTATCAGCATCAATCGGGATACCAATCGTTCCAATTCGATCATTTGTTTTTACGAGCGGAATTGGAAGTCTTTCCCCTTGTTTACCTGGTTCATATAAATCATGCAGCCCTTCTAGCTGCTCGGATTGGGCCATATTTATTTCAATTATGATAGACTTAGCATTTAAAGAAAACGCTAAAGAATTCCCTATTGAAGTCGTCGGAATAATCATGCCATCCTCAGTAATCGCAACCGCTTCCAAAATAGCAAAATCTACATCCATAACGTCAGCGCGGAGTAACTCTGCTGTATGAGATAAGTGCTGGTCCACAAATAAAAAATCTCCGTTATTAATTCCTTTGCGCATAGTCGCATCAGCTTGGAAAGGCAATCTTTTCCCTAAAATTCCTGCTTCCGCAAATAATTTATCTACATCAGAACCTAAAGAAGCACCAGTAAATACATTTACTTTAAAAGATGTATCATTCTTAACTCGGTTTACAAGCGCAAATGGGACTGCTTTTACATCACCTGCACGTGTAAACCCACTTAAGCCTAAAGTCATTCCACTTTCAATCCATGAAGCTGCTTCTTCAGGTGTAACTACGCGATCTTTCAGACGTTGATCCCTAATTCTATCCAAATTATTCTCCATATGTAATCCCTCTCCCTGTGAATATTCATAATTATTTTACACTTTAACAGTATCCAAATAGGGATTTCAGTATACAATGCCGAAAATTCAGATAAAACAGCAAATCTAGGTTCTAAAGCAGAATAATTTAGAATCCTAGAAGCTTACGAAAATAACTAGCATATGATTGACTAACCGGTACCCTCTCTCCGTTATCCATTGAAAGTACAAAAGTAGAATGCGTATCAGGATAGATCGCTTTAATATGATTAACATTTACAATAAATGAACGGTGGCATCTAATAAATGAATCTTTCGGAAGCAAGTATTCGAATTCTTGTAGCGAGTATTTATGTGTTCCTGTTAACTCTTCTGCATTTACATACGTCTTTTTATCTTTCGCCTCTAAATACATGACCTTTGAAAAAGGAACTGGTATCCAGCCGTCCGTTGTTTTTAAAGTAACGACTGATTTTCCATCCGTTAAAGCTGGATAAATAGCTGTCACGCAACCTTCAAGCTTTCCATTGTTTGAAAATGGTACGGCCATACCATGATAAGGAATACCAAAAACATCCCGATTCATAAACTCAGAGGTTTTTTGATTCGTCACCATTGCTTTATGAGCAATCGTTCCTTCCTTTATAGGATCCCCGGCGCTAATCTTTAAATCAATTCGTTTACTTGGCCGATAGTATATATATTCTTTCGTATTCGATACAGCAATTGAAATTTCATCTGAAAATAATTCCCCAACAACATCTAATAGTAAACCTAATGTTTTATCTTCCATTCTATTAACACCTCATTCACTATTATACTACTATTATGAACAAGCATTTGTTGCTTTATAAAAAGTTTGATTAGAAATTGTTCTTAAAGTTCTGAAGCAGCCCCTGCACTATGCCAAGCTTCATTTCTTCAAATCAACACTTTTAAACTATAGCCACGTTACCTTAAAAAACCTCACTTTAGAAAAAGTGAGGTTTTTCTCATACAATATTTCTTTACTTTTTCACTGATTCTAATAACTTCTTAACAAAATGAATGGAATTATGCGAAGCAGAAACACAATTGTCTTCAAATACTTCTATGCCAGACGCTTCTTCTGTATCTGTTATTGATCTCACTGCTAAAAATGGAATCGTATTTGCATAACAGACGTGAGCTATACTTGCAGTTTCCATATCTACACAAAACGGATTGTATTTAGAGATTATTTCTGTACGGCCACTTTCGCTTATAAATGCCTCTCCAGTAACTATTTTTCCAAAATAAATATTTTGGAAAAATTGATTATTCTCGACCACTTCACGGCTTAATTCAAGAAGTGTACTATCTGTATTAAAATACACACTTTCCATCCATGGATGATATTCAGTTAAGATCCCTTCATCAACATCATGATATGCTATTTCTGTTGAAATTACTGTATCTCCAATTTTCAATACTTTATCAATTGCTCCTGCAACACCCGTTACAATAATATGAGTTACATCAAACTTATCGATTAATATTTGAGTTGCAATAGCTGCATTAACTTTACATACTCCACAATACAATGCAACAACTTCCACATTTTCATATTTTCCACTATGAAACGTTAACATCGCAAGGTTCGTCATTTCCTTATTCGTCATCTCTTCAATAAATGGCAGAATTTCATCTTCCGATGGGCCAATAATTCCAAATTTCATATATTCATCTCCTTGCAACTGTTTCTATATTTTTTTAAGCAAAATTCTTTGCCCTCATCTCTAACAAATATATAAATACAAGCCCGAACTACAAACGGTTTGGGCTTAATTGTCTCATCTATTATGCGCATCTAACCACGAAATCAAATCTTTAAATACTTCTTCTCTATTTACTTCATGGAACATTTCATGTCTTCCATTTTCATATAGACGCAGCGTTACATCTTTCACACCACATTTTTTATAGTTTTCATATACTTCTTTTACGCCTTTCCCCATATCTCCAACAGGATCACGGTCTCCAGAAAATATATGTATCGGAAGATTGCTTGGCGTCTTCTTGTATTCTTCTAATTTATTCACTTCTAATACACCAGAAAATAATTCTCGATAAAAACTCGTCGTACAAATGAATCCACATAACGGATCGGCAATATATTTATCAACTTGATCATTATCTGAAGATAACCAATCAAAATTTGTACGATTTGGCTTAAAGTTCGAATTAAAGTTTCCGAAAGATAAAAAGTTTAACATCGGACTTTTCGTTTTTGCCCCGCGCAATTTCATCTCAATTGTCGCTACTTTATGACCAATAATTCCTAAAAACCCTGGATTCCCACCAGTTCCTGAAATAAGAAATCCATCATATAATTCGCCTCTAAGTTGCACAGCTCGTCTTGATAGGAAAGATCCCATACTATGACCAAGTAAAAATAATGGACATGACTGCTCTTCTTTTATCATTTCTGAAACAAAGATTACATCAGACACAGCCTGATTCCACCCTATATCCGGTTCAAAATGACCATAGTCTTCTTCTCTTTTTACTGTTTTCCCATGACCTTTATGATCATGCGCATACACACCATACTCTGCTTCTAATAACGCATCAATAAAGTCTGTATAAACACCTGCATGTTCTGTCATACCATGTGCAATTTGAATAATCCCTTTCGGTTCACATTCTGGTAACCACTTGCGTAAGTAAATTTCTGATTCATCCAATGCCGTAACGAAACTTTCCTGTACGTTCATTTCGTCAGCCCCCAACTCTATTATGTATCTCAAAAATGAATATCCATTCATTATTCTTATTATGTATTATATGCAATTGCCGTCATTATGACAAACGTCTTCCTTTTCCGATTAGCTGTCAAACTATTTATGTTGACGAAAAATCCATAAAATTATATAGTTACTTACATAAAGTAATTATTATATTTTTAGGAGGTTTCTATTATGATGCCATCACTATTTTTAGCACATGGTTCACCAATGCTCGCTATTCAAGATACAGATTATACAAGTTTTTTAAAAACACTTGGAGAAACGTATAAACCAAAAGCAATTGTTATTTTCACTGCTCACTGGGAAAGTGAAGTATTAACGATTTCCTCATCAGATAACGAATATGAAACAATTTATGATTTTGGAGGTTTTCCTCCAGAGTTATACGAAATTAAATATCGTGCAAAAGGTTCTTCTAGCATTGCATCTATGTTAGAAACAAAATTTAAAAACAAAGGCATTCCAGTTCATCATAATATGACGAGAGGTTTAGATCATGGCTCATGGACACTATTGCACCGTATGTATCCAGAAGCAAATATTCCTGTCATACAAATATCAGTAAATCCATTCCTTTGTGCAAAAGAACAATTTAAGATTGGAGAAGCATTAAAAGGACTTGGACAAGAAGATATTTTAGTAATCGGGAGCGGTGTTACCGTTCATAACTTACGAGCACTGAAATGGAATCAAACTACACCTGAACAATGGGCAATTGAATTTGATGATTGGATTATAAAACATATGCAGAATAACGATAAAGATGCATTGTTTAATTGGGAGAAAAATGCGCCTCATGCACAATTAGCAGTACCAAGAGCAGAGCATTTTGTTCCTTTATTTATTGCAATGGGAAGTGGCGAGAATAGCGGTGAAGTCATTCACCGTAGTTATGAGCTTGGTACATTGAGTTATCTATGTCTTACATTTTAAAGAAAAGGATGAAGCAATCTTTGCTTCATCCTTTTTTCATTCACTTAGTTAACTAACTTCCAAATGTCGTTTCTCTGATACCTCTTCGTTCTTATTATGAAAATAAACCCAAATGCACGCAATAAACAATAGTGATGACGTAGAGAAGAACACATATTGGAATCCTGCATGCGCTGCTATTTGTCCACCAAGTATTGGTCCAATCATATTTCCTAAAAACTGAAACGATTGATTATATCCAAATATTCGTCCCGTTACATGGGTTGGTGTATGTTGTTTTAGTAGAGTTTGTACGGAAGGTAATAATCCTGCTTGTGCGATTCCTAATAAAAATCGAAGAATTAATAGTTGCCAAGCTGAGGTCACAAATGCTTGCGGGATAAAGATAATTCCTGCAGCAAACAACGCTACAACTAAAGTTTTTTGAGGACCAATATGATCTGATAATCGTCCTAGTCTTGGTGCTGCTAAAATAACTGCTAATCCTGTCGCTGACATAACGGCACCTGCAATTGTTTCAATATGCACAGTTTGAGGACCAACTAAGTTTTTCACGTACAATGTAACAATTGGCTGAACAGACATATTAGCAAGTTGAATAATAAATGTTGTTACAAACAAACTAATAATTAAATGCTTTGCTGGGACCATCGTCCATACTTTTTTCGGTTGTGCTTTTTTTGCTTGAGCAGAGTGATTTTCTTCATGTAGGAAGAAAAAAACGATGAGAAAGGAAAGGAATAAAAAAGCTCCTGTAACAAGAAAAACATGACGCATTCCAATTAACTCAGACAAATAACCACCAAGTAATGGGCCAAGTAATGAGCCGCTCACGCCACCAGTTGAAATTGTAGAAATTGCCCAACCTGAATGTTCTTTCGGAGTTTCTGCTGCAATAAATGTCATTGCTGTTGAAAGGAAACCAGATACTGCTCCCATTAAAAATCTTAGTGCGACTAATTGATATACATCCGTTACAAACCCCATAAGCGTCATAATAATCGCCATACCTAGGCTCGCACGAATTAGCATCAATTTCCGTCCATGTATATCACCAAGCTTTCCCCATATCGGTGATACGATCGCACCCATTAAAAATGTTATGCCAAATGCAAGTCCCGACCACTGTGCAATACTAGAAGTGCCAGTTACCCCTAATTCCTCAATATAAAAAGATAAAAAAGGAATTACTAAACTCATACCGGCTGCAGTGGTAAAACAACCTAGCCAACAAATCATTAAATTTCGTTTCCAGCTGGCCATTTTCACACCTTCTTTCTTTAGATACCCATTCTACACCCTTTCTTGTAAAAAGTTTAGTAATTTGCTTTATTTGTAAGATTTACTACAAAACCCGCTATTTTCTAATAAGAATCACTACATTTCTACATTATTTTCATAATAAAACCAACTCCCATATATGAAGTTGGTTACTTATTATCTATTGGTATTAAACGAGCATTACAATTTCTCTCATAAAACTCAACTGGCCCCGCTTGTCCAATAATTGCATATTCATATCCCTCTTGCTTCATACTATGTAGACTACAATGTAACAATTGCTTCCCTACACCTTTCACACGATTTTGTTTCGCTGTCCCCATCGGACCAAACAATCCTTTCTTTCCTCTCACTACATCATAACAAGCGAAACCTACTATCACTTCTTCTTGCTCTGCTATATAAATAGGTAAGTTTTCTTTATATGTACGAAACCCATATTCTATCGAATGTAACCACCGTTCACCAAATTCTGCTTCAACAAAGCTTGCTAATTGTTCAAAATCAGATGCATTAGCCTTTCTAACAGTACAAGTTAAATCATTATAAATAGGAACAAAACCTTTTAAATCGACTGCTAAATCTCTTGGCTCAGCTATAATACGCAATATATTTCTTTGCATCTGTGCATTTTCAACAACTGGATTTACACGAAATAATGCATATATAACATGTCCTTCATTCATTATTGCTTGTTGAAAACGTTCCATACGTTTCTTCGCTATTTGTAAAATTTCTAGCGTCTTATGGGATAATTTATATTGTCCTATTTTTTTATAATCTTGATCCGTTAAATCATATTGTTTTCGTAATGAAAGTTTTTCTAAAAGATCCGTACCCATATTACGGAACAAATACATATACAATTCACCACAAACGCCAGTACCTTCTTTACACATGCCGATAAACAAATGAACAGGGTGAATGATATTACATTCACCCTCTTCTGCTGCAATCTCCAATATGTTATGCACACGTTTTGTAAATTGAAATTCCTCCATATGTGTTTCCATCCTCTACTAATTTACTAACAAACCGTAACCATAAATAATTGAAACAATTACACCCACTACCAATATACCTGGAAGTAAATTTGCCACCTTGATTTTAATAATACTAAGCAAGTTCAATCCAATAGCAGATATCATAATGCCGCCCGTAGCCGTCATCTCCACTATAAATTGGTTCATTAATTCTTTCGGGACAAAACTATTAATTTGTGTTGCAAAAACTGCAATACCACCTTCATATAAAACAACTGGAATCGCCGAAAATACTACGCCAATTCCTAGAGTTGTCGTTAATATAATAGAAATAAATCCATCGATAATTGCCTTTGTAAATAAAATATTATGATTTCCGCGAATCCCACTGTCAAGTGCACCAAGTATCCCCATCGCACCAATTGCAAAAATTAAAGTAGCTGTTACAAAACCTTCTGATATGCTTCCTTTCCCCTTCGATCCAACTTTATTTTCTAGCCAATCCCCTAACAGTTTTAACTTTTCCTCTAGTTGTAGCCATTCCCCAATGACGGTACCAATCACTAAGCTTAAAATGACAACTAGAAAATTTTCACTTTTTAATGCCATTTGAAGCCCAAGCACAGTAACCGCTAAACCGATTGCGTGCATGATCGTCCCTTTCATACTTTCTGGAATCCTACTAAATAATTTACCAAGTAAGGTACCAAATATAATACAAATTCCATTTACAACTGCCCCTAATATAACCATTTCTCATTCTTCACCCTTCAAATTCTTTATTTCTATATTTTGGTTTATTCATTGATTTACAGGTTATCTATATGTTAACTTAATATTGAGAATATTAACAAATGTTTTTTACAACATAAACCGCAACTTTTTGTAGTTATACATAATGTAACTCTTTAATTAACGTAAGTTTTATTGCCTACAAATTGCGGTATAAATTCAAAAGGGACGGTATTTATGAAAACTTTACTAAAACGATTTCTGTTAATAGCCTTTTGCATTACACCAATTGTTTTATTCATTAACTACTCTTTTACTTCAAAAGCGAAAGACAAACCCGACTTGCAAAACAAATCTAGTAAAACCGCTTCAAATAGTGAAAAGAAAATAGAAAACCCGGAAATTACACTCACCTTCTCTGGTGATACAATGTTCGATTGGCAATTACGTCCTGCAATTGAAAAAAACGGGGCGGATTCCCCATTCCAACATGTAAAAAAAGAAATAACAAAAGCTGATATTTCTTTCGTTAATTTAGAATCAGCATTTACAATGAGAGAAAAAAAAGCACCTGGACAACTATTTTGGATTAAAAGTGATCCATCCACACTTCAAGCTATAAAAAACACTGGATATGACATCGTAAATATCGGAAATAACCATACACTTGATTATGGTCAAGAGGGATTACTAGATACAATCTCTCATGTAGAAAAATTAAAGTTCCCTTACATCGGAGCCGGAAAAAATGCAAAAGATGCATATACTGCACGAGAAATGACTGTAAAAGGGAAAAAGTTCAAATTTCTTTCCTTCGTCCGATTTATGCCTGATACGAATTGGGTAGCTGGTGACAATAAACCTGGTGTTGCGAACGGATATGATTTAAATCTTGTAACAAAAACAATTAAAGAGCAAAAGAAAGATGCAGACTATTTAATCGTCTATATGCATTGGGGCGTTGAAAAATCAAATCGTCCGGTAGAATACCAAAAACAATATGTACCTAAAATGGTTGAAGCAGGAGCTGACGCGATTGTTGGGAGTCACCCGCATTGGTTACAAGGATTTGAGTATTATAATAACGTTCCTGTCGCTTACTCATTAGGAAACTTTTTATTCCCAAGTTATGTGAGCGGGAAAAGCGCCGAAACTGGCGTATTAACTTTAACTTTTAAAGGAAAGGATGTCCAAATGTCATTCAATCCTTACATCATTCGCAACAACCAAGTTTCCCCTGTAAATGAGGAAGAAAAGAAAAAAGCTCTACAATATTTACAATCAATTTCAACTGACGTAGAAATTGATGATATAGGGAACATAAAAAACAAACGAAACTAGACAACGCAAGATCTGTTTCTCTGTAATATACTTTACAGAATAGGTGATGAAAATGCTGAAGGACTTATTAGAAAATGTAAGTTTGTTAGAGAACATATATAAAATGTCTATAGCGGTTCTACTTTTATGTTCTGTTTTCTCTGTTAAACTTCTCAGAAAAATAAAGCGCGAAAGAAATCTTACTCCCTTTGAATTTACAATGTATGTAATTATTCGCATTGCGATACTCTTTTGGTTAGCTAGCTTTATTCTTCTTGAATTTAATGAGTATCTAGTTTAACTTTAAAAAAGATAGAACAAGCATTATATTTCCCCGCTTGTATCTATCTTTTTTATTTGGGTGCTAACTCTTTCCTTCTATCAAATAAGTAAATCAAACAAAACAGGATTTTTATTAAGCTCCATAAATTGAATATTATTTTCTTTAAAACGAGTAAGTAATTGCTCATAATCTTCTTTATGTTTTAACTCTACTCCGACTAATGCTGGACCATTTTCTTTATTATGTTTCTTAATATACTCAAAGCGCGTAATATCATCTTCTGGTCCTAATCCTTTATCAAGAAATTCTCTAAGCGCACCTGAACGCTGCGGGAATTCAATGATGAAGTAATGTTTTAATCCTTCATAAATGAGCGAACGTTCTTTCATTTCTTGCATTCTATCAATATCATTATTTCCACCACTTAGCGTACATACAACTGTTTTACCTTTTATTTCATCTTTGTATAAATCAAGCGCTGCAATAGATAGTGCACCAGCAGGCTCAGCTACAATTGCATTTTTCTTATACAGTTCTAAAATCGTCGTACAAACCTTTCCCTCCGGTACTAAAACAATGTCATCAATTACATCTTTACAAGTTTCAAATGTTAACTTTCCTACCTTTTTAACAGCCGCCCCATCAACAAAACTATCTATTTTCTCCAATGCGACATTATCATTTTGAAGAAAAGCCTCTTTCATAGATGCAGCTCCCATCGGCTCTACACCAATGACTTTTGTAGCAGGACTAACACCTTTCACATATGTTCCAACACCTGATGCTAATCCACCACCGCCGATTGCTGTAAAAATATAATCAACCGTTTTCTCCATATCATGCATAATTTCAACTGCGACTGTCCCTTGACCAGCAATAACATATGGATCATCAAATGGGTGAACAAACGTCATCCTATTTTCTTCACAATAGCGCTGTGCTTCTTGAAATGAGCTATCGAATGTATCACCAACTAATACAATCTCTGCGAAATCCCCACCAAAAAATTGAACTTGTGATACTTTTTGCTTAGGTGTTGTTGTTGGCATGAAAATTTTTGACGGAATCTTCAATAAATTACACGTATAAGCTACTCCTTGTGCGTGATTACCAGCGCTTGCGCAAACAACACCGTTTTGTAATTGTTCTTTCGGTAAGCTTTGAATTAAATTGTACGCACCACGAATTTTGAAAGAGCGAATCAATTGTAAATCTTCTCGTTTTACATAAACGGCACAATCATATTTCTCAGATAAAACTGTATCCCGTTGTAACGGTGTTTTAATAACGATATCTTTCATGCAATTATGGGCCATTAAGATATCTTCAATTTTCACTCTCTCCTTTACCTTTTGCACCATTTCATATCATCCTTATCTCTTTTAAATTGGCTCAATCAAAATTCGGGACTTTTAGGACTGCACCTGTATTCGCCGATGTTACCATTTGTGCATAACGTCCAAGCCAGCCCGTTTTCACTTTCGGTTCTGGTTGTTTCCATTCTTTTTTACGTTTATCTAATTCTTCATCACTAACTCTTACTTCTAACACTCTTTCCTCAACATCGATACAAACGATATCCCCTTGTTCAAGAAGTGCAATCGTTCCGCCCGCAGCTGCTTCTGGTGAAATATGCCCTACTGAAATACCACGTGAAGCACCAGAGAAACGACCATCCGTTAATAGCGCAACGTCTGCACCTAATCCCATACCAGCAATCGCTGACGTTGGTGCTAACATTTCCGGCATACCAGGACCGCCTCTTGGTCCTTCATAACGAATAACAACTACATCCCCTTTCTTAACCTTCCCAAGCATAATGCCTGCAAGCGCCTCATCTTGCGAATTAAAAATAACGCAAGGTCCTTCAAATCGTTTTACTTCAGTTGCCCCGCTTTTAATAACTGCCCCATCCTTCGCAAGGTTTCCTTTTAATATACGTAATCCCCCTTCTTCACTATGAGGGTTTTCAAGAGAATGAATAACTTCCTTATCTTTAATCTCTGCATGAGCAATGTTCTCTCTTAACGTCTGCCCCGTAGCAGTAATACGATCTAAATGAAGTACCCCTTCTTTTCGGCTCATTTCTTTCAAAATTGCACTAATCCCACCCGCGCGATCAATATCCTCCATATGCCAATTGGAAGCAGGGCTTACTTTACATAAATGTGGTACACGCCTTGAAACGGCATCAATACGGCTCATATCGTAATCTAGTCCTGCCTCATGTGCGAGTGCTAGTGTATGTAACACTGTATTTGTTGAACCGCCCATCGCCATATCAAGCGCAAACGCATCATCAATTGCTTCTTCCGTTACAATGTCTCTTGGTTTAATATCTCTTTCAATTAAAATCTTTAATTTTTCTGCTGCTTCTTTAATTAACTCCTCACGTCTTGGATCAATGGCTAAAATACTCCCGTTACCAGGAAGTGCTAAGCCTAATACTTCACATAAACAGTTCATAGAGTTCGCTGTAAACATACCGGAACAAGAACCACAAGATGGACAGCCATGATCTTCAATATCTTTTAATTCTTCTTCTGAAATTTTCCCAGATTGATAAGCTCCTACTCCTTCAAAAACGGAACTCAGATCAACAACTTCTCCTTTAGATGTTTTTCCTGCTGCCATCGGGCCGCCCGAAACAAACACAGTCGGAATATTAATACGTAGTGCAGCCATCATCATACCTGGTGTAATTTTGTCACAGTTTGGGATACAAATCATACCGTCAAACCAGTGTGCATTTACAACCGTTTCTACTGAATCTGCAATAATTTCACGACTCGGAAGCGAATAACGCATACCGATATGCCCCATCGCAATACCGTCATCTACTCCAATTGTATTAAATTCAAATGGAACCATACCTGCTGCACGCACTGCTTCTTTAACAAGTTTCCCAAACTCATTTAAGTGCTTATGACCTGGAATAATTTCAATAAAAGAATTACAGATAGCTATAAACGGTTTATCAAAATCTTCATCTTTCAAACCAGTTGCTTTTAATAAACTACGATGCGGCGCTTTATCAAATCCTTTTTTAATCATGTCACTTCTCATCTTGTCAAATCCCCTCTTACGTATTTTTCACTTACAATCTATTACTCTATTTCTTTACTAATTCTTTCGGTGCATGAATCCAGCTCATCATTTCACGAAGATCTTCTCCTACTTTTTCCAACTGATGATTTTGCTCTGCCTTTTTCATCGCATTATACGTTGGACGTCCCGCTTGATTTTCTAAAATCCATTTCTTAGCAAATTCTCCTTGCTGGATTTCTGTCAAAACACGCTTCATCTCCTTCTTCGTTTCATCTGTAACAATCCTCGATCCTGTTACATAATCCCCGAACTCTGCCGTATCTGAAATAGAATGGCGCATGTTCGTTAAACCACCTTCGTACATTAAATCCACGATTAACTTTAATTCATGCAAACATTCAAAGTATGCAATTTCAGGTCGATATCCGCCTTCCGTTAATGTTTCAAAACCAGCTTTCACAAGTGCAGTTACCCCGCCGCAAAGCACTGCTTGCTCTCCGAATAAATCTGTCTCCGTTTCTTCTTGGAATGTCGTTTCAATTACACCTGCACGTGTACAACCTACACCTTTTGCATACGCAAGCGCTACACTTAATGCCGTGCCCGTAGCATCTTGATGTACTGCCACTAATGCCGGAACACCATTTCCTTCTTGGAATACACGGCGAACGAGATGACCTGGACTTTTTGGTGCGACCATCGCTACATCTACGTAACTTGGCGGATTAATTTGTCCGAAGTGAATATTAAATCCATGTGAGAAAAGTAACATTTGTCCTTCACGGAGATTCTCTTCTACTTCTGCTTTATACACATGTGCTTGCTGTTCATCTGGCAATAACATTTGTACAACTTGCGCGGTTCGAACCGCTTCTGAAACAGACATTACTTCAAATCCATCTGCTTTTGCTACTTCAAAAGACTTACCATGGCGAACACCAACTACAACTTCCACACCAGAATCACGTAAATTTTGTGCCTGCGCATGACCTTGAGATCCATAACCAATTACCGCAACTGTTTTCCCTTGTAATAACTCTACATTTGCATCTTTCTCATAATACGTTTTCATATTCCATACACCCCTTATAATTTATTTACTTGCAGTACATCAATTAACTTTTTCAACTGACCAACAAGTAATGCCGCTTCATTTTCAGTACAAACTGCTGTGAGTTTCATTTCAGAAACACCACTAGTATCTCTTTCGTTTAAATGTAAAGAAGAAATATAATAACCACGCCGAGCAAAAATTCCACTTATACGTAATAAGACGCTTGGCTCGTTATGAATAACGAGTGAAAAAGTATGACTCATTCTTCCCACCTCTTCATAATCATTTCGTTATTCCCTTTGTTTGGCGGAACCATCGGAAATACGTTTTCACCTTCTTCTACACAAAAATCAACTACGACAGGACCTTCATGAGCAATTGCTTCTAACATCACTTGTTTCGCCTCGGTTGAATTCGTCGCTCTTAATCCCTTCACTCCATAAGCTTCTACCACTTTCACAAAATCTGGCGATCCGATTTTTGATTCTGATAAACGATTTTCATAAAACATTTCTTGCCATTGCCTTACCATCCCTAAAAATTTGTTATTTATAATAAATACTTTTACAGGAATATTATTTTCAGCAATTGTTTGTAGTTCTTGAATGTTCATTTGAAAAGAAGCATCGCCTGCAATACAAATGACGAGTTCTTCTTCTTTTGCAAGCTGAGCACCAATTGCAGCCGGGAAACCAAACCCCATCGTTCCTAGTCCGCCAGATGTTAGAAAAGTCCGTGGATTTTTCGCTTTATAAAAATGCGCAGCCCACATTTGATGCTGCCCTACTTCTGTCGTAACAATCGCTTCACCATTCGTTAATTCACTTACTAAGTTGATTACATGCTGTGGTTTTAACTCTGATTCTTTTTGCTTATAAGAAAGTGGATACTCTTCTTTCCATGTATTCACTTTCTGAAGCCATTCATCTGTTTGTGTATAAATCGGAATATGTAACAGCTTGTGTAACGCTTTTTTCACATCACCGACAACCGGATATTCCACAGTTACATTTTTATGAAACTCTGAAGAATCTATATCAATATGTACCTTTTTCGAATGCGGAGAAAAGAGTTCTAATTTTCCTGTTACACGATCATCGAAGCGAACACCTAAAGCAACCAGTAAATCACATTCTGTTACTGCCATGTTTGCAGCATACGTTCCATGCATGCCGAGCATCCCTAAAAACAACGAATCTCCCGGCGGATATGCACCAAGTCCCATTAAAGTGGAAACGACAGGAATACGATGCTCCCTCGCAAATTTGATGAGTTCATCAGATCCACCCGAATGAATGACACCTCCTCCAATATAAAGAAGTGGACGTTTCGCTTTTGAAATTTCTTTAGCTACCTCTTTAAGCTTCATACTGTCTGGCATAGCCTCTAGTTTGTACCCTGGAATCTCAATTACTTCATTGTAAAAACTTGTTACCTTTTCATTTTGAACATCTTTTGGGATATCAATTAATACTGGTCCCGGCCGCCCGCTTTCGGCGATGTAAAAAGCTTCTTGTACAATACGTGATAAATGATTCACATCACGAACTTGGTAATTATGCTTCGTAACAGGTACTGTAATTCCAACAACATCCGCTTCTTGAAATCCATCTTTACCAATTAAGGGCCTTGCAACTTGCCCTGTAATGACAACTAAAGGAATCGAATCCATATAAGCATCCGCTAAGCCCGTAACTAAATTCGTCGCCCCTGGGCCAGAGGTAGCAAAGACTACCCCCACCTTTCCAGAAGCTCTCGCATATCCTTCTGCCGCATGAATAGCAGCTTGTTCATGACGAGTTAAAATGTGCTTTAAACCACTTTCGTATAACCCGTCGTATACTGGTAAAATCGCTCCGCCCGGATAGCCGAAAACGGTTGTTACGCCTAAATTCTTCAAGCATTGAATAACGTGTCCGGCACCTGTCACTTCTTCACACTGCAATTTCTCATAGGTTGTATACTGCTGCTCCATTTCAATTAACTCCTCTCCCTTTCTATGCTAAGCTCTCTGCAAGTCCTGGAACACGTACTCCTCTTTCTCTCGTTAACTTTTTAAATTCCTCTGTCAATTGTTTCGTTACACTTCCTGGTTTCCCATCTCCAATTTCTCTTGAATCAACTTTTACAACTGGAATTAATTCTGCTGCCGTTCCTGTTAAAAATACTTCATCTGCTACATATACGTCATGGCGAGTGAATGGTCTTTCCTCACATGGGATACTCAATCGCTCACATAACTCGATAACACTATTTCTCGTAATACCTTCTAACGCCCCTAAATACGAAGGCGGTGTTAACACTTTTCCATCTTTCACAACGAAAACATTATCTCCAGATCCTTCACAAACATATCCTTGCTGATTTAACATAAGGGCCTCTAGCACTCCTGCTTGTGCCGCTTCAATTTTTACAAGTACGTTATTTAAGTAGTTCATTGACTTAATGCGTGGGTCTAATGCATCTGGCGTGTTACGTCTTGATGCAACAGATACAACACTTAGTCCGTTATCATAAAATTCCTGAGGGAATAACTTTAATTGTTCTGCAATGATAATAACGCTCGGTTTCACACAACTTCTCGGATCGAGCCCTAAGTCACCTTTTCCTCTTGACACAATTAACCGAATGTAGGCATCCGCATACTCATTTTTTTGCAACGTTTGTAAAACTGCTTCTTCCATTTCTTCAACCGTCAATGGGATGGTAAGTAAAATAGATTTTGCCGATTCATATAATCGTTTTACATGCTCTTTTAAACAAAATACATTTCCAGCGTAACTACGAATCCCTTCAAATACACCGTCTCCGTATAAAAAACCGTGATCATATACTGAAACAACTGCCTTTTCTTTTTCTACAAATTCCCCATTCATATAAATGTACTGGTTTCCCATCTCACATCGCTCCTCTTTTTTTCTCTCTATTTTTGCAATCCATTTCTATATCGATTGCTGAGATGAGTAATTTTAACAGAATATTCAGTATATAAATCTTAAAAATATACTCGTCTCAACAATCGATTACATACATACTTGTAGCAATCCATTGCTGAGACGAGGGAATCGTGGTACCACTCAGCTTCCTTACACTTCTCACGAAATATAAGCTCTGCAAGTCCAATTAGACTTTTGTTTTTCTATCGGAAACAACTCCGCTACTTTTTACTAGTTTTCAAAAGTAGTACTCCGTGGTGATCTTCAATGATGAAATTGTTACTACCCTCACAGCTTCTAGGCAGCTCTCTGAAACAATTTTTATCATTTACTCTCCGCTTCTACGCATTCTCTTATTCTATTTTTAAAATAAAAACTCTCGCCTCAGCAATCAACTACTACAATTTAGTAGCTTTGATTGCTGAGGCGAGAGTTTCGCGTTACCACTCAGCTTCCTTATACTTCTCACGAAATATAAGCTCTGTAGGTCCAATTAGACCCCCGTCCTTTTACCGGAGACGATGCCGTCGCCCTCTACTCAGTTTCCCTTTCGCAAGCGATGCTCCGAGGTGATCTTCAATGATTCGATTGTTACTACTCTCACAGCCTTGGAGTAGCTCTCTGAAACGATCATAATCATCTACTTTCCTCTTCTTTGCATATACAATATATAAAGTTAGAAAATTCTTAATTGACTTTTATTTGTTACACGTATTATAGGATGCGATTCTTTTCATTGTCAACATGTTTTTCAAAAATATTTTTAATAATACATATATTTTTGAATCTTTTTTATTGCTCAATAAAACTTTTTGTATAATACTATATAAAACACATATATTTAGGAGGATTACAGCAATGTCCAAAAAAACATACGAACTCGCAACCTTCGCAGGCGGTTGCTTTTGGTGCATGGTAAAGCCATTTGATGAACTTCCTGGTATTCATAAAGTACTTTCCGGCTATGCAGGTGGTCATGTAGAAAACCCAACATATGAACAAGTTAAAGCTGGTACATCTGGTCATTTAGAAGTCGTACAAATTACATTCGACCCTTCTATTTTTCCATATAAAAAATTACTAGATTTATACTGGCCACAAATCGATCCAACTGATGATGGCGGACAATTTTTTGACCGTGGTCCATCTTATCGCACTGCTATTTTTTATCATAATGAAACACAAAAAGAGCTTGCTGAAAAATCAAAACAAGCTCTTGCAGAAAGCGGTATGTTTAAAGAGCCAATCGTAACTGAAATTCGCCCGGCTGCACCTTTTTATGAAGCCGAGGAATACCACCAACATTTCTATAAAAAGAACCCAAAGAAATATGCTACTGAGCAAAAAGAATCTGGCCGTGAAGACTTTATAAAAGAAAATTGGCAAAAAAAATAATAAAAACGCATCGTGCTTTTTAGTACGATACGTTTTTATTTTTGATAAAAGTACCATACAATGATAAAAACAACAGCTGTTAATGCCCAAAGTACTATCTCGTTTTTCACCCTACTCTTTTTCTGATTCATTCCATCCCCTCCTAGTAACAATTAAGCATAGTCAAGACTTCTTTTGTTCAATTGTCCACTGGATAAAAGTAAATAAATCCTTACATATTCTTATAATAAAACCACCAATAATTCCAATTGCAATTGAAATTAATAACATCTGTCCAAAACTAAAAGAATTTGTGTACGTTATGTAGAGAACGATACATATAAGTAAAACATACGGTAAAGAAAGTAAAAACCTTTTTAACATTCCTTTATCTCCCCTATACTTTATTTATATCTTCTACTGTAGCTTTGAAATAAAGTTTGTTCAAAAATTCCATTTAGACAATCATTTTACGAAAAAAGAATACGAACCTCTATTAAAAGGAATTCTTATCTACATATCCTATTCCATAATTACTCCTAAAATAGAATAATATTACTAGTGATTTATTGTAAATTAACTATTTAACAGGCAATCGAATGTTGCGCCAGCTACCTACATCGCATTGTCCATATGTATTATCGCCTACCGCTACCACCGTGCCATCTAATTTCAATCCGACCGTATGCACACAACCAGCCGCTATTGCTACAATATCTCGCCAATCACTTATATTACATTGACCATACTCATTCCACCCCACCGCCACAACGGTACCGTCTGATTTAAGTCCGATTGTATGATTCGTACCAGCTGCTATCGCTACAATACCTCGCCAGCCACTTACGTCGCATTGGTTATGTTTATCATTCCCCACTGCAATCACTGTGCCGTCCGATTTCAAACCAACAGTATGAAGATAACCAGCTGCCAACGCCACCATACCACTCCATTCGCTTACATTGCATTGGCCATATCGATTATTCCCTACTGCCGTCACCGTTCCATCCAATGTAAGTCCAACTGTATGCCAGTCCCCCAGCGCAGCCGCCACAATATCACGCCAGCTACTTACATTACATTCTCCTTCTTTATTTCGGCCCACTGCTACTACCGTGCCATCCGATTTAAGACCAATGGTACGACGCCACCCTGCCGCTACCGCTACAATATTATGCCAGTCGTTCACATCGCATTGACCATGCTTATTCCATCCCACCGCTTCCACAATATTATTACTTTTAAGAGCGATTGTATGAGCATTACCTGTGTTCGTCGCCATATGAACATTGCCCGCTGCGACGGCTTCAATATCACACCAACTGCTTACATTACATTCTCCTTCTTTATTTCGCCCCACTGCCACAACTGTGCCATCCGATTTAAGAGCAACGGTATGACCACGACCTGCTGCTATTGTATCTTTAGGCCAACGTTTCACTTTTAACGCCTCTTCTTTCGATGAAATGCAATTCATGTTTACCTCCTTCAAAATAAGCAACTATATTCAAACATATCTGTTTATCAAACTTTATTTTTAATCTACATCTTCAAAAAATAAATACCTCCAGTTTATAAACTAGAGGTATTCTCTTCATTTCTTTAATCGCTCAATAAAATCATGTAATTTATCAAGAGATTTCATATTATGATTACAAGCCACGGCATCTTTGCAAATATAGTTTCCCTTTTTCACGAAAGTTCCCGGTACATCACCTTTAATTTCAACTAAAAACATCCCAACTTCTTCATGTCCATGACATAATGAACAAATACTCTTTTTATTTAAACTTTGGAACGTTCCTTGCAGACCAACAAACTTATTTTTATCATTTTTTGCTATAATAAATTTCCTACTTGATCCTTTATCAATCCAGCTTAAATAAGATAATTCTTTCATATCTATTTCTTCCATATCAGGCAGTTTTAACTTTTTCGCTTTAGGAAATAGTTTTTTTAATGTTTGCGCTGTAACTTCCTGAAACGGAATGACATACGGATTTATTTTCATTAAAAACGCTTCTGCATCTTCTCTATTTTGAACTGTTAATACCGTATCAATTAGCTCTTTCTGTTCATCCGTTAAATTCTCAAATACATGTATTATCTTTTCAATCGCAAGTGATTTTAACGCTTGAATTACTCCTCTATCATTTGCAGTTGCATGCCCATTTGCTAAAATATAAGCTTGTGATTTTATAAAATTGTATTGATCACTTCTAATAAAAGCTTCCATCTTTATCACTCCATACAAATTGTTGATCTAGTTTTATTGTATACAAAGATTCAGCTTTTTGATATGTAAAAGATAACTTAGAAACGAATATTACATACTCCGATTATGTTCTACCGCTTCATTTCCTGACAAAAGAAGCCATCATCTGTTTTCCATTCCGCATATAACACGTCTTCAAATTTAGTAATCCCTTTTTGCTTTATTTGTTTATAAAGCCACCCTTCATCAAAGCCCGCTTCCCTCAAATTATCTTTCACTACTTTCCCATCACTAATTAATGAAATTGGTAAGTATACAGGCTTATGTTTTAAACTTAAATCATTTATAGTGGGTGATTCGTATTTACTTTTCTTTAGAACGCTTATGTTCCCATTAGGTTCCAAAATCATATATTCAACTTCTCTGATTGAAAATATGTCTTTTTGTTGCCTAAGCATTTGTTGTAGTTGATTAATATCCAAATGATTTGAACTTAATTGTTCCCGATCAATCTTTCCATTACGGATAATGATAGAAGGGGAGCCTTCAAAAAAACTTCTCGTCCCTCTAAATTTTTGTGTTATCACTTCTATTGAATAGATTAACACTACCCATACAAGTACTGCATATAAAATAGACCATACTTTTATTTCCGGATCATATATAGTATTTCCGACTAATTCTCCGAGAACAATGGCAGAAATAAAATCAAATGGCGTTAACTGAGATATTTGTGTCTTCCCTAATATTTTAGTAGCAATCAATAGCACAAAAAAACCAAAAAATAGTTCTATCGTTATTTGTCCTAAATGATTCATATATGCTCACCTTTCTGCTTTTCACTCAAATGCTCTATATTCTAGTAAAAAAACGGTACATTTTTTCTATTATCTTGTCCATTTATACACAATATATCCGGTACATACAAAGCAAAAAGAGTCTCGTTCAAAATAATATTTGAACGAGACTCTTTTATCTTCATTTAGAATACACTATCTTTTTAATCGTTTCTCCGGAAAGAAAATACTCCTCTGCAAGTTGATGAACGGAAATCCCACTTTTAAACGCTTCTTTAATCGCTTTATTTCTTTCATCTAACTGTTTTCTTCCTCCAGATCGTGTACCCCATTTATAACGTTTTGTTTCTTGTTTTGGAATGTAAATTGTTTCACCTTGTATATACTTTTGAATTTCAACAATTAAACTTTCTGGTAAAACCGTCGCTGCTTTAACGTATTTCATTTCTGCTCGCCCCTTATTTTTTATGGTTCATTTCAATAAGGTGCAAAGCCAAATATAAAAAATGATACGAGCTCATTTAGGCGATTGTATATTACTTGTCTACCTCACGCAAAGTATCGCCATTTCCATACTTGGCTTTGCATGAGACGTTGCAGTGTCCGGCAATTGAATTATAATCGCCATTTAAACACCTCCTAATATACCTTTTGCATTTTATTATATGATAAATTCCTTTCCCTTGCATCCACATCCTTTTTAAAGCATGCAATTACTTAGTTTGATATAATACTTTTTAGTCCAATCCAAAAATATAGTGAGGTTACTTTATGAAAAAGAAAATAATCATTACAATCGTTACATTATTCATTATTACTGTAGCATTACTTGGAACATACAAATTGATGAATGCAAGAAGCTTTCAATTGTTTGGAGATTTAACAAATCGAGTAAAAACAAATGAAAAAGTGATTGCTTTAACTTTTGATGATGGCCCTACTAACAATGTAAAACAAATATTACCGTTACTAGATACATACAATGCAAAAGCTACTTTCTTTTTAATCGGAAATGAATTAGAGAAAAACCTATCGTTAGGAGAATCTATCGTACAATCTGGACACCAAATTGGAAACCATACATATTCTCATAACAGAATGGTTTTTAAAACTCCTTCTTTTATTAAAGAAGAAATAGAAAAAACGAATTCATTAATCCACCAAACAGGATTTACAGGCGCAATTGATTTTAGACCACCTAACGGAAAAAAGCTAATTGGTCTGCCCTATTATTTAAATAAAAACAATATCAAAACAATCACATGGGACCTTGAACCTGATACCTTTTATAAGTCTGCTGCTGATAAAATTGAATATGTTAATAAAAATGTAAAACCAGGTTCTATCATTTTACTGCACTCTATGTATGATGAGTCTAATGAAAATTTACAGACCATTGAAGGTATTTTAGACTCTTTATCTAAGAAAGGCTATCAGTTCGTAACAGTAAATGAATTGCAAAAAAGAGCAAAATAAAAAGGTAGCGTATCCAGAGCGATACGCTACCTTTTTTAAATAATGCCAAGTACATTTAAGAATACGATAATAATCGCAATTGGTGCGATAAAGCGCAGTAAGAATAACCATAATACGAACAGTTTATAGCCTTTATTTTTACTTACACCAAGCTCTTTCATTAATACATCTTTCTTCATCTTCAAAGGAACAAAGATGGAAACTAATAAAACACCAAGTGGCATGAGTACGTTACTAACCGCATAATCCGCTAAATCAAAGACTGTCTTTCCGAAAATCTTCAGATCGCTTAATATACCAAATGACAATGCTGACGGTACTCCAACAACGAAGATTAATAAACCTACGATTAAGGCCATTTTTTCACGTTTCCCTTTACCTTTTGCAGTTAAAGATGCCACGCTAATTTCTAACATCGAAATTGCTGATGTAATAGTAGCAAAGAAGAATAGTAGTAAGAAAACGATGAAGAATAATTTTCCGAATGCCATTTTACTAAAAATAGCTGGCAGTACGATAAATAATAGCCCCGGTCCTTGAGATGGTTCCATTCCAAATGCGAACACTACTGGGAAAATTGCAAGTCCTGCAAGTAATGTAATCACAAGCGTTAAAGCTACGATAGAAAATGCTGAACGCGGTAAACTTTCCTCTTTCGGTAAGTATGAGCTATACGTTACCATAACGGCTACCCCTACAGATAACGAGAAGAACGATTGTCCCATTGCGTATAAAATGATTTCTGATGTTACATGTGAGAAATCAGGTTGTAAGAAGAAACGAACTCCTTCTCCAGCACCATCTAACGTAAGTGCACGAACGATTAATACAAAGAATAAAACGAATAGTGCTGGCATGAAATATTTATTTACTTTTTCAACACCATTTTGTACACCTTTACTTACGATAAAAATAGTAATAAGAATGAATAATAACTGTGATCCAACTGCTAAATATGGATTGGAAATGATTTCACCAAACGTAGCTTCGTATGCGCCATTTCCTTCCCATAGTCTACCTGTAATTGCATTCCATAAATATAATAAAATCCATCCTCCTACAACACTGTAGAAAGAAAGTAATATGAAACAAGTTACAATCCCTAATTTTCCTAACCATGGCCATAATGTTTTTGGTGCAATTTCTCTATACGCATCAACAGCCTCTTTTTGTGTGCTTCTTCCGATAACGAATTCAGCTAATAATAGTGGTAAACCAATTAATAATGTGAAACCGATGAAAATAAGGAAGAACGCGCCGCCTCCTCCAATTCCGGCCATATACGGGAACTTCCAAATCGCTCCTAGACCAATTGCTGAACCTGCTGCAGCTAATACGAAACCTAATTTCGATGTCCATTGCTGTGAATTCATCTGTTAATCTCCTCTCTTTATCTTTTTCTGTTTTACAATTCGGTATTTATATTGTTCTATCCATGCTCTTTTCTAATACACTCACGTCCTCCCTAGTAATAAAAAAACGCCCCTACGTAAATACGTAGGGACGACAAAAATATCGCGGTACCACCCTAGTTATGAAGATACACCAAAGTTAGGACCTAAATAAAAAACGTCCCTACGCAAATACGTAGGGACGATAAAATATCGCGGTACCACCCTAGTTATGAAGCCACAACAAAGTAAGACCTAAATAAAAAACGTCCCTACGTAAATACGTAGGGACGATAAATATCGCGGTACCACCCTAGTTGTGAAACAGTCTTCACCACTTTATTTGATAACGGTATAAGCTACCGTCTTTCATTTCCTCATAATGTGAGATTTATGAAAGATGCTCCAGGACGAACTTCATGAATAATCTATATACTGATTCACACCAACCATCAGCTCTCTGAAATAGGGAGATATTCACTACTATACCCTTTCATTGCCCAAATATTATTTTCCGAATTGATTACTATCATTTTTATCACACATTAAAAATAGTGTCAACTTATATTTTGAATTTTTATGTATTACATTCTTTTTTAAAATTCGAAATGTGACTTTTAAATGAATAATATTAGAACATTTATGTTCCATACTATATTAACTTCTCTAACAGGTTTATAGTAGTATACGATGAATGCAAGACAGCACGAGTAGGAGGAAAGAATTTTGTCTACTTCAAAAGTTTTAAAAGGAACTGCTTTATTAAGCGGCGCGACAATGATTTCACGTATATTAGGTTTTATATACTTCTTCCCTTTTCAACTATTAGTCGGAACACAAGGGGTCGCTTTATATGGATATGCATACTCTTGGTACGGTATTTTATTAAGCTTTTCAACTGCCGGTATCCCTATTGCCGTTTCCAAATTCGTTGCAAAGCATAATGCGCTTGGTGATTATAGTACAAGCAAAAAATTATACAACTCTAGCGTAAAATTAATGTTGTTTATGGGCTTTTTAGGATTTTTAATTTTATTTATTGGAGCACCATATATATCCCAATTTATTATTCGCTCGAAAACGCCAGATCCACAATTTATCGCCGACGTAACCCTTACGATGCGAGCATTAAGTTTTGCACTTATTATCGTACCAGCTATGAGTGTTACACGTGGTTATTTCCAAGGTTTTCAACATATGAAACCAAGTGCTGTTTCTCAAGTCGTGGAACAAATTGCACGTGTTGTTTTCATTTTAGTTGGTAGCTTCATCGTCTCAAAATTATTAGGGGGTTCAGTAGCTTCTTCGGTTGCAGTTGCTACGTTTGGCGCTGTTATTGGAGCACTTGCAAGTGTCTCTATTTTAATGATGTACTGGAAAAAATATAATGGGTTAAAACCTCCCGAAGGTGAATTAAAATCAAGAGCATCCAATATCCCATTAAAAAATATTTATATGGAATTACTTCGATATGCAATCCCAATTGTATTTGTCGGCATCGCAATTCCGCTCTATACGTTAGTGGATCAATATACTGTAGCTGATGTCCTTAGAGCGATGGGAGAGCCGTTAGAAACAGCAAATGCAGTTTTCGCTTATATAACGAACTATGCCCAAAAGTTAATTATGATTCCGGCTTCACTTGCCACTGGATTCTCCTTAACAATCATTCCAGCTATAACGAAATCTTATACAAGCGGAAAACTAGAAGAATTACAAGAACAAATTGCAAAGATATTTCAAGTCTTGTTATTCTTCACGATCCCGGCTGCATTTGGTCTTGCTAGTATCGCTTACGATGCATTCCGTATGGTTTATGTAAATCCCGAAATTGCACTTGGTGGATCACAATATTTAATTTCATTTGCACCTTCTGCTATATTAAGTGCGATTTTCACAGTTTCAGCAGCTATATTACAAGGAATCGATTATCAAAGAAAAACAATGATTGCATTCTCAGCCGGAATCCTCGTTAAAGTTGTAGTAAATACACCGCTCTTACATTTATTCGGCGGACACGGTGCTGTACTTGGAACCATTCTTGGATACCTCGTGTCCAATGTTATCATGTTGTACTGCATTGTTAAGTTTGCGAAATTTAAAATTGGTGAAACAGCAAAAACAGTATTTCTTATTACAATTTACTCAGCAGCAATGTCTGCTGTTGTGATGGCATTAAAAGCAATTTTAACATGGTTAATTCCTGGACAATCATATATCGAATCACTTCTCATTGTCGTTATATGTGGTGTTGCAGGAGGGATCGTTTACCTTTTATTCGTTCTAACGAGCGGACTTGCTTCACATATTCTCGGTGATAAGATTCAACGATTACCCATACTAGGTAAATTGATTAAATAAAGTGAAACTTTAATCAGTGGGAGTTTTCTTCATCCCCCACTGATTATTAGTTGAACCAATCGGACTTTTATGGTCAGTTAATCCACCACCTAACTTCTTTGCTCTCGCTGAATTTTGAGGTGGGGGTCTTACTGCCCATTAAAGCGGGATAAAAAGAAAGAAGGGGTGTAACTCATTGTTACACCCCTTCTTTTTTACTTCGCATATTGAATACGTTTTTGCTGTTCTGCAATATTTAATTCTGGAGCATGGTGTTCTACTAACTGTAATAGCTCCTCGATTAACACTTCTAACTCCTGTACACTATACTCTGGTTTTCCTATTAACGCATTCGCCATACGCTCATATAAGTTTTCAGGCTTAATACTCATTCGGTCCACGTTATTCGGCATCCATTTAAAGGCAGGATGATGCACATACATTTGGTTTAAACCAAATAAGACCCCAAATATATTTCTTTGTGCTTCACAAATAACATCATATAGCATAAGCCAATCTTTTCGTTTTAAAAGAGCCTCTCGATTATGCCAGCGATTGCTTAACCAAAGATTCTCTGAAATCATCCGTTTCGCTAGATTTTCTGGATATGCTACCACTCTATCTTTTAATTCATTCACTTTCTCTTCCCCATACAAACTAACACCGTCATGCACGGATGATACGATACATTGTTTTTCATAACTTATATCATATTGATCCACCACATCCGAAATAACTTTCTCTACTGTTTCTGTTAAAAAGTTACTAATCTCTAATTTAATTCCTTCTTTCGTCAAATACGTTTCCGACCATTCTTCTTCCTCGTAAGGATGATATGACAAAATTGTTCCACCAATATAGTTAATAGGCCCTTTACGATCCTCATTCTCTGGTGGCATTGACCATAAAATATGTAGTTCTATATCTGAATGTTCATCTTCTAACTTTCTAGCTACTGAGCCTGCTAAAATAATAGCCTCTACTTTTGGATTTCTCCTATAAATCTCCGACATTTCTATTGCTTTCTCTTTTAACCCCACTTCATTTCCCCCTATAATTGCATTACAGCCTTACTTCATTTATTTATTTCGATATTACACATTGTATTCCCTTTTCAAAGTTCCACTACATCATATTTCTACCCAATAACGTTGTACAATTTCCCCAGTATGAGAAGAAACTACTTCATTTTCTAACACACCGCCAACCTTTTGAATCGTTTTAGCCGAAGCGATATTAGCTTTATCACAAGTTATTAACACTTTCTGCAATCCTAATTTTTGTGCTTCACCCAATGCAAGTTTCAATTGTTTTGTCGCGTAACCTCGGCGACGTTTATCCGGATGTACACTATATCCAATATGACCACTTTCCCGCAATAATTCTTCGTTTAATCGATGTCTAATATTTACAAAACCTATAAGTTCCCCTTTTTCAAAACTTAAAAATTGGCTAGACGGTACTCGATTACCTTGTAAGTTTTCTCCCGATTCTTGTATACTCACTTTTTCAAACCATTCATCGAGAGAATCAAAATTTTGTAAAGAACTACTTCCGTGTGGTTGTTCTCCTGATTGTAAAAACGCATGTTTATATTCCAAAATTTCTTCACTATATTCATGTATTGGTTTTAATAGTTTCATTGTTATTCTCCCCCCTCTTTACAACCTAAAACAAACCCCTTACTCGTAACAATTTCACGAGTAAGGGGTTTGTATCATCTTCATTCAAATAATCCCATACTCAAATAACGTTCCCCTGTATCAGGTGCAATACATAAAACTTTTTTACCAGCACCTAATCGTTTCGCAATCATAATCGCTGCGTAAACAGAAGCACCAGAAGACGGCCCAACTAATAATCCCTCTTGTCTAGCTAAGTTTCTCATTGTCGTTAAAGCCTCTTCGTCTGCAATTTGAATAATTTCGTTATACACCTCTGTATTTAAGTTTTTTGGGATAAACCCTGGACTTGTTCCTACTAATTTATGAGGACCTGGAACACCGCCTGATAGTACTGGAGATCCTTTCGGTTCTACTACTGCAATATATAAGTTTGGTAGTTTCTCTTTTAACGTTTCCCCAGTCCCTGTAATCGTTCCGCCTGTTCCTGCCGTTGCTACAAAGGCATCAAGTTCTCCATCCATTTGTTCATAAATTTCAAGTGCAGTTGTATAACGATGAATATTTGGATTTGCTGGATTTTCAAATTGTTGCGGAATAAAACTATTTGGAATTTGCTTTTGCAATTCTAACGCCTTCGCAATTGCTCCTGGCATTCTTTGTTCTGCCGGTGTTAAAACTACTTCTGCACCGTATGCTTTTAATAAATTTATACGCTCTTTTGACATATTATCTGGCATAATTAAAATCGCTTTATATCCTTTTGCGGCTGCATTCATTGCTAAGCCTATTCCTGTATTTCCACTTGTCGGCTCAATAATTGTATCTCCTGGTTTGATGAGACCATTTTCTTCTGCAACGTGCAGTAAATTATAGGCAGCACGGTCTTTCACACTGCGCGATGGATTAAACATTTCTAGTTTTACATACACATCTGCTGCGTCTTCTGGAATAAATTTAGATAATCGGACGACAGGTGTATCTCCTATTAATTCTGTTACGTTTTCACATAATTTCATGGCGCATCCCCTATTCTATCGTTTTCTTATCACTTGGTAATAACCAAGAAGTAAGTCCAATTAATGGTAGACAACTACATAGTAACATAATGAATTGTAGACTATATATGTCCGCCAATTTCCCAAGGACTACAGATCCTAAAGCGCCGAGTCCAAACGCAAGCCCTACAATTAATCCAGATACCATTCCTACTTTTCCAGGAACAAGCTCTTGCGCATACACAACAATTACACTAAAACTACTTGAACTAATAAAACCGATACATAAAAATAGCGGTACAACCCACACGAGCGAAACGTGAGGTAATAAAAGTGCAAGTGGTGCTGAACCTAGCATTGAAAATACAATAATTGTTTTCTTTCCAAATCGATCTGCTAACGGTCCACCGAAGAAAGTTCCTAATACACCAGCAATCATAAATGCGAAGACGAAATACTGAGCATTTTTTATAGATAAGTCGTAATGCTCAATTAAGTAAAATTGATAAAAATTCCCGATACCAGCACCGTACCAAGAGCGTACAAAAGTAAGAAAAACAAGAAGTAAAATAACAAATTTAATATGTGTACTTACAATCGCATGTTCTGCCTCAAGCGCAGCCCTCTTTTTTCTTCTCACAGCGCCAGTTGCTAATTCATTCCTATACCAATTTGATACGAAAATTAATAATACAATTCCTACCGCTGCAAAGGCTGTAAAACCTAAAGAACCAATTTGACCGAGCGGAACGAAAATTAACGCTGTAAAAATAGGAGCTAAGGAGTTCCCTGTATTTCCTCCTACTTGATAAATCGCTTGCGCTAAGCCCCGTTTTGCACCGGACGCCATATAAGCAACTCGGGCACCTTCTGGATGAAAGACTGCGGAACCTAATCCGATAAATAAAACAGAAATAATAACAATAATAAAATTCGGTGCAAATGCAAGTCCAATCATCCCAAGCATACTCGAAAACATTCCGAGCGGTAATAAAAATGGTGACGGTTTCTTATCCGAATACATACCAAAAACCGGTTGCATAATCGATGACGTCATATTTAATGCAAACGCAATCCACCCTACTTGCATATAGGATAAATTCATCGTTTTTTCCAAAATAGGAAACAACGCGGGCACAACTGCTTGCATCGAATCATTTAAAAAATGACCGAAGCTAATCGCAAATAATATTCGATATATTGTCGGTGTTTCTACTTTGTTTTTTTTCGAAACTGCCTGCATATGTGTATTTCTCCTTCCTGTACAAAATATATATTTATTACAGTAGGTGTAATAAATTCTGACTTTTGAAACATTTCTATTCTATACTGGTTTCATTTCTTTTTCCAGAAATATCACTTCTTACATAATATATTTTTTCTATACGTTTTATCGGATTTATTTATAGAAATTTTCTATATTTTCTTTTATACTAAGGCAGAGGTGAAGGGAAGGATGACAACTATGAAGAAAAAAACTAAAGGAATCGTTGCACTCTCAATCACATTATCTATGTTTTTAACAGCATGTGGTCAAAAACAAGAGGCAACAACTACTGGAGAAAAGAAACAAGAATCTTCAAAACAAGTATTAAACATTGTAGAAGCTGGGGAAATTTCTACACTTGATTCATCTATCGCAACCGATGGATTTTCTTACGCTGCTTTAAACAACGTAATGGAAGGATTATATATGCCTGGGCCTGACAATAAACCTGTTCCTGCAGCCGCTGAATCATACAAACTGAGCGAAGACGGAAAAACATATACATTTACACTACACGATTCAAAATGGTCAAATGGCGATCCAGTAACTGCTCATGATTTTGAATATGCATGGAAACGTGCCGTAAATCCAGAAACTGCTTCTGAATACGCACACATTATGTTCGATATTAAAAACGCTGAAAAAATAAATAAAAAAGAATTACCAATTGACTCATTTGGTGTAAAAGCAATTGACGATAAAACATTAGAAGTACAGTTAGAACACCCTGTTCCATACTTTTTAGGGTTAATGGGATTTGCAACATTTTATCCTCAAAACCAAAAAGTTGTAGAAGCGCAAGGGAAAAATTACGGACTTGAAGCTGCAAATGTAGTTTATAACGGACCGTTCCAATTAAGTGAATGGAAACATGATACAAGTTATAAAATGACGAAAAACCCGAACTACTGGGATAATAAAAATGTGAAATTAAATGAAATCAATGTAAATATTGTAAAAGATACTTCAACAGCTGTTAATTTATTTGAAAGCAAACAAGTAGACCGAATTACAATTAATTCAGAGTTTGTTGATAAATATCAAAAAGATCCAAGCTTAAAGAAAATGGAACGTCCTTCCGTAACATTTTTCCGATTCAGCCAAAAGAATCCTTTATTAGCAAACAAAAATGCTCGTAAAGCAATTTCGCTTGCTTTTGATAAACAAGGAATCGCAACAACGATTTTAAACAATGGTTCTATACCTGCGAATGCATTCGTTCCAAAAGGATTCGTAAAAGGACCTGACAATAAAGATTTTCGCAGTACAAGTCATGTAAAAGTAGAAACAAATGTGAAAGAAGCTAAAACACTATGGGAAACTGCGAAAAAAGAAACAAACTTACAAAACGCTTCTCTTTCAATCATAACAACAGATGAGTCTAACGATAAAAAAATTAGTGAGTTTTTAAAAGGTGAACTGGAAAAAAACTTACCTAGATTAAAAATCACATTACAACCACTTCCAGTAAAAGCATTTTTAGATCGTGAAGGAAATGGAGATTTTGAAATTTCACTTTCTACTTGGGGACCAGATTATCCTGATCCTACAACATTTTTAAATATGTTCGTCACAGACGGACCGTTTAATAAGATGAGTTACTCAAACAAACAATACGACGAATTAATTGAGAAAACGAGCTCTACTTTAGTAACTGACTTACCAGCACGTTGGAAAGCGTTCCAAGATGCCGAGAAAATCTTACTTGAAGATGATGCAGCTATCGCTCCAATCTTCCAATCAGGACTTGTATATTTAGAACGTCCAACAGTAAAAGGTGTTGTTGTTCGTCCATTTGCAGGAATTTATTCTTATAAATGGGCCTCTATTACAGAATAAGAAAAAGGCGATCCTAAAACATTTTAGGATCGCCTTCTTTATTAAATTGCAAAACGCTTATATTTTTCGTAATCGCTCGTCTTACATTCCACTTCTAGTTTCGTACCTTCGTTTTCATAACTCGTAGATAGAACGTGCGCATGAGTATTGAAATAAGAAACTACCTGTCCTTGATCATACGGAATTAACATTTCACACTTCGTATACTCTTTATAAATGTGTGAGCGAATCATTTCGACAAGCTCTTTTATTCCAACATGTTTCTTCGCCGATAAATAAACACGGTCTTCTTGTACTTTCGGAATTTCAACATCTACCATATCTGATTTGTTATAAGCATAGATTGTTGGAATATTTTCTACTCCAATTTTCTTTAACGTTTCATTTGTAATATCAATTAACTGTTCATAATTTGGATTTGCATAATCTACAACATGAATAAGTAAGTCTGCTTCCGCTACTTCTTCTAACGTTGAACGGAATGCTTTCACAAGATGATGCGGTAATTTACTTACAAATCCAACTGTATCTGTTAATAAGAATGATTTATTATCTGGTAAATCAATATTTCGCACTGATGTTTCTAACGTTGCGAATAACATATCTTTTTCAAATACTTGTTTTTCTTCTGTCCCATTATAAATTTCAAGCATCGCATTCATCGTCGTTGATTTTCCTGCGTTCGTATAACCGACTAATGCTACAACAGGTACTTCATTTTTCTTACGTTGTTTTCGCTGCGTTTGACGCTGCGCAACAAGTGCTTCTAAATCTTTATTTAAAACTGAAATTTGTTCTTCAATTTTACGACGATCCAACTCTAATTTCTTCTCACCGACACCTTTATTTTTCGTACCAACACCGCCGCTCTGTCTTCCTAACGACTCACGAAGACCAATTAAACGAGGCATCATATACTGAAGGTGGGCCACCTCTACTTGCAGCTGCGCTTCTTTCGTTTTTGCACGTTGCGCAAAAATATCTAAAATTAATATGGTACGGTCAATTACTTTACAATCTAAATCCGTTTCTAAATTTCGAATTTGTGAAGGAGATAATTCGTCATTAAAGATTACCATATTCGCATCTACTTCATTTACATAGGCTGCTACTTCTTCAATCTTTCCTTTTCCAATATAATGGGATGGATTCACACGTTGTAAATTTTGCGTCACTTGTCCAATTACCTCTACATCACAAGCTTCTGCAAGATTCGTTAGCTCTTCCATCGAATATGCAAAATCATCTTCATTACCTAAATTTACTCCAACTAAAACTGCTCTCTGTAATAATTCTTCCATATATTTATTCCTCCATTTCGATTACGTAAAATAAAAAACACAGGTCACTGCCTGTGTTTTCGTAAACGGATAAGGGTTCACCAAAGAAATAGAAGAAAGTTGTGCTTTCATCCTATCTCATAGTCATTAAGTCCCAAGATCATACACGTATCCACAATAAGTGTTCACCTATACAATCCCATTCTATTTATAAAGGCAAAACAAAAAGAGGGCGTATTCGTCCCTCCCTCTTTTTCACATATAAGCTTAATAAAGGGTTCCTTTAAAATAGGCAGACCAATCCCGTTCACTCTGTACACAGACAGAGCCTTTGAGCGCTATTCAATTATTGGCACAAAGTATTGAGACGTAATCTGATTAAGATCAAAGGAAGCCCCTCCGTTCATTTTAAGTTACATAAAGTGTAGCATAAGTAATTCGCTTTCACAAGGTTTAACAACCTATATCACACGAAAGAAAATCTTTATATTTTTACTTTAATCGTCATTTTTTGCGAGTTCTTCTTACACTAAAAATCACAAGAACTACTATCAGTAACAGACCTACAGAAAGAGTAACAACTTGCCACCAGCTTAAACCGTTCAACATGCCACCTTTTAAATCGACTTTATTCGTCGGAACAGATTCTTTTGCAATTTGACTTAAAGCAACTTTGTCCGCTCCTGCCTCATCTAACCTCTTCGTTCCACTACACATAGATGTCTCTAAGTTTTCCTCTCCTCTATAAGAAGAAAAGACTATGTACTCTCCCCCCTCTGAAAAAGGAAATGTACAACTACTAAAACTTGTATATACAATCACTTGCGAAGAGCTTGTCCCTTTCCAAATTCTCTTCACTTCAAATAATGTTTTCATTTTTCCGTCCTTCTCTTGAACCTCTAATACCTTACCTTCAAACACTACATCATTGTTTTGTAACTTCTCTTCTGATGATGCTTTCACACACTCACAAGCGTAAGACTTCTCTGGTAAAATAAAATAAGTAAGGCTGCAAATTAAAACTAGAGACAATACATATACGATTCTTTTCAAGAATCTCAAACCCCTTCATGATCAATTTTAGAAGCTTTCCGTATATTATTTGGACATCACTCCTCAAATCCCTTTTCGTTTTATTAAAATATAATGATTTCCACAAACAAAAAATCTTTATTGACATTTTTATAACCTGATATTAGTATCAGGTTATAAAAACGAAGTTAGGAGCTGTTCCTATGAATTCTAAATCCCGTATTACTGCAATTGGCACTCATGTTCCAAATCAAATATTATCTAATAATGATTTAGAAAAAATGATCGATACGAATGATGAATGGATTGTACAAAGAACAGGAATGAAGGAAAGAAGAATCGCTAGCGAAGATGAATACTCCTCAAACTTAGCCATTAAAGCAGTTGAAAATTTATGTACAACATATAAGAAAAACTTAGAAGATGTCGACTGTATCATTGTCGCTACTACTACTGCTGATTACGTTTTCCCTAGTGTTGCTTGCCAAATACAACAATACTTCAACATACCTCATACAATGGCATTTGATTTAAATGCCACTTGCGCTGGTTTCACATATGGCTTGCACGTCGGTAATAGCTTGATCACTTCTGGATCACATAAAAAAGTACTTGTCGTAGCGACAGAGACATTATCTAAAGTTACTGATTACACCGATAGAACGACATGTATTTTATTCGGCGATGGTGCTGGAGCTATTTTATTAGAAAGAGATGAAAACAAACCAAGCTTTATCGCGTATCATATGGGCACAAATGGGCACGGCGGTATTCATCTATACAGAACAAATTTATCTACTACTATGAATGACACACCGCTGCAAACAAATGAAAAAATCGTTCAAAATGGGAGAGAAGTATATAAATGGGCAACACGCACAGTACCAGCAGGTATAAAAGAACTATTACATACCGCAAATATGAAAATGGATGATATAGACTGGTTCATTCCTCATAGCGCTAACTTACGCATGATTGAATCTATTTGTGCAAAATCTCAAATTCCAATACAAAAAACATTAACGAGCGTGGAATATATGGGGAATACATCTTCTGTCTCTATTCCACTCGCTCTAGATTTAGCTAGAAAAGAAGGGAAATTAAATAACGGAGACACACTTTTACTGTACGGATTTGGTGGTGGTCTTACACATTTAGGTATTATTGTGGAGTGGGATTTAAGTTAAATGTATGAAAAAGAGGTTCTAGTCAATAACTAGAACCTCTTCTTTAATTTCTTTCTCCTTTTTGAGACCATATCACAACAGGAATCAGCATGAAAGCTAATACTCCTCCAGCTAATGACAATGCCGCATAACTCGAATTCGCTACTACCATTCCTGACATCGCTCCACCAGAAGCTCCAGCTAACGCAATAAACACATCTATCTTCCCTTGTGTTTTTGCACGTGTAGAAGGTATAGTTGCATCAACAATTTGAGCAGTACCACTGATTAAACCAAGGTTCCATCCTAATCCAAGTAAAGACAATGCAACGATTAATAGTATTAAAGAATCACTCGGCGCTATCGCAGCTATGACACCTGCTGCTAATAAGATTACTCCACCAGCTATACTCATCGTAGTTCTGCCAATTTTATCAATTAACATTCCCGTAACGAGAGATGGAAGATACATTGCACCTACATGAAAACCAATTACAAGACCTACTGCACTTAATCCATGACCATGGTGTCCCATATGAACTGGCGTCATTGTCATAATCGCAACCATCACGATTTGTGTAAGTATCATTACGATAGCTCCAACCGTAATGCCTCTTTTATTTTCTTTCGCTTCTTCTGTTACTGCTTGCCCTTTATATGTATGCTCTTGTTTATATGTTTCTATCATATTAGCAACAAGTAACGGATCTGGACGTAGCATAACAAAAAGGACAAAACCCGCCAGTATAAACGCCGCCGCTGATAATATGAATGGGCCAGCAAGTTCAGGAATTCCAATTGAATGAGCAAACCTTCCCATTACACCTACTAAATTTGGACCTGCGACTGCACCAAAAGTCGTCATTACCATCGTAATACTAATGGCAGTTGCTCTTTGCTTCTTATTCGCTAAATCCGTTCCAGCATAACGCGCTTGTAAATTCGTAGCCGTACCTGCACCATATATGAGTAAAGAAACTAGTAAAAGAATAATACTATTTGTTAAAGCTGCCAATACAACTCCAATAGCCCCTAGTCCCCCTACTATAAAACCCGCTGCAAGTCCTATGCGGCGACCATGTTTTTGCGATAACTTCCCGACAAAGAAAGCCGCTATCGCAGATCCCATCGTAAACATAGCAGCCGGTAAACCTGCAAATGCATCTGTCCCAAGCATTTGCTGTGCAAGAAGTGCACCTACTGTAATGCCAGCAGCTAAACCTGCTCCGCCAAACATTTGTGAAAAGCTTACGATTATTAATGTTCTTTTGTATAATTTTTGTTGTTCTTCTTCTGTATACATTCGATTATTTTTTAAAGCTCCCGCCCTATCTAGCAATTCCTCACCTACTTTATATAATAAATTCCACTTGTTAATGTACTATAATTGTTGTGTCATATTCAATAATAATGGTAGTTGTTACTTTATCCTTGATTCATCTCATTTAAATACAGACATGCCTTTATTTCTCTTTTTAGAAACGAAAGCATAACTATAATGAATATATTCAAAAAAGCTCTAGAATTTTAAATTTATATTCAGAAGGTAGTTTATCTTGCTTTCGCGAGATTTCTGCTCTGAAACTTTCTCTTCCTTTAATAACAATTTCATCTTTTTTTAATAATATTTTACCAAAGCTATACGGAGCCCAATATGTATTAATACAATCAATATGAACAATTCCTATATTTCCTGTTTTTAAATCTATTACTCTAAGTCTATACTCAGCTTTATCTCTATACTCTTTAGGAACTTTATAAATAACTTCAGCCCTATAGTTTTTATTCTCCTTTGCTGTATAAACTAAATCAAAATCTTCTCCATTATTTTTAATATAATTAATCACTTTTTCTATTTTCTCTTTTTCTAAATGATCAAACTCCGCAATTAATCTCAATCCATCACATACGCTTTCAAAAAGCATTTGAGATTTTTCATATTTGTTGCTACATAAGTACTTAGATAAATTCAATGCAGCATATGTGTATTTATGCCATGTTTCTAATGATATTTCTTGTTTTGCATCTTCTATTGTTTCACCAATATTAACGTATATTTCACTGTAATTTGGAAGTTTCACCTCGGCACGCCTCAACAAATTACTAAATAACTCCGAATAAATATAATCAAAAGGTGCTAACATTCCATTTTCAAGTTGGTCATATATACGAATACCAACTATATTTCTGTTCAATTCCGTTGGATTAGTTTTATACTTATACATTAAACAATCGCTTCGTTTTGCATTATTATAAAATTTCTTTTTTTCTTCTACTCGAGCATAATTCTTCAGCTCTTCTATATTTTTCGGTGCTTTTTCAATTGCTTTATAATAATCGTTTAAAAGCTCATCCTCTTTATAATCTAAAGGTTCTTTCAACTTAATGTGCCGAACTTTTTTTATTGCTTCTTCTATTTTTAATAACGCCATTTGAAATTCCTCAAAATTTAATTTATTACTATTTTTAAAATCCCCTATTAATTCAATCTCAGCTATTATTTTATAAAGAGACTTATTTTTAAATTTTCTTGTTGCAGGTGAATTGTTAATAAATCTTACCAAAATTGTATCAAAGGTTTGTCCATGATATTTACCAATTAAGTGCTCATTTAAAAATGTATCTAGTACAGTTAAGGTTTTATTGTTTCCCTCTTTATTTTTAAAATCTTTATATTCAATTAAAAATCTCATATTAACTCCTCTACACATTCTCTTTTTAACAATCTTAATATCAAATCATACTATTTTTCAATTGTCATCTTCCAGTTATTTAAGAAAGTTAGAACATAGTGATGGAATTGAAACAATGCTTCTAAACAAAAAAACATCCTATAATTTAGTTTCCTAAAATTACAAGATGCTCTTTCTTTATATTTCATATACAATATGTTAACTATTTTACAGCTCCATCTTGCATCGTTTCCAAATCCTCTATCTTACCTTCTTTCATTTCATAATAATAAGAAGGTAATTCTATACCATGCTCTACAAAATAATCCTCAATTAACGAAATAATCACTTTCAACGTTTTCAAACGAGCGTATAATTTATCGTTACTCGCGATAATTTGCCATTTCGCATTTGGCTTATTTGTTTTTTCAAACATTTCTTCCATTGCTTCAACATACTCGTCCCATTTTTCGCGGTTTCGCCAATCTTCGTCTGTAATTTTCCATCTTTTCAAAGGATTGTTCTCTCTATCTTTAAACCTCTTTAATTGTTCATCTTTACTAATATGATAGAAGAACTTCCCGATTATATAATGATCATCTGTTAATAGTTTTTCAAAATCATTGATCTCATCGTACGCTCTCATCCATTCTTCCTGTGTAGCAAAACCTTCCACACGCTCAACTAACACACGGCCGTACCATGAGCGATCGAAAATGGTGATTTGTCCGTATTGAGGAAGTTTCCGCCAGAAACGTTGCAAATAATGGTACCGTTTTTCATGAGGTGCAGGTGCTCCAATTGGAGTTACTTGAAAACCTCGTGGATCAAGATGCTCAGTCACTCGTTTAATCGCTCCACCTTTTCCAGCTGCATCCCAACCTTCCATAACAAGTATAACTGCGATTTTTTCTTCTTTTACTATTTGCTGCAACGCCAATAAGCGCCTTTGATATTTTTCAAGTTTCTTATTGTACTTAGATTTTGATTCAATTCTTTTCGTTACATCTACTTTAGCAAGAACTCCATTTTCCATAAAACAAATCCCCCTTGTTGTATGACAATGTTATTTTAACATATTCATTGGGATTTTTTTCAAATCAAAATTTTTTTCGAAAAACACTCTCTACTCTTCTTGATATCGATAAATTAATATCACCACTATACTTCCAAGCATCCTTAAACACACCTATTATTAATTACAAAAACAAAAAAGGAGACTATGCACAAAAAAACTCTACACAGTTTCCTTTTTTAAGATGTATGTCGCTTACTTAGAAAGACTAACAATAAAAAATAGGAACTCCATCGATTCACTCATACTACAAATGAATGACAGGCGGAATACCTCCTTCTGGTAAAAAATAAGCAAATACTGTAAATCCAATAATTAACATTGAAAATAATGTTATTATAATTCCACCTGGTAGTGTTAGAAAAAGAGTATTCGGCCTTCTCTTCATAGAGAAAATCATCGAGTATATCCCCAGAAGAAGACTTATTATAGCAATAGTCACATAAATAACTACTGCATACCATGAATTGAGTTCTAATAAAACACCAGAAATAAATATATACAAAAATAATAGTTGTAGAAAAATACTGCTTCCCATACTTACAAGTTCTTTCAATATATCCTCCCCCTAAAATCGTACGGTATATTATCTCAAAAAAAGAAGAAAAATAACAATTAAATCCATTAAAGAATGGGAGCTCTCAAAAAATGAAACGAAAAATATTAACTTTCTTTACACTTATATGCTTAGCACTACCAATACAAGCTAGTGCATACACATTTCAATCACTACCAATTGCATCAAAGTCTAAACAGTGGTATGTCAAAATTGATAAATCTCATAGCGCAAACAAGCAAGCAATCCAACCAAAACAAGGTGTATTTGATACGTATAGTTTACTCGTAAAAAACATCGGTAATGATGTATCAAACGTAGCTGTGGAAATACTTGATAACACTCCTACCTCTAAAGCTACTTTTAATTCTACCGCTTTAAATAACAACGTTTCAAAAAATGATACAAGCTTTGATTACATCGTATTCCCATTAGACTTTAACAGCCATAATTTCAAAGTCGTCATCACTTGGGAAGAAAAGAACTTCTCTTACAACGGCCATCCAGTAAATGAAGGTAAACAAATGAAAGAAACATTTATATTTAATGAAGAGTAAGCTCTAATTTGATTAGGGCTTACTCTTTTTTTACAAAACCAGATTGAATTGCTTCTGTCACTTCTTTTGTAATTTCCATTTCTGCTGCTTCCATACTAATTTTCTTATGCCAAATATGTACGGAGGGCTTTTCATTATAAAGATGCTTTATTAATACGAGTAAGTTATAAGCCAGCCTATTTTCTCTATGGGTAGCGAGATAGACTGTGAAACTTTTTGCTTCAAATACCTTTTCTCCAAAAATGTATTTACATCCCAATTCATGTACTAGTAAATCATGTAGGTTTTCTATATTCATATACCATCCCCCCTTTTAACCTACATATTTAATCAAACCGCCTAATACTTGGTACAGTAAACGCTATTCCAATTGTTACAAGTACTAAAATAGCTAGTGTTATAATCGTTATCTCACCACCTATGACAGTAGCTAACCATCCTATAACCACATAACCTAGTGGCAATAAAGCAAATGAACCTAACATATCAAGGCTTGCCACTCTTCCAAATGCTTCTTCTGGCACAAGCTCTTGTAAACTTGTTTCCCAAATGAGTCCAAATATCATCATACCGAAACCTTCAATTGCCATTAATGCAATCAAAGCAGGTGCCCAAGCAATAAACGGCATTATTAAAAGCGCACAACCACTTATTAAAACACCACCATAGGCAAGTAATCCTCGCTTATGCCACCGTTCTCTCCCGCCAAATATTAGCGCGGCAATTACAGCTCCAACACCAGAGGATGCCATTCCTAATCCATACACATATGCTTCAAAATGATGATGAACATTAAATAACCATGGAATTAATACGACGATAATTCCTGCATAACAAATATTGATGAAAGAAAATACTAAAATTGTAATCCATAGCCACGGATGACTTTTTAAAACGAAAACACCTTCCATAAACTCGTGTTTGTAATCGATCTTTCTTCTTTCAATATGGTTTACTTTTTTAAACTTTATTTCTCTTAAAAATAATAAACAGAAAAATGATAGCAAATAAGTTACTGCATCTAGCCCAAACCCTATTCCGGCAGAGGCAACTGAAACGATCAAGCCTCCAAGAGCCGGTCCAATTAGTCTTATACCTTGATTACTCATTTGAGTTAATGCATTGGCTGCATTTCGAATTTCCGGTACAAATACTTTTGCTCTTACAGCCGCATACGCTGGCTGAAATATCCCTTCCATAAGTCCATATAATGCTACGAGTACATATAGAAGTGGAATTGTTAAAACATCCATAAATATAAGTGTTGCAAGTAATAGCATTAATATGCAGCGAATGATATCTGTAAATAACATTACTTTCACCCGATCCATTCGATCTACGACTAATCCAGCAAACGGTAACGCAAGAGTATTAGGAAGCATGTACATCGCCATAGTCATTCCCATTACAACTGTTGAACCAGTTAATGAATACACAACGACTGGCAAAATAACCATCGTTATCGAACTACCTAAAGTCGAAAGCAATTGCCCAATCCATAAAAATTTAAAATGCGGTGACGCTTTAACTGGCAATAGCAATTTACCGATATAACTTAAATTTTTCTCTGTTGGTATTTCTCCTTGCATACCTCTCTCCTCTTTTCGAAGGATTAAATCATCCTAATAAAATGTTTTATTTTTAATAATATTCAATCTAATTATATATGAATTCATCAAATTTATGGTAATATTATCAAAAACACAAAGGGGACATTATATGAAAACAATTGAGACAGAAAGACTCATATTACGCTCATTACAGTTAGATGACGCTCTAGTAATCGAAAAATTAGCTAGCGATTATGATGTTGCTAAAACAACCCTATCTATTCCACACCCATACCCAAAAGGCTCTGCAAAAGATTTTATTACATATATGCTACAAGCAGAAACCGATAAAAAGGTTGTGATTTTCTCTATAATAGATAAGAATAATAACGAATTATTAGGTGTAATGAATTTAAATTTAGATCATATCCATAAACGTGGAGAATTGGCCTATTGGATTGGAAGACCTTATTGGGGGAATGGATTTGGTACCGAAGCAGCGAAAGCACTACTACACTATGGATTCAATGAGCTACATTTAAATAAAATATTCGCAGCAGCTTTTACAAATAATCCTGGTTCCTGGCGAATTATGGAGAAAATCGGAATGAAACATGAGGGGACGTTTAAACAACATGTTGTAAAATCCGGTGAACCTATGGATCTTACATACTACGGAATATTACTTGATGAATATAAATAAAAAGGTGTTTTCATAAATGAAAACACCCTTTTATTTATATTTTTAAGTTTTTCTTCAATGTCCAATACTTTTCTTGAGTATTTTCAAATGAGAATTCTACAAAGCCGTTTGGATCTTCACGATATACATTTACCTTCTTACCATTTTCTAATTTTCCAACTTCATTTTGCGTAATATTTGGTACACTCTTAATTGTATAGCCAAATGGATATGGCACTTGGTAGTAAGAACCTACTAATTGAATAGTAGCTGTTGCACCTTTTGCATAATCTTTATATGGAATTTCTTTTCCTAATGTCTCTACATTTAATGTATTAGGATTTTTTGGTAATCGTTTTACATTTTCATAATCTTTTTTGTTAAACGGTTTAATACGCTCCATAATATTAGCAATTTTACCAGCCCATTCTTTATCCGTTGCATACTTTTCATTCATAGCAGGCAATGTGTAACCATTAAAATGATCAGCACCTTTTTCTAAGTAATTCTTTCTTACATAATCAGCATTGTAAGAAATACTGTCCTTGTATGATGGTAAATATTTTGCGTATGCAAATGGATCGCGATCATATGCTCTTAAACCAAATAAATTATGTTTACGATATGCAATTTCTGATTTACCGTAACCAGATTCTAAGATTGCATGTGCTACTAAATATAGTGCACTCACACCATACTCATTTTGTGCTTGAATAAAATCTTTACCAGTTCCAATAAGTGGACTATCCGAATGAGATTTTTCAATAAAATTATCAATCTCTTGCGCAGTTACGTTAGATGGTAATGTCACATCTAGATTAATATATGATGGTTGTTCCTCAGGAACATCTTTTTTTAGTTGCATTGCTCTATATAATAGTTGTGCATAGCTTTCACGTGTTAATACACCTGATGGATCAAATCCTCCAAGCCCATTCCCTACTGATACACCATTAGATTGTAATGCACTAATTGCTTCTTTTGCCCACCAGTGTGTTGCATCTATATCATTAAATGTATGTGGTGCTTTTACTTCTAATTGAAATGCTCTTTGCAAAATAACAGACATTTCAGCACGAGTTAACGATTCTTTCGGTCTAAATGTCCCTTTATCATCACCTACGAAAATCCCCATATCTGTTAATGCCAAAATTTCTTTTGGGAACATCGTCGTTCCTGCACTAATATCAGAGTATGGATTTTTATAAGCTTTTTTAGTTTCTGGTTTTAATGCACGATACATTAATGCTGCTACTTGCTCACGAGTTACAACATCTCCAAAACCAAATTTACCATTATCGTACCCTGCAATAACCCCTTTTGACGTTAAATCAGTAATCGCTTCAAATGACCAATGATTTTTCGGAACGTCTGGAAATTCCTTTGTAGATGCAAACGAAGTTGCTGGAGCCATCACTACTTGAAGCGCGACTGTCACTGCTAACACATTAGAAATAACTTTTTTCATAAATTTTTTAACACGTTATGTATATGCTTGTCCCGTGTTAACTTGCCTCCCTTTATCGTATAATTTTCCCTATTAAACTAACAAACTCTTAAATAGTCAACAGTAAAAGTATACGTGATACAAATAAACTAATCTACCATTATTTTATTTATAATCAGCATAATACGATATATCTTTTTATTCCAATACAAAATTACACAAACTTACATAAAAAGCCCATCTTTATATAGACGATGGGCTTAGCAATCAACATTATTATTTCGTTAAACGAGATTTAGAAACATCGAAGCCTTTCCACTCATAATAATCTAAAATCCCAGCATAAATTGCCTCAGCAGCTATTTGTCTTCCAGATTCTGAAGCTAACTTCTCATAATCCGTGCTATTATCTAAAAATGCTAGCTCCGTTAGTACTGCTGGCATCTCATTTTCTCTTAGTACATAAAAGTCTTCTGGTTTCACACCACGATCTCTTGTATCTAGCGCTTTAACTAATCTCTTTTGTATTTTATTAGCTAACATATAACTATCTTTTTCACGCTCAGTTAATTCTTTCTTTTCAGATCCTTTATAATAAAAAGTTTCTGTTCCATATCCATCATGGTTTTGAGAAGCATTTGCATGTATACTTACAAAAATATCTCCATTATGTTCTTTCGCGAAATCCACACGATTTTTAAGGTCTTCTCCTTGTTTTTCGCCAAGACGAATATCTGTTTCACGCGTTAACATCGCATGAAATGGAGTATTCTTCTCTAGTAAACTTTGTAATCTTTTAGAAGTATCTAATACAATATCACTTTCATGTAATCCCTGCGTTGCCTTCCCAGGGTCTGTTCCTCCATGGCCAGGATCAATAATAATCACCTGTTCTACTAAAGGATTACCTATTTTAAGCGAGTCTGACTTTGCAATAAACTTCGCTGCTTCTGCTTTCGTTACAGTTTTATTAGGTAACCACTCTGTTTTATTTACACCTTGTGAAATATCTAATTCTACTAAAATGTTGGCCTTATCTTTCCCCCAACTATCATTTAAATCTGCAAATTTTGTTTGTACTGGTTGTTTTACTTTTGCCTCTAATTTATATGCTTCAACAAGCATCGCTGCCATTGAAACTCGGTCAATTTTCCCAGTTGGATCAAATACACCCGCTCCTTTCCCTTTAACAACGCCAGCTTTTTCTACGGCTGCGATGAATGGAGTATACCACTCGTTTTGAGAATCACCGAAAGATGGTTTAGCATTTGTATCGATTCGTAAGTTTAAGATTTTAGCCATCATTGTAGCTGCTTCTGCACGAGTGATTTCTTTTCCTGGCTCAAACATTCCTTTATCGTTACCTGTAACTGCACCTTTCTCTACTAAATAGTAAATAGAGTCTTCTGCCCAATGTTTAGCTGGGACATCTGGAAATTTTTTCGTTTGCGCGAAACTACTAGATGAATAAGATAATATACTAGCTGCAATTACTCCTGCTGCGATTATTCTATTTCTCATAGAATATATTCCCCTCTCAAGTACAATATTTTTATGTAACAGACTAATTATAGTTATGAAAATTAATAATAGTCAATTTATTTTTGTATAATTTTGTCTTATTATTGTATTTTTTGACATAAATAACTATAGTTAAAAACGATAAGATTCTTATTTTTTAAGAGGAGAGATTCGTATGAGCAAAAACTGGAAAGATATAGAACACCGTATGTATACAATGTGTATGATTCAGCGGAATAACGAAGTATTGCTAATACAACGTCCCGATCATCTAGGCTTTCCTGGTTACATCGCTCCTGGCGGTAAAGTAGATTTTCCAGAAAGTATCGTTCAAGCTGCTAAACGAGAAGTAAAAGAAGAAACTGGATTACTTGTTTCAAATTTAACTTTTAAAGGATTAGATGAATACGTAAATCTGAAAGAAAATGTTCGATATATGGTATTTAACTATTGGACAGATTCATTTGAAGGTGAGCTTCTTATGAATCCTCCTGAAGGTGAATTATTATGGGTACCAATCGATACAGCACTAAATCTCCCTATGCAAGATTGGTTTAAAGAAAGATTCCCATTATTTTTTGAAAAAGGTACGTTTGAAATTCAACGTGTTTGGGACCGCGACTTAGATAAACAAGTTGCTATGACCATTACCCATACGTAAAAAGGCTTGGAATCTCTCCAAGCTTTTCTTACTTCTCCTCTATTTTCTTAATCTCATAATCAATTTCTAAAAACTTAACTCCGAATATCCACATTTTATGGTTAGCTTCTAACATTTGATTTGCACCCTCCTTAATAATAAACGTCTCAGCTAACGGTAAACGGATTGTAAAGAAACGAGTATGTAAATAGATCCCCTCATCTCCCTTACCATTTCTTCTCAGCTTACTAGTAATAATTAAATCATTATTATCATTGCGTAATTTTAAAATCCCCGTCATATTCGAATATGGTAGAGGCAATGCAATATTCATATATGTCTCATTCTTATACGTATGTTTTGAGTAAAGAGCTACAAAAATAGATTCTCCTGCTTCATTTTTTCTTAACCAAGCTCTTACATTCTCCCTTCCATCCTTCTCATCCATTACCCCTATGATAGAGCCGTGCATTGTTTCCCACTTGCCGCCCATTCCTAAATGTATTTGTCCTACACGCTTACTCATTTTTTCATAACAAAATGCGAACGGGCGGAACCAACGAGTCCATTTAATATGCGATTGTAACTTATACGCTGTTGTATTTTCATAAAAACGAATAATGCTTACAGGAATCTTCGCCGTATCAAATGCCTCACTATGAAAATCATTCATTTTATCAACTAAACCCTTGTACTCCTTGCTATCTATTACATTTCTGTTATGTAAAAATGCTTCACCAACTGTCGCCTTTCCTCTTAATCTACTCATTGGTTTGCCGTAATATTTATAGTTCGGAACACTCTTTTCAATCATCCAGCCGACAAATGCCGGTAGCGCTACTCCAATCCCATTAACAACACCGTGAATCCAAACCATTTGGGCAATTGTAATCGTCATTACATATTTCAAATTCCCATACGAATATATAAGTGAAAACATAATTGTTACCATGAGTGTACTAGACGATATGATCAGGAGAATCTTTGCGCTGATAGCATTAAATTTCGTGCACCAAACATAAATCCCATAACCATAAATCGCACATAAATATAGGAACACTGCAAAAAATTCAAATACCCTTGAGTACGTAATTCCAATCGCAACTGTCATTGGTGAAATGACTATAATAAACATAATTGCATCATATACTTTACTGCTCTTTTCTCTCTTCCGCCCTATTAAACCAGCTGATAATGGCAATAGAAACGCCGAATAATGAAAGTGTGCAGCTGTGAGTAAAACAATGTCAGAAGTAAACTGCATAATCGAAATCTTTGCTACAGAAGCAAAAAACCAGAAACCACCTAAAAACAAATACATAAACGCACTATCGATAGCTGTCTCTTCTAACGGTTTCCATCCTCTTTCTAGTAATCTATTTATACCAAATAACGCAACGATCCCCGTATATACAAACCAAATTATCGCAAATAAATATTGATTTGTTACAAATGATAACATTGCACAAATTGCCGCTATCGGATATAAAAACGATACGGATTTATAAAATAATACATATGATCCATTTCTTGCTCTTTTATCAATCATACAAAAAGACATCGGTATACATAACAAAATAGATAATAATATAATTGCTTCAACAGGATTTACATCGGGCCACTCACATATTAGAAAAACAATATAACAAGCAAGACCAAATATTATATTTCTCATATCGTTTATTTCCTTTCCACAAACGTTCCCTTATATGAAAATAATGAACCAATTAATGGATTGCGTACTTGTACATGAATTCGAAAGCATTGTAGTGTTTCATCATAACTTTCTACAATGTTAGCCTCTCCGTATAAGAATCTAGGTAACGGGACTTTCCTTCCAAACATGTAAAACCATTGTTTCTTTGAAGAAATATGCATTGCCCCCAACTCATCAATATGAAAATTCAATGTAGAAACAAGTATGTGCGGTTCACCAAAATAATCTACAATTTCATTATTCTCTTTATCCCACTGCATAACAGCGTTAAAATGTCTTTTCTTATTTTGAAAATAAAAAGTACGATTCCATCGCACAAATTCATGTCCGTTTCCATCTCGCTCAGCGGTATTATGTATTGTAAATGGCACTTCCTTCCCCCGCTCAGAGAAAAACATACGGAACTTCGATGCAATTTTTAATATGAATTTTACGAAAAAAGAACCTCCATAAATCTCATCCATCTTTCCTTCTCCAGTAAAGCTATTTTCTTCTGTAATTTCATAGCGTTTCTGTAATTTTGGATGAAGTTTTTTATAAGAACCCCCTAATAGCCTTTCATACATATTAGTCATACATTATCCCTTTCTCTTCCTCTTACAATTTTTTGCACTTGGTAAATCAAAACTATTTATATAACCGATAATCGATAACCCCATTAGTAGAACGTTTAATGTAATTGGATTAAACGGCTCTGTAAAGCTTACGATATTCGTAAACCCTGCTGCTATCGTTAAGGCTATTAACACGAAAATATGTATTATAAATACATTTCGTTTTGGAAATGGAAGTAACCATATGACTCCAAAAATCACTTCTAACAGCCCAATTATTTTAAGAATAAAAATACTATTTTCAGTTGAACCAATTATGACCGAAAGCATTTTCACTTCTTCTGGATGGGTAAAGATTATTTTCGGTACAATCCCTTGATATAGCCATACAAAAGCGAATAAAAAACAAACGAGCCAATATGTCATTGTTCTTCTAATTAGCAACCTAGGATGAAGCCCCTTTTCTAACCATAATTTTAAAGCATCAAAACTCCAAGCAGTCGCCCAGCCTAATAAAGGCCGAAACATATAGAAATCTATTACATTCCCTATACGACCAAACCTCGTATCATAATCATATTGCGTCTCAAAATGAATGTGTTCTTTACGGGGTGTATACTTCCAATAACCACGCCCTATTTGAATAAGAGATAATGTATTATCCGTCCAAAATTTCAAAGAAGAAATCCGTTCTCCTGTTTCTTTTCTTATCTCACCTATCGATTCACCTTCTCCAGCTATTTCAAGTCCAAATCCGATTTTTGTTTTATATAAAAACTTCTGTGGTTCTCCTTCTTTTTTTTCTAAATACGAAATTTCAGTAAAGCGAGCATCCCATTCTGTATGTATGTGGGGTTCTTGCGTGTATTCCCATAATTTCTCCATTGTTGTGTTCATTTCTGTCGAAACATAAATAGGCTTTTTCCCCTTCATTCTTCCACCTCCAATGCACTATAAGTTTAATGTACATGCATTGAATTTATTTTGCTACATTTTTCACAAACTTCCTAAGAAAAAGAAAGAATTTTAAAAATATATATAAAACACTTGATTCCCCGAAAAATTTAAATTATTATAAAACAAATGTTACCAATAACTTCATAAATCAAACACTCTCGCCTAAAACGTGAGATAGAGGTTGCGATACTTATGATTATTCTAATGGAGACACAGAGATGTCTATGAAATTAGATGAAAGGAAGTATTGCCGAAATCGATATATTTCTCTGTATGTATCGATTGGGGCTGTTTTCGAATAGAAACAGAACTGTCATATGTACAGACGTGTATGTATGAAGAGCTATCTACAAAAAAGAGATATCATTTTTATGGTATTCCTTTTTTGGCGGTTTTTTTATTAGCTCCGTTTTCTGTTTCCCTTTTCCTGTAACAGCACCATCCTCACTTATTTGAGATGGTGTTTTTTGTTTTTCTCTGGTAGCTACAGGAATATTGGGATTTATATATGTCCTAATCTATTCTTAAAAATGGATGAAAGAGGGAATTCGTAATGGAAACGATTGTACAAAAATTTGGTGGCACTTCTGTCGGAAGTGTTGAGCGTATTCAACATGTAGCAAATTTAATTATTGAAGAATATGAACGAGGACATAGTATCGTCACAGTCGTTTCGGCAATGGGAAAAAGTACAGATGAACTTGTAGCACTTGCTAACGCTATTACAGAAAATCCGAGTAAACGTGAAATGGATATGCTTCTATCAACAGGAGAGCAAGTGACTATTTCATTATTGACGATGGCATTACAAGCAAAAGGTTATAACGCGATTTCATTAACAGGATGGCAAGCCGGTATTACGACAGAATCTGTACATAATAGTGCACGGATTACTGACATTCATACGGATCGAATTCAGTCCTATCTTACTAAAGGTACCATTGTTATTGTAGCTGGTTTCCAAGGAGTCAGTGAAGATCTTGAAATTACAACGCTTGGACGAGGCGGTTCTGATACAACTGCGGTCGCATTAGCTGCTGCACTGAAAGCTAAAAAATGTGATATTTACACAGATGTGACAGGCGTATATACGACGGATCCACGAGTTGTAAAAGATGCTTATAAATTAGATGAAATTTCTTATGACGAAATGTTAGAACTTGCAAACCTCGGTGCTGGTGTATTACACCCGCGTGCTGTTGAGTTTGCTAAAAATCATAATGTCATTTTAGAAGTTCGCTCAAGTATGGAACAAGAAAATGGAACAATTGTAAAAGGAGAATGTAACATGGAACAACAATCAATCGTTAAAGGTATTGCATTTGAAGATAATATTACACGCATCACAGTGAAAGGATTGGAACAAGGCTCACTTTCAACTGTTTTCTCTACATTAGCAGCGGCACATATTAATGTAGATATTATCATTCAAAGTATTACAAATGAAGGAACTGTTCATCTCTCCTTCTCCATCCATTCTAATGATTTAAGAGAAACATTAGAAGTATTGGAACAATATCAAGAGGCACTTCACTATGAATCAGTAGAATATGAAAATCATTTAGCAAAAGTATCAATTGTAGGATCTGGTATGGTCTCTAATCCAGGTGTTGCTGCGAATATGTTCACTACTTTAAAAGAAGAAAATATTCATATTAAAATGGTAAGTACATCCGAAATTAAAGTGTCTGTCGTTATTGACCGCCTTCATTTAGTAACAGGTGTTGAAGCACTTCACCAATCATTTATGGCGAAAATTCAGCCTTTAGTGCAGATGAGCTAATTTGATATGCTCAGTAACACTTATAAAAAAATCATATTAATCTACTTCCTTCCTAATTAAATAAAAGCTGTTCGTTAACAAGATGCTATATGACATATAAAAAAACACCTTGTCACATTTTCCTATACTGTGACAAGGTGTTTTTGACTGAAAGGAATTTGTAACTACTTAGTAGTATAATTATGAAGACGATTAAATAATAAACTTTTATACATAAGGAGATAAGACTATGGCAAAAAACAAATTACTACGAATGGACAATGTCAGCATCGTTGTAGAATCTCTTGATAACGCAATCTCTTTCTTCGAGGAGATTGGCTTGAACCTCGAAGAAAGAGCCACTGTCGAAGGTAAATGGGCTGGTCGCGTAACTGGACTCGGCTCTCAGTGCGTAGAGATTGCTATGATGGTCACTCCAGATGGCCACAGTCGAATTGAACTTTCGCGATTTCTCAACCCTCCTACTATAGCAGATCACCGAAATGCTCCTGTAAACGCCCTCGGTTATCTACGCGTCATGTTCACCGTTCAAGATATTGACGAAATGGTATCGAGACTCACTAAGCATGGTGCAGAGCTCGTTGGCGAAGTAGTTCAGTACGAGAACTCGTATCGTCTCTGCTACATTCGTGGAGTGGAAGGAATTTTAATCGGTTTAGCGGAAGAACTCGGTAATAAATAAGTAATGTTTTATAAGAAGTCTTTACTAAAGTAAAAATATTTGAAAGAAATTCTCGCTTCATAAAAACTTAGATTTTGAACCCCGTCCTAGTTTGAGAACGGGGTTATGCTTGTTTGAACTTTTTAACATACTATCAATATCCTAAAATCATTATGAAGCAATTCAATTACTTCTTTTACCCTTTCCTAGGAAATATAACTGATTCTTCTCACTTCTTATCATATATATCTTTTCTTTTAAAAAACGATCTGAACTCATTCAAAATAACTTTCTTCACGTCAGAGTAAAAAATCATCATGAATAGTGCAATTCCTAATAAAATCTCTTGAATTTCTTCATAATCGATGAAAGCACTTAAAATTAGCAAACCACATCCAATATAAAAACCAAACTCGTTCTCTTTCTCAAAATTCTCATCTTCTTCATCAATATGTATTTTTTCTTTAATGTTTTGATTCTCTTTTATTAACTCATCGAGCGTAACATTGTACATTTCACTTAGTAAAATTAAATTATCAATATCAGGACAATTTTTATCATTTTCCCACTTATATACTGCTTGCCTCGTCACACCAATCTTTTTAGCAACATCCTCTTGTGAAAATCCCTTTGACACTCGTAGTTTTTTTAACTGTTCTCCTAAGCTCATAACGTCCCCTCCTTTAACAAATTATTACATAAAAAGAGATATAAAAGAAAGAAACCATTAGTAAAATCCACTGCAAACCATTCGTTTACACCATAAAAAAGAGAGGATAACTCTTTGAGCTATCCTCTCCCATTTCTATTAAAACAGATGAATGTTTTCCTTTTTACAAGCTTCACGTAAATCATCAGGCCATACAGAAGATTGAACTTCACCAATATGTGCTTTACGTAAGAAGTACATGCACATTCTTGATTGTCCAATACCACCGCCAATTGTTAATGGTAGTACGTCTTCTAAAATACCTTTATGGAAATCGTACTCACGTTTGAAGTCTTCACCTGTTTTCGTTAACTGCTCATCAAGTGATTTACTATCAACACGAATTCCCATTGATGATAATTCGAATGAAGATTGTAGTACTGGGTGCCAGAATAAAATATCACCGTTTAATTTCCAATCATCGTAATCAGCTGCGCGTCCATCATGCTTTTCACCTGAACGAAGTGCATCACCAATTCCGATAATGAAGACTGCACCGTGTTCTTTTGCAATTGCATGTTCACGATCTTTCGGTGTTAATTCTGGATATTTATCTTCTAGTTCTTGAGAAGTAACGAACACAATTTCTTCTGGTAAATACTTCCCAAGGAACGGATATTTTCCAAATAAGTGGTCTTCTAAATCTTTGAATATTCCATAAATTGTTAGCACTGTTTTTTGTAAGTAATCTACAGTACGCCATTCTTTTTGAACGATTTTTTCCCAATCCCATTGGTCAACGTAAATAGAATGTGTTGCATCGAGTTCTTCATCACGACGGATCGCGTTCATGTTTGTATATAAACCTTCACCAGCTTCATATCCATATTCATGCAGTGCAAATCGTTTCCACTTCGCTAGTGAGTGCACAATTTCTAATTCTTCTCCTGAATGTAACATATCAAATTCAATTGGACGTTCTACACCGTTTAGATGATCGTTTAGTCCTGATTTTTTCGTTACAAATAATGGTGCAGATACACGGAATAGTTCAAGTCGTTTTGCTAATTGATCCTCGAAAAATGTTTTAACTTCCTTAATTGCGATTTGAGTCTCTCTTACTGTCATTAATGATTGATACATGGTGGTTTCCTCCTAAAATGTTTGGATGTTGTGAAAAGAAGCCAACAAAAAAAGCCCTTCTTTCCCAAAAAACTGGGACGAAAGGCTTTGGTTCCGCGGTACCACCCAAATTAGCAACAGAGGTTGCTCACTTATACAATACGGAGATGAAATATCTCGATACTGTTCTTCTTGTAACGGCGAAGTTCCCGGCTAAGTCTACTTTCCTGTAAAGGATTTCGGTTAGCAACTCCAGGAGGTTCTTCATAATAGGCTTCGTATCAGGCTCACACCACCCCTGACTCGCTTAGACTACGTCCTACTACTACTCGTCCTTTCATAGTCGTTTTGTTGTCACATCTCTGAAACATTTTATTAATGATTATTCTATACAAAAAATAAAGAAAGTCAACAAAAAGTTTTAAAATGTTTTTCAATTCTTTATTTTACGGCTTTATTGATTATTTCCAATATACCTTCTTTACTTCTTTTGTCTGGGTATTCCAAAAAACGTCTCACTAACAGAAACTAACATATATACAACAATTAATGTAATCGTCCGAAATATAGAATCCGCAGTATTTCTTATTATTTTCATTTTCTTTGTAATTCCTTTCAGTTTACTTGCAAATTCATGATATACTATAGCATTCAAGCAGTTTGTTTTTACTTAAAACAAACATAGTCATTTATAAAGAGTATTTTCTAAATCATTGACTATTATCAAATAAGATTTTTATATAACGGAGTGATCATATGAGTAAAACGAAAGCAAAACCGAAAAAAGGTGTAGGACAAGGTACAGGAAGTAAAGGATGGAACCGTTGGCAATCAAGCGCAAAGAAAAAAAAAGCTGCAAAACCATACAAAAGTAAAGGTACAAAGAAATAATTGAAATAACATTTGATTTCTTTACTTTGTACAAAACAAAATATAATTATTACAACAAAAAAAGCTATGCCCTCATACATTTGAAGGCATAGCTTTCTTTATTAGATCATTAAAATATCTCGAATTTCTTCCTCCGTGATGGATGATAATTTCTCTTCTCCCGGCTCAATCACTTCAGCGATTAAATTTTTCTTACTCTCTTGCAGTTCATGCATTTTTTCCTCAATGGTTCCGTGTGCTACTAATTTAATAACTTGTACTGTATTTTTTTGCCCCATTCGATATGCCCGATCTGCTGCTTGTTGTTCAACAGCTGGATTCCACCATAAATCGTATAATATAACCGTATCGGCACCTGTTAAGTTAAGACCCGTACCACCAGCTTTTAAAGAAATGAGGAATAGGTCCCCTTCTCCTTCGTTAAATCGATTACATAGTTCTACACGTTCTTGCGAAGGTGTATTCCCGTCTAAATAAAAGTATGGAATTGCTTGACGATTTAATTCACGACCAATAATGGACAGCATCTTCGTAAATTGAGAAAAGATTAAAATTCTCTTACCAGTACTTCTACATTCCTCTAATATGTCTAACAGTTGCTCAAATTTAGCTGAACTTCCCTTGTAATCATCAACGAATAAAGCGGGATGATTACATATTTGTCTTAATCTGGTTAAGCCGGCTAAAATTCTAATTTTATTTTTACGTAACGTATCTTTATCTAAATGCTTTAATGTTTCTTCCCTTAATTTCGCTAAGTAAGCAGCATATAGTCTCTTTTGATCTGGTAATAACTCCGATGACTGTAAGTGCTCTATTTTATCTGGAAGCTCCTGTAATACATCTTCTTTTAGTCGTCTTAATACGAACGGTTTTACGCGCTTCGCAATATCTTCACGCCTTAAATCACCGAATTCTTTTCTTCCTGGTAATAATTCTGGAAATACGACATGAAAGATAGACCATAGCTCTTCTAATGAATTTTCTACAGGCGTTCCCGTTAGTCCGAAACGATATTCAGCTTGAATTGTTTTCACTGCTCTTGCAGTTTGCGTTGTCGGATTTTTAAACGCCTGTGCTTCATCAAGAAATAGTGTATGAAACGGCCTCGCATACGATCTTATATCTCTTCTCAGTAATGGATATGACGTAATTACGACATCAAATTCCGCTACATCTTTTAAGATTTTTCGCCGTTCTGTCTGATTTCCATCTGCAATAACTGCTCTAATATGTGGAGCGAATTTTTTCAATTCACTAAACCAATTATAAACAAGCGAGGACGGTGAAACGACTAATATAGGCAGCTTCTTCTCTCGAATTTCAGGCAAAACAGAATCTATATAAGCAATACTTTGCAGCGTTTTTCCAAGTCCCATATCGTCTGCTAAAATACCGCCAAAACGGTAATAGGCGAGTGTCTTCATCCACTCAAATCCGTATACTTGATACTCTCTCATTACAGCATGTAAAGTTTGTGGCACTGTAAACTTTAATTTTTTCGGGTTTTGAATGCTTTCAACTAAATCTTGAACAGACTCATCTAAACTTAAAACATTACCTTCATGAAGTCCGTTCATCCATTTTACACTCCGAATAAGCGGAACATTCACTTCTTCCCCATGTAAAAATTCTTTTCGAATACCTGATTCTTTTACAAACTGATTAATTTCATTAAACTCTTTACTCTCTAGTGATAATAAAGAACCATTCGCTAATCGGTAATATTTACGTTTCTCCTCAAGAGCAACTAATACCCCTTTAATTTCCGCTTCCGGTATTCCTTTTATATCAAAACGAAATGATAACCAATCAATTCGTTCTTTTCTTCTCACTCTAATAAGTGGCGCTGTATCTCCTTTATGAATGCGTAATTTGATTGCTGTTGTCGCGTAAATATCAACTAAACCTTTTAACATTGGAACAATGTGATATAAAAAGTTATACTCAGCTTCTTCATTATGTATAAAGTAGCCACCCTCTGTTTTCGCAAAAGCACTTTCACTCATCATGTCTAAAATCTCTTTTTCCTTTTTCTCATCACGATTAAAAACAGAAGGTTGCCCGTCTTCTTCTAGCGGATTAATCACGACGTTTCCATAATGGAATTCGAGACCTGCTAGCAAACGATTTTTCACTCGATCTAAATACAGCTTTGCTTTTAACGACGGCGTTTCAACACGATCTGATATTACTTCATCGATGCGTACAGTTCCAAGTTTCATTAATCCAGGCACAACTTTCGCTACGAAATGTTCCATCTTATTTTCAGGAATATAAAACTGATTGCTATTTGAGCGACTCATCATTTTTTGCAATTCAATAAGCCGCATACAATCTTCCATAGATAAATGATATAATTTCCCATCGTAAAGAGCGTTGTTATACATCTCCATAACTCGAACACGATTTAGACCGTCTATATGAAGGGTAAACCCGCCATTATTCCCTTTCGTAAACTCAAAATGTAACGGCAATAAACCTTTTGAAATTTGTAATCCCTGAAACAGTTGCTCATTTTGTTTCAGCTGTACATACTCGGCTCTAGAAAGTGCAGAAAACATGTCATTCCACGAAGCTGGCGGTATAAATATCATACTTTCATCTTGTTTCGCGTGTACTTCTAGTGCATCTTCATACATTTTTTCGTTATGATATATTTTAATGAGTTGTTGTATAATCGCGTCTGTTTCTTGTTTAAAACTGTGTACATCTGGCGTGTATGTAAATTCATTGGAACAATGAAAAGTCTCTCTCTTCTCCACTTTAGAAAGAAATTCTCTAATATGATTTATAAAATATGTTTTCGCAAGTTTTAACTGCATTCCAAGAAGGGCCCCACCGCTTTTCGTCGCTATTGGTGAACATATAAACGCAACATCTAATATTTCACGTGTATCAAACCGATGTTGTTTACTTTTTGGCCTCAATGGTTTGTCTGCAAACAACTGAAACATCCCGTTTGTTAATTGATCATTTCTGCTATTAACAGAGCCCATTCCACCCGTTTGCTGGTTATAATTTATTTGTATCAATACAGCTGCAACATGTTGACAGTACGTTTGGAAAGATGCTAACGAAGGACAACTACATCTCGCAACAACATCACCTTTCTTAGCTTTTCCTACTGTAACATGGAAATCCTCGTTCCCTTTTACCGTCGCCTCACAAATTTCTTTCGTTTCATCATAGTAATTCACGATTACTTTATTTGATTTATAATAAGCTTCGCCTCTTTTATATGAGGTTTCTCCACATACTTCTTTAATAATCGATTTATTTAATGTAAAACTCATTGTTTTGACACTTCCTTAATGTAAAACCATTTTCTCTTACTTAACATTTTACATGCTCTACGAGAAAATATAAAATGTTGATTCAACAAAAAAGATGCTTATTTATAAGCACCTTTTCACTCTATCTCTATCAGTCGTTTCGCCTCAAAATATAACACTTGGATAAATTTTTTCGTATTAATTCTTATATGGCCAGAAGTCGCTACCCCATCCTTTGTCATTTCTGTCATCCGTTTTCTAACTACAGTGAAATCAAAAAATTTCGGAGCATAACTTTCAAATTTCGGATTTGAAAAGTCTGTTAGTCCAAGAGAAGCTAAATGGTTCAATGATTGATAAATCGCTCTTCTTACACGTTGTTCAGATGCTTTTTTCTCCTTCTCTATATCTGCATCTGAAGCTAGTTCCCCTAATTTTTTCAGTGTAATTTGATGAAAAATATCTTTTAATGCAGGGAATCCGAATTCAAATGTTTGCGCCTTTTCTTGCCCATATAAATATTCCAACATACTAAGTAAATCTTTACTTCCGTTCTCTCCCGCAATACCAAGTTCTGCTAGTAAGAAGCGTCCTGAATCTGATATCTTTTTCCCTTCTTGTACTGTTTCACTACGCATTTGCGGCTTTTCCCATTGAAACACATTATTTAAAGATTTTTGAATGTCATATATAGAACGTTCCAAACGAATACGTTCTATCACTTTTCGTACAACAGATACTACTTCTATTTTGTTCAGTGGTTTTGTAATATAATATTCCACACCAAGTGTATATGCCTCACCAATAAGCTGTTTCGATTCAACTTGGGAAATCATAATAATTTTCCCAGTAAATGAAGATGCTATATGGCGAACTGTTTCAATACCGTCTCTCATCGGCATGAGTAAATCAATAAATAAAATATCCACTTTTTTATAATTTAGCTGTTCTGCTTCAATAAACGCTCCATCTTCCGATTCTCCAATTACTTCCCCAAGATCGCCATCCTCAATAATTTGCGAAAGCATCGAACGGAAAACTTCATCATCATCTACAATATAATAAAACAAACCTATTCCCCTTCCCGCTTTAAACTGCACTCCGGTAAACAAACAATAAACTTACACCCTTTTCCAGTTTCATTGTCTTCTAACCTTACTACTCCGCCAAGCTCTGTTACCATTTCATATATGTAAGAAAGTCCAATACCTGTGGACGGTGTTCCCGTTTGATCATACTTTGAAGTAAACCCGGGCTTAAATACTAATTTTTTATACTTTTGTGCAATACCAGGGCCATCGTCAATTACTTCAAAGATTACATTTGGTTCTCGTTTATATAACTTAATACGAATGAGACCTCTATCTTCAATTGCTTCAACTGCATTTGCAACTAAGTTATTAAAAATTGATAGCACTGTATACACGTGATATGCAGCATGTTCGCCTTCTATATGTTTAGAAAAACGTATATCTTTCTCTAGCATTTCAGCATACTTTTCATTTATTCTTGCAATCATTTCTGTAAGCTCATGACCTTCTACGTACTCAGCCACATTTTTATCTAATAACAGTTTAGATAACCCTGCAAAAATCCTTTGATTATCTTTTTTTATTTCATGCACTTCTCCTGCTATTTTCAATGCTGTTTTACCATTTGAATGATCGCTTACTTGTAAATTCCGATATAATTGATACGCTTCTTGTGTAATTAATTCTGCATTTTGTAACGTTTTTTTCAAATGAACAGATTCTACATATAAATTGGATAGGTGCATTAACATTTTTTCATTTTCTTTTCGTACTTGTGATTCTTTTAATTTCGTTTCATATAAATTCATCATATTTAAAAAGCCAAGTGCAAAAAAGCTACGAAAAATAGCAATAATGATAAGTTTATTTAATTCAGAAACCGTTATCGTTGTACCGAGCACTACCATATGATAAATTGCGAGCTCTGACATACTTGCAATAATTTCAATTGTAATTCCAAGGCACCCAATAACAATTGGCTTCTGATGAAACTTATTCACCCTACAAAGTGAAAAAAGACTTCCATAAATAAAATAATAAAAGAACACAGGATAACGCAAATAAAATGATTCTGTCATATGAAATGAGCCTTGCATGATCCAGTCAAGGCATACTCGGAATAAGACTACACATATACCGACAAGAATACCCGCAGCAGCTGCTGGTATTCTTCTTAAAAATAGTAATAAAAAGAAGAATAACGGCGTCCCAAAGCTAACGCGAAACGTATCATTAAAAGGATGAAAATTAAGCTCTCCAGCAATCGGAACAACAACCATTAATATAATTAAAAGAGATATATCTTTCTTCCATAATTGATTCCAATTCAAAGGTGCCACTTCCTATACTCTTTTTTCAGTAATAAAAGTGAAAGCCCGCTTATATGATAAACGGGCTTTATTTCTATATTCTAACCTTTTCTACCGCTTTTATTTGGCGATACTCAGGCTCCCAGATTGCTTCTTTCACTGCAATCTTGATATCGTTATCACTTAAGTTCTCTCTAGCAACACCTTCCGCAACGGCAACTTTCGCTACTTCAATTGCTACCATTTCCGAGATATTACGTAGCTCTTCAACTTCTGGCAAAATAGGTGCTCCTGGCTGACTTGTATCAACCATACTTGCAACTGCTTCAGCTGCTGCTGCGAACATTCCATCCGTCATGACGCTTGCACGTACGACAATTGTTCCAAGACCAAGACCTGGGAAAATAAGTGCATTATTTGATTGTCCAATCACATACGTTACACCGTTGTATGTAACTGGTTCAAATGGACTTCCTGTTGCAACTAACGCTCTTCCTTCTGTCCACTCGATTAAATCGGCTGGTTTTGCTTCAGCAAGTGGCGTCGGATTCGACATTGGTAAAATGATTGGTCTTTCTACGTGAGAAGCCATTTCTTTAATAATTTCTTCTTTAAATGCACCAGCAACAGTTGATGTACCGATTAAAATTGTCGGTTTCACTTGTTTCACAACTTCAGCAAGTCCGATCACATCATTTTGTTTCCACTCACTTACTTCCGCTTCTTTTCTTGCATACGGCATTTGGAAATCAAGAAGATCTTCCATATTATCTGTAACTAATCCGTTACGATCAATACACCAGAAACGCTTATATGATTCTTCTTCTGATACGCCTACGCGGACCATCGCATCTCTAACTTGATCTGCGATACCGATTCCAGCCGTACCAGCACCAAACACAACAACTCGGTGTTCACTTAGCGGTACACCAGAAGCTTTTACTGCCGATAATACAGCCGCAAGCGAAACTGCACCTGTACCTTGAATATCATCATTAAACGTACAAATATCATGACGATATTTATCTAAGATTTTTCGTGCATTACGAGAACTGAAGTCTTCCCAATGTAAAAGTGCTTTCGGGAATTGCTTATTTACCGCTTGTACAAATGTATCAATAAATTTATCGTAAGCTTCACCTGTTATACGAGGGTGACGATTTCCAATATAAAATGGATTGTCTAATAATTCTTCACGATTTGTACCTACATCTAAAATTACCGGTAATACGCGGCTAGGATCGATTCCAACTGCGGCTGTATAAACAGCTAATTTTCCGATTGCGATGTTAATACCCCCAACGCCCCAGTCACCAATTCCTAATATACCTTCTCCATCTGTTACAACGACTAAATCAATATTTTCTGCTGTTGCACCAATATTGGCAAACGCTTCTTCAATACCTGACGGATCGTTAATTGATAAATACACACCTCGTGGTTTACGATATTCATGACTATATCTTTGAATCGCTACACCAACAGTTGGTGTATATACGATTGGTAACATTTCGCGTAAATGATCTGTTAAAATACGATAAAATAATACTTCATTTCGATCATGTAACGCTGTTAAGTATACATTCTTTAATAAATCATCCGGCTGAGAACAAAATTGTTCGTATGCTCGGCGTGCTTGTTCTTCCAATGTTAAAACTGCTGGCGGTAATAACCCTTTTAAACCTAATTCTTCTCTTTCTTCTTGCGTGAAAGCAACCCCTTTATTTAAAAGTGGTGTTGATAATACTTCTACTCCTCTTAATGTCGTTTCTAATGAACCATTAGAAGCTACTGTAAACTTGCTCATAACATCCCTACCTCTATTCATATATAGCATTTCTATATTGTAAACAAAAAAGAGGGGCTTGTCCCCCCTCTTCTTTTAATTTTTCTTTAAAAGAGTTGCTCCTGCAATCCCTGGGTGCGTCATTTCGAATGGATCTAGAATTAACTCTAAGTCTTCTTGTGACAGTACACCATTTTTCACACAAAGTTCTCGAACGGATTGCCCTGTCGCGATTGCTTCTTTCGCAACGCGAGCTGCTGCTTCATAACCGATATGAGGGTTCACGGCTGTAATAATTCCTACACTCTTCTCAACATACTCTTTTAAGCGATCTTCATTCGCTTCAATTCCTTTTAAGCAATTATCTGTAAAGGCACGGAAGCCGTTATTCATAATGCTAATTGATTGAAGTAAGTTGAAAACAAGTACTGGTTCCATAACGTTTAATTCTAATTGACCTGCTTCTGAAGCAAGGCAAATTGTATGGTCGTTACCAATTACTTGGAACGCAATTTGATTAATTACCTCTGGCATAACAGGGTTTACTTTCCCTGGCATAATAGATGAACCTGGTTGACGAGCAGGTAACATAATTTCCGCTAAGCCAACACGTGGACCTGATGCCATTAAACGAAGGTCATTCGCAATTTTAGACATATTCATCATACATACTTTAAGTGCTGCAGATACTTCTGTGTATGCATCCGTATTTTGCGTTGCATCTACTAAGTCTTCTGCACCAACTAGTGGTAGTTCACTAATTGCAGCTAAATGTTTTACAACGGCTTCAATATATTCTGGGTCTGCATTTAAGCCTGTACCAACTGCAGTTGCTCCCATGTTCACTTCATATAAGTGTTGACGTGATTGCTGAATGCGTTTCATATCACGTTCAAGTACACGAGAGTACGCTTTAAATTCTTGTCCAAGGCGAATTGGCACAGCGTCTTGTAAATGTGTACGACCCATTTTAATAACATGATCGAACTGTTCTGCTTTTAATTCAAATACATCGTGCATATAACCCATCGTTTGTAATAAACCTTCTAATGCGTTTAATGTAGCGATATGAATCGCCGTTGGGAATGCATCGTTTGTTGATTGCGCCATGTTTACATGACTATTTGGACTAATATAATGATAGTCTCCCTTTTCCATTCCTAATAATTCAAGCGCACGATTGGCAATGACTTCATTTGCATTCATGTTCATTGAAGTACCTGCTCCGCCTTGGATTGGATCTACGATGAAATGATCATGCCATTTTCCATCGAGAATTTCTTGAGCAGCTTCTGCGATCGCGCCGCCCTTGTTCAATTCCAATCTTCCTACATCTGTATTGGCAAGCGCTGCAGCTTTTTTTACAACTGCGAACGCTCTAATTAAACCTTCATGGATTTTGTATCCTGTAATTGGGAAGTTTTCAACTGCACGCATTGTTTGTACACCGTAGTATGCATAGTTTGGTACTTCTTTTTCACCTAAAAAATCTTTTTCAATTCGAACACCATTTTTAACTTCAGTTAATGTTGCCATGATTATTCACTCCTTAACGATTTCTTATGCTGCTTTTGTTTCTTTGACTGTTTCTACATATTGTTTTGCTTTCTCATTATCGAATTCGCCTTCCCACTTCGACATAACAATGGCCGCTAATGCATTTCCTAATACATTGACAGATGAGCGAATCATATCTAAAATGCGGTCAATTCCCGCAATTAACGCGATACCTTCTAGTGGTAATCCCATTGAACCTAACGTTGCTAATACTACAACGAACGATGCACCCGGAACTCCCGCCATACCTTTGGATGTTAACATGAGAACGAATAATAACGTTATTTGCTCCGTTAGTGACATGTGCACACCGTACATTTGTGCAACAAATAATGCCGCTAACGCTTGATAAATAGCCGATCCAGTCAAGTTAAATGTATAACCTGTCGGAATTACGAAAGAGGCAACTGCCTTTGGACAACCGAACTCTTCCATTTTTCTCATTATATTAGGTAAAACAGCTTCTGAACTTGCTGTCGTAAACGAAAGAATCAGTTCTTCTTTTAAAATTTTCATTAATGTAAAAATGTTTACGCCAACCATTCGTGCATTAATACCTAATACAATCACAACGAATAGTATAACAGTTACGTATACAGCTAGCACTAGTTTTCCTAAAGGAAGTAGTGTTGCTACACCAAATTTTGCAACCGTAACCGCAATTAATGCGAATACACCAAATGGTGCAAATTTCATAACTTGATTTGTAACCCAAAACATCGCTTCGAGTACACCTTCAAAGAAGTTAAAGACAGGCTTTCCTTTTTCCCCAATTGCCGCAACCCCTAAACCGAATAATACTGAGAAGAAAATAATCGGTAATAAGTCACCTTGTGCAATCGATTCAAATACGTTTTTCGGTACAATGTGAACAATTGTATCAGCAAAACCTTTCTTCTCTGTTGCATCTGCAGTTTGTTTATAAGAAGAAATATCACTTTGCTGTAAATTACTCATATCAACACCAGTACCTGGTTGGAATATATTCGCTGCGAGTAATCCCATTAAAATAGCGATCGTCGTAATAATTTCGAAATAAAGAATTGTCTTACCGCCCAGTTTCCCAAGCTTTTTCATATCGCCTACACCAGCTACTGCAACAATTAATGCTGAAATAACAATTGGTACTACAATCATCTTAATTAAGTGAATAAATATATCCCCAATTGGTGTGATATAAGAAATCGCCGTTTTATTGCCATAAAAGACTGCCCCTACTACAATCCCTAAAACAAGCGCGACAAAAATTTGTGTTGCCAATCCGAATTTTTTCATTTATGTTCATCCCCTTCATGCGAACGCTTTCAATTTGAATTTATAAAAGCTACTCACACATCTTATAAGCGAACCTACAAAATCATACAAAAACCTACAAGTTCGTCACAAAAAATTCAAATATTTTTCTTCTTTTTTTCATTGACACCATTTTGTTAAAAAACGATAAAATAAACTTGAAAAGTAATCAGATTGTTTCGTATAATCAAAAAGATATATACTTAAAACAAATCAAAATGAAAAGGAGTGGATATTATGAAAAACTATACAAAGCAATTCATCTTATCTTCTTCTTTTCTTTTTCATTTTCTTAAAAAGGAACAAAGGCATTCGCCTTTGTTCCTTTTTTATTGCGATCTATATAGGGGGAATTGTTATGAGATCATATAAACGTGTCTTAATTAAATTAAGCGGCGGTGCACTTGCCGATCAAACCGGAAATAGCTTTAACTCCAAACGATTAGAACATATCGCAAACGAAATTTTATCCATTGTTGATTTAGGTATTGAAGTATCTATCGTCATTGGAGGCGGGAATATTTTTAGAGGTCATTTAGCAGAAGAATGGGGAATCGATCGTGTAGAAGCTGACAATATCGGGACGTTAGGTACAATCATTAATAGCTTAATGCTACGCGGCGTTTTAACAAGTAAAACAAATAAAGAAGTGCGCGTAATGACTTCCATCCCGTTTAACGCTGTAGCTGAACCATACATTCGCCTACGTGCAGTCCACCATTTAGATAACGGGTATATCGTTATTTTTGGAGGTGGTAACGGGCAACCGTTCGTTACGACAGATTACCCAAGTGTTCAAAGGGCCATTGAAATGAATAGTGACGCTATATTAGTCGCAAAACAAGGAGTAGATGGCGTCTTTACTAGTGATCCAAAACATAATAAAGCAGCGAAAATGTACAAAAAACTAAACTATAACGATATCGTTAGGCAAAACATACAAGTAATGGACCAAGCAGCTTTACTGCTTGCTCGAGACTACAACTTACCAGCACACGTCTTTAACTTTGATGAGCCTGGGGTTATGAAAAGAATTTGTTTAGGTGAGCATGTAGGAACTTTGATTAATGATGATGCTTCATTGCTTGTGCATGAAAAATAGTTATTTCTCATGAAAAGGGTGTCTATAAAAGACACCCTTTTCATTAACCTTTATAAATAAAAATCAGCCAATCCCCCCAACTTCTCCTTACAACGCTCCCAAAATGATAACTTCTCAAAAAATTCTTTCGTCATTTCTTTTGAATCATGAAAATCTTGCGCCAATGCCTCGTTCACTTCTGATATGATAGTTCCACCATGAATATACAAATTCATCTCATCATTTATATAGAAGCTACGAGCTGTAAAATTTGTAGTACCGATAACGGTTAATTCATTATCAATTAACATTAACTTCCCATGAAACATCCCTTTTTTATAACCATATACTTTAATTCCATTATTAACAGCTTGACGAATATACGGATATGCTGCCTCTTTAATAAGAGGAATATCTGGTTTATATGACCACAGTATTTTTACAGTAACTCCACGTTTTTGTGCCGTGATTAAAGCGTTCATTAACTCTTTATTTTTCGCTATAAAATACGGCGTCGTAATGACAACCGAATGCCTCGCTTCATTTATTAACTTCACATATTTTTCAGCGACGTAATGTCCATTGTAACTGGCCATCATATGTAACGTGTTCCCTTTACTAGCTTTATTCGCACTTCTCTTTATATTTTCTTTCGTATCTCGTTTCCAATCTAAAGCAAACTGCTCTTCTAAATCTTTCGCTCCTTCTCCTTTAAGCCGCACATGATAGTCACGCCAATATCCAAATCGCTTATCTTTTCCTAAGTACTCATCTCCTATATTAAAACCACCTGTATATCCAATCTCTCCATCAATTGTCGTAATACGGCGATGATTACGATGGTGAAGTGAATAAAATCCGAATGGCAATTCAGGTTTTCTACTATATGTAAAATGTACACCACTTTCCCGCAATTCATTTATCATCTTTCTTTCAAATGATAAATCATTAATGCGATCAACTGATAAATAGACGTTTACTCCTTCTTTTGCCTTCTCTTTTAATAAATTTAAAAAAGTATGGCTACTTTTATCATCCGACAAAATAAAAAAATACGTGTAAATAGATTGCTTTGCTTCTCTTATGTCAGTAAATAACTGTTTATAAAACGACTTCCCTTTTACATACAATTGAAAGTCACTATAATGAGGAGCGTACTCTGTCGGCATATTTTTGCCGGCCTCCATTTTTCTTCCGAGTGTGACATCAATATGCATCCAAATTAATATAAACATAAACATAGCCATAATAATAGAAATAACTCGTAATATTTTTTTAATCATTTTAATTTCCTTCCGCTCGTTTTCTTTCCGCCTTTCTATTTTGTCATTCAAATTTAGATTTCATGCTTCATACAAAAAAGGATGTGACTTAACGTCACACCCTTTTTTATATTAAACAAAGTTCCTCGCATCATTATTTCTTCCAAATTTATAAATCGCAATTAAGAAGAATGCAATTGCAAAGGCAAATAAAATTAATATGTTTAAATACAACTCTGAGAACGGTATTCCCTGTTGTAGTTTTGCTATCGTATCTAATAACCAACGCTGCGGAAGAAAATCAGCTACTTTTTGTACCGCCTTTGGCATAATGTCGTACGGGAAATAACATCCAGCAAGCAAACATGTTGGTACTATCACTAAATTTTGCATTGCATTTGAAGCTGCTGAACTTTTTGAGAACGACACAATGACTAATGATAAACCAATTGCAATTAAGGCAAATATCATAAGCACTCCAATCATTACTATGAAAGGCATATTAATATTTGTGTGAAAAACATTCGTCATACATAATACTGCAATGACAATTTGCATTGTTAATATCATCATATTTACCGCGACGTTGGACAATATAAATTTCTTTCCGTCAATTGGTGTTGATAATAATCTAAAGTACGTTCTATTCTCTTTTTCTTTTAAAATAAATCCTGATAAGTTCACCGCTGAAAACAGCATAAACATAATAAGATAACCCATCGTTTGATTTGTCATATCTTTATTTTTCGAAGTATCTTCTAGCGTCTCCGTTTTCATTTTAAATGAACTTTTTTGATACCCTGCGTACATATTATCAAATGCACTTTGATCTGTTCCTGCTACTTTACTAATAGCTGCTACATTATCTATATAGTTGTATAAATATGATTTTATAAACCCCGTTACTTGATCACCTTTAATCGATGCAAGTTCAATATGATCTGGTTTCCCTTCTCGAACACTTTTTGAAAAACCAGAAGCTAATGTAATAACTCCATCAAGTTTTTTGGAAGTGAGTTTATCTTCTACTTCAGACTCCTTAACCTTACTCACATTCACATGATTTAATCCTTCTAAAAACTTTATCGTATCGTTTGCTATCGGCTCATTTTCTTTATTTACAATCCCGATATTTAACGTTCCTTGCCCTGCATTTCCGTATATCGAAAAAGATATGAGCGTCCCGATTATTGGCAAACTAATAATAATGATTAACCCTTTTTTATTTTTCAAAAGTACAGATAACGTTTTTTGTACGAGCCATAAAATATCTTTCATACTATAGCCCCTCCCGTCTACGTAATGCAATAATTGCAATTAATAAAAAGAGTGCTGATATTCCAATGTTTAAAGAAATGACTGGTAGTGCTGCCCCTACATCATTCGCATAAATAATTTTCATAACAGCTGTGTTTGCCCACGTTAATGGTGATAAATTCGTAACGAAATTTTCTTCTATTACGAAATATGCACCGCCAAAAATAGAAGCTAATTGCACTACCACCATAATAATTGCTCTAGACGCTTCAGGTGTTTTTGTCATATATCCAATCCCTAAACCGAAGCTAATTGCTAGAAAGACTTCTGTTAATAAAATAAGAAATATGATTCCAAGGTGATCGCCCCAATTCGCTTGAAAGACAAATTTACTAAATAACATGACGAGTAATATGCACAGGGCGTTTGCTACAAGACTACCAAGCACTTTCCCAATGAAAATTTCAGCCTTACTTATAGGTGCAGCAATAAGGCGATCTCCTGTTTTACGTATTCGTTCGCCTCGAATTAGAAAACTTGCTCCCATCGCAGCGTACAGTGCAATCATCGTCGTCATTACAACCGCATAGTAATCCATAGAACCCGGTTTATTCGCAGCTTGTAAAGATGTTTCTTTTATATAATCATTATGATTTCCATTTGAAATAACTGCGCTCACCTTACTAGGATTAACTTTTGCAACTTCGGCTGCTACATTGTACTTATCAACAAATGTTGTTAGCATGCCTTCCACAATACTTCCCTCAATACTACTTTTGTCACTTCCGTAAAATTTCGCACCATCTTTCTTTAGTTCTACATAAGCAGCATATTTATTTTGCTTCACCGCTTCCTTCCCATCTATACCTTCAGAAGCTTTTTTAAAATGAATACCCGATTTATCAACTTCTTTCGCAAATGCTTCAAATGCTTGAGAAAACGTGCTACTTGCTTCATCCTTATATAGCACTTGTATATCTTTAATCGAATGACTATCACTATTAAATGCGTTTGTTAATGCTGTTCCTAATACAAGCATAAGCACAATCGGAAATGCTAACATAAAAACTAAAGTTCTTACGTCTCTAAAATCTCTTTTAATATGCATAATTGCAATATTGAAGATGTTCAATTGATGAACCTCCCTTTACCTTTTCTTCATTTACCGTTTATTTATCTCGTAAGTTTCTACCAGTCAACGTAAGGAATACTGTTTCTAAGTTTGGAGCCTGCTCCTCTAACGAACGGATTTCAATGTCATGATTGATGAAGTGCTGAATAATTTTATTTAAATTATTTAATCCTGTATCCGAGTTTACTTTAATTACGTTCTCTTCAATTTGAACAGCTTTCACTCCATTTATCTCTTTTAACTGTTCTATATCTAAATTTTCTACTGACTTCACTTCAATCCAAATATCTTTCGTATCGGTAATAATTGCTTTTAACTGCTCTTTCGTTCCTTCTGCAATCACTTTACCGTGATCTACTATCGCTATTTTCGTACAAATCTCTTCTACCTCTTCCATGTAGTGACTCGTATAAATAATTGTGCTTCCCATTTCATTTAATTTACGTACTGACTGCAAAATGTAGTTTCTTGACTGTGGATCAATTCCAACTGTCGGCTCATCCATAATAATTAACTTCGGTCTATGAGCAATCGCACAAGCGATATTCAGTCTTCGTTTCATCCCACCTGAAAAGTTTTTCGGATAACTTTTATGTTTATCGCTAAGCCCCACAAATTGAAGTGCTTCCTCCACTCTCACTTTTAGCTCAGCACCCCTTAACCCATACAATCCAGCAAAAAATTTCACATTTTCATAAGCTGTTAACTCTTCATAAATCGCAATATCTTGCGGAACAATGCCGATGTTCATTTTCGCAAATCGGTTATGTTTCTTTATATTTTTTCCTAGTATACTAATTTCACCTTCATTACTTCTTAACAAACCAGCAATCATATTGATTGTCGTACTCTTACCAGCACCATTCGATCCTAAAAAGCCAAATATTTCTCCTTCTTTAATAGATAAAGACATATTATCAACTGCGATGAAATCACCAAATTTTTTCGTTAAATTTTTAATTTCTAATGTATTCATCATTTCACCCCTATTTCGGTTTCTCTGCTTTTAGTATAAACAAAAAGAATGAACCTGCTCAGTGCAGAAGTTCATTCTTTTCACATGAGATTATTCACTTTTTTCATTTGAGATGATTCATCCTCATATCGGCAGCAACATTGTTACTGAAAAACCACTTGTTCCATCTACAATAATTTTCCCGTTTACTGACGCTGTTCGCTCCTCCATTCCCATAATCCCGAGACCTTTCTTAACGAAAACCGCACCTTTTCCGTTATCCTTCACTTGTACTTTCACCATCTTGTTAAGTACATGAATATCAATTGAAATGACTGTCGCATCAGCATACTTCATCGCGTTCGTTAATGCCTCCATAACATTTTCACCAATAACTTTCCACTGTATAGGAGAAATCATATCTAAGTTCCCTTTATAAACGAAAGGAATATTCACATCATGCTTACCAGCAAATTCCTCTATGAATAATTTCATACGATGAATACCAATTTGCTCAGTTGGTGGTTTCATATTTTTTAGTGTAACCCGAATGCTTTCAATTCCATCTTTTGAAATATGAATTGCATTTTGTAATAACTCCGCAGATTTTTCTTTATCTATCCCCATTAGTCTCTTCGCTGCTTCCATTTGAATGAGTGCACCTGTCATCGAGTGACCAATTTTATCATGAATTTCTTGAGAAAGTCGATTTCTCTCTTCTAACTTAAATGTGTATTCTGATTGCCTTATGTACTCTTTATTTTCATGTAAGCTTTTCGTCAATCGCTGCATATCTTTTCGCATCTTATCATTTTGTGATTCAAGCTTTAATACGCGCGATATATACCGTTCTGCCATAATTAATACGAGGAAAGAAAATGCAACAATTAATCCGTATGTCATTCGAATGCTTTCATTTGTAAAAATAATAGGAATCAGCATAATGATAAATAGTTGCCATTTCTTCTCAATATAACGGAATATAATTTCATATAAGTTCAATGGCAAAAACAAAATAAAAAACGGATGAACCTTCCATGTAAATAACATAACTAGACCAATTGATACGCAAATTAATATGTTTTTGTACGTATCTTTTTTTAATATAGAAATCAGCACGTTTACAGAAAGATATAAAAGCAAAGTAAGTATAATCCATGGTAAGTTCTCTACATTTAAATAAATGTAACTAAACACAATATATATAAAGACAATTAATTTACTTACAATTAACCAAAATTCCATATCTTTAATCTACTTTCCCTGTCAAATAATAAATCGCGATTTGTGTACGATGTTCCAGTCCAGTTTTCCCTAAAACTGATGTAATATAATTTGCAATTGTTCCTTCTGATATGAAAAGTTGCTTCGAGATTTCTTTATTCGAAAAGCCTTTTGCAATTAATGCGATAATACTCAGCTCTCTTTCAGTAAAAAGACTTTTATCTATTTTACATTCTTCCTCTTTACTTTCCATTAAATTAGACTTAATTTTATCGAGAACTACATCTTGCATAACTGTTTGACCATTATATACTCCTTTTATCGCATCACGAATACGCTCTGGATCATTATTTTTTAATAAATAACCTTTCGCTCCGTTTTTTACTGCATCCAAAATATATTCATCATCATCAAACGTCGTTAAAATAAGCGGCTTCGTTTTCGTCTCTTCACAAATAAATTTCGTCGCCTCTACCCCGTTCATGTTCGGCATACGAACATCTAAAAGAGCGATATCAACGTCGTTCTTTTTACAATATTCCACTGCTTCTTTCCCGTCATTTACTGTATCTACTACTTCAAACTCTTCATATGTATTTAAAATAATTTTCATACCTTCTCTAATAAAAGAATTATCATCTGCTATTAATATTTTAATTTTCATGTTTGTTAGTATGGACCTTACCGTACTAACACTCACATCCTTTCTCCCTATAACATTTCCTACTTGCTCATTATATACTTCTCTTTACCATTTTTTCACACCTTTTTTCATCTAGCCCCCTTCCTAAAAATATATTATTCTTTTTTTACAACATGTGTAGGGTGACTTATCATTCTTTACGTCTATATAATAGAATGCGTCAAAAAGGAGGGAGAGACCCATTGAGGAAAAACAATTAATTGAAAAAGCACAGCAAGGAAGCGAACATGCTTTTCGTATCCTTGTGCAAACATATCGTCATTATATTTTCCAAGTTATCTTTTCTATTGTAAGACATGAAGAAGATGCAAAAGATGTTACACAAGAAGTATTCGTAAAAATTCACGCCTCTCTCCCTAATTATCAATTTCGCGGATTAAAAACGTGGATGGCGCGTATTGCCACCAATCACGCTATTGATTATAAGAGAAAGAAAGCTAGAGAAAACGAAGAACTCTCCTTATGTAAAGAAACTGAGGAAAATATAAAAGCCTCTCATAATATCGAGGCTTTATTATTGACGAAAGAACAAAAATTACTCATTGCTCAAAAACTGAGAGAACTTCCCGAAAATTACCGTGACGTCGTTCTCGCACATTACTTAGAAGAAAAAAGCTATCAAGAAATTGCTTTGCAAGAAAATATCGAAGTGAAAACAGTCGAAATGAAACTGTATCGGGCAAGAAAATGGATTAAAAAACATTGGAAGGAGGAAGAGTTTCTATGATGCATTATTCAAAAGAAGATTGGCGCAATTATACATTAGATTTTATAAAAAGCAATGAACGTGAATCTATGGAAGAACATCTTTATGAATGTGATCATTGTTTAGCACTTTATATGGAAAGTATTGATGAACAACAAGAAAACCTTCCAATGATAAATGATGATTCATTTACGAACGAAGTTATGACACAAATTGATTTTGAAACGCTACAACCTATTGAAAATGTAAAAACAAACTCACTAAAGCGCACCATTATTCACTACATAATTGCGACTGCAGCTACAATTATTTTTATGGTAAGTGGTTTATTCCAATATATTTTCACAGCGACATCAAATTTCGAGAAATCTTCAAAACATAACGAGTCTTCTATCTCACAACAAATTGTAAACAAATCGGTAGACACATCAAAAAAGGACGGAGGTTCAAAGCATGAATAAAAATCCCTTTTTAGCACTTGTATTAGGGCTAATTCCTGGGCTTGGACATTTATATTTAAAAAAGTTTGGACGGTTTATTTTATATGGCGGAGGGGCTTTATTTCTGTTTATCTTTGCAGCATTTTGTACAATAGCATTAGGAGAGAGTGATATTGCTTTTCTTTCTCTATTTTTACTAGTCGTGTTATGGGCGATCAATTTATTAGATTTAGTTATCACGATTATTAATCAATCGAAAAAACAAGCAACCGGAGAATTGACAGAGTCCTCTAAAGAGAGCGAACGATTTTATATCATTCTCCTATCCATCATCCCTGGACTTGGTCATTTTCAATTAGGACTTATGCAACGTGGACTTACATTTTTAGTAGCTTGTACAGGAATTGGAAGTATGATCATTTTCGTTGCCCTTTTAACATCTCAAGAAAGTTTCCTTATCTTTCTCGTGACGTTACCTGTTTTATGGATTTATAATTTCTTCGATGTTGTTCAGCAACTCCAGAAAAAAGAACGTGGTGAGCAATTAGTTGACCGTACTATTTTTGAAGAGTTTGAAGAGCACCGTGAGCAAGGAAAGAAAAGTAAAACATTCGCTTCTATTTTAGCGATGTTCCCTGGAGCAGGACATATGTATTTAGGCTTACAGCGCCGTGGTCTTCAGCTTATGGCAGCCTTTTTACTTTCCATATATTTACTCGACCTATTAAGACTTTCAGCGTTTTTATTTTTAGTACCCATCATTTGGTTCTATAGCTTTTTTGACGCTTTACAGCAAACTGCAAAGTATGGAAAAGAACGTGTAAATGATGAACCTATCATTGATTATTTTATCAATCATCAAAGATGGATCGGTATTGGGTTAATTACACTCGGTGGTTATTATTTACTAGATCAAACAGTCCTTCCTATTTTGAATGATTACTTCGCAACTATATTTAACATTCATCTTAGCGAGCTGTATTATCGCTATTTCCAAACATCTATCGTTGCACTCCTCTTAATTGGCGGTGGCTTTAAATTGTTACTTGGAAATAAAGAAAACAAAGGTGGTACGAAAGAATGAGAACATGGCGCGTTGGAACATTTTCAATGGGGCTTTCTATTATTGCATTAGGTTGCTTCTTACTATTTTCAGTTATAAAAGGTACTGAGGTATTAGATTCCATAACAGCATGGTGGCCTGTTTTACTTATTATACTTGGCTTGGAAATTTTACTTTACCTTCTATTTTCTAAAAAGGAACAACCATTTATTAAATATGATATTTTTAGTATTTTCTTTATCGGCGTTTTAGGAAGCGTCGGAATTGCTTTTTACTGTTTATTATCAACTGGATTGCTAGAAGAAGTTCGCCACTCTATTAATACCACTCACCAGACAGGTAATATTCCAGACGGACAATTTGATATACCTGAATCTATCAAAAAAATTGTAGTGGATGCAGGGCATCGTCCTCTAACAATAGAAGGAAATAATACAAATCAAATTCACCTTCTTGGAACATATGAAATGACGACGAAAGCTAATGAAAAACTCAATTTAAAACAAGAAGATTTCCTTTCCGTTCAAACAGCTGGGGAAACGATGTATGTAACATTAAAATCATTACCAGTTCAACATAAGTTCTTTAACTCAACACCACAAGTGACACGGACACTTGTACTTCCACAAAATAAAAGTGTGGAAATTCGCGCCTCTAATAACGAACTATCTCTTTATCCAGGTCAATTACAAAACAATTGGTTTGTACAAGAAAGCTCAAGAGTGTCTGTCCATCTTGCAAAAGAGAGTGATGTATCTTTAACAGCAGTAACAAATCAAAAAGAAACACATGGCAGCACACCTTGGGAACAAGTTGAAGATGTAACGAAAAAAGAAGATACTACTTCAGAAGAAAATCCAGAATTCAACGGGCAAGAACATTGGTATAAAAATTCGATTAAAACCGGAAATGGGACGTACAAACTAAACATTGAGAAAGCTTACAATTTAAATATGAGTGTTATCGAAAAATAAAAAACCTTCCACAATTGTGGAAGGTTTTTCTCATATAATCGCTTTAATTCCTTCTAACACTAATCCGATCATAAATCCGCAAACAGCTCCGTTTACTCGGATCCACTGTAAATCTTTACCGACGTTATTTTCAATCATTTCAATTAACGTTTTATCATCTAACTTATCAAGGTTTTCTTGTACAAGTTTTCCGATTTTCGAATGATTATTCTCAACAAGCTTCACAACTTGTTTTTGTAACCAATCTTCTATTTTTTGAACAGTCACTTCGTCATCTTTTATTTTATTTATTTGTGTTTGTAAAAATGGCATAACATACTTATCCGCAAATTCTTCATTGTTTACAAAGGCAACTGCTTTTTGCTGCACTTGTTCCAGCATCTCTTTAATTTTGTCAGTAGCATTCCAATTGGCAATCCATTTTTCTTTCCAATTTTCTAATTCTTGTAGTAACGCTTCATTTTCTTTTACATTTATAATTTCTTGACGAATTTTCGCTAATATAAGTTGTCTCGTGCTATTATCAGCGTCTTGTAAGCTGTTAATATTACTAATGATAAATTTTTGCAAAATGCCGCCAACTTTATCTTCATCTACAATATTCATAAATGATTTCAATGTAAACTGCAAGAATCCATCTACTTTTATATTTTCCATTGCCTTCATACCTAAGCTTCCGAGCTGATAACGCGCTTCATCTTGCGCTGTCCAATCTTTCACTTTTACTAATATGTAATCAAGTGTCTTTTCATCATATTCTTGCACTACCAATTGATCAACAAGCACTTGTAAAATGTTGCTTGTATTAATTGTATGCAAATATGTTTTTAATTCTTTTTCAATAATAACAGCTAATTTTTCCGTATCTATTGAAACAATCGCTTTCTCCGCAATCGTTACAATCCCTTTTTTCACAGAATCAGACTGCATTTCTCTCTCTGCAATTTGCAGCACCATTTGTGCTAGCTGCATTTCTTTTACTTTATTCGTAATACTTTCTTTCGTTAGCCACTCATTTTCTAACGTATTGATGAGTCCTTTCGTTACTCTCTTTCGGTTTTTAGGTAACAAAGCTGTATGCGGAATTGGAATTCCCATCGGGTGACGGAATAATGCTGTAACTGCGAACCAATCCGCAAGTCCACCAACTAATCCAGCTTCAAATCCCCCTTGTATAATCTCACCAGCTACCGTCCCTTGAAAAGGAATAGAAGCCGCAAAACCTACTCCCATAACCCCAAGCGAAATACCCGCTATATATTTAGTCTGTAATGACATCGTATACACATCCTCTTATTATGTAAAATAAAGCTTTTTTGTTATATTTATTTGATATTAATTCTTTATATCTATACTATAATGAACTAATGCGAAAATAACAAAGAATTTATAATAATACAAGTCTTGGATTTCAATTAGAAATGTTTTATTTCCTTTATTACTATTTAATTAATATCGGTTTTGAAGAGGGAATTATATTTAGAGGATACCTTTGGCCAAGATTAGTTGTCTTACTAAATAAGTTTTGGGATACATTACTTATTTGTGCATGCTTCGGGATTGCCCATTCATTTATGCCAATTATTTTAGGTGACACCTCTCAAGGAATTGGGGATTGGGTAGAAGCTGGTCTTGCAGGACATGTGCTTTATGCCCTTATTTACACTCGTAATAATAATTTACTCCTTCCTATTTTCATTCATGCTTTTTTAGATATGCCATATAAAGTGAAACTTTAATCAGTGGGGGTTTTCTTCATCCCCCACTGATTATTAGTTGAACCAATCGGACTTTTATGGGCAGCCCGACCCCCACCTAACTTCTTTGCTTTCTCTGAATTTTGAGGTGGGGGTCTTACTGCCCATTAAAGTGGGATAAATAAAAATGAGGCTATTTACAGCCTCATTTTTATTTATATGTTAATGCCTCACCTGTTTTATAATACCCATCCATCACATCTTCTGGAACCATACTACCGCCCGTTCCCCATACAATATGAGTACCTTTTTGCATCTTCTCCATTAACTGTTGCTTTTGTAAATACGCATCTTCTTTACATACTTTTACTGGTCCTATCATACCTGCTAATGCAGAAGGTTCTAAATAAATATTCTCTGTATCAGCTAGTTCTTTTAACAATCTATATAACTCTTCATCGCTTACTGTGTAATCCCCACTCAAAAATGGTTCCATCGTTTTACCAACAAATCCAGAAGGTCTTCCTACTGCTAGTCCGTCCGCGTCTGTTACATTATCAATCCCAATATCTTGAACGGCAATTTTATCATGAAGTCCTGTCATTAAACCGAGTAACATACAAGGAGAATGCGTAGGCTCCGCAAAGAAACAGTGTACGTTGTCTTTATACAATAACTTTAAACCAAATGCGACTCCGCCAGGCCCGCCCCCTACTCCGCATGGTAGATAAACGAATAAAGGATGTTCTTCGTCTACTACAATCTCTAACTCTTCTAATTGTTTTTGTAAACGTGATGCTGCTACTGCGTATCCTAAAAATAAATCATGTGAGTTTTCATCATCTACAAAATAACAGCTTGGATCTGCATCTGCTTGCCTTCTTCCTTCTTCTACAGCTTTACTATAATCAGCCTCATATTCAATAACATTTACACCTTTGCTTCTTAACAAATCTTTTTTCCATTTTTTCGCATCTGCTGACATATGAACCGTTACGTTAAAACCTAATTTCGCACTCATAATCCCAATGCTTAGCCCTAAATTTCCTGTTGAACCGACCGCAATTGAATATTTGGCAAAAAACTCTCTACATGTATCACTATCTAAAATGGAATAATTATCTTCTTCTGTTAACATACCGTGCTGCAAAGCTAGTTGTTCAGCATGCTTCAACACTTCATAAATGCCGCCCCTAGCTTTAATTGACCCTGATATCGGAAGATGACTATCACATTTTAATAATAATTCTCCTAAAATAGGTTGCTTGTAATTTTTCTCTAAAGCTTGTTTCATTGAAGGGATTTTCACTAAGGGTGATTCAATTATGCCTTTCGTCTCTTTCGTTTCAGGAAAAACTTTCGCAATATATGGTGCAAAACGCTTTAACCTCTCTTCCGCATCTTTTACATTCTCTTCATTCAGTGGCGAATCTTTTATTGCCGTTTCATACTTTTCCATGTTCGGATTCACCCAAAACACTTCTTCTGTTTCGATTAATTTATTTAATAGTGGATATTCCTCTTTTAATTTCTCTATTTCTTTCATTCCTCTTCCTCCTCATCACCTTGTAGCTTACGATTTAATAAATTATAATTAAATTAATTTTAATATAGTTTAACACAAATCATTCATTTTAGTTAATTTTAATTTAATTTATTTAAATATAATTTAATTATTATTAAGGAGATTTTCATTATGGAAAATATAGATATTGGTAAAAAAATTGAAAAACAAAGAAAAGAAAAAGGTTTAACGAGTAAAGAACTAGCAAAGATGGCTGATATTACACCATCTATGTTAAGTCAAATAGAGCGTGGATCTGCTAACCCTTCTATCCAAACATTAAAAGTACTCGCTAAAGCTCTTGATGTTCCAACTTTTAGCTTTTTACTTGAAGATACAAATACAGACGATTTAATTGTACGTTCTCATAAACGAAAAAAAATGATTATCGATAATTTATCATATGAAATGCTATCACCTGATTTCACAGGAAATTTAGCAACAGCAATTATGACCGTCCCGCCGAATACAGCTTCGTCAGAAAATGTGCTAGAACATAAAGGTGAAGAATTAGCATTTGTATTAGAAGGGAAAATCACATTACATTTAAATGAAGAAGAGTACATGTTAGAAACTGGTGATAGCGTAAAGATACCCGCTTATTTAAAACATAAATGGGTAAATCAATTTGAGAAAAATGCCATTGTTTTATTTTCTGTTACGCCGCCGATTTTTTAATAGCTGTAATAAAAATAGCCACGTGCGGATTCCTCCGTACATGGCTATTTTTATCTTTTCGGTACGAACAAAATCCCTAAACTCATAACACAAAAACTTAGTATTTGCTGCATCGATAAACCAAATAGAACCGAATTCTGTTCACTAATAAGCGAAGTAATGATATGAGAAAACCCCTCAATAATTAGAAAAACACTTATATTCTTTCCATTTCCGAGCCTTTCATTTTTCATCCATAACAAGCCCATTATACAAAGAGCAAGGATGATCTCGTATACGAATATAGGATGATATAAAAATTTAGATTCATATATTTTCACACCCCAAGGCAATGTCGTTTGTACTCCTACTTTTTGGTGGAATAGAAAATAAAAAATAATACTCATACATAGCGCAATAGGTAATGCATCAAGTAAAATACGAAGCGAAAATTCCCTCTTTTTACTTTTCCAAACAATGTATACACTTGCAATTATGCATCCTACTACAATGTGTTTCATACTTCCTATAGCTAATAACGCTTGCATTGGCGACCTAATGGCCCATACTGGATTTAAAATTGCCGGTGCAAATTTCCATACAAATACGATGATAAGAAAAGCATTTGTTACTGCATCCATCATTTTTTCATATGGTACACTTTGTTTCTTCATCTTTCGTTTCATCAACATAAATCCAAATAGACTTCCAATTATAAGAGATACGGGTTGTAACCTCACGATCCACTCCATCAATACAAAATCCCCTCTTAACTCTCAATTAATTTCTTAAACTTCTCTTCTAATTGATCTGGAGGTAATACGCCTCGTACTTGTTCTACGATAATTCCATCTTTATTAACAAAAAATGTCGTTGGTAAAGAAAATACTTTATAATCTAACCCAGCTACTCCGTCCATATCTAGTAAAACAGGAAACTTAAATCCGTGACGATCTGCAAAAGCGCTCGCTTCTTGCACTGGATCTCCAATTGTTGCATTTACCGCAAAGATTTCAACATCCTTTTTATATTTATCATACATACGAACTAAGTCAGGTGCCTCCATTTCACATGGACCACACCATGATGCCCAAAAATTAATAAGATATGGTTTTCCTTTTGCATCATGTAACGAATACAACTTCCCGTCTAATCCTTTTAATGTTATGTCCGGTGCTTTAAATCCTACTTGTGGTAATACTTCTGTTTCTTGTAACTCCGCTTGTTTTGCTTTTCTTTCTTTTTCTTCTTTCTTTGCATTATAAAAATTAACTCCGGCCCAAATTAGTGCTCCGGCCAGTATAATCGCAATTAGCTTCTTCACTTTTCTTCCTCCTCATTTTTAAAAACCTGTAAATCCACCGAATAGACGAATAAAGAATGCTGTAATCTTCGTCATTTGATTTGTATACAATAAAATACCTGTTACAATCATCATTCCACCGCCAATTTTCATCATGACATTGGCATATGTAACGATCCATTTTATCTTCCCAATAAAGAATGCCATCACGAAAAATGGAACCGCAAATCCAAGCGTATACGCTGTAATATAAAGAAGTGCCCCTTCAGGATTCGTCGCACCAAGCATGAGTACAGCTGAAAATATCGGTCCAACACACGGGGTCCAACCAGCTGCATATGTCATACCGACTATAATTGAGCGAATATATCCAGTTGATTTACTTCTATACTGCACTTTTTTCTCCGCCATAAGCCACTTAGGCTGAAACATTCCTGTCATAAACAGCCCCATTAAAATAATAAAAATCCCACCAATTTGTTGAATCAATTTTTGATTAGATGAAAATGTTATCCCTATCCAGCTTACCGATAAGCCTAACGCATAAAATATAACCGAAAATCCAATCATAAAAAATACGGTATGTATGATTGCTGATTTTTGCATCATTCCACAATTTTCTTTTAAATCTTGGATAGACACACCTGTAATATATGATAAATAAGATGGATATAGCGGTAAAGAACATGGTGATATAAATGACAATACCCCTGCCCCAGCTACAAGCCAAATGGTTAAATCTGCTGCATTCATTTTATTCCCCCTGAAACACTACAATAGGTAGTGTTAATTCTTAAAAAAAGAGGCTATATGCACTCTCCGACAATCAGTACAATCGACATACAGAATAAACCTACTGTTACATATACCGAATTCGTATGTAATGGAATAGTAAGTTTAACAACTCTTTCATTTAACACTTGCTCGATTCGTAAATTTATTGCTGTTTTTGCAAATGAAGCTGTAACACATCGATTTTCCATTGTCTTTATTTTAATTAATTTTAATAATGCGCTTCCTAACTCGAATTTAGATTTCATTTTTCGCATTGCATACTTATCAGCAGCTAACTCCTGATACACATGATAGCGCTGCAATAGCCCTTTTAATATCGGGATGTATATCATTCCTTCTGCTACTAACGTAAAACAAAATAATTTTAGCGGATCTCGATTATTTTGATGATATTCTTCATGAAAAATAATCGCATCCATTTCTTCATCTGAAAATGTTTGAAGCATCCCTTCTGACATGACAATTTTCGGACGAAATAACCCAATTGTAAATGCCGCAACTTCCGCAGTCGGCAATATATATATTTGTTTTCCTTTTCGAACGAAAGGAATAAGTACTTTTTGTAATCTTTTAGTATCGAAAAATTGTCGCCACATTCTTCTGAACACGATAAACACAGTAAGTAGTAGAAATCCAGCGATTATAATACGAATGAGCGATAATTCTTTCATATGTTTTTCTAACTGAAACAAGCAAAAATTTGAAAGAAATAACGCCTTATTTTGAAAAAGAAATGGATATGTAACGTAATACACTAACATACTGAAAAAGACGGTACTAACAATTCCTGCTAACAATACGATTTTACGCATTTGCCATTTCATTTCATTAATCCTCTTTTTTTAACTGACTCAATTTATCTTCTAACTTTTTTATTAAAGTCGGATCAACCTGCTCTAACTCATCTAGCATATGATTTACAACTAAATCTCCAAATTCCCCCATTAATTCCTGCGTCATTTTCTTCGTTTGATTGGATAAGAACTCTTCTTTTGTTTGTACAGCACGATATATGCCACTTCTTTTCACAGTCTGCTTTTCTAAGTGTAATTTCTCTACTAACCTGTTCATAACTGTCATAACGGTATTAAAATTCACAGGTGATTCTTCACTTAATTTCTGTTGTACTTCTTTAATGGTAATACCCTCGCTAGACCAAACAATCTCCATAATTTTCGCTTCAAGCGGTCCAAAGAAATGATTTAACCCTTGTTCATTTAACTTATAGTTTTGAGTAAACATAATGCGTCTCCTTTCACACTACGAATTGTAGTATAAATTAATTGAAAGGTCAAACGTAAATGATATATACGAAAATGAACTATCTATAAATACATAGGCCATTCCATTCATTTTAAACCTAATTTTTCTCCAAATGTATCAAAGAGATAATGCTCTAATATTTGTACACTAAACTTCTCATTACGCCCAAGTGCAAATAATTCCCGATCTTTCGCTACGATCGTATCTAACGGGATAACGACATTATCCACTATTTTTGTAATTTCAATGATGTTACTTTTTACATTTACTTCTGTTTTAAATTCAATGTTTTCTAATACGATATGCGAGCGTCTTCCTGATGCAAAAAAAGTAAAGTTAGGATTTTTATAAATACCAATTTCACTCTCTAGCGGATATAAATACTGAAAAATGATATCTCTATGTCCATCTTTTATTATTTTTTCATCCTTCTCATCATCCAAGTATTCTTTCACCTTTGTTGTAAATTCAAATCGAAAATCCACTTTTTTCACGCTCCCTCTTTGTATTTTTATATTAAATAAATATATTGAAATAATTTTACCATATTGTAATACAGGTTCCTATTAAAAGTAAAAACTCATTTGTAAAACCTCTATTATTTCCGATTCCTTTTTAAAGGATAAGCACTCATTCAATATGAATTCATACCTCGTTATATCCATTTAAACATATTGTTTCCATATTTTGAAACAATAGTATGAAGTATTATATATCAATAAATTGTTTCTAATTCATTTCTCTATGTAACCAGCCTCTGCTTTACTATTCCGATATATTTAAACTATATTTTCTACTTAATCATTACATCACAGAAGGAATGTAACTCCCTTCTATCGAATTTTTATATAACGAAAATGATTAGGTGGTGCTTTACTATGAAATTAGCTGTCATTGGTGGCGGTGATTTACAAGATTCAAATCACTCGCCTATTAATGAGCGACTTATAGAATTAACAAATAAACAGTATCCAAAAGTATTATTCATTCCTACAGCTAGTCATGATGATGAAAGCTATATAAAATTATTTTTAGACACATTTGAAAAACAATTACACTGTGAAGTAGAGATTTTACGTATTATAGCCGATACACCTTCTAAATATGAAATAGACGAAATGATTCAGTCTGCTGATTTAATTTATCTCGGTGGCGGGAACTATATTCAAATGGTTTCAGAATGGAAAGAACATAAACTCGATGAAAAATTACTATTGGCTCTTGAGCAAGGAACGCTCATTGCGGGGTGTAGCGCTGGGGCTATGTGTTGGTTCACATCTAGTATCCGATCAGATTATGAAGGTTCTGGTTATATAGAGAGCAACGGCTGGGGAATTGTGAACAAAAGGTTTTGTCCACATTATAATCAATTAAATAGAATGAATGCCTTCCATTCCTTTTTACAAAATCATAAAGGTAATATAGAAGGCATTGCACTAGAGGATAATTGCGCCTTATATATTACAAAAGAATCTTTTGAAATTATAGGCGAACCAGAAAAAGCGTGGGAGTTTTATATGAGTGATAACAAACTCATTAGACAACATTTTGATATTACTTTAAAAAGCTATTTATAAACATATCTTTACAAAAAAGTCCCTAAGTATAATAACTTAGGGACTTTTTCAATATTTAACTCACTAATCGTGTAATTCGTTTCTTCTGCCATGAAAGCTTATAATATGCATACTGTAAAATTAAGCTGACAATAAATGCTGCTGGGTACCCAATCCATATCCCTTCTATGCCAAGACTTGTATGGTAAGAAAGATAATACGCTACAGGTACTTCAACAAGCCATATTGATACAACGCCAATAACAGTTGGCCATAATACTGTACCACTTGCTCGCATTGTCGCACTAATAATTTGCGCATGCCCAAAAATTAAATAACTCCATAATGTAATCATAACTAGGCTATGAGCAATTTCAATTGTAGTTTGACTCGTTAAAAATAGTGATAGAATGTCTCTTGAGAACAAGTAAATAAGAGATATTAGCACACCACCGATGACGTAGTTCATAATAATTCCGGCCTTCACAACTTTCTGCAATCGATCAAATTGATTCGCACCAATTGATTGCGCAGCAAAAATGGAGACTGTAATACCAAGACTAACTGCTGGCATTTGTACATAACTTGCAACTTGGTTCACAACGCCATAAGCTGCTGTTGCATCCGAACCGTAACGATTTACAAACGCGATTACCGCAATTTCTGATAATGAAACTAATATCATATTAATACTCGCTGGAATACCGAGTCGTAGTAATAGCTTTAATAAATCCCAATCCATTCGAAGATATTTCCTTACCGTACTATCTAATTGTAGTGGATGATTTTTCTTCTTTAAATACACTAACATGACAATAAACGTAATAACTGTAGATATAACAGAAGCATAGGCTGCTCCATACACATCTAATTTCGGAGCTCCTAACCATCCAAAAATAAGAATTGGTAATAAGATCATATTTAGCGCTGTACTTACAATTAAAAAATAAAATGGCGTTTTAGAATCTCCTGTACCTCTCATAAATGTTGTGTATGCAAAATATAAAAATAATACTGGCATCGATATAAATAATATCCGTGCATAATGTACACTTATTTCAATAATATTTTCTGGCGTTCCCATAAGGCGCATAATATCCATCGCAAAAATACTACCTACTATCGCTAACACAACTCCAATAATAAAAGTACATGTCAACGTCGTACCAACAATTGCTTTTAAACGATCTTCGTTTTTTGCACCAAACGCCTGACCTATTAAAATGGAACTACCTGAACCAATACCAATTACAAATGAAACGAGTAAGAAAAATAGCGGGAAGAATGCTGATATGGCCGCTAAATCATTCACTCCAAGCCATCTTCCTACTACTACCATACCGAATAATTGTCCAACCGATTGTAGTACATTACTTAATAGTAACGGTACTAAAAACATCGACATCGATTTCCAAATCGGTTTACTCTCACTTTCTAACTTATGTGACTCCGCACCTTCTTTATTATTATCTGTAGGTGGTTTCAAATTTCATTTCTCCTTTTATTAAAAATCTTTTTTTCAACTTACATCTCTTTGTATAGTTGTTATAATGATGTGCTTCTATTCATTTTCTTCTCCGTATACTATAACTTCACCCAATATTGGCTTCCATCAGCTGTTCTATCTAAAAACCCGTATTCGATTAAATATCTTCTTAAAGTTACAAAATCCGGGTATACGCTTTCTATGATAGTATTTACTTCTTTTTCAGTGTACTTTTTATTACTATCAAACTTCGTCACTAAATGGCGTAATATAATTAGCTTACGCTTTTGCTTTTTCGGAAATTTCAAAAGCGGTCCATCTAATCCTTCTGTAAAATGCGTTTTTAATACTTCATCATTTTCTTCTTCTGTAATATTGTAACGGTCATCTACCATCGTTGCTGTTCTATGAATGGGTACAAATTTCGTTTGTACTTTTGATTTTTCTTCTGACAGTTCCATTAAAGCTAAAAACACTTTTGCTTGCTTCATTTTCTCTCGAAGTGTAAATCGATGATTGCGAATGGTTGATGTACTTCCACCATCCATCTCTTTTACAATCTCTTTATCATTCAGCCCCATATGGAAAAACTGAACCATCTTCTTTTGCAAATCAGTTAAACCCGTATACTTCTTATCAAGGTTTAATAAATAATCAAACATAGACGTATGTTCGTTTTGCACATGCAATTGTACAAACTTCTCTGCTTCATACAAAACTTGATTATCTTGATAAATTACGCCCTTAATAAACGCCTCTCCACAAGCTAAACAAATATATTCCTCTGCTTCCGCTTCAAATACATACCCTTTCTTCAATTCTTCTACCGAAGCATCCCAAAACTTCTCTGAAATATCACTCACACTAAACACTCCTTTAAAATGTTTATTTAAAAACAGACAAATTCTAATTACGTTTACTATCACTTCATCATCTTAACATACCATAAATAAACATTTCAACATTCCGTTTACCCATTTTACAAACTTTTATAAAAACGTCTATTAGATATTCTTAAAAAAGGACATAAAGCAACGAAAAGCGAATGTATTTAATATATGAATTGCGATAGGATGTGAAACAAAACATGACTATTCTACAAGACCCGTGGTTTACTATTAAACAAATCGCCCAAAATACATATGCGATTAGTGAATATGGACATTGGGAGAAAGTACATTCCTTCTTACTTGTAGGCGATACTACTGCACTCCTTATCGATACTGGACTAGGTATCGATAATCTGAAGCGTATAACTGACCAACTAACAAACTTACCAATTACTGTCGTCACAACACATGTCCATTGGGATCATATCGGTAGTCACGCACAATATGAAGAAATCTATGTACATGCTTTAGAGGAGGATTGGCTCATTAACGGTATAAAAGGACTTCCTATTACTCAAATTAGGCATGACATCGCTCGTGATATTACTTTACCTATACCTAAAACATTTCAACCTGAAGCATTCAAACCATTTCAAGGGACACCAACAAAATTACTACAAGATGGAGACATTATTGATATCGGAAATAGGAAGATTCAAATTATACATACCCCAGGTCACTCACCGGGGCATATTTGCCTATACGATTATGAAACTGCGTTTTTATTTACGGGTGATTTACTTTATGAGGGCACAATTTTTGCATTTTATCCATCTACAAATCCTGTAGATCTAGTTCAGTCTCTAAATAAAATTACAAACGTCTTTCCTATTAAACAAATTTTTGGTTCACATCATACCCTCGGCCTTTCACCTGTTATATTGAAAGAGGTGAAATATGCTATTCAATATTTAAATGATAAAGAGCTGATCAAACATGGGACTGGTATTCATACATTCCAAAACTTCAGCATTCAATTTTAACTAAAAAAGGTGTTTCCGTATAAGAAAACACCTTTTACTTTTTATATATTCTATTTACAGTCTCTACCAAAACCTTACTTGCTTGTACAAATGTATGCTTTCGGTTTCTATCTTCAACAAATGTATTAGCACAACTACCCATAATCATCATACAACTAATTATAACTAACGCTATCTTTCTATTCTTGTAAGTCACTTCATGCCACTCCACTATTACAAAACTTCTTTTGAATTTATCCCATCAAGAAATTTTACATGAATAATAAAACGCGTGAATATGCAATTTTGCATATTCACGCGTTTTATTACGATGTTATGATTTAATTTAGTTAAAGTACATGTATACCGAGGTGACTAACTTGAAGTTTAAAGCGAAAAAGAATCCACTTCACGTCATTTTCATTACATTATTTATCATTATTTTTTTCATTTCACTATTCTTCCAAAATGAAAATTCTATTTTTTTCACTCTCATGATGCTGCTAAATGTCGTAAATCTTTCTTCATTCTATTTTTCTCACTACCATATAACTGCATCCTCTCTTATCGTAAAACACGGTTTCATATTTCATACTGAAATTCTATTTAAAGACATTCGTCACGTTAAATACGCTGGTAAAAAACTTCATTCAAAGAAATGGACTAGACAGCAATTAGAAATCCATTACAATTTATTTGACTCAGTAACAGTTTTTATACCCCAAGAAGAAGAAAAGTTCCTTTCAGTCTTAAAAGAAAACTGTCCGCATATGAAAGTATTGAATATGACTGCTAACAAATAATATATTTTGGTACTTACAGTAATACAAATAGAAAAGATAAATATTAAAAAAGCCAAGATTCTAAAGAATCTCGGCTTTTTTATTACTCTTTCGGAGCAATCATTTTTTTCGGATCGACAATTTCATCAAATTGCTCTTCTGTTAGTAGTCCAGATTGCAGCGCTGCTTCTTTTAAAGTTAACCCGTCTTTATGAGCATGCTTCGCAATTTTCGCTGCATTTTCATATCCGATATGCGGGTTTAATGCTGTAACAAGCATTAATGAACGATTCACATTTTCTTTAATGACTTCTTCATCTGCTTCAATACCAACTGCACAATTATCATTAAATGAAACAATTGCATCTGCTAATAAGTGAGCGGATTGCAAGAAGTTATATGCAATAACAGGTTTAAATACATTTAACTCAAAGTTACCTTGGCTCGCAGCAAATCCGATTGTTGCGTCATTTCCCATCACTTGCGCTACAACCATCGTTAACGCTTCACTTTGCGTTGGATTTACTTTACCTGGCATAATAGAGCTTCCTGGCTCATTTGCCGGAATAATAATTTCTCCTAGACCACTGCGTGGACCACTTGCCAGCCAGCGTACGTCGTTAGCGATCTTCATTAAATCCGCCGCTAATGCTTTTAATGCACCATGTGTATATACAACTTCATCATGGCTCGTTAATGCATGGAACTTATTTGGTGCAGAAATAAATTGCTTACCTGTAAATTGGCTAATTTCCTCAGATACCATCTCACCAAATTTAGGATGAGCGTTAATACCTGTTCCAACCGCAGTACCACCAATCGCAAGCTCTTTCATATATGTATTGCTCTCTGCAATCATACGCTCTGTTTTTTCAAGCATACGGTGCCATCCACTAATTTCTTGTCCTAATGTTAACGGTGTCGCATCTTGTAAATGTGTACGACCAATTTTTATAATATGTTCAAATGCAGTTACTTTTTCTGCTAACGTTTCTTTTAATTTCGTAATTGCTGGTAATACGTGATTTTCTACTGCAATTACACATGCTACATGAAGCGCCGTTGGAAATGTATCATTTGAACTTTGAGACATGTTCACGTCATCATTCGGATGAATATGTACGTCAGATCCCTTCTCTTTCAAAATTTCATTCCCTCGGTTTGCAATTACTTCATTCACATTCATGTTTGACTGTGTACCACTACCCGTTTGCCATACGACAAGCGGAAAATGTTCATTCCATTTCCCTGCAATCACTTCGTCAGCTGCTGCCACAATTGCTTCTGCTTTTTCTTCTGATAGCTTTCCTAATTTTTGATTGGTAAGTGCTGCACTCTTCTTTAAAATTGCAAATGCTTTTACAATTTCAAGTGGCATTTGCTCTGTTCCAATCGGGAAGTTTTCTTTACTACGTTGTGTTTGTGCTGCCCATAATTTATCAGCTGGAACTTTTATTTCTCCTAATGTATCTCTTTCAATTCTGTACTCCATGTTTTCATCCCCTTGAAAATATAATACCTACATTTCTTATAATAACAGACTTCCTCTTAAATGATAAGAATTCTCACTCCTATATATAGATATTTTATATTTTTTTTAAAAATACCTCTTGACCTAAACTTAAGTTTAGGCTGTATCCTTTCCTTTGTAACCCACTATAACAATACTGGAGGAATTCAATATGAAAAAGTATGCTTTCATAACAGGTGCGAATAAAGGAATTGGATATGAACTTGTTCGTCAATTAGCAGAAAAAGATTATCACGTATTTTTAGGTGCTCGTAATAAACAACTTGGACAACAAGCTGTAGAATCTTTACATGTATCAAACGTTTCCTATATTCAAGTAGATATTTCAAGTTCACAATCCATTCAAGAAGCAATGAAGAAAATCCATGAAACAACTGACCACTTAGATTTATTAATCAATAACGCAGGCATAGCACTAGACTTCAATACGCTACCTAGTGAATTAAATATTGAAACTTTACGCCAAGGATTTGAAGTTAACTTTTTTGGAACATTCCAAATGATGCAAGCCTTTTTACCATTATTAAAGAAATCAAGCAAGAGTAAAATTATAAATGTAACAACTGACATGGCTTCCTTAACAATGTTTGCTAACGGTGAAACACATCCAATTAATGCGTTAGGGTATAATTCTTCAAAAACAGCTATTAATGCTTTAACATTAGCTTTTAGTAAAGAATTTAGTACTAGCGGTCCAGAGATTTTTGGAGTAACTCCCGGCTTTACAACTACTGACCTTAATGGTAATTCCCCAGGTGGCCATACGACCAATGAAAGTGCTAAAATTATTATTAAATATGCATTAAGTGAAACAAACTATAATGGTAAAATACTAAATAAAGATGGCATTATACCTTGGTAATAAAAGGATGAATGATATGTATTATACAATTGGGCAAGTCGCCAAAATACACCACTTAACAATTTCTCAAATACGTTATTACGATAAACAAGGACTGTTCCCTTTTCTTAAAAGAAATGAAAAAGGAGATCGAGTTTTTGATGAAGAAGCACTGAAATATTTAGAGATGATTTTATGTTTAAAAAATACCGGTATGCCGATCCAAAAAATAAAACAATTTATCGACTGGTCTATGGAGGGAGAATCTACTATCCTTCAACGGTTGGAACTAATGCAACAACAGGAAACGAATGTCTTACAACTCATTCAAGAAACCGAAGAAAACTTAAAAAAGATACAACAAAAAATTGCAAAATATGAGGACGAGATAACTTCTTCAACTCCTATTACAAAATAAAAAATCACCTTCTACAACACGTAGAAGGTGATTTTTTATTTATGACGCTTCTTTTCCTTTTTCAGCATCATCAACATACCAAATGAACTTGCCGGTATATCCGTAAATAACAGCTAAAATTAACGATACGAAACTTAACCACATAAACGGAACGTATGAGAACGTTGCTACACCTAAAATACCAGCCATAAAAATACCATTATCAGACCATGGAACCATACCTGAAGTTAACGTTCCACCTACTTCTGAGTTACGCGCTAATACACGGCGGTCTATTTTTAATTTATCATAGCTATCTTCCATAATTTTCGGTGTTAAAATTAGCGATACGTACATCGCACAACCAAATATATTGGCTAAGAATGCTACGATTAATGTAGACAATGTTACATTACCCGCAGAATTTAATTTCTTCTCAAATTTTGATACGATTACTTTTAAAACACCTAATTTTTCAAGTAATCCACCAAATCCTAAACCGAAAATAATAACGGCTACTGAGCCAAGCATACCATTAATTCCACCACGGTTTAATAGCTTGTCAACAAACTCAACACCGGATTGGATTGAGAATCCGTTATACGCTGTTCCAATCGCCTCTCCAAAGTTCATCCCTTGGAAAAGAGTTGCCCAAATTGCACCAATTAAAGCTCCCATTGCAATTGTTGGCATAGACGGTTTCTTCATCGCTAATAATGCGATAACAATAACCGCCGGAACAAGCATCCATATTTTAATATCAAATTGCTTTAATAAAGCTTCTTTTAAAAACTCTACTCGGTTTAAATCTACATTATCGCCGCCATACATCCAACCAGCTACAGTAAACATAATGCTAGTAATAATGTAAGCCGGAACATCTAATACGAGCATAGCTCGAACGTGAGCAATAACATCTACTTTCGCCATAGAAGCTGCAAGAACTGTACTATCAGAAAGTGGTGATAATTTGTCGCCAAAATAAGCTCCTGAAAGAACTGCACCAGCAACAAGCGGAAGTGGTAAACCAAGCCCTTCACCAATTGCCATCATAGCAATACCTGCTGTTCCAACTGTTCCCCATGATGTTCCTGTCGCGATAGAAGTTATCGAACAAATAATTAATGTTGCTAATAGGAATATGCTAGGGTGAATAAATTCTAATCCATAATAGATTAATGTTGGTACTACGCCACCAGCAATCCATGTTCCAATTAAAGCACCTACTGCAACTAAAATGAGTATTGCTTCTAATCCGTTAGAAATCCCTTTCGTAATTGCATCTTGCAATTCTTGATAACGAAATCCTAATCTTAATCCAAGCGCAATTACTAAAAACCATGAGATAAATAGCGCTAATTGAATTGGGAGATCAAAAATCGTTTGGAAGGAAAAGACAACAGCAAGAAATAGTAATAAAAGAACTATGATTTCTAGCATCGATGGTAATCTTACACTTTTCATTTTTTTCTCTCCTTACAAGTCGATAACATGACGTATGTCGTCTTACGTGTATGTAATATACAATTAGCGAAGACAAAACAAAATTTTCATATTATTTCGATTTATTTTTCCAGTATAATATATGGACACCTTTTCTATTGTAAAAGTAGATGCTACTTTTCGCAATGGAAAATATAAAAAATGTAACATTTTTTATATTTAACTATCAAAGAGTAACTTTTTTAATATTTTCCACCATAAAACTTTTTACTATTATCCTCACCGTTTCAAGGAATATCATTATTCCCCACACAAAAAAGCACACATCATTCAAATGATGCATGCTCCACTTTTATTTATACATATTTTGTATGTCTTCTTTGTTTTTAAGTATTTCCTCAAATCTATCGCTACAACCTTTCGGAAATAATACTCCAAGACCATATGAATGCTGGAACTGAAAATGAGGGTACTTCTCCTTGACCTCATCCCAAAATTTATACACGCCGAAGTTTCGATCTTTCACCTCAATATCATGAAATAACACGATACCTTTATTCGCAAGTTTCGGTAGCCAAGTTTTATAATCATGAGAAACTGCTTCATACGTATGATAGCCATCAATATGCAACAAATTTATCGTTCCGTCTTGAAATTGATTAACAGCCTCATCAAAAGTAGATCGAATTAAATTACCTATATTGGGATAGCTCATTTTCACTACTTTATCTACGATTTGGAAAACACCTTCTCCATATGGACCTGTATGCCCGTCTCCTGTCCAAGTATCTACAGCATAACATTTTGTAGATAATCCCCCATCCTTTACTCCTTGACAAAAACTGAAAAAAGAAGCTCCTAAATGTGTACCTAGCTCAACTAATATTTCTGGTTTTTCAAATCTTACTAAATCGTATGCGAACTCCAAATGCCCAAGCCACGCAGTATTCGCACGAATAAATGGACTAAAATTATCAAATTCAAATGTTGGTTTATGAGTAACCCAGTTCATCGCGTATCTCCTTCTACACATATTTTTAACAAACCAAATTACTCTTATCTTTATTTTTTTATCGTCATGATTATGATTCTATTTCTTGAAAATATGAAGAATTCATTCTTTTTTATTGTGGCAAAGCATCATATACATATGGGTCTGTTGGCTTATTAATTTTCTCTACTTTACTTATTTTTACAAGTGGAAATAGCGTTCTTTTATATGTCGTTTTATCTAATATCCCTGTTACTTTCACCCATGTTTCTTCTGGGAATTTTTCAACATTTTGTCCCGTCACAATCATCCCCCAGACTGATGCATCTGCAATGCAACAAGTTATGCCATATCGGGCCACTACTGCTTTATTACCCGTCACATCTTTATCATTATAGATAAACCCTGAGAAAGATATTTCCTTCCCTTTAAATCCCTTTATATCTTGACCGATTATACTCATTGTTTGAACATAGTTCTTATCCTCTATTTGTATTTCTCGTTGTCCTAACATACTTTTTGCTAATTGTTCTTCCACTTGTTCAGTCACTTTTAAATTCGAAGTTTCATCTTGTTCTTTCCAATCAGAATTTGCCCGTATTCCCTCTTTTTCGTTCTTTTCCATACTTCTCGCCTGTACACTTTGATTCATACCCCTTTTTCCCGCTAAACTTCCGTCAATTGTTACACTTCCAAATAAAAAAGCACTAATAATTGGAACAACAAATAAAACATATACAAAGAAATTTTTCATCCCCGATTTTAATGCTGTATGATGCTTACAACAATTACAATCATCCTGTTTTTCACTCCCATCTCTCCAAACTTGTAAAGAACCAAGAAGTAAAATCACTACAAAAGCTACATACGTAAACTTAATCATTTTTGGAGCGATAAAATGATATATGTTTCCTGTTACAAGTAATTTAAATAAGAGCATTGCTAAACCAATTAAAATAATGCCACGAATATAGCGATGATAGGCCTTCTGTTCCTTTCCCTCCACTTTCTCCCACCTCCTATAACGTTGTAATTTGCACAATTGTGTACACCGATAAAATAATAATTCCAATCAAAAAAAATACAAATCTCTTTTGAAAATAAGCAAATAGCATTAATGTATTTTTCAGGTCAAGCATAGGTCCAAACACAAGGAATGCGAGAAGTGCTTTTTCAGAGAAAACATGTCCAAAAGATGCCGCTATAAATGCATCAGCAGCTGAGCAAATGGATAAAACATAACCAAATCCCATCATAATAATTGGGGAAATTGCTTCATTATGGGCCACTGCATCAAGTACATTTCGATCAAAAAACGTTTGAAATACGCTCGCAAAAAAAGCACCAATCAATAAATATTTACCCGTATCAAAAAACTCATCTACAGTGTGATTCACAACATTCTCCCAGCCCTTTTTTTCTTTTTTCTGAGCCGGATCCTCTATCTCTTTTAAAATATTTTTCCCGCGATAGAAATAATACACAATTAGCCCTACTAATAGCGCCGCACAAATTGTTATCCCAAAGCGTGCATATACAACTACATCATTTTTTTGAAATGCATATACGGTAGATAAAAGAACAATCGGATTCATAATAGGTGCACTCAATAAAATTACAATTCCTACATGAAGAGGGAGTCCTTTTTGAATAAGTCTTCTTACGATTGGTATAATGACACTTTCACACATCGGAAAAATGATTCCGACAAATACTGCTGGAATCATTGCAACAATGGGAGATTTCGGCAGTACTTTTTGAATCATATCTTCCGTCACAAACACTTGAATAAGTGAAGAAACGATTACCCCTAATAAAATAAAAGGTATTGCTTCGAATATAATACTTAAAAACACCGTATTCACATTCAACCATTCTTTTGGCATACTTTTGTGCAAATTTGCTAGACTTGTAAAATCTACAAAAAATAATAAAAAAAGAAAAATAGCAATAAGAGCTATTCCTATTAATTCTTTTGAAACTCTATCAAAGACCAACATTATCCCCCCACTTTATTCATATTAAATCGTATATTTGTCCAAATGCTCTACACTATTACAGCACAAATTTTATAGTCTATTCCTATTCTTAAATCGTAATCATTATGATTTATTATTGATTTTTTCTTTTTTATCACTTAATATAAAACGTAATCATTACGATTTAAAGGAGAGATTATTTCATGAAAAAAGTACCTATCACTGTATTAAGTGGTTTTTTAGGAGCTGGAAAAACTACCTTACTACATCATATTTTAACTAATAAGAATAACTTAAAAGTAGCTGTTATCGTTAATGATATGAGCGAAGTAAACATTGATGCCTCCCTTATAAAAAAAGGTGGTTTTTCACGTACGGAGGAAAAACTAGTAGAAATTCAAAATGGCTGTATTTGTTGTACACTACGAGAGGATTTAATGATAGAAGTGAATCGTCTTGTGCAAAACGGTGATATTGACTATATAGTTATTGAATCTTCCGGTATAAGTGAGCCGATTCCAGTTGCCCAAACATTTACTTATACAGACGATGTTCTGAACATTGATTTGACGAAAAATTGTCGCCTCGATACGATGGTTACCGTTGTAGATGCAAATAGATTTTGGGATGATTTTGCAGATGGAGAAAGTTTATTAGATCGAAAACAAGCAATCGATGAAAATGATACTCGGGAAGTTATTGATTTATTAATAGATCAAATTGAGTTTGCAAACGTAATTATTCTTAATAAGATAGATTTGCTAGAAAAAGAAGATGTGATAGAGCTTCATCATTTACTAAAAAAATTAAATCCTAATGCAAAAGTTCTTGAATCTTCGTTTAGCAAAGTACCATTACAAGAAATTTTAAACACAAATCTATTTAATTATGAAGAAGCCAGTCAATCGGCCGGCTGGATACAAGAATTAAATAGTGATCATCATACACCGGAAACGGAAGAATACGGTATCAATTCCTTTGTTTACCGCCGCAAATATCCTTTCCATCCCGAGCGCCTTATGAATTGGCTAGAAAAATGGCCTTTAGATGTTGTCAGAGCGAAAGGATTCTTCTGGCTGGCATCTCGTAATAATATGATAGGGGTTCTATCTCAAGCAGGTTCCTCTATTACAATTCAAGGAGCAGGTGAGTGGATAGCGGCATTACCTGAAACTGAAAGAAATCAAATGATCATAGAAGAACCAGAAGTATTGAAAAACTGGGATAAACAATATGGAGATCGAATAACCGAACTCGTATTTATTGGAATTGATATGAACCGTTCTTTAATTGAACAATCATTAGATGATTGTCTATTAACAGAAAAAGAAATGGCACAAAACTGGAATACATTCATTGATCCTATTCCAGCTTTTACTTACACTTCATAATTCAAAATAGAAAGGCTTCTGTAAACGGAAGCCTTTCTATTTTATCGTTTTCTTATTTAACAAACTTCTTTCATTTGAATAACAACTTTATATTAAGTAAGAAATTTCAGTTTATTATTTATTCATTTCGTGATATATTGCATATTGTATACAATATATTTTCTGATAGGAGGAATCAATACATTATGGATCCGAAACGTTTAAAAGGAATCATTATGGTTGTAATTGGAGCTTGTTTATGGGGATTGTCCGGAACAGCTGCACAACAACTTTTTCAATATGAAAATGTTTCAACCGAATGGTTAGTTACGATCCGTTTGCTTATATCCGGCGTTATCTTGCTCATTATTTCATCATTTGGAACGAGTAAAAAAGAAATATTCGGCATATGGAAACAAAGATCAGATGCTTATAAAATGATTTTGTTTGGCCTTTTCGGTATGCTTGCTGTACAGTATACGTATTTTGCTTCTATTAAAGAAGGAAATGCCGCCGTCGCAACATTATTACAATATTTAGCTCCTATATTCATCACTGTATACTTACTTTTCAAATGGAACGTTCGTCCATCAAAAATTGATTTTATTTCAATTACCCTTTCATTAGTAGGTACTTTCCTCTTACTAACAAACGGGTCTGTGCATAACTTGGCAGTTTCTACACCAGCTATTATTTGGGGTATTTTATCTGGATTATCTCTCGCTTTTTATAGTTTATATTCAAAGGGATTACTAGAAAGATGGTCTTCCTCTGTTATCGTTGGATGGGGCATGATTATTGGAGGTATTGGGGTAACGATTCTACACTTTATTTCTACAAAAGAATTCATTTTATTATCAACTATGAAGTATGTAAAACTAAGTACCCTGCCGCTCATCACATTTGTCGTCATTTTTGGGACACTTATTGCCTTTTATTTATACTTAGACAGCATACGATACTTGACTCCGAAAGAAACGACCTTATTCGGTTGTACAGAACCACTCGCAGCAATTATTTCTTCTGTACTTATATTGCGTGTACCGTTTCAATCTTTTCAGTTATTAGGGGCTTTTTGTGTCATTGTCATGGTGCTCATCTTAAGTCAAAAACCAGATGAAGGAAAACCAAAATTAAAACTTGTTCATGAGAAAAAGGAAAATATACAATGAAAGGATTGAATTCACTATGCCTATCCCTCAAAATTATAAAAAACAAGGAAGAGTTTCGGCAAAATCACTCGTTTTAAATCAACTACAAGATTGGATTATTGAAGGTGTACTGAAGCCTGATGAAAAAATTAATGATGGGGAATTGGCTGAAGCACTAGGAGTAAGTAGAACACCTGTAAGAGAAGCACTGCAAATATTAGAGCTTTCTGGATTAGTGGAAATGGTACCTGGTCAAAAAACAAAAATTGCTCCTATTCAGTTAGACGACATACCTATTATTTATGAAACGATGGCTGGTCTTCACTCTATTATAGGTAAGCAAGCACTTCAACACACTACAGAAACTGATTTGAAACTACTTTCTGAAATAAATAATGATTTTCAGTACTCTATAGAGAAAAAAAACGCAAAACAAGCTTTAGAATTAGATATACAATTTCATAATACAATTTCTTCTATTGCTAAAAATCAATATATTGAACCCTTTCTAGAAAATATGCAACTTCACGTTTTACGCCTTGAATATTTGTTTTTCCAAAACTTTGTTCCAGCAAGTCAATCTATTGAAGAACATCACTCTATCATTCAAGCATTACAAAAGCAGGATGAAAAACAAATGGAACAAATGATGACTCAAAACTGGCTCCGTCCAATGAAAGAAATACAAAAAATAATTTCTACGAAATAAAAAGAGAGCTGGCTACACAAAATCGTAACCAGCTCTCTTTTTACTAATATATATAGCTATGCCTGAATATCTGCATAATCTTCCATATCTTCGTACTCTTTTTCCAATTCCTCTAAAGACAGCTCGTATAATTGTCGGTCACGAATTTTAAACACACCTGCTCCAATTAACTCATCAATTAAATGCCTCTTACGATTTTCAACAGCAAAACGGAGTTGACTACTCATCTTTTAAAAAACTCCTTTCTACGATCATTGAAAATGATAATCTTTATCAATTACCACTTTTGATTATAAAAGATGACTCTTTATAAGTAAAGTAATTTCATGAAATATTTACCTTACAAAGTATTTGTGGCCACATTATATATATGTATGCCTCGCGAAAAATGTTATGACACTTTTTCTTATCCTTTTTCTTTCATACTTTGCAAGTTGTCTCACTATGATGAAATTCACCATATATCTCTACTTGAATGGTGACATGTTCTACATGAAACTTCTCCTTTAATACATTAGTAGCCTCTTTTAATACATTTTGCGTTTCATTACCTTTAATAATCAAGTGGCAAGTTAATACTTGAAAATCCGATGTGACAGACCATATGTGCAAATCATGAACTTCTTTTACAACCGGAATCTTTAATAATGTACTTTTTACCTCTTCAACATTTATGTGCTGTGGTGCACCTTCCATTAATATATGAACCGTATCACGTGTTACACGCCATCCACTAATAATGACTAAAATAGACACAAGTATACTAGCAATCGCATCTGCAGCAGTCCATCCGAAAAATTTAATAAGTAGCGCAGCAATAATCGCTCCAACTGATCCTAATAGATCGCCTAATACGTGTAAGAAAGCACTTCTTAAATTCAAATTTCCCTTCACATCGCCGCCTCTCATTAATATCCAAGCCGATAAAATATTAATAAGCAGACCAAGTACAGCAATAATAAGCATCCCATTACTAGCAATCTCAACTGGCTCTTTAAAACGGCGAATTGCTTCAATAAAAATGTATATTGAAATGACAATAAGAACGATACCGTTACATAATGCTGCTAACATTTCGACTCGCTTATATCCATATGTTTTCGCAGTTGTTGCTGTTTTTTCTCCGAGCTTAAACGCAAGTAAACTTAATGCTAAAGATACCGCATCACTTAGCATATGCCCCGCGTCAGATAGTAGTGCTAAGCTATTTGTTACAAATCCCCCAATAACTTCAGCAATCATAAAGCTTGTCGTTAGTAAGAAGGCAAGTAATAACGCCTTTTTATTTTTTGAATGACCATGATCATGTGAATGTCCCATACTTATACTCCTTTAAGTGCCATATCTGTATGTTAGTATGAAACAAACTCCCCATCTTTATCCCGAATCGACTGTTTGTAAACGCCCGCTTCCTCTGTATACACACTTCGCTATTTTTTAGACAATCCCTTTTTCTCAAATAAAACAAGACTACTTCTTTTTTATTTTCATATTGTTTACTAATGAAAGAATTTTTAAGGAGGTCACTAAAATGAAACGTTTATTTCTCTGTATGGAACGTGAACTTGTTGTAGTGAAAGAACAATATGATAACTATGAAACAACTTACCATTTACAAAATATGCAACCTACCTGTATCGCTGTTGATCCATTTCAAAAAAATCGTGTATATTGCGGAACATTTGGACGAGGTCTTTGGTTAAGTGACGATAGCGGGGATTCATGGAGACCAATTGGAGATTCTTATCGTTACTTTGATTTTCCTAAAGAAGATGGTATTTTGCACTCCTCTATCACTTCCATAACGATAAGCTCAAATGAACAAGTTAACGGATATGGGGTCGTTTATGTCGGCACAGAACCGAGCGCTTTATTTCGCTCTGAAAATGGTGGTGCAACGTGGACTGAACTTAAAAATATGAAATCATTATTATCTTCTTATACGTGGGCTTTCCCGCCTAGACCTTTTACCCATCACGTACGCTGGATTACAGTTGACCCAAACAACCCTAATACAATACATGTTTCAATCGAAGCTGGTGCTGTTATTCAAAGTAACGATAAAGGGCATACATGGATTGATAAAAAATTCGGTGCTCCTATCGATGCTCATCAATTACTTATGCACCCTGAAGCACCAAATCGTCTTTATGCATCATGTGGTGACGGATTTATGGGCGGACCTGATCGTGCCTATCTTGAAAGTTATAACAGTGGAAACAGCTGGATCTCATGCAGTGAAGGACTTGAACATCATTATTTATACAGCATGGCTATCGATCCAGCTGATTGTAATACAATTCTCGTTTCTGCCGCGCCAAGTGCGGATCTCGCTCATCACCGTATCCCTTATGAATCTTATATATATCGAAAAACGAAAGACACTCCGTTCCAGCAAGTACAGCAAGGACTACCATCTGCAATCGGTACAGTCATTTCGATGTTTGCGACAAACGAAGCAGAACCACATACATTTTACACTTTAAATAACAACGGCGTATTTCAATCCACTACTAGTGGCGAATCGTGGGAACAACTAAACATCCCGTGGAAAGATGAGTATAAAACGCAGCATCCGCATGCTTTACTTGTTACTAGTTCTTAAGGAGAAAAAGACTGCCTAATCGTTTTAGGCAGTCTTTCTTTTATTTTTTTAAATCAATGACAATATCATCTAACACAATTCCCTTATTGCCTCCCAGTTTTCGAGACACTAAACTCTCCTTTACGTGTCCTCCAACTATTGTTACCGAGCCATAATTTTCAGGAGTGTGAATTCTTAAATTAACGTGAGGCGTTATTATTAGTTTGGTTGCATTCTCATTGAGTTGTTGGAATGTTTTACTCCAATTAAAATTATAAGAATCCTCACCTGAGCCTCCATTTCCTTCCCCAGAATACTGATTACCTAAATCATCACTCACTTCTAAATCGATATCCACTCCATCCCATACACCCCTTATTTCTTGAGACACTTCTTGGTTATAGTATAAAATAAACGACATTGGTGTTATTTCCATTCTCTCCATATTTACTTTTACACCATCTTTTTCTGTGCTACCTCTAATCAATTGCTCTTTATTTTCTATTCCTCTTAGATTAATATTAAAATTCCAATCCCCCTTTATTGTTTCTTCTGTTTCTAAAATATCTATACTTTTTATACTCCATTCAATGTTCACTGTAGTTTCTTTACTACTAACTAGATCGCTACTTGTTTTTATTAAACCTGTATATTTTCTATCAGCGACTTTAGTAATTTCATTGCTTCCTGATTGGACACCTGCTCCTTTAATAGTTAAAAAATCTAATGTACTTGGATTCTCGCCTAAATCTCTGTTACTTTCTATAGAATAGTTTATTGATACTGTCTTCCCATCGAAAATTACATCATTTATCGTTATCTTAATTCCATTGCTTTCTTTTATCATATTTAATACTATAGCGTGTTGTTTATAATTATAATTAAGCTCCGTCGTCTTCTCTACGTCAGCTTTATAATTTTCATATAACCCCGTTCTACCATTATCTAAAAATCGGAATATATCACCTACAATTGGCAATCCCCCTGCATATGTAGGAAACCCAATACCAAGCGTTGCAACTGATAATCCTACTAAAATAGATGCAACAGCAACGCCTTTTTTCCAACTTTTCATCTTTTTCTTCGTTCGTATCGATTGTTTTAAGCTACGCTTCACTTTTTCTTTTTCAATTTCAGAAGCCTCAATTTCCTCAAGTTCTTTCTCATCTATATCAATATCATTTAATAATTCATAAATGTCTTTCATATGGCACTACCTCCAAAACTAATATTCGTAGCATTTTGTTGTAGCTTCTTTTTCCCCCGGTACACTCGATTATCGATTGCTGCCCGGGTTAATCCTAACTTGTCACCTATTTCCTCTGTCTTCATACCGAGTAAATATTTCATAATGAATACTTTTTGATCTAGCGGTCCTAATTGATTAATAAGCTTCAATAATTCTTCTCTATCTTCCATAACAATTAATTCGTCTTCCGCTGACTTTTCCGTACTAATATGAAACTCATCCGAAATAATTTCTACTTTTTTAGTCGCTTTCCGGTAATAATCAATTGCTTTAAACTTCGCAATTGCCGCAATCCATTTTTTAAAATCATTTGGTTCTCCATGAAATTTATTTGCGTTATTCCATATAGAAAGAAATATATCGTTTACACATTCCTCTATTAATCCATCATTTTGAACAGGAAGAAGAACTTTATGCGTGATTCCTTTTATGAGTGGTAAGTATGTATCGACAACAAATTCTAGCGCATCTTCTTTTTGTCGCTGTAATCTTTTTATATAATTTTTCTCATTTGATTTCATGTAGCGATTCCCCTTATTTTTTTGTAAAAGCTTTTACACCCTATATAACGTCTAAAAAAATGTTTTCTCTCATCTTTTAATTATTTTTTGTATGTAATGGAATACCTTCCCTTAGCCATTGTCTCACATAACTATGCATCCAAAGAAAATTTTCTCAAGTCTGCAATTTGATTCATGTAGTACACTATTTATATAGCCATTCTTTAACTTGGTGTACATTTTATCCCGCTTTAATGGGCAGTAAGACCCCCACCTCAAAATTCAGCGAAAGTAAAGAATTTAGGTGGGGGATCAACTGCCCATAAAAGTCCGATTGGTTCAACTAATAATCAGTGGGGGATGAAGAAAACCCCCACTGATTAAAGTTTCACTTTATTTCGTTAACCTACTATTTAAAATTAGGAGATGAGATGTGTATGTGTGGAATTACAGGTTGGGTAAATTGGAAAGAAGACCTTTCAAATCAACATGTTATTTTAAAAAAGATGGCAAATAGTATTCAGCATCGCGGTCCGGATGCTGAAGGGTTTTGGTTTTCACCTCGTGCGGCCTTTGCACACCGTCGGTTAATCGTAATTGATCCAGAAGGCGGAACGCAACCGAAGACATTTCGTACTGGTGATTATACGTATGCTCTTACGTATAATGGAGAAATTTATAATTTCCGTGAGCTTAGAGAACAACTTCAAAAATGTGGTCATGCATTTGAAACGCATTCTGATACAGAAGTATTACTACATGCTTATTTAGAATGGAAAGAAGACTGCGTACAACATTTAAACGGCATTTTCGCTTTCGCCTTATGGGATGATCAGAAGCAACAACTGTTTTTAGCACGTGATCATTTAGGTGTAAAACCACTCTTTTATACAGAAAGAAATGACAGTATTATTTTCGGATCTGAAATTAAAGCATTATTAGCGCATCCATCTGTCCCCGCTGAAGTTGATGCGGATGGCATAAATGAAATATTTGGATTAGGCTTATTTCGAACTCCAGGATGTGGCGTCTTTAAACACATTCAAGAAGTGCGTGCTGGACATTCTATAACGTTTACACGTGATAAAAAAGTAGTTACGAAGTATTGGAATTTAGAAAGTAAGGTCCATACAGATTCTATAGAAGATACATCATCGCATATTTTATCTATTTTACAAGATACAGTAAAAAGACAATTAATTGCCGATGTCCCTCTCGTTTGCATGTTATCAGGAGGATTAGATTCTAGCGGTATTACTGCACTAGCGGGGAAAGAATTTGCTGCTGAAAATAAAACACTTCATACGTATTCCGTTGACTTTGTAAATAGCGCAAAAGATTTCGAGCTGACATTTGCTCGCACTGGTTTAGACGCTCCTTGGGTAAAACGCGTTTCTGAACATGTAGGGACATCTCATCATGATATTATTGTGAATGCTGAAGAATTAGCAAATCACTTATTCGTTCCCCTCCATGCAAAAGATTTACCAAGTGCTGGTGAAATGGAAACTTCACTATATTTACTATTTTGCGAAATGAAAAAAGATGCGACCGTAGCTTTATCCGGCGAATCTGCTGATGAAGTATTCGGCGGATATCCTTGGTTTCATCAAGAAGAATTACTATATGTAGATAAATTTCCTTGGCTAACAAATTGGAAAAATACATCTCCTCTTCTACTAAATGAAGTAAGTAACCAATGTAATCTAGAAAACTATATTGATACACGATTCCAAGAAGCGATACTTGAAGTACCTACTCTTGAAGGCGAAAGTAAAAAATCCGCGAAACAACGTCAAATGTTTTATTTATTTTTAACGAGATTTCTTCCGTTCTTACTTGACCGTAAAGACCGTATGAGTATGGCTGTAGGATTTGAAGTTCGTGTACCGTTTTGCGATTATAGATTAGTTGAATATTTATGGAACGTTCCTTTCAACCTAAAAAGCATTGATAATATTGAAAAAGGCATTTTACGTAGAGCACTGAAACCTGCTTTACCTGACGATGTACGCAATAGAAGAAAAAGTGCTTATCCAACTTCACAAGACCCACATTATTTACAAACAATTCGTCATTTATCACTCGACATGTGCAGTAATAAAAACAATCCTATTTTCTCACTTATTAATCATTCCAATTTACTTGCCATTGCCGATCAAAGTAATAAAGAAATTAACAATTTCGAAGCAAGAAGTGCTATGGAATACATGCTACAAGTAAATGAGTGGTTAAAAACGTATCACATCCATATCGCTTAACAAAAAAGAGTTCAAGGACAAAAGCCCTTGAACTCTTTTTTTATTAATTAGCACATTGTTCATTATCAGTATCAATGGACCATCCAATAATCGTGGCACAATCTCTACCTTTCCACTGCAGTACATTTGTTAATACTGGTTCAATCTGCAGACTATTTCCGTCGTGCAATATTTCTACTAAAGATTGGTCATCGTCAAACCTTCGTTTATCACACTCTAAAATACCGTCCGTAGCCATTACAATGTGATTCGTTCCTTTTTCTAATCCTCTTACACCTGACGTAAAGCAAGGTGTATTTGCTGCAAAAATATTTTTCCTACCAATATATTCGTAATTCTTCCGTTTATTTAATCGTCCTTTTCCATTCTTCGTTTTCTCAGAATGGAATAAATATGCGAAACAATTACCAACTGATAGCCAATATAAAAATTCACCTTTTCGCAAACAAATTAAGCATGCAAGTTCCTCATCATCTTGATCACATTTTTCAATAAACAACTCATCTGTAAATAACGCTAACAAATACATATGTGTATGATGAAAAGCTAAATGTATCGGGTAGGAAAATAACTCTTTTAGTTTCTCTTTTCTTTCTGAAATTGCTTCTATTATATAATCTATATTTTTTGTTTTGTGGTGTGTATCAAAAATCATAACAAATTCAAATTGTAATTCAGGATCCCACCAAGCAAGCACTGCATCTCCTCGTTCATATGCATCACTCTCTTGATTCCCCCCATATACGCCGACTGAAAGAGGACCACATTTTTCAACATGTATTTCATCTACATACATCTGTTCATGACTCATCCATTTGAATGTATTCACAGCTATCATCCTCTCTCTTGCTAAATGTATACCTTTACACATAGATTACCTTATATTTCAATAAAAATAAACTTTTTCAACATTTTTTATCCAAATAAAAGGATTTTATTTCTAAGTTAACGAATATATCTTATTATACGATATAAAAACAGGAGGATTTATCATTATGAAAGACATCAATCAGCATTGGGAGAGCATTTATTATCACTTACGATATGAATATGAAGACAACCTTTCTCACCAAGCCATTCGTATTTTACAAATCGTTTCTCGTGAGAAAGATATAACAATTGGAAAAGTCGCTACTGAGCTTTCTCTCTCTCATAACACAGCATCTGAACACGTAAAGCGCCTTATTCAAAAAGGTTTTATCATGAAAGAAAGAAACAAACAAGATGAAAGAGTTGTGAACCTTACTTTAACGAAAGAAGGCATTGAAGTATTAGAAAAGCATACTTTACTAGATAAAGAAAAGATAAAAATATTAGAATCACAGTTATCGAAAGAAGAACAACAATTAATCGAAAAAGCTTTTTCATTATTATCGAAGGAGGCAAAGTATGCATTTCCTCGTTAAAGTAATCGTTTCGGCACTTATTATCGGCGTTATTACTGAGGTCGCTAAACATTATAGTACGATAGGTGGGTTTATTGCTGCCCTTCCTCTCGTAAGTTTACTGAGCCTATTTTGGATTTCTTTCGAAGGCGGGAACAAACAAGAATTAAGTCAATTTGCTTTAGGTGTATTATATGGATTTCCTGCATCCGCACTACTATTATTTATCGTTTATATCGGTTTAAAAAACTCATTTGCACTTAGTACATCTGTCCTATTCGGTATAGGTGTCTGGTGTATTGTTTTCGCTTGTCAAAAATTATTTCAAGCTTAGTTAGGAGGGTTTACTATTTATAAATTTGTAGAGGTATTGGAGCAAACTATAGAAGTATATATGAAAGGAACTAATAAACAAACTGTAGTCATTCAAACCGGAATGACTTGCTCATTTTATGATTGGTTTCCTATTATAGAAAAGCTTTCACAGCACTTTACAGTCGTTTCATACCATCGCCCAGGTTACGGAAAAAGTGAACTAGGGAATCATTCACGTACTACAAGACAAACCACAAAAGAACTTCATATGTTACTACAAAAACTAGATATTCATGACCCAATCATTCTAATCGGTCATTCCTACGGAGGCCTATGCGCACAACATTTTGCGATGTCACATGAAGATAAGTTGCAAGCACTTATTTTAGTTGATTCTACTTCTATGAACTTACACCGATTAGATGAACTTCATTTACCAATTTCTGATCAAACGGATTCGGATGATATGTGGCTTCAAAAATATAATACATATTCCAAAATGGATGTACACATGCTTTCTAATGCACTAAAACATATACTCGCTAACCAATCAAGACAGTACATTGAATTTTCTACCTCTCCTCTATTATATAAAGCGGCAGCTTCTGAGCTATGTGAGTGGAAAAATTGTGCCCGCTCATTAAAAGAGTTATATAAAACATTAAAAGTACCATTAATCGTTATCGGTAGAGACCCTCAATATTCTATTACTCAGTTGACTGAGGGCGGCATGCCGAAAGAAGAGGCCACACGACTAGAAACAATGTGGCAAGAACTGATTCATGAACAATTACAACTTTCAATACATAGCCAATATATACTTGCCGAACATGCTGGTCACGGAATTGAAAACGATCGACCAGATATTATCATTGAAGCGGTTCACTCCCTAAAAATAAAAAAAGGAAGCAACTAAAGCTGCTTCCTTACTTATCTATTCATAATCTTCTTCATCATCGATTTCTTCGTAATACGAATTCCCATTACTTACATATATAGGGCCATTCGCAACGTCAATACGTAATACCCATGCCCATGGCACAGCTAAACGCTTATGTATTGCTCGCCAAAAGCTCATTGATTTTCTTTCGTACTCCTGGAACTCCTGAAGTAACTCTTTATAGGAGGAACCGTCTAACTGAACATTTGCTTCTAATAAACGAGAATGGGCATAGTACTGCAGCTCTAATTCAGCAGCAATTTCCATTTCTTCTTCCGTTGCCATACCTATAATTGTTCCATCTGCTGGTGCAATTTCATATACGTTGTGAACTTCAATAAGCCCTTCTTTCTCTTTCTCAAACATGTAAACAGCCTCCTTTAACACATATTTTTTTTGTTACAAAGTCATACTTCTACAATAACTTCTCTCTTTCCTCTTTTTTTGATAAACTTTTACAAATTATTTATCTGATGACCCGTATTCTCTATCCTTTCGGCAGAAACTAAATCTTCATTATGAAAATTCAACTTAAATATATCGGGCATACGAAGTGTTTTCCAAAATCGAAAATCATATTTTGAATCAAAATAATTCATAAGTAATACCATAATATTCCCATGCGTACCTATTACAATATTCTTACCTTCATATTTTTTTAATATACTTTGCATACATGTTACAACGCGTCTTTGTGCTACATCATTTGACTCTCCACCTTCGTATGCAAAACTCCAATCTTCCCACACATTCTCAATGGCATCATTAAAATCTGCTACTGGCTCTGAACTTAATAACCTTTCTCGTAAATCTTCTTCTATTTCTATTGATACATGATATGTATTCGCAATTCCTTGTACAGTTTGAATTGCTCTTTTGTACGGGCTAGAAATCACAACATCAATATGTTTATCTTTTAATAAGCGTGTTACATTCTCTGCATCTAAGTGCCCTTTTTCAGATAAAGGTCGCTCCCGTTCTTCTTTTGTATATGTAGAATGGGCATGGCGAACGAAATATATTGTTGTCATTTATTCATCTCCTTTTTCCGTTTCTACCCAAATTCAATACATTACCATCAAATCCCTTTACCTTTATAATAAGTGCTTTCAAATTTAAATGTTGATTTTCATATTAATAAAAGAGAAACACCTCATATGGTGTTTCCCTCATTTAAAATAGACTACATTCAATTAAATACTTTATCAATTTTATTTCTGTCGTATTCTAATATCCAATCATTATATGTATGATAAATATCCCTAATTGTATTAGGAGAGGTAGCTAATACATCACAACCTCTATCATCATAAACATGAAATATAGTATTCTTGTTTACATTTATGAAATACACTCTATGAAAAATACACGGTTTTATTCCCATATCTTGATTACAAATTGCTTTTAGCATAGGAATGTATTTCAAGTCTGAAACTTTACATTTCAAAGTATATCTATGCGTTTTATATACCCCGTCTTCATCGTCTTCTGGAAAAATATAAGGGATTGTATTTTTCTGTAACTTAAACAAATCGGACTTCTCTTTTACATACTTAGAAAAGATATTCAATTTGTGTTTGAAAGTTTCACCGTCTGCATAGTCATTTACATCCACTACAATATAAATATCGTCTGTTTTGGAATGTAAAGACTGAAATAAAGTAATCGCTCTATTATAAACGTCTTCTAAATATGGACAATTTTCATAAATGTTATTGCAATCATAGTCCACACCTAATCTAAAACGAATACCAATAGCCCCATTATAAAATAGAGATGGTCTAAGTTCTAAATTTGGAAACGTTTCAAGCATATACTCCTTCAACCTCATCTCAACACCTACCTTTAACAGAATCTTGTTTACATAATAAAATTATTTCATTATAATTTATTTCTAAACTCTTCATCTGTTATAGCATCTTGAATAAAATAATCTATATTATTTCTCAGTTTTTGATATGAAACTTGATCTTCTATATCGTTAAACATAATGACAACTTCTACTTTATTCCCTTTCTTATCTGTAGTATACAAGCTTTTGGTCAATACGAATGCGGTAGAACCACCTTTTTGACCAGCATATTCGAACTTATTATTTTTAACTGTTCCTTTGAAAATGTTCTCGATTTCTTCTTGCATTGATTTTGGAAAATACTTTCTACTATTTATCTTTTCCATTATACTCATATAATCTTTAGCATTTGCACCCACTAATCGATCTGACCAAATTCGCTGAAATTCCATATCTACCTTTAATGGGATATCCCGTTTTTTCCATTCTTCTTCATCTTTCATCCATTCCTGTATTTGTAACACATGTTTATTATATTCATCTTGTGACATGTTACGTAACGTTTTTAATGACTGATTTTCTGGCACATGAAGTTCTTTTTCTACGTATCCTCTCATATATAATGCAGCCGTATAAGAAGTAAACTTATCATGACTAGTAAGCTCTAACTCTTTTATACTTTCATTTACTCTTTCTATTCCAAGCTTTTCTAACAAATATGTTGTATTTGCATTAGAACTATAATGAATCATTCCTTTAGCGACTTCTTCTAAAGCTATCTGTCCATTTTTCACTAATTCTCTCGCTTTAACATCTTCTAACCAGTCAGGGTGCGCTCCACCATCAGTGTTTTTAACGTAATATTTTTCTAATTCATGCAATGAAATTTGTTCATCTCGGCTTATCTTTCCTTCTGACACTTGCTTAGCAAACTCAACTGCTATTACGATTTTTGCCATACTCGCTAATGGCAATTTTTTATTTTCATTTATAGAAGTTATTACTTCTCCATTTCTTTTAATAAATAATGAACATGTTTCATCGTCTTTATGTTCTTTTATGTACTTTAATACGTAATTCGGATCTTCTTTTGACAAATAGTACTCCATAATAACAAAGAAAGCTATAACGGCTACTATAATGACTCCTGCAACAATTCCTATAATCTTTAATATGTTCACAATATGCCCCCTCTCATACATTTCCTTCTATATCATAATTATAACGAAACCGATTACAAAATTATACAAAATAGAATAACTCTTCCTAAAAAAGAAAGAGTTATTCTATTTCACATGATGTTATTTGTCCATTTAACGTAACAACTATATTTGATTCGTCACTTGCTTTAACGCTACTTATTCGATTTGAGTTAGGAGGACCAATTACAACTGATTCCTTAATTGGCGAAAGGTCCTTCTCCAATTTTTCTGCACTTACACCGTATGCAGCTTGAAATACTTCTGGCGGTGTTAATCTAAGTATGTCTGATCCTTCTGCTGTTTCAAACTGATCGTTATTGAAGAACAAATGTAATTGTACTTCTTCTGTTACCGCTGTGATCCAATGCCACCATCCCATTGGAATAAAGACAGTTTGCCCCGCTTTCACATGATAATTTTGCAATTGATTCGTTTCGGGATTTAAGATGGATGTAACTGCTTCTCCTGATACAACAACATCCAATTCCCACGCATTCGGATGCCAATGTGGTTCTCGCATATGCCCTTTTGTCATAAATAAATCAACAAACGCTCCTCCTATCATCGCTGGTAACTGTGTTGACGTAACTTCATATGCAACGTTTTTCTCATCTCTCTTAAAAAAGATATTTTTTCTTGAATCAAAGAAAAGATTTGGAGTTCCTGAACTTTTCTTTAAATTTTTATTATCTGGAACATAACCTGAACTACTCATTTTATCCCTCTTTTCCACTCCGAACATTTCGACTTTCACACTGTATCGTATGGAAAAAATGTATGAATGTGCTTAAGCATTGATATAACAAAAAAACATGCCTTCATAAGGAGAGCATGTTTTGTGATATTCTTCACATTATTTAGCTAAAAATAAACTTTTTACTTACCATGATGTAACATTAAATCACTAAGTTCTTCTTCAATGTGATTTAATTTCGCAACGCCTTCTTTCCATTTATGAATATAACGTGAAACCCCAACGAAAAATAAAACGATAATTGTGGAAAGAATAATACCATACACGATTGCTACAGTACTCATAGTTACACTTCCTTGTAATTAGTAATGTGGTTATTAGTTATATTTTTATTATAAACCTTTTTCTTTTAAAATACTTCGATTTCAACTTTTTGTAACAAAATTGATTTTTCTAATAATAGTACATAACATTATAATGCTAGAAGAAATCTCTTTCTGATTCCTTCTAGCGTTATAATTCAAAGAACTAAAACTTTCATTCATAGTCCTTTTACTTTACACCGACTGAAACCGTTTCTGGCAATGTGCTACCACCATCAATGACAATGTGTGTACCTGTTATGTAGCTCGATTCATCGGATGCTAAAAAACCTGCTAATTGACCTACTTCTTCAATTTTCCCTAAACGTCCTAAAGGAACACCTGAAGCAATTCCATCGATTACATTACTCGGCTCATTTGAATCAGATTCATTTGCTATTTGCTCTGCCATTGGTGTCATAATGTAACCTGGACAAATTGCATTTACAGTAATATGATGTTTTGCAACTTCTCGTGCTAACGCTTTTGTAAATCCCCAAATTGCTGCTTTCGTCGTTGCATATGCAGTTTCACCTTCATCAGCAACCAATGTTCCTGTTACAGAAGACATATTCACAATCTTTCCATAATTTTTCTCAATCATATATGGCAATACCGCTTTAGAAAAGTTCCATACCCCATTAATATTTACTTGGAATTGAAAATCACGCATTTCATCTGACATATCTAAAAAATTCGCAAGTCGAATCACACCGGCGTTATTTACTAACACATCAATCTTTCCGTACTTCTCATATGCATCTTTCGCTACTTCTTTTACAGCATTCATATCAGCTACATCGACTACATAACTCGCAGCATCTAACCCTTTACTTACAATATTTTTGGCAGTCTCATGAACTGTCTCTGAAATATCAACAAGTAATACTTTCGCCCCTAGCTCTGCAAATACATGAGCAATTCCAGCTCCGTTCCCCATCGCAGCTCCTGTAACAAAAGCGACCTTACCATCTAATTTCCCCATTGTATAACCCCCTTATAAAATATATAACTCCTTTACATTTTTATCATACCAAATATTCCCTCTCATTCTTTACACATCTCCATTTGTTAAAAAAAGTTCAAAAACAGGAAAAATTTTCACAAATTATACAAAACTTCACCATATGTACTATTACCATATGAGTTATATTATTAAATAGAATAAAGGGGATGATATACTATGACGACTTGGTTTATTGTAATGTTAGTTGTATTTGGGGCATTTAAAATTATCGTTTCTAGCCTTCCTAACACTGTTATTGAATCCATTATTAGCAAGTACGAAACACATCCACAACTTGAAGAAGAGAATGTGACTATTACAATTCGCGGAAATAACGTAGAGGGCGAAAAGAAATCCAAAATTATTCATGATTTTAACGAAGGTTTATTTTTAGATCGCTATTATGCACCGCCACACAATGAGGGTACGCCTTTAATTATTCATGCAAAACGTGGCAAAAAAGATTTTACATTTTATATTTATAGTCATGAAGAGCATGTTGATGTTGTAAAGCAATATAAAAAGAAGGTCGTTGCTTATAGTTTACGCTCTAAAAACCTTCAAAATAGTGATATGTTCGTGTCAGCTGATTTAGCTTAATACTCATATATTAAAAAAGGAATCCATGGCATATGGATTCCTTTTTACTATTCACTGAAAAATAAGCTCTGTTTTCAAACTATCTTTCGGTAACAGCCATCCTTTTTGTTCTAAACTCTTCATTAATAACTCTCTTTGTTCTTTTGCAATACTTTCCTCATTTGTTTTAAAAGACACTTCTATTACGAAATCATCTTCTATTTTCCCTGTATTCCTTAGTGGCCAAACTTCAATATTCGTTTTACTATTTTCAAACTCCCCTGTATACCTTTTCATTAATACAGGACCGTAAATACGGGAATCCCTTAACATCTCTTCTCCCCAATTCGTATACAACCATTTGTTCATTTTCCCTGGTAACTTTTCTACTAACATGTTTTGAGCAGCTTTTTCGTTTGGTAAATCAAGTACTCCATATCCTTTCGCACTGTAACTTTTCTTATTTGAAATACTTAACGTTTTCTTCTCAAATCCCCAGTCTATTTCTGCCTCATAATTATCAGTTTTACTATCAAATCCATCTTTTTTAGCCACTTCTAGTGCATCTTGAATTACACCGTTTTGAATCGGGTATCTTTTTTTATATGTTAGCTCAAAATCTTTACTAAATTCTTTCTTTCGAATTCTAGCAAACCAGCCTTCATTACTTAAATTTTTATTTGTCGTATCTAAAAACTGTACTTGTATTCTTTCATAATTTGTACCTGCCTGGAAATGCTCTAGTACATCTTGCTTCATCTCTTTGTTAGAACCTATTACTTGTTCTGGCTTTAATAATAACTTCACTTCAAAACTAGGTGTCATTGGACCAGCGGCAAATCCTTCCTTAACGTTATAAAGGAAACAACAAAAGAAAATACTTACGAATACAAATACTTTTTTCATATACCTATCCCCTTTACATTTCAAATGACTTCTATACGTTCCATAGTAAGTGAATATACATTTTCATACCCTTCCGTACTAAGCTTTTTCTGTAATCGATCCGTATCCTCTTTCAATGCGTGTACTAACACCGTATGTTCTGGTGATAATGTATTTAACATCTCTTTCACATCTCTCATACTTTGGTGAACTTTATATGGAACTCGCTTCACCCTACATTCTTTCCCTACACGTTCCTTCAAAACTTTTTCTGCAAAACTCCCTTTAGCAATATGTCCAGTAAAGATAATAGAATTTCGTTCTTTATTCCGAAGTTGTTCATAATATAACTGCGCTCGTTTCGTTTGCATATTCGCATCACTCATTACAACTATTCCATAACTATGTTGCATACCGCTGTCATCATCCATAACTATTATGTTTCTTTTTAAACTCTCCATTAGCTCTTCAAGTTCTTCATTATTTTTAATCCAATCTTTATGTACGAACATCTCTTGGAATCCATCCAAAATTTCTTTGTCTACTATAATGGGAAGTTCTTTATATTTTTCATATAAATACAATACGATATCTTGCGCCCTACCAAGCGGTGGCAATGGTAGTAATGTTATTCCTTTCTTCCCCGCAACTCGTTCAATTTCTGCACATAGTTCATTTACTCGTTCATGTTGCGAAACATCATCAGTATGATATGCAGCATCTACAATTGCAACTTTTATATCGCCACGCAATTTCTCAGGTAAATTAGCTCGTAGTATGTTAGACTCTGCTGAATAATCGCCAGAATAAAATACATATGTATGACTCATATCCACTAAAAACCAAACAGCCCCTAATACATGTCCACTATATCCCCATTGAAACCGCAATGAAGGAGTAATTTGTATCCATTCATTCGGATTACTAATCTCATCAATATATACATAATTTAAATCTTTTATGTTTTGGTCACTATAAGGTACATTCCATCCTCGCGTCACATTGTAGTTTCTCCATTTTTCATAATAAGCGGGAAGTTGCGCCTTCGTATAACGAGTTGTCCAAATTTTTTTCTTATATCCATACTTCGCTAATAAAGGTAAACCCATCGTATGATCTTCATGAATATGGGACAAAAATACTGCATCTAAAAACGGTACAACTTCCCTCTCTATTTTTGGATAACTATCCTCATATGATCGATTAATACCACAATCAAATACTATTTTCGTTTCTTTATTTTTTACGAAGTAGCAGGAACGACCGTATTCTCCCGCTCCTCCCCACACTTCTATTCTCATCATGCTACCCCTTTTCTTTTTTGCTCCATATGTTGCAGAAGTAATAAACATAGTGTTGTAAGTCCAACTGAAACGACAGCCATTGCCATTCCAATCGATACTTCTCCTTGTTCAAATTGAGCAAAAATAAATGTTGCTGACGTTTCTACTGATGGAGGTAGTACGAGAAGCGATGCTACTAACTCCCTTATCGAGATTGTAAATGTCATCGCCCATCCAGCAAGAATGCCTGGGATAATAAGTGGTAATATTATTTTTCTAAAAATATAAATATAATTTCCAGAAAAAATACTTCCTGCCTGTACAAGAGAATCATCAATTTGTCCGAGCGATGCTTTTACATACTGCACCGTATAAGGTAAAAAAAGAACAACGTACGTTATGATAACCATAACTGGTGTATTGTAAATGGACAGAGGCATATAGGGTGAGTTCCAAAATAATATAAGACCTACAACCATCACAATTCCTGGCACCATATTCGGTAACATACCGCACATATCAAGCCATTTTTCAGAGGACTTTTTCCCCTTTCGAATCATAAGTGCCAAAAAGACTCCAATTATTACAGCAATAATCGCTGTTACAAGTGAAAAAAGAAAACTGTTCCACAAAGCTTCTAATCCTGGAGATCCGATTGTAAATAATGCTTCATAATGGCTCGTTGTAAAGTTATTTACATGTAAGCCGCCGCCTCTTAATTTTGATAAAGAAGCAATCAATATAGAAAAATACGGGATTCCAATTGATACGATTAATAAACCAATTACATAAAACCATGCTGCAACGCGCACAAATATAGACAAAGTATACCTTTTAGATTTCACACCTTTTCCACTAACCATTGCATATGAGTACTTTCGATTCAACACATTTTGCACATACCAAATGAGCATACATGCACTAAGTAATAAAGAAGATAATGCTGTTGCACTACTAAAATCAATTGGCCAACTCGAAATAAATTTATGAATCTCTGATGTTAACACATGAAATCCTATTCTTCTTCCAAATGTAGCCGGTGTTCCAAATTCAGCAATCGTCTTTACGAAAATGAGTAAAGCACCCATTACATAACTTGATACTAATAACGGCAATATGATTTTTCTTAAACGATAGAAAAAGCTTCCACCATGAACTGCTGCCGCTTCTTCTTTACTACTTCCAATTTGAAGTAACGCGTTTTTTAACATGAAGTATAGAAATGGGAATAAATGCAGACTCATAATTAAAACCATACCTCCTAAACTAAAAAACGAAGATGAAATCGTCTTTAGCATCGGAAAAAACTGTTCGAAATAGCCGCTCGGTTGCATGAACAAAATCCAGCCCATCGATCCAATATACGGCGGAGTCATAAATGGAATCATAAAAACAATATCTAACTTGCTATGCTTTCCAACATCTGTTTTGCTCATAATGAACGCTAATGGAAATGCAAATACGGTAGCTCCTATTACTACAAGTACACCAAGAAGCATCGAATTTAGAAAAATCCCAGCTAATCCACCACTCTGCATCACTTCAAAAGGCTTTAAAAAATTCCAGCTACTATTTTCATATACACTAGAAAGTAAAATGAGAAAAAGCGGAATGACGATTAACATCGCCACAAGTAACAACGCTACTGTCATTCCAACTTGCCTTACTGATACGAATCGATTTACCATGTAATCACCATCTTATTGAAATACTTTCTTAAATTGTTTTCCTATTTCATCTTGTTCTTTCTCAACTGTTTTCCAATCAATATGTAATACCGGAATCTCTTCCACATTTGGTCTATTTTCAGCTTTTATATCTGTTCTACCAGGCAATAAATATGCTTTAGAAATTTGTTTTTGTACATCATCTGATAATAAATAATCAATAAACTCTTTCGCACCTTCTACATTTTTACTATCCTTCATAATGCCTGCTGCACGTGGGCTAATCACTGTTCCGCTTTTTGGATAAACAATATCAACTGGTTCACCCTTTGCTTTTGCACTGTACGTCATATAATCAACACCCGCAATAACCATATCTTTTGCACCTGTTACAACTGGATCTAATGCTTCTTGATTTGCCCCTGCTACTGTAACTTCATTTTTCTTAAGCTGTTCAAATAAATTCCATCCATCTTTTCCATTCTTTTTCACGTATCCTGTTACAAAGTCTAAAGCTGAACCTGAAAGTGCCGGATCTGGAAGATTTACTTTCCCTTTCCATTCTCCTTTTGTTATATCACTCCAATCTTCAGGGGCTGTCTTCACATTTTTTGTGTTATACACAATTCCTAATGCGGAAGCACTATATCCAAAATAATGTCCTTTATCATCCGACCATTCAGAACGAAGCTTATCAGCTTGTTTCGCTTCTTTATAAGCTAACGTTTGTCCATCCTTTTTTAATCCTTCCATCGCTGGTAAAGATGCAAGTACGACTACGTCAACGACTGGTTTTTTCTTTTCGGCTTCCATTCGCGCTAAAATCTTACCTGTTGTTCCTTGAAACATTTCCACTTTTATACCCGTTTTCTTTTCAAAGTCCTTTTGAATTTTTTCTGCTAATCCTTTTGGTCCTGCACTATATACAACAATCTTCTTTTCATTCGCAGTTTTACTTTTTGCATCTGCATTACCTGTCTTTGAGCTACACCCTGTTACTACTGCAGAAAATAATAAAGTACATACAAATAAAGACTTAAGCGAACTGAATTTCTTCATACGATTCTCCCCCTATATGATGAATACATTTTTTCGGTACATATAACGCTACTGGTTTCCCAATGCTTGGTTTACTATTGTGATAAGCTGTCCATATTCCGAGTGTCCCCATGTTTACTTTCACTTCATAACGCTCTCCTACATATGTAACGTGCTGGACTTCACCTGTATACATTTCACACACTTCATTTTTTGTCCAGCTCACATGCTCTGGACGAACCATTTGTTTACCCTCTACAAGCCAATTTGCCTTGCCAACAAATTTTGCAACAAATTCATGAGACGGTTTCACATAAATATCTTCTGGTGTTCCTTTTTGTAATACTTCTCCTTGTTTCATGACAATAATTTGGTCTGACATTGACATAGCTTCTGTTTGATCGTGCGTTACATACAATGCCGTTAAACCAATAGAATGAACAATATCCATAAGCTCTAACCGCATTTCTTCTCGCAAAATTGCATCGAGTGCACTAAGCGGTTCATCGAACAAAATAAAATGTGGTTTTGTTACAATTGCTCTAGCAAATGCGACACGTTGCTGCTGTCCACCAGAAAGTTCATGTGGATATCTTTTCTCCATCCCTTGCAAGCGAACTCGCTTTATCGCATCTTCTACCTTTTCTCGTAAATGATTCGTTTGCTTTGTAGCTCTTAAACCAAATGCAACATTTTCAAATACAGTCATATGCGGCCATAAAGCAAAATCTTGAAATACCATACCGATATTACGTTCATGAGGAGATGTTTTTACTTTTTTCGCACTAGAATACATGCACGTATCTCCAAAATATATTTCACCTTTATCTGGATCTTCAAGTCCTGCAATCATTCTAAGTAAAGTCGTTTTCCCGCATCCCGAAGGTCCTAAAAGTGTAGTGAATTCACCTTGTTTCATAACAATTTGTAGCGGCTTTAACGCCTGCGTTTTTCCAAATGTCTTTTCTAATCCACTAATTTTAATATCCATCGTTTCACCTCTCACCCCTAACTCTTAACCTGCTTTCATTCTATATGGAAGATTTATACTGAATGTTAATGTACTGTAAAGATTAAATTAAAAAACTTCTAATAAACTATTTATTTCTATAGATTTTTTCTATAGTTAAAAGAAAAAGGGGTAACTTGCCATGAATCTCTTAAAATTAGAAATTGTAGTGCTTATTAAGAAATACAAAAAGCTCACGATTGTTGCAGAACAGCTTGGTGTTAAACAACCTACTATTACATTCCATATAAAAAGCTTAGAAGAGGAACTCGGTGTGCCTTTATTTGAATTACGTTCTGGAAGATATTTCTTAACAGAGGCTGGTGAAGCATTGCATCACTATGCTTGTAAAATAGATGCACTTATGAAAGAAGCTAGGCGGGTCACGCAAGAGTTTAAAGATTTTAATAAAGGTGCTATAACAATTGGCGCTAGTTATGTACCAGCGACATATCTTTTACCAGGAATTGTTCATCAATTTCAATGTGAATTTCCAAATATAAAAATAACACTCATGGTAAAAACAGCTCCTGAAATTCGAACGATGCTACAAAATCATGAAATTGATCTCGGTGTAATTTCAGCAGCACCGTTTGATGAATCACTTTTAAAACAGACGAATGTAATGCCTGATACACTTGTTCTTGCTTTCTCCAAAGAACATCATTTTTCAAAAAAAGAAAATGTATCATTACAAGATATCGAAAAGGAACGGATATTACTGCATCGTAATCCATCTACAACGAGAGATTTACTTACCAAATGGATGTTAGCTCATAACATTACATTCCAATCAGAAATTGAATTAGATTCATTAGAAACGATGAAACAAATTTTAAAATACGGTAATGGGGTTGCCTTTATTTCTAAACTTGCTATTGAGCAGGAAGTACAACGAAATGAACTATGCTATTTACCCATCCCTGGATTTGCATTTCAACGTAACATTTATACGATTCATCATGAGGACAGATGGAATTCTAAAATTATTTCTTTTTTACTACATAGCATCACTTGTTATGCAGCAAAAAATTAAAAGGCTGTCGTTATACACGACAGCCTTTTACACTATAACTCTATTTATTTTTCTTCGCTTCAATTTTTGCTTGTGCCTCTTCAGCCTTATCTAATGCTTCTGAAAATTTTTTCTCTTTTTCTTTCACATCGTCTATACTATCTACAGCTTTAATGAGTTTATCAATTCCTTCTTCTTCTACTTTTCTACGCTTAGCTACTCTTTCATTTACTTTCTCTTCTACATCTTTTGCTTTTTGAAGCATATTCTCTGCATTTGATGTTACAGCTGTTTCAAGTGCATCGTCTTTTTTCATTTGTAACACTTCATTTGCAATGTCTTTCGCTTCTAAATACTTACCGTCTTTTAATGCCGTTGCTCCGTGATCCATTTTCTCGGCCATTTCTTTATATGATTTTGCTTCATTTCCTGATTTCTCTTTTTCTGCTTTTTCAAACCACATTGTTGCATCACTATATTTTTCATCTTTCAATGATTGCATACCTGTTTCAATATATGTGTCATAATTACTACATCCAGCCATTACGACTAACAGAAAAAGCATAACAAAACTTAATTTTTTCATGATGTTTTCTCCTTTTCTTTGCCTGCTCACTATACTGTAACATACATGAAAAAGAGTTTCAAAAACTAAAATACTAATTTGGTCATTTACAATTCAATAGTAAGGTTACAAATTTTAAAATTCAGCTATTTCTCTAAAATGATTTACTTATTCTCTTCGTTTTTGGATTTACATCGAACCATCCGACAGTAGCCGTATGTCCTTCATCTCCATTTACAATAACATTATATACGTGAATGACATAATCACCTTTTTCGTTATCATGATCATATTCCACTATAGTGTTCACTGGCACATTATACTGCTTTCTCACTAATTTTTCTGCTTCAGCGGTTGAAATATTACTTACACTTGTATCCGCTTTTTTCTTTTCCTCTTCTTTTTCCTTTAGTTGTTCTTGCTTTCTCTTTTCTTCCTCTTTTATTTTTTGCTGTTCTTGATTCTTTTTCTCTAATTCAGCCTGTTCTTTTCTTACCTTTTCTTGTTCATCTTCATATTGTTTTTTTGCGGTCACAGCTTCATTCATGAAAGTTGTTGCGTCCTTTACAAATTGCTGTGATACCTTCTCATCAGCTATTTCTTTAAAAGTTTGATATGCTTCATCATACTTTTTCTCATGTAACAATTCTTTTCCTACTTGTATTTGTTTCTCTGTTGATTTTGTTTTTTCTTGTAAATCTTTTGCTTCTTTTATTAGCTGTTCTGCCTTTCCCTTTATAACTTTTTCCTCTTTTATTTGCATTACCTTTTCTGCACTTACAATGGCAACTTCATATTTTCCATCTTTTAATGCTTCCTCACTATCTTGCATTTGATTAGCTAACCGTATGTACTGCTGTATTTCATCTGTAGACTTTTCTTTCGCAGCGTCTTCAAAATAACGAACGGCCTCTTTATATTGACCATTTTCCATAGCTTTCTTCCCCAACCCCATCTGTTGATCATACTCTTTCGAACTACATCCCACAGTTAACAGTATCAAACATATAATCATCATTAATTTTTTCATTAACATCTACTCCTCCCCTTGTCTATTCTACCACTCCTTTTTGGAAAAGTATTACATAAAGAAGTGTTATTTTATTTATACTCAAAATAAAATAACGCTTTACCTTCAAAATTTTTATTTATTGTTACGCCGACACATCTACTTGTTTTTTCGCCATATGTTGCTTTACTCCAACTAATACAACTAACAATAACCCTCCGCCTATCGTCATCATAACAATGCTAGTTGGCAACATATCTAATAATAATCCATATACAATCATACCGAGCGGCGCGATTGCAGTAGCAATTGTTTCAAGTAGACCGAATACACGCCCTAAGTAGCTCGGATCTGTCGTCTTTTGCATATATACTTGCATCGGAATATTCGCAAGCATGATTGATATACCAATTAACATCATAAAAGTGCTATAGTAAATAAAACTTGCCACTTTTGGAATAGTAACTAACAACGGGAAGACTGTACATAAACTTAGACCTGCAAACAAAAACAGTCCCGTATAAATAGAACGAAACGGATTATTCAATTCTTTACGTACTGATAAGGCAATCGCACCCATTAGCATCCCAACCGCTAACATTCCCTCTACAGTACCGAGTTGCTTTGAAGATAAATGCAATGTATGGACGATAATGTATGGAAGTGCAACGGTTAGCCCACACGCAAAAAAGTTTACCCAAAGTGCCATTTTCATTAAACCATATATTTCATGCTGTCTTTTTATATATGAAAAACCTTCTTTTATACTCGTCAAGAAATGCTCTTTACTCTCAGCTACTTCTTTTTTATATAAATCAAATACGATAAATAATTGCAGAATCACCGCTAAAAAGAACGTAATACTATTTAACAAAAAGAATGACTGAATTGAAAAGAAACCAAATACAACTCCGCCAATAATCGGCCCTAAAATATTTGATAAAGAAGCGGCCGTTTGATTTAAAGCACTCGCTTTTTGAATACGCCCCTCATCGACTAAACTCGGAATAGACGAAGTTAATGCGACAGAATAAAAACTTGCACAAATTGATAATAATGCTGCTGAAACATAAATAAAAAGCAGTGACGGTCCAAATATAGTAGCAAGAATAAACATAATAAGCATCGTTAAACTACTTAATAAATCAGTGCCAATAACAAGCCACTTTCGATTCACACGGTCTGCTACAGCACCTGCAATCGGGCCACAGATCATCCTTGGAAGTGATCCACAAACGAGCGTAGTTGCAAACCCCATCCCTGAACCAGTCGTCTTTAATACGTATAACCCCATTGCGAACGTATAAATACCTGCTCCTAGCAAAGACGTCATTTTTCCAATCATCATTAAAATGATATTTCTTGTTGCAATCTTCATTCTTGAATCATGTTGTCCTATACTTATATCTCCCATTTTGACTCTCTCCCCTTAAAAGTTAAATTGTGTTAAACTTATTATATAATCAACTTTCCAATTTCCACAACAAAAAGTTAAATACAATTTAACTTTTTAAATATAAAGGAGCAATGATATGGCAACTCTCGGCGAAAAAATTAAAGCATTGCGAAAAGAAAAAAAACTTACACAAACTGAGCTAGCAGGTTCGGAAATGACAAAAAGTATGCTTAGTCAAATTGAAAATGGTAAAGCTACACCTTCCATGAAAACATTACAATATATTGCAGAAAAACTTGAATGTGAAACGAGTTTTTTATTAGAAGAAGATGATGTAGAAATTGTAGCAATCATTCAAAAAATGGAGCCATTAATAAAAGCAAATAAATGCGATGAAGTATATGAGACTTTACTACCTATCGTTCAAAAAGAACTACCTCTTACTTTAAATACAGCACGTTTATATAAACAGTTCATAACAGGAGCAGCTGTTATGAACGATTATAATATTGAATATTACGTTGAAACCGCTGTTTCTATATTTGAAAAGTATACTTTATATCGAGAAAGCACTGAAACGAAACTACTGTTTTACTATATGCTCTTCAAGCAGAAAAAATATAAAGAATGTTTACAGATGATCACCAGAATTCGTGATGAATATAAAGCGAAGAATTTAGAAATGGATCTTATTACACATATACAATTATATTTAAAAGAAGCAATTATTTTACTCGCATATGGCAATTATGAAAAATGTGAAAAAGTCATTTTAGATGCACTTGCATTTTCAAAAAAACATCAAGTGTATTATAAAACAGATGAATTTTATCGCATTTTATCTTATCAAAAAATCATCACAACTGATAAAGAACAATATTTATATTACATAAAAAAATCTGAGCAATTTGCCATTTTTACAGAAGATACGTTATCCGCTGCAATTATAGATATATTAAAAGCTTATTACTACAATACAATTACTAATGAATATACAATCGCATTAGAGCATCTAGAACAATTCCGAGAAAAACTAAAAGATGAACCAATCTTTCAAGACGATGGATTATATTATCTTGAAAAAGGAAAATCTTTGTATGGTTTAAAACGTTATAAAGACGCTTTGGAGACATTAAAACACGCTACCATACCAGATTATATGAGTCATCCACTTGATCAATCGTGGCTATTAACAGCTGGGTCTTATCGTGCCCTTTGCTATATAGAACTTCAAGATAAAAAATCTGCCTTAAAGGAGGCAAAAGAAGCCGTTCAAGCAATAGATAGCTATCCAGATTCTATCTTCTCTTCATTTATTAAAGAAACATTACAAATAATACAAAAACTTTAAGAATGTCTCAAAATGGTATATTATTCCTCTTTTTTAGCAAAGATAATAATGATGGGAGGAATATAAATGAATATTCAACGTGCAAAAGAGCTTTCTGTGTCAGCGGAGCAAGCGAATGTTAGTTTTCAAGGCATGCCTGTTATGATTCAACACGTCGACGAAAGCAATGAAACCGCCCGCATATATGAAGTAAAAAACCCAGGACGCGAATTAACAGTTCCAGTTAATAGCTTAGAGGAAATATAAGAAATGCCACTTCATTTTTGAAGTGGCATTTTTCTTTTTCTATATAAATGTCATTCCTATTTTCTATTTAGTAATCCATACAAACCAATACAAATTACAATGAAGCCTACTATTCCACAAACTAGTTTTATAAATATGTCTCTTGTTTCATAGCTTCTAACTTCGACTACACTCTTTTTAAGACGTTTCATTTCCTTTTGCTCACTTTCTACTCGCTCCCCATATACTAACAAACGATATTTACTTGATGTATATGGTTCACATGTAAGCAGTGTAACTTTGTCTTTTCCTTTTATTACATTTAATTTATCCACTTGATTTGGATAAATTATTTCACGGCCAATTACTTTATACACTTGCTGCTTTCCAAATACCTTTACATAGAATACATCTCCATCACTTAACTGATCAAGATGACGAAACATCGTTGCCCCATGATATCCACGATGTCCTGCCAATACAGCATGTGTATCTTTCCCACCAATCGGTAATGAAGTCCCTTCAATTTGCCCTACTCCTTTACTTAAGTTTTCTTGACTTGCGCCTAAGTAAATTGGCAACTCCTCATTTATTTTCGGAATAGAAATCGTACCAAATATTTCATCTTTGTTTATAAAATTTAACGGTTCCGTACTTATTTCATCATCCTGTACAAATGGGTCACTCATTTTGAAAGTAGTTTTCCCTAACGATTTATTATATGTTTCCATCTTTTGAAACTTCTCATTTACATCTTCTATTTTTAAATCATCAACCATTTTCTCATAACGTATCACTTCTGCCTTATACACATACTTGTTTATATAATTAGCGATCATTGGATATATAAATAGTGATAATCCTGTAAGAAACAATACTACGCTTATAACTCCCCTTCTCACACACTCACCACACAATACATACTATTTTCGTTTTTTCAAATAGATTATTAGAAGGACAATGCAAATAATACCAATAGGAAAAACGATCATCCAATCTTCTAAAATGAAAGGTTTTGTAATCATTTCTTTTTCTTCAGCATCATATGGAACACGGTGTCCTCTCACTAGTAACCTATGCGTGTTCACTCCATAAGGGGTACACGTAATTAATGTTGCGTAATCTTGTCCTTGTACAACTAATAAATCTTCTGTCTCATTTGGTAACACAACTTTTATTTGATCTACCTGATAGGCAAGCACTTTATCTAATGTATGAATATAAAATATATCTTTCTTTTCAATTTTGTCTAAATGAGTAAACATTAGCGCTGAAGGTAAACCGCGATGTCCCGTTAAAACTGTATGCGTATTTTCTCCCCCTATTGGTAATGAGGTTTCATTCAACTGACCAATCCCACGGCTTAACACTTCTTCTGTTGTCCCTTGATAAATTGGAAGGTTTACATCAATTTTTGGGATTTCAATATACCCCATAACATCACCAACATTTAACATATCCACAGTAGAACTTTTACGTTCACCATCCTTTTCTCGAAAAGGATCTGAAAATGTTTGCGTCGTATTTTGGATCTTCTTATTATACTCTCGTGCTTCCGTTTCTTTACGATCAATCTCTTCCTGCTCCAGCCTCTTTATCGCTTCATCATACGTACTTACTTCTGAATAATGTGTTCTTGTTGCAAACCAATTGCTTACAGTTGGATAGAGAAATATACTTAATCCTAGTAAAAAAATACTTCCAAAAATTATATTTCGTTTCATAATAGCCTCTTTCACTACGGATAAAATGTGGAAAAGAGGAAAGCAATATGCCTTTCCTCTTTTCTAAACTCAATTATTATAAACATATAAATTAAGAATTTTTTACAGGTTTTTTTCTAAAGAAAATAAATGTTGCTACCGCCATTAGTATAAGGCCCACTACTGTGAAGAGAATTGTACCCATACCACCTGTTGCTGGAATAATCCAACCGCTCTTATTATTCTCAACTTGTAGCTCTATTTTTTGGTGTTTTTCATCAATTGTAATATCAATCGGATCTCTTAACTTTTGATATTGTTCGACTGCACCGTCTTTATCTTTATACTTTGGTGCTTCCGTCTCAACAATTTGATATTCACCGTACGGGATTTCATTCCATGTAATAATACCATTTGCATCTGTTATATCATTCATTTCTTTCCCATTAACTTTTATAACATTACCTTTTTTATCTTGTAATTGAAACTTCGCACCTTCTAATTTAAGCGTCTTATCTTTACCATCAACTTTTTCAATTTTAATATTTCCCGCTGTCGGTGTGACCACCACTTCATTAGATGGCTTTCCATCTTTTTCTGATGAAACATCATCTTTGTTTACAAAATCAAGTACTGCTTTGTTTGGAATTTTCACTCCAGATTCAACATCACTTTTAATTTTTGCAGTAATTTGCAAATGAAGCTCTTTCCCATTAATTTTTGAAAAATCTTCAATTGTAGCGGTTACTTTTTGACCTTCTACTACTACTTTTACACTACCATCTTCAACTTTCTTTCCGTCAACCATAACAATTGGTAGGCCTTTTATTTCTAAACGATCATCTAAAATATCTGTTACAACATATTTTTTATATGATTGAATATCTTCAGGAAGTAGTGTTTTAATATCATACGTATAATCTGTCTCTTTATTAATTCCAGCTACTTTTGAACTGTTATTTATACTTTTAGTAATGGTAGGTTCTTTATAGTTCTTTATATCATCCAGCTTAACTACTTCACCAGATTCCTTAATAGAGAAAGGACGCTCCTCTTTACTAGTTAAATAACCTGCTGGAGCCTTATGCTCAATAAAATAATAATAATCCCCATATTCTAGCGAATCAACACGAACTTTACCATCTTCACCTGTTACTAATGAACTCGGTGTCTTAACTTGTGTACTTGTTCCATCTTTATTCTTTTTAAATAAATGGAACTCTGCATCTTTTAATACTTTACCGCCTTCACCTTTTTTTACGAATTCTACTGAACCACGTTTTGTTTCATTTTTAGGGTAAATATGAACATCGTAATTTAATTCTTTACCGTTTGTACTTGTCATTGGAATATCGACTATAAAAGTAGTCATATCCAATTCAATATGTTCTGGACCTTTAATAGCTTTTACTTCATAACGTCCTAGCGGAAGATTTGTAAAAACAGCTTCCCCTTTTGCGTTTGTTACCTTTGTTATTGCAGCGTCTTTTACTGGTTTTGCATCTTCTTTTATAACAGTTCCATCATTTGAAATTTTTTCAAATGACTCAATTCGTTTAATTTCAAAAGTTACACCTTCTAAAGGTTTTGCATCTTCTGGAACAGTTTGTCCTTCTTTCCCATTACCTTCTGTAGTTGTTTTAGAACCTTTACTTTGTTCAAACTTGTGAATCGTTAAAGTACCTGTACTTTTTGATTCCGCACTAACCGTCATATTCATTAATGCCGAAAAAGCTAATACACATATTAATAATAAGCTAAAAATCCTTTTCATTATTCGTCACTCCCCTATTGTGTCTACCTTTGTTGCAAACTACTAATCTATTTCATAATCTTTCTTTTTCTGAAGAAGAAGAAAGATGTAATGAACATCAATATTCCACCAATTACATAAAAGACAATTGTTCCTATGCCACCTGTTTCAGGGATAATCCACTCATTTTTATGATTTACTATTTTTATTTTTTGGGTAGATACATCGCTAGTCACATAAATTTCAATTGGCTCTTTCATAAGCATATATCCTACTGGTGCTTGCACTTCTTTTAACATATATTTTCCAACTAGCAATGGATTAGAAATAGCTACACCATTTTTATCCGTTGTTAATTCAGATACTACTTTTCCACCATTATCAATCACTTGAAATACTGCGCCTTCCAATTTGAAATTTTCATCGTTCGCATCTACTTTTTCAATCTCAAACTTCCCTAATGTTGGTGGTACTACGAATACTTCATTTGACACAATTTTTTTCTGATCAAACAGTAATTCCGCTTTATTTGGAATACCATCATTCGCATTGTATTTCGTTAGCATATCTACATTTACATTTGCGTTTAGTCTTGACTTAATATGCATTGTATACGATTGATTCGCAAGATAAGTATAATTTCCGTCCTGCTTCGGTAACTCAATACTTACTTTCTTTAATTGTTCATCAATTTGCGGTATAACTTCTATTTCTTCTCCATCGCTGTTTACAAGTTTTACTTGTAAGATAGTTAAAATATCCTCTAAGTCATCCCGCAATACTACTTTCTCAAGGTTCATAATGTCATTACCAAAATTATAGTTTACATGCCATGTAAACTCTTCATCTATACTTTGTAATGTCGCTTTTTCCACTTCTTTTTCATCTGCATCCGAAACCATCTTTCTTACTTTAGGTTCCTTTGCTTCCACATTCGTTTTTACATTCGGTTTTTGTGGAGGTAAATCTTCATTATCTGGTGTTTTCCCTTCAACAACTGCTATGTTCTCAATTTCCTTCGTTTTTAATGCATCTTGCGTAACTTTCACTTTAAAAGTTACCGTTCGTTCTTCTGTATCAAGTACGTCACCAAAGTTTACTTTAATCGTATTATCCTCATACGACCCCTCATCTTCGTCAACTGCATCTGTTAATAAATTCCCATTCAATTTCATACTACCGGCTACATATTCTACTCCTTCAGGAAGTTTATCGATTAGACGCATATCTTTAATAAGCCCATTTTCTACCTTATTTCGAAGTTTAATTTGATACTCTAATTCATCATTGACATGGAATTTTTCTTGCTTAATACCAATAATCTCTTTCTTCGATTCTAGTTGTCCAGACAACGGATCAACCAGTGTTTCAACTTCAGGCTTTTCCTTATCTTTCGAACTATCAGTCTCAACTATTGCTATATTTTTTATTTTCTTATTTGCCATCTCCGGCTTTACAACAACTTCAAACGTAATTGCTTTCTCTTCCTCACCTTTAAGGTCGCCGAGATGAGCATGAATCGTTTCATCTTTTATATGTGCATAATCTTCATCTTCAACATCCGTTTGTGCCTTCCCGTTTATCATCAACGTATTTGGAACATATTCTACTCCTTCAGGAAGTTTATCCGTAATTTTAACAGATTTTAAGAGAGAATCTGGCACACTATTTTTAGTATGAATTGTATATTCTAGTTTGTCGCCAACTTTCAGCGTACCGCCGTTTATATCTTTAGCTAGTTTAGTGGCTACTAACTTCCCAGGTTTCTCTTCTCGTTCGGGTAATACTTTAACTACTACTTTATTAGAATCGTTAGCTTCAACCTGACTTCCTGTTAACTCATCAATCCCTTGAACGACAGCGATATTGGGAACTTCTGTTTCTACCTTTTCTCCCTTTAGTTTCGCTTTAAATTCAATGGTTGTCTCAGGTGTTTTATCCGTATAGATTCCACCTTTTGTAGCATTTGCTCCCTCACCAATTCTTATTGTTAACTTTCTTGTCTTTGCATCATAGTCAACCTGTTCTGTTTGATTTCCAGTATTCGGACCAGAAATGATTTTCACCGAATTTGGTACAAATTCTAAACGAGAATCTAACACATCTTCAATTTTTGTATCAACAGAACTTGAATTCGGTTCAATGTTTTTCACCCGTAAACGATATGTAACTTCATCACCTGGATCGTACTTTTCTTTTGCATCTATTACCTCCTTATCAATTACAAGTTCTGGTGCCGTTGCATTTACTGCAAAGGCTAATGTGTTTAATACGTAGTCATCACCAGATGTCGCAGCTTTTAAACGTATTTCCTTTTGCTCTGGTTTAATATATCCTGCTGGTAATTTGATTAAATCTGCATCAATCCCTAAACTATTTTTATAATCTGGATTAAATGTACCTGGATACTTATCTCGCATATGTTCCTCATATTCAGAAATAGTGGAATTAAATATATTACCTGTTGGATTCAGCTTATCAGTAACTTCCTTCCAAGTATTATCTGTATGAATAAAGAGTTTATCACCTTGCCAATATCTATCACCTTGGACAGCAAAAACAGAAACTTTTGGATCTAAATCTCCAGTTTTTGAAGCAAGAAAGTTTTTCACCGTGAATTCTTTTTCACCAGATCCAGTAGCTCTTTTCAATCCACCATCATAAACAGTAAATACTTTTCTTGTTTTTGACTTATCCTTTGTAATTACTAACATGTACCATCCGGCAAAAGAATAATATCCATAATTATACGCAAGTTTTGTATTTGGATAAGGGATATTTGCTAAAGTATAGCTTCCTCCTTTTGAATTAGAGGACTGTAAAAGCTTTGTAACATCTGCATAGTTAGAATAATAAGTGCCATCAATACCAAAACCATAAAGCAAGCCACTTCCGTAATACGTATTACTTGGTTTTACTTGAAAGCTCTTCCCCGCCGGAGTCGTGAACTTAACTGGTGCTACATACTGTTGCTGTGTTAATTCATAACGTGTGGAACTCCAATATAATCCAGCCCATTCAATTTCAGCATCTTCTGGAACAGGAATATATGCCTTAGATGAATTTGTAGTTGTTGGGTCATCATCTACATCAATGAGTTCACGGGTATAGCCATTCGGTGCTGTATACGCAATATTCGTTATATCCGAATACAATGCCGTTTTCTTTTGAGCTTCAGTAGCTTTAATACCTAAATTTACATTCCCAGTAGAATACATATCACCTTTATGAATGGATTGGTAAGTCGGTGTGTCAAACCCTTCTGCATCTGTAACTGCTGCCTTTGCCGTATCAAACGGACTTAAAAACTGTAATTGGGATAATAGCAAGAATAAACTCATAACAACTACAAATACATTTAATATTTTTTTATTTTCTTTCCTCCTACTGTGCAAAGAGGTCACCTCCTTCAGTATATTTCACTAACATTATATATACATATATTTTATATCTATTATTCTAATATAAATCATAAGATTTGTTAACAAAATATGTGAATTTATCCTTATTTATACATTTTTATATAGAGATTTTAGAATTTATAATGGTATCCAGTAATAATTTTACTTTGAATATAAATATAAAAGCTTTGTTATTCCATACCTTATTAATAAAGGAGGCTTTTAATGAACTTTTCTATATACGAAGGTTTAGACATTATTTTTCTCTTAATCATTATTACTTACGCTCTCGCCCATAAATATTATGGTCAAAGAAACTGCTCATTATTCTATTTTTCGTTAGTAATGCCATTTACCTTATTTGGCGAACTTTTTATTCGTTACCAACTATTAATCTCATAAGTATTATCGCGGGTATTCTATTGTTACTTACAGAATGGGCTGGTTATTTACAATCTATTGTTTTTAGCATTGTTTCATGGAAACCGTATAAACGGAAAGAAGTACCATTATCCACTTTCAAAAAACTACCTACTGTCGACATATTTATTGCAACTTACAATGAACCGATCGATTTGTTAAAACGTACTGTAGCTGGTTGTACAATAACAACTTATCCGAAAGAGTTGCTAAACATTTATATTTGTGACGACGGATGCCGTGAAAGTGTTAAGCAGCTCGCGGCAGAATTTTCTGTCCCACATAACTCGTACAGAAAATACGCATGCAAAAGCGGTTAATTTAAATCATGCCATCCTTCATTCAAAAGATTATATTATCGTAAATATATGCTGGACTAAAATTTACAGCGTAAAAAAGAAAAGAAGCCTCATGCTTCTTTTCTTTTTATTTCGTGCTAAAATTCAAACTATGAAATAATTTTCAAGGGGGAATTGGAATGAAGAACACATCACAAAAAGCAAGTCATTATTATGCTGTTATATTCACTTCTAATTTATCAAATGATACAACAGACTATAATGCCGCCTCTGACAAAATGGAGGAACTGGCAAAGCAGCAACCCGGATTTCTAGGGGTAGAAAGTGCACGAGATCATTCAGGGCTCGGAATCACAATTTCTTATTGGGAATCACTTGAAGCAATTGAAAATTGGAAACAGAACGTCTTACATAAAGAAGCGAAAAAAAGAGGCCGTGAGCAATGGTATGAAAACTTCCACCTACGTATCTGCCTTGTTGAGAAAGAATTTAAGTTTCATAGAGGTACTTTATAACGATGAAGAAAAAATTAGCTCTCGTTGTTGTTCATGAAATATATGGTGTGAACGACCATATGCATCACGTTATCCATCACTTCACTTCATCTCATATAGATGTATTCTGTCCTAATCTGCTACAATCACAACATGCATTTCCTTATAGTGATGAAGAAAAAGCATATCATTTTTTTATGAATCATATTGGATTTGAAGATGGAAAAAAGCAAATTGAAGAATTCATTACTCATCTTTCTAGTAATTACACACATATTGGACTTATCGGCTTTAGTGTTGGTGCTACCATCTCATGGCTATGTAGTAACAATCCGAAAATAGATTTTATTATTGGATGTTACGGTTCCCGTATACGTGACTATATTCATATGAAACCAACATGTGCTACCTTACTTATTTTCCCTGAAAAAGAAGCTAGTTTTTCAGTATCCTCTTTCATTCAAACATTGCAGCAACAAAAGAATCCTTTATTAGAAATACAACAACTACACGGTGAACATGGATTTCTAAATCCGTACACTGAAAAATATAACGGGCACTCTACAAATCAAGCATACAATGTAATAGATTCATTTCTTGTAAAAAACACTCTTATAAAGGAGAGTTAAATGACACTTACATTACTCTTACTTATTTTCATATTCATTGCCTTTTTCCCAGTGCTAACTATTATTTTAGTAACCGTAAAAAAGGGAGCGTTTTCCAAACGCCCCTACTTACAATCTATTATCGTTTGCATTTTATTTTTTACAAATTGAATCTTATATTTATCAACTTTTTATGCGTTACTTCCCGAAAAAATTAGTGAGTTCCTATTTCTACCCATTTGGTTTTCCCTTTGTATATTAGGTTTTATCACTTTCTGGCGCGAATGGAGAAACAATCGTGTGTTCTCGATATGTATCGGTTTTCTTTCCTTTATTAGTTTTTTATTTGGTTTATTGTTGTTAGTTCTTTCGGGGATGTGACTGTTATAAGGAGGATAAAAATCCTCTTTATAACAGTCTTTTTCGTTCCATAACGAAAGGAATTATTAAATAAAGAGCGTAAGCAATTACCATCCAAATGGTAAATGACATGATTTGCTGTGAGGTTAATTGTGAGAATATATTAGAAGAATGATACAAGATGTAAGAATCTAAAGTTAAACCAATCGCTGTGCCACATATACCTAACTTAATAACTGCATATTTCGAGGTATCCAGTTTTTGATATAACCAAATTACAAAATATAAAGCTATAGCTGTCCCTAATTCAAGCAACGCCATTTGTAGAAAAAATCTATTTGAAGTGTATTCTAATAAAACGGAAGAACCAAAAATAATGAAGAACGCTGAGGCAAAAAGCCAAACGCCGATAGAAAATAAAATAGTGAGCCAAAGTCTATTGTTCACTCACATTACCTCCCTTTTGTAGCACTGTAAACTTTTCCAAGAGCATATACAAATCACCATATACTTTATCTGTAGAAAAAGATGGATTGAATAATGCTTGCAATGCCAATCCGTCAATTAATGCATTACATAAAATGCTCCACGTTTCAGTTGAAATTTGAGATGTCATTGTACCTCCTATTTTTTTATTTAACACTCTTGTCAATTCTTGGTTTTCATAATGTAACAATCCACCAATTTTATTTTTCATCGCATCATTTTGTAATCCACTAGCTACTAATTGAAAAAACAAATGATGATACATTGAATCTTTCACGCATCTACTTTCAGCAGACTGTAAAGCCTTTTCTAACTGTACATCCTTTCCTATTTGTTCCCACGACGCTTTACAAAACGATTCAGTTACTTCAAGTAATAATTGATCTTTCGTTTTAAAATGATAATATACGGTACCTTGAGTAACTTGAGCACTCTCTGCAACTGCTTTTAATGTCAACTTTTCCATCCCATGCTCTGCAATAATTTCTTTTGCTGCTTCTAGTAACTTCTCTTTATTAACAACATTCGGTTTTGCCATTTCTATGCCCCCCTTTTAAGTTAGTTGGATAACTAACTTAAATTATACAGAAAAATCAGATAAAACAAAAGGAAGAAAAGCCAACATTCAACTTTTCTTCCTTTTATGTTTACCTTTAGCTTTCACTGTCACTGATTCACAAGGTGTATAGTATATTTGAGGTGTCGCCTTATCAACAAACATCATAAACGTAATGAAGCCGATAATAAAGAAAATAAACAACGTTAACAAAATTGCTCCTATCGTTAAAAGTATCATAACACCACCCCTATATTTTTCATGTTATTACACTTTTCGCTATTATATGAGCGTAATCCTTTTTAGAAAAAGAAACGTAACAAAATAATCACAATCACTCCTGTTAATACTGTACCTAGCAAACTACGAGTATATATCGCGACAAGAAATGTTGGAATTGCTGCGATAAGGTAATCCCACTGCATCGTCTCATGCATAAATAAAACTTGCGCTAAAAGTGCTGCTAATATCGCGATTGGTATGTAATTTAACCATTTTAAACCCCAGTCTGGAATTTGTAGTTTGCTAAATACGAGTAGAGGTAAAATACGTGGCACGAGTGTGACAGCTCCTGCTGCTAATAAAAGTAATAATACGTCTAGTCTCATTTCCATTTTTCAATCACCACTCCAATCGTCGCAGCTAGTAATGTTGCGATAATAACCGCTATACTATCTGGCATAAATAAGTGCGAAACGTACGCAATTATAATTGCTACAATTGCAACAGTAAGATGAATTGCCAGTTTCGGTTTACTACTTATGAGCTGAAGTACAAATAACCCGATAAACATTGCTGGTAATGCATAATCCATGCCGTACGTATGCGGATCTGGTATCCACTCACCAAACAGCCCACCGATAATAGTAGCAAGAATCCAGTTTAAATAAGCCGTTACATTTAGCCCAATCATCCACCTTTCGCCTAAATATCCTTTTTGCGCTGCATGCTGCACTGCAACACCGAACGTTTCATCTGTAATTTGCGAACCAATTAGTAAGTTTTTAAATAGAGGCAGTTTCGTAAAGTACGGCGCAAGTGCAGCACTCATAAGAAGGTGGCGCAAGTTAACAAAAAATACAGTAAAAATAATTGCGGAAGCAGGAGCACCAGCTGCATACATACCAGCTAATATAAATTGGGCAGAACCTGCATAAATTAAAGTGGACATAAACGCAATTTCAATGATGGAGAAACCTGCTGTTTTTGCAATTACACCAGCTGCTATACCGATGCTTAAATAACCAAATACAGTTGGTAAACAATCTTTTACTCCTTGCTGAAATGTATCATCGCTTTGCAAAGCTACATGTGCCTCGGCTTTACTCATCCTTATTATCCTCCATTCCTTTTAAAGTTCGTTTTCCTGTTACGACATGAACTAAATCTATATTTTCACGCCATAACGTATCTAACTTATCAGCTCCAAATTCCTTCGTAATTTCTTCAACCATAATATCGTGTCGCACATACTCTGTAGCAACGAGAACTAGAGCTGGGTCATACGTTGTAACAGCCCATGAAGTGCTATCATTTGAGAAGTTCGCAATTAATACTTCTTCCCCGTCACGCGCGATTACAGTTAAATGACCACCCATTCTCTTTTCAACAACGTGAGGCGTCATATAATTATGATGAAACGTCGCGCCTATTTTTGTTTTGGGAGCGCCAAATAAGATTGAAAATATATGTACACCTTCCTCTTCCTTTTGATGAATGTATGGCTCAATTTCATGCACTTGATCTTCCCATACAGAAATCCATAACTCTTCCTTCGCTCTATTAATTATATTGCATATTTCCTTCAAAACACGATCATTTGAGCGAATATGCGAAATTACATCTATTTGTCGCTCTTGTTCTAAACCATTTAATTTCTCATCTAAAAATCCAAAGGACTTTTCAAAGTCTTTTCGCATTCGATTCATTAATTCGGTAGCTGGTACTGGTACATATTTCACTGGTTCAGAAGGTACAATATGTACCGCTCCTTTATCCATTAACTTACCGAGTACCTCGTAAATCATAGAACGAGGTACTCCTGTTTGTTTACTCACTTCATAACCTGTTACTGGGGAATGTTTCAGTAGTCCAATATACGCTTTACATTCGTACTGGGAAAAACCCAGCTTTTGTAATTCCTTTATAATTTCATCCATCAGTACCCCTCACAATCTATATAACTCTCATTTCAAAACAATGTATGCACGTTAGTAGTTATTAGTATACCTACTAATATAAAAAAACAGACCTATAAAGTCAATTGATAATTCTGAAATTTAAATCAAAAACAAAAAAGACTTCCGCTAACGGAAGTCCTTTATCTCAATATTTCATTCGCTTCTTTTTCATAAATTTTATCAAATGAAGTCATAACACGTTGTGATGCTGAAATCATTCTTTGATCCGTCATAAGATCTGCCATCTCTTTCGTCATATCTACATTTGAATTTTCTAGCATATGGTTTTTTACTAAGCCTGTTCCGTTCGGTAAATCAGCAATGTTTCCTTCTGCTAGTGTAAAGCTTTTGTTTTCTCTTTGCATTAGACGAGCATTTGCTTCTGCATCTACTGTTTTTGTTTGCAGGCGAGCAATATTATTTTGTGTTACTTCATCATATAATGTACCATCTGCTTGTACAGCTACCTTTGCTCCTTCAGGAATACGAATACGTTCATTATTCTCTCCCATAACAAAAGCACCAGATGATGTTTGCAAGTAACGATCACTATTTATTGTAAAACTACCATCTCTCGTTAAAAATGTTTCATCGTTTTTAGATGTAACGAAAAATGATGTTGTACCGGCTGCACCGTCATCTAAAAAGAAATCTGTAGCACTATTTGTCATTTGTATATTTCCCTGTACTAAGTTCAGATGCGTTGCGGCTGGCACTACAGCATAATCGACTGAGCCAATATTTGTTACAGCCCCATCTCCGCGGCGATATGTGTCTTGTACATCAAAGACTTTGGAAGTCATATTTTCTGCTTTAAATCCTGTCGTTTGAGCATTTGCAACGTTATTCGAATGAACATTAATACGCTGCATGTAATTCATCATACCCATAGAACCTATATAAAGACCGTTCATACTCGTTTGAATAAGGCAGTTGCCTTATCCTTCACCTCTTTTCTATGATGTTTGCAACATTTGTTTCGCTAAATGTTCAGCTGTAGCGATATGTATGTTTTTCTTTACATCTTGTCCGTCTGTCATTAATACAATTGGAGCTGATGACACTGCTGGAATTTTCAATAACTCACCACTACTTGCTGTTTCATCAAATTTCGTAAATACGATACCATCAATATGAATATCTTTAAAGTTCGTAATGATTTCGATCATATCTTTACTTTTCATCGAAGCTGATAACGTTAAACAAATATAATCTGGCTCTACTTGTCCCATCGTTTCAATCATTTCTTCCACTGTTTCTGACGCACGATAATTTTTTCCGGCTGTATCAATTAAAATATAATCGACGCGTGCTTCTTCTTTAAAATACGTAAGCGCTCTTGTCATTGCAGCTTCATCACGAACAGCGATTACTTCAAAACCAATTGTCTTTACGTAATCTTGCAGCTGCTGAACTGTCCCAATGCGAGAATGGTCGGTCGTAATGAAACCAACCGTTTTTTTCTTACCGTGAAACTGCCACGCCATTTTCGCAAGCGTCGTCGTTTTTCCAACACCAGTTGGACCGATTAATGCAATTGTTTGCACTTCTTTTTCAAATACGTTTTCTGTGTTGAAATGAGATCTCATATCTTCCAATATATATTCGATCACTTCTTCTTCTGTAATCATCGTCGCATTCTCAAACTTCACTTTTAACTTTTCAGCATATGCATGAATGAAGTATTGTTCTACATCGTTTTGCTCTAGCATGCGAATTACTTTTTGAATAATAAATGGTACAGATTCTTGCTTTTCTTTTTTTACAACTACTTCTTCTTTCTTGACAGGAACGACTTTCTTCACAGCTTTTTGCTTTTTCGTTTCTTCCGTCTGTTTCACAACGACGATTCCTTTTTCAAACAACTTTAATAGTTTCTCTTTCTTTCTTGCCCATTCTTCACTATTTCCTGTTTGCATCGTCGCGTATGACATAGGAGTCGTCACGTTTTCTAAATTGTGCAGTACCGATTGAATTCCGTTCGCCTTCATAATTTGTTCTGAAGGATCATTCACAACATCCATTAATTGTTCATGAAATTGAGCTGTTCCTTCGTTCACTTCTTCCTGTTTATCCTCTGGAAAAGCAACTAACATTTCATAATTCTTTTTCCAAAAAAACGGGATATTTCGCTTTACACTTTCATCGACAACGTAATAATAATCTGTACCATATTGGTCAAATAACTTTCGATACAATTCATTTTTCGAAGCTGCTTTTATTCGCATTAACGCTTCTTTCTTTTCTGTACTTTCCATTACTTCACCCCCTACTATTCAATATAGGCAATTTGATCTACAACAATTTCTGGTGCTAATTCGCTAATACAAAGTACTTGTGCTTCTACTTGATAGCGCTCAAGAAGTCTTACAATCGCAAATCTGAAATCTTTTCTACGCGTTAATAATACTGGTTCTCTTCCCATTAAACGAGCTTGTTTAAAGACACGCTGTACTTGCTCAACGACTCGCGTTTCTAAATCTAAATCCCAGTTTAATAAATAACCTTGATAAGAATTGTTCACAACGTCTGCATCTAACTCAATTGAATCTGAGAAGAGCGCCGCATATATTTTACCGTCAGGATTTTTCGCATTTTCACAAATAACTTTTGAAATACATTCACGGACGAATGACGTTACGCCGTCAACATGGTTTTGATAAATTTCTTTTCCGTCAATAATACCTTCAATAATGGTTGGTAAATCACGAATAGAAATACCTTCTTTTAGCAATTGTTTAATAACATTTTGAACGAGTGATAAGTCGATTTCTTTCTTCTTAATCTCTTCTAATAAAACGCCGTTATCATTTTCAAGGGAGTTAATTAAGTCTTTTACATGTTGACGCTGAATTAACTCATGAAGATTACGTCTAACGACAACATCTAAATGCGTAATTAATATGCTAAGTGGCTCTAATACTTGATAGCCTTTCATTTGTGCATCTTGTACCATATGCTCTAAAATCCAATATCCATCCTCGCCGAAAATTGGATCTTTCGCTGGTTCTGCATCTAAATCGGCCATTACGTTCGGTGTTTTCAGTGCTAATAAGTAACCTGATTTCAAAACTCCTTCAGCTGCCTTCGCACCTTTAATACGAATAATGTAACGTCCGCGTGGTCTAAAACTCGTATTATCTTTAAAGTTAATTCCAGGAACGTTAATACCAAGGTCGGTAATAATCGACTTCCTCATAAGAACAACTTTATCACGGGCTGTTTCTCCGTTAATTTTTTGCTTTACAAGTGCTGCTAAATCTAAACCGAGTTCTACAATAATTGGATATTTATCTGTAAATACACCAAATGAATCTTCCACTTGTTGCAGTTGCTCATCTTCGCCTTGAATCATTTCTATTTCTTTTTGAAGCTCTTCTTCTTTTTCTTTCTTAATTCGGTTTTTATTACGAATTCCTAAGAAGATAATTGTTCCACCAACGAGTGCGAATGGTAGAAATGGTAGCGGCGTAAAAATACCCATTGCGATAAATAAGCCACCGAGCGCATAGACAACGACTTCATGCGCTAATAACTCTTTAAAGATGCCTTCGGTTACCGTATCTGGTGAACCGTCAAATACACGCGTTACGATAATACCTGTTGAAATCGCAAGCATTAATGAACCGATTTGGTTTACAATTCCGTCACCGACAGTTAACTGCGTGTAATGAAGAGCTGCTTCAGCAAAGCTCATTCCTTGCTGCATCATTCCGACAATTAAACCGAAAATAATGTTTACGAATAAAATGACGATCCCGAAAATAACGTCCCCTTTAATGAACTTCCCAGCACCATCCATCGCTCCGTAAAACTCTGTTTCCATATTTAATTTCTTTCGTTTCGCCTGTGCATCTTTTTCAGTAATAATACGCTGGTTTAAATCCGCATCGATTGACATTTGTTTCCCTGGTAAAGAATCAAGTGTAAAACGTGCTGCAACTTCAGCTGTACGAGATGCACCGTTTGCAACGATAAACTGGAATATGATTAATACTGTAAAAATAACGATACCAATTAATAAGTTTCCGCCAATTACGAACTGGCCAAACTCTTCAATAACATGTCCGGCATTTCCGTCTGTCAAAATCGCTCGCGTCGTCGATACGTTAATCGATACGCGGAAAATCCCGATTAATAACAACATCGTCGGAAATGACTTTAATTCATCCCACTCGTTAATACTTGTCGCTCGCATATAAATAAGCACTGACATACTTAGTAGAAAAACGATAATGATATCAAGTATAAATGGTGGAAGTGGAATTAAGAGCGCCACTACGAATGACGCTGCTAAAAAGATAGAAAAATAGGTTCTTGCAGAATCTATCTTAAACAAAGAGATCTCCTCCAAACGCGCTATTATACTTCAAGTTCATTCGTTTGAATTAAATAGCGCATAACTTCAATTACAGCTACGTATAAATCTTCTGGAATCGCCATATCTTCCTCGACTTGATAATATAATGAACGAGCAAGCGGACGGTTTTCCACCATTGGTATTTCTTGTTCACGGGCGAGCGTTCGTATATATAATGCGAGCTCATCTTCCCCTTTTGCAACGACAATTGGTGCTGCATCAACGTGTTTATTGTACCTGAGTACGACTGAAATATGAGTCGGGTTGTTTACAATAAACGTTGCGCCATCCATCTTCTTCGCAATTGTTCCTTGCAATATGGCGTGCATAAAGTTTTTTCGTTTTCCCTTTACTTGCGGGTCTCCTTCATTATCTTTATGCTCTTGTTTTACTTCTTCTTTTTTCATCTTAATATCTTGTTCGTACTCCCACTTTTGATATATAAAATCAATAATAGAAAGAACGATTAATATAATTAAAATAGCTAAAAAGATAAATTTTATTTGCCTAATAATTTCAGTAAGTGACGCAGTCCAGTTAAATCCAATCATACTCACGATTGTCTCTAAATTCTTTTTAAAGAGAACGTAAGCGACGTAACCGATTAATCCCATATAAAACAGTGATTTCAAAATATCTACTAAACTTTTACGACTAAACAATCTCGTAAAATAGTTTTTTGGGTTAATACGTGATGCTTTCGGCTTAATGACTTTAGAAGAAAATAAGAAACCGACTTGAATCATATAATTGAATAAATGAAAAGCGTATACGAGTATTAATATCGGCGCTGATACTTTTAGTAGTAAAATCCCCATTAAATAAAAATACTCGGTCGAATCTGTATTTTTTCCAATTTGATCAAACAGCACCGATACAGAATTGGCAATCTCAAACCCTAGCCAATCTCCAAAAAAGTAAACGACAACTGCTAATACAAGTATGGAAAATAAATTATTTAAATCTTTACTCCGGGCAATATTCCCTTCTTCACGCGATTTCTTACGCTTCTGCGGGGTGGCCTTTTCTGTTTTATTATCCTTTGCCATGCGCGTCCCCCTACTTCGTTAAGAAAAAGTTAAATAGTTTCGTATATTCCTCAAGCAATACATCCGTCATATTTTTAAACACATAACCGAGCATCGGTACACTCATTGCAATAAACAAAATACCACACGTAATTTTAATAACATACGCATTCATAAAAACGTTTAATTGCGGAGCGTTTTTTGCGATTAAAATTAAAACAAAGTTAATGATGAATAAACTTCCCATAAGCGGAAGAGCAATTTCAACCGCTGATGTGATCGCAAATAATAACGTTGCGAGTAGACTATCTAAAAAACTAGTCGTCAGCAATTTTGAAATCGCCTCTGTATATTGAAACGACTTTAAAATCGTGGCAACGAAATAATTAATGCCGCCAAGTGAAATAAAAATAATAAGAAAAAATATATCAAAAATGGTTGATAGTAAAGTAGACTGTGAGCCTGCATTTACATCAAACAAACTTGCTTGTGATAAACCGATATCAAAGTCTAAAATATGCCCGGCCATTTTTGGAATGTTCCACAGCATTTCTACAATTTTTGAAAGCGATAATCCAATTACAATTTGCGTACCTGCATAAGCTGCAACGTCCCAAACTGTCTTAATGTGAGAGACATCAACTTGATCGGCCACTGTAATGGATAGAGCAAGTCCAACTGTAACCTTCGCCATCGCTGGAATGGATCGACCTGAGAAAAACGGTAAAAAATATAAAAATGAAGTAATGCGGCAAAACGCAAAAAACGTCGCCGCCCATAATTCCATATTCATTTCAGTCCACCTATCTTAGTACGAACGCAATAGCGATGGAATTTTATCAAATAAATCTAAAATAAGCGTCGTTAACTCTTGAAACATCCACGGACCTAAAATGATAATAACGAGTACAATACTCGCCATTTTCGGTAAAAACGTCAGCGTTTGCTCTTGAATTTGCATCATCGCCATAATGACTGCGATGATAATAACGACAATCATACTTACGCCGGCAACCGGCATTAAAATCATAACCCCTTTATAAAAAAAAGTTTGAAAAATATCTATAATTGGTGACGTATTCATTTATATGACTCCTATCACATAGCATCAAACGCTTCAGGCGACCGTTTTAAACATAATGTCGACAATTTTTGTATATCCACCTAAATATACGAAAACGAGTATTTTAAACGGTAAACTTAAAATCATCGGCGGTACCATCATCATCCCGAGGTACATTAAAAGTGTACTAATAATCAAATCTATAAATACAAACGCTAAATAAATGAACATCCCCGTTAACAATCCTTTTTGAATTTGCGTTAACGTAAAGGATGGTACGAGCGTAAATAAGGAAAGATCTTTTAAATCTTTCGGTAACTCTTCTCCGCGCACTTTCAGCATCATCTTTAAATCATGCTTATACGTATGCTTTGACATATACTCTTTCATAATCGGCGCTGTCGTCTCCGCAGCTTGGCTTACCGTTATTTTCTCTTTCGTCATCGGATCCCACACATCGCTCTTTAGCTGCCCAAGCACAGGCTGCATCGTAAAGAGTGATAAAAATAAGGCAAGTCCAACAAGTACTTGGTTCGGTGGTAAATTCATTACCCCAAGTCCTTGACGCGTAATTCCAAGAACGATCATAAAATAAGTAAAATGTGTAAATAATAGAACGATAGATGAAGATAATGATAAAAGGGTAACGAGTGCAAATAATTGTACACTTGAATTACTCGTAAACTCTTTTCCATTTTCGAAATTAATAAAACCGTTTTGGGCCGCATACGCTGGATTTACAAAAATAATTGAAAAAACGATAGAAAATACGAAAATAACGGCTAATAATGATAACTGTTTCTTTATTCTCATGATGGATCCTCTACTTTTTTCGTTTCACTCTTCACCGCGTCTTCTAGCGCTTGTTGAAACTGATTTCCTGTTCCTGTTAATTGCACAGATTGTACACCGTTATTACTAATAACAGTGAATACTTGCTTGCCGTCTACTTCAAATAAAAAGGCACTCGTTTGATGATTTAAATAAACGCCGTCTTTCACTTGAATGTGGCCATTTTCACCTTGTTTAAAAAACTGCTGTTTGCGCGTCTTTTTCGTCATATAATATGCACCGTAACCGAGCGCACCAAACAGTAAAACGACTTGAAATAAGGTCGTCATATACGACATATGACTCCTCCTCTACTCTTTATCTTGCATTTGACTTTGCGCTTTCATAAGCGCAGCTTGCTTCTTGTCAGCTTCAATTTCAGAAATGATAATACCGAACTTCTCGTCCATTACGATCGCTTCTCCAATGCCGACTTTCATATTACTTAAATACACATCTACTTTATGTCCTAAGTTTTTCTCTACTTCCAGAACATCGCCCACTTTTAACTCTTTCACATCACCAAGCGTAATAGATGTTTTCCCAAGCTTTACACCAAGTTCAATCGAAATATCCGAAACGGTATCAATATGTGCTTTACTTGTTTCATTTCGCTTCCCTGCAAATTCTTCTAATCCCATTAATGACACAGGAGATACTTCATGCTTCATATGGATCCTCCTACTCTACAAAACTTTTAAATAAGAGCGCCTTACGCGTTCCATCTTTTCCAATAAAACAATTAAATTTATGTTTTCCATCTACAAACCCAAGCAATTCATCCGAAACTTTCGTATGAAGCGGGATAATATCGCCTTCTTCAATTTGTTCAATCTCACCCATTGTCATCTTCTGCTCACCAATCGCAACGTGAACTGGTTTATACACTTGATTTACTTTCACTTCTACTTCAGATGTATACTTTTTACGCTTATCCGAAGAATGTTCGACAATATTTTCAGACGTTAACTTATCCATAATTTCTTCAACCGATAAGAATGGAATCCCAATACGAACTGTCGTATTCCAAAAATCCGTTTTCATATTTACGTTCAGTAATGAAATAATATCACTCGCTGTCGTAATCTTAAGTGCATTCGGATCTGTCTCTGTCGTTACAAATGTCGGTTTAATCGCTACAACACTTTCAAATGATTGCTCTAAATTTTTGCATAGAAGCGCAAAAATATTATCAAGCGTTAAAAACTCGAACGCAGTTAATGGTCTACGCATCGTAAAATTACGTTTACTATCTCCGCCAAGCCAGCACTCATGAATGTAAATAACAAATGCTAAATCAATCTCAATAACAATTTCTCCAAGCTCTGGAAGCCCGAGATCAATGACGCAATATAAATAATAATCTTTCGGCATTTTCTCCACGTATTCACTTGTAAATGGAACTTGCTCCACTGTCGAAGGCTCTAAGTCAATCGGAATACGCATACGCGCTGACAACGTCTGTGACGTCTGTTTACCAAACGTAGAAGCAATCGCTTGCAAACTACGTAAATGTTCAACACCGAACTTCTCTGGTCTATTAAAATCATACTCTTGAAATTTATCTTGCTTCCCTGCTTCTTGTGCGAAAGCTGGCATTTCCTCGCCTTCATTTACCGCCTTCAGCAGGGCATCAATTTGCTCTTGGCTTAATTTATCGCCACTCATGAAAATCCCCTTCCCTACCTTTTCAATTCAACGATTTCAACGTACATTTTTCCATTCTTCGTCAAAATCTTTCCGGTTCCAATCTCTTCATTCTCAAGCATAAGACGCACCGTATTTTTCGTTGAATTTTCAAGACGATACAATGTACCTTTCGTAATATGAAGCAGATCTTCAATTTTCTTTTTCGTATTTCCGATTTCAAAATAAATTGTTAACGGAATATCATCTTGTAATTTCAAATCTAGCCAACTCCCATATCATGTTCACGAAAATTTCATGTTCTCTCTATATAATGAAATCTCTTATTTTGAAACGTCGATATTTAATATTTTTTTAATATATCCTTGCGTTTCTTTAAATGGAGGTACGCCTCCGTACTTTCTCACATTACCAGGACCAGCATTATAAGAAGCAAGCGCCAATACTAAGTCACCGTTATTTTTCTTTAAATAACCGCTTAACTCTTTCACACCGCCTTCAATACTTTCAGCTGGTGAAAATGGATTTTTTATACCCATCTCTTTTACATTCGCCGGCATAAGCTGCATAAGGCCCATCGCCCCTGCATGAGACACCGTTTTCGGATTAAAATCAGACTCTACTTCAATCATTTTTTGAATTAACGTTTTCGGAATTCCGTATGTACGACTTACTCTATCTATAATATCCTCATACTTCCCTTCATTTGAAGAACGTATTTTTTGAATATTATACTTCTTCGTTAATCCCCACGTATCAACAGCCTCATTTTTCGTTTCCGGGAAACGTCGTTCAAACTCTTTTTGCGCGACTTGCACATCATCGGCTTTCTTCGTTTCAGGCTTTTCTTCCGGCTTACTTACTTCCTCTACTTTATGAATAGATGCTTCCGGTTTATTCACAACCGCTTCTATTTTCGTAGATTGTACCGGCTGACTCATATCCTCTACTTTTGCCGCCTGCGTAGTAGCCTTCGTCTCCTTCATAGGCTCGCTTTGCAACTTTTCTTGAAAACGACTACTAACGAAAGCCTGCGGACTACTTAACTTTTGCTGAAACTGTCCTTTTTTATATGCAAGTACTTCTTTTACTATATTTCCAACTATCATAATATCACCTTTTCGGTAAACAAAGATAATCTAATATTAGAGTTTTTTCGTAAAGTTTGCAATAATCCTTTGCAATAAAAAAATGAATAGATTGTTAAACTGCTATTTTTCCATATTCATTAATTACAATTATTCGTTGACACGATATATACCACGGATTACAATTAATTCGAAATCGATTTTTTTGCATATTTACGTTTATTAATTAACAGAAAAATCAATATAAAAAAATGGGGGTTCTTTACATGAGAATTAATACAAACATTAATAGCATGCGTACACAAGAGTACATGCGTCAAAACCAAGAAAAAATGAACACTTCTATGAACCGTTTATCTAGCGGTAAGCGCATTAACAGTGCAGCTGACGATGCGGCTGGTTTAGCTATCGCTACTCGTATGCGTGCTAAAGAAAACGGTTTAGGTGTTGCTTCTCGTAACACACAAGATGGTATTTCTTTAATCCGTACGGCTGATTCTGCTTTAAACTCTGTTTCTAACATTTTACTTCGTATGCGTGATCTTGCTGTTCAATCTGCTAATGGTACGAACTCTGGTGATGACCGTGCAGCTACGCAAAAAGAGTTCCAACAATTAAAAGATCAAATTGACTATATTGCAGACAATACTGCCTTTAATGGTACAACTTTATTAAATAATGCTTCTGGTAAAGTATCCATTAAAACTTACGATGATGGTGGAGCTGCTAATATTGATATCAATCTTACTAGTGTTAAGAAAACTGCTTTAAAAGACTCTGCAAATAACACATTAGACTCTCTTACAGTTGCCCAAGATACAACTGCAAAAGCAGCCATAACTTCAATCGATGATATGATAAAAGGCATCGCAACAAGCCGTGCTGATCTTGGGGCTACTTTAAACCGTCTTGATTTCAACGTTGCTAACTTAAATAGCCAAGCTAGCAGTATGGCTTCTTCTGCTTCTCAAATTGAGGATGCTGACATGGCAAAAGAAATGTCTGAGATGACGAAGTTCAAAATCTTGAACGAAGCTGGCATTAGCATGCTTTCTCAAGCGAACCAAACTCCTCAAATGGTTTCTAAATTATTACAATAATTTTTTATATATAAATTCTGGAAACCTTTTATAAAAGGTTTCCAACTAATCGGAGGTTATTTCTATGCGTATTAATACAAATATTAATAGTATGCGTACTCAAGAGTACATGCGTCAAAACCAAGAAAAAATGAACACTTCTATGAACCGCTTATCTAGCGGGAAGCGTATTAATAGTGCAGCTGACGATGCGGCTGGTTTAGCTATCGCTACTCGTATGCGTGCTAAAGAAAACGGTTTAGGTGTTGCTTCTCGTAACACACAAGACGGGATTTCTTTAATCCGTACAGCTGATTCTGCTTTAAACTCTGTTTCTAACATTTTACTTCGTATGCGTGATCTTGCTGTCCAATCTGCTAACGGTACGAACTCTGTTGACGATCAAAAAGCTTTACAAAAAGAATTTGGTCAATTAATTGACCAAATTGATTACGTTGCACAAAATACTAAATTTAATGATACAACATTATTAAAAGGCGGCGATGCTGTAAAGATTCAAACACACGATACTGGTGGACAAATTGAGATTACACTAACTGATGTTCAAAAAGCTTCATTAACAGGAAAAGATAGCGCTGACAAAGAGGTAGCACTTGAAAAACTTCAAATTGGCCGCGTAGGCACAGAAGCTAACGATAACAATGTTAAACCAAAAGATGCAATTACTGTTATCGATAATATCATCAAAGGTATCGCTACAAGCCGTGCTGATCTTGGGGCTACTTTAAACCGTCTTGATTTCAACGTCGCTAACTTAAATAGCCAAGCTAGCAGTATGGCTTCTTCTGCTTCTCAAATTGAGGATGCGGATATGGCGAAGGAAATGTCTGAGATGACGAAGTTCAAAATCTTGAATGAAGCTGGTATTAGCATGCTTTCTCAAGCGAACCAAACTCCTCAAATGGTTTCTAAGTTATTACAATAATTTATTTCTATAATGGGAGGTTATTTTTATGCGTATTAATACAAACATTAACAGCATGCGTACGCAAGAGTACATGCGTCAAAACCAAGATAAAATGAACACTTCTATGAACCGCTTATCTAGCGGTAAGCGAATTAACAGTGCAGCTGACGATGCAGCTGGTTTAGCTATCGCTACTCGTATGCGTGCTAAAGAAAACGGTTTAGGTGTTGCTTCTCGTAACACACAAGACGGAATCTCTTTAATCCGTACAGCTGATTCTGCTTTAAATTCTGTTTCTAACATTTTACTTCGTATGCGTGACCTTGCGGTTCAGTCTGCTAATGGCACTAACTCTGTTGATGATCAAAAAGCTTTACAAAAGGAATTTGGACAATTAACTGAACAAATTGATTACATTGCACAGAATACTAAATTTAATGATACAGAGTTATTAAAAGGGGGAGCTGATGTAAAAATCCAAACCCACGATACTGGTGGACAGATTGACATTAAACTAACTGATGTTAGAAAAGCTAATTTAAAGGGTGCCCCAAATGCTGATGGAACTGGTACTGCAGTAGCAATCGACACTCTACAAATCGGCCAAAAAACTGGAGATACAAATAGTGACAAGGTTAAACCAAACGACGCAATTACTGTCATCGATAATATTATCAAAGGTATCGCTACAAGCCGTGCTGATCTTGGGGCTACTTTAAACCGTCTTGATTTCAACGTTGCTAACTTAAATAGCCAAGCTAGCAGTATGGCTTCTTCTGCTTCTCAAATTGAGGATGCTGATATGGCGAAAGAAATGTCTGAGATGACGAAGTTCAAAATCTTGAATGAAGCTGGCATTAGCATGCTTTCTCAAGCGAACCAAACTCCTCAAATGGTTTCTAAATTATTACAATAATTTCTTAACTAAATAAACTATTAAACTATGTAGCAAATGAGTCTTATATATACGTAAGACTCATTTAAATACTCGGAGGTTATTTTTATGCGTATTAATACAAATATTAACAGCATGCGTACACAAGAGTACATGCGTCAAAACCAAGAAAAAATGAACACTTCTATGAACCGTTTATCTAGCGGTAAGCGCATTAACAGTGCAGCTGACGATGCGGCTGGTTTAGCTATCGCTACTCGTATGCGTGCTAAAGAAAACGGTTTAGGTGTTGCTTCTCGTAACACACAAGATGGTATTTCTTTAATCCGTACGGCTGATTCTGCTTTAAACTCTGTTTCTAACATTTTACTTCGTATGCGAGACCTTGCTGTTCAATCTGCTAACGGTACGAACTCTACTGATGATCGTACTGCTATCGACAAAGAATTTGGTCAGCTTATTAATCAAATTGATTATATTGCTAAAAATACAGCATTTAATGGTACTACTTTATTAAATGGTTCAACTGATTCATCTAATAAGCATACGACAACATCATCAGTTGCAATTAAAACTTATGACGATGGTGGAGCTGCTGATATCTCTATTACATTAGCTAGTGCAAATGCTATTGATTTAGGTTTAGCAAAAGCTGGTGCCCAACCAACTGATCCAATCGTACCATCAAAAGTAAATGATACTGATATCATTAAAACAATCGATGCTAAACTTAAAGATATCGCAACAAGCCGTGCTGATCTTGGGGCTACTTTAAACCGTCTTGATTTCAACGTTGCTAACTTAAATAGTCAAGCTAGCAGTATGGCTTCTTCTGCTTCTCAAATTGAGGACGCTGACATGGCAAAAGAAATGTCTGAGATGACGAAGTTCAAAATCTTAAACGAAGCTGGCATTAGCATGCTTTCTCAAGCGAACCAAACTCCTCAGATGGTTTCTAAGTTATTACAATAATTTATTTAATATAAAAAAATAGCTCTTATACACGTAAGAGCTATTTCTATAATTGGAGGTTATTTTTATGCGTATTAATACAAATATTAACAGCATGCGTACACAAGAGTACATGCGCCAAAACCAAGAAAAAATGAACACTTCTATGAACCGTTTATCTAGTGGTAAACGTATTAACAATGCAGCTGATGACGCAGCTGGTTTAGCTATTGCTACTCGTATGCGTTCTCAAGAAAACGGTTTAGGTGTTGCTTCTCGTAACACACAAGATGGTATTTCTTTAATCCGTACCGCTGACTCTGCTTTAAACTCTGTTTCTAACATTTTACTTCGTATGCGTGACCTTGCAGTTCAATCTGCAAACGGTACGAATTCTGGAACTGATCGTGAAGCATTAGATAAAGAATTCGGTCAACTTGTTCAACAAATTGACTATATTTCTAGCAATACGAAGTTTAATGATATTGCAGTGCTGGATGGGGCTAAAACTTCTGCTGGCGCACCTGATGTAGATAGTACTTCAAAAAAGACTAAAGACCTTACTGTATCTATTGTAACTGACTCTAATGGCGGAAAAATGGATGTTAACCTAGCAAGTATTAAGGCTAGTGATTTAGGATTAATCACTGCTGCTACTGCTGAAATTCCATCAACAGGACCGGGGGATCCTGGTACTCCTGCTAACCCAGCTAAACCAAAAAGTATTACAAGTGTTGATGATGCAAAAGCAGCGATAGGTTTAATTGACAATGCAATGAAATCACTTACTTCTAGCAGAGCTGACCTTGGTGCAATGCTAAATCGTTTCGACTTCAACGTTGGTAACTTAAATAGCCAAGCTAGCAGTATGGCTGCTTCTGCTTCTCAAATTGAGGATGCGGATATGGCGAAAGAGATGTCTGAGATGACGAAGTTCAAAATCTTGAACGAAGCTGGTATCAGCATGCTTTCTCAAGCAAACCAAACTCCTCAAATGGTTTCTAAGTTATTACAATAATCCATTTGAGTTAACTTCAAAAATAAACCTCTCAACTCGTGGGGAGGTTTATTTTTTCTATATAGACAGATTAAAAACTTCTTAGAAAAGGTCCGTACTTATTTCACCCTCGATCCGTTTATTAAAGTAATAAAATACAAGTACGTATAAATCCTCTTTTCATAATTATCTCTTAGCTTTAATCTACTAACTCTTTCAATCTATAAGGAGTGTCCATAATGCGTATTGGTACGAATGTGTTAAGCATAAATGCTAGGCTAGCGTTGTATGAAAATGAAAAACATATGAATGTTGCAATGGAGCGCTTGTCAACTGGTAAAAGATTAAACCACGCTTCAGATGGCCCTGCTAATATCGCAATTGTTACTCGTATGCATGCGAGTGCGGACGGTATGCGCGTTTCAATTCGTAATAATGAAGATACAATATCGATACTTCGTACAGCTGAAGCCGCTCTTCAAACTGTTACAAACATTTTACAGCGTATGCGTGATTTAGCTGTTCAATCAGCTACTGGTACAAATTCAGACGAAAACCGTAATTTACTAGATAAAGAGTTCCAAGCTTTAGCAGAGCAAATCGATTACATTAACAAGGTGACTGAATTCAATGACATACCTCAGTTTGATGAAGAAGGTCGTCCTATAATTTTAAATGATACTACTCATGCGATAAGGAGCACAAAACAGGCTCCCCCTCTCTCAAAACAAAAAGACATCAAGATTTCCACAGAACAAGAAGCAAAAGCAGCAATTAATAAAATTGAAAACGCATTGCACAACGTATTACTGCATCGTGCTGATCTCGGTGCCATGATAAACCGTTTACATTTCAATATCGAAAATTTAAATAGTCAAAGTACAGCATTAACAGATGCTGCTTCTCAAATTGAAGATGCGGATATGGCGCAGGAGATGAGTAGCTTTATTAAGTATAAATTATTAACTGAAGTTGCACTTAGTATGGTTTCACAAGCAAATCAAATTCCGCAAATGTTTTCTAAATTACTGCAATCATAATTGTCTTTCCACTCTTTGAACCGATTCCATACAAAAGCAAAAGGGAAATACATATAAACTATGTACTTCCCTTTTATTTTGTACCCAATACTTTTATGGTGCTACCGTCATAACTTGTCCTCTACGGTCGATTCTTATTTTCATTTTTCCGTCTTGTGCGTTATATAGTCCCAGTTTATTTAATTCTATTTTACAATCTTGTACGAAAGTTGGTAATTTACGAATTTGATCGACGTCGGAGCTTTTAATGAAATAAACTAACTGTTGCGTCATGTCTTTCACATCTTGCACAAGTTCTTCTTTTTCTCGTTTTAATCGTTCATTTTCCGATCGTAGCGCGCGCAACTCACTTTCCAGACTACTCCTATTAGACTCTTCTTTAAAATGCCCTGCGGCCATGCTAGAAAGCTTATAAATACCTTCCATAAACTGATGCAGCTCATCTTCTTTTCTTTCACTATGTTGATTAATTGTCTCAAAGTTATCAACGATACCAGATATAACTGTTACGAGGCTTTTTTCACTCTCTTTATGCTGTACTTCCTTTTTTAATACTTGGTTGTTTTCTTTTTTCGTTTCAACATTTGTTTCTTTTACAGGTATATATTTGCGCTTGCGTCCAGGTTTTTGTTTTTCAATATTTTCAAACGGTATTTCACGTTTTTTTAATTTGTAATACGTATTTTGTAACTGACTTTCTGTTTTCGGGAAAAGATTTAGTTCGTTTTTACTAACATACTTTGAAATATTAATAATGTTTAAACCGTGACGTTGGCAAAATTGATACACTTCATACAGTAACTCTAGTTCAGACTTGAGCCATGTGATCGTTGATTTTTCATATGCTCGTATTCCGCCATGTTTTTCTATATCTATTTGAAATAATACCATTCTATTATATAAATCAACTAGTTCTTCATACTTTACTTGGAATTGTTTTTCTATTTTTTTAAATTCCGCTTCTAGTTGCATATCGTTCATTTTATTATTTGACATGTTTTGTAAGAGACTTAATACATTAATTGCTGTGTGGTGATACATAATCTGTGCCACTCCCCCTCATCCTTTCACAATTCTCATCAGACTCCCATGTCTATTAAGAAAATAGCAATTTTTACATATCCATATTATAACATTTCGAAATTATCTGTCAAATAATAAACATACAAAAATGTATAGAAAGTATAGAAATAGAAAAAGATTTTTTCATTAATATGCATAATTGCATATTAATCACTTTTAATTATATTATATGGTATTTAGAATGTAATTTCACCGAAAAAATTTGCGTTATCACGAAAAATTACTAAAATAATCCAAGAATACATTTTTATATTTTCAAATCAAAAATCTTTAAATAAAGATTGTTTATTCATACAACCACAAACAATCCAACAATGTTCCATCTTTCAACCTATACAGAGTATAAAACACTAAAAAGGAACTAACCAATACTACACATGGTTAGTTCCCTTCTCCCACTAAAAGACTAGAGTTATAAATAGAATCTACAAACCTTCAATCGAAATCTCACATCGTATGGGGCCCTACTAAGCACTGACCGCTATCACACATGGCTAGTTTCCTATTCCAGAAAAAAGTAGAAAATTGTTCACCAGTTCTTCTAAAAAGCTCTCGGCGATCCACTTCTTCCATTCCCCTAAAACCTGCTCGACATCTCTGGTCTTAACATGGCATGGGACTCTATTAGGCACTGACCGCCACCACACATGGCTAGATCCTCTATTCCAGCTAAAAAAAGCTTTTAAATCTCTTTTACAACACTAACTTATCTACTAAACCAATTAACTCTTGAATATCTGGCTTACTTACTTGAGCATTTGCTCCCACAGCTTCGCCTTTATGGAATAATTCATTTGTAATTAAGGAAGAGAAAATAACGACTGGTAAACGATTCATTATTTCACTATCTTTAATTACTTTCGTTAAATGGTGTCCATCCATTTTCGGCATTTCAATATCCGTAATGAGCAAGTGAATATGTTCAAACATTTTTTCTCCTTGCTCTTTCGCTAGCTTTTCAATTTGTGCTAACGCTTCTGCACCATTGCTAAAGAAGTTCATTTTCGTATATCCAGCTGATGATAATGTTTCTTCTAATATTTGACGAAGCATCGCTGAATCTTCCGCAATATAAATAACTTTTTCACCGCGATCTGTTTTTTGTTCTAATTTGGAAAGTGATTTATTATCATAACCAGTACCGCTAATTTCACATACAATTTTCTCGTAATCTAATAGTAAGATAATCTTCCCATCTAATTTTACAATACCAGATGTCGTTTCTTCTAGTCCCATAGACAATGAAGCTGGCTCATCAATTTGCTCCCAAGAAATACGTTGAATACGGTGCACTTCATCCACGCGGAAAATAACTTTCATTTGGTTTAATTCTGAAATGATAAATTTCGTTTGATCAAGTGGCTTTGTCGATTTTAAATTAAGAGCTGTCGCTAAGTTAATAACAGGTAAAATTTCACCGCGTACTTGAACAACACCTTCAACTGCATGATGAGATTCTGGCACAGTTGTAACAGGGAATGGATTAATGATTTCACGTACTTTCATTACGTTAATACTAAATAGGTTTTCACCAACAGTATATGTAACAATCTCTAATTCATTTGTTCCGCTTTCTAATAAAATACTTTGTGCTTGTGACATAAAGGTGTCGCTCCCCTTTCATTATTTCCGTATATCTAATTATTAAGCTTTATTAAACCGAAAAAGTCAACTACCTATATAAAAAATATAGATAGTCGAACGATTCATTTCTTTATTTAAAAAAGCGATTACTCTTGTATAAACGAAGAAAGTGCTTCTAATAACACTTCTTGCGCTCCTACAATTTCTGTCGGCATCGCTTCCCATTTTTTCGAAAGCTCTGTTTCGACTCTTATTCTTAACTCAGTATTCATTACTTCTAGCACGTATTCTTTCGTTGCTATATCAACATCCAGTAGCGCAAGTGCATATAGTTCCGGATCATTTATTTTTTCAAATAATCGTTTTAATACTGCCGGTGCTATATGTTTTAATTTTTCAATATGAATCTCTTTATCCGAAAATAGTAACTCATATTGAATGAATGTAACATTTTCTTTCATCACTTTAAAATAGCAATTATTTTTTTTATCATTTACAAAATAACCGTTAGGATCTGCAATAATACTCTCTACTTTACGAATTAAATCTGGCAAACTACTCGCTGTCATTACAGTCCGCTGCTCAACCTCACTCGGCGAAATGAATGTAACGCGATACTTATTCTGCGCCATCCTCCTCACCTCTCCTTTTATAGAAATTCAGTCTAATTGTATAAATTAACTTAAACTCATTTCATATTAACGCTTCTAAACTTAGATAGATCCTATCGTCAAAGGACGAAGAAGCACTACCCAACAATTTGCCTTAGAACCAATCAATATCTCTGTTCTTACAACACGCGAGTTACTTATTGGCACCGACGACTGCGGCCACACTTCGCTTAAATCTTTCTAAACTAACCTAGTAACTCTACATATCTCTGGTCTTAAACAACGGTCGAGCACCCACATAACGCCAGGTCCTCTCTCAAAACCTAAAAAAGGGCTTTTAAAAGCTGTTAAGATCTTTTCAGTAACTCGATGTTATTGAACCAAAACGCTATCTGCTGATCCGCAATATCCGGCAACGTAACAAAAAACTCACGGCACTTCATCTCATCCTTAAACAGTTGATACTTCCACTCACCTTCGCTACCAACACTTACGAAATAAAATTCGTGAATGCGGCCAATGATTGCTTGTTTTTCACCAAATGAATAGGGAGGCACTTGTTTAATTTCAAATTGATCTGGTAAATATAAATGCTCTTCTCGTTCCATTTTTAACACTTGCTCGGCAAGTTCACGTTTATTTTCGAAAAAAGGCAATTGTAAAATTCGCTCTTGTCTTGTCATACGAATAAAAAACCCTTTCTACTACATTACAATTTTTCTTTATTATATATTATCGAATTAAGTTTACAACTTCATTTAATACTTCATCTGAAATTTTAATTACTTTCGCATTCCCTTGGAAACCGCGTTGGTATAGCATTAAGTCAACGAATTCTACAGATAAATCTACGTTTGCACCTTCTTGTGCACCACCACGTACTTTTCCTGCACCATTTTGACCAGATACACCCATTGCTAAAATACCAGTTGTATTCGTCGCTGTATAGTTACCATTACCAGTTTTCATTAAGCCGCCTTCGTTCGGGAACATCGCAACAGCTAATTGCCCCGCAGCTTTCATACTTCCATCCGAGTATTTTACCATCACATATCCACCGTCAGCAATAAAGCAATCTTTTACAGTCGCTGCTGCTCTACCATCTACATCTGTTACTGCTAATGTTTTCTCTGTCGGGTGGTTTGTTAATTTACTAAAATCTATTTTTACTGTTCCACCATTAAAAGGAATATTCGCTTCAGGGTTTACCGGATCCGGCTTCCCTACCGCATCGAATTTCACCTCATCACCTGCGCCATTAACCTCGTTAAACGCTGTTTCTTTTTTCGAGTCGTTACGCATATATACTTTATATTTATAATTATGTTCACCATCTTGTTTAAACTCCACGCGCATTGTCCATGTATTACCGGCATTATCGTATACAGGCAATTCCTGCGTAATCTGTTTTGCATCAGCTGGAATGTTCCCTCCAACGACTCCTTTTGATGTTCGAATACCACCGATTGCTGATCCCATTGGAACTTGCAATGGTCCCGGGATACCAGATAAATCAACATTACCAGTTGATGGATCTGCTGGATAAGCGAATACATATTGCCCTTCCGTATTCGTAATATAGTAATCTGAAGATATTGTAAATGTTCCTTTACGTGTAAATTCCATATTTCCTGCTTTTGAATCACCTACGACGAAGAAACCATTACCTTCCATTGCAGCTTGTGTTTTACCACCAGTTAACGTAATTGTGCCATCGGTATAATCCGTCACTGTTCCGCTCATTTTCACACCGTTACCAATACTTTTTGGATTCGTCCCTGCGTATCTATCGTCGCCTTTCGCACCAATTGAATTGTTGTACAGTAAATCATCGAACATTGCTTTTTGTTTTTTATAACCAACTGTTTGTGCATTGGCGATATTATTTGAAGTTACACTCAATGCATTTTGTGTTGCATTCATTCCTGTAATACTTGTATATAACGCTTTAATCATAATGTATGGACACTCCTTATGAATTTGTAGTTTTTTCTTCTTCCGTTACTTTTTGATCGTCTTTCTTCGCATCTTCTGGATTCGTTTCTCCAATTGGTTTATCAGACACTCTCTCAACGAAACGAAGGGATACAATTTTATTATCAATAACGAGCTGTACCTCGTTATTTTCTGCAAGGCGAACTGTCTCTACTTGACCAGTTACTTTTTTACCGTCACCGTCAATACCTCTTACGTACTTCCCTAAAAACTTCATTCCACCATCAAGCGCTGTCGAATACATTGTCGTTCTTAAAGAGTCAACTGCCTTTGTCATATTCTGCACTTGTTCCATAAGAGATAACTGCGCTGTTTGGTTCATCATTTGATTCATATCCATCGCATTAAATGGATCTTGGTGCTGGAAACTCGATAAAAACAATTTCAGAAAATCATCTTTTCCCATTACTCCAGGAGTTTTTTGTTCTCCTGCTGATACTCCATTCATTTGCCCTACTGCCGGTTGTGCACCGTTAACAGAGGCGTTCCTATTCTGCGCTCCTACTTGCAACGGAATATGATTTGTACTCGTTGTATTTAATCCAACTGTTGGCACGCTTTATTCCTCCAATAATCCCGCAAATTCTTTTGATTCTTGTTTCTCATGTTTCGTACTTGCTAATTGCTGCTTTTGCCTTTGCTCTTGTTCTCGCTGTTCTTTACGATTTTCATCTTTATCTGAATAGCTAATTTGAATATTAATTTCTTTTTCTTTTAACTTCAGTCTCAATTCATCAAAAATGATTTCAACACGTTTCTTCGCATCGTGTTTTTCCATTTCCACATGAACATCAATTTGATCTCCATGTTTTTTCATAAACACTGTTAATGTACCAAGTTTTTCTGGATTTAACTGGAATAAAACACGCTCTTGTTTCACTACAAACTTTTGCAAGGCTTCTACTTGTGCTTCCATTTTCTTTCCTAAGTCAGGCAATGAAACTTTCTCAGCGCCACTAGTTGATTTCCCTATGTGATCGGTACTTGTCGCTTTATTTAATAACTCTGCACCGGCAGAATTCGAATCGTTGAATACATCACCTTCTGGCAACTCTACCTTGACATCTTCGCTCTCAGCTTTCGGAAGATCTCCATCTAAGTCTTTGGACTCTTCTTGTTTCTTTGCAATATTACAAGTTTCTGTTTCCACTACTTTCAATACTTCCATCATTTGCTCTGGCATCTTCACTTTGTCTAATGCCATTTGCATTGTATCTTCTAAACATATAGCATTTTTGATATTCATATTAGAAAGGAGTTCTTGTAATTGTTGTAATTCATTAGCGGGTAATTCATTAAGTTTTATATTTCCATATTCTTTATACAGCTCTTGTATTTTTTGTATGTATTGATATAACAATTCTGGCTGCACACGTAATTGCTCAATTGCAACCATTTGCTCAGATACAGCTAACAATAACTGTTCTGTCTCTTTTTTTTCTTCTTTCTTTACATTAGGCTCTTTTTTCGTTGCCGATTTTTTAGAAAGAATGTTTTCTTTTCTATCTTCTGGTGCATTTTCTTGCTTTGTTTTCTCCGTTTTCGGCTGCTTTTTGTTTTCCATTCTCATCGCACGATTGAATGAAGAATCTTCACTTTTAGATTGTACTTCTAGCCCTTTTTCTTTTTGCGGAGGTAAACTTTGTTGCACCGGTAATACAGACTGTATCACTACATTCACCTCATCCATTCATACACATTTTCAAATCAAGAAGCATTTTTTCTTCCTGCTTTTCTCGTACTTTCGCAAGCTTTCTACAACCTTCTTGATACATCTCATCAATGACACGTTCTTTTTCTTTTACTTGTTCTAAAAGGCTTTCATTTTTTTGAATAAAATCTTCTGTTTTTTTAATTTTCCGATTCCATTCTTCTATTCTTTCAGGTGAAAACGTATGTGAGGAAAGCATACCAGCCATAATACGTTGCCCAGTTTGTACGACTTTACTACGCGATTTCACAACATATAAATCATATTCTTTTTTTTGTTCTATTTTTCTTTTTTCAGCTGTTAATTCATACACTTCTTTCAAAATCTGTTCTTTTTCTTGATTTATTTGCAATTTTATCGTGTCGTACTGCTGCTTATCCACCTGTTTTCATAGCCCCTTCCTATTATAACGCTCTCTTTTTCTATTATATAGTTTTTTTCCAAAAAAATCTGTGAAATATTAAAAAACAAAAAAATAAGACCTCAAAAGCGTGAGGTCCTATACTATATGGTGGATCGCTTGAACAATATCATCAAATTGAAAACGATCTGATCGACCTTGTTTTAAAAATGTATTTATACCTTCTACTTTATTTTTACATTCAAAAATATAAGCATTTTCTTCATTTTCTTGAATCGTTCCTAATTTGAAATACAATTCATTTTCTTTATAAATAGATAATATTTTCCTCATTTCATTTGCCAATTGCCAATGAGTTGGTGATACGATTTCTTCCATAATCCTACTTACTGAATCTAGTACTGAAATAGCAGGGTAATGGCTGAGCGTTGCAAGTTCACGTTTTAATACAATATGTCCATCTAAAATACCGCGTGCTAAATCTGGTACAGGGCCGTTTAAATCGTCTCCATCAACGAGTACAGTATAAATACCTGTTATAGATCCCTTCTTCGTTTTCCCAGAGCGCTCTAACAGCTTCTTCATATAACTTTCCATTAAAAGTGTTTTACCACCAATCGGTAACTCTTTAACGGCAATATCAACACTTCTACGCGCATCAGCAAAACGAGTAACAGAGTCCATCATAAGTAGTACGTTATTGCCTTGGTCTCGGAAGTATTCAGCAATAGATGTTGCAAGCTTAGCTGCGCGAAGTTGCATAAGGTGGCTTTCATCTGATGTCGCCACGACAACGATGCTTTTCTCCATACCTTCCTCGCCTAATTCTTTTCGAATAAAGTCTTTTACTTCTCGGCCACGTTCTCCTACTAAACTAATAACGTTTATATCAGCTTTTGCATTTTTCGCAATCATTCCGAGTAAAGTAGATTTACCAACACCTGATCCAGCGAAAATACCAATCTTTTGACCGATACCAATTGTTAGCATAGAATCAATAGATTTAATTCCCGTTTCAAATACATCAGTAATCTCTTCACGTTCAAATGCATGAATAGGCGGAGCATCTAACTTTATTTTTTGCAATGGAATGTTTTCGGCGTTTTCATTTAACACTTCACCATTTGCACTTAACACTTTTCCGAGTAAATGATTACCACGAGGTATAACAACATCTTCAGCAATTAATGTCACAGCATCTCCGTAACATACTTTTTCTGTCTGTTCGAACGGAAGTAACATATTGTTTTCTTTTTCAATTGCAATGACTTCACATAAGACATTATGCTCTCCAACGAGACAAACATCACCTATTTTCGCCTTTGGTCCTTTCGCTACGAAAAACTGCTCTTGCACACTATGAACTTTACCGACTTTCGTATAAAACGGTGTTTCAATAAATGTATTCCACTTTTGGTTTTCATTCATTAACAGTCGATTCATACATTTTGCTCCTCAAATAACTTCTCTTCTTCCCATTTCTGACGAAGTTTCGCAAATATAGGTGCAAATTTAAATTCAAAGAACTCTTTCTCTTCTTCTAGAACAAATTCACCGAACTGTAAGGAGAAATCATATTTCCATTCTACTAATTGCAGTAACCAATACTCTTTCGTATTTTCCTTCTCTTCTTGAATACGTTCAAACGTTTCTGGATGTACGGTAATCACTAGTTTTTCAAAAGAAGTAGGCAATGTTTGAACGATGCCAGTTAAAATAGGTAACACATCAAGCAATCTAGCATCTACTGCTTGATTCACAATTTTTTCTGCTAGTTGAAAAGATTGATCCCATAATAATTCTGTCCATTCGTATGCTGTTTCTTGTTGCTCTTTTTGAAACTGCATATGTGCCGATTCTATCTCTTTCATCTGCTGCTGAACATGCATTTGAAATTGTTCTTGATCATGTAATAACTGCTGACGCTCTCGTTCTAACATTTGCTTTTCTTGTCTTAGTTGATTCAGTTCAACATGTAACGATTGTTGCTGCGCAAGAAGTTCTTCTTGATCTACTTGTATTTCTTCTACGTGAGCTTGTATTGGTTTTGGAAATTGTAATTCATACGTTTCTTCAGAAAAAGAAACAGAATTCTTCGGAATTCTGTTCTTAAATAAGGACATCATCTTCACCTCTTTGAACGATAATTCTTCCTTCTTTCTCTAGCTTTTTCACCGCACCTGTAATTGTTTGCTGTGCTTTCTCAGCATCTGTCATCTTAAGTGGCCCTAAGCCATCTAATTCTTCCAGAATCATCTCTTTACGGTTTGAAGACATACATGTAAATAATTTCTCTTTAATTTCTTCTTTTGCAATTTTAAGCGCTTTTGCAATGACACCGTTATCTGTAATTTCCTCTAATACACGGCGAAGCGCAAGATCTTCAAGACCAAGTAAGTCCTCAAAGACAAACATATTTTCTTTAATTCTCTCAGATAACTCATAATCGACTTCATCCAGCTTTTGAAAGACTGTTTTTTCAACGCCTCGCGAAACGTTATTTAAAATGTTTACAATTGTTTTCAAGCCGTCTGTTTTATTGATTGCACTAAATGCCATGTTATTTAATTTCGCTTTTAATAACTCACCAATTTGATTAATAAGTTCACCGTCAACTTGTTCTAGTTTCGCAATACCCATTACCGTTTCTACTCGCTTATGATCTGGTAATCTCTCAATTAACTGAGAAGCAAGCTGCGGTTTAATGTAAGAAGCGATAATTGCAATTGTTTGGGGTGACTCATCATTAAGCACAGTAAGAAGTGGCTCTAAATCTGTAAGTGAATTTAAGAATTCAAATGGATTATCTTTGTTATACCAAAGGTCTTCCAATAATTTTTCCAGCTCGTCTTCTGGCATATTTTTAAATATGCGACGAATGTACTCTTTATCTGGAGTGACTAAGTTCAATTCTTTTACATTTAGTTCATATAAGAATTCCCCTAGTACATTCTCTAACGTTTCTGGTTTATATACACGAAACTTCGCGATTTCACGAAGCAACACTTCTTTTTCCTCAGCCGTCATATATTCAATGACTTTTGCTGCCACCTCTTCATCTAATGTACGAATGAGGATGGCAGCTTTTTCTTTGGAGGAGATTTCATCTAACATCGTTGTTTCCTCCCTTACTGTCCGTTTAACCATTTTTTAATTACCTTTGCAGTACCTTCTACATGTTCTTTCGTAGCATCCTGCACTTGTTCATCTAACGTCGGTTCTTTCGGTTGTTCTGGTTCAGGTTTTGGCTCTGGTACTATTTTTTCTTCCGGAATTTCCATAATACTTTCACTACTTGCAGCAACTTCCTCTTCTGCTAAGTATTCTTCATATTCCTCTTCTTCTTTCTTTCTCTTACGTCTAGCTAAGAAGAACCATACTAGACCACCAATCGCTAATAGACCAGCTGGAATTCCACCGAATAACCACCAGTTTATACCACTTTCTTCTGGCTCTTTCGGCTTTTCTTCTTTCGGTTGATCAAACTGAACAGTTACTACATTAACTTGACCATTTGTAAAGTTACCATTTGGATCAGCTTGAAGTCCAGCTGCTGTACCGATCGCTTCTTTGAAAGTCGTCATATCAATTCTTCGTTTTACTAACGTATCATTATCTACCCATACAACAACATTTGTTTTCGTTAACTCTGGATGTTTTTTAATCGTTTCAACTGTTTTATCTATTTCATAGTTTTCGATTTTGTTACCATTTTTATTATCGTAGACGATTTTTCCATTTTGATTATTGTTCGTACCGTAATTTGGCACTTCACCGTTCGCTGTAATACCAGCACCTTGCTTCGTATCTGCCCCTTCTTGCGCAGTAGAGCTTTCCTCCTGCTCTTGTTTACTACGAAGTACACCTTTATCACCATATTTTTCAGACTGACGTGTAACTTCATCGTAGTTTACAGATACTTTCGTATTCACTTTATATTCATTCGGCTTAAACATCGTCATTAACGTTGCATCAATATCTTGCTTTAATTTACCTTCAATTTGGTGCTGCATTTCTACTTCTTTCTCATAAGAAGAGGAACTACTAGAATGTGCTTCATCTGCCCCTTTTGAGATAACACCTTTTTTGCTATCAATAACACTTACTTCTTCTGCTTTTACACCAGGAACTGCTGCACTGATCATTTGCTGTATACCCGCAACTTGATCAGCCGTTAATAATTGACCACGCTTTACACCAACCGTAATCGCCGCTGTTCCTTTTGCTTTTTCTTCATCAAAAATTGTCTCTTTTTCAGGCAATGTAATTTGAACATTTGCCGTTTCAACTGTCGCAAAGTTTCTTACAATATCTTGCTCTAATTGCTTTTTCGTACCGACAATTTGCTTCATTTTTTTATCTTGCTCACTTGAACCGAGCGAGCTTTCTAATAAAATTTCCTCACCGCTTTTTGAATTAAACGGTAATCCCATTCCATTCATTTCTTTTCGAACCCATGGAGCATCATTCTTTTGCACACGAATCGAACCATCGGCTGCTAATTGGTAATCGACACCTAGCTTCGATAATTCTGCTGTAATCTCTTGCTTGTCTGCATCATTTAAATTTTGATATACAACAACATATTTATCTGGCAAGGTGAAGTATAAAAGTGCTCCTGTTACAATTGCTAAAAGCGCAGCACCAATGACTAACTTATGCCACGTTTTTAACGATTGGAAAACATTTTTTAACTTTTCCATTTAAACACACCCGTCCATTTTCCTAAATTTGCATATTAATTAGTGATTTATAATTTTCAATAAGATTATCACGTACAAGAGCAGCCGTTTTCATTTGAGACTCAGCCTTCTTTTGCTGAATTAAAACGTCATGTGTTTCTCCTACTCCTTTTGTTAGTAAATCATATACCGCTGTTTGCGCATTGTTTTGTGTTTGATTCATATCTTCCAATAAATCGATAAACTTCTTCCCCTCGACTACAGATGTTTGCGTGTTTTTCGGTGCACCAATTGACTGAATCGTGCCAAATGGCTGTGTATGTAACATTGGTTGGATTTTCATCTTCCCATATTCCTCCTCTATCCTCGGCCGATTTCTAAATCTTTATCCAGCATTTTTTTATTCGCATTTAATACACTTGTATTTGCTTCATACATTTTTTGAGCAACCATTACATTCGTCATTTCAGCAGTTACATCAACATTTGGATAACGTACATATCCTTCTTCATTTGCATGCGGATGCGTCGGATCATACACTAAGTTTTCAGTTTTGTCTGCTTCAATACTTTTTATTTTTACCCCGTTAGTAGGTGTCCCTTCTAACATATTTGCAAAACTATTATTAGATTCAAGCACTACACTACGGCGCTCATACAAATCTGCCCCCGGAGCTGCCGTTGTATTTGCATTTACAATATTATTTGAAGTAACTTCCATCCACTTTCTCGCTGTTGTTAGCCCTGATCCACTTGCATTAATTGCCTGAAACATCGTTGTCTCTCCTTCTACTATTAACGTCCGCGAGCTGCTTGGTTAATTGCATATTGTGTATTAATTGCGTTAATTGAAATACCATATAATTGGTTTGCTTTCATTAAATCTAGCATTTCTGTCGTTACATCCACACTATTTCCATCTTTATTCGTTTGCATTGACTTCGTTTGAATCTTCGCATATGTATTTTTTGTATTTACTGTCGGTAAGTGCATTTCATTCGTTTGATATAAATCTGCATTGGTTTTTAAATCCGCAGTATTGCTTTTATATAATGCACTACTTTTATTCATTTGTTCAGCAAATGTAACGTCTTGTGCTTTATAGCCAGGTGTATTCGCATTTGCAATATTACTAGAAACAGTATTTCGTTTCGTCACTAAATAATTCATATAATGGCTTACATCACTCACTAAATCTGGCATACTCCACACCCTTCCTTTTTTAACTTATCATTTTGACATAATAATCCACTGATGGAAGTTTCACTTCATTATTTAATTCCCTATATGTATTTATTAAAATATTAACTATTATGTACCCTTACATATTTTATTCCATTTTTACATTGTTGTCTTTAGAAAAATACAAAAATATAAAAAAGAATACAAAAAAACTGTATACACATAGTAATCTATATACTATTTCAACATATTTACGACTAGCCGCAGATTATTTTTATATTATTTAGATTACTTCTATTTTTTACAGTCATAAAATGAAACCTCAATCAGCGGAATTCTTTATTTACATGAAGGAATGGATCCCCTTTTAAAATAAGGAGGATCCGTTTCCACACTTTATAATTAATATTTACCGTAAAATGAATTTGCTTTCATTCTCCCATCATTTGTCATAATCATTTCTTCCAAAATCTTTTGCTTATCTCGAATATGCTGTGCTGCCTTAATAATGAATGGGCTTACTTCTGCCGCAACTTGTGCTCGCGTTTCTTCATCCAATGTCATCATCCAGCGATTTAACATCGCACTCTTCTCAGTAAACTCTTCATCTGACACTTGCAATTCACCAATTTCATTAAAACAGCCGACAAATGCTCGATAAATATCATTGTTCATTTTCAAGCGCTCCGCGATAACCGTCTATTAAATCTTGTAACACTTTCACAATCGCATCAATATCTTTCGCTTCACGTGTTACTTTCATCGTTTGAATTTGAAGACTAATCCAATCATATAAACCATAAAGACTATCATATAAATCTTTCGTAATCTCAGGGTTTAATTGAAGTTTTAATTCTTCAAAAATACGTTCTAACTTCTCAAGAAGCGCATCTCCCTCTTGTAGTTTAAAAGTATGTAAAAGCTCATCTAAATTACGAAACTCTACAATACATCTTTCATAAATAAAAATTGTATTTTTAATCGGATTACTCGTCATAATATCATTTTGCATATAACGTTGCCATGCTTGCATACGATCACTTCCTCAACTTTCATTAATCATCACTTTTTTGTTTTGTCATTGCTTTAATTGTTTTCAATTGACTATCTAGCTCTGCTAATGTACTTTCTAGTTTTTGGTATTTGTTTACAATATCCTCTTGTTTTTGTTTATTCATAATATCAATTGCTGCTATTTTTTTGTCTATATCTTTTAATTGATCCTCAATACTTTTAGAACGTTTTCCAATTACTCCCTCATCACCAAAAATACTATCTAATTTTTTTTCCATTTCATGACCTACACCATTGAATCCAAAGAAAAATTGTTTTGCAGATTCAGGATTTTCTTTAAATGCTGTTTTTAACTTTTCTTCATCCAATGTCATCTTACCAGTCTTATCAACCTGAATACCAAAAGAAAATAAATACTTATTATCTTGAGAATATTTAAATAGACTTGTCATTGAATTACTTAGAGAAAAGGAAATATTATTTCCTTGCATCGCACCATTTTCTCCGGCAAATAAATCCAAGTTACCAACAGCTTTATTATATTCATCTTTCATTTTTTTAATTAAATCAATAGAATCCTTTACATTTGAGTCTTCAATAGTGATTTTTATAGGTTCACTTGTTGCTTTCTCTAAATTAATAGTTAAACCTGGAATTGTATCAATTTTATTAGATGTACTTGAATCCTTAATCCCATTTATCGTATATTCAGCATTTGTAGCTGCTGTTATTTCATTAGCAATCGTAAATACCTTCTTATTAGTATCCTCGTCTATAGATGAATTCACTAAACCAATTTCCTCTAAAAAGCCTTCTTTACCATCTACTAAATTTATTGCTCCTTTTTCTCCAGCTGTAGTAGACGTAAAGAACAATTGTCCACCTAATGAATATACTGATACCCCATAATTTCCATTATTTATTTTATTTACCATATCTTTATAAGTCATATCCTTAGATATTTTAACTTCTTTACCATTAATTTCAAACGCAACATCTTTTTCAAGTTTTGCATCTAAGTCTATTTTATTTTTCGGGTTCTTGGAGTCAGATAAATCTACTGGTCTTGTTGTAATTTGATGACGTTCTGCAACCTTTTCCACTGTAATGTTGTATGTTCCCGCAATCGCAGATGCGTCTGCTTGTGCAGTAACAAATCCCTCTTTTGATACAGATGTTTTCTTCTCATTACCTTTAAAAGCATACATATCTTTAAAAACTTGCACAAAGCTATTAAATTCCTTCTTCATACTAGCATAAATATTTCGCTCATTGCTTAATGTTTGTTTTTGATTATTATACGGTGTTTTTTTCATTTCTAAAGCTTGTAGCTCTAAATTTACTAGATTAGAAGTATCAATTATATTATTACCAAGATTCCAAATTTGTTGTCTACCACCCAAATTAGATACTGCTGTTCCCATAAAACATTACTCCTTTTCTACATATAATCTAAAATGCTCGTTTTACTCATCGTACTAACTGCCTTAAGTGTCGCTTCATATGTTGCGTTTATGTACGCTAACTCTGAAATAGCTGCTGCTAAATCGACATCTTCAATCTCTTTACGATTTTCTTGTAACGCTAAGTTTTGTTCACTTAGAATCGTTTTAAACGTATCAACCGTATTCATCGTTGAACCAACTTCCGTCGTACGGTTAATAACACCATCTAAATTTTTCTTATTTTCTTCTAAGAACGGTTGTAATGCTTTTTGATCACCACTTTGCAAAGCATCTTTCATCTTTACTAACGTTTGAATTACAGGTGTTAATAAATCATCACCTTTACGAAACGCTTTAATTTCATAACCATCATTCAACTTCCACATTACATCTTTTTCTCCGCCTTGGTATGTTCCATCTTTTGTAAATGGCGGCTTATCAGCACTATCTCCACCAAAAAGGTAACGCCCTTGTTCCTTCGTATTTGCTAAATAGACAACATGTTCTAAGATTTGATCAATTTCTGTTCCAATGGATTTTAATTCCTTTTCACTATTCGTTCCATTTAATGCTTGTATCGTTAATTGATCCACTCTCGTTAAAGACTTCACAATACCTTGCAATGTATTTTCTGTCTGACTTAACACATTTCTAGAATCCGCTATATCTTTTTGCATTTGTTCAATATTCGCCAATGAATGTTGAATTGCAAATGATTTACTTGCCGCAAGTGGATCCTCACTCATAAGAAGATTTTTCTTACCTGAAGTTACTTGATTTCGATGATATTGCTGTTGCACATTCAAATCCATTAACTGGTTCTTTGCCCAGTTTGCATTTTGAAACGTAGATACTCTCATTTCTATCTCTCCCTTATTTATTTTCGGTCAATTACTATTACCTATCGGATAATTGAGAACAGACTATCAAATACTTCATTCATCGTAGTAATAGCTTTAGAATTCGCTACGAAGTACTTCTGAAAAGCCATTAAATTAACCATTTCCTCCTCCATATTTACGCCTTCGACACTCATTTTTTCTTGCTGAATTCCTTCTAATAAGTCCTTATGTATATTTTGGTAAGCATTTACTGAACTTTTATCAGACGCTACACCTACTAAAAGTTGATCTAAAGCTTGTTTATACGTAAGTCCAGGTTTAAAGTCTTCCTCTGTAATACCCGCAAGTCTGTTTGCGGTTTCAGCTGAAATTTTCATTTTCGAAATGTCTTTTGTAAAATCAGGGTTTATTTCAAGCTTTTTCGCATTTTCTCCAACAAAGAAATCTTTATTCATAACTGTATTCACTTGTTTTTTTAATGAATTTACAAATTCATTTAGATTATCTTTATAACCAGTAATTTTTGTTTTCGTATCTATTGCCGATTGAATTGCTCCGCCATTTAATGGGATATCAGTTCCATATATTTGTAACGACATAGGTTCTTTATTCTTCTGCAATTGAAGTGGATATGTATCTTGTCCATTTACTGTTAAAACACCATTCATTCTAACACTTGCAATATTAGGATTTGCAGATTCATATGATACTTCTATTTTTGCATACTTAGACATTTCTGTCATAATACGATCCCGTTCATCTAATAGTTGATTCGGTACTTGTGTGCCCGCTTGTCCGATTTTCTTATTCGCTTCTGCTAAACTAGCAGCAAGTCGATTAAATTCATCTACGTGAGCTTCTATATCTGCTGTTGTTTGCATTTCTATTTCTTCAAACTGTTTTGCAAGTCGATTTACTTGGTTCGTAAACTTCCCAGTTTCAGCAATTAATGTGTCGTAATAATTCGATTGCTCTGGATTTTTTGCCACTTCACGAAAAGCGTTAAAGAATCCGTCCATTAAACTAGATAATGAGTTTTTACTTGTCGTTCCTACCATAGACTCTACTCTTGACAAAGTAGAATTCATATATGCATAGTAAGAGAACTGTGACATTTGGTCGTTAAACTGTCTCGTCTTCACTTCATCTGTAATACGATCCACACCTACCGTTTGTACACCATAACCAATTCTCTGTTCTGGCGTATGACCGTTGCTCGCTCCAACAGATCCGTAATTCACCATTTGACGCACATAGCCAGGTGTATGAATGTTTGATAAGTTTTGTTTCGTCGTTTGTAATCCCATTTGGGCCGCTAACATACCCGATAACGGGGTATTATAATCAGATAATCTCATAATGCTCCACTTCCCCTTTACAATAGTTCGTTCATAAAGATTTGCGAATTATTGTTTCGTTCTAAGTTATATTCAGAAACAGAATCCACAATACTTTCTGTAGTTTTTAATAGTACGTTTAAGTAATATTGATTTTTCAAAAGAAGAATTTTTATATTTTCTTCTAATTCAATTAAGTTTTTTTGTAATTTTTCTATTTTTTCAATTTCCTCTTGAGAAAAACACGAAAATAACGCACTTACGCGAAATGATTCTACTCCCTGTTCTTTACAAAACTGAACAACCATTTCTTCAAATGATCTCGATAATTGTTTTAAACCTTCAATGTACTGCAATTGCTCTACTTGTAATTTTTGAACTGCATTTACATTTTTATTTTTTAAATTCTCATATATTTGTTCTCCAAGCGTTTGAATGTTTTCATATGCTTTTTGAATAATCACGAGCTTTTCATATAATTGTATATACATATAGCTTCCTTCCTTTTTACAAGACTAAATTTACAATTAAACCGTGGATTTCTCCAATTTGATTTAACATTTCTAAATGTCCCGTTTTTGTATTAATTAAATTCATAACATCTTCTAACTCATTCAATCCCATTTCTGCCTGCTTCACAATCGTCATTTTCTGTGAATAGCCATAACGCGGATGACGAGACATGACATCTTTATATTGCAACACATTATCAACGTAAAAATTCAAAAATGATTTTACTGTATTTTTGTATTCCATTACGTTATCAAGTGTTAATTCCATTTCAATTTTTTCTTTAATTTCTCCAATATTATCAACAAACGCTTCCATTTGTTCTAACAACTTATCTTTTTTCGGATCTGCATGCAAATTATCCGAAAATGCAAGTCCAGTCCTGACATTTGCTTCTTTCGGCATTTGAGTAGCAGGCGGTATATGCGATAAAATTGGATTATGCGAGATTGAACGCAGCATATATATCACCTATTTATTTTTTTATTTCTTCCAAAAGTTAATCGTAAAATCTAGTTATTTATAATTATACTCTGAACACTAATATTTTGCAGTTATTTTTTATAGAAGATATGTTACAATTTAGCATGAGGTGGCACAATTCTATGAATATTTTTCTTTGTGGTTCAAATCAATTAACAGCATTAGATCAAGAAGAAATTAAAAAATTTTTAACTGACTATGCTCACAAACATAAAATTTACATATTATGTTATAAATCTATTGAAAATGAGGTACTTCGTTTTTTCGTTGAAAACGAAAGACTCGCTCAAAATTTATGCCTTTACACGCTACAACCGTTACAAGCAGTAACAGATGAATTCCAAGAAATCGTAGATTATTTAAAATCACACGGAGCCGAGTATGTTGCTTTTGATCACCCTTCCGACTCTATTTATCGATCAGATTATATGTTTTTTGTGAAACAAATTATTGAAAATACCGATTTAGTTCTCTGTTTTTATAATGGAGACAAACATACATCTGTCATTCCCATTGACATTGCAAAAGAAGCTGGGATTGATGCTGTCATTTATGATTTACCAGGTCTACATGAAAAACAAATGAGAAAAAGCTTTGAACAAAAAATTCGTATGATGTAAAGGGGGCGGCACAATATCGTTATTGTGCCCATTGTAAATATGATAATTGAACAAGATTATGATCATTTTATCGCGAGTTTTAAACAACAATTCAATATGGATATCGCTTCGTATAAACAAGATAGGATGCGCCGTAGAATCGATGCTTTTATTTCAAGAAAAGGCTTTGAAAACTACACTACATTTTTAAGTACTTTACGTGTTGATCAAAACTTATTTTTAAGTTTCATTGACTATATTACAATTAACGTTTCAGAGTTTTTTAGAAATAAAGAACGTTGGCAAACGTTAGAATCGAAAGCACTGCCAAAATTACTCGAACAAAATAACGGAAAATTAAAAGTATGGAGTGCCGCTTGCGCTGCTGGTGAAGAACCATATACACTCTCTTTAATTTTATCGAAACATCTATCTCCATATCGCTATGAAATACTAGCAACGGATCTTGATTTTCATATTTTAGAGAGTGCAAAACGCGGTCAATATACGGAACGTTCTTTAAAAGAATTACCTAGCGATTTGAAAGAACGTCATTTCATAAAAGAGGACGATATATATTCATTACATCAAAATATTAAGCAACACGTCACGTTCAAACAGCATGACCTGCTAATGCAATCATTCGATACAAATTACGATTTAATTGTTTGTCGTAATGTAATGATCTACTTCACAGAAGAAGCAAGAGTCAAGCTATACGAAAAGTTTAGCCGTTCTTTACGAAAAGGCGGTGTACTATTTGTCGGTAGCACAGAACAAATTTTAACACCTGAACGATTCAATCTTCAGCGCTTTGATACATTCTTTTATGAAAAAATATAGAAAAAAGCAGGATGAATACATCCTGCTTTTTTCTATATTTTTATTAAATTTATAACAAGAAATTGCGGGGTTCCATTCATTTTCTTATATAACTCGAATTAAAATAATACAAACAACCCATATAAAGAGAAAAAGAAACGTCATTGACCATTTATGTTCTTGCATCGTTTGTTTCAACGCCTGTGATAATTGTGTCATATTCATTTCTGCAAGTGCTCTCCATACACTTGCATCCCGCTCTTTAGCTGTGCGATCCGTGACGCTAATTAAAATGGTTTCGTTAGACAATTTCGTGATATACGCAGTAATAATCGTTACCATTAAATTTATATTTCCTTCTGACGAGTCACTCTCCACGCTAGAGAGGAGTGCACTTACATCTAATAATGGAATATGTACCTTTCTACCAAATGATAGTTGTACTTCTGCGAAATCATACGTTCCATCTAACAAAGGAAGTTCTTTTATATGCGCCTGCTTAACAAGCCCTTGCAGGCTTCGCATTACTTGTTCAAATATTTTATCTGTTTGCTTTCCTTCTCCAGATAATGTGTGTAACTTTTTAAAGAGTTGTAATACTGTATCCATCTCTTTAGAAAGCATTTCCTTCATAACCTTTCCATCACCTAAACTCGCAAGTAAAATCCCTATTTCATTATTTTTTGAAATAATCTTAGACTGTCCAGTAAACACTAGATTGCTATGCTTTCGTTCTTTCTGTATTTCATGTTCCGAAATAGCTGCAGGCTGTTTTAATGGTTGTAGCGTCTTATTTTCAATTGTCGTACGTTTAATTTCCATTTAAGCGCCTCCACTATGATGAAATAATTAGCCCCATTCTTTATTACTCTTTAAAACTAAAAATAGTACGAATAAACCTGACATAATAGCAAATACATTAGAAGCTTGTACGCCTTGTTCACTATTTTCTTCCTTTTTCTTTTGTGGTTCTTTTATTTGTTCTTTCTTTTCCGAAACGACTTCATTTTCATTCTTGTTTTTTTTCTCTTTTTGAGCCTTTCCATCGCTTACTTCGTTATGATCCACCAATGGCTCTTTTATAAAGTAAGTAATTTCTTCTTTCTCTTTCAACGGCTCTTTTATAAGATCGTTTATTTTCTCGTCGTGCTTCGGAATTTGAACAACTGGCGGTTTTTCTTCTTGAAGCGGGATCTCTACTTTCGAGTCTTCCAGCTTCTCAGTTTCTTTCTTATCGTCTAACTTCTCTTCTTTCTCTCGTTCTTCTGTCTTTTTATCCTCTTCTGTTTTTTGCTCCAAAACAGAAACGACATACTCACTTTCTTCAACCAGTTTATTTCCAGCCGCATCTACTACCTCTACAAGTAGTTCGTATGTCCCATTTGGCAACGCATCCGTTATTTCAAATACTTTTTGCCATTCCATATCTTGCTTATTGTACTCTAATAAAAATGTAATCTCTTTATTTTCTTTTCCTTTTAATGTAACACGAACTTCTTTCACAATCGATTCCACGTCTGCCGCCTTCACTCTTACACGTATAGAATCGCCTTGTTTTCGTTCAATTACATTCTCCTTCGCCTCGTCAATAGTAACTTTATGCAACTTCGGCATCTCTTTATCTATTGTTGGCGTTTCATTATTTATACGAATAAGAGGGACTTTCACTTCATTTTCTATAAGCTCTTCTTTCTCATTTTCTTTAAAACTTTGAATAAGCTGAAGGTTCCAATCACCTTGCAAATCAAAAATCCCGATCTTATAGTTAGCAATCCATCGCTTCGTCTCTTCTTCATATTCAAAAGTTATCATTCTTTCTTGCTCATACAGATTACTGTTTTTTGGCAAACGTAACATACCTTTTATACTTTGAATATTTGTCTCTTTTGGCTCTACAATAATCCGTACTTCTTCGCCAACCTTTAATTCTGGCTTATTTATTGTAATAACCCCTTGATCCGTTTCTATCTTTTTTTCGGTTTCTTGTTCATTCTTTTCTTCTTGTTGTTCCTCTTTATCTTGCTTCATGTCCACTTGTTCTGGCTGTTCTTGAACGTCCTTATTCTCTTCTTGCACATTCACTTCATTTATATTTTGTTCTGGCACATTTTGCTCTTCCGCCTGACTTTGCAGTGGGAAGAGCAAGCACACATGTATGCATAGCCAGCAAATTAGAAAAAACTTTACGCTTTTCATCTACTATTTCAACGCCTTATAGTGATTTCGTCACTTTTACTCCGAAAAATCCATCTACATTTACAAGTTCACCATACGCCACCAATACATCATTTACATAAATTCGAATTGGTTCATCAATATCTTCATCTAATACAACGGCTTCATTTTCTTGTAAACTTAATATATCTTGAATGGTTTTCACTGTACTTCCAAATACAAATTTCACATTCATTTCTACATTTTGTAGAATAGATGTATCCATATACACTGGCTCAATTTGTTTCACTTCTTTAAATTCAATAGGTTGTACAACAGGTTCTACAACCTCTTCTTCCATTTCTTCCTCAGTAATCTCTTCTTCCGCTTCCACCATTGGGTATAGCAGTCGTCTTACCATTTCTTTCGCTTCTGAAATCGGTAAAATTTGATACATTTTCGATTGAAGCAAGTCGCCAATTTCAAGGTTGAACGTAATTTGAACGAGTTCGTCCACTTCCATTGACTCTCCCAAATATTCCATTTCTTCTTTTAACGTGACAAATTTAACGTCTGGCGGCGTCATGTCCATCTTCTCTTTAAACATTTCTGACATCGCTGTTGCCGCATGACCCATCATTTGGTTCATGATTTCTTTAATACCGCTTAGCTCTAATTCACTAAGCTCTTTTTCTGGATCGATCTCCCCTGTTCCCATCATCATTAAATCTACCATTGTCAAAGCAACATCTTTCGTAAATACGAATACGTTCTCATTCTTTAAACCTTCAACAAAATCGACATTTAAAATAACAAAGGGAACCGGTACGCCGTCATAATGCCGCACATTAATCGCTTCTACATTTGGCGTACTAATCGTAACCGGCTGATTTAAAAGCGTTGATAATACCGTTGAAGCTGAACCGATTGAAATGTTGGCAATTTCCCCAAGTACATCTTTCTCTTCTTGCGTTAACTGCTCTTTTTCAACATGTTCTTCTACAATCTCAGCTTCCACTACTTCTGCCGGCTCATCTTGCTCTTCTACGCCACCAGATAATTGTAGTAATTTATTTATCATTTGTTTCGCATGTTCAACTGAAACAATTTGTACTAGTTTAGAGTTTACAAGATTATCTATTTTAAGGTCAAACGACACTTTCACAATCATGTTATTTTCAGTTATTCCAGAGATTTTCTCCATCTCTTCTGATAACTTTACAACTTTAATTGTTGGCGGAGACATATCTACTGTATCTTGGAAGAATTCCGACATAGACGTCGCTGCGAATCCCATCATTTGGTTCATCGCTTCTTGTACAGCACTTAGCTCTAATTCACCAAGTTCTTTTCCCTCTTCCACTTCCCCTGTCCCCATCATCATTAAATCGGCAATAGATAAAGCAACATCTTGCTGAAGGACAAGTAGATTTTCCATATCTAATCCTTTTGTAAAATGAATATTTAATACAACATGAGGAACCTCAACATCACTTGTATCGTATAAATCCACTAACTCTACATGAGGAGCAGTTATACTTACTTGCCTATTTAAAATTGTTGATAATACTGTCGAAGCAGAGCCAAATGATATATTTGCAATTTCGCCAAGAATATCACATTCTTGAGGCGTTAAAAGCTCCTTTTCTTTTTCTAGCACAATTGTGCTCGTATCCCCTTTTGTGTGTTGCTCAGGCATTTTCCCTGCCTCCTCATTTTTTTTCTATTAAATGAATACACTCATTACATTTTAACAAACTTCTTACGTAAATCGTGAACATGCATTTATTTCCAGTTATATATTAATTTTTTCATATTAGTATGTAGTTAACCAAAAAGCTCCCCAATTGTATACAAGTGGGGAGCTTTCCTTCATTCCTATTATAAACCTTCTGGGTTTAAAATGAGGACCACTCGTCCATCGCCGAGAATCGTCGCGCCAGAGAAATAGTTCGAACTCTCTGCAAAGAAGTCGCCTAATGACTTTAGGACTATTTCTCTTTGACCGATAATTGTGTTTACAATAAGTCCATAGCTACGATGTGTATTACGAACAATTAACACAGGAACCATTTGACTTTCATATGACTCAAATGCCTCATCTACTGTTTTTTCACCAAATACAGTACTTAAATGCTTCACTTCAATAATTTGATCACGATAGTTTAACACATCTTTTCCTTGTATGGATTGGATGTCTTCTCTCTTAATCCGAATTGCTTCAACAATATTACCAAGAGGTAAAGCATAACGTTTATCATTCGTTTGAACAAGCATAGATTGAATAATTGACAATGTTAATGGAAGTTCAATTCTAAATGTACTTCCCTTTCCTTCTTCTGAATCAATAATCAAATGTCCACCTAAACTATGGATTGTGTGTTTTACAACATCTAATCCAACCCCGCGTCCTGAAAGATCCGATACTACTTCAGCTGTACTAAATCCCGGTTGGAAAATGAGATCAAACACTTCACGATCTGTTAATTTATTTGCCTCAGATTCTGTAACAACACCATTTTTAATTGCTTTTTCTAATACTTTCCCTTTATGAATTCCATTTCCATCATCCGTAATTTGAATTACGACATGATTTCCACTATGGAACGCTTCTAATTTAATTGTACCTGTCTCATTTTTCCCTGCATCACGACGTTGTTCAACAGTCTCAATACCGTGATCAATTGCATTACGAATTAAATGAACGAGTGGATCACCAATTTCATCAATAACAATTTTATCAACTTCTGTATCTTCACCCGTAATTTGTAAATCGATTTTCTTCCCTAAATCTTTCGCTAACATACGTACCATACGCGGGAAACGATTAAAGACTGTTTCAATCGGCACCATACGCATGTTTAGAAGTACATTTTGAATATCTTTTGAAATATCGCCTAATCGATTTAAATGCTCAATTAATTCTTTGTTTTGAATTGCTTGTGCCAATTCATCTATGCGACCACGCTCAATTACACTCTCTTCAAACATGTTCATTAATCGTTCAATTTTCTCTAGCTGCACACGAATGGAACGATTCTCACCTTTAGCATTTTTCGTTTTTGCAGTGCTTTTAGTTGGTAAAGCACTTACAGGTTGCTTCACTGTCTCAATAGGTGCTTCCACCTGGGCAACTACAGACGGTTGTATCATTTCTTCTACTCGCGCATCTTCTTGCGTAGCAACCGTCGAATCTACTTCCTGTAAAGATTCTCCTTGTTTCACTACTACTTTCTCAATTTCAGAAACGTGAAGCACTACCTGTTTCAATTCTTCTTCACTACGATCCGTATTCATAAACACTGTAAACTCAAATCCGAAAGCATCCGCTTCGATTTCTTCAATACTAGGAACCGTTTTTTGTATATCACCTATATTTTGCAATGCTTCAATACACATAATGGCACGTACTGCTTTTAAAATAGCTTGCTGTTCAACGGTTATATGTACTTCATGCGAAACTGCATCATCATTGTTTATAGACTCTTGCTCTACATGTTCCATAGAAGTTTCTACATTTCCGTTCAATAACGCTTCTAATTTTTGTTTCGTTGAGACTACATCAATATTACCCATTCCGCCTTGCTGCACATCTGCAACCATTTTCTCTAAATTATCAATGCACTCAAAAATCACATCAATAATATTCGCATGTACTAGTATATTCCCATGACGAATTTCATCTAAAACGTTTTCCATTTTATGCGTTAAATCCGCCATTTCTGTAAATTCCATACTCGCAGACATACCTTTGAATGTATGAGCTGAGCGGAATATTTCTCCTACTACATCCATATCTGCAGGATTTTGCTCTAAAATTAGCACATTTTCATTTAGCGACTGTAAATGTTCTTCCGATTCTTCAAAAAATATATTTAATAGATCTGTTTGCATTTTCATCCCCTACCTGTCTAACAAACATTTCATTTATGTATAACAATTTAGTGTTTTAAAATGAGAAAAAAGGGGCCACACATCTATCCGTTATCACTGTTTTGATTCCTTGTGGCCCCCCTTTTATATTAGCTATTTGCTACTTTTGTTAAAGCTTCGATTACACGATCTGCTTGGAATGGCTTTACAATAAAGTCTTTTGCTCCGCCCTTAATTGCATCTAATACCATACCCTGTTGTCCCATTGCTGAACAAATAACAACCTTTGCACTTGAATCGATTTTCATAATTTCTTTTAATGCTTCAAGTCCGTCCATTTCTGGCATAGTAATATCTAATGTTACAATATCAGGTTGAAGTTCTTTATATTTTTGAATCGCTTCTACCCCATTCTCTGCTTCGCCGATAACCTCAAATTCAGAATTACTTTTTAATAAGTTTTTAATCATCGTTCGCATAAACATTGCATCGTCTACAACTAAAATTTTATGTGCCATTCTATTCGGTTCTCTCCTTCTATGTATAAAAATATCTTAATATTTCACCTTATCATTCTCACTCATTATACAAAATAAAACGATAAAATTTAATATTTTTTTAAAAGAATTTCTGTATTTTATTATTTTATTACTAAAATAATAAAATACTATTCTTTAATATAAATGACAACGCGACGGTTTTTCTCCCAATTTTGCGGTGAATCATTTGGTACAACTGGCTTTGTGTCTGCATATCCTACTGCCGCTAACCTTTTATCCTCCACATTATACACTTCAATTAAATGGTGGATCATATTAGCTGCTCGTGCTGAAGATAATTCCCAATTAGAAGGGAATTTTTCATTATGGATCGGTCTACTATCTGTATGCCCCTCCACAACAATTGGGTTTGGTACGGATTGAAAAAATCCGACTAATTTGCTAATAATCTCTTTTGCTTCAGGCTTAACGTTCGCATCACCTGTATCAAATATTAAATTATCTACTATAACGACGCTTACCCCCGTATCTTCTCGATATACATTCACTTGACTAATACCATTATTATCTACATATGCTTTTAACTTTTTGTACAAGTCGTCCATTCGCTTTTTCGAGACCATTTTTTCATCATTTTTTTCATGTGAAATATCTGGTATAGTATTTCCCATTACTTTTGCATCAACTTGCTCCGCATCACTAAACTTTTCAAGCATCTTTGATAATTTTACTGTATCTTGCTTTGATGTAGCAACTAGTAATACAAAGAAAGTTAATAATAACATCGTTAAATCTGTAAAAGTCGTCATCCAACGAGGCGATCCCTTTTGCGGTCGTTTTATCATCACCATACCACTCCTTGCAATATTAGGCTGCTCGTTTTACTTTTTTTATCTTTGTTTCATATACATACGTATCCAGTTTCAACTTTAATTTAGACGGAATTTGTCCACGATACAATTCTGAAATCGCTTCAATAACAAACTTTTTCTCTGTATATAAATCCTCAATACCACGATACACTTTTTCAGCAAGAGGGATTGCAATCATATTTGCAAGTACTGATCCATACAATGTCGTTAACATCGCAACTGCCATCCCTGTACCAATTTGCGATGTGTCTTGCAAGTTTTGAAGCATAATGATAAGACCAATTAAAGTCCCTATCATACCCCAAGCCGGAGCGAAATCACCAATTTTATCTAATAACGCCGCTCCTTTTCTTAACTCATACACTTCCGTTTCAACATCTTTCATTAACACTTCTTTTAATTCCTCTTCATCATAGCCACTTAACATGAGTTGAATCCCTTTTTGAATAAAAGGATTGTCCACTTGCTCTCCATCAACTTCTAAAGAAAGCAACCCATGTTTTTTCGATTTTTTAGAAAAATCAACAAACAAATCCGTTAACTGTTCTAAATCTTCTTCTCTTCTATGTAAAACAGTAAAAATACTTTTCGTATATTTTTTTATTTCTCCAAATCGATAAGCCACAACAATTGTCGCTGTAGTTCCCCCTATGACAATTAAAATAGATGAAACATCTAAAAAGTTTTTAAAAGTTTTTATTCCGCCTCCACCAAGCATAATTGCCGCTATCACTATGGCAAAACCTGCTATAATGCCAAATGGGCTAGAAATGTCAAACTTCCTTTTTTTTCTTTGTGGTCTAGCAAATCCTTGATTTTCGTCTCCCATATTCCTGCCCTTTCCTTTTTCATTTTTATAAAACATTTTTTTATTTTAATAATGCGTTTTCACATATAATGTTTATTATACGCTTATCATCTATTTATCGCAATATACTCATAAAATTGACACATTTCATTTCCATATTAGAATTATAGTATGGAAATATGAGGAGGATCACGATGGAACATAACATTTTACAAGTCATTGCATTAGCAGAAAAACTAAAATATGAAATGCGACATAGCTGGCTTTCTAACGGACGTCAAGAAAGCGTTGCTGAACATACGTGGCGCATGTCTCTAATGGCCATTTTAGTTGAACCTTATTTAGATCAAAAAGTAAATATTGAAAAATTACTTAAAATGGTTATTATTCACGATTTAGTCGAAGCTGAAGCTGGTGATATTCCTGCTTTTGATACAATGAATAGTCATGAATTACAATTACAAAAACAAATAAATGAACAAGAAGCCATTTTAAATATTAAACGAACATTAAAAGGTTCTCTCGGCGAGGAATTATATGATTTATGGATGGAGTTTGAAGCGAAGGAAACATACGAAGCAAAAGTTGCTAACGCACTTGATAAGCTTGAGGTGAAAATTCAGCATAACGAAGCTGATATTGATACGTGGCTGCCAATTGAGCATAAAATGACATTCCAAGTAGCAAAGCATACAAACTTTGATTCTTTCCTATCTAAATTACAAAAAATCATTGAGCAAGATGGTGAAAAAAAATTATTAGCTGCCAGCATTGACGTTGAAGCTTGCAAGCAATAATGAAATAAGACACTCATTACGAGTGTCTTATTTCATTATTGTTGATATAGCCTGCTTGTAAATAAGTTGTTGTTTTCCATCAACTAACATTAAAACGGTAAATTTGTCTATTGCAACAACTTCTCCTACTATTCTAACGCCACTCTTTAAAAAAATTGTAACAATACCTTTTTCTTCTTTTATTTGTTTATATAGCTCATCTTGTAAATGTTCCAAATACATCTCTCTCCTTTTTGTAAAACATCTTAATATAAAAAACTACAAATTCTTTATTTATGTACTTTATCTTTTACATTCATAAACTTATTAATAAGTATATCTAAATCTCGGCTAAATAACAAAACTTTATCATGATCCAATCCATGTCTAGCAACTAGTTGAATTAGCTCTTTCTTTTTATTTTCTATTTTATTTTGTAATTGTCCCATCTCCATCTCTTCACTAAAACTCCCTTTTCCCATAATATTACTTGTAAAATTATAGTACAAATCCTCTCATAAAAAAATATAAAAATGGTTTTTTTTACAATTTTTATATTTTTTTATGAAGAAATCGCAAACTATATAACGATTTCTTCACATACTCCTAGCACCATATACAATCAAAATGACCATACAGGCGTTTGTCTAATTACAAAAGAGACTGGCTCCTTTTCCATACAAAAAACATACTGTATATAGTAGTCCATGAATTATATAGATTAACTTACTCAAAAGGAGGAAAACATATGAGCTATGGTGGAAGTTGCGCTGGCTTCGGCGGTGGATTTGCTTTGCTTATCGTACTATTCATCCTTCTAATCATCATCGGATGTAGCTGTTGGGGTGGCGGCGGATACGGATACTAATATATCCTATCCTTAACAAATGAACGAAAAACTATAAGAAAACAGCTCATATTTGAGCTGTTTTTTCATACTTTCGTATGAATTTATGTCCCTCTTTTTTATGATTTCAACTCATAAAAAAATGTTTACTATGAAATAAGAAACATTTTTACTTAGGAGGAGTACAATGATTAAAGGTCTTTACGAAGCGCATTTACCTGTCCGTAACTTAGAAGTGTCTATACCTTTTTACGAATCGCTAGGACTAAAATTATATAAAAGAGGAGACGGTATTGCTTTCTTTTGGATTAAAGAAAATGAAAGTTGGCTCGGCCTTTGGGAAGGCACAAAATATAAAGTAAATTATCACCCTTCTTTACGACACATCGCCTTTCAAGTAAGTCTTCATGATTTAGAAAATGCGATTGATTGGTTACATCAAAAAGGAATTTCAGCACGAAAAGACTTTGGAATGGAGCCAATTGAACCGATTGTTTTTCCAGAATTAGCGCATGCCGCCGTATACTTTAACGACCCTGACGGAAATAGTTTGGAATTAATTGCGCAATTGCCTATTGGACTTCCTACAGAAGAGAAAGTGTATGTAAGCGAGTGGAAAAAACAAGTTCAAGCATCATCATTACATAAGGATTAATCTTTTTATGTCAGTTTCTTATTCTGCACTTCTTAAAACAAATGATGACTTCAAAAAACTATTTTACGGGCAAATATTAAGTGTACTTGGAGATTGGTTTCATACAGTAGCTTTATTAACATTCGTCTATAGCATAACGGAATCTCCATTTATGATCGCACTCACCTTTATAAGTAAAGGTTTACCTCAGCTTCTGCTTAGTCCTTTCATAGGCGGAGTTGTAGATCGTTTTTCTAAAAAGAATATTATGATTTTTACCGATATTTTACGAGGCATAATTGTCCTCACTTACTTATTTGCACTATATAAAATTGAGATTATTTTCATTTCCAATATATGTTTATCCGTACTTTCTTGTTTATTTGAGCCGGCTAAACAAGCAATCTTAAAAAACATCGTACATCAAAATCATTTCGTAACAGCTAACTCTCTTTCTAGTACAATGAATGGTTTTATGTCTATTATGGGGGCTTCTCTAGGCGGGATTATTGCACAATCTTTACATATTGAATTCGCTTTTTTATTAAATAGCCTATCATACTTTATTTCAGCCTATTTTATTTATAATATAAGTGTTCCCTCTCATGATACTTGTAACAAGAAAAAAGCATTTTTTACTGATATAAAAGATGGTTACACATACATATTACAAACAAAAATCATTTTAACGTTAATTCTTGTCGGCATTTCATGGGGGCTTATTGGTGGCGCTTATCAGCTCCTTCTAACGATCTATGCCGAAAAAATTTTCCACACGAACATTGGGATTTTATATACGGTTCAAGGGGCTGGGCTTATGATAGGAAGCCTTCTCGTTAATCTTTATATATCCCATAATAAAGAAAAAATGAAAAAAGCATTTGGTTGGGCCTACTTCCTACAAGGCATTTTCTTTCTTGGATTCATTCTATCCAATCAACTTATTTTCGGTATCATTACATTACTCTGTATGCGTATAGCAGGAGGTATCATCGTTCCACTTGATACGACATTACTTCAAACTTACACACACGAAAATATGATTGGTAAAGTTTTTTCCTTTCATTACTCTATTTATGGTTCACTTATACAGTTATCTATGCTCATTACAGGATGGCTATTAGAAATCCTTTCTCCTCAAATGATTGGTAGTTTATTAGCTATATGTTGTATTTTTGTTAGTTTTATATGGCTGTTTTTATTTTATAGCGGGGAATTTAATGAAGAATCTACCTCCAATTAATAGCATGTTTATGTACATGCTATTTTTATTTATGTCGAAATATAAAGGAAAAAGGCGATTTATTTTCCTTACGTTCTAATTTTTTAGAATGTACAATAAATTTAGATTATAAGAAAGGGGATGCCATAATGTTTGACGATAGACTTACTATTTCAGCTGAGCAGCAAAAGCTCATTTCCAACGCAACTCGCATTCAAATTCTTCACCTTTTAAAAGACAAAGCACTCACTGCCAAACAAGTAGCTACGAAACTAAATAAATCTGCTGGTAGCGTACATTATCACGTTCAAATTTTATATGATGGAGGATTACTTGAATTAGTAGACACGAAGGAAAAACGAGGAATTATCGAAAAATATTATAAAGCAAAAGCTGCTCATTTCTATATTGAAGAAAGCGGCACAGAAGGAACGAATACAGGGAGTCATATTGTATCGCATCTATTTTTAACTCCAGAAGAATTACAACAGCTTACTTGGGAAATTACTCAAGTTTTATTACGCTGGGAAAACAAAACCGCTCGTCAATCAAACTCAGAGGAGGAATACGCTATTTCCTGCAGGATTAAAAAACAATGAAAGAAAGGGCCATTTGTTTATGAAAAATAAATTATTATTATTGTCGGGAACAGGAATTTCTCGTTTAGGTGATTTTATGTATCTTATCGCTTTAAACTTAATGGTGTTAAATAGCACAAACTCCCCTGCTGCTGTAGCAGGATTATGGATTGTAGGTCCAATTGCCACCGTTGTTACAAAAATATGGTCTGGTAGCATAGTAGATCGATTAAATAAACGGTCCATTATGCTTATCACAGATATCATTCGTGCAGCTCTTATTGGCTGTATTCCACTATTTGATTCTATTTGGGCCATTTATATTTTTATCTTTTTAACTCGCATTGCTACATCATTTTTCGATCCAGCTTCATTTTCTTATAAAACAATGCTTATACCTGCCGAAGAACGCGCTCAATTCAACGCTTGGAGTAGCTTTTGTACAAGCGGGGCTTTTATTATCGGTCCAGCTCTTGCTGGAATACTTCTCACCACGTACTCAGCAGCCTTTGTTATTTACTGCAACTCACTTTCATTTCTTCTTTCTACCATTCTTATTTACTTCTTGCCAAACATTACATTACAAACAAAGCAAAACGAAGAAGTTACAAATACTTTCGTACAAACATTACGAAGTGATTGGAAACAAGTTTTTTCGTTCGCTCGAACGGAAACTTACATTATTCTCATATTCGTTTTATTCCAAGCGACTATGCTTGTCGCTATGGCACTCGATTCACAAGAAGTTGTTTTCACAAATCAAGTCCTGTTTTTATCCGATATAGAGTATAGCATGCTTGTTAGTATAACTGGAGCTGCTTACGTTTCCGGTTCATTTCTTGTCTCTCTCTTTGCCAAACGATTACCAATTCAACATTGTATCGGATTAGGGACAATTTTCACAGCAATAGGCTATGTAATTTTCGCCTTTTCAAATTCATTTATAGTCGCGGCAGGCGGTTTCATTTTACTTGGCATTTCTTCATCATTTGCTGGTACTGGCTTTATAACATTTTATCAAAATAACATCCCTGTACATATGATAGGACGTATCGATAGCGTGTTTGATTCCATAAAAAATTTCATCCAAATCTTTTTCGTTTTAGCTATTGGGGCATCTGCACAATTTCTTTCCGTTCAAATTACTGTAATAAGTAGCTCGTTACTCATTCTTTTCCTTTCCTGTTTATTAGCAATCCGGGTAATGACTCCTTCACGGGAAAAATATTTTAAAGCCACAGGGTCATCATTGGAATATTAATTGCAACATAAAAAGCGGCTATTTTGCCGCTTTTTTTTCCGTATTAAAGGACAGTAAGCCCCACTGATTAAAGTATCACTTTATATTAAAATATGTATTGGATCTAATTATGTAGGAGGGCTACTTTGGAGATTATATTCATTTTCATATGTATTATATTAGTAGCTTCTATTTTACAAACAAGTACAGGTTTTGGCTTTTCTATTATGGCAACACCTTTCTTACTCATGTTATTTCTCCCACAAGAAGCTATACAAATAAATATCATTTTATCATTAATTATTTCCATATCACTCATTTGGAAAATAAGAATGGACATTGATTTTATTCTACTGAAAAGATTAATTTTCGGAAGTATAATTGGTGTTCCTTTTGGTATTTTCATTTTCATTAACATCGACACGTTTAAATTAGCAATTAGCATCCTGCTCTTACTATTAACATTAATGCTAATCTGTAACTTTAAGATTCAATCAACAAAATCTAGAGATTTCTTAGTGGGAGGATTATCCGGTCTTTTAACGACAAGTATCGGTATGCCAGGACCACCCCTTTTACTGTACTTTACAGGAACTGATACGAAGAAAGAGAGGCTGAGAGCAACTACTTTAGCTTTTTATCTATTTATATATTTCATTAGTCTACTAACTCAAATACTCTTTACTGGCACAAATAAAACAATTTGGGAATCAAGCTTTTATGCTATTCCAATCGTATTTCTAGGTTTGTATATAGGTCAAATTATTTTCAAATGGCTTAATCAACGGTTTTTTAAAATATTTACGTACATCCTTTTAAGTTGCACGGGTATGTATCTTCTTATTGAAAGTTTGCATTCGTTATAGAAGGTGCTTTAGATTGTGTCATAACAGATAGGTTTTAAATGAAGTATCGTTATATTTTTAAACGTGATAACGATAAAAAGCGGCTATTATGCCGCTTTTTTTTCATTTATACTAACGTTTCATCACAAATCTCTGTTACATTTTTAAAATATTGCAAGTTCTCTTTCGCTTCAGTTTCATTAAATAAATTGAGCTGCTTCATTATTTCAGTAGCGAATTCAACATATGCAGACCCTACGGCTGTTATGATTTTCCCATCAACGGTTACATCTTTATTTTGTTTATATTTCCATTCATGTAAATGCGCTAACTGTTTTTCATCTGGTGTTAATGATGTTGAGAATTTGTTCTTATTAAGTACTCCTGCTGCATGTAGTAAAGATGTTCCTGCACAAATACCCGCTATCCATTTATTTTGCTTATGTAATTCGTTCACGATAGATAACAACTTTTCATTTTCTAAATGCTCAAAAATATGTCCTCCTGGTACGATAAGCACTTCATAGTCTGCTACTTCAATATGCTCAATAGCAACATGTGGTTGGCACAAAAATCCACCTTCCCCTGTAACTGTTTTTCCGTCTACCGTTGCTGTTATTATTTCAAATTCCTTACTTATCAAAAATAAACTCGCTATATTTACTTCAAATTCTGCAAATCCATCAAATAAAAAGATCAAAGCTTTTTTCATAGTATCTCCTCCCCCTATACTTATTCGAAGACAATCATCTTTCTCCTCCAAAAAAGGCAAACCCGCATCACAGGTTTGCCTTTTTACTCATTTTTTATTTAGTCCTTTTTCATTTAAAAACTCTTTCATATGCATTCTTTTTTCTTTAGACATAAACGAACTCATTGATTCTGTCCATGTTACGTTTTTCTTGTTTGATGATCTTTCTTTGTAATACGAGCTCATCGTTTCATCGTATTCGTTTAATAATTCATCATATTTCTTTTCATCATACCCATTTTCATGAAGGATTGCTGCTACTGGTAAACGTGGTTTCACTCCGTGATCTTCATCTGGTACGCCGACTGTCATTCCGAATACAGGATATACTTTATCCGGTAAATGAAGCAATTCACTCACTTCTCTCGGATTATTACGAATACCACCAATATAACAAATACCGTATCCTAACGATTCTGCTGCTAGCGCTAAGTTTTGTGCAAAAAGTGAAGCATCTACTGTCGCAACGATAAAATCTTCTACTCCTTCATGCTTTATCTCGGTACCATGTTTTTCACATGCCATTTCAAGTCGTTTTAAATCTGCACAACAAACAAAGAATGCTGCACAGTCTTTCACGTGACGATTTCCGGATAGCTCTGCTAGTTTAACCTTTAGGTCTTGATCTGTTACATATATAACAGAATACGCCTGTACAAAATGCGAGGAGGCAGCATGCTGCGCAGCTTGCACCATTCTTTCTACTACATCTTTCGGAATTGATTCTTCTTTATATTTACGAACTGAAACGTGTTGCTCCATTTTATGTATCATCTCATTCATGAAAATCACTCCTTTTTTCTCTTCCTAATGAAAAATTAACATATCTTTTCCAATATTCACAACTTATAAGCATAAAAAGAGCAATTCTTTTTGAATTGCTCTTTTTTAAAACGTCTATTAATACGGTAAATGAAATTATACGAACGATTTTTCGAAAATATCCACTTACCGGCAAGTACCGACATATTTACAGTAATTTATTTCTTATCTTATTACGCCGTTTTCAATACTTTAATACCTTTTACGATATTCCAAATGAAGTAATAAATTCCTACAAGAATGAACACTGCATATGTGATCATCATTCCAATTCCAGCACCGTCAGATTGATTAAATCCTAAACCGTATATTCCTGATATCGCTAATCCTCCAAATAAAATTGCGTACGGGAAAATATGTGACCAAAATGCTTTTTTCGCGTGGTATTTCACTTCATCTTCCGCAACGAAGTACACGATTATTGGTAGTAAAAATGGTGCAAAAAAGATACTAAAGTAACATAGTGAAGATAATATATTATTTCCTTTCATCCGATTCACCTCTAAGTCGTTTTTGTTATCTTCATTATGTCAGGAATCCATTTTAGAAACTATCGCTTTACCTTTCATTAAGGTGACATATTTGTAAGATTCTCCTCAAAAAATCCCGTCTAGAATGCTGGGCGGGATCACTTTCACTATATTCGATTCATAAACCAATATTGCGTAATGGCTAAATACTCACGTATATTCGATGGAATGACAATTCGCTTTGGTGTTTCGGCCGGAAGACCTTCTAATTGTAACCCTTGCTTAGCTGCTATTTTTTTCGCTCTAAACATGTGGAAATCATTTGTTACGATCATTCCTTTTTTCATATTGTCCGGAATTAAAGGTTTTGAGAATTTAATATTTTCATCTGTACTCGTTGACTTATCTTCCATAATAATGCGGTCTTCTGCAATTTTTAGTTTCATTAATTCATTTTTCATTGCTAATGCTTCTGAAATATCTTCCCCTTTTCCTTTTCCTCCAGACACGATAGCGATTGCTTTCTCATGTGATTTCAAATACTCAGCTGCTTTATCAATACGATATTGCAATGAGTACGATGGTTTCGTTCCGTTTACTTTCGATCCTAATACAATGATATAATCCGCATCATAGGTCGCATTCATTTGCCCATGCTTATAAATGTTATATTGTAAAAATCCCACATAAACGGCGCAAACCATAATAATTCCTATCATATACTTAATTATTTTCTTCTTTTTCATATCCGTATACTCCTATGTTCTTTGCTTCTTTCATGATAATATCCATTTATTTGTTTGTATACAGACAAATTCCAATTCCCCCTAATTTATCCTCTAAAAAGTAATATTTATATTCCTTTCGGGAACAGTAAGTACAACTTTGCACGAAGGAGTGTCTCTATTGCTTCTCTTTTTATGTAACGTATCGTTCTTTTTTATCTTATTTTTACTATCGCTTAAGATGCTCGGTAAATCTGCTTTAGCACAACTAACTCCTCATGATTTTGGTGCTATTATCTTTTTATCTTATTTAGCTTTTCAGGCCATACCAGTCTCTGGTGCTTTGCAAGCTTTTCTCGGTATGGTCGTTATTACATGTTTACATTTAATTCTTACAAAATTAAGTCTATTCAACAAACTAAATCGTTTTATTCTCGGGCACCCCATTATTTTAATTAAACATGGTGACATTATTTTTGAGAACTTACAAAAAAGTAGATATCCCATCGCTGAATTACTTTCTAACCTTCGCGTTGCAGGATACCCGAGTGTTCATGAAATTGAATACGCTATTTTAGAAGCAAATGGAGCCATTAGCATTTTACCAAAACGTGAACTTGCCCCATTAACTCCGAAAGATTTGAACATAGATGTTAAGTATGCTGGATTACCAATTGCCCTTATTGTTGATTCACAAATTCAATACGATAACTTAAAGTTAATTCATAAGGACGAAAAGTGGTTATATAAAGAATTAAAAGAAAAAGGCATTACAAATATTAAAAATGTTGCCTTTGCTTCTGTTCAAGAAATTGATGGATCTTTTGCTATTAGTTTAAAAAAATAAAAAATCCCCTTACTTACTCAAGGGGATTTTCTTCATTATATCGCTTCTTTCTCTCCCGCCATATTTAATGGAACAGGATGTTTCATACGATTCATCGTAAATAGGATAATCGCTGTTATTACTTCCGCTACTGGCATAACGAGCCAAATTCCGTTTATTCCAAATAACTTTGGCATAATCCATAATAATGGAATAATAAATAGTAGCCCTCGGCTCATTATAATCAGTACTGATTTCTTTGTTTGTCGCACTGATTGGAAGTACTCGCCATACACAATGTTATAGCCTAAAAATACGTATTGGATAAAGAACAAACTAATACCTGTTAATGTTAACTCCAATAATTGTGGAGATTGGACATCAAATAGACCAATAATATATTTCCCGAAGAATAATCCGACAATTATCGCAACGCCTCCAAGTACAACTGCAATTTTCACAGCAAACTGTAATCCTTCACGTAATCTTTCTGATAAATTTGCACCGTAATGGAAACTAGCAATTGGTTGCAATGCAGCACCTACACCGAAGAATAATAGTAACGTCATCGCATGAATGCTGTTTACCATCGCATAGGAAGCTACTCCTACTTCTCCAGCATATTGAACGAATGCTATATTAAAACCAATCGTTACGATTGCCACTGTACTTTCTGTTATAAAGCTTGGAAAACCTATTATCATAATTTGTTTAATCGTATCCCATTCAAAATGGAATTTCGTCCACTTTAAAATACTATTTTTTCTAAAGAAATGCGTTAATAATACAAGGAAACCAATTGCTGCCGAAAGAATAGTCGCTGAAGCAGCACCCGTTACGCCCCATCCAAAAATAAAAATAAAGATATAGTCAAACACTATGTTTAATACAGCTGTTACAACAAGACCTGCCATTGCTAAATTAGGATTTCCATCATTTCGTATAAATGTACTTAAAATATTTTCTAACACGTATATCATTCCAAATGTTAATAACACGTGTAAATAATCTAACGCATACGGTAAAATCACTTCATTTGCACCGAATAAATACGCTAAATCTTCTATTCTCCATAAGCAAATCGCCGCTAAAACGCCTACAATAATGACTGCCACTGTCATGGATTGAGTAAAAATAGACCTTGCTCTTTCTATTTTATTTTCACCTAATGCAATGGAATATAACGTTGCCCCGCCCATTCCAATCCATAATGAAATAGAGAAGAAAATTGAAAACGCCGGAATAGCCACGTTTACTCCTGCTAATCCATTTGCTCCAACTCCCCGACTAATCATTACCGCATCAATTACAATATTAACTGACATTAATACCATCCCGAGAACGGCTGGTATTAGATAAGTAATAAATAAACTTTTAATTGGTTTTTCTCTTAATTTTTCTGTTACTTCCATACTATTATGCTCCTTTTTTCAACTCTCTTTTCTTAGTTTAAACCTTCAAGTAACTTGAAGGTCAATAGAGAATTTAAAAAATAGGTAACTTAATTATCATGTTTAATACCAATTTGTAATGATACGAGTGCTACAACTTATTGCTTTATTTTTTCATGATAGGAATTTGAATTTCTGTTACTTGCTCCTCTGGATTTTCTGTTACAGACCAATCGATTAATCCAATCTCAATCGCATCTCCACTTACTTCATATCCTTCTTGATTAATGTATGCAAGTAATTCCTTATACGTTGCATCTGTTTCTTCATACGGTCCATGATGATAAGAACAAGCATACAAACCTTCCTTAATCTCATCTGAAGTATGCACTTCATACGGCATATAATCCAAAAGAATAAACACGCTACTATACGCTTGAAACTCATTTTGCATGAATCCTTTTTTCGCAACAGTTACACCAATATCTCCAGAAAATAAACTATCATCCATTTGTCTCATATTTTTTTGCAACGAATGGATGTAGTACTCAAACATGTCATCCGTCGTATTTGGAGCAACCGCAATTGCTGTAATTTTTCGCCGCGGGATCTCTTTCATTACCATTTGTTTAGCTTTTGCTTTTGTTGCTTCCTTAATCAAATGAATTCTATGCTCCATTTTCGCCAAAGCATACTCAATTTCTCTTTGTTTTTTCAACATCATTTCTTGTTGTTTTTCCAACAAATTGAGTGCGTATGCTGGATTTCTTTCATCAATATATTTCTTAATTTCCTTTAATGGAATATTTAATTGGCGTAAAAACTTAATCGTATCTAATAGTGAAAATTGATCGATTGTGTAATAGCGATAATTTGTTTGTGGGTCTACAATCGACGGATGAAAAATTCCTTTTTCATCATAATAACGTAAAGTAGATTCCGCTATATTATGCATTTTTGCCATTTCTCCAATTGTAAAGCGTTTGTTTAATAACATCTTTTATTCCCTTCCATTTCTATTTATTTCATTATATGTTCATTCTGTTTTCAAAACAAAAAAGAATTCCTATAAGAGAATTCTTTTTATTCATTATTACACCTCTATAATTATTGGAAGAATCATCGGTTTTCTTTTCGTACTCGTATATATATACTTCCCTAAAGCTTCTCTTACTTCTCTTTTCAAGATACCCCAGCTATTCACTTTCTCTTTCTTTACATTATTAATCGTAATAACAGCTAATTTATTTAATTCCTTCAAAAATTCTTCTGAATCACGAACATAGACAAATCCACGAGAAATAATATCAGGACCGGAAATAATTTCTCCATCTACTTTATTAAAAGTAATAACTATAACGAGCATTCCATCTTCTGAAAGTTGTTTTCGATCACGTAATAATGCATTTCCAACATCACCAATTCCTAATCCATCTACATATATATTTCCTGCTTGTATTTTTCTCGATTGTATTGCCACTTGATTACTTATATCTACAACATCTCCATTACGAACGATAAAGATATTCTCTTTTTCAACACCAATTGATTCTGCTAACAAACTATGGTGATGTAGCATTCTAAATTCTCCATGAATTGGGATAAAATATTTTGGCTTCATTAATGTGAGCATTAACTTTAATTCTTCTTGATATGCATGACCAGATACATGGACTCCAGTAGAACTGCCTGATCCGTAAATCACTCTTGCTCCTAATGCAAATAAATTATCTATAATTCGTGAAACGTTACGTTCATTTCCTGGAATAGGAGTTGCGGCTATAATAACCGTATCTTCTGGCAAAACATCCACTTGCCTATAGTTTCCACTAGCTAAACGCGCTAAAGCTGCCATTGGTTCTCCTTGGCTTCCTGTACAAAGGATTGCTACCTGCTTTGGATCTAAACGATTTACCTCATTTGCTTCAATTAACATACCATCTGGAATATTTAGATACCCTTTCTCTAGAGCAACTTCTACTACATTTACCATACTTCTCCCGAGCAAAGCCAGTTTTCGATTTGTTTTTATACAAGCTTCAACTATTTGCTGAACACGATTCACATTAGAAGCAAAAGTAGAAATAATCACTTTCCTATTTGCTTTCATAAATATTTCCTCTATCCGTTCCCCTACCGACCTTTCTGACGGGGTAAAGCCAGGTCGTTCTGCATTTGTACTTTCCGATATTAAAGCTAATACACCTTCACTACCTATTTTAGCCATTTTATGAATATCAGGATGTTGATTATTAACTGGTGTTAAATCAAATTTAAAATCACCTGTATGTACTATAGTACCTTCTGGTGTATGAAAAACGATACCGAGGCAATCTGGAATACTATGATTCGTTTTAAAAAAAGTTGTCTTGATAGCACCAAAATCAATTTCTGATTCTGAATGAATAACGATTAATTCTGTATCATCTTGAAGGTTATGTTCCTTTAATTTAATTTCAATTAAACCTAACGTTAACTTCGTCGCATAGATTGGTACGTTTAGTTGTTTTAAAAAATATGGTATTCCGCCAATATGGTCTTCATGTCCATGCGTCACTACTAATCCGCGAATTTTTTCTTTATTTTCTTGCAAGTATGTGACATCTGGAATGATTAAATCAATTCCTAATAAACTTTCATCTGGAAATTTTGATCCACAGTCAATAACGACAATATCATTTTCAGATTGAATAACATACATATTTTTCCCTATTTCATTTACTCCACCTAAAGCAACAATAGACACGTTGTTTTTTAATGAATTCAAACTATAAACCCTCCCTTTCACAGTTATAACTCGTGAAATAGTATTTAGGCTTTATTATTCGTAATGAAAAAGGACTTCATACTATTTCATACATATAAAATTCACACGCTACTTTTATACCTATATCCTCTATAACACAGGTTCCCTCTAAAAAAGCCCCCATTTTTTCATTGATTTTTTGTAAAATCTATTATATATTAATTACAGGTTCAAATTACGAGTTCAAAAGAACTTGTAACTAGACCCTTTGTTTAATGGGTTTTACATATTTTCATTAGGCAAATTCCGAGAAATCGTATGATAAAAATAAAAATGATGAGGAGAGGATCCGATGGAATTCGAATTTTTCTTTCAAATTGCACTTATTTTATTAAGTACAAAGCTTGCTGGTGATCTTAGTGTTAGATTAGGTCAACCTTCTGTACTAGGTAAATTAATTGTCGGTATCGTTATCGGTCCAGCTGTATTAGGGTGGATTGAAAATTCAGAGCTTCTAACACAATTAAGTAATGTCGGTGTTATTCTTTTAATGTTTATGGCCGGACTTGAAACAGACTTAGATGAATTAAACGCAAATCGTAATTCTTCTTTAGCTGTTGCACTTGGAGGTATCATTCTTCCATTCGTAGGTGGTTACGTTTCTGGTCTTGTTATGGGAATGGAACAAGGAAATGCTGTATTTTTAGGATTACTTCTATGTGCGACAAGTGTTAGTATTTCCGTACAAACACTTCGCGATTTAGGAAAGATGAAAACACGTGAAAGTACAACTATGCTGGGCGCAGCTGTATTTGATGACATTCTTGTCGTTATTTTATTAGCATTTGCAATGAGCTTCTTAGGTACAGACGATGTTAACTTAACAATGGTTATCTTGAAGAAAGTTGTATTCTTCGCTTCTATTATTTTAATTGGATGGAAAGGTGTTCCCGCGATTATGCGCTGGTTATCACCACTACGCGTATCTGAGTCTATCGTAAGCGCGGCTCTTATCATCTGTTTCTCATTCGCATATTTCGGCGAACTATTAGGAATTGCTGGTATTATCGGTGCTTTCGCAGCTGGTATCGCTATTTCTCAAACAAACTACAAACATGAGGTAGAAAAGAAAGTAGAACCAATCGCTTACGCTATGTTCGTTCCAGTGTTCTTCGTAAGTATCGGTATGAATATTACATTTGACGGCATTGGCAATCAAATTTGGTTCATCCTAGCATTAACAGTAATCGCTGTATTAACGAAACTAATCGGATGTGGATTCGGTGCACGAATGACTGGATTTGACGCTAAGTCTTCTGCGATTATCGGTGCTGGAATGGTTTCCCGTGGTGAAGTTGCACTTATCATCGCAGGAACAGGACTTTCTTCAGGTCTACTAGCACAAGATTACTTTACAGCTATCGTTATTGTCGTTATTTTAACTACAATGATTACACCACCAATGTTAAAATACACTTTTGGTGCAAAAGATAAAGCAATGAAAGCAAGTAAATAAGTTTCATATAATAAAAGGAGATTGCTATCTTATAAGATAGCAATCTCCTTTTTGTTTCATCTTTAAACAATTCCATTCGTTTTTAACCAGTTTTCAAACATAGTTCGTACTTCGTCATCATCCATATCATTACGAAATGAATACACCATAATGCCGTAATCATCTATATATTCACCTAGCTTCATTTCCTCCACTTTCTTATAAAAATCGTCCACCTCGTAGTGCGGAATATAAGCATCCCAAACCGGCTCATTTATTCTCTTATACGCCGTTACTTCTAAATCATGTCCATCTTCATAATATCCGATGTGATAATGTTGACTAGAATCATATTTCTTCATAATAATTCTCCTCCCTTTGAAAACGTATCATATTTCACATAATAAACAAAAGCGAGCTGTAATATACAGCTCGCTTTTCATTAAATGCGTTCCATCGCTGTCTTCAACGTTCCAACAACAAAGGCAATTTCTTCACTTGAAATAACAAGCGGTGGTGCTAATGTTAAAACGTTATTATACCCTGCTGTTGTCATACCGTTTCGTCCTATAATTAACCCTTTTTCTTTACAAGCATTTACAACACTTGCAATTTTGTCGTTATCAATTGGCTCTTTCGTTTCTTTATCATTTACTAGTTCAATTCCAACTAATAGACCTTTTCCTCTAATATTCCCAACAAGTGGATGCTCCCCAATTTCTTCTTTTAATTGCTCTAATAAAAGAGAACCCATTTGTGCAGATCGCTCAATTAAATTTTCATTTTCCATAATTTCTAAGTTTTTAAGTGCTAATGCACAAGCTGCAGGATTTCCACCGAATGTATTAATGTGGCGGAAAAATTCATATTCTCCCTTTCCTTTAAATGCTTCATATATTTCTTTTTTCACAGCTGTTGCTGATAATGGTAAATATGCACTCGTAATCCCTTTTGCCATTGTAATAATATCTGGTTTCACATCATAATTCATAAATCCAAATGCCTTCCCTGTACGTCCAAAACCGCAAATTACTTCATCGCTAATGAGCAAGGCACCGTGTTTTTGACACGTTTCATGAACGGCTTTCATATAGTCTTGTGGTGGCATTAAAATGCCTCCGCCCGTAATAATTGGTTCCATAATAAAAGCTGCAATCGTTTCACTTAATTCCCATGTCATAACGCGATCTACTTCTTTTACACATTCTACATCATAAATGTTCTCTCTTTCTATTCCAGGCATACGATAACAATCTGGCGGCGTTACATGTAAAAAGCCTGAAGCAAATGGCTCATATTGATATCTACGCTGTGCTTGCCCCGTCGCTGCCATCGTTGCCATTGTATTTCCATGATACCCCCGGTAACGTGACATAAATTTATAACGATGCGGTTCACCTTTTTGTGCATAGTATTGTCTTGCTATTTTAAAAGCTGTTTCGTTCGCTTCCGAACCACTATTAGAGAAGAAAATAACATACTCTCCTCCAAGCCACTCATTTAATTTTTCTGCAAGCTGTATAGCCGGTTCATGAGATTGTGACATCGGAAAGTAGGATAATGTTTGTAATTGCTTATATGCCGCCTCTGCGAGCTCTTTTCTGCCATATCCACTATTTACACACCAAAGACCACTCATACCATCTAAATATCTTTTTCCCTGTATATCTTCAACCCAGCACCCTTCTGCTTTTGCCCCTACCATTGTACTATTTGGACTAAAGGGACGCATTCCGTGCCAAACATATTGCTCATCTTTTGCTAATAATTCATCAGTCTGTTTCGTTTTCATCATTTCTTCCACCTTCCATAACAACTTATTTTTCACAAAAGCTGCGCTGGTACCATGATGATTTAAATTTCTCCCTGCTTATTTTCATTCCACAAAATTAAGACAAATCCTACTTACAAAGCAGTATTATTTACAAGAAAATGACAAAAGAAAAAGGAGCTTTTCTTATCTATCGAAAAGCTCCTCTTTTTTAATGTGAAGACGCGTCACTAATACCATGACCAGTATTAGATTTCACAAGAATTTCATCAAATTTCGCTGCATCTTCTTTCTTACTAGATAAAACAGTTCCTAAATATGCTGCAAGAAATCCGAGCGGAATCGAAATAATTCCAGGTGTCGTATATGGGAATATCGCTTCCCCAACAAATATAGCTTTTCCAGCTACAGGGTTCCATACATTCGGGCTTAACGCTACGAGAACAATAGCTGATACAAGACCAACAATCATACCAGAGATGGCACCCGTCGTATTGAAGCGCTTCCAATATATTGTGAATAATATAACTGGCAAGTTTGCACTCGCTGCAACTGCAAATGCTAACGAAACTAAAAATGCTACGTTCAATGTTTGAGCAAATAACGCTAGTATAATAGACAATACAGCTACTCCAATAGACGCATAACGGGCCATGGATACTTGCTCTTTTTCCGTTGATTTCCCCTTACGGATAATTTCATTATAAAAATCATGTGCGAATGCGGATGCTGCTGTTAATACAAGGCCTGCCACTACAGCTAAAATCGTTGCAAAGGCAATGGCTGATACGAAAGCAAATAAGAAATCTCCACCCAATGCTTTCGCTAATAAAGGTGCTGCCATATTACCAGCTGGATTTGCTTTCATAATTGCCTCATTTCCTACAAACGCCGCTGCCCCAAACCCTAAGAAAATCGTCATAATATAAAACGCGCCAATTAACCATGTCGCATATACAACAGATTGACGTGCCGTTTTTGCATCACGTACTGTAAAAAAGCGGACAAGAATATGTGGTAACCCTGCTGTACCAAGGACTAGTCCTAAATTTAAAGATAGCGTATCAAGACCATCTTTATACTTTACACCGGGATTTAAAAACGACTCTTTTAACGGAGTAGCTGTTTTCATTTGCGCGAACATTTCCGTCACACTGAAATTAAATTTAGCGAAAACGATAACAGAAATAATAAATGTACCAGCCATAAGTAGTACAGCCTTAACAATTTGTACCCAGCTCGTCGCAGTCATTCCGCCAAAAATAACATACACAGTCATAAGTGTACCAACGATTAATACAGATGTTGTATATTCGATTCCTAATAATAATTTAATAAGTGCACCTGCACCAACTAATTGTGCAATCATATAGAAAATGGATATCGTCATCGTATTTAGCGCTGCAACTCCGCGAACTTTTTTCGCATCAAAACGGGCCGCAATCATATCTGCTAATGTGTATTTCCCCAAATTTCTAAGCGGCTCTGCAACTAAGTATAGTACAACTAAATAAGCAACTAAGAAACCGATACTATAAAAGAAACCATCAAACCCAGTTAACGCGATCGCTCCCGCTATACCAAGAAAAGACGCAGCAGACATATAATCTCCCGCAATGGCCAGACCATTTTGCCAACCAGTTAATCCCCCTCCAGCTGTATAAAACTCACTCGCATTTTTCGTTTTCTTCGATGCAAAATAAGTTATAACGAGTGTACCAAGGACAATGATTAAAAATAATGCAAAAGCGGTTGTATTCAAAGTCAGCCCCTCCCTTTTTGCATCTCTTGCAGAATGTTTTGTGAGATTTTATCAAAGGATTCAGCTTTTTTGCTATAAATCATACATAATGACCACGTCATGATAAATTGTGCAAAAGCAAATATCCACGCCCACGTCACATCACCAAATGCCGGTGTATTGAGTACCTTTGAATACGATGTTAAAATAGGTAACGCAATAAAAAAGCTTAAAAAGAAAATACTCATTGGAACGATAAACTTCTTTTTCGTATTTAATAACAATTGAAATTCTTCTGACTGAACAACCTCTGTATAATTCACCTCATTTTGCAACTTACGTGCTGACGTATCATCTCGTTTCATTCTCTGATCCCCTCTCTTACTAGAAATACAATTCCCCCTTGTATACCTAAAGACTAAATTTTATAAATATTCAGAAACTTATTTTCATTTTAGACAATCCGTACATTCCTGCAAAGATTTTTCGATAGACATTTTTCGGCAATTTTCCCTAAGTTTTTAATATACTTTTTCAACATACAATTTACGCACTTCAATCCCGTATCAGTGAAGCTTTCATACTCGTTATAACAAAATAAAAAAGTAGCGCTTATCGCACTACTTCTGTTTTTTTCTCTTTTTCTAGATTACGAGCTGTTTCACTTAATTCAACATCTTTTCCATCTTTAAGCGTTCCAAATATGAAATCGAATACTGGATTTGAAACACCAAACCAAAACTTTTCATTTTTATAATGGTGTAATATGTGCTGTTTTTTTAGCCATCTTCCAAACTTAGTAACGGGACGAATTGGCTTATGTGCAATATAATGTTTCCATTCATAAACGAGAAGCATGATAATCATTCCAATTCCGAATGAAAGTGTAATAGTAACACTTTTTGTTATCACGTATGATATAAGTAAATATATAGTAAAGCTCGGTATACTAAACCATACAGGCAAAAATAAAAGTTTTAGATCATCTGGATATACGTGATGGTCATAATGTAATCTTCTTAGCATTTTTAATAAAAATACGTTTTTAGGTGGTTTTAAGTGAAATAAAAACCGGTGTGTCATATATTCGTTTAGCGTATAAAAAATAATCCCAAACAAACATGCTAACAAACCAAACCATGTGAAAAATTGCATTTTTAAAATAATGATAAAAACAAATAAAATACTATACATAATAACGATATCATGTTGTAAAAAGAACTCTTTCCCCACTCTCTTCATCTTCCTTCCCCCCCCCTTTTCAAAAAAACAGTCGCAACATATCGTTACGACTATTTCTTTTCTATATCTTATTCTATACGCTTTACAAATTTGCCTGTTGCTCTATTGTCGAGAAAAAATTGTTCGGTCCAAATATATTTTGCTTCGGAATAATATGTTCCACTGCAAACACTGTTACTTCTCCTCTTTGTACCTCTCCAATAATAAGCCCAAATATTTCATGATTTACCGCAAACGTTGGTTGCGTTGTTTGTAGTAATCTTGCTGCATTATGAAATACCGCTTCATATAGTGGATTTCTATCAGTAATTTCTTTTCTGATTTTTGGTGCTAACGTAATAATGATTTCTTTTCCGTCAATAGTGGTTCGATACATAAAAATCTCCCCTTCAATCTTATGTGAACAACTGTAAAGCTTTGTATGCAAAATGGATAGAATATCCTACTAGAATAATACCTGCTCCGGCTGTTATATAGCCAAGAGCTTTTTGCTTTAATAAAGTTCTGCCAAAATGGACAGAAAAAGCAATATTTAAATTCCATAAAATAATACCAACGATAATACAAAGACTGTACAAAAAGGCTTCTTGTTTCGTTACCTTCGTAAGCAATGAGCTAAGTGTACTTCCGTATATACCAAACCAAAAAACAAGATTTAATGGATTGGATATTGCAATTAAAAAACCTGCCATAAACGATTGTTTAAGGCCGCCTACCTCTTCCTTTTTATATTCCATATTCCATTGAGAAATTCCTTGTTTTACACTTTGAAATCCTAAATAAAATAATAAGAAAAACCCTGTGCAATACATAAAAGCTTGTACATATGTATACATAAACACAGAAGATAAACCGAAATAGATGAGAAGCATAAACAAAATATCTGCTGTCATTCCACCAATTCCAACAACCCACGCATGCCAAAAACCTCGTTCAATTCCTCGTTTTAACATTTCAATATTAATCGGACCTACTGGCGCAGCTAATGAAATACCTAATACAATTTGTTGTATAATCGCTCCAAACATCACTCTATCCTTTCTACTTCCTTTACTATTAAGTAATGATGTAATGATTAAAAATAGACTAGCTTTCATCAAAATATGTACTACTAAAATACCCTTTTTTATCCAAAATATGCAAAAGAGCCATCCAGATGATGGCTCTTACTTTTCTATCTTATGAAGAAAAGGACATTTTCCTTTTATCGGTTCTATATCGTCTCCTATAAAGTATTGTTTCCATTCACGATGATCCGGGTCACCATAATGACTAATATTAGGATGTTTCGGCAGCTGATCCCACTTTTCAACTCGCTCGCGGACTGTTTGTCTAGAATATGCCCCTTTAGGACGATCTCCTTCTAACCCATCAAATATAGTACGTGGCTGAAATCCAATAACGAGAGAATTTCCTAAATGCCTAGTTTTTCGTTGTTTATAAGCTGGTGCATTTCCAAATGCGAATATCGGTTCCCCGCCAAATGAAAATTCCCATAAGTAATGGTCTGGGTCTTCAGGAATTTGCTTTGGCCATGTTTGTTTATCGTTTTCATGTAAATATTGTAGTACTTTCCAAAAGTAATCACGGTAATATTCCAGTGATTGCTCCTCACATTCTGGTTCTACAAAAAGAAAAAAGCCTCTCCTTACAATTGGTCGCTCTTTCATTAATTCTAAAAAAGATAACATTGTATGTGGTAAATGACTCCAATCATTATGAGAGAGAAACGAATAACGAAGTTCGTTCTTTTTCAAAGCTGTTAAGCCGAAATAGCACGGGAAAGTTGGTTCTAGCACAACACTCGAAAAATTTTGAAATTCTTTTGCAACCCAATTCGGTATGTCGTTTCTCGTTCTCATTCCTTCATTATCTAATAAATAAGACTCATTCATTCTTTCACCTCATTATGTATAGCGTTCAATTAAGACTATTACATACTCGGCCTGTCCTATACCTATAAAAAATTCGGCTAAAAAATTATTTAAAAATACAAAAAAATAAAATCGCTTACTTGACTAAATTCTCCCAATTCGTGTATATTTAAATTAATCATTTAGCAGAATATTCAAGATTATAGCATTTTTAGTTTATATTATCTTTTCAAATGAAGTTCACTAAATGAAAAAAGGAATTGTTTTTAGGAGGAATTGTAGCATGCAAGGAAAAGTAAAATGGTTTAACAACGAAAAAGGTTTTGGATTTATCGAAATTGAAGGCGCTGACGATGTATTCGTACATTTCTCTGCTATTCAAGGCGAAGGCTACAAAGCTTTAGAAGAAGGTCAAGAAGTATCTTTCGATATCACTGAAGGAAACCGTGGACCTCAAGCTGCTAACGTAGTAAAACTTTAATCCAACATATAAAAGGAGGTTACCTTACTTGGTAACCTCCTTTGTTATTCCTTTGTATATTTCCGTTTTACAGAGCAAAAACTATGTGAAATGCGCATTATACAAAGGAGGAATTATTAATGGGATCAGAAGTAAATGATTTTGAAGAAGTGAAATTCCGTGTAGAAACAGCACAAAAAATGGTAGGATCAGCGACAATTTCAATGGATCCAGATACATTAGAGCATGCTACTACTGCTGTAGAAGCTGCTCGCTCTCAGCTTGAAATTATGAAATCTGTTGCAACGGATTTAGATGAGCCATTTTTAATGAATGAAGAAAAGAAATTAAATAAATGTGAGCATCAACTAAACGAAGCAAGACACTAAAAAACATCCAGAGAATTTTCTCTGGATGTTTTTTCATGACAACTGTTCCCCATACTTTTTCAATGTTTCTCCAACTGTACATTGCCTGATACAAAATGAATGAGCGTAATATTTACTATTTGTTTTTCGATTATGTTCTCGCAAAAAACACCCTTCACAATACGTTTCTAATAAGTCATTTACCTCTGTAATGAGTTGCTTTTTATCCACCTTTGCACCTCTCTATTCGGTTATTTCTTTATGACTATCAATAACTGTTCCTTCTAATGCTTGCGTTGCTAATTGATGTGCTTCTTTATTTTGTTTTCTAGAGATTGGTTCACATACAAGTTTCAATTTCATTTGCTTCGCTTTTTGTTCAATTTGGTCTAAATAATGATTTAAATGTTCATCATAGCAAGGCCATTCCCCGGCCAATTGTTGCAATACGACTTGAGAATCCCCGCGGAGTGTAACTGCTTCATACTTAATCCCTAATTCCTCGAGTATATTCATACTATATAATAGTGATGCATATTCCGCTTCATTATTATCATATATACCTTCTATATATGCGTTGCGGCGAATTCGGTAGTTTTTATTTCCTTTTTTATAGTACACACATATACCTACTCCAGCTTCTTTCGTCTGCACATCATAACCACCATCAAAATAAACGAGTATTTCTTGGGCTTCTTCCTCCACTTGTTTATTCAGCTTTTTCATTTCCTTTAATGACCATTCGGCATCCATTTCATCGTAAAATAGTAGTTCTTTCACCCTACCCGTTTTCTCAAAATCCTCTGCAAATTGAAGTACTTCTTCTATGTTCATATAATCTGTCGTTAAGTCCGTCTGCAAACCGCGCTTTGTTTTATACAACCAATGAATTTTATATTTCATACTAGATTCCCCTTATATAAGACTTCTTATATGTAGCCAGCTAATGAAAGCCTCACCTTATTTTATTATATTTTATCAATAGTCACAGCATTATATTCAATGTGATTACATACAAAAAGAGCTATCCTTATAGGAATAGCTCTTTCATCTATTGCATAAATCTTTCAAATTGTACTCGCTTATTAATCCAGTACATTACAGGCATACCAATCGCCATGACAACAAATTCACCGACTGCACATGTTAACCAAGACAACATAAATGGTAAACCCAATGCAAGATGAAGTTCAATTGCAATCATAAACATTGTAATTGTAAAGATAACTGTATTAAAAATCATACGAGCCCAAACACCTTTAATAAATCGCATAGAAATAATCGTTGCAACTAATGCAAGAATAGATTGCCCTACTCCAAATACTAAATCGTAAGCGATCATAGGTGAGAAAAAGAGATTCGTTAAAAATACACCTAATACAATTCCGTAAATTGCTTTCTTATTAAATACAACGAGATGATTAAACATCTCTGAAATACGAAACTGTACATTCGTAAAGCCAAATGGCTGAATAAGCATAGAAACAGCAATATATAATGCCGCTAAAATACCATTACCGACTAATGTTCTAATATTCATGACAAAATCTCCTTAGTTTTTTTACGTGGGATGGTTTCGAACCACGTTATTCGTTTTTTAAGCAACAAGATTATATTTTACGCGGTAGCCCCCCTTTCGTCAATAGATTCCTACCATGAACTACCCTTTTTCTTTTAGACAACGTATAATGAAGTATATGAAATATTTAGGAGGTTTTACTTCATGACTGCAACAATTCAAAATGAAAAAGTGATCGTTACCATCTCTGACAAAGGTGCAGAATTACAAAGCGTTCGCTTAAAAGAAGACAATACAGAATACTTATGGCAAGGTGATTCTACTTATTGGGGACGCCGTGCACCAATTTTATTCCCTATCGTCGGGCGATTAGTAGATAATACATATTACGTAGATGGTAAAGCTTATTCTTTAACACAACACGGCTTTGCTCGTGATCTTACATTCTCTGTACAAGAACAAAGTGAAACGAAAATCACTTATATCGTTACTAGTAATGAAGAAACATTAAAAATATACCCATACGAATTCGAACTACTCGTTTCTTATGAACTAGACGGACAAATCGTTCATGTAACATACGAAGTGAATAATCCTACTTCAAAAGAGATGTTCTTCTCAATCGGAGCGCATCCTGGTTTCAACTTCCCGTTATTAGAAGGCGAATCATTTACAGATTACCATCTATCTTTTAATGGTTCAGAACGTTTAGAAACGAGCGTATTAGAAGGACCTTACCTTTCAAATAAGAAGCAACTAATCGCTGAAAGCACGAATGAATTGCCACTTACATACGACCTATTTAAAAATGATGCGCTTATTTTTGAAAATATGAATACGGACGAAATCTCTATTCGTTCTCATAAACATAATAAATTTGTAAAAGTAGAATTTGATGGATTCCCATTTGTCGGCGTATGGACACCAGGCGAGAATGCACCTTTCTTATGTATTGAACCTTGGTACGGAATTGCTGATGAAGTAAATCCAGCAAAAGATTTCAAGGAAAAAAAAGGAATTCAATCTTTACAAGCGAATGAAACATTTACATGTCGTTATAGTATTACAATCGGCTAAGTTACTCTATCCCCTACTTCAAAGAAACATATAAGTAGGGGATCATCTTATCATTTGGAGGTTTCTCATTTTGATTGAAGTATATATTGATGGTGCATCAAAAGGAAATCCTGGTCCTTCTGGTGCAGGTGTGTTTATTAAAGGGGTTCAACCAGCTGTACAACTATCATTGCCCCTTGGGACAATGTCCAATCATGAAGCGGAATACCACGCTTTACTTGCGGCATTAAAATATTGCACGGAGCATAATTATAACATTGTCTCTTTTCGTACAGATTCGCAACTTGTCGAGAGAGCCGTCGAAAAAGAATACGCAAAAAATAAAACGTTCGCACCACTATTAGAGGAAGCACTGCAGTACATAAAAAGTTTCGATCTCTTTTTTATTAAGTGGATTCCAAGTAGTCAAAATAAAGTTGCTGATGAATTAGCTAGAAAAGCTATCTTACAAAATTAACGGGGGTATGAGTGTGAAAAAAGATTGGATTGCTCCTCTTGCCTTATTATTTGTCTCTTTTATTTGGGGAGCTACATTTGTCGTCGTTCAAAATGCTATGTCTTTCGTCGGTCCATTTACATTTAATGGTATACGTTTTTTATTCGCTGGAATCATTTTATTATTCGTTCAAATGATTTTCTCAAAAAAAACTTCAAAACAAGATATAAAACAGAGTAGTCTCGCTGGATTAACCGTCGGATTCTTTTTATGCGTTGGCTATGTATTACAAACATTCGGCTTACTTTATACAACTTCTTCAAAAGCAGGTTTCTTGACAGGGCTTAGTATCGTTATGGTACCAATTTTGTCTTTTATCTTTTTAAAACAAAAAGCTACCATTTTTATCGTAATCGGCATTGCTGTAGCAACAGCAGGTTTATACTTATTAACAGCTGGTGATTCTTTTCAATTAAACATTGGAGATATACTCGTTCTCGGTTGTGCGGTTGCTTTCGCTGCTCATATTCTTGTTAACGGCTTCTTCTCTAAAAAAATATCACCTTTATTGTTAAGCACATCGCAAGTATTAGCTGTAGGTATGTTTTCTTCTATTTGCGCCTTTTTGTTTGAAGATTGGGAAAAATTATTTTCAGTAGCACTATGGACGAATTCTTCCTTTTTATTTGCTCTATTTCTAACTTCCCTGTTCGCGACATCCATTGCTTTTTTCATTCAAACATCAGCACAAAAACATACGTCTCCAACGAGAGTAGCAATTATTTTCGCAATGGAGCCCGTTTTCGCTGCCTTAACAGGCGTTCTCGTTGCAAACGAACAACTTTCTATTTCCGCTATTATCGGATGCCTATGTATTTTCCTAGGCATGGTTTTTGTTGAATTACCTTCCAAAACAAAAAAAGAAGCGCAGGCTGCGTGAAGTTACGCTTGTAACTTCCGCATAAAAGCCTTAGCGCTTTTTTTATCTGTAATCTCTTCTTCTTTCAATCGTTCTAATAACGCAACAAAATAACTGCCATCAAACTGCAATTGATGCTTAATTGTCGCTTCTATTGCTGCGTTTACAATGCCATCAGATGCACCAGTATATCCTTGTCCGAACATAATAAATCCTTGTGCTTCCTCTGATAATTTAAATCCTTTCGTATGTAAGAATGAAAGATAATCTTCTACTGTTTGCATGTTATTCCCACCTACTCAAAAATTCTCCACTTCCTATCATACATGTTTTTATACGCTATGAGAATGAAATTTATTTGACAACTTTGTAAATCAACCGCTACTCCGCTTACAATGAAGGATTTCTATACAATATGAAGGAATATGTACAGTGGAACTTATTTCATATTAAAGGGGAGACACGATGAAACAAGCACTATTAATTATTGATGCGCAGCAAGAATTAATGGATGGAAATGAACAAGAAAATGAAGTTTTTCGTAAAACAGAACTATTATCTACATTAAATACAGCCGTACAGAAGGCAATAGATGCAAATGCCCTTATTATTTTCGTAAGAGATATTGATGTTGCTTCTGGTAGCGGGGAAGGATTTGAAGTACATAATCAAATTAAAGCACCTCCGTCTGCAGTCCTTATTAATAAAGCAGCAACAAACGCATTCTATGGCACTTCTTTACTTGAACTTTTAAAAGAAGAAAAGATTAATCATATTGTTATCGGTGGATGTAAAACAGAGCATTGCATTGATACTGCTGTGAGAACAGCAACTGTACAAGGCTTTGATGTTACATTAATTAAAAACGGTCATTCCACAACTGATTCTACTGTATTATCTGCAGAGCAAATTATTGGTCATCACAATAAAATTTTACATGGTCATTATAATGTTGATCATTTTTCGATGGTGAGGGATATCGAGGAAGACCTCTTTCAGCCAAATCACGATCAATATCGTGATTAACGAAAAAGAATCCTTCGTCCAGAAGGATTCTTTTTCATCCAAAAATTTGTGCTGCAATGCTATATAACTCATTATTCCTTTTTAATAACTGACCGCTATTTTTCATCATAATTGGTGGTGTATTAACCTTTTTGAAACCGGTAATCTCTAATACTTTCATGAAATCTTTCTTTCCTTCTAGTACATCAATTCTTAATTTACCATTATGCCCTTTTGCTAAATCATGTACAATTCTCATTGCCATCGCATCATTTTTAGCAACAACCGGCCCTATTATTTTATTTTCTGGTGTTTGTATGCTTAAACCGTAACCTAATACATTTTGTTCCTTGTCCTTTACAACGATAGACTGTTCACTTTGCATAATTCTTTTCTTTAAAAACTCTTTTCTATTTGTTCCAAACGCATATTCATCTATTTTTATTATTTTTTCTAAATCACCCTCCTCATAATCCATCATATAATCTTCATTTCTTACACAATAATCATTCACATTGTATGAGTTACATATGTATTTAGAGACATAACTTACTGCCCTAAATCCTAATTTTTCATATAAAGGTTTCCCTTCATCCGTAGCAATCAGCATAATTGGAGTATGAGCTGATACGCTTTTAACGCACGCATCCGTTATTATCTTTCCAATCCCTCTCCCCTTATAATCTGGATGTACAATCACCATTCCGATAGATGCTAATTTCTCCCCATATAATATAATTGCAGCGCTAGCAATTAGTTCCTCTCTCTCATTCCAAACACCGTATACAATCCCTGCGTTAAAAATAGTCTCAATTTCTTCTCTGTTATAATCCCACCCAATATAAGAAGATAATGATACAATATCGCCTATTTGTTCTTCCCTAAGACGCTTCACTCTTATTTTCAATCCAGTCATTCTCCATCCCCTTATTTAGACATTTAACTCATTATTACTAAATCAACTTGTACATGTTACCCTTTATTTGTCACACACATATCCTATTTTGACCAAGACTATATTGTAAATGAGGTGACAACATGCCCATTACGAATCGATTTTCTACCACCACAAACGGCGCACTCGCTATTACAGGAAATACTTTAGGCCTAAGTAAAATTAGTAATCAAAACCGTGCTGGTACAATCGGGGCAATTGGTGCATTCGCAACTACGAATACCGCTTTACAAGTACCTACTTTTCCTGCTGGTACAACGTTAAACTATACACAAAATAGTTCTACCGCTATTTTAAATATACCTGCTGGTAGTACGATTCTTTACGCAGAACTCGTTTGGGGTGGAAACTATTTATCTCGTGATCAAAACATTACGAGTGTATTAGGAAACCCGGTTTCTTTTACAACACCTGTTTCAACATACTCGATTACTCCTTCAGCTGTTACAGCTTCAAATCAAACTTTCGTTTCAAATTCTATTACATTTGGCTTTTACACTCGTTCAGCAGACGTAACCACTCTTATTCAAGCTGGAGGCTCTGGTTCCTATACTACAGGAGCTGTCCCTGGACTTGTAGATCCTATAGATGCTTCTAATGGAACAATTAATTCAGCTGGATGGACGCTTATCGTCGCTTATCAGAACGGGACATTACCCGCAAGAAACTTAACGATTTATGTAGCAGGCAACCGTGTTTCTGCAGAAACTGGTAGTGCCGATGTATCTGTCTCAGGATTTTTAACACCTTCAGGAGGCCCTGTAAGCGGGAGATTATTTTTAAGTTCTACCGAAGGAGATGCTGATTTAACGGGGGATCAAGCTTTATTTGGACCCAATTTCAGTTCATTAAATGCATTATCTGGGCCAAATAATGCTGTAAATAATTTTTTTGGTTCTCAGGTCAATAACGCTGCAGGAAACTTAGATACAACTGGGACATTTGGAACGCGAAATCAAAGTGCCTCTACAGGTACAAACATCTCAGCCGGTCGACAAGGTTGGGACATTACTTCTATTGATATTTCCCCTTATTTAACAAATTCTCAAGTGTCCGCCGCCATCCGTTTAACAACTAACGGAGACGCGTATATGTTAAATACAGTGGGTTTACAAATCAACATAAATTCCCCTAACATACAAGCGACGAAAAGCGTAAATAAAAGTGTCGCTGCAATTGGGGATGTCGTCACTTATACCGTTACGATTCCTAATACCGGGCTTCTTCCCGCCAATAACGTTATTTTTATAGATAATCTTCCTACCGGTACTTCATTTATACCTGGCACTGTAACGGTAGATAACGTACCACAAACAAATGCAAATCCTGCCGCTGGTATATCTCTTGGAACAATTAATAACAGTGCTTCCCGTACAGTAACTTTCCAAGCGACTGTCGTTTCTCTTCCAAATCCAAATCCGATTTCTAACACCGCTAATATTACATTTCAATATACACCAATTGCTGGAGGAACAACCTTTAACGGTCTTGCAACAAGCAACTCTGCCGGAACACAAATTAACCTCGCAGATATTAATGGAACAAAATCAGTTAACAAACTTTTTACCGATATTGGTGAAACGTTAACTTACAGTATTGCCTTAGCTAATATAGGAAATATTGCTGCAACTAACGTTATATATACGGATCCAATTCCTAGCGGGACTACTTTCATTCCAGGGAGTGTAACTGTTAACGGGGTTACTCAGGCAGGAGCAAATCCCGCTACTGGTATATCAATTGGATCTATTGCTGCTAATTCTACGACTACTATTTCATTCCAAGTATTCGTTCCATCTATCCCCCAAACAAACCCCATCTTAAATAGTGGAACAACAACATATCAATACATTCCTGTACCAAATCAACCGGCAGTAAGCGGAACTGATACGACGAATATTGTCTCCACTCAAGTGAATAATGCTACTGTAACAATGACGAAAGCAGTAGATAAAAATTTTGCAGATATTGGTGATACACTAACGTACACCGTTTCCTTTACAGGTACAGGTAATACGAATGCGAACAATGTTATTTTTACAGATGTCATTCCTACCGGAACAACTTTTGTTCTAAACAGTTTAACAATTGATGGCACGACACAAGTAGGAGCAAATCCCGCTAATGGTGTGAACATTGGATCAATCCCAACTGGTACAACTAAAAATGTTTCATTTCAAGTAGTAGTAAATACAATACCCGCGTCAAATGGCGTATCTAATGGATCAAGCGCTTCTTATCAATATATCGTCAACCCTAGCCAATCACCCGTTACAAAAAACATTTCTTCTAATCTCGTTTCCACTCAAATTAATAATGCGAATGTAACATTAACAAAATCAACAAACAAGCAATTTGCTACAATTGGCGAAACAATCAGTTATACAATTCTTATTACAAACAGTGGAAATACAACTGCAACTAACGTACAACTAACAGATCCACTTCCAAATGGAACAATTTTAACTCCTGGTACTGTAACACTAAACGGCGTTTTGCAAAATGTAGATTCTCTCGTTGCTTTACCTATCGGTACAATTCCTGGCGGGGCTACTTTTACACTTTCTTTCCAAGTAACTGTCATCAATATTACCACCCAAAATCCTATCATTAATAATGCTTTGGCCTCTTATTTATATACTGTAAATCCAAGTCTGCCACCAACTTCAAAAACAGCAAATTCTAATTCTGTTACATCAACAATTAGACTAGCAAACCTTCAAGCTACTAAATCTGTAGATAAAACGTTTGCGGAAGTTGGAGATGTATTAACTTATACCTTCGCTCTTACAAACAATGGAAATGTTACGGCGAACAATGTATTACTATCCGATTCAATAGCGAACGGTACTTCCTTTGTACCGAACAGTGTTATAGTTAACGGTGTTACTCAACCGGGCGCAACACCAGCTAGCATCAATATTGGTAGCATCAATGCTAATACTACGATTACAGCTTCATTCCAAGTATTAATAACTAGCATTCCAAACCCAAATCCTATTTCGAATAGTGCCTCCATTTCTTATAACTTTATTGTTGATCCAAACGCTTCGCCTGTAAGTAAGAACACTACTTCAACTACTACATTTACGCAAGTAAACGATGCAAATGTCATTTCAGCCAAAACAGTGGATAAAGGGTTCGCTACTGTAGGGGATGTATTAACTTATACCGTCGTTTTAACGAATGCAGGAAGCGTTTCTGCTGATAGCCCTACTTTCGTAGATCCGAATCCAGACGGTACTACCTTTATCCAAAACACTTTCCTTATTAATGGTGTACTCCAAAATAACGCCGATCCAAATGTCGGTGTTCCGTTACCTTCCATTCCTGCTAACAGCTCACTTACCGTCTCTTATCAAGTAACTGTCACCTCTTTACCAACACAAAACCCAACATTAAATTCATCTAGTACACAGTATAGTTTTATTTTAAATCCGGGTGATCCACCAACTATAGAAACATCTTTAAGTAATACTGTAAGTACGCAAATTAATTTAGCAAATGTAGTTATTGTCAAACAGGTAGATTTAACTATTGCTGATGTTGGGCAACCAATCACATATACCATTTCCCTAGCTAACCCAGGAAATACTCCCGCAAATAATGTAGTTGTTACTGATATACTACCTCCTGGTACGACTCTCATACCAAATAGTATTTTTATAGGCGGTACTTTACAACTAGGTGCCGATCCAAGTGTCGGTCTTCAAATTGGCACAATTCCAGCAGGCGGAATTACAACTATTGTCTTCCAAATTAGTACGAATGGGATACCTTCACCAAATCCAGTGCAAAACAGTGCTGCACTTCAATATAGCTTTATCGCAGATCCAAATTCACCTGCTGTTGTGAGAAATGCTACTAGTAATATAGTAACGACACAAATTAACACCGCTAATATTGTTGCTACGAAACTAACAAGTACAAATTTCGCTGATGTTGGCGATATCATAACTTATGCAACAATTTTAACGAATAACGGCAATATCCCTACATCTAATGTAACGTTTACAGATATCATTCCAGCTGGTACCATCTTCCTTCCTAACACTGTAACGATTAACGGTGTCCCTATAGCTAATGCAAACCCTGCTAATGGCATTTTGATTGGCACGATAGGAGCGAATTCATCACGTACTGTTTCATTCCAAGTTTCTGTACCAACCATTCCTCGTGCAAATCCGCTTACAAATCAATCGAGCACTACATTCCAATACACGTACGATCCATCCAAACCAGTTGTAACGCAGATGGTGGCATCTAACACTGTACAGACAACTATTGATAATGCTACGATTGCCGCTGTAAAATCGGCAGATAAACAGTTTGCTAACGTAAATGATATTATTACGTACACAACTACTTTAACGAATAACGGGAACACACTTGCATCAAATGTAATTTTTACAGATGTAATTCCAAACGGAACATCATTTATCCCTAATAGTGTAACAGTAAACGGAAATACACTCCCTAATACAAATCCAGCAAGTGGAATTGCAATTGATCCAATAAACCCTAATACAAGTGCAACAATCTCATTTCAAGTAATAGTAAATTCCATTCCTAGTCCAAATCCAATCCCGAATCAAAGTAATACAACATACCAATATATCGTAAATCCTAACTTACCTCCTGCTTCCGCCAATGCGCAAAGCAATCTAATAACAACTCAAATTAATAACGCTACAATCGTCGCTACGAAGTCAGTGAATACACCGACAGCTGCAATTGGTGATATCGTTACTTATACGATTGCAGTTACGAACACAGGGAATATCCCTGCTAGCGCTACAGTTTTAACAGATGGACTCGGTGCAGGCGCCTCATTTGTGCCAAACTCTGTAACTATCGATAATATTCCGCAGCCAGGGTTAGATCCATCACTTGGTATTCACTTAGCAGATATTCCACCAGGAGATACTGTATTCATTACTTTTCAAGCACAAATTTTAGCGATACCACCTAGTGGCACATTAACAAATAATGCTCTTGTAAATTATGAATATACCGTGAATCCAAACCAATCACCTGCTGTTAATAGTACAATTACGAATACGACGGTTACTCCAATTATTGATGCTACTTTAGTTTTAAATAAAAATGCGAGTACAACTTTCGCTACGATTGGTGATACGATTACATTCACTTCATCTGTTACAAACACAGGAAATACGACTGCAAACAACATTGTTTTTACAGATACAATTCCAAATGGTACTGCCTTTGTCCCAAATAGCTTTAATATAAATGGTGTAACCATCCCGAATGCAAATCCACAAAACGGTATTAATATTGGTAACTTAAATGCAAATGCATCGAGTACACTCAGTTTTCAGGTAAACATTACAACACTTCCAGCCCCTAATCCAATTCCGAACAAATCATCACTTCAATATAGCTTTATTGTTGATATAAATGAGCCGCCTGTTTCACGAACAGTTCAATCCAATAAAACTTTTACACAAGTAAATACTGCTTCTGTTATCGCAACAAAAACTGCAAGCAGCGCATTTGCTGCTGTTGGAGATACAATTACGTATACAACTACCCTCACTAATAGCGGAAATACTACCGCAAACACACCTGTTTTTATCGATATATTACCACCTGAACTTTCATTCGTTCCTGATAGCGTACAAATTAACTCCATCCCACAACTTGGATTTAGACCAGATAGCGGAATCTCTTTAGACTCAATTCCAGTTGGAGGAACGACAACAATTAGCTTTCAAGCTATCGTTGGCTCAATACCAGCTACAAATCCAACATTGAACCAATCTAGTACAACATACTCTATCATTGTTGACCCTACCCAGCCGCCGGTGACAGAAACAGCTACAAGTAATCCAACGTTAGTTCAAATTAATGAAGCGATTATTCAAGCAACGAAAAGTGTGGATCGACTATTTTCTGACATCGCACCTGGAAATTCATTTTTAACGTATACAGTTTTATTAGAAAATGTAGGGAACACAACTGCTACGAATATCATTTTTACAGATCCGATTCCAAATAACGTAGTATTTATAGAAGATAGCGTTCGAGTAGGCGGAGTTTTATTACCTGGAGTAAATCCAGCGAACGGGATACCAATTGGAGATATTATTGCAGGAGATTTTATAAATGTTACCTTCCGTGTGCAAGTAGTTAGCATTCCAAATCCAATTTTCACAATTGGACCAGGCGGACCAAACTCACCGGTTGTAAACGGCGCTTCTATTGATTATCAATTTATGACAGGACCTAATTTACCACTTGTTTCACGAAATACGACATCTAATTCTGTTTCGACACAAATAAATTCTGGGGAAATTGTGGCAATCAAATCTGTAGATAAAACTTTCGCAACGATTGGCGATACAATTTCTTATACAATTACATTAAGTAACCCTGGAAATGTCACTTCACAAAAAATAATTTTCACGGATACTTTACCTGATGGAACGACATTCATATCTGGTACTCTTACAAACGATTCTGGTACACAGCAAATCGGAAATCCATCTAACGGGATTCAGATTGGAAATATAAACCCAAATGGAACGGCCGTTATTACTCTCAATGTACTTGTTACAAACATTCCAAGTATAAATCCAATTTCTAATTTTAGTTCTGTACAATTTCAGCATATTGTCGATCCAAGTCAACCAGTTATCACTCAAACCGCTTCATCGAATACCGTTACTACGACAATAAATAGCGCAATATTAACTACCACAAAAAATGCTGATAAATCCATTATTTCTGTTGGCGATACAATTACGTATACATCTACTATTACAAATACAGGAAATACAACAGCAACGAATATTACATTCACAAGCGCTATTCCAGCTAACACAACATTTATACCAAATTCCTTCACAATCAATGGTATGCAGCAATTTGGTGCACGGCCAGCGCTCGGAGTAACTATACCAAATATCGCCCCTGGCGCAACAGTAACTGTTACTTTCCAAGTAAATGTTATTTCTGTACCCCCTTCAAGTTCAATTATGGGGAACGATACAATTTTATACTCTTATACTGTTGATCCAAGCGCAGCTCCTATTACTACTTCTACTTCAACGAATATCGTTACAAACCCTGTATTAGATGCTATGATAACGATGGTAAAATCGGTCGATCAAACTATTGTAACACTAGGTGATACCATTACCTATACAACCATTTTAACGAATACTGGCAATACAAATGCAACGAATATTACTTTCACTGATCTTATTCCAGACGGCACAACGTTCATTCCGAATAGTGTCACAATCAATGGCAGTACACACATCGGACTCGATCCTAATACAGGTATAACAATCGGATCAATTGCTCCTAACAACTCAATATCTATAGCATTTCAAGTTACCGCTACTTCGACCCCTGTTCAAAATCCTATTGCCAATGCGGCTACTGCTTCTTACTCATTTATCGCTGATCCAAATACACCGATTGTTTCAAGAACTGCTACTTCAAACACTGTATTTACTACAATTAATACCGCTACAATTCTTTCATCAAAGCAAGTGGATAAAACCTATAGCCAAATCGGAGATACAATCACCTATACCGTCGCTTTAACAAACAACGGAAATTCCTCCGCACAAAATGTTATTTTTACAGATACCGCGCCAAGCGGAACCACATTTATTGCAAACTCATTTTCTATTAATGGAATTCCTCAAATTGGTGCGAATCCAACAAACGGTGTAAATATTGGGCCTATAACAGCTGGGTCTACAGTAAATATTTCCTTCCAAGTAAACGTGAGCTCCTTCCCAACTGAAAATACCATTGTAAATTTCTCATCGACATCGTATCAATTAGTCTCACCACCTGATACAGAAACTTCTATTAGTAATCCTGTTTCCACGCAAGTTACAGAAGCTATATTATCCATGACGAAAAATGAAAGTGTATCCTATGTAGATATCGGGCAAACCGCTTTTTACACTACTTCTATTACCAATGTAGGCAATACCGATGCAACTAATATTATATTCACAGATGTATTACCAAGTGGACTCACATTTGTTCCTAACACATTAACCGTTGATGGCGTTTTACAACCTAACGCGAATCCAAATACAGGTGTATTACTTGCAGCACTTCCACCAAATGAAATATATAGTATCGTCTTTCAAGTTACAGTTAGCAGCATTCCACCTATTAATCCAGCACCGAATACAGCATCAACGACATATGAGTTTACTGTTGATCCTGTTAACCCTCCAGTGTCGAGTTCAGCTACTTCCAACACTACGCTTCTTCAAATAAATAACGCAAATATTATAAGTACAAAAACAGCAGATCTTACCTTTGCGGATGTTGGTAATACAATAACATTTACACTTAATCTCCCTAATACCGGGAATGTGACCGCAACTGATGTTACCGTTATCGATATACTTGATAGCAATTTAAGTTTCGTTCCAAATAGTTTCACAGTTAATGGGCAAACCATTCCAAATGCTGATTTATCTACTGGTGTAAATATCGGTTCCATTAATGGTGGTAATGCGGCAATCGTCACATTCCAAGCAACTGTTACTACACTTCCAACACTGAATCCAATTTCTAATTCTGCTTCTATCACATATCATTATGTCGTTGACCCTAGCCAGCCATCTATTACAACTTCTAATCAATCTAATACAACAACCACACAAATTAATAGCGCTATCCTTACTGCACAAAAAAATTCAAATGTATCTACGGTTGACATCGGGCAAGATATTGTCTACTCCGTTACAATTACAAATAGCGGAAATGTTAGTGCAACAAATGTTATTTTTACCGATCTTATTCCAGATGGAACTTCATTTGAACCGAATAGTTTTACACTTAACGGAACTAGCATCCCAACTGCAGATATCGTTACAGGGGTTCCAATTGGTGATATCGCGCCAAATCAATCTGTCATTGTGGCATTTAATATTATCGCAGATGAAATCCCGCCTATAAATCCAATTACCAATCAAGCTAGCGTTAACTTTCAACATATCGTTAATCCGGCTAATCCATCAGTTTCAAAAAACATTACTTCTACTACTGTTTCAACAAAAATCGAAAGTGCAATTTTAAACACGATTAAAATCGGAGATAAAGCTTTTGCAACGATTGGTGATACGATTACGTATACAACTACGATTACGAATACAGGAAATATTCTAGCTAACAACGTTATTTTCTCAGACCCTTTACCATCATGGACACAATTTGTTGCAGGATCAGTTGTTGTTGACGGTACTTCATTACCATCCGCTTCTATCATTGACGGTGTTGGCATAAATACAATCAATCCAAATCAAACTGTAACAATCATATTCCAAGTTCAAATTGTAAGCAATCCAACAACATTCACTCCTGAACTTCAAAACTTAGGATTTGTGAACTTCCAATATAACGTAGGCAATGCCTTACAGGCTCAGCCTGGCAACGTGGAAACGAATGTCTTCGTTACTTCTATTAATTCAGCAATACTTTCAGCTGTAAAAACTGCTAGTACAGCCTTTGCAAATATTGGAGACACGATCACTTATACCGTTTTAATTCAAAATAGCGGCAATACAAACGCTACGAATGTAAATTTCTCAGACCTCATTCCAGCAGGAACGACCTTTGTTGAAAATAGTTTTGCTGTAAATGGAAATACCATTCCAGGTGCAAATCCAAATAACGGAGTTAATATCGGAACCGTTAGCGCGGGTAGTTCCTTAGCTGTTACTTTCCAAGTCATAGTTACATCTACTCCACCTTCAAATCCAATTACAAACGTTGCATCTATTCAATACGCATTTATCGTTGATCCGGCGGCTCCTCCTGTTACCGGCACAATAAATTCTAATAGCGCTTCAACACAAATTAATAACGCGACTGTTACAACTGTTTTAGAGGCAAATCGAACAATTGTATCTACCTTAGATATCATTACGTATACAGCAATATTAACGAATACTGGAAACTTCCCTGCAAACTCTGTATTACTCATTAACGGAGTTCCTGAAGGAGCATTATTTGTTCCAAATAGTGTTACACTCAACGGGATTTCACTTCCAGATGCAAGTCCAACTCTCGGTATTCCAGTTGGTATTATCGCACCAGGTGATTCTGCTACGATTACGTTCCAATTTCTTGCAAGCTCTATTCCATCGCAAGGAGCAATTATAAACCAAGCACTTACAAGTTACACGTATATTGTCGATCCGAGTCAACCACCAGTTACAGCAACATCTTCATCTAATACGGTTAGTACAGCTGTCGTTGATGCATCGTTATCCGCAATTAAAAATACAGATTCTCTCGTACAATCTACTAACGGTACAATCACTTACACCGTAGTCATTCAAAATAAGGGGAATACAACTGCAAATACAGTTACTTTAACAGATTTGGTCCCAGAAGGAACTGCATTTATTCCGAATAGCGTAACCATTAATGGCGTTTCAGCTCCAGGTACCGATCCAAACGTAGGGATACCATTAAACTCCATCGTGCCTTCAGACATTATCACCATAACATTCCAAGTTATCGTTCAATCCATTCCAAGCGTGAATCCAATTTCTAATATAGCCCGTATTGCCTATACTTTTATCGCCGATCCAACCGCTCCTATCATCTCTCGAACAATAACGTCTAATCCAGCATTCACACAAATTTCGGATGCGAATGTTCTTTCATTAAAAGCAGTCAATGCACAACAAGCAACAATAGGTGACATTTTGACCTATACGATAACACTAGAGAATACCGGAAATATTCAAGCTACTAATCTTATATTTTCAGATACTATTTCAGAAGGGACTACATTCGTAGATAATAGTTTTACACTTAACGGAACAGCTATACTTGGTGCAAATCCAAACGCAGGTGTTACTTTGCCTAACCTAGCAGCAAACGCTACTCACCTTATTTCGTTCCAAATTCTTATTAACGATCCATTCTCGCAACAATCGATTACAAATCAATCCAATACAACATATACAATTCAACCAGATCCAGGGCAACCTCCTATTACGGAAACATCTACTAGTAATATCGTCATTACAAATTTCGTGCAAGCACAATTGACAATTACAAAAACATCCAATCCAACAACTGTAGATATTGGTGGAACGATCCATTATATTTCTGAAGTGAAAAATATCGGCAATGTTGACGCAATAAATATTATTTTTACAGATTCGATTCCAGCTGGGACTACATTGGTTCCCGACAGCGTCACAATTAACGGTGTACTTCAGCCTGGTGCAAATCCTGAAAATGGAATATCAATTGGAACGATCCCACCAAATAGTTCCAAAACAATACTATTTCAAGTACAAACAAATAATCCACCTACTGAAACAGAAATTGTAAATCAATCTTCAGCAACTTACCAATATGTAAGTATTCCTACAGCTCCCCCAGTGAATCGCTCTGCAACTTCTAATATCGTTACAACATCACTTCAAAATGCAAATATTATTTCCGTTAAACAAGCGGATGTTACTTTCGTATCCATCGGGCAAAATATTACCTACACAAATACACTACAAAATATCGGAACTGTTCCAGCTAACAATACGGTGTTCATTGACAACATTCCAGAAGGTACTATATTCATTGAAGATAGCTTATCAATAAATAATGTCATTCAGCCTGGTGCGAACCCTGAAAATGGAATAACTCTTGGCACGATACAACCAGATGAAACAGTCACTATTTCATTCCAAGTACAACTTACAAGTATACCTCCTGGCAATACAGTCATTAACATTTCAGACACTTCGTATGAATACCAAATTGAGCCTAGTTCTCCAATTATTCAGCGTAGATCGTTATCAAATGCAGTAAACACGGAAGTCCGTACAGCAAATGTTAGTGCAATTAAATCCGCTAACAGATCTATTACACGCATCGGTCAAATCATCACATATACAGTCGCAGTTACAAACGCTGGTACAGTACCTATTACAAATACTCTCCTAATTGACGCAATCGCTGCTGGCACTACATTCATTCCAAATAGCATCCTTGTAGATGGTATACCAAGACCTAACGAGAATCCAATTACCGGAATCACCCTTAATATTATCCTTCCAAATAATACAATTATCGTTACGTTCCAAGTAAATGTAGTCTCTATACCTCCTCAAAATAACATTAATAATATCGCCGTCATTCACTACGAGTATCGACCAGACCCAAGCACACCAGCAATTTCAGAAACGACCTCTTCCAATGCTACAAATATACAATTTATTGATGCTATTCTTATCGCTACAAAATCCGCTAATACAGTATTAGCTAACATTGATGAAACTATTGAATATACAGTACTCATTCAAAATAACGGTTCCACTACAACTAACTCCATCTTTTTTACAGATACGATAGAGGATGGAACAGTATTTATCCCGGGAAGTGTAATAGTTAACAATACTGCATTTCCTGCGGCAGATCCGAATATCGGCTTTTCCATCCCTAATATCGCATCAGGTCAAGTGGCTACAATAACCTTCCAAGTTTCCGTTACGAATTTACCTGCTGTAAACCCAACACCTAATACTGCAAACATCGCCTACGACTTTATTTTCAACCCTGATTTTGCACCAATTCAAAAATCGACTACTTCCAACACTACTTTCGTTCAAATTAATGATGCTGATATCGTTTCACTTAAAACTGTTGATTTGACTTCTGTAACAATTGGTGACATTTTAACTTATACAACAACTTTAACGAATACAGGGAATACAGATGCCACTGCTGTTGTATTTACAGACAATATTCCTGGTGGAACTACCTTTATTGACGGTAGCGTTTTAGTAAATAACACTCCGCAGCTGAACGCCAATCCAAGTACCGGTATACTTGTAGGAACGATTGCTCCTAACATTTCTATCCCAGTCACATTTTCTGTTACCGTCATAGCGCTCCCAGCTAGCGGCCATGTTCAAAATCAATCAACTTCTCGTTATACGATAAATGGAGAAGAACAAATATCGACTAGTAATATTACCTTCACTGAAGTTATTACTGCTACTATAGTCGCAACAAAAACAACGCCTATCCAATACGCTGACCTACAAACGATTATCCCTTACACAATTTCCATCACAAACAATGGGAATATACAAGTAGAAAACATTATCGTTACAGATATCATCCCAGCAAATACGAGCTTTATAGAGAACAGTGTTATTGTGAATGGCAACGCTCGTCCAAATGACAATCCACTTAGCGGGATACAAATTGATAACATTCCACCTAATACAACAGCAACTATTCTATTCCAAGTACGGGTTACTTCGATTCCACAAACAAATCCAATCTCTAACACAAGTACAATTGAATTTCAATACACGTTACCAGATCGACCACCTATTACCGAAACTATTATTTCATCAGCTGCCGTAACAGAAATTAATCACACGACTTTGAATAGTAATAAAGCTGTAGACCTTGCATTTGCAACTGTCGGTGACACGTTAACGTATACGATTACACTCAATCAAACTGGTAATGTTGCAGCAAATGATGTAGTCATTCAAGATATTATTCCTGAAGGTACTACGTTTATAGAAAATAGCGTTATTGTAAACGGAGAAACTCTTCCAGGAGTTAATCCAGTAAGTGGCATACCAATTGGCACTATAATTGTTGGTGGAGATGCTATCGCTTCATTTCAAGTTTCTGTGACTTCTATTCCAATACAAAACGAACTCACCAACCAAGCAATCACTACTTTTAACTATATAGTCAACCCAAATAACGCACCTGTTACGAATACGACGACAACAAATACAGTCACAACAACCGTTCAAAATGATAATGTCATTGCCATAAAAGCAGTTGATTTCACGAGTGCCTTACCTGGTCAAACTTTAACGTACACCATTACTATTACTAATAGTGGTAATATGACTATTGAAGATATTCTTCTAGTAGACACGGCACCAGTAGATACGACATTCGTTATTGGTAGTGTTACGATTAATGGACTCAATCAGCCTAATGCAAATCCTGAAAATGGTATTACGTTAGGAAAGCTTGCTCCAAATGAATCTGTTATTATTACATTCCAAGTTACAATATCTTCCTCTACTCTTCAATCTACAATCAATAACGATGCTACTATTTCCTATACACCTATTGTCGGTCCAACCAAACCACCTATTACGATTACAAGGCAAATAAATACCGTTACAAAGCAAACAACTACTGTTACAACAACAGTAGTTGATCCGATGGTTAGTATTGAAAAAACAGCCGATAAATCTATCATAGCGACAGGAGATACCATAACTTTCACATTAGAAGTGATAAATCATTCACCAATTCCTACAATCAGTACTTCCGTCCTAGATATAATTCCAGTTGGTACAACATTTATAGAAAATAGCGTAACAATTAACGGGACTCCGGTTCCAAATATCCGGCCAGACACTGGTATTAATATTGGCGCTTTACCTGCAGATACAGTAGCAACGATAACATTTCAAGTTCTCGTCACTTCTATCCCTTCAAACAGTACAATTATTAATTCTGCAACAGTTACAGCCGCCTTCCAATTGACACCACAGGCCCCAATTATTACTTTTATTGTTAATTCAAATATCGTTCGTATACCAGTTCAATTTATAACTGCGACAGTAGTGAAAAACGCTTCCGTCAGCTCAGCTTATTTAAATCAATATTTTGATTACACGGTGCGTATTACGAATACTTCCGAGGTTTCACTTTCAAATGTTTCTTTACAAGATACTATTCCAGCAGGCTTACAATTTATGAACGGCACTGTCTCCATTAATGGGGAACGTTCTCCACTAGCGAATCCGAATATCGGTTTCCTAGTCGCTACTAATTTAGAACCAAGCGAAACAATTATCGTATTATTCACAGTACAAGTGATAAGTACACCTGTTAATAATCAATTTAAAAATACGGCTAATATTTCGTTACAACTTCAAGCCTCGCCTACCGACCCACCAATTACAGTAACCATCACAAGTAACGAAAACATTGTCACCTTTGTTACAGAAAATCCAGATGAAACACTTCCAAATTTTAATTGCTTCTTTGACGGTGAACGCTTCATACGGATTACTCCTGGAAATGTACGAAATTACCTTTGGACTTGGATTTGGTGGGATTAAATGAAACAAAAAAGAGATTGTAATTTGGTTTCAACCAAATTACAATCTCTTTTTCATTACCTTTATCGCACTACGTTGTAACTCGTCCAATGATATACAATTAAGCATTATCTCAAGTTATTTTCGTCGTAATAAGTTGGCCAGCCTCATTCATAGTAATTTTCCATTTCGCTCCACTAGCAGTCTTCATGATTATACCTTTACTTGCCTCTATTTCAATATCTCCAAACATTCTTCCGCCAGTTGTTGCTAACCAAGCATTCCCATTTTCCATAGAAGACCTTGCAAACATACGATTAATTCGAAAACGCTTATGATCTTGAGAATAACCACTCAATGTAATTCTAACTTTATATAACTGACTCGCTTTCATATTAGATATAATTGTATCGCCTACATTTAATGGAACATCCGATGCAACCACCCAATTTCCAGTTGCACTTAATGCATATTCAACTTTAATTTTCTTCGGGCTCTCTCCCCATCCAAAATACATTCCAAAACAATTCAACATTTTGATTGGATTGTTCGTGAAATCTAGTTCAATGACAACTGGATTACTATCAGGAACATCAATATAGTTTACACTTTGTTCATCTATTAAATTAAAACAATTTGCGAGATTCCCCCCGTACGGTAATTTCCCACTTACTTGCTTAATTGTATACTTCTGCTGAGCATTTACTAAAATATCATCTTGATTCCCTATTAAATGTGGTTTATTTAACGTAATTGGTAACTGAATTCGAAGAGATTCTTCATAGGTAGACTTACAAACATTGTATTGCCCTTTATCTACAATAGTTGTAGAAAGTAAATTTGAAAAAAGATAGTTACGATGCGAATTAGAAGAAAATTCAATGACAATCTGTTCACTACTCATCCGGTACGTATCCCAAATCATACAATCAAATGTATTATAGGCACCCGTACAACGAATGACTTTTTTCGTTTGCTGTCTACATTGCACTTGAATATCATGAAACGTATTTCCTGAACTTTCATTTGGTAAATCACTGTTCCCATCAACTTCTATCCCATACTGACATCCATCAATAAATATAGATTGAAATACATTTGCGTTAATCCAGCAAGGTGTATTGATATCATCTATATATTCTGTCTTCAAATGTATTGCAGTTTGAAAGTTTTTAATTTGAATAAAATTAACTTGAAAGAAACTAATATAATCCCATGCTTTTTGACAATAAAAGTGTATTGCTTTACCTTTATATGACGACGTTGCATTTATTATATTTATATTTGATATAAGAGAGTGATTAGGAACTTCTATTTGTTGTGAACCGGAAATATAAATAACAGCGGATTGAAACACTGAATTTATAACTTGAACTGTACCACCTGTTATAGACGCATTTTGTTGCAGTTCAAACGCATTAAAATCTCCATCAATTTGCAGCGTTACAGTAGGATCTAACTCTAATCTTACATTTGACTTAATAACAATCGGCTTTACAATTTTGTACGTATTTACCCCTGTAATTCTAACCGTCGAAATTCGATTCGCTACACAATAATTTATAGCTTGCTGGATTGCTAATGAGCTATCATTTCCTGAGTTCGGAACTGCTCCAAAACAATCAATATGAACGCTATTTTCTGGTGCACAATCTTCTTGGGAAGAAATATATTCTGACAAAATAAATTCACTCCTCATATTACCTTTTTCATATAATATGTGCGTTTTCTCTTAAAAGTTTCTATAATAAAAAAACAAACGACTTCGACAGTCATTTGTTTAATTCATATATATCTTTCGTTTCTTCTATCATTTTAAATAACGAGAAATTTCGTTCCGCTTTTTCTCGCGCTTTCTCTCTCATATCATTCACCTTTTCTTCATTTCCATGTAATTTCTCCAGTGCATCTGCAAATTTAGATTCGCAATATTCATGTATCAACACACCTGATTCTCCATCTATTACTGCCTCATTTATGCCGCCAACATCTATTGAAACAATTGGTGTTCCTGTAGCCATTGCTTCAATTACTACCATTGGAAACACTTCACGAAAAGATAATAAAAGTAAGACATCCATATTCCCTATAAACCTATGCGGCTCGGAAATATTCCCTAACATCTTTACACTTTGTTGCAATCCATACTTTTCTATTTCTTTCATAATAGGTTCTTTCTCTGGCCCATCACCAGCAATATAAAATTTAAAATCATTTCTCTCTTTCAACACATTTGCAATTTTTACAAATAGTTGATGGTTTTTCTCCTTGGATAGCCTAGCTAATATCCCTATTTTATAAATAGATTCTTTCTTTTTCTGCTGGAATAAAAACTTTTCTATATCAACACCGTTATAAATTGTCTTTATTTTCTCTTCTGCTACATGCATTGAAAGTAAATTATTCTTTTCAAACTCACTTACTGTAATAATATTGTTCACATATTTATTCATAAAATAACGAAAAAGAATTGGCATTTTCTTTTCTAATATTGTTACATTATGTTTCGTATACACAATTTTCATCTTTTTTTTCATAAATTTTTGAAGTAGAAAAGCATATAATACCATTCGCAAACTATTTGCATGTATAAGTTCTATCTTTCGTTTACAAATTTCGTTTCGTAAGTAATAAAGATTTCTCAAATGATTCCATCGACTAAGTAACATAAAATTTTCTTTTCTAGTAAGAGATTCATATAGTTCTCCATCACCTGCAGCTGTATAAACCTTAAAATCCTCATAACGCAAATTGCTTTCCAATTTACAGAAATAACTTTCGGCTCCGCCAGTTATCAATTTATCTGTCATCAACAGTATATTCATAATTGCGTCTTCCCAACTACATTGATTTTATTTTTTCTATAGGCATGATAAGCATACTTACTAAAATAGTAAAAAATTTGCACTGCATTAAGACATTTTTGCTCCCTTAATAATTTCCAATACCGAAAAGCAGCTCTCATTTTATTTCTTGAAACAGAATTTGCAACAATTCTATACTTCGCTAACACTTGCTGTATCCCTTTCGCTTCATGCCCTTCATGTAATAAGTACAGCCATAACGCTGTATCTTCTGGCTGTACACTAGGCATTTCAATATGCGGAATTTTTTCACGATCAATCATTACTGTTAAACAACCGATAATTGTATTCCCTACCAAATAGTGATAGTCAACAGATTTTGGTACATTCACTTCTCGATTTAGTTCATTACCGTTTTCATCTATTAAACTATACGATGCATATGAAAAGGCCACATTCATTTCTTCCATAAATATCAATTGCGTCTCCAATTTATTTGGTAACCAAATGTCGTCACTATCTAAAAAAGCAATATACCTTCCTCGTGCTTCTTTAATTGCTAAATTCCGAGCTTTCGCAGCACCAACATTTTCTTTTAATGATAATAGCCTAATACGCGAGTCCCCTTCTATTATCTCTTTAATTTTTGCAAGAGATTGGTCAGTTGAAGCGTCATCAACGATAATCATTTCCCAATTTTCATATGATTGATTCTGTACAGATAAAATCGTCTCACCTATAAATCGTATACTATTATAAGAAGGTGTTATTACGGAGACATGAGGCGTCATATTATGCGCTAATAGACATTTTACCATCTACCTTTCCCCTTCCTTCATATATTGAAATGTACTTCACAACCATTGCTAAAAATAAAAAGAACGCTTCGTTAATAATGAGTGACAATGACATCATCTGAAATAAAAATCCAATCATAGTCAATAAAAGATATGGTTTTTCGCGAAACAAGTTATACTGTGTTAACTTGAACAGTAATATGAATAAAAACGCACTATATAAAAGAAAACCGATTGTACCCGATTCAGATAAAATTTCTAAAAATGTATTGTGCACATATAATTTCTCATTGAACTGGTATTCATAATAATTAGAAAAATTAAATGCACCGATACCGATATATGGATTAGATAAATAATATTTAAAAGCAGCTTCCCATAATGTAAATCTACCACTTCCATTATCGTGAGAAAAATCAGAAATCCGCTTGTTCAATATATCATCCAACTGTCCACCCATTACTGCATTCGATAAACTAAAAATAACAATACTAAATATTACTAAACCTATTAATATTTTCACTTTTTTAGCAAAGCTAGACATGCATATATATACAACAATAACAAGCGCAATTGCTAAAATCCCACCTCTTGAAAATGTTAATAAACTTGTCGTAACACATAAAACCAATCCTATGACGTTGGTCATGTTATATAAATTTGTCATATAATACATAAAAAATATCGTATTATAAAAAATAAAAATGTTAGGATCATCTAATAGCCCAATTAACCTTGGATATCCTCTATCAACTAATAACCCAGCATAAACTTCTCTCTCTTCCCCACCATATAGTCCAAAATATTGTAATCCGATTATATAGAGTATAAGACTCACAATATTAAATACTATCCCTGCGTAGGCAATGGATGATTCAAGCACTACTATTTCGGTATTCCCCAATAAATTCCTCATTATAAAATAGCAACCTAAAACAAGAAGCACACCAAAAACCATACGAATACTAGCACTTAAATACACTGAAAGAATACCACTTAAACAATAAACGAAATAGAACAATAAAAATACCACTTCATGCAAATATAGCTTTTGAACATGAAAGTCTTTAATTGTAAAACAAAAATAAATGACTAAGAAAATCATATATATTTTCAAGGAAAATCCTATATATATATTGTATTTACTTAACATAACAAACAAGATTAGAAGAAAAATCCATTTCATCGAAATTTGCATATTATTTTCCATAGGCTATATCCCCTGTTTCGTAATATAATCCTTTTCTCCTGTCTTTCGTATAAACGAAAGAATAAGTTTGTTCAACTCACGATCATATAGGAATATACCAACTACTACAATAACCGTATGAAGTACAAGTGCAATCAAATTGTATGCATGCAACATATATTGCACTCCTATAAAAGTTATGCCAAAGTAAATTGTATAAGGGATTACAATTTGGAATACAATTTTTTTCTTCACTGCACTTACCGCTATATATCCCACTAAAGCGACGATTTCAAATAAAACCATAGCATATGCCGCTCCTATCACTCCACCAATACTACTAAAGCTATAAAGCATAACCCCACCCATCACCAATGCTACACACTGCACAATAGTTCTCTTATTTTGACATCCACTCGTCGTTAAACCGTCAGCAATGGCAATATTTAAACTTTGTAGCACAATAAGAAATGATAATATTTGGAGTGGTTCTACTGCATTGCTCCATTCTTCATGAAAAAATATAGAAATAAAGTATGGTGCTAAATGATATAAACCGATCGTCATACATATTCCTACAATCGCCATTGATTTGATTTGAAGCAAATTTAATTTCGTATGCTCTTCTAAATTATTCTGGTTATAATGCTTAAAGAGCACTGGAAAAAATGCACCTGCAATCACCCCTGGTACTTGATATAAAGCTGCCGGCATCCGGTACGCCACTGCAAAAACACCTACCATACTTAATGGCAATGTATAGTTGAGCAAGATAGGCGCTAATTGTGGCGTACTCATTATTAAAAAACCGCTAATAATAAAGGGAGGTAATTGCCAAAATAACGCTTTATGAATTACAACTTTCATATTCATTTTCGTCTTTCTTCTCATGATATATATACTGAATAAACCACCAATCATATACCCAAAAGCATATAAGCGAGCCGTTACATACACCGGCAACTCTCCCAAAATACAAAAACATGTAATTATAATGATAACCGATGCTGATACAACTTTAATGAGCGCTATATACTTCATACGTTCCGTCAGTTGAAAATAGGCAATACCTATGTTTTGCCAAGTTAACCCTATTAACATGAAAAACATTACGTTTATCATCATATAAATTACATTTCTATCCGCATACATATAATGAATAGCAATATAACCGATGATAGAAATAAAAATAAGTAGAATCACCCTTATTTTTATATACGATGATAAAATCTTTTCTAAATCTGCTCCATCTTTTGCCCCTTCTCGAAGAAACGTATTACTAAGTCCTAAATCTGTAAAAAATAACATAACAAACGTCACTGCTATGGCAACACTAAACATCCCATAATGTTGTGCGTTAAAAAAGTTTGCTAAAGCGATTAAACTGACAGCCTGAAGAAGGTTAGCTAAAATCGTACTATAAAATAGATGGATAATATTGTTTAGAATAGATCTACCCATACCAGTTCTCCTTTGCAAGTAACCTACTTACATATGTTGTTTGTTTACATATATATTTATCTTGCGCCATTACCATTCAATACAATTAAAACCGTCTTACATAAAATATGAATGTCCATCTTAATCGTTTTCATTTCAATATACTCCATGTCCCATTTCAACTTTTCTTTCGGATCAAGATCATACCCACCATTTATTTGTGCCCATCCTGTTAACCCTGGCTTCACAATTAAACGTTCCTTGAATTCCGGAATATAGGCATCAAATTGTTTATAAAAATACTCTCTCTCTGGCCTAGGTCCAACAAAAGACATATCGCCTTTTAAAACATTGAAAAGTTGCGGCAATTCATCAATTCTCGTTTTTCTTATAAATGATCCAACTTTAGTAATTCTTGGATCATTTTCATCTGCCCATTGCGGTCCATTTATTTCAGCATCTTTTACCATCGACCTTAATTTAAATACATTAAATTTCTTCCCATTCATCCCTAAACGTTCTTGAAAATAAATTGGAGCTCCTGCTGTTTCGAAAGCAATTATAATACAAAAAAACAACATAATTGGCAGCGTTACTAGTAACAATATGAGTGAAAATATAATATCAAACAAGCGCTTTATACTTCGATTCAAAATACTGGTCTTTTCTTGGGCCGGAATCGTATACAACTTGGCTTGATTTGTTTCACGAATCATAGATCGTTACCCCCACATTCAAGAATATAAAACTATACCTATTAATTCACATTCTTTCTTCTTTATATTTGCTATCACTTTTTGCACAGTACGTAGGGAATCTTTTCTCTTTTTAACCGCTAAGACCACTCCATCGCATTTCCCTGCAATCATGTGCGTAGCAGGAAGCTCAAATACTTCAGATGAATAAAAGAAAATGTAATCAAAATCTTCTTTCCACTTAGCAATTAAACTATCAAATTCATCCATTGCAACTAATGGTGTCCCTGTGTGTACTGTTTTTTTTGCAGGAATACAATATAAGTAATTAGACAAATTACTAGAAAAAGGTTCATAATTGCAGGCGAAAGAGCTTATTATATCGTTTACTGTTATCATGTGATCGCTTTGTAATAATACATGTAATTTAGGGTCAGAAAAATTCACATCGATAAGTAACACCTTTTTCTTCATTTCCGCAAACACTAGACCCATATTTACGATAAGTGAGGCAACAACGCCACTGTCCTTCGTTGAACTAATTGTAAACACTTGCTTTCCAGATTTTTTTAATGCGTGATACACCGTATAAAACTGCTCTTTCATCAGAGCATCATGCGGATCGAATGGTAGTATTTTTTTTTTCTTAAACATCGACATGTTCACCTCGATATATAGATGATTGCCCATCAACTTCTGTAGGTTTCTTTTTTCTATTTGGTTTCATATTTATGTGACCAATAACAGAGACTGTTGTTATTTTCTCTAAATCCTGTTCCGTGTATATACGTTCATCAAAATAATCTCGAAATACAGCTAAACCTATCCCAACAAAAAAACTAACAATTAAAGAAATAGGAATGATTAGTTGAAATTTCGGAAACAATTTTTCAGCCTGTTCCTGTAACTCAGGATCAGTCAATACTTTCACCCCTTGTACATTTGTGTACTGTTGAAAGCTTTTTTGTGATTGCTCTGCCAATGTCTTTACAATGTCTTTCACGATTTTCGGATTGGAATCTTTTACTGTAACAGTTACAATTTGTGAGTTGTCCGTATTCACCACCGAGATTTTTTGTGCTAATTCATAACTTGATTGCTCTAATTTCAAAGTTTTTTTGACTGTTGAAATAATTAATGGGCTTTTTAAAATATCAACATACGATGTTACTAGTTGCTTATTTTCTTGTGTTTTATTTGTTGAATTTTCCTTATTAAACTCATCTAAATTCCCAACAAGAATTTGCGTTGAATATTGATATGACGGCTTTAAAACATACATAGAGATAAGAACTAAAGAAGCGGTTAAACAACACATCGTTAAAATAATCGTTACGAATCTTCTTTTCAATAATTGTTGAAAATCTTTTATACTCATTTCTTGCTTCAATTATTTCACCGCCTTTGTTTGAATGACATCCTGCAACTCACTTTCTACAGATAGTCCTTTCTTTTCTAAATTCGATTGCTTTGTTATATACTTTCCGATCCTGAATGCAAATTTTTCTACAAACAAATAAGAAATCATCGCAAGTATAAACGAAAAAATAAGCGAAAAAATTAAAATAATAGGTAAAGGCAATATTTCATGGAGCATGTACATAAGGGAAAATAAAGATATAATATGGTATAAATAAAGACTGTAAGAAATCTTTCCCAAGTATAACAAGTATTTATTACGCAGCAAGGATGACAAAGTTGATACTGACAAACTTAATATGACAAATAAACACGCACTTATCGCTACTACGTAGTCTCGAAATATAAAATTATTGAGTAATTTAATTTCTCCAATAAGCCCTTCATACATATAAAGTAAAATCGCAAATAAAAACCATGCAATTTTCTCATTTTTAGTACGATTACTATAAAAAACTATTAACTTATTTTTATATTTCGCAACTAGTGCTCCTAGTAAAAACAGCACTGTGTAATGCAGAGTTAATGTATAACTAGTTAATGTTAAACTTGAGTGAAATAAAAATAAAATTACGACAGAACATATACTAAAACTAAACACTGACAATAATGAATACCTCAACGTTTTTCGTAAACAAACCATCAAAACTAACGGGAAAATTATTGATATTCGCATTTCATGAACAAGTGACCAAATTACGCCGTTATATGCATCTGTATTATATTTCCCAACCAATAAAATATGTTGCGCTATTAAACTTGAAGAACTTTCAATCGTCCATGAGCGATTAAACCATTCACTTAAATACGAAATACCATATTTACTCATTGTAGTCTGGCATAAAATAGCTATAATTATCGCGACGATATATGGAATATATATTCTGCATATACGCTTTAAAACGAATGACCTATAGCTATCGTAGTTCTTTTGAATGGATTTATACAAAACAAATCCACTCAAAACAAAAAAGATAATAACAGATTCGTTACCACTACTAAAAATTAGACGAGCAGGCGTTTCTTTTAATAGATACACAACAAATGGTTTATTATCTTCATAACTGTAATTTTGAAATGCTGAAAAAATCATTAAATGATGGCCAATCATTACTATCAATGAAGAAATTCCTCGTATAGAATCCAGTTCTTCATACCTATCCATCGTTTTACATCAACTCCTACTGAAATGATAATAATCATTTCAAAGCGACACCATTATTCATATTCCTCTCCTTTCTTTTCATTCCAATTTTTCATATTAAAATGATTTTATAGCGTAATTTTGAATGTATTGTAACATTTTTTGTAATATTATGAATAGCGAATCTTAAGAATTGGCATATACCAATTTCAACCTCGAAAAATGAATAATATTGATAGAAAAACACTATAAAAATATCTTGTATAGTTACAAAATTAAAGAGAGAAATAGAGTTTTTTCAATATAAAACAAAAAAAGATAGCCTATAAAGGCTATCTTCTTTTATTTTATTTAATTACTGGCACCACTATATGCTACATGTCGTTTCTCAATTCGTTCCTCAATTTCTTTCATATTTTCTTTATTATTTAATAGTGATTGTTTATTTTCAATTAATAATTGTTTAAAGGATTTTCTCACTTTTTTTCTCATTTTCATTGTCCTCCTTGGGGGATGGTTTATATAAAAGATAAAGAATTATCTGGTTGTTCTTATAATAATTGATTGTTGTGAACTTCATTTGAACTTCATATGAAAATTCCGTTTATTTTCTGACAACTTTGTGAACACGAAAAAAGAGCCTGTTCTAAAACTATGTTGAAATTAATTCACTTAATTATAAAATTTGCTATTTTCATCAACTTTTATCAATTTATATTGTCGAAATATTTATATATTTTAAGCTACATTCCATATACTTTCACTTACTAACATACTGTTTTCCAAAACAAAAAGAAGGTGTCACTTAGTCAACGTTCGACTCATGCAACATCCCTCTTACCAAACTATTTACAGCATATTGATTAATATTTCAGGTCTTCCCCAATTCATTTCTTCACAAACGAATCGTAGTTTTTCTTCATCTATTGTGTGTAATCCCTCTTCTAGTGAACATGAAATAGGAACTTCACAATGAATTTGCGCTAATTGTAATGAAATATTTAAATTCTCTAAATCACTTTCAATCTTCGTACGTTGTGCTTTCGTTAATGATGCCACATTTTCTAGTACAGTTGCTACTGTACCATGTTCTTGTATAAGCTTATACGCTGTTTTTTCACCGATACCTTTTACACCTGGGTAATTATCACTCGTATCTCCCATGAAAGCTTTCGCATGCACGATTTGCCACGGTTCCACACCTTTTTCTTCCATAATTTTCTCCGGTGTGTAATACTCGTAATTTCCAATTCCTTTGCGCAGAAGCATAACTGTAACGTTCTTATCAACAAGCTGAAGTAAATCCGTATCACCTGTTAAAATATAAACTTCCGCTTCATTGCCGTATTGTTTCGCTAGTGTACCGATACAATCATCCGCTTCATACCCTTTCATACCGATAACTGGAACAGATAATTTCGCAGTCATTTCTTGTACTAGATCAAATTGCGGAATTAATTCTTCCGGCGGTGCCGCACGATTCGCTTTATAATTTGAGAACGATTCTGTTCTAAATGTCGTACTTCCCATATCCCAGCATGTTACGATGTGTGTCGGTTCAATTGCTTGCATTGCCGTTAATAAATGTTTCATATAACCATGAATCCCGTTTGTAGGGATACCATCTTGTCGTTTCATAAACTGTCCGTAGACACTTGTTGCATAAAAAGCACGAAATAATAGCGCCATACCATCAACTAATAATACTTTTTTCATAATTCCTCTCCTACCAAAAAAATAATAACCCCACGTCATCACGTAAGGTTATATAAATAGATTACCATTCTACGTTTTTTCAACTTTGTCTATTATACATTGTTTTTGTATATTTAGCATCATTTACACATTAAGACGTTCTACTACAACAAGTATGAAGAATCCCTGAATACGTATTTTTCCCAGTCGAAACTACTACAGCCTTCGCATTTCCACCAACAATATACGTCCCTTTAAAACATACGTTTTCAAGTTCAAGTGGATTATAATCTTTCATTCTTTTTAAAGGAATAAATCGTTTGCGCTCAAGATGATAGCAGCTTTCAAATTTCTCAATACTCGCATCGTTTCCTGTTAGCACAGATTCATTTACTAATAAATCATTTGCATAAATGATACGTACATCTGCTGGTACTGTATCACCTTCTGAAAGGAAAATCATATCTCCAGGAACAAGCTCTTGTACTGGCAAGTTCATCATTTTTAATTCACCGTTTAAACTTGTTACACTAGAACATTCTACTCGAGACACAGTAATTTTCTCACATTGTACTCCATCACTCACATGTTGTTTTGAAAAACCTGGAATCATGCCACTTAGCTTCATCATCACTTCTGCAATACGAGCTCTTTTTGAAGTTAATTCATTTCGGCCGTATACTTGAATACGTTTTTGTGCCTCTTTCATAGATAATCCGTCTCTTGTTGTTTTGAAATACGCAAATACAGATTTTACATCTCTCGTTGCGATTTCAATTAATAAATCTTTATTTTTTTGAAGTAATGTTTGTTCTTTCATTGATTTTTTACTTAATTTATATGACGTGTTACCCACAGTTTTGTTTGCATATAACATATTATCGTCTCCTCCTTTACAACATAGGAAGAAACGCTTTGTTTCTCAATTTATCCACTTTACTGTGAAAGTGTCTAGCGCTTAAACATACATATAAACGCTACATGATGATAAATATAAAGGGAGGAACAAGTCGTTTCCTGCCTACATCATATATTTTTGATTTGAAGTATATGGGTAACGGAACCGAGTCAGAATTTGACATGCTCCTCACCTCCTCGTTTCATTTTATAGTTTATACTATGAACTTACTCATAGCTTTGTAACAAAAAGACCTTTACTCTGAAAAGAGTAAAGGTCATGACATACACAAATAAACGATTCCTAATACAATTAGAAATCTACGGACCTCTCCCTCACCGAGTTTTAGCACTGTATAGCATAGGTACATTACCAGCTACGTTAAGAAAAACCTTAATTCGATCATTCCTGTTGACCCATTGGCGTCTCTCGACATTTTTGGGCAGTAGCATTTCTCTATACAGGAGCCTCACCTAACAGAGACTTATTTTAATTACATAGAAAATGTTACTCTTATTTAAAATAGATGTCAACTGTAGTCTACAATTTTTTCAAAAGGTATAACAAACTAACGTAGATAAAATAAAAAACTTTACGTTCAAACGTAAAGTTTTTAATAAGTTATACAACCAGCAATTACAATCCCAATGGAAAGCGATAAAAACATAAGAAAAAGACCGACTGCTTGATTATCTTCTTCAAGACTTTTATTTATATTAAAGCGTGGTGTAAGCCACTCAGCTAAATAAAAGACGATGATTTGAGCCAGAATTCCAACCGCTCCCCACGAAACCATATCAAAAAGTGAAATGGAATTAGCCGCTGTTGAATATAAAACAATAGCTAACCCAAGTAATCGACCTCCAAGTACATAGCTTACCGCCTTATTTCCTTGGGCCATTAACTTAAATTCTTTTACTTTCGTTGTCACTTCCATTAGGAAAAGACCAATGCATAAAAGACCAAGTGTTACTGCTAAATATAATAAAAAATTAATCATATACTTCCTCCTTTTTTATACCTACCGGTAAATAGTACGATTCATTCCCCGTAATTTTTTCACCAGCACGAATACCAATACTGCTCGCTTTTCCAGCAATTAAAAATGAACCAAACACATACGACAATTTCTCCATCCCTTTTTCTGTTTCCAACGATACGACTGGAAGTTCTGTATACTTTTGAAATATCGGCAGCGACGCTTTATACGTTTGGTGTGTATTTTGAAGCATAATATTTTCGTCCTTATCGCGAATCGTAATTGTATCTCCTTCTCTACCAAATGAAGGTTTTTGAACGAAAGAACCTCTTCCTAAAAATAAATCTGGTTCTAAATATGTAGGTAGCATATATTCTTTAATCCACTGTTGTTCCTCATTTGTATAAAAGGCCTCTTCTTCTGCTAACCCCCAAATAAGACACTGAACTGATTTTGACTGAAGTAAAAAGGCTGACAAAGGATTGATGATAAAAAGCTTTCCGGCTTTTACAAGTTGCAACAACTCCACGCCTACCAAATCCCCTGTTTCAGGATCTTGATCCTCAATTAAATCTTCTATCGGATATGTTTGGCGATATAAAACATCAATTTGTACTCCATCCCTATCCACTAAAGCATCTTTTGTAATTCTAAGTTCTGACATTGGCACTACTTTATTTTCAACATGGCATAGCTGACTCAAATACATAGTCGTATTCCAATCCTCAATATGTTCATGATGTGCTGTAAAAACAACATTTGGATTGTCTATTCCCTTTGTCGCTTCCATTACTGCTTTTGTAACACCAGAAGATAGTAATCGCTCTTGATCCGAGTTTGGATCATCATAGCCTAGTTTCTCGCAAACTTTTCCATTCATTTGAAAGCATTCCATAATAAATGTTGGTGTATCACTATTAAACTCAAGCATTTTAATTTTGTTTTCACCTGTTAAAACAAAATCAAACCGCGAAATAACAGATTCAGGATATAATCCTTTCATTCTAATGAATGATAAGCTTGCAGGAGGAAACCCAAGTTCAAGAAGCTGTTCGTCACTTAAATTACGCAGAAGTCTAGCAGTCTTAAAAAATATTTTTCCCATTCGTTCAGTTGCTAACTGTAATTGTTTCATATTCTCATTTGTTATAGAGAAAACATGAAACAAACTATACTCACATTCATATAAATCCGACCAGAAATCCGGATATTTTGAATAAAACTCTTTTCGATTTCTTATGTACTGCGACATATTTTAGCCACCAAATCCTCCCTTTGAACCACTTCCAATTCCACCTTTAAATTCCGCAGACGATTGATACGATTTAAACGCCGATGAATTTTTAAAAGTGGATTTATTTTGATAGTATGTTCCGCCATAGAAATAATGTCCACGATAACCTGAACTACTATCATCACACTGCCATACCCCAAGTTCATCATCCCAATCCCAATCTGAACAACTTCTATCATTCGGTTTTGGGGGTAAATCTTGCGCGCAGCCAAATAAGGTGCCAGTCATTAAAGACGTTATGACACCACCTACTAGCCATTTCGTTTTTGTCACCTTCGCACTCCCCTTTTTAAATTCTATTTCTATTATATAAGATGGCATGATAAAGTAGAAGAAAAAGGAAGAAGAGGGATAAAATGCGTTTAGAGTATCGACTTAATGATGAAACGAAAGGCTACCCTGCTTTATGGAATTACGCAAATATTTCTAATTCTGAAATTATCGCACGCATGACTTGTGAATATTTTATAAAAGATAAAAATACATATGTTGTTACTGCAACTTCAGTAGATCCAGATGGAACAGCAGTTATATATATTCAACAAGAAACTTTTTCTAACGACCCTTCAGATCCTACTTACTTCCATATCGGTTTTGAAATTAGAGAGCTAAAGGATACGAGTTCCAACTTGATTGAAAGTAAAGATGTATGGAACTATGAAGAAATTCTACCATCTCTTCATTCAGATATTATATATATTCAGCAAGATGGCATGCATATGGAGTTTACTTTAGATTCAAGAGAGATTGATGAAGACAGAAAGTGCTATATTTATTATGGAAACTTCACAGGTGAATCAAGATAACATGGATATTTGTATACAACAAAAAAACCTTACGTATAAAACGTAAGGTTTTTATATAGCCCCACATATGCCGTTCTCTCTAGATGTCCATAAACCTGCTCTCACAGGTGGATGCTCTCACAAATGTTTGTAACTTCCTTCTTAAAAAGATGGCATGTTAGCTACATTTAAATATTGAACTTCCATATTAAACTTATTGGTTTAAGACATGCATAAGCTACGTACACCGTAGGAATTTTATATAGTGTTAGTTGAAATAAGACCCCCGCACGTGCCGCTCCTCGTAAATGTCCAAAAACCCGCTACTCGCAGGTGGATGCCCTCACAGTTACCGTACATCTTCCTCCACAAGGAAGGCTTGATGATGATCGCTAAATATTGAGCTTCCGTATAACTAACATCGGTTTTAGACATAAATAAGTTACGTACACCGCAGGATGTATTATTTACTTGTCGTTATATTATCACATTGTTTCCAATGTGTAAAATACAAAGTTTTTCGAGCAATCTCTTGCTTGTGACCTTATTTTAATACAAATTATTTTTGCATGCAAGTGATTAATCTTCTTCTTTTGCAATTTGATTTTCTGGATAAGAAATCCAATCACTCCAACTACCTGCATACAATTTAACATTTTGGAATCCAGCTAATTTCAATGCAACGATATTTGGACATGCTGTAACACCAGAACCACAATATACAATTGTTTCCTTATCTTTCGAAAGATTTTGGAATCGCTCTTGTTGCTGAGCTTTATTCTTAAATTGCCCTGATTGCAGCATTCCATCCTTCCAAAAATAGTTTACTGCCGTTGGGATATGCCCTGCTTTTGGATCAACAAGTTCCTCTACACCAGCATAACGTTTTGGCTCTCTGGAATCAATTAATGTAACATCTGCACCTGCATGAATATTCTCTCTAACCGTTTCCATCGTTACAAGCATATGATCTCGTATATTTGCTTTGAATGTCTTTCGCATAACAACAGGAATTTCTTGTGTTACTGATAGTCCATTCTCTTTCCATGCTGGAAACCCACCATCTAATATATATGCTTTCTCATGTCCTACATAGTTTAGTAACCACCAGAAACGAGAAGCATTTGCACCCGCTTGACTGTCATATGCAACTACTGTCGTGTGTTCATCAATACCAGCTCGCGAAAGCTTGTCCGCAAACTCCTCAATATTTGGCAACGGATGACGACCACCATGTTCTGTTACAGGACTTGATAAATCTAAATTCAAATCAAAATATAATGCATGAGGAATATGTTCTTCCTCATACTTTTCTCTACCCCAATTAGGATTCGCTAAATCAAAACGACAATCGATTATACGGACGTTCTCATCTTCTATATGCTCACGTAACCATTCGACTGTAACTATCATCTTTAACGACCTTCTTTCTCTTTCAAACGACTTACATACTCCATAACCATTTCTTCTGTAACATATTTACGCTGCAAGGTAACACCATTTTTTGCAAGATCATTAATTTGCTTCGTTACAACATTAATGACATCAACCGAAAATTCTTTCCCGTTTGACGCAAGAGATACGGCAGCTTCAATAGCTGCTTCACGCTGCGCATCTAATTGTAAACATGCTTTTACACTTTCATTTTGTTTACGAGAATGTGCTGTAATTGCTTTATGTACTTCCATCTTCTCTTCCCCCTAAATAGTTATACGTTTTGATTCAATTCCATTGCAAGCCGAATCATATCGCGGCAGACAATCCCATTTTCAATAATCTCTTCTTCATAATGCTTCGAAAAGTAATCAAAATCAATAGAAAAAATACGAAATCCACATTTTTGATATAAAGCAAGTTGTGAAACACTAGAATTGCCTGTACCAACTTCAAGTTTTGACATACCATATCCTTTAGCAGTTTCTATAGCATGACTTAATAGCTTCTTTCCAATCCCTTTTCCTTGCAAATGCTCTACAACCGCAATATTCATAATTTCCATCGTCTTCGGCCTTGTTTCCAAAATCACATATACACCGATTACATTATCTTCTTGCTTAGCTACGTATGTTACCCCTCTTTGTACATATGTAGCTACTTGCTGTTCACTCGGATCAGCAAGTAGTAATAAAGACTTCGGTATAGCTTCTTTTGAAATACGTTCTATTACAACAGTCATAAAAAATTCCCCCTTCTCTATTGTTCTAAACCCTCCTTGTCTACCATAAGTAATAGAAAGGAGGGATTCACCATGGACAACAATGAGAAAAAATGCAACGTCATCTCTATTGATGGAAAGAAGAAGAAGAGCGATACGTATTCCCATCCAAAATTAGTAGTAGAAAACAAAACATATGAATTTTCTTCATTCGTCTTATGCGGTGAAACACCAGACGGCAGACGACTCGTTCTTACTCATATGATTTCTACCGATGAATTTGCTGGGTTTGTCAAATCTTTAGATACGGTACTACAAAAGAAAATCGAACGAATCTTTTTCTCATAACGACTACATCACATAAATTTCTTTTTCAATCTCTACTAATTGCTTTTGCAATCGTTCTTTACTTTGTTCATATAGGGATACATCAATCGTTTCAGCCAATGCAAATAATATACTTTCATAATAGTTTATCACATCTTGCTGCATCACTTTTTGGAATAATTTCCATTTCATATCCCATTCTTGCTTATAATGATGAACAAATAAATCTTTTTCATCAGCTACATAGTTTGATACGAAAGGCTCTAATACAACTTTAGCCTCTTCTTGCATGAAAGCTTTATCATTTTTTTCAAAAAAGCTTTTTTCATTTTTAAAATGTGCCAATGCTTTTTTGAAATCTTTTATTTCAACTGATGGGAACGGTTCTTTATGTGTAATATCTTTATATTCATATTCCACTGTTCCACTCATAGAAATTGATTCATTTTCTACTTTACAGTTCACCACAATTTCATTCTTGGCACGCTTCATCGCTTCGTCTATCCATTTTTCAAGACGTAATGATGTCGCACGCATTTCTTGTAATAAATCATGCTGAATAAATGCTACTAATTCCATAACACACTGCTGCAACTGCGCTTTCACATTTCCGTCCGTTCGAAGCGATGCCGGATTAATAAATTCAGTAAACACATCGTTATAACGTAGGAATAGGCGTTGTTGCACGTAATAAAGCAATTCTTTCACTTCATTTTGCATCGCCTGTTCTTCAGCAAGCACACTATATGATGAAATAATATGAAGTAGTTGATCACGCTCTGCTTCATATTTTTTCGTTTGCTTCTCTTTCTCTTCATTCCCCTGCTTTGCACCATTTATCATATTTACTAACAGCTGATCTGCCCCTTGCAATGCACCATATAAAGCATGAACAGATACGAGCATTAAATCTCTCATCATAAAGGATGTAAATGATTCCTCGAACTTAGCAATCCCAGAGTTTTGTAAAATACCGTACTTCTCTTTTTCAATATTTTTTCCTTGTTTCTCTTCAAGGGCACATAAACTTGAAATTGCAAATAAACGTGGATTTCTAATACCATATTGCAATAGCTGGTCTGCGATATAACCTTTTACCATTTCAAGTTCTTCTTCAGACTCTGCTAAATCGGCCGCATTAATTAAGAAGAACATTTTATCAAGAGCGAAAGTATCCTTTACACGACCAAGCTGAATTAAAAATTCACGGTCAGCACGAGAGAACACGTGATTATAATACGTTACAAATAAAATAGCATCTGCGTTTTTAATATACTGGAACGCAACGTCTGTATGGCGGGCGTTAATAGAATCCGCTCCAGGTGTGTCTACAAGCGCTACTCCTTGCCTTGTTAATGCACAATCATAATAAAGCTCCATATACTCAACAAAACAAGATTTTTCTTCATTCGCTACATAATCAGAAAACTCTTCTAATGTAACTTGTACTTGCTCACCTAAATACGCTGAAACTGTATCATACCCTTTTTGTACCGCTCGTAAAAAGCTAAATGTTGTTTTTTGCTTTCCAGTTGGTGAAGGATATTTCATAACTTTATCAATCTGTGCTAACGCTTCATCTAACGTAGTAATCTCATAATGAAACAGCTTATAAACAGCTTTCATATCTTCTAATAAGGCTTGCTTTGATTTAAATTGAACCATTACTGTGCCATGTGGTTTTTCCTCTGTAACTGGCAAAATTTGATTAATTGTTGCCGTCGTCGGATTTGGTGACACTGGAAGTACTTTCTCACCAAGCAATGCATTGGCAAATGATGATTTCCCAGCACTAAAAGCTCCGAATAATGCCACTGTAAATTGTTTCGTTTCCACACGGCGCCTTTTTTCTATTACTTCTTGCTGTACATGTTTCAGCGCTGGCAATGGCTCTAATATCGTTTCAGCTTTCTTCACTTTCTCTAATATACGCTGAATATTTAAAGCTGCCGTTCCTTTTATCTCTTCCTCATGAGCCGCTACGTTATCATTTACAATTTCCTGCTCTTGTAGTGTGAATTTCTCACTAACAATTTGTTTTTTACTTTGCAATATCTCTTCTATTTGCAACCCTTCTGGTGTAGCAACACGCTCATACCAAACATTTTGTAAATAACTTTCATATGTCTCCAAATTGTTACTGTATTGCAATTTCGTTTCTTTTGCCGTTTGCAACATCGTATACGTTTCAATCTCTTCTTCAATACGATTAACTGCTTCTTTTACCTTTTGCTTTAAAACGACTGCACTTTTATCAAAAATTTGCTGTGCTTTTGTAAAATAACGTTTCTTTAATTCATTCGCTACATCCGCTGTATAAAGAAGTAAGTAATCACCTGTGAAACCTGCACCTTGTTTAATTACTTCAGCTAACATTTCTGGGCCAAAAGCAATTTCTAAAGCATATATGTCTTTCCCGATCTCTTCTGTAAACAACCCTTCTTCTTTTAAGAAGGCAACAATAAATTCTTTCACATGAAAATCAAGTTGCGTTTCGACAGTCTTTTGCAAAGCAGAATAAAAAGCATCTAAACGTCTCTGTTTTTCTTGCTCAGTCTTTCCTTTCGCAAATAGCAAACCAACTTTAAATTTTGTTAATTTCGTTTCTAAGTAGGCATTTGCCAATTCTCTCATTTCAAATGGCATTAAATACGCGTTATCTAATATAGCTTGTAAGCCTTTTATAAATTCGTTTCTCATATGAGACTCTTTACTAGCCTCGCGATGTTTCGTTTCCGTTAGCTCTTCTTTCTTTTCAACTATTTCTGAAATGGAAAGCGGTGATGCTAACTCTTCCTCATATTTCAAAAGAGCTTTTTCATTTTCAGAAAGAATAAACGAGAAATGTTCCCCCATTAAATATTCTGTTTCTCGCTCCATTCCATCTCTTACATACTTCTCTTTTTCTTTCATAATAGAAGTAATTAATGTTTCTAAGCTTCCAATTTCATTATGTGGATGGTTCATCATTCGTAATGATGTATAATAAACTCCATCTACTTCAATATCCCAGTTAGAGAACGATTGTTTTACACTATCTCTATAATCCGCAAACGATAATTCATTTTCTTTATGTTTATCTATTTGATTTACAACGAGATAAACTGTTTTATTACGTTGTTTCAATTCTTTAACAAATTGTAAATTCACTTCCGATTGGACGTGATTATAATCCATCATATAAAAAATTACGTCTGCTAGATGCAGCGTTGATTCTGTCGCTAGTTGATGGGCATCATCTGTTGAATCAATCCCTGGTGTATCAACTAGCATAACACCTTCAGGAATTGGAGCATCATTCCGATAAATATGAACACCAATTACCTCATCGCCATCTTTACAAATTTGTTTTAATTCTTCTGCTGAATATGCACCGTCATATTCGTACTGCTCTCCAGATTTAATTGTTACAACAACACGATTAAATCCCTTTTCAATTTTAACGACGTTAGCGCTTGTCGGAATCGGACTTGTCGGTAACAACTGCGCTTTATATAGATGATTCATCATCGTTGATTTCCCTGCTGAGAAGTGACCGCAGAATGCTATCATAAGCTGCTCTCGTTTATATTTTTGAATTACTTCAAACAACTTTAAGCTATTCTCTGCATCGCCGTGTTTTTGCCACTCTTCATAAAAACAAACAAGTTTTTTCATACCGTTTGTCTGTACTATGTTTGTCATCCCCTTGTTCCCCTTTATCCAAGATGTATATACTTTTCGCCCGCTATTTGCGAGCTCACAATCAACAGGAGATACATCCCCTCATTGATTACCGTTTTACTTTACTATCATACTAAATTTTCAGCATATTCTCATTAAAAATAAAAAATCCCTTTCATTCTTTTTACAAATGAAAGGGATTTTATGTAATATCACTCATTTTGCTGTTCCTACTCCATTTAAAACATACTTTGCAATAACTGCATATACAGCGACTGTACCTGCTACTAATGCATATACCATACTCATGCACCAACCTTTTTTTGATAATGATTATCACTTTTGAATACATTTTATCATTAAAGAGAATCATTATCAACACTTTTCATAAAGAAAGCCCCTTATAAGAAGGAGCTTCACTGCCTGTTTTGAAAAAGGTTAAAACTTGTTGTGCACTCTTATTATATCTCATCTTACATAACTTAATAGTTAAAAAAAATGGAAATCCACCCTATACCCTCCATCTTACATTTTGTATAATAAAAGGGAATTACTTAACAAGGAGGAAAATAATGACACAAAATATTTCACAAGGCGAGAGGATACACTCCATCGATATTATTAGAGGAATAGCTGTACTTGGTATTTTTCTTGTTAACTGGCCTGTTATCGCCGGGATTGACTCACGTGATCTTTCAGGAGTTTACGAGGGGCTAGATAGCTATATCCGTCTATTTTACGATATGTTTATTCAAACAAAGTTTTATACTATCTTTTCGTTTTTATTCGGCCTAGGCTTTTACATTTTTATGACTCGTGCTGAAGCGAAAACGGATCGACCAAAAACTTTATTTGTTCGTCGCTTACTTATTTTATTATTATTTGGTTTCTTACATTACGTTCTTTTATGGGACGGAGACATCTTACATAGTTATGCAATCGCTGGATTTTTCTTATTTTTATTTTATAAGAGAGAACCTCGTACTATTTTAATATGGGCAATCGTTTTATTAAGTATTTTTCAATTTCTTATGCTAATCGCTAGTATTGGTATTGCCTTCATGCCAAAGAATGAACTTGGGTTATCCTTACCAATCCTGCCACTTGAAGACTGGGTGTCACAAATTCAAAATCGTTTCCATGATTTTTATGCTAATGGAATAGGGCTAAATATTTCTATGCTCCCAGAAACACTCGGATTATTTTTACTCGGTTTATATGCTGGAAAAAAAGACATTTTCCGTCGCACGAAAGAGTTAGATCCGAAACTAAAAAAATGGCAAATCATTATGTTCGTTTTAACATTACCGTTTTGGTTCTTTATGGTTCGTTATTTCTTATCAACACCATCATATGAACCACTTTATATGCAAGGACTTGCAATGTTTAGCGGAAAAACATTATTCATCTTCTACATTTTCACACTCATGCGTTTATTACAAAAGGAAAGATGGCAAACATTATTACGTCCATTCCAGTACGTTGGGCGAATGGCATTAACAAACTACATCTCGCATACAATTGTTACATTACTTGTATTCGGACTACTGTTTAAAAGTTATTATCCTGCTCCATTATGGGTAGGACCAATATTTTGCATCGGTTTCTATACGTTACAAATCTTTATTAGCCGCTGGTGGCTGTCACGTTATCAATACGGGCCACTTGAATATATATGGCGCCTTGGTACGTACGGGAAAATGATGCCACTTAAAAAGAAAAGCAAGGTCTCATAGTGAGACCTTGCTTTTTTATGCTTCTCTTACCGCACTTTGTATCGGAACTGGTTCGTCCTTTACTTTCACTTTACGCTGCGGCACCATATTAAATACGATATTTAAAAGTACTGCTGACGCACTTCCAAGTACGATTCCGTTATCTGTTAAAATACGAATGCTTTCTGGAAGTTGTGAGAATAATGTAGGAACGACAGTAACCCCTAGTCCGATCCCAACAGAACATGCAACGATTAATAAGTTTTCTTGTCTTCCAAAATCAACGCTACTTAACATTTTAATACCATATGCCATTACCATACCGAACATCGCTAACATCGCACCGCCAAGTACCGATTTCGGAATAATTGTTGTAATAGCTGCGATTTTTGGGATGAACCCAAGAACGATTAACATACCACCACAAGTGTAAATAATCACGCGATTTCTTACTCCAGTTAATTGAACAAGCCCTACGTTTTGAGAGTATGTTGTATATGGGAAGGCGTTGAAAATACCACCTAACACCATCGCTAATCCTTCTGCACGATAACCTTTTGTTAATTCTTTTTCACCAATCTTTTTATTGCAAATATCAGATAATGCAAAGTAAACGCCTGTTGCTTCTACAATCCCTACGCAAGCAACTAAAATCATCGTAATAATTGGCGTTAATTCAAACGTTGGTGTACCGAAGTAAAATGGCTGAATACCATGGAACCAATCTGCTTCTCCAACCGCTTGCAAGCTTACTTTTCCCATAAATGCTGCAACGATTGTACCGAACAATAGACCTAGTAAAATAGAGATTGAACGAATAAATCCGTCAAAGAAACGATACATAATGATGATAAATAGTAACACACCAAACGCTAATGCTAAATTTTCAAGACTACCGAAATCTTTGCTTCCTACTCCACCAGCCATATCATTAATTGCTGCTGGAACAAGTGTAACTCCAATTACGGTAACGACAGATCCTGTTACAACAGGGGGAAACAGCTTTACAAGCTTTCCAAATAATTTCGCAAAAATAACAACGAATAACCCCGCAGCAATAATTGCTCCATAAATAGAAGACACGCCGTATTGTTTTCCGATTGCAATCATCGGCCCAACGGCTGTAAATGTACAACCTAGTACAACTGGGAGCCCAATACCGAAAAAGCGATTTGATAATGCTTGTAAAATTGTCGCAACGCCGCACATTAATAAATCAATTGAGACTAAATACGTTAACTCTTTTTGATTTAAACCTAGTCCGCCGCCCACAATAAGCGGAACGATAATTGCACCCGCATACATAGCAAGCATATGCTGCATACCAAGCGATGCAATTTTAATTGGATGTTGCTTCATCGTTTATTTCACCTCCGCAGTTTCTTGCTGTACAAATGTAACTGTGCCGTTATCAAGTGATGCAATTTCTGCTAGTGATTCAACACGAACGCCTTGTTCACGAAGCTTCTTTCCTCCATCTTGAAATGCTTTTTCAATAACAATACCAATTCCGGCAATACTTGCTCCTGCTTGCTCGACTAAACTCATTAAACCTAAAGCAGCCTGACCGTTCGCTAAAAAGTCATCAATAATTAAAACGCGATCACTTTCATCGATATGATTTCGAGATAATGAAATTTCATTCGTTTCTTGTTTTGTAAATGAATATACGTTTGCAACATACATATTATCTTGTAACGTTAACGATTTACGTTTTCTTGCAAAAATTACTTTTACACCAAGCTCTAGTGCAGCCATAACCGCTGGTGCAATGCCTGAAGATTCAATCGTCACGATTTTTGTAATGTTCTCTTCTTTAAAACGTTTAGCAAATTCTTTTCCGATTTCTTGCATAAGTACTGGATCAATTTGATGATTTAAAAAAGCATCTACCTTTAATACGTCACCAGATAAAACCTTTCCTTCGTTCAAAATCTTTTCTTGTAATACTTTCATGTTTGTTCCCCCTCTTATGCAATAAAAAAACTCCAAAAGCTGCCACCACTCGTTACAAGTGAGAGACGCGCTTTTGGAGTTTCGCAAAAAAAGAATGCTAAACAAGCAAATATATTCGTCCTCACTCATAGTCAAAGTATTTACGGTACTTCGGTAGAAACTTGCAGGCCATATCCCCGCGATTATATGAGTGTAGCTAACTATTTATTTTATAGATGGATTATAACGCACTTTTTATACTTTGAAAAGCATTTATTAACAAAACACGTACAAATTTTATGAAATTATCATTTTCGTTCGATTTTTGTAAACTCTTTCATTCCCAATTATAACTTCGTTAAAATGATTGGTCCATCTTTTGTAATCGCAATTGTATGTTCATATTGAGCTGATAATTTCCCGTCCATCGTTCTCGCCGTCCATCCATTTAAATCTACTTTCGAATATCGCATACCTACATTGACAATTGGCTCAATCGTAATTACCATTCCTTCTTGTAACTCAGACCCTTGTCCTTGCTTCCCAAAATGAAAAATTGCTGGTTCTTCATGAATCTCTTTACCGATTCCATGTCCCGTAAAGTCTCTTGCGACAGAAAAACCTTCACTTGCTACATAACTTTCAATTGCATAGCCAATATCTCCTACATGATTACCGATTATCGCCTGATCAATCCCTTTATACAAAGCATTCTCAGCTACTAACAACAACTTTTCTGCTTCATCAGAAACTTTTCCAACTCTATACGTCCAAGCAGAATCTGAAAGACCACCATTTAAGTTTACTACCATGTCAATTGTTACAATATCACCCTCAGTTAAAGGAACATCGGCCGGAAGCGCATGACACATTTCATCGTTTACAGATGCACACGTTGCATATGGATACCCGTTATATCCTTTCTGCTGAGATATTGCACCATGCTTTTCTAAATATGCTTCAACAAACGTATCAATTTCTTTTGTTGTCACACCCGGTTTCATCATTTTCGCAATTTCTCTATGACATGAAGCAAGTAACTTTCCAGATTCATGCATTAAATCTATTTCATTTTTCGTTTTAATTGTAATCATGCTGTCTCTCCTTACTAAACTCGCTATTTACTATTAAACTTCAATCATACACATCCTCTTCCAAAATTTCAAAACTTCCAATTACAAAAAGTATGATTCATTTCTGCATAAAAAAACAGAAGGAGATTCTTCTGTTTTTTTATGCATTTTTACATATATAATTCATTTTCAAAAACTCAAAACAACTACCATTTGTTTTCTGTATAAACGTTCCAACCACTTCAAATCCTGCCCTTTTATACACTTTAATCGCTCTCTCATTAAATATAGCTACTGATAGTGTTATATACTTGCATCCATATTTTTCTTTACTAAAAGCTAGTATAGCGTTTAAGAACTGTAAACCAAATCCGTTCCCAGTTATATTAGGTCTCATTCCAAGACCAATATCAACCGTTCCATCATTTATTTTACAAACAGTAAAATAACCCATGAGAGTGCCATTTTCCTTCACAGAAAATGTATGATCCCCTCTACTTTCATCATGTAAAAATTCAGCTAAATCTTCTTCATCTGCCTCTATATCGTAAAAGGAATATTTCCCTTCATAATGCCAGTTGTATGCAATTTCTTCTGCTTCTTCTTGCGTCATTACCGTATAAGTATACTCCATTTTTCTATCCCCTTTAAAAAAAGAGCTGCAAGTAAGCAGCTCTTTTTTATAACTCATAAATTTCTTTATACTTCGCTTCCAAATAATCTGCTAAGTAATTTGCATTTAATCCTTCACCTGTTACATCTTCTAAAATTTCAAGTGGCTTTTTCGTTTTACCGTATTGGTGAATGTTTTCTGTTAACCATTCACGAATTGGTGTTACGTTTCCTTCTTCTAATAATGAATCAAAGTTCGGAATATCTTTTAACATCCTTTGCTTAAATTGCGCTGCATACATATAACCAAGCGCATAAGATGGGAAGTATCCAAATGAACCACCAGCCCAGTGAACATCTTGTAATACGCCTTGTGCATCGTTAGACGGACGAATCCCTAAATATGCCTCCATCTTATCATTCCAAGCAGCTGGCAAATCCTTCACTTGTAATGTACCATCAAATAACTCTTTCTCAAGTTCATAACGAACCATGACGTGAAGCGGATATGTAAGCTCATCTGCTTCTATACGAATAAACGACGGCTTTGATTCGTTAATCGCATCATAAAACTCATCGACTGATATATCATTGAATTGACCATCGCTATACTCTTTTAATAAATCATAATTTTTCTTCCAGAATGATTTATTACGACCAATAAAGTTCTCAAAGAATAATGATTGTGACTCATGAATACCCATAGATGTTCCACTACATAGCGGTGTACCTTCAAATTTTTCTGCTATATTTTGTTCGTATACGGCATGACCACATTCATGAATTGTTCCAAACACAGCCATACGGAAATCTTTTTCGTCATAGCGTGTCGTAATACGAACATCCCCTCTATTTAATGTAATCTCGAATGGATGTACCGTTTCATCAAGACGACCTGCTTCAAAGTCATAATTTAATTGCTTTAATAGCTCTAATGTAAAGCTTTTTTGTTTTTCTTTTGAAAAATGTTCTGATAAAGCACTTGTCTTTAATCTCTTTTGCGACTCTGATATTTCTTTTACAAGCGGAACGATACGCTCACGAAGTTGACCAAATACGTGATCTAACACTTCTACCGTAATACCCGGCTCATACATATCTAATAATGTATTATATTTATATGTTTCGTAACCCCAATATGCAATAAATTTCTTTTTAAATTCAACTATTTGTTCTAAATACGGACGGAACATTTCGAAATCAGATTTTTCGCGAGCTTCTTCCCACACACTTTCCGCTTTCGCTTCTAATTTTACATACGCTTCATATTCTGCTTGTGGAATTTTCTTGTTTCTATCATATTCTTTACGACACTCTTCAACCATTTTCTTCGTCGTTTCAGAAAGTTTGTCTTCACTTATTAAAGCTTCAAGCTCTGTTAAATAGTTCCCCATCTCATCTGAAGTTGACATGGCAAATACTTCTGATGAAAGCATGCCAATTACTTCTGAACGCTGGTCTACACCTTTTTTAGGCGCGCCTGTTCTCAAGTCCCAAAACATTAAGCTTAATGCTTCTCCGTAATTCTGTATCTTCTTCACATATGTTAAAAATTGTTTTTCTACTTCATATGTAGCTACTGTCATCGTATAAAAACCTCCTTTTTCTACCTCAAACTTAATTCGACATGAAAATCTAAATTCCTTTTATAATAGAAAAAAAGCTTGGCAAGCGCCAAGCTTTCTCCTTATAATTCTTTACCTTCTACTGGTAGTACGTTTTTCACCGCTTCTACCACTTTCTCATCTTCTGTATCAGATAAGAAGATTGATATAGCACCTTTATCGTCGCTCGTACGAATTAAACGGCCAATCCCTTGACGAAGACGTAAAATCATATATGGTACATCTACATCCCAGAATGGATCATTTACGTGCTTACGCTTCGCTTCAAACACAGGATCATTTGGAGGGAATGGTAATGACCAAATAATAACATGTGATAATGATGAACCAGGAATATCTAAACCTTCCCATAAATGAACGGCACAAAGTACAGTCTCTTCTTCATTTTGGAAACGGGAAACGAGCTGACTAATTTCTTGGTCCCCTTCATATAAAAACGGAACTGACATTTGCTCTTTACTTACATATTCTTTAAACGCTGCAAGTTCTTGCGTTGTACGGAATAATACAAGTGTACGTCCATTTGTTTTCTGTATATTTTCAAGTGTATATTGACACTTTCTTTCCCATTCATTTTCTTTCGTATGCGATAGTAAGTTTACTGCCATTTGCTCTTCGTAATCAAACGGCGAGGCAACTGAGAATGATAAGTAATCTTTTACCCCTAGGCTATTTGCTGTAAATGCGAATGAATCGTTGTTAGATAATGTAGCAGAAGAGAAAATATATGGAATTTTCTTCGAGAATACTTTCTCTTGTAATACTTCTTCAACTGCACGCGGCATAATTACTAACGTGAAGGCTCCATCACCTTCTTCACCCCATGTAATTACATTTTTCTCGTGCATAAACAGACGAAGTGAATGCTCTAATACATCTAAATGTTCATCAACGATATTTAAATCATACGTGTTTACTGTATGCATTTCACTTTCAAATACTAATGCATCACCGACTTCACCAATTTTCGCATAAAGTCGCTTTGCTTCAGCAGTTACTTTTTCTGTCACGGTAATTTCTAAACGGTCAGAACCGGCAATTTCTTTTTTATTCTCTTGTAACACATCAAAGAATCGCTCTGTTTGCCAAATTGTTTCTTCTACTAAATGTGCAAACTCCTCGCGAATATCATTTTGTAATAATCTCGTTAAAAGTTGCTCCATCATCGTTTGTTTTAAACGATATGTTAAAGCTTTTTGAGCTGCATATTCTACAAGATGTCCTTCATCGAATACAACACAACTACTTTCTGGTAATAACGGAATTTGTCCTTCACGCTTACGAGCATCGTACGTCCAAATATGATCCATATAGAAATCTTGAGAACAAATAATTAAATCTGCTGCTTTACGATAATGTTCACGTGATAGAGTTTGTCCGCAACGATGACGAGAATCACAAGTGAAACAATCTTGGAAGTAATCCCAATTTACTTTTGACCATTCTTCGTCATTTAAAAGCGGAAATTCTTTTCGGTCACCATAGTGAGTAAAGTTTTGCATCGTACCGTGGTCAAATACAAACTGCGGTAATTCGTAGTACACATCTTCAATTACTTCTGGAGCTCGTCCACTCATAACATCTTCAAGTTTACGTAAACATAAATAATTATCCATTGATTTCGCAAGTCTTACATCTACTGATAAACCTAACGCTTCGGATAATTTAGCAATGTCCCCTTCTTCTTTCACAAGCTGCTCAATTAACGTTTCATCTGCACAAGCGATAATCGCTGGCTTTCCAGTATAACGTGCATAACAAATTGCATATAGAAGATATACAATTGTTTTCCCGGTTCCTACACCCGCTTCTGCGAACATAACTTTCTTTTCTTGGAAAGCACGCTCTAATTGAAACGCCATAAAAATTTGTTCATCACGCTCTTCAAAGCCTTTTTCCGGAAGGATGTCGTAAAACACATCTCCAATCCACTCATTCAACTTATCATAAAAATTGTCTTGTTTCCCTACTTCAAATGGTAATCTCTTCTCAGTAAACATCCTTAGCCTCCAACCAAAAAGTTTTTCTATAAAAGATATAGCAACTGCTACTCATATGTGTGCAGCCACTTTCCCCTGTTGTAAAACATAGAAATACACGAAAAAAAATTTTCCTTTCGAAAAAGGAAAATTTTCTTCTATATTAATGACTTTAAATACCGTTTATCAATCGCTGTTTCATGTGAAAGAGCTGACAAATATTCTTCTTGTGCTTTTTGTATTTCATCTACAATCGCATCTTGGCTATCCACTTCTTTTCCAAGCTCATCATACGTACGGTGAATAGCTTTTTGAATCATTGATAATTGGAAACTATCCATATCAGTTCCTCCTTTACGCATTACATAATAGCCAGTATATGCGCGCTGGAGGAGTTTTATACTAGGAATTACGCGGTGGACGTTTTCCGAAGTATTGGTAGTAATCTGTACGGATAAATCCGTTAAACAGTTTACGCTTCTTCGATGCATCTTTTCCGTAGCACTTCTCAAATGCTTCGTAACTTGTTAATACATACGCTGACCATGTGTCTAATGGGCGGAATACTTGTCCCATTTCTTTATACAATTGTTCAACGAGTGCTTTTTCACTTAAACGTTCTCCGTATGGAGGATTCGTTACAACATAGCCATAATCCTCTTTTGTTGTGAAATCTTTTACTTGCATTTGTTTAAATGTAATTAAATCGCCTAAACCTACTTCTTCTGCGTTATCTTGAGCAACTCGAATCATACGATGGTCAATATCTGATCCAATGATTTGCAACGGTTGATCGTAGTTTGCTAAATCTTCAGCTTCTTGACGAGCTTCACGCCAGTTTTGTTTACCAACCCAGCCCCATTCATCCGATGCAAAGCCACGGTTAAATCCTGGTGCGATATTTTGTCCAATTAATGCTGCTTCAATCGGAATTGTACCTGATCCGCAGAAAGGATCAACGAAAGGACGATCTGGCTTCCAGTTTGTTAATTTAATTAAAGATGCAGCTAATGTTTCTTTTAAAGGAGCTTCCCCTTGATCCACGCGGTATCCACGTTTATGAAGTCCCACACCGCTCGCATCAATTGTTAATGTTGCGATATCCTTGAGCATTGCGATCTCAATACGGAATAACGGTCCATCTTCTTCAAACCAAGTTGTACGTTTATATGTTGTTTTTAATTTTTCAACGACAGCCTTTTTAACGATACGTTGGCAATCCGAAACACTGAATAACTCAGATTTTAAAGATTTACCGATAACAGGGAACTCACCGTTTTCTGGAATATAATCTCCCCAGTTTAATGCTTTCGTTTTCTCAAACAGCTCATCAAATGTTGTCGCTTTAAATTCGCCAACTTTAATTTTCACACGGTCCGCAGTACGTAACCATAAATTCGTGCGACAAATCGCCTTTTCATCTGCTTCAAATGTTACTTTGCTGTTTTCTACTTGGCATTCATAACCAAGATCACGAACTTCTCGGGCAACTAAAGCTTCAATACCCATTGCCGCTGTTGCGATTAAAGTAACTTTTCCCATTTGCATTCACCTCTTATGTATATTCAAACAATAATTAATAGCCATTTATCCTATTAATCATTACATTTTACGAAGAATTTTCTCATTAACCATTTTAACTCATAATTTATAACTTCATACAAATAAAAAGCCCTCCTCTAACAAAGGAGAGCTGAGTTATTTCATAGTTGGTTCATAACGTTCTGTAAGCCATGTTCTGTTCCTTTGTACTGCAAACGGCCCACGCCTCGTACTCCGGTGGCAATCATCTATCTACAGGTTATACAACCTGTCCTTTCCCATCGTTCATTTCCTTGGAAAAGATTCCCCTACCATTATTTGGGTTTCTCGCTCGTGGGGTTTACCTCGTTCCACTCCTATCATTTCTTCAAGGACTTCGTCACTGTGGCACTTTAAAGGTAGTCAAACCATATCCGAAAGGACTTAGGTTTTTTCCCTGCCGTTAAACCAGCCTTACAGCCAGAATACCCTAGCTTATGAATTGGCTAGGCACGAACACTACAGCCATCTCAGGCCGTGCGAGCATGGACTTTCCTCTACAACGTTGGCGTTGCAGCGATTACCCAAACGTTATGACATCCATTAGTATAGTGGAAACAAAAAGATTTTGCAATGTTTTTTTCTATGTAAAATGCTTTAACCTTTTTATCACCAGAAATTATTCGTATAACTTACTTCCAAATACAGCTTTTTCTAAATTCGATAGACGTTTTAAAATGTCCGTATTCGTGTTGTTATATACTGGTTGTGCAACTGGTGTTTGTACAACTGGTTGTTGTGGAACTTGCGTTGCTGCTAGCTTTTGTTCTTCTAGTTCACGCTTTAAACGAGCATTTTGTTGCTTTAATTGCTCAAATTCCTTGTGAAAGGCTTCATAATCTTTAATGATCATATCAAGAAACTTGTCTACTTCTTCTTGTTGATAACCTCTCATACCTGTTTTAAATTCTTTTTCTAAAATATCTTTTGCCGTTAATTTAATTTTATCCGAAATCATTTTCTTCACCTCAAATTTTTGCCAAAACTTTCATTAACTAAATTTTTTCAGAAACAATGCTTTTTGTCAATCATATATACGAGTACTATATTACATATTACTCAGCATTATTCCACTGTTCCTCTTCTATTATATCTTGTAAATCGGAAAAAAGAATGAAATAACTGTGATAATTTTCTATTTCTCCTTTTTTCTTTGCCGCTTCTACAATATATTTAGGACTCCCTGGTTTTTCTTCATCATATACAGCTAAAAGTGCATCACTTTTTTCAATAAAAAATTGATTTTTTAATTTAAATTGCTCTGGGCTTTCGTACTTTCGTTTTGTGATACTATCAACATGGTCTGCTTGAGAGAGAATAAATTCGTAATATTCACGGTTATCTTCCTTCCAACCTTCTTCTTGTTCTAAAAATGGAGTAAATACCGCTAATTTTAAATCTGGATATTCTACTTGTATTTCAAAAACAACTTCAGCAGCCCATAATTCTACACCTAACTGGCCACTTATTATAACCCACTCTAACCCATCTTCTACAAAAGCAGTTAATTTACGACGCAGCGCCTTTTTTATACATTCTACTCCTGGATGATCATTTTTAAATATTCCAAGTTCAAATGGCTTATAGCCTGTTACTGCAATAACTTTCATATCAACACTCCAATTACAAAAAAAAGAACTAGCATTTCGCTAGTTCTAACATATCATTTACTTTTTAAATATTCCACCAACGTTTGGTCCAATATTCGGACCTACTGGTGATACATTATTTGGTAAAAACGGAGATACATTTGGTCCTGGTCCAAACGGTGATACATTCGGTCCTGGTCCGAATGGGGATATTTGATGACCGTGGTGGTGATGATGACCATGGCCACATGGTCCACATCCGCCGAATCCTGGGTCGATTGGGTCCACAACATTTACATTTGAATTTGTTTGCGGGAAGAAGTTTTGGTTTTTAATTTGTTGATGATGTACATGTGTTGTATGCGTCGGGAAAATGTGTGGCACCACCGTTGTTGAAAAAGAATGTGTTACGCATTGTTTCGTCGGATGAATGACAGGAGCAGTTGTACAAATAGGTCCTGTAGGCTTATGCCCTCCAAAGCAAGGATGACAATGATGCATAGTTTTTCTCTCCTCTCTCATAAAAAAAATCTGATTACACTTTACAGTATGAGAAAAGAGGGTAAGCCGCTTGTTATATATACCCATTTATTCTAAGGAAATTTGTCTAGTCTTTATTTCATATACAATGTTTTTTATAGACAACCCTCCAAAATTACTTACCGAAAAAACCTCCAACTTGCTTTACAATACCTGTCACTTGATTCATCGCATTCATCATTTGTCCAGCTGTGTTCATCATTTTATTTACATCATAGTTACCATCTGAATTTTTAAATTGGGAAACAAAACTAGAAAATTGACTTGGTTGTTGCTGTTGCTTTTGTTTATTTTGTGTCGGATACGGTTGTTTTGGTGGATAAAACATCGCTTGTTGATTATAGGGAGATGGTGGTGGCATATAGTATTGTGAATTCATATAAGGTTGCTGTTGTTGATCCATATAGGGCTGCGGTTGTTGATTCATATAAGGTTGCTGCGGTTGTTGCGGTTGATTCATAAACGACACTTCAAATGGCTGGTAATAATTTTGATTTCCATAATGAGGTTCGAAAGGATACATATTATAACGTAAATATGTATCCGTATTATATTGGTACATATTTTGCTGTGCATATGGATTGGATTGCTGATATACGTTAGATTGTTGAAACATGCATTCTCTCCTCCTTCACATAAGTTTCTACATATATAATATGTACTTGTAAAATAATTTGTGTGACGGAGTATCTGTCTATTTTTGTCGGAAGTTTAAATTTTTAAAAAATTAAAAAAGAAAACCCTTCCATGCTATGATAGTGAAGAAGAAGATTCTCATGGGGGAGGAATCAACATGGTATTAGGGGATTTAAAACAAGCGTTTTCTCAAAAAAAGGGGTATTACACAGAGAATGTAAATGAATTGTTAGACTTTGCGAGACATTGGTATCTCGAAGGAAAAATATGTATTTCAGATTACCGAACATTAATAAAAGAATTAGAAATAAACGGTGCAACAAAGCCTTCAACAATGACAGAAGCATAAAAAACAAGAGGGTTTCCCCTCTTGTTACTTACATTGCTCCATTATATTTTGCAAAGTATACGAAATGGCTTGATGCGTTTCAAAGAATCGCTTGCCCTTACCTTTATTTACAAAACATTGCAACACATTTGTTTGTAAATTATCGTACACTTGATCAATTTGCTGTACATGTATATACTTCGGTTTTTCTTCCTTAATCCATTCATAAGCCAATTCTTTCCATACCTTTAATTCCTCATCTACCATATCTACAAACGGTTTCATATCCTTATAAAAATCGTATTCAATCATTTCTCTTTTTTTCACATTTGCTTCATTATTATGTTGCATAAGTTTTTCCGAAGACTGTATTAATGCCTCATACTTCATTTTATTCCCACCTTATTATGCACTCACTACGACGTTTTGAAATGCCTTCACCCAATTCCCTTTTTCTTCGTGATGCACTAATTTATTTTCCATATGCTCAATATGCATTTCTGTTATTTCTATCTTGTTGCATATTTTTTCACTCTTATCCTTTAATGCATGATTCATTCTAATCCCTATATTCATTTCCAGCAAATCGAGAGAACTTAACATTTGATCCATTGTTTTCATTACATCTTCCTTCTGAACCATCGCCATATACAAAACGCCTCCTTCTTTGCTTTTCCTTTGTCATGTAATTTCGCCGAATGATTCTTCACTCCTGCCCACATGACAAAACTAGTTGTTATTCGTCAAAGAAATCATTTTGTATGTCATTTATAGAAATGGTAACAATACAAAAAGGAGGTGCATGAAAATGACAAAGAACAAAAACGAAAAAAAGAAAAAACAAAACAAACAAAATAAACCCGAAACTGGCAATCCAAAATTAGATGGTCCAAACTTCCCTGCTACATAAAGTGAAACTTTAATCATTGGGGGTAAAGTGAAACTTCCTTAATCTCTTATATCCATTACATTTTGAGATTAAATGTTTATCACGCATAGCAGGATTACTTCACATTAAGAAGTCCCGTCTTCATAAATGAAGACGGGACTTCTTTTTAATTATATCACGAACTCATCCATCCTCTTAACAAAACGATTTATGATAGAAGCAACATAAATTTGCTCCCTCTTTCTTTTATACCATTCTGTTATATCAACTTCACCCTTATACTCTACTGGTAAAAATAGTTCATTTATTTCCGTATCTCTACAAAACCAATCTCTCATACTTATTTCATTATGTGCAATAACAGGATAAGCTTGTCTAAGGGTTGGCGTACAAGATTTTCTAGCTTCTCCTACATAATATTCATAATCTGCTCTCGATCCTGTATGTCTAGTTTGCAATGCAAACCTATGAAATAAACTTTTATAATTTGGATGAAATAGTAACGCTGCTAATTTCTTTCCTAGTTCTATACGCTTTTGCAACGTTTCAAATTGATAAACTGAAAAACCATACATCTTCCCTTCAACGGTTGGAAAAATAACAGCACTAACATGAAGCATTTCTTGCAATTTAAAAAGGGCTGTATGAAATACATGTTTTTTAAAATATGCATTCTCAATAACTGGTTTTTGAATTTTATTTTGTTCATTTATAATAAGCGCCGTCATAAGCCTATTTATATCTTTTTTCTCCCAAAAATATATCCATTCTTTTTCCATAAAAATTGATACGTTGAAATATTGTAACAAATGGAATAGTGGCACCTGCCTCCTCTTACTTTCTTCGTATAACAACAGCTGAGGAAATGCATCTAAAAAAATAATCCAATTTGCTTCTTCATAAGTCAAAAACAAATGTTTTTTTACTGTTTGAGGTAAAACAGTAGCATAATACCTCCCTTTTAAATCAGTCATATTCCACCCCGCATTTCTCGAGACCATACTCGCTAAAAAAGCCCACCTAATTTCACTATTTCTTACATAATAGTCTTGATAAGACTGTGTTCGAGAAATGTTATCCATATTAGCTATTTCTATTTCCCTCTTCATGTTGTAAACCATTGTTTTTTCTTCTTCTGTACAGACCATATTTTTACGATATTGTTTAATTTTTTCATAATTATTCCATGTAAACATGAATAAGTCATCATACCTTTCTTCAAAAAGGTCACATCTTTTTTCATTTTTTGTTATAATCACCTTTGTAAGTAATTCTTAGCAAGTTGGGAGTGGACACGCTATGACCATTCGTTACCCAAATGGAAAACGGTACAATCAAGCTTCACAACCTCATAAAACACCAATTAAAAAACATACTTATAGTAACAGAGGTATGTCCCTTGAAGAGGAATTGAATGAAACAAATGAATATTACTTAACCCATAATATTGCATGTGTACATAAAAAACCTACACCTCTTCAAATTGTAAAAGTAGATTACCCCGCTCGAAGTGCTGCAGTGGTAAAAGAAGCGTATTTTAAACAGCCTTCTACAACAGATTACAACGGTGTATATAAAGGGAAATACATCGATTTTGAAGCGAAAGAAACAAAAAATAAAACCAGCTTTCCACTTCAAAACTTCCACCTTCATCAAATTGAACATATGAAGCAAGTAATTGCTCATAATGGAATTGCATTTGTTATTATTAAATTTACACTTTTTGATGAACTTTATTTATTAGATGCAAAATATATTATTGCATTTTGGAATCGTCAAAATACTGGTGGACGAAAATCGATTACGAAAGAAGAAATAGTAGAGCATGGGTCTTTATTATCATGCGGTTATCACCCTCGGATTGATTATATCCGTGTACTAGACACGGTTTATTTTTCGTGATAGAGTCATCACTAAGGCTCTTTTTTCGACTTTTGGGGAGAGAATGAAAGGTAGGAGAAAGTATAATGTCAGATAATTATCGTTCTCGTACAGAACGAAATCATGTAAAAAATCAAAAGGAAGAAACAAATACAGAGAAAAAACCAAAGAAAAAAGGCTCCTTTTTTAAAAAATTCCTTATAGGTTGTCTACTTCTTGGTATCGTTGGTCTTGTAGCTGGCGTTTCCGCTTTCTTTGTTATGGTGAAGGACGCTCCAAAATTAGACAAATCTAAACTTGTCAATCCTTTATCAACAAAGTTTCTTGATAAGGATGGGAACTTTTTCTATGAATACGGTGCTGAAAAACGAACCCACGTTACGTATGATCAAATTCCAAAAGTAGTTGAAAATGCATTCCTTGCAACTGAGGATTCACGTTTCTATGATCATAATGGAATTGATTTTAAACGAACTACAAAAGCAGTTATGGAAAATGTCACTGGAGGATTCGGATCTCAAGGTGGTAGTACGATTACACAACAGGTAGTTAAAAACTATTTTTTAACGATGGACAAAACTGCAAAGAGAAAAGTACAAGAATGGTACTTATCTTATAAATTAGAGCAACAATACTCTAAACATGAGATTTTAGAAATGTACTTAAATAAGATTAATTTGGGTAACCGTTCATATGGTATTGCGACAGCAGCGCAAAAATATTACGGTAAAGATTTAAAAGACTTGCAATTACATGAAGCTGCAATGCTTGCAGGTTTACCCCAAGGTCCTAATATTTATGATCCAACAAAACCAGACAACGTTGAACGAGCTACACAACGTCGTAACGTCGTATTATCATTAATGAATCGACATGGTTATATAACAAAAGAAGAAATGAATAACGCAGTTAAGATCCCAGTAACAGAGGGGCTTCAACCGTCTTCAGAAATAACTGAGATGAAGTATCAAGCATTTTTAGATGCTGTTGTAAAAGAAGTTGAAAAAGAATATCCTGATGTAAATATTGGCTCAGATGGTTTAACGATTCATACAACACTTGATCAAGATGCTCAAGATTATGCTGAAAAAATTATGGATGGCAATCTTATTAATTATCCAAACGATCAATTCCAAGGATCGTTCGTATTTATGGATACACAATCTGGAGAAGTTCGAGCAATTGGAGCTGGGCGTAAAGGAAGTAAGTCTACTTTCAAAGGTCATAATATGGCCACTGATTTAAAACGCCAAGTCGGTTCAACAATGAAACCAATTTTCGACTACGGACCAGCAATTGAGAATTTACAATGGTCTACATACCATCAATTAAATGACTCAGAGTATACGTATTCCGATGGTAAAAAAATACGAAATGCAACAAATAGTTACAAAGGTGACGTTTCACTACGTGAAGCTTTGAAAAAGTCATTAAACATCCCAGCTTTAAAAACAGCCCAAGCGGTTGGTATTCCTAAGTCTCAAGCGTTTGCTGAAGGATTAGGTATGACATTTAAAGACGGCAAAGCATATGAATCAACGGCAATTGGTAGTAACGATAGTTCTCCATTACAATTAGCGGGTGCATACGCAGCCTTTGGTAATGGTGGGAACTACAATAAACCGCACTTCGTAAAAGAAGTTATCTTCCCAGATGGGAAAAAGAAAAGTTTTAAACCGAAAGAACAACGTGCGATGCAAGACTACACAGCTTACATGGTGACTGACGTTCTTCGTGACGTAGTAAAACCCGGTTCTGGTGGTACAGGTGCAACGGCATACGTTCCAGGTGTTGATGTAGCCGGTAAAACAGGAACACAAAACTTTGATGAAGATGTTATTAAAAAATATGGTATTCCAGCTGATGCAAACAGGGATAGCTGGTTCGCTGGATATACACCGCAATATACTATGACTGTTTGGACTGGTTACGAAAAAGACGGTCCAGAAAATTACATTGGCGATCGCTCTACTAGAATTGCGCAACAAATGTTCCAAGTAATGATGAGCAAATTCGCTACAGATAAAACTCGTTTCGAACGCCCTTCTTCTGTACAAGAATTAAATGGTGAATTGTACGTAAAAGGCGCTAAGAAAGATGCAGTGAAACAAATTAAAGTCGATGCACCTAGTGGTCTTAATGTCACTTTCGATGGTGCTAGCACAGTTACACTAAACTGGTCTGGACCAGCAGAAGTTGATGCTTATGCAGCAAGCTATAAGGCGACTGACGGTTCAAGCGGTAGTTTATCAATAAAAGGTACGACAGCTACTCTTGGTGGTATTAAACCAGGTGTTACTTATAGCTTCTCTGTAGTAGCGAAAAAAGGTACTGGAACAAGCCCGGCCGTTGGTGCATCCTTCACTGCGCCTGGAGGAACTCCAGACGCGAAGAAAGCTGAAGATGAGGCTGCTAAGAAGAAGGCTGAAGAAGAAGCTAAGAAAAAAGCCGATGAGGAAGCTCAGAAAAAGACTAATGAAGATAAATTAAAACAAGAAGAAGCTGCTAAGAAAAAAGCTGAAGAAGAAACTAAGAAACAACAAGAGCAACAACATAAACAGCAAGAAGAAGCTCAAAAGAAAGCTGAAGAGGAAGCTAGAAAAAAAGCTGAAGAAGAAGCTAAGAAACAACAAGAACAACAACGTAAACAGCAAGAAGAGGCTCAAAAGAAAGCTGAAGAGGAAGCTAGAAAAAAAGCTGAAGAAGAAGCTAAGAAACAACAAGAACAGCAACAACAAAATACCGGCGAAGATACACCACACGCAGACGGAGATGTTGTTACAACAGAGTCTTAATACAAAAAAGAAGTCCTTTTCTCTTAACGAGAAAAGGACTTCTTTTTTGTTATCATTTTCTTTACATATAGCTTTTCTATTTCAATATACAACTGTGCTAACTGAATATAAGAATGATAATTATTCGGTTTCTTTATAATGAACGAATATCGCTCTATAAAATTAACTGGTTGTACTTCCAACTTACTCGTGTAATCTGCCATTTTGTTCAAACAATGAACAGGTTGCTCGTTTAGCCAATATACAATTGATAACAAATGCGCTGCAAAAAGAATCATTGGGCCTTCAGCTTCTTGCTTATTTCTGTTTCGAAATAGTGTCGCAATGTCTTCATGCTTACTTTTCCATACATTCAATAGTACTGGAATACTATTTTCAATTTCATTCCACGGCTCATATTGTCTTTCCATATCATATATAAAATAAGTATTTTGTATTGTTTCTTCAAAAGACTGTTCTGTATAATATGCAATCGAATTTATACTTTCTTTAAAAAATGGTAAGCATCGAAATTCTTTCGGTATTTCTATAACTCGCTCCATCCTTTATTTCCCCTTCATTCGCTTTTTTCCTTCACGACATACTTCTAGTAAAGGGCACTCCTCACATTGTGGTCGCTGTGCTTTACAGTGATAACGTCCAAAGAAAATCATACGGTGATGTGTAACGCTCCATTCATCCATCGGAATTTTCTTCATTAATGTCTTTTCTATTTCTAACACCGAATCTTTCCATCTACAAATCGCTAACCGTTTACTCACTCTCTCTACATGAGTATCAACAGCAATTGCCGGAATACCAAACGCTACCGAAACAACTACATTTGCTGTTTTTCTCCCTACTCCTGGTAATTTCGTCAACTCGTCACGGTCTTCTGGAACTTTTCCGTTATAATCATCCAGCAACATCCGGCACAATTTTTGAATGTTTTTCGCTTTATTTCTATACAATCCAATAGAACGTATATCTTGTTGTAATTCTTCTAGAGAAACACTTAAATAATCTTCTGGTGTTTTATATTTTTGAAATAAATTTTTCGTTACTTTATTTACAAGTGCATCTGTACATTGTGCAGATAATGCTACCGCTATTACTAGTTCAAATGGATTATCATGAATTAATTCGCAATGTGCTTCTGGATACATATCCGCCATTGTGTCTAAACAATAGCGGATTTGCGTTTTATTTAACATATACTTCCTCCTACATTACTGCTCCAACCAATTATAAAAAGGCACTTTCCCAGTAAATTTCGTCTCTTGTTTTGTCGTTTGCTGCGTTCGTTGTTGATTTGCTCTAAATTTCCGTCCTTGGTTTTGGGCTTGATCTACTGTTTTAATACCATTCTTTTTCCATTCAAATAAAATACGATCAATATATCGGAAATTAAGCTTACCACTCATTACAGCTTCCCTGAGGGCCGCTTGAATTAAATTCGGATGATGTTGATCTTGATCTTCCCACATTCCCAACGTTTCACATTCAAATGGAGAGAGCGGTCTTCCAAATTCTTTTTCAAATACTGTATATAAATTTACTTGCAGTTGCTTTATTTCTTTTTGTTCTTCCTCTATTGATTCATTCATTAAGAAATGCAATATTTTTTCCCATAGCGGTTGTAAAGAATAACTTTCACACATCATCGCTTCTGATTTTTGTCCACCTTCTAGTGATAAAAAACCTTTTTGAATCAATGTCTGAATGACTTCCATACATTTCATTTCGGTAATCGTCATCCGTTCTGAAATCTCTGACGGAGTCGGAAACGAATTGCCCGATTCTAAAAATGTATGTACATGAAGTACAACCATAAATTCCGTTTCATTTAACCCTAATTTTTTATAATGCATCATAAGTAATTTTGGAATTGCAATGCTTCCCTGCTCAAACCACTGTAACATCATTTTCTTTTTCATCACCAAACACCTCGCTCTCTAGTATAACACACCTTTCGCTATTTCTTTTTGCCACAATTCGTCAAAAAAACCTCCCTATTATGTAGGAAGGTTTTTTGTATTACATTAATAAAATATACAATTAAGCTTGCACTTTACTTTTCATAAACGTATGAATGCGTTCTAATGCTTTCTCCACTTGTTCAAGAGATGTCGCATATGATAAACGAACGTTATTTGGAGCACCAAATCCTGTACCTGGTACAAGAGCCACTTTTTCCTCTTCTAATAGAGCTTTTGCCCAATCATCAACAGTTTCGTATCCTGATAAAGCTACTGCTTCTTTTACATTAGGGAATAAGTAAAATGCACCTTGTGGTTTAATGCAAGTAAAGCCAGGGATTTGAATTAATTTATCATAAATAATGTTTAATCTCTCTTCAAATGCTTGACGCATTGTTTCTACAGGTTCTTGTGAGCCTGCATATGCCGCGATTGCGCCGTATTGAGCGATTGAAGTAGGGTTTGACGTACTATGACTTGCTAAGTTCGTCATCGCTTTAATAAGCTGCTTATTTCCTGCTGCATATCCAATACGCCATCCTGTCATAGAATGAGATTTAGATACACCATTAATAATAAGTGTTTGTTCTTTTAATGCATTAGAAAGCTGGGCAATTGAAGTATATTCTGCTCCACCATAAATTAATTTCTCATAAATTTCATCTGAAACGATTAAAATATCATGTTCTAAACATACTTCTCCAAGCTGTTGTAATTCTTCTTTGCTGTAAATCATTCCTGTTGGATTACTCGGTGAATTAATAATAACTGCTTTCGTTTTCTCTGTAATTGCCTCACGCAGCTGCTTTGCTGTAATTTTGTATTCATTGTCTTCCAGACCTTCTACATAAACCGGCTTACCACCAGCAAGCTTTACTTGCTCAGGATAGCTTACCCAATAAGGAGTTGGGATGATAACTTCATCTCCTTCATCAAGTAACACTTGGAATAATGTATATAATGCATGCTTTGCACCGTTACATACAATAATTTCAGACGGATCATACGCAATTCCTTGATCGCGAGTAAATTTCTTCACAATTTCTTGTTTTAACGCTTGTAATCCACCTGTTGGTGTATACTTCGTATGTCCTTCTAACATCGCTTTATGTGCAGCATCCATAATATGTTCTGGCGTATTAAAGTCAGGTTCTCCTGCCCCTAATCCAATTACATCATGACCTTCTGCTTTTAATGCTTGTGCCTTTGCTGTAATTTCTAAAGTTGCAGATGGTGTTAAAGCAGCTACTCGCTTTGCTAATTTCATTTGTAGTTCCCCCTACATCTATTTTTCAATGCTGTAATGACCAGCATAAGCCCCATTTTGAAACTCTAAATAATAATACGTATAACGATCTTCCTGATCAATATATGTAATTTCCCACAACGGAATATCATTTTGAGCACCTAATTTTACTTTTATAATTTCTTTTGGCTTTGGCTTCGGCTCATCGCCTTTTCCTGTAGCTTGTTCAGCCAACTTTTGCAAAGCTTCTTTTTCAGGAATACCTTCACTCTTTTTCTTCACAAGGACATTCCCTTTTTTATTAGGCACCCAAACAATAATTTGTTCTCCTTTTTCGTCTACACCTTGTACGACTGTATATGAAGAATTTCCGTTATAATAATCCACAGATTTTACTTTTACAAGCTTTGCTTTTTCTTTTGCAATTTCTACAGATTTTGCCTCTTTAGGGATTTTCTTTTCCATTGCTTTATTATAAACATACGCCCCATATATTCCGCTAGCAACGATTACGATAACGATTGCAAAGATCCACTTTTTCATTGTATCACTACGTTCTGTAAATCGTAAATACAGCTGTTTCTTTATCTTTTTCGTCTAATGCTAATCCGAACATGAGGTCCTGCTCTTTTAACGTACGATTCAAACTATCAACAATTTTATACAAGTCAGACGTATATTTAATACGCGTCGTTGATAGGACTTCGATTTTCTTATCCATGAAAAAACTCCTCCGTTACACAAAAATTTCTAATTATAGAAGAACGCAATGCGGTTACAATAAGAGTACATTCTTTACAACCCCTGCTTCATCACCCATCTATTATAGCAGGACATGTACAGCAAAAAAAGGTTTCAAGTCGAAAACCAATACATTTTGTATACAAGAAGTAAGAAAAATAAAATTCCTCCTACCCACATTTTTTACGCCTGAAGTTTAAATGTACTTCAGGCGTATTTTTTCTTCCAATTTTATTCAGTTGGTCGTTCCTTTAATTGTTCTAACAATTCTTCTAAAGGGCCTTCATAGAGCGGGACATTGGGGATTGATTGTAAAAAATGTTTCCCATATGAAGAGCTTGTCAAACGACGATCTAATACAAACACCGTCCCGGTATCTGTACTTGTTCTAATAAGACGACCAAATCCTTGTTTGAAACGCAGTATTGCTTGCGGGAGTGCTAACTTAGCGAATACGTCCTCTCCTTGATTTTTTAACCACTCCCCTTTGGCTTGCATCATCGGTTGATGAGGAGGCGTAAAGGGAAGGCGGACAATAACAAGACAACTAAGGGCATCTCCAGGTATATCTATCCCTTCCCAAAAACTACTTGTTCCTAATAAAATTGATTTGTCGAACTCTTGAAACTTACGAATGAGACGACTTCGGCTCTTATTATTCACACTTTGCGTTAATAATAAATACCCTTCCAATTCCTCATCATTTTTCAAATTCGTATAAGCTTCTTTCAACATTTCATACGAAGTGAATAAAACAAGCATTCTACCTTCTGTAGCTTTTGCTATTTTTGCAATATGTGCCGACACAGATTCAATATATTCTTCATTACTTGCTTGCTTAATAAAAGGCACATCCGTTGAAACCATTAATTTCATCTGTTCTTCAAAACGGAATGGGGACGGGACCTGTAATGTATTTGGAGCAAAGTCATGTAAACCTAGCTCTTCTTTTATATAGTCAAATGAATCGTTTACTGTCAGCGTTGCTGATGTGAAAATAACACTCTTTTTTTGTGTTAAAAATTCATCCGCAAATCTTTCACCAATATGAACAGGCTGTGCATATAAAACCGTTGAATGAATTGTTCCCTTCGTTTCAGTCTCCATCCAAGTCACGTATGAATTTTTTTCTAAAATGAGTAATTGTAAAGATTGCTCCATCTTTCTCAACAACTCAATTAAATGCATAAATTCACCTGTAACAACATGCATCTCCCATTCTAATTTACTTTGCAATATGTCAACTTGCTTCTCAAGTGTGGTCAACAATTTTCTTACATCGTATACAAAACGATTTGTTAACTCGGTAATACTATCCCACAACTTACCTTTCTCTACTTCCGTGTTATATCGATAAATGAGTGGCATATTGCTTATCCCTTGTTCCTGCTTTGTTTGCTTAAAGATAAAAGCACGTAACATTTGGAATAGCTCATCCGCATCAAATTTCAACTCCTTCAAACTATGACTCACCATACGGAAAGTTGAACGAGAGGCTTGCTCTGATTTTTTCATCATTTTATATACTTTAGAAAGTACATCATCTGTTTCTAGCGTACCAAGACGAGATAAAACTAATTGAAAATACATACAGGAGAACTGTTCACCTAATGTTCTACTCGCCGCTTCCTCAATATGATGAGCTTCATCAAAAATAATATGTTCACATGAAGCAAAAAGTGGTTCTTCACTTGAAAAATCTTGAAATAATAACGCATGATTTGTAATAACGATATCTGCAAATAATGCTTTATTCTTTGCTCGTTGATAAAAACAACGACTATACCAGTTGCTTTGCATCCCGCCTGGACTATGTACATCACTACAAATACGGTTCCAAAGTAACTTTCCGCCCTCAGGAATATTTAATTCATCCCGATCGCCCGTTTCCGTTTGCAATAACCACACTAAAATTTTTGCCTTTGTGAGCGCCATATCATAATTTTTCTCTTCCTCTTGCAAAGCATATTCAAATTTATGTAGACAAAGATAATGCTTTCTTCCTTTCAAAAGAGCTACTTCAAATGAAAATGGCATTATTTTCTGTAATAATGGAATTTCTTTTTCTAATATTTGTTGTTGCAATTGTACTGTTTGGGTACTAATGATGACAGGTTCTTCTTTTTTCGTTGCAAAATAAATACTTGGAAGTAAATATGCAAGAGTCTTTCCTGTTCCTGTTCCAGCCTCAATTAGTGAAAACCTAGAATCTCTTAGTGCTGTATATATTTCCTTCATCATAATCTGTTGGCTTTCTCTTTTTTCAAACTTTGGCATATTCAATGCAAGTTTATCGATTGTCTTATGCAAGAAAGCATCAAATTTTGATGAACATGTTTCACTGAGATGTAAAGAATAATTCCGCTTTCGAAGCGCAATATTTCGATACACTTCATACCCCTCTGCCGCTTTTTTACCATGCATCATTTTCTTTAAAATATTTTCAGAAAGTACATCCGCTATATCACTTTGAAAAACATCGCTCAATTCATAGAGGGATTGCAAGGTGACAAGGGGTAACTTTTCAATTTCATTTAAAAATTGTAAAAACAATTCCGCTGTTGCAAGAGCATCACTATCCGCACGATGCGGTTGATCATGCTCTAATTCGTGTCGTTTAGCTAAATCACGTAATTTATAACTATCAGCCGTTGGCAAAAGAATTTGCGCCAACTCAACTGTATCAACTTTTGGACAATGTATTTCTGTATATCCAGCCTGCCTTAATTCTTCCGTTAAAAAATTCCAATCAAAGTGAACATTATGTGCAACGAAAGCTGCACCTTGTAATAGCTCAACAACCATCGGGGCTACATCTTGAAATAACGGGGCTTGCTTAACCATACTCTCATCAATCCCTGTTAGCTCTGTAATAAATGGCGGAATCTCTCTCTTCGGATTAATAAAAGATGAAAAAATCTCTAATATCTCTCCATCTTCCACTACAACAGCTGCAATTTGGGTAATTTTATCTTTCCCATCCTTCCAGGAGTTCCCTGTCGTCTCTAAATCCACAACGACATAACGCTTACTCATATATGTAACACCTCAATTTCTTACCTATCAAACACAAAATTATATAATGTTACTATACCACGTTTTATCTCATCTTAATGAAAAGATGCACAAAAAAGCTATCTCCGTAATAGAGATAGCCTTCTTACTTATAATATCGTGCCCGCTTTTTCAGCACCTAACATTTCAATAATTTGATTATTATCGTCTAATACTGCAATTTTAGGCTCTTGTTTATGAATATTTTCTTCTGCCACTAGACCGTAGCAAATAATAATAACTTTATCTCCTGGCTGTACAAGCCTTGCAGCTGCACCATTCAAACAAACAACACCGCTACCGCGTTCTCCTTTAATAACATATGTCTCTAAACGAGCACCATTATTATTATTTACAATTTGTACTTTTTCATTTTCTACAATATTTACTGCATCCATTAAATCTTCATCAATTGTAATACTACCTACATAATTTAAATTTGCCTCTGTTACTGTTGCGCGATGTAACTTCGCTCTCATCATTGTGCGAAACATAGATGCTCCCCCTTATTTAACCGTTACTGTTATATTGTCAATTAATCGTACATTTTCAAATTTAACTGCGATTGCTAAAATGATTCGCCCTTCAATTTTATCCATTACTTGTAGTGAAGGATATGCATATAAATCAGCATAATCTACAGTGCCTTGCGTATGCGTCTCAATATACTCTTTCACAAGTGTTGTAATGATTTCTGCATTCCGTTCGCCTGCCTCAATTCTGTCTTTCGCTACACATAGGCTACGGTATAAATGAGGAGCCTCTTTACGCTCTGCTTGTGATAAATACACGTTACGAGAACTTTTCGCTAATCCATCTTCTTCCCTTACAATATCTACTGGTACGATTGTAACCGGAATATTAAAATCAGCAACAAATCCTTCAATGACAGCAACTTGCTGTGCGTCTTTCATACCGAAATAAGCACGCGTTGGTAATGTAATATTAAATAGTTTCATTAGTACAGTCGCAACACCAGCAAAATGACCAGGTCTTTGTTTGCCACATAATACATCGGTACGCTTTACAACTTCAACTGTTGTCGTTTGTTCTGATGGATACATTTCTTCCACGCTCGGATAAAATAAATAATCTACACCGTTTTCTTTTGCTACATTTTCATCTCTATTAATATCACGAGGGTATCGATCTAAATCTTCATTCGGTCCAAACTGTAGCGGATTAACAAACACGCTTAACACTACAATTTCATTTTCTTCTCTTGCCTGACGTAATAAAGTCGCATGACCTTCATGCAAATAGCCCATCGTTGGGACAAAGCCAATACTTTTTCCACTTGTACGAATTTCATTTGTAATTTGCTGCATCTCTTGTACTGTAGTTACGATTTTCATTACTGTTTTCCTCCGTATAACGCTAAGCATTCTTCCTCTTTCATTGTGAATGAATGTATTTCTTCTGGAAATTGCCCTGTCTTTACTTCAGTAACATATTGTGAAATTCCTCGCACAATCTCTTCTTGAACAGACGTATATTGCTTCACAAATTTCGGAACACGATTTACGCCGTATGAGATAAGATCATGATAAACGAGTACTTGCCCATCTACTTTTTTTCCTGCTCCAATTCCAATCGTTGGAATTGTTAGTTGCTTCGAAATCAATTCCGCTAACTGCATTGGCACACATTCTAATACAAGCGCTATCGCACCAGCTTCCTCACATCTCTTCGCATCTTCTATTAATTTTTTTGCACTTTCAGCATCTTTTCCTTGTACTTTATAGCCACCTAGTACTCCTACAGATTGAGGAGTTAAGCCTAAGTGTGCCACGACAGGAATTCCCGCATTCGTCAAGTAATGAATAGTGGCTAACACTTCCCCTGCACCTTCTACCTTCAGTGCATGAGCACCACTCTCTTGAACGATGCGGCGTGCATTCACCATCGTATCTTGAGGCGACACATGATACGACATAAATGGCATATCAGTTACAATAAACGTCTCTTTTGCCCCCCGGCGTACAGCTTTCGTATGATGAATCATATCCTCTACTGTTACAGGTACTGTTGAATCGTATCCGAGCACAACCATCCCAAGTGAATCTCCAACTAGAATCATATCAACTTTAGCTTCTTCCGCTAACTTAGCAGATGGATAATCATACGCCGTTAGCATTGTAATCGGCTCACCTTGCTCTTTCATTTTCAAAAAATCTGTTTTTGTTTTCAAAAACTACTCCTCCTTTATACAGGAGAGAGGAGATGGCCGAAATCATATAAAAACCCCTCTGGCCATAAAAGGGCAGAAGGGTTGTGTGTTAGTCGGCATTATTCATCCCTCTGTCCCAGTCCGTTATTGGATCAAGGCAGAATCCAAGTTATTATTTTTTGTATTGCATCGAATCATGGTGCAGTTCGCTCTGATACTGCCCACATTCGAACTAATTATAGCAAACTCCAAAAAGGAATTACTACATTTTTTTGAAAAAATAATTTTTATTCTTATTACGGTATGTGAAATTTTTATGAATAACTCAATTATAGAAAGATAAACAACTTTGTTTACATGTATAGTATAACTCTTAAAATAATGATGCAGGTTAATTGAGGAAACATACTTACAAAAGGAGAATTGCGAATGTCTATGAGTAAATGGTTATTTCCATTCATCGGTTTTCTTGTGATGCTTGTGGGAGTAACAACTTTAAATTCCCTCAATGTATTTGCCTCAGTTAACGTCGTAACACAACCTGTTGAGTCTGCGAAAGTGATTGAAGTCGAGCTAAACGATGATTACTTCAAGCCAAACGTCATCACGATTCCGACTGAAGAATCAACAACATTGCTATTGAAAAATAAAGGCAAGAGTGAGCACACCTTTACAGTGAAAAAACTCGGAATTGACGTCGTCGTCGAGTCAGGAAAAGAAAAAAACATTACCGTGAAACCTACAAGTACTGGTACATATGAACTAATATGTCGGTACCATCTTCTTAAAGGAATGGAGGGCAAAGTAATCGTCAAATAACATGCATGGCCAACTAGACGAATGATAATAAGACTTTATTATCAATTTACAAATTCAAATCAAAAACATTGAAATAAAAAGAAGTTCCAAAAAGGAACTTCTTTTACTTAATTTCGATATCCGCAGAATGAATGTGATGTACTTTTCCTTCATGGTCTTCCAGAAGCAATACACCATCCTCTGTAATTCCTTTTGCTACACCTGTAATCGTCTCTCTCATCGTTCGAGCGTTAATTTCTTTCCCGATGCTCACAGCGTAACTTTCCCAAAGAATTTTAATAACAGAGAAACCATTTTGTAAATACTCTTCATATAATTTTTCTAGTTGTAAAAAGATTTGTTGCATAAGCTCTGCACGAACAATTGGCTTACCAGATTCAATCGCTAAAGAAGTAGCAATATGCTGAATTTCCTCATCAAAATGTTCTTGCTTTTGATTCACATTCATACCAATACCCATAATGACAGCATTAATTTTATCAGGATCAGCCTGCATTTCTGTTAATATACCTACAGCTTTTTTCCCTTGAATTAAAATATCATTCGGCCATTTTATTCCTACATTTACACCTGTGCACTTTTCAATTGCTTGTGCAACGCTAACAGCCGCTAACAAAGTAAGTTGTGGTGCATGATGAACCGGGATTGATGGACGTAAAATAATACTCATCCAAATTCCTGTTCCTTTTGGTGAATGCCATTTTCTGCTTAAACGACCTCTACCCGCTGTTTGTTCTTCTGCCACAACAATCGTTCCTTCTTCTGCACCTTCATAAGCAAGCTTTGCTGCAATATGCTGCGTTGATTCAACAGACTCTTCAAAATACACTGTTCTACCAATATGTTTCGTTTGTAACCCTAACTGAATTTCATTCGCAGTCACTTTGTCTGGCTTACTTGCAATTCGATAGCCTAATCGACGGACAGCTTCAAGTTCATATCCCTCATTCCGAAGGTCCTCCATATGTTTCCACACAGCGGTTCTTGAACAACCAAGTTTATCACTAATCGTTTGGCCAGATACAAACTCGCCATCCGCTTCCGAAAAAACTTGCAATAACTGCTTTCTTATAGTAGATTGCATTCTTGCAGCCACTCCCTTATACACTCTTTCTCATTAACTACGTTTCCTTGTACGATTGCTTCCTCAATCTTTTGAATCATTTCAGCAACCCATGGACCTGGCTTTTTACTTGCCCAGTTTAACAAATCATTCCCAGTCACATTCATCTCTTGTCGACTCTTGATTGGCAATGCTTGAAACAACGTTTGTACCCGGTTAACAGATGTATTATCATAGCTTTCAATCATCGCTTCATATACTCTTTCTGCCATTTCAGCTATATGAATTCCCGTTTTATAAAGAAGAACTGTATCCCAATCCTTCTCCTTTCTCTTACGGATTGTTAATAAAACTGCGACGATATCTTTTATTTTTTTATTCGAAAACTTCCATTGACGTAAAAAGACAGATGGATGTTCTTCCCCGATACAATATAAGAAAAACGCCCATGCCTCAATGTCTGTTTCAAAAGAATCCCAGTTATACTGCGTAGCTTTTAGCAATCTCTCTTCTGACATTTGTAAATACGGCAGATGAGAAAATAGTTTCGTTTCTACTAATTCTTTGAGACCCTTCACACAATATGTGCCAGTTAACAGTTTTTCAAACTCCACTGTAATTCTCTCAATTGCTATATGTTCCAGCAAATGTCCAAATGTTTCAATTGCTTGTTTCGTTTTCGTCTCTAAAGAAAAACCTAACGTACTTACGAACCGAATACCACGCATCATTCGCAGGGCATCTTCTTGAAAACGATCCGCAGCATTTCCCACTGTCACAATTTCTCTCTTTTGAATCGCTTCCTGTCCAGCAAATAAATCGACCATTTTGCCTTCTTCTGTCATTGCAATTGCATTCATTGTGAAATCACGACGTTTTAAATCCTCTTCTAATGAACGAACAAATTGAACACTACTTGGTCTTCGAAAGTCTTCATACTCACTCTCTGTTCGAAAAGTGGTTACCTCATAAGGCTCACCATTTTCTACTACAATTACAGTTCCATGCTCAAGACCAACAGGAACATGTCTTGGAAATATCCCCATCACTTCTTCTGGTAAAGCAGATGTCGCAATATCAATATCACCAACCGGCCTATCGATAATAAGATCTCGTACGCTTCCACCGACAAAGTAGGCCTCATGTCCTTGTTGCTTTAAAGTCTCAATAATAGAACTAGCTTTTTTAAATCTTTCCATTTTTGTCATCCCTTAGTACATCATAATAAATCGCTTCATATTGCGAAACGATTTTTTCAGAGCGGAACTGCTCGTAAACACTTTCTCTTGCTCGCTCTCCCATATTACGGTGAAGTTCTTCATCCTTTAATAGCTGAATAGCTTGACCTGCCACTCCTGTTGTATCGCCAACTTCACATAAATATCCTGTATCACCATGTTGAATGACTTCTGGAATACCTCCAACCCTTGTTCCGATACAAGGTACACCACACGCCATCGCTTCTAATAAAACAAGACCAAAACTCTCCTTCTCTGATAAAAGCAACATTAAATCACTCATCGCAAGTAACTCTGCAACATTATCTTGCTTCCCTAAGAATAAGACGCGATCTTCAATATGTAAATTTTTCACCAACTGTAAAATCGTGCAAAATTCCGGTCCATCTCCAACAAGAAGCAACTTCGCATCTACTTCTGTAACAATTTTAGCGAATGCCTGCACAACATCTTGCACACGTTTCACTTTACGGAAATTTGAAATGTGAATGAGTATCTTTTCACTCTCACTTATACCGTATTCTTTCTTTAATTGAGTCATATCACGTTTGAAATATACACGTTCGTCTATAAAATTATATACCGTTTGAATGTCTTTATTTGGTTTTACAAGCTCGTGCGTTTCGTTAATTAATGAATGCGAGACAGCCGTCACAACATCAGATTGCTCAATACCAAAACGAATTAAATTATTTAGCGAGGGGTCGGAACCTAACACAGTAATATCTGTTCCATGCAAGGTTGTAACAATTTTAATACGCTCGCCAATCATTTGTTTTGCTAAATAGGCACAAATGGCATGTGGTATTGCGTAATGCACATGTAAAATGTCTAGGTTTTCTCTTTGTGCAACCTCTGCCATTTTACTCGCTAACGCTAAATCGTATGGTGGATATTGAAATACAGAGTATTGATTTACCGTCACTTCATGAAAATAAATGTTTGGATACACTTTATTTAACCGGAATGGTAAACCCGATGTAATAAAATGAATTTCATGCCCGCGTTCCGCTAATTGCTTTCCTAATTCTGTTCCAACAACTCCAGAACCACCTACAGAAGGATAACATGTAATACCTATTTTTAATTTCATTTACATCCCCCTATTAAATCAGCATGTAATAAAACCGGTTTCTTACTCATAAACCCTTCGGCATATAAGACTCCAACTTCTTTTCCAAACATTTTCTCACGAGCGACTACAGTTTCAACGTAACCTTCTGTTAACGGCGTCTTCACACCATCACTCCCTGTTGAAAACTGACTTTCATATGCTTCTAATGCTTCCACTTTTTGCGATACGTATTCACTAATATCTATACAAAAATTCGGTTTATGAAAACCATTAATCATATAATGATAAAAAGACTCCACACGATGTGGTGGAACCTCTGGCATATATTTGCGAATTCCCGCTGAAAAAATAGCTTCTTCCACAAGTTTTGCACAATTTGCATGATCCGGATGGCGATCTTCATAATACGGCGCAAAAACTAGTTTTGGTTTATATGTACGAATTACCTTTACAATTTCACGTATATACTCTTCTTTCATATACAAACCACGGTCTGGCATCGCTAAATTTAGTCTCGTTTTTACTCCCATTATACGAGCTGCCGCCTTTGCTTCTTCTTTTCTTAACTCTATCGTTCCATTAGAAGAAAGATCAGCTTCTGTTAAATCACAAATACCTACTTCATACCCTTGCTTCGTATATTTAGCAATGGTACCAGCCATGCCGATTTCAACATCATCGGCATGAGCACCAAACGCTAATATATGTAATCCACTCATAATTGTTCCCCTCATTTTCTTAACTTGCGGTAATCTAAATCTCCTCGCTCTAATGCGTGCATTAACATTTCAGCACTTGCCATATTCGTTGCAAGTGGAATTGCATATACATCACATAAACGAAGCAATGCATTCACATCCGGTTCATGCGGCTGTGCTGTTAATGGATCGCGGAAGAAAATTACCATGTCTAAATCATTTTTCGCAATCATTGCACCAATTTCTTGATCGCCGCCAAGAGGACCAGATTGATATCTTGTTACAACTAAACCGGTCGCTTCCATAATACGAAGCCCTGTCGTTCCTGTTGCAAATAATTCATGTTGTTCAAAAATTGGTTTATATGCGTATGCAAACGAAACCATGTCATTTTTCTTTTTGTCATGTGCGATTAAGGCAATTTTCATCCGTTGTCTCCCCTTTAGTCGATAATATTCTCTAAACCGTACACAAGATGATCTAGATTCATTACTGTCTCAATTGATAGTTTTACACCAGACATAAATGATGCACGATTGAATGAATCATGACGAACTGTTAACATTTGTCCGTCTCCACCAAACATTACTTCTTGGTGTGCAATAAGTCCTGGTAAACGTACACTATGAATGTGAATGCCGTCTACATTTGCACCACGAGCTCCTTCTAATTGCTCTACTTCATTTGGATGGCCTTGCTGCTTGGATTCACGATTTTGACGAATCAATTCTACTGTTTTTACCGCAGTACCAGATGGTGCATCTAATTTTTGATCATGATGCAATTCAATTACTTCAACATCTTGGAAGTACTTCGCTGCCATTTGTGAGAATTTCATCATAAGAACTGCACCAATTGCAAAGTTTGGAGCGATAATTGTTCCTACTGCTTTTTCTTTTGCAGTCTCGGTTAATTGTTTTAGCTCTTCTTCTGTAAATCCAGTTGTACCAATAACTGAACGAAGTCCACGCTCAACTGCTAGTGTAACGTGTTGTTTCCCAACTTCTGGCGTTGTTAAATCTAACAACACATCTGCTTCTACTTCCTCTAAACAAGTATGTAAATCTGCGTAAATAGGTGCATCTAGCGCTGGCATTCCAGGTAAATCAGAGATTTTCTCTCCACCATGCTTATAATCCACTGCTGCTACTAAATTAAAATGTTCCGTTCTTTCCATAAGAAGAACTGCTTCATGTCCCATGCGTCCTCTTGGTCCAGCGATAATTACTTTAATTTCTTTCATTATTCTTTCTCTCCCTCATCAATACGTGTCCAGCGATCTTTATCGCGAGTATTAAATTTATTCATTACAATGTTATGTGCTGTTTCTAAATCAATATTTAAACTATTTGCCATACAAATCATAACAAATAATACATCTCCAAGCTCTTCTTCAATACTACGTTCTTTTTCAGTTGTTTTCTTCGGTTTCTCACCATAATAATGATTAATCTCTCTTGCAAGCTCCCCCATTTCTTCCGTTAAACGAGCCATCATTGCAAGTGGACTGAAATAACCTTCTTTAAACTGACCAATATATGCATCTACTTCTTTCTGCATATCCTTCATCGTTTTCGCTTCCATACAATTCACCTCTAATCCTTCCTCTTTCATGTTAGCCAATTCATCGCGATTTGACAAATATTATTCCCCGCTAAACACCTATTTGCGACCCTTTTTTGGATAGACTATAATAAAGTGAAACTTCTTTTGCACTTTTTGCAAAAGATTAGCCAGAACCAATTTGGTTTTATAGCCTTCACTATTTTCACTAGCAACTAGAAATTACTTATCATTATGTTTTACCGTTTCAGCGGAGCAATGCCATTTACATAATTAGGGGGATTTCTATATGACATCAAATTTGAAGATTCGAAATATCATTTTCATTTTAATCGGTTCCGCTATTTTTTCTTTCGGTATTGTGAATATCAATATTGAAAATCACCTTGCAGAAGGTGGATTTACCGGTATTACACTCTTATTGTATTTTCTATTTAAGTTTGACCCTTCTTATTCAAACTTAATTTTAAATATCCCTATATTTTTTATTGGTTGGAAGTTACTTGGAAGAACGACATTTATATATACACTAATCGGCACCTTTAGCGTATCTTTATTTCTATGGATTTTTCAGCGTTACGAAGTTCTCAACTTACATGTAAACTTACAAAACGATATGACACTCGCTGCTTTATTCGCCGGAGCATTTATTGGTATCGGTCTTGGGATCATATTTAAATACGGCGGGACTACTGGCGGTGTAGATATTATCGCGAGACTCGCTCATAAATATGTTGGCTGGAGTATGGGGAAAACGATGTTTATGTTTGATGCTATCGTCATTATCGTCTCTATCCTTACCTATTTATCATATCGCGAGGGTATGTATACGTTAGTTGCTGTTTTTATCGGGGCGAAAGTGATTGATTTTATGCAAGAAGGAGCCTATGCAGCAAAAGGAGCAACTATTATATCAGATAAAAACGATGAAATTGCTGCCAAAATTTTATCTGATATGGAGCGCGGAGCAACCTTTTTAAAAGCTGTTGGATCGTATACAAAAGTGGAACGGAACGTATTGTATTGCGTTGTTGCTAAAAATGAAATCGTGAAATTAAAAAATATTATTACTTCTGTAGATCCTCATGCATTTGTTGCTGTAAGTGATGTACATGATGTAGTTGGTGAAGGTTTTACATTGGATGAAAATAAAAATCCATTACATACATAAACACAACTAGAAAAGCTTTTTAGCTTTTCTAGTTTTTTATTACATATCGCTTAAGTTTCTCTAAATCCTCATAAATAAGCTCCAATAAGCTCCGATTATAAAAAATAGAAGCAGGATGGAAGGTCGGAAAAATATGATATTCTTTCTCTGACCATGTAAACGCTGCACTTTGCATATCCTTTAATTTTTGAATGGGCTGTTTTAATAATTGTCCGTGTACGTCTGTAATCTTTTTATCTTTTCCTGCTAAACGTTGAAGACCGATATTGCCAAGCGTGACGATAAGCTTCGGATTTATTTTCTCTAATTCATAATCTAACAAAGGTGCATGGGCAACTATTTCTCCTTGATTTGGCGTTCTATTATACTTTTTTTGTATAATTTCACCATTTCGTTCTTTTTTCTCTCGCCATTTATAAGGTCTACTTCGAACAGCGCTCGTAATATATACTTCTTCCCTTGTAACATGAATACGTTCTAAAAAACCCATTAATTGTTTTCCGGCTCTCCCGCTAAACGGAATCCCATTATGAATTTCTGTTTCACCAGGCGCTTCTCCTAACAACATAAATTTCGGATTTTCAGGACCTTGTCCACTTAAAAAACCTTCTAATTGATAAGGAGCACTACGCTCTTTCACTTGTTTTACTAAATGGTCTGGATATTTCATTCCCCCCACCACCTTTCCGTATTACTTCTATTATTTCTATTTGCAATACATTATATAATTCAATCCACACAACAAAAAAAGACTATCAAAATTGATAGTCTTTAGTCGTCGCTACGCTGCATACCAGTATACATTAATACGAGACGTAATAATTCAAATACCGCTACAGCTGCAGCTGCTACATATGTTAATGCTGCCGCATTTAATACTTTACGAGCTTGCCCATATTCATCTGTTGATACGATACCTAACGCTTCAATTTGTTGCATTGCACGCTTGGATGCATCAAACTCAACTGGTAATGTAACAAGTTGGAACACAACTCCTGCTGCCATTAAGATAATACCTAATAACAATAAGTTAGCCATAGATGCAAAGGCACCAATCATAATAAATATCCAAGAAATATTCGATCCAAAGTTTGCAACTGGCACTAACGAATGACGAATACGCATAAAGTTATAATCTTTTGCATCTTGAATTGCGTGTCCTACTTCGTGTGCTGCAACTGCTGTACCAGCAACTGAATGACCGTAATAGTTATCTGTTGATAATCGAACTGTTTTAGCAGTTGGATCATAATGATCTGATAAATGACCTGGTGTTTCTTCTACAGCTACGTTGTATAATCCATTCTCATCTAAAATTTTCCGAGCCACTTCCGCTCCTGTCATACCCGATGTTGAATAAACTTGTGAATACTTGCTATAGGCACTACGTACTTTTGACTGTGCATACAACGGTATGATCAAAATGATCGCGAAGTAAATTAAATAAAACATCATGAATCTCTGAACCTCCATTGAAGTTTTAATTATAGTACTTCTCATTCTATTTTCTTCTGCCACCATTGTCAATGAATAAAACTTACAATCCGTATCTTTATTTATTACATTATCTATTCTTAGAATGTACATTACCTTTTCTTTTTTCTCTCTCTCCTTTATACTTTCTCCACCCAACATAAGTTAATGTGAATAAAATAAGACCTCCAGTAATTGTCATAAACCAAATGAGAGAAGGTGCAATTTCATCTTTTTTTACTGTATGAAATATTTTTTGCAAATCTCCTTTAATGATTCCTAATTGCATTTGTCCACCTTTCGTTTTTAACATAACGTTACGAAATTCATCTAAATAAGATAGATGGGCATTTACACGCTGTACTTCATTTTCTGGCAGGGCTATCATTAAGCTTGGATAAATAATATTAAATTCATGTAAAAATGTGTTTAACGTTTGTTGAAACTGTCCCGTATCTTCTTTTGTCATCGCTTTTTCCATTTGAGAAAAGGCATCCATTACTTTTCCTTCTCTTTCCATCCAAAGTGGTTGATACTTGGATACTTGTGCATCAACAGCGAGCTGCAGGGCTAGCACATTATCAATTTTAACTTGTTTACCTACATCTTCCGCGAGAGATTGTTTCGCTTTGTCGTAAGCTAAAGAAATAACTCTAACTTGATCTGGCGTTACTTCTTGCTTCTTTTCATTCCCCTTTATGACAAACTGCTCCGAGAAATGTTGTAATACTTGTACTGCTTTTTCATCTTCATTACGCTTCACTAATTGTAATGAGTCATCCAACAATCCTGTTAGTTCACTCCACTCTTCAGCATATATACGTAACGGAAACATTATAATTAGAAAAGCTATCAATCCAATTAATGTTCTCTTCATCACGGTCCCCCCTATAACTACTAGTACAAAATATGTTAATTTGGACAAGAATAGAACAGAACTGGACCGAAAAATATATTATCGTTTTACAAACAAAAAAATTCTCTTTAAACAGAGAATTTTTCCTTTGAAATCCTTTTCTTTTTTACGAAATATTTATACAAGCTATAACAAATTATGCTGCCACATAAAATAAATAATAAAATAGCACACGCTGCATGCATAAAGAACTCTTCTGGTAACATTAATATAATTGGATCCGTTTCAATATCAAACATCCAATAATCATTACTGAATAAAAGCTTATGGAATAATACAAAACTCTTTTCAAAATTAATAGCGATTGGTAGCACAAGCGCGATCGGAAAAATAATTGTTACAATCGATCCGTGCAGTAAAAACTTTTCATTTTTCTTTTTTAATAAATACATGCCGCCTACTATTGCAATCATAATTGTCGCATACATTACATATTGAATCTTTACTAAAATATTTTTAACATCTACAAAATGAATACGGCCATTTGCAGACATATCTAATGTGGGCAACTGTAATGCTCCATCATAAAACGGAGATAAATATGTGATAAGCACATCATAATTTCTTTTAATATCATCCTTCGTCATATCTGCTAAATCTGGAATGTTTAAAAAATCAATTTCAAAATAATATAGCCATTTTCCGTATACAACCGCCGTTGTTGCGAGTGCAAATATAGAAAATGCTATGCTATATGAAACAATTATCGTAGTCAATCGATCCAATATTTTTATACCACTCGTATTTTTCTTCATTTTCTCCCCCTAATGTTCTAACTATCATAAAGAAAACTGTTTTCGATTCTCACGTAAGCAATAATAATATGTCATACAAAGTACTACAATGCTTAGCCAAAACGTAAAATAACCAATTTCCCCTACAAACAAATGCATAATTCCATATCTCGGCATTTGCCAAAATAAATAATCAATTGCATCGTTATGTAATGTCCATATAGCTGCTACCGCAAAATGCCATTTTTTTATACGGTAAAACGGTGCATATAGCACTGCTTGTACTGCCATCGCAAAATGTGAAAGCATTAACATATAACCGATAAAACCAATAGGACCTTTTACATAGATCATAACCCCATTTACAACAACAGCCCATATTCCATATTTTATTAAAGTAACAATCGCTAGCGCCTCTATTAATCCCCAATTTTTCTTTATTAAAAAAGCAATTAAAACAAAGACAAAAAAAAGACTCGCCATAGGGCTATCAGGTACAAACGGCCAAAATATAGGTGAAGTTTCTTTTAATTGGTTTCCATACCATATAAATCCGTATATCGTACCTAATATGTTAACAACTAATAAAAATAATAATACGGAGCGTTGCCTTAACATTGCATACAAGTAAACCAAGCTGTATGTCCAACACCTTTCATTTTTTCATCAAACTCTACTCTATTATATAGTAAACTTTCTATCATCAAAATAAAAAGCTGACTACAAATTTTGTAGTCAGCTTTTTATTATTTTTTATTATACTTTGCAACGAATTCCGAAAGCTTCTTCAGTTCCTCATCTGTACCTTTAAATACACCTTTAGGCATGGAACCTTTTCCCTCTTTCGCAATTTTAGCAATTTCTTCTGGCTTCAAAGTTAAATTTTGCAGTGCCGGTGCTGCTGCGCCGCCCTGTAAATTGTCACCGTGACATGTTAAACAAGTATTTTTTTGCATTAATTTATAACCGTCATCATTTTTATCAACTGGTGCTGTTTTTACAATTGCTCCTTGTTTTTTTGCAGCTTCCCAGTCGTGGTGTGCTACAGATTCCCAAGTTAAAAAGATAATCGATGCAATTGCTAAAAGCATAAATCCCGTTGCTACAGGACGCTTCAATGGGCGTCTTTCTGGGCCTCGATCAAGAAATGGAGCTAACAGTAATGCGCCAAACGCAATCCCTGGCATAATGAACGCTCCAATTACAGTAAATGAGCCAGAAGCATAAGAATACTTTAATAACTGATACAAGAATAAGAAATACCAGTCTGGAAGTGGTATATACCCAGCATCAGTTGGATCCGCCATTCTCTCAAGCGGTGACGGATGCGCCACTGTTAAACATAAATAACCGATTAAAAAAACTGCACCAACCATCCATTCTTTTAACAAGAAGTTCGGCCAAAATGCTTCTGTTTTCCCTGGGTATTCAGAATAGTCTTTTGGAATATTGGGTTTTCGAGCTACTGGTACCCGAGAATCTCCTACAAACTTCATCCCTTTGCCGCGATGCATAATCTCCCTCCTTTAGTTCTTTCCCCTTTAATTTAGCAATCTCTTATAGCGGACCGGAAATACCTTGTTTGCGAATCATGATGAAGTGGAAGGCCATTAAACCTAGAAGTGCTGCTGGTAAGAAGAAGACGTGAATAGCAAAGAAGCGAGTTAATGTTTGAGCGCCAACAATTTCGGAATGACCAGCGAGTAATGTTTTAATGTAAGGACCAATAAGCGGCGTTTGCTCTGCAATTTGAATCCCTACTTTCGTAGCAAATAACGCTTTCATATCCCACGGTAATAAATATCCGGTAAAACCAAGACCTAACATAACAAAGAAAATAAGAACACCAACAATCCAGTTTAGCTCACGAGGTTTTTTATACGCACCCTGGAAGAAAACTCTAAGTGTATGTAAAAACATCATTACAATTACGAGACTAGCACCCCAGTGGTGCATACCACGAACAATTTGTCCATATGCAACTTCATTTTGCAAATAATAAACCGATTCCCAAGCATTTTTAATATCAGGCACATAATACATCGTCAAAAACATTCCAGATAAAATTTGAATTACAGTAACGAAAAAGGTAAGTCCGCCAAAACAATAAACGAATGCAGAAAAGTGATGTGCCGGGTTTACATGTTCAGGTACTTCATGATCAGCGATATCACGCCATATTGGTGTAATATCTAACCTTTCATCTACCCAATCATAAATTTTATTTAGCATCTACTTTGCACCCCCTCTTGGCTTCGCTTTTCCTAGATACAACGTTCCATCTTTCACTTTAGATTCGTATACATCAAGTGGAGCAAGGGGCGGCGTGCCTTTAATGTTCATCCCGTCTTTTGTGTAACGGCCCCCGTGACATGGACAAAAGAATTGATTCGGATGTGCTTTGTCCGAATTCCAGTTCACTGTACATCCTAAATGTTTACATACCGGAGAGAACGCAACAATGTCTCCGCTTTCATCTTTATGAACCCAAGCTGATTTTGGCTCTTCGGACTTGTACCAACCATCAACCTGCTTCACCTTAAAGTCGAAACGTTTCGGCTCTGTTGTAATATCCTTTACTTGTGCAACAGCAACCATATCTGTTCCCGCTTCTTTTCTTAACACCGGATCAAGCGCAAATCGCGTCATCGGCATTAAAATACCCGCTGCCATAAAGCCTCCTACCCCTGTAAGGGTGTAATTTAAAAACTGTCTTCTTGACACACGATGTTCTTTCTCGCTCACGAAAATTTCCCCCCTCTATCAGAAATTGTCCCCTCGTGATAAATTATATAAAAAATAAAAACTAGGACACTATCATGATATAATACGCTCATGCACAGGTCAATATCATACTACTCATAATAATAAGAACTTTCTGTTTATTATTTTTTTCCCCATTTTTCTTCTAACATTACCATTATATTTTTTATATGTGCATGAATCACTTCTCTTTTCGCTTGATCACTAAATTGTTCTAACGCTAATGAAGGAAACCAAAATAAATCTCCCTGTAATTCTTGCATATCTTCTTTCCATGAAAAATCACTTGTAACATAAGCAATATGCTTAAAACCTTGCTTTTGTAAATGATTTGTCCATTCTTGCAAACGACCTTTTTCGTTTTTTTGACTTTCTACTAAATACGTAAATGCAGGTAGTAAAAGTACTCTTCCTTTATATTCTCTTTCCAGCTCCATACTCAACAATTCGATAAATTCTCCTTGTTCTACTACTGTTTTCATTTCTTTCGCTGCCGAAATTGATAAAAGTGGTATTACCCCTGTATCTACATACTCTCTTGCTTGCTCAAACTGTTCCACATCTTTCACAATCCATTTCAAATTTCTCCCCTCCCTCACCTAGAAATGACAGAACTTTCACTTTATATATATTAAACCACACTAAAAGAGGTAAAAAAAGAAAAACCACCTATATTAAGGTAGTTTTTCTTAAAAAGTCTGAAATTTGTAAAATTTTATGAATCCAAATGAATTCTATAACATCTTTAACTCCGCTGTTAACCTATGAAATGCTTCCTTATCTTGCTTATCCAGCGCTTCATCAATTTGCTTTAGAAGACGTTCTCTTCTAAAAGAAAATACACTTTCTTCTAAAAATCTTTCTGCAAGTAAACGATCTTTTTCATTTACTTCAATATGCTTTGGTAAATACGGGTTTTCTTCTAATACAGCTACATAATTGGCATTTTGAAACGATGATTTAAAATTGAGTTGAATATAAATATCCTCATCTCGATTTAAACGAATATCATGAAACGATTTTTCAGCATCTGTTGTCATAACATTTTGTTTGAAAAAGTGAAACGGTGTGTCTTTTACACAATTCGCGGACATTACTAAGCCACGCGGACAATATTTTGCATGCTCTACGAAGTGGACTTTATGCATCAATTGGTCGTGACTCATTAAATAATTCAAAATCCATACACATTCACGCTGTTTCAGTTGGTAATTATTCAAAAACCATTTTACAAAATCCTTCTTCTCGTTTACAGAAACAGGGGTATTCATAGCAATTAAGTCCCTCCTCTGTCTTTCTCTTTTCTTTTTAGATTCAAGAAGCGGTATTCAGTTTCCTTCCAACTTATGAAAAATCCTCTAAATTATATAACAATTCTTCAATATGAATTTGTGTCGGGTCTAGTTGTATTAACTGAGTAAATACTTCTTTCGCCTCTTTTCGCATACCTTCTTCCAATAAGAAATAACCGTACTCTTCCAAGAAGTCTGGATGATTCTTAAAAGAAGTATATGCACTTTCATAGTGTTTTAATGCATCCGAATACATTTCTAATTGTTTTTTTGCAAACGCAAGATCCCAAAGTAGTTGTGTATCTGGTTCTCCGCTGTCAATGGCACGCTCTACAACAGCAATTAGCTCTTCATACTTTTCTTGTTCTTTTAAGATATACGCATATTTTAATGTTGCCCCTAAATGTCCTGGATCTAACTCAAGCGCTTTTTGAAGTACTTCCTCTGCTTCCGCTATTTTCCCTAATTTCGCCGCGATGTTCGCTAATTCTACATAAAATGGTACAGAAAGCTCATCTACTTTAATTCCTTCATGAAGTGTTTCATAGCTTTCTTGAAGCATTCCTTCTTTTTCATAGCTTTTCGCTAAATACATGTAAAGCGATGCATACTCAGGATCTAATTCTTTTAGTTCTTGCCAAGCACCAATTGCTCTTTGATATTCTTCACCTTGGTATAATGTGAAGGCATATCCAAATAATGAGTGAATATCTTTCTGTTCCTCTAAACCTGCTTCGTAGTAAGAAATCGCCTCTTCCCAATTTCCAATCGCACTTAACGTTTCTCCAAGGCGTAGCGCAATGACAACACCACCCATTACTTTATGTTCCGCTAATAGCGACTCATAATAAGTAATTGCCTTTTGTTCCTCACCTTTACTACTATATAACTCTGCTAATCCAAACGTAATAACAGGTTCGTCAGGCATCATTTCTTTCGCCTTTAATAGTTTTTGTTCTGCTACATCATCGAAACCTTGCATTTGGAATAAATCCGCAACAAGTAATAACGATTGAACATATAAATCATCATTTTCTGGAATATCATGAAGCACTTCAATCGCTTCGTCTTCTTTGTCTAGATCAATATATAATTCTGCTAAAAATACAGTAAATTCACTTTCTTCTGGATACAATAAACGTAAGTCTTCTGTAATAGCTAACGCTTCATCCGTAAATCCAAGTGTATGATAATAGCGAGCGATATCATACTTCTCTTCATCATTCGCAATTTTTAATTGTTCTTTTAATAATTGTAACCCTTTTTCAGCTTCACCATTTTCAATATATGAAACAGCTTGTTCAAACTTTTGCATAAACGTCTCCTTTAATTCTAAAAAATATTCTTTTCTGTTCATTTATCATAAGCAACAAGGTGTAAGAACGCAACCTTTAGAATGAGTATACTTCTTGTACTTTCACTGATAACGATTCGAATATGACACCGATACCGCATTACTACTTTCTATTGTACCGTTTTCTTTTATGACCGTGCAAATAACTTCTCTCACTAATTATCGAGCCATACAAACCGTGGTTTACAGAACAACTTAATTACCAGTCTTCAACCTTTATTTTTAATGCGATAAAAAAGGCTCCTATAATAGGAGCCTTCACAATCTCTTAAGAATATGTTTCTTCTTTCTGTACTTGCTCATTTACAAGCTCTTTCAACAACTCTATAATTTCATCATTTTCTTCCTTCAAACCGACAGTAATACGAATACCATCATCGATACCAAATGCAGCACCCGAACGAACAATATATCCTTTTTTCATTAATCGTTCGAAAGCTTCATTACCAGGAATACCGAGTTTTAGGAAAATGAAATTTGTTTGAGATGGATAATAGAATACATTATATTCCTTACAAAATGCGTAATATTGATGTAATCCTTCTTCATTCTTTTTCACACATTCTTGTAAAAACGCTTGATCTTCTAATGCAGCAAGTGCTACTGACTGCGCTACAGTCGATGTATTAAATGGTAACCTAGCTACTTCTAGCTGTCCGATTAACTCCGCATTACCAACCGCATATCCGATACGGAAAGCAGCTAAACCATATGCTTTTGAAAATGTACGTAATACCATAAGATTTTCATACTTTTCAAGAAGTGGTAACGTTTGCGGATAGTCTTCTGCCCCCGCATATTCATAATATGCTTCATCCATAATAACAAGCGCTGACTTAGGAACTGATTCTAAAAATGAAAGTAATTTTTGTTTTTCTACATATGTACCTGTCGGATTATTCGGGTTACAAATCCATACAATCTTCGTTTGATCATCTACTTGCTCTAGCATCGCATCTAAATCATGAATGCCATCTTTAAGTGGTACTTCACGAACTTCTGCTCCTTCAATAACAGCATGGTGATGGTATTGCGAGAATGTTGGATTCGCCATTACAACATTTGTTCCTTCATGTAGTAATGCACGACTAATCATTTGAATGACTTCATCTAACCCACTACCAAATAACAGTTGTTCCGCTTTAACACCTAAATGTTTTGCTACTTGTGTTCGAAGTTCAAAGGCATATCCATCTGGATAAAGAGCGTATTGACTCGCTAAAGAAGTTAATGCCTCTGTTACGCGTGCTGAGCAACCGAATGGGTTTTCGTTCGATGCCAATTTCACAATTTTTGATAACCCATATTCCCTTTTTACTTCTTCAATATTTTTCCCAGGTACATATGCTCTCAAAGTTAACAATTGCTCTTTCACTCTCATTTTTCTTCCCCCAGTCATTTTATTGAATTCGATTACAATACAATATTAGCCCTTTACTGTAATCTTTTATCCTAACCGTCATTATTACGAAAACACCTCTAAATAAGCACTTCATGACTACTCTCTATTATTTTAAACCATATCCTTTTGAAATGCCTCTAACGCAATATGAACAGTCTCATCAGGAATAGATACGACATTCACTACCCCATATTCCTGCATAAGTACCATATGAATTGTTCCTGCATTCGCCTTCTTATCTTGTTTCATCAATTGAACGAGACGCTCTACATTCAAATCACTTGGCATTTTTGGATAGCCGTACTTTAAGAACCACTGCTTCATCGCTTCATAAGCAAGATCAACCTTATGCACTTGCTCACTTAAAAACAAGGCAAATAACATTCCAACCGCTACTCCGTCACCGTGAGTAATATTTCCATACCCTAACTCTTTTTCAAGAGCATGTCCTAACGTATGTCCAAAGTTCAAATGAGCACGTACACCTTTTTCTTTTTCATCTTGCGATACAATGTTTGCTTTTACAGGAATCGCCTTCGTTAATATGTGAATTAACTTCTCATCACGAAGATCTGCTAATGTTTGCACTTCTTCTTTTAGCCAATGATACAGCTTTACATCACCAATTAGTGCATGTTTTATCACTTCTGCATAACCTGAACGCCACTCTTTTTCGGGAAGAGACTGTAAAAATGGCGTATGATATACAACTGCTTCTGGTTGATGGAATGCTCCTATCATATTTTTACCTAACGGATGATTGATCGCTACTTTCCCACCTACTGCGCTATCGTGAGCTAATAAAGTCGTCGGAACTTGAACAAAGCGAATTCCACGCATAAACGACGCAGCAACAAAACCAGCTAAATCTCCAATCATCCCGCCTCCAAGTGCAACAATTAAAGAATTTCTATCTAATTTATTTTCAAGAGCTGACGTATGAGCCGCATAGAAATTTTCAAAGGACTTCTCTTTTTCACCACTCGGTACAACGAATGAAAATACTTTTTGCTCTATTTGCAACGCATCTACAACTGTCTGTAAATGTAAAGATGCAACAGCTTCATCTGAAATGATCATTACATTAGACACAGCTGGCTGCATATTTTGAACAATTGTTATCAAATGTGACAACGCTTCTTTTCCAACGTGTACATCATATTCTTTTGACTTCGTTTGAATATGTATGTTTCCCATTAAAATCCCCTCGCATATTCATTATGTTTCTCAATATTTTCACGAATAAGGTCCATACGATCTAATCCGAATTGTTCTATTAAAGCTGTAGCTAATTCCCAAGCTACAACCGCTTCTGCAACGACACTAGCTGCTGGAACAGCACAACTATCTGAACGTTCAATACTCGCTGTAAAAGGCTCTTTCGTATCAATATCGACACTTTGAAGCGGTTTATATAGTGTAGGTATCGGTTTCATCACTCCGCGCACAACAATTGGCATTCCAGTCGTCATACCGCCTTCTAAACCACCCGCGTTATTTGTTCTTCGTGTATATCCATGCTCTTCATTCCACAAAATTTCATCATGAACTTCGCTACCCGGTCTATGTGCTGCTTCAAAACCAATTCCAATCTCGACACCTTTAAAAGCATTAATGCTCATCATTGCGGCTGCTAATTTTGCATCTAGTTTTCGATCATAATGCACATAGCTTCCTACTCCAATCGGCATCCCTTCCACAATTACTTCAACGATGCCACCGATTGAATCACCATTCGCTTTCGCATCATCAATTGCTTTTATCATTTGATTACCAGCTTCTTCATCTAAACAACGGACAGGTGATGCTTCTGTAATACTTTTTAATTCTTCAATTGAACGATACGTAGTCTCCTTAGCCTCAACACCGCCAATTTCAATTACATGGCCCGCTACTGTAATACCAAGTTCCGCTAACACTTTTTTAGCAACCGCACCAGCAGCAACACGTACTGTCGTTTCGCGAGCTGAAGAACGTTCCAGTACATTTCTCATATCTCTATGACCATATTTAATCGCACCATTTAAATCAGCATGTCCAGGTCTTGGTTTTGTTACTTTCCTTTTCATTTCTTTTTCTTCTTGTTCCGTTAACGGCTCTGCCCCCATAATTTTTGTCCAATGTGCAAAATCACGGTTTTCGACAACAAGTGCAATTGGAGAACCTAATGTCTCTCCATGTCTAACACCACTTACAATTTGCACTTGATCTGTTTCAATTTGCATGCGTCTACCACGCCCATATCCCTTTTGCCTTCTAGCTAACTCTTCATTTATATCATCCGCTACTAATGGTAGTCCGGCTGGAACACCTTCTATAATCGTTGTAAGTTGTGGACCATGAGATTCACCAGCTGTAATATATCGCATACGTTATTCCTCTTTTCGTATATGTATTTATCTCGCTATATTAAGCAATAATATTATCTTTCATTACTCTAAAAATATGAAAGAATTATTTATACATCAGCCATTCGCTTATTCTCCGATAGGCCTTTACTTTACATATCAATATATCATAACAGCTCTAACTTCGTAACTAATAGAAATAAAAAAAGTGCAAGAAGAATACCCCTATTCTCCTTGCACTTTCTACTATTATCACAGTTATTAAAGCGTTTACAAATTATTTCAAAATAATTAGTAAATCCATTCATTCATTAATTTTGAGTAGTCAACTAATTCTTCTTCTTTAAAGAAAATAGCAATCTCGCGCTCTGCACTTTCTAACGAATCAGAACCATGGATAATGTTTTTCGCAACAGTTACACCGAAATCTCCACGAATTGTTCCAGGAGCTGCTTCATGTGGTCTTGTTTTACCCATCATGTTACGAGCTGTATCTACTACACCTTCACCTTGCCATACCATTGCGAATACAGGGCCAGATGTAATAAAGTCTACTAATTCACCAAAGAAAGGTTTCTCTGTGTGCTCAGCATAGTGTTTTCCAGCAATTTCTGGAGTAACTTGCATTAATTTTGCACCAACTAATTGAAAGCCCTTCTTCTCAAAACGAGCTACAATTTCCCCAATGAAGGCACGTTGTACACCGTCTGGTTTAACCATTAGAAATGTTTTTTCCATAAAAAATCTCTCCACTTCTGAATTATGTATGTAATTGTATATCCCCACACACATATTAACACCCTTATCACAATTGTGCAATAGTTTTGAAATAGAGAGATTATTTTATTTTTTAGAAAAAACACTAAAATTTTCGTTTTCCAATATACTTTGCTACATTTTGTAATGCATACTTTGCTTGTCCGCGTGGGAGTGGTTTTATAATTTCTAATGCTTTATGTAAATAACGTTCACTAAACGCAAATGCTTTATCAATAGCAGCACTATTCTTTACAGCCTCAATAATTTCTTTCATTTCGTCCGCTGTTGTATTTTCATGTACAGATCTGATTTTCTTACAAAGGATCGGATCTTCCATAGCATATAGAGCAGGAAGCGTAATGTTTCCTTGCAATAAATCACCACCAGCAGGTTTTCCAAGTTTCTCTTCTGTGGAAACAAAGTCTAAAATGTCATCAATAATTTGATACGACATCCCTACGAAATAGCCATACCAAAACAGACGACTTACCGTATCACGATTAGCGCCAGCAGCAATCGCTCCTAGTTGGCAACTTGCAGCAATTAATAATGCGGTTTTTCGCTTTATTCTTCTTAAATATGTTCTTAAATTTTGGTCATAGTTATACTTATCTTTAATTTGTTCGATTTCACCTTTACAAACTTCTAAAATGGTATGCGATAGAGCCTGATGTGCCTCTGGAATTTCAATATTCGTTATACATTCAAGAGACTTAGCGAATAAATAATCCCCTGTATACATTGCAATACGATCTCCCCATTTCGCATTCACAGTTGCACTACCACGTCGTAAAAACGCAGCATCAATAACATCATCGTGAACAAGAGAAGCCATATGAATAAGTTCTAACGCTACAGCTACATGCTTAATTGCGTCTAACTTATAATCTCCAAATTTCCCCGCAAGCAACACAAATACAGGACGAATTCGCTTCCCACCAGCTTCAATAAGTTGTAATGCTGCCTCTTCTACTAATGGCTGTTCAGAAGCAACTGTCTTTTTTAATTCTTTTTCTATCACATTAATATCCGATCGTAAAAAAGAGTACATAAGTTGTAACTTCATATTGTTCACCTTAACCTAAAACTTCTTTTTTCTATTTTGATTCTGGTTTCATACCTAAATGCATCGCTGCTACCCCAAAAGTAAATGGCTTCACTTGCACACGTTCAAGTCCAGCTTTTTCGAACATATTAGCCAATTCTTTCATCCCTGGGAATGTACTAGCAGATTCTTGCAACCATGAATATTCTTTATAACTTTTCGCAAATAACTTTCCAAATAACGGCATGATATATTTAAAGTATAAAATATAACCTTGTCGAAAACCAATCATTGTTGGTTGAGATGTTTCTAAACATATTACTTTTCCACCCGGTTTTACTACACGCGTCATTTCTTTTAATACGTGCATATAATCCGGTACGTTACGTAAACCAAATCCAATCGTTACATAATCAAATGTGTTATCTTCAAATGGAAGTTCCATTGCATTCCCGTGTAGAAGTTCTACTTGTTTTAATTGTAACGCCTCTACCTTTTGTTTACCAACAGATAACATATTTTCACTGAAGTCTAAACCAACAACCTTGCCCTGTTCACCCACCGCTCCAGCTAGCGCAATTGTCCAGTCCGCTGTCCCGCAGCATACATCAAGTGCTTTATTACCTGGTTTTACATCCATAATGCGCATCGTCTCTTTACGCCACGCTTTATGCCTTTGAAAACTAATTACAGAATTCATTACATCGTATTTGTCAGAGATTTTCTCAAATACATCATGTACTCTTTCTTCTTTTGATTGTTGCATGCTCGTACCTTCTTCCAATGTAAAGTTGCTTATGTCTTCGATTTATCTCTTAACACAGAGTTTATTTCGCTTATATCTGTGTGATTTTCTAAAAATTGATTTTCTTTCTTTCCGAGTTCCATCACCCATCCACTCATAACTGCTTCTGCATCCGCTTTATCGTTCACAATCCCTTGAACCGCTTGAAAAACAGGTGAATGTTGTTTATCAACATGTAGTTCACATTCTTTTTGAAGACGATTTTTTCCTAGTACATACGCTATAAACGGCTTCCAATGCGATAAATGAAAATGATCACATGTTTTTTGCAAAAGTGCAGACTCAATTGTTACTACACTTTCCTTTATGTCATCCATCGTTTTATGCGCTTTTTGATATAACATTATTTTGTGTTCATTAATTTCTTTAATTCCTTCAGCAAGCGCACGAATTAAAACAATATCACGATTCATAGACAATAAGTAATAATATAACCCACTATAATAATCGCCTGCAAGTACTGTTAACTGGCGACGCTTATGCGATTCATTTGCTTCTTCTCCTGCTTTATTTGATACTCTTTCATGTGTATCAAGCGCAATTTGCACAAGCATAATCGTTACTACATAATGCTCAATTTGTTCTATATGTAAATTTGCACCTTTTAAAGCACCGTATAACAATGCTATTTTCTCTTCATCAATAAACGGTTCTTCAATATAGTTTATAAAATAAGGATGGCGTAATTTCACCATCAATTTCTCTCTTATACCCGCATACCCTCCGTAGATGTCACACACAAAAATCACCCTTGTTTTCTAATTCATAAAACTTATTATAACACATACACTCTATTTTCTATAACCAAAACTTGGCTACTCTTTCCAAACTTCTATCGAACTAAATAACATCTGCTATTCTTTTACATAGTCTTTCTATTCTCACTCTGCCTTGCTAAAACTATATCATTTATTTACAAAAAAAAAAAAAAGAAAAGCAGTTTCCCACTTTTCTTTACTTCGTTTTAATAAAAGATAAAATTTCACTACGTGCTGCAGCATCATTTTCTAGTACACCACGTACTGCTGTTGTTACTGTTTTTGCACCTGGCTTTTTCACACCGCGCATTGTCATACACATATGTTCCGCTTCTACTACTACCATTACACCATGCGGCTCTAGTACTTCCATAATAGAGTTCGCTACTGTTGATGTAATACGTTCTTGCAGTTGTGGACGACGTGCAATTGTATCTACAGTACGAGCTAATTTACTTAACCCTGTTACTTTTCCGCCTTGCGGAATATATGCAACGTGAGCAACTCCATAGAATGGAACTAAATGATGCTCACACATCGAATAAAACGGTATATCTTTTACTAGTACAAGCTCCTCGTGATCTTCCCCGAACACTTTGTGCAAATGTTCTTTCGGATCTTCATGCATACCTGAGAACACTTCTGCGTACATTTTTGCAACACGCTTTGGTGTATCAAGTACTCCCTCACGATTTGGGTCATCTCCGATTGCCTCTAAAATAAGGCGTACTGCATGTTCAATTTGTTCTAAATTAACTTTTGCCATCCGCTAGCCCTCCCGAAAACCTAAAAGTGATACGAACACATTCTAGCATATTTATGTTTTTAAAAGCAAAAAGAAGAGTTTCCAAAAAGGAAACTCTTCTTCCCTGTTAATATGTAAGGATTATTTAACCGCATCTTTTAACGCTTTACCAGGTTTGAATGCAGGTACTTTACTTGCAGCGATTTCAATCTCCTCACCTGTTTGTGGGTTACGACCTTTACGAGCCGCACGCTCACGAACTTCGAAGTTACCGAATCCGATCAGTTGTACTTTATCACCTTGTTTTAAAGCTTCTAAGATAGAATCAAAAACAGCGTCTACTGCTTTTGTTGCGTCCTTTTTAGAAAGGGAACTTGCTTCTGCAACAGCATTGATTAAATCTGTCTTGTTCATGCCATTCACCTCCTCCCAAAGATAAGACTGTATAATGATCATAAAATGAGTCTTACTTTCATTTGTAGGCAATTTTTGCAAATTCTATACTACAAAGATGTAGATAAATCATTATCAACGCCTATATTATACGATTCTCCTTTATAATTCAATATTTTTAAGGAAATTGTTACTCTTAAAATGTGAAAATCTGATGAAACTTGACAATTTACAACAATATATTAGATAATGACTGTTTATTTTCCTATTCTATATGCGAAAATTAAAAAAATCCCTCTACGATGAGAGGGATTTTTTCTTATAATATAATCGCAATTAATCCGCCAGATCCTTCATTAATAATTCTTTCTAGCGTTTCTTTTAATTTATATCTCGCATTTTCTGGCATTAAAGATAGTTTCGCTTGAATGCCTTCCCGAACAATAGAGCTAAGCGAACGTCCAAATATATCAGAATTCCAAATTGATAATGGATCATCTTCAAAATCTTGCATTAAGTAACGAACGAGTTCTTCACTTTGTTTTTCAGTACCAATAATTGGCTCAAACGTGGACTCCACATCAACTTTAATCATATGAATAGATGGTGCTACAGCTTTTAATTTCACACCAAACCTTGAACCGTGACGAATAATTTCTGGCTCATCTAAGCTCATGTCAGCTAACGCAGGCGCGGCTACACCATATCCTGTTTGTTTTACCATGCGCAGGGCATCCGCCACTTGATCATATTCTATTTTCGCATGAGATAAATCGAGCATAAGCTTCAATAAATGATCTTTCCCTCGAATTTCTACCCCTACTACTTCTTTTAAAATTTGATCATATAATTCATCTGGTGCATATAAATCAATCTCTGCTACGCCTTGCCCCATATCAATGCCAGCTAGGCTCGCTCGATCAATAAATTCATACTGACTAAACTGCCATACGACACGGTCTACATCACGAAGACGTTTTATATCCTTGACAGTCTCTTGAACAGCTTCTTGATAACTCTGACGTAACCAATGCCCTTCATTTAGCACCATTACCCAGCTTGGAAGGTTCACATTCACTTCTAAAACAGGGAACTCAAATAACGCCTCTCTAAGCACATTGTACACATCTGTTTCTCTCAAACTTTCGACACTCATCGCAATAACTGGGATATCATATTCTTCAGATAAACTTTGGCGCAATTGCTCTGTATCTGGATGATACGGCTGTACAGTGTTAATGATCATAATGAAAGGTTTTCCGACTTCTTTTAACTCATTTACGACGCGTTCTTCTGCCTCTATATAATCTCTTCTTGGAATTTCACCAATCGTTCCATCTGTTGTAATCACAACACCAATTGTTGAATGTTCTTGAATTACTTTACGTGTTCCAATTTCTGCAGCTTCATGGAATGGAATAGGCTCTTCATACCAAGGAGTATTAATCATGCGCGGGCCATTCTCATCTTCATAACCTTTTGCTCCTGGAACTGTATATCCGACGCAATCTACTAATCGAATATTCACTTCAAGACCTTCATCTACTTCAATAGAAACCGCTTGGTTTGGAACAAATTTAGGTTCCGTCGTCATAATTGTACGGCCAGCAGCACTTTGAGGCAGCTCATCCTGCGCCCTTTGACGGTCAGACTCATTCTCAATATTAGGGATAACTACAAGTTCCATAAATTTTTTAATGAATGTTGATTTCCCTGTTCGAACAGCTCCTACAACTCCAAAATAAATATCACCGCCTGTGCGTTCCGCAATATCTTTAAAAATATCTACCTTTTCCAAGTGATTCCCTCCCTCAATATTTTTGGGAATAATTCCACGTTTATAGTCAACTAATACCTTCTCTAACGTTGCCTATAATATCTGATATAATATAATGGTATTCTAGAAGTTCGGACAATATATCATATAATTTTGTCCAATTTCATATGACTATTAAAAAAATACCTTTTGTTTGCATCGCAAGTTGTGTAACATAAAAAACCTTTCTTCTAGAACTTATTCACTAAAAGAAAGGTTCATGACTTATGATTTTAAAAAAATTGGTTCTCCATCCTTTACCGTATACGGCAAAGAATACGCAGGTACAAATGGAGAATCTTTCGAAAGGATATTTCGGATATCTTCTCCCTCCTTAAATTGCCCTTCATTCTTTTTCAACGCTTCATATAAGTCAATTCTATAATCAACAAAAAGTTCTCCTTTTTCGTTGATTACAAATGGTAGTCCTTTACCAGAATAAGGACTTGTCACTTGCGGTACATCTTTATATCCTAGTTTTTTGAAATCTAATTCATACACACCATCTGAAATTACCTTTTTAAAAGGTGGATATTGATGTTCATCTCGATACATCCGAAGCTTTAAAGATAATTCCTGAATTTGTTCAGCCATCCTAACATCAATTAACTTTACTGTCGGGTTTGTTTCAACGTCTATTAATACGTATTGATATACTCCCCCGCTTTCATACGCGTTCCCTGGCGCTTCTTGTATGTAACGCGGAGAAATTTTTTGAAAATCGATTGGATACTTTTGATAAATAGGCGTATTCATATCCCGCGTCTTAATTGGCAATATCCCACTATTTTGCTCCTTAAATGTCGCAACAGCTTTTTGAACGACCTGTAGCTGATCTTCATAAGGGACAGCATTTTGTTTCATATTTTCTTTTGGATACAGACATCCTGTTAAAAGGCTGATACAACAAAATATTAAAATAATATGGATTTTTTTCACTAGTAATCACCTTTTCATACTAATATAACTTGCTCCGTATGTAGCATTTTCGAGACCATCCCCTTTACTGCTGTACCGGTCCACTAAATACAACAAGAAAAATAACAATTCCTGACACAACCATAAGGGTGTAGGCTACCAATGCTGTAATCCCTTTCAAAATTTTATTCTTTATTTTATATCTGCTTAGCAAAATAAAACTTACTGCAAAAAACATAAAGCCAATTGCCCCTAAAGCAAACCACATTTTTATAAGCCCTTCCGACATATACACACCCCTTTTTATCAATCTATTTTTATACTATTTTAACAAATTAAAATCTTTAAACAAATACAAAAAGAACATTTTACTACAAATTGCGAATATGTAACTTTAATCAATAGGTTTTTCAGCATTTCTCACTAATCTACATAAACATAAAAACCGAAGCGAGTGTATCTCTCGCTTCGGTTGACCAAATATGCCCAAAACAGCTCTATTCCCATACTTTCATGGCTATCATATGCAATCTACAAACTCTTTGTTTCTCATATTTTATTTTTTAAACATTTTGCTTAACGAGCCAAAATCTGCCGGCATATTATTGTTAATAATCGCTTTTACAATTTGATCCTCTTGTTCTTTCGGCACTTCACGTCCTGCCATAAGAGCCACTTGATGAATCAATTGACGAAGCACAGTCTCATCACGTAAATTCGCATTTTGTACAGATGATGCTAATTTAAAAATATCTTCTTTATTCACTTTCGCTTCTTTTTCAATGTTATTAAAAATGTTATTATCCATTCTTTTCACCCTCTCCTCAAGTTACTCTTCATCCTATGCAAAAATAAAAAAATGGTGAAAAGACCCAAAAAAATAAAAAGCGACAGAAGTACAAATGTACTTCTGTCGCTTTTCTTTACAGTAAGTCAGGTATAGCTTCCACTTCGTGTTTTCGAACACGTCCCATTAATGAGCCTACTGCGTCTTTTACATTATTCCCATTAAATAGCACGTCATATAAAGCTGCTGTAATCGGCATTTCAACTTCCATTTTCTCTGCTAATTCATGAGCAGCTTTCGTTGTTCTTACACCTTCTACAACCATACCCATACTTTCTAATACTTCTTCTAAAGAGTGTCCTTTTCCAAGCATATTTCCAGCACGCCAATTTCGGCTATGGACACTTGTACAAGTTACAATTAAGTCCCCCATACCAGTTAGACCAGCAAACGTTAACGGATTTCCACCCATTTTTCTTCCTAAACGAGCAATCTCCGTTAAACCACGCGTCATTAATGCCGCTTTCGCATTATCACCTAATCCAAGTCCATCAGTTATCCCTGCAGCTAATGCGATAATATTTTTTAACGCACCACCAAGTTCAACTCCAACGATATCCGGATTTGTGTATACACGGAAGTAACTATTCATAAACAAGTCTTGCACTTCCTCAGCCGCTTCCATACGCTTCGCCGCTGACGTAACCGTCGTCTCTTGACGTAAACCAACTTCTTCAGCATGACTCGGCCCAGACAGTACAACAACGTCTTTAATTAAGTTCTCTGGAATTTCTTCCTCAATCACTTCCGAAATACGTTTTGACGTACCAGGTTCAATTCCTTTACTTGCATGAATCCAAGTAGTCGGGCCTGCTACATATTTCTTCATATCTTGCAGTACTTCTCTATACGCTTTCGTTGGTACTACAAGAAGTACTACATTTACATCTACTAATGCTTCTTCTAAAGAAGAGTAGGCTACGATTGTGCTTGGCAATGTAATTCCCGGAAGGTATCGACTATTCTCATGTTTTGTATTAATCTCATCCATAAGTTCAGAACGATTTCCCCAAATACGTACATCATGCCCATTGTCAGCTAATACCATCGCTAACGCTGTTCCCCAGCTACCTGCTCCAACTACTGTGATTTTTGTCATAAAATCACATCCTCTCCATTAGTCTCTTGCTCTAGCGATAATGTGAATCGGCGTTCCTACAAAGCCAAATGATTCACGTAAACGATTCTTTAAGAAGCGCTCATATGAGAAGTGCAATAATTCTGGATCGTTTACAAACACAACAAATGTTGGTGGTTTTACCGCAACTTGTGTTGCATAGAAAATCTTCAGACGACTACCGTTATGCGTTGGCGTTGGATTCATCGCTACCGCATCCATAATTACATCATTTAATACATTCGTTTGAATACGGATACTATGGCTTTCATTTACCTCATCAATAACCGGTATTAACGTTTGTGTACGTTTTCTCGTTTTCGCAGATAAGAATACAATCGGTGCGTACTCTAAAAATTGGAAATGAGCACGGATGTTTTCTTCAAATGCTTTCATTGTTTTCTCGTCTTTTTTCACTGCGTCCCATTTGTTTACAACAATAACGACAGCTCGCCCTGAATCATGAGCGTATCCAGCGATTTTTTTATCTTGTTCAATAATTCCTTCTTCACCGTCTAAAACGACTAAAACAACGTCAGAACGTTCAATCGCTCTTAGTGCACGAAGTACACTATACTTTTCTGTACTTTCATACACTTTCCCTTTTTTACGCATACCAGCTGTATCGATAATTACATAATCTTTTCCATCTTTACTATATGGTGTATCGACAGCATCACGAGTTGTTCCTGCTACATTACTAACAATTACACGCTCTTGACCAAGCAGAGCATTTACAAGTGATGATTTCCCTACGTTTGGACGTCCAATTAAAGAGAAACGAATTGTATCTTCATCATATCCGTCTTCTTCAATCTTTGGAAAATGCTGCGCAGCTTCGTCTAATAAGTCACCTAATCCTAATCCATGTGTACCTGAAATTGGGAATGGCTCACCGAATCCTAATGCATAGAAATCATAAATGTCACTGCGCATTTCCGGATTGTCCACTTTATTTACTGCAAGTACAACTGGTTTATTTGAACGATATAATATTTTCGCAACTTCTTCATCAGCTGCTGTTACACCGTCACGACCATTCGTCATAAAAATGATAACATCCGCTTCATCAATTGCTACTTCAGCTTGTTGACGAATTTGTGTCAAAAATGGCTCGTCTCCAATATCAATTCCACCTGTATCAATAATGTTAAATTCATGATTTAACCATTCTCCAGCGCTATAAATACGATCGCGCGTTACACCTGGAATATCTTCTACGATTGAAACTCTCTCTCCAACAATTCTATTGAAAATAGTAGATTTCCCTACGTTCGGGCGGCCTACTATTGCTATTACTGGTTTCGGCATATACTTTCATCCTTTCAACTTGCTTCTGTTTATTATGTAAAAAACCCTTCTTTGTGCAAGAAGGGATTTGCATTCCAGAATATTTCTCAACGTATCAAAACACCTCACATTATAACACACGTTGCTAATGTTTCACAATAATATATACATTCTGTTGTAAGCGATGCGCAATACCATCTAGAATTGCCTCTAAATTATTTGCAACAAATTCTAATTCCTCTGTCGATTCACAAGTAAACAGAGGAGCACCACCAGCAAATTTCTCCGGGGTCGTTGTAATAACTGCAAGAATTACACTTTCTAACATCATCTCTTATCTCCCCTTCCTTTCGGGGCTTCCGATGACATATGAACAGCACTTTCTAACGTCGGCACGTTCCCTATGACACCTATCGCTTTCTCCGCATCTTGATCTTGTGGCAAGACAAAGATTCCAACCCTACCATCCTCTAAATCACGCTTTGCTAACGGAACAAGTGCCGGCGTACCAGAATCTCTATAAATCCCTAAAGCAACAGAAACATCATGTAAAATAGCCTGTCGTTGTCCTAAGTTGGAGATTGTCACCATCGCATCAATTGTTTTCGGCCTTAAAATAAAACCCATTCCATATTTCATAATTTCCTCTTGTCTTGCTGGCAATCCAATATTCATAATGTAAATATTATCAATATATAGCCCTGCTCCTTCAAAACGAAGTGGAACATGCTCTATATCAACAAGATCATGCAACCTTCTGCCAGACATTAATTTTTTCGCAATAAAAAATGCGATGATTGCCATAATTACTCCAGCAATCCATGAACGGAACCCTATATACGCAAACGTCGTCACAAACGACGTTAACATCGCCAAATAGTTGCGACTTTCAAAAACTAATGCAATTCCTTCAATGTATGTATTCCCACGCGGTACGAGCTCATAACCATCTAATTGTTGCAATGTATTTCTTTCCATATTACGCACATCACGAAACTGTGTTGCTGCTAACGTCAAAAACGTAATGGCAGAAAAATCTTTTTTCAATATGGACGGAATTGCAATCGCTCCTAAAGCTGCTGCAATTAACCCCATCGCAATATGAATAATTTTCCCGTGAAGTCTCGTCGGATATTGCCGCGTATCCGTCCTGAGCATTAGCACTCTCGTTACTGTCCCCGCTATTACGCCACATAAAATGGCCGGTGTATATTCAATCATGTATTACCCTCGCCTTTCTTTTACGTGTTTTCCTCTTAAACTGTTCCATATATACTGATGCTTTCGCAATCCAAAACAAAATTGCCATAAAAAATGTAGAAACGGCGACGATATCAAAAAATGCCAAACTTCCGTAATCATAAGGAAAATGTAGTTTCCGAAAAATAAGTGTCACTAGCAATTCTCCCTGTAACATTCCTATATAAAGAGAACATAATCGTAGTATGCGATCTTCGTGTAATAAAACCGATGCATACACAAGTGCACCACTTAACAAAAACAACCTGTCCACCACAATCCAAATTGGATCATATACTTCTAACAAATGAAAACTCGTATATAACATTGCAATAATAAGTGCCGAAAGTAAGCTATATAATTTTTTCCAAATAGAATATAGTGCGATTCCTATAAAAGCAACAACAGAAAGTAAAAGTGCATTTACTGATACCGTGAATGAAGCAATCGTTACATGTAACGGAGAGCAAATAATAAAAATCAATATACAGGCGCTGATCTTCCACCGAATAGAATCCTTTTTCATAAAAAAAGTTACGACAATCCACCCTATCCAAGCTACAAAATAAAAAGTACTCCCTTCCATCATTTCACCTCCTATGTTTTCCATTATGGGAACTTTTTATGAAAGTTAATCCCTCTTTCTTTACGCATAGTTTTTTCCTATAACAGCAACACTTTTAGTAAGGAGGTGCTATTCATTATGGGTAAAGATCGTCAAGAACGAAAACTAAGAGAATCACGCCGCGTTGAATCTGACCGCGACCAATCACTACAATATCCAGGGGCAACTGGACTGGATACACCAGAGCAAGCTCGTAAGCAAAATCAGCACTAATGAATACAAAAAGACGGTTTCGATATTGTACGAAACCGTCTTTTACATATCCCTCATATTTTACTTATATCAAAATAACATTTCACATGCGAATCTTTCTACAATTTATTTCTATTCTTCTCTCTTTTCCCTTGGCAAAATTAAATCTTCTTCAATAATTAATTAGCACACTTTCCACATTTTTAATCAAAACTTATTTAATAAAATATTTATACATATTAATAATTTCATTTTTATAGAATATTAATTCTATCCCTCACCTTATATTACTAAAACGAATAGAATACAAAAAAATCAACCGTTTGGTTGATTTTTTATCTTCTACTATAATGCGTCGTATCAATTCCACGCTGCGTTAACCAATGATACGTTTCGCCCTTTACAACAAGAGGTACAGACTGTAACTCTTCTATCGTCTTCGCACCGAGAGCTGTCATAATAAATTTCAAATCTGTATGTAAAAGATCAATTTCATCTACTAACTTCTCGATACCATCTTGCATTAAAATACGTAAAAAGTATCCAGCAAACGCAGTTGTATGCGCCCCTAATGCGATTGCTTTCGCTACGTCAAGCGCTGTTTGTATACCCCCAGATGCAATAAAAGAGAGGTTATTATTTGTAGAGGTTGCTTCAATAATCGAGGTTGTTGTTTGTATGCCCCAGTTATTAAAATAAGAAAGCATTCGCTGTCTTCTTTCATTTTCAACAGCAGCAAAATTCGTACCACCTTGTCCGCCAATATCAATTGCCGTTACACCTATGCTCGCCAACTGTTGCATTGTTTCCTTACTCATCCCAAATCCAACTTCTTTCACAATGACAGGAACTTTACTATTTAAAACAATTTTCTCAATACGCTGAAGCACACCAGTAAAGTCACGGTCTCCTTCTGGCATCGTTAACTCTTGTATGACATTTAAATGAATTTGCAATGCGTTCGCTTCAATCATATCAACGGCACGCTCTGCCTGTTCAATAGTTGCCTCACTACCTAAATTAGCAAAGAAAATCCCATTTGGATTTACCTTTCTAATAATCTTATAAGAAGCAGCCTCACTTTCATCTTTTAACGCAGCCATTTGCGATCCTACAGCCATAGCAAGATTATGTTGTTTTGCTACATATGCTAATTGCTCATTAATATGTAACGTTTTCGCTCCTCCACCACCAGTCATCGCATTGATAAAAATCGGCGAACTTAGTGAAAGTTCGCCGATTTTTGTTTCACATGTTATTGTATCATAACTTGAATTTGGCAAGCTTTGATGCACAAAATCAATATCATGAAAGCCATGCGTACGAGACTGACCAGTAGAAAGAGCGTATTCAATATGATCTAATTTACGTTTTGCCCTTACCACTTGTACCCCTCTTTATTTCTTTAATTTTTTCAGTTGTTCACCAATAATATCACTTAATTGGAAAGTAGCAGAATCAGCATTTGGTTCATACTGACTGTAATCCTCAATTACATTATTTTCCTCAAGCGCTTCTTTTATACTTAAAGAAATACGTTTCTCTGCTACATGCACTTCAAGCACTTTCACTTTTACTTCTTGTCCCATTTCCAATACTTCATTTGGATTCTTCACATGACGATTTGCAATTTGAGATACATGCACAAGGCCTTCAACGCCAGGTAAAATTTCAACGAATGCACCGAATGTAACAAGACGCTTTACTACTCCTTCACGAATATCTCCAGCTTTTATTTCGCCAGCAACATTTTCCCAAGGTCCTGGTTGAGCTGCTTTAATTGATAAAGAAATACGTTGTGTATCAGCATCCACAGATAACACCTTCACCTTTACCTTTTGACCTTGCTCTAATACTTCGGAAGGTTGCTCTACACGTTCGTGTGAAATTTGTGAAATATGAACTAAACCGTCCACACCACCAACATTAACGAAAGCACCAAAATCCGTTAGTCGTTGTACTGTTCCTTCAACAACGTCGCCTTCTTTTAATGAAGAAATTGCTTCTTTCTTCTTAGAATCTAGTTCTAATTCTACTACCGCTTTATGCGAAAGGATCACACGATTTTTTTCACGGTCCAATTCAACAATTTTCACGGCTAATGTTTTGCCTTTATAGTCAGTAAAATCTTCTACATAATGTACTTCTACAAGTGAAGCTGGTATAAAGCCACGAACACCAAGGTCCACAACTAATCCACCATTCACGATATCTTTTACGGTAACATCAAATACGTGACCAGAAGTAAATTTCTCTTGTAATTCTACCCATGCTTTTTCTGCATCAACAGCACGTTTAGATAAAACAAGATCATCCTCTTCTAACTTAATAACCTTTAATTCTAGTGTTTGATCTAATTCTACAACATCGCTTGCTTTTTCAATATGAACGTTAGCTAACTCACTAATCGGAATTACGCCATCTGTTTTGTATCCAACGTTTACAAGCACTTGTTTCTCTTCAACTTTCGTTACAGAACCTGTAACAACGTCACCAACTTGTAATTCTTTTGAATCCATAACTTCTTCATTCATTTTCTCTACCATGGAAATACCTCCCTACAGAATTGACAAAGCATTTTTTATGTATATACGAAATGAAAACAATTGTTTTCATTTGCATGTTTAAGAATTTATCATCACATACTTAAACTTCATACATTTCACTAGAAAATATATTAAACCTATATAAATAGTATACAGCAAAATCATCTTGAAGAAAGTATGTTTTGAAATATAATAGCGAATATATTCTGACAGTTTTACTCCTCTTTAACTAACTTCTTACAAATCCGATCATTTGTCAAGGAAAGAGACTCACAATTCACGTATCTTTTACATTTCTATATAAACAAAAAAGAAAGAGGCTACCCCCTTTCTTTATTTCGCAAACACTCCTGAAACAATACCCATAATTTTTTGGACAACTTCTTCAATTGATAAAGAAGTTGTATCTAATTCCAATGCATCATCAGCTTTTTTTAGAGGAGAAACTTCGCGTTCTGAATCTAATTTATCACGCTGTGCAATTTCTTCTTTTAACTGCTCTAAATTAGAATCGAAACCTTTATTCATATTTTCTAAATGTCTTCTTTCTGCTCTTTCTTCAACAGAAGCAAGCATAAAGATCTTCACTTCAGCATCTGGTAACACATGTGTACCAATATCACGGCCATCCATTACAACGCCGCCTTTTTCTGCTAACTCTTGTTGACGACGTACCATTTCTTCACGAACAAGGCGATGTTTCGCCACAATAGATACTCGGTTCGTCACCTCAGGTGTACGAATTACTTCAGAAACATCTTGTCCATTTAAAAATACAAGTTGTGTATTTTCCCCTTGCTGAAACTCAATATTTACATTTTTTACAACTTTCATTAACTGCTCTTCATTTTCAATGTCCACTTTTTGTTCAAGGGCTGCATATGTAAGCGTACGATACATTGCGCCTGTATCAATATAAACGTAAGAAAGTTTCTTCGCCACAACTTTCGCAACTGTACTTTTTCCAGCAGCTGCTGGACCATCTATAGCAATTGAAATTCGTTTATCCATTGTAACACCTCATTTTTTCACTTATAAAACAAAACGAAAAGCAGGTATTCTCCTGCTTCTTCTCATTTGCTTCACGTCATTAAATCCTCAATTATTGTAGCATAATCCTTCCTAGAAGAAAATGAAAACTACCTATTCACCTGTAAGATTTTCGCTTTGTTTTTTACCATGACACCTTCATAATAAACAATTTTCGATAAATATGTTACCGATGACTTATGTATAAATAACAATTGCACAACACAAAGACAAATAAATTGTATTATTAATATACGAATAAAAATTCTCTCCATCTTTTTCACCGTAATTGCTCCCTCTTATACTATATTTGCACATTTCATTTCGCGATTTTATACATCGTACATATAGCAGTTCATTTTATTGTCATTTTCGAGGCATACTTTTATACATTTCCATTGTCGAATTTACTCAAAACATGTTATGTTCTAAATGTATTTTTTTACTTGAAAGGGGTATAAGCATTGAAAAGAATCCTAGTTTTACACACAGGTGGAACAATTGCAATGGAGGAAGATAAAGAAACTGGGGTCGTACAACCAGGTGAAAAAAATCCTCTTTTAAAATTCATTCCTGATTTAGAAGGCGATGTTGATTTAATCGTTGAAGATGTGTTCCATCTACCATCTCCTCATATGACACCGAGCGAAATGTTACAATTACAAGTCATTATTGATGAAAGAGTAAAACAAGACAACATTCATGGCGTAGTCATTACGCATGGTACGGATACATTAGAAGAAACAGCCTATTTCTTAGATTTAACAGTACAAGCAACTATTCCGATCGTTGTAACAGGTGCAATGCGCTCTAGCAATGAATTAGGCGCTGATGGTCTATATAACTTCTTATCAGCTGTAAAAGTTGCTAGCAGTAGTGAAGCTGCTGAAAAAGGCGTTTTAGTCGTATTAAACGACGAAATTCATTGCGCTACAAATGTAACGAAAACACATACAAGTAATGTAGCAACATTCCAAAGTCCACAGTATGGACCAATCGGTATGGTAACAAAACGTGGTGTTGTATTCCACCATGCTTTAGTACATCACGAAACCTATTCAGTAAATAAAGTTTCTAAAAATGTAGTCGTTCTAAAAGCGTACGCTGGTATGGACGATACATTGTTAGCAGCAATTGAAAATCTTCCAGTAGACGGTATTGTTATTGAAGCGCTTGGACAAGGTAATTTACCTCCAAGAACACTTCCTAGTCTAGAACGACTAATAAACAAAGGAATTCCCGTCGTATTAGTTTCCCGCTGTTTCAACGGCATCGTTCAAGATGTATATTCATATGAAGGCGGCGGCAAACAATTAAAAGATATGGGTATTGTATTCACATACGGTTTAAACGCTCAAAAAGCACGTATTAAATTATTAGTTGCATTAGAGAACACAACTTCTCATGAAGCAATCCAAAATATGTTTATGCACGATTAAAAAAGAAGCTGTCGAAGTTTATTTCGACAGCTTCTTTTTACATTTCCCTTGTTGCAATGGTTTGCGCAAGCGCATCTCCATGAAATCGACCGTTCTCAATAAATATTTCATTTGCATTATTTCCAGCAGCAATTACACCTGCAATGAAAATATTTTCAGCGTTCGTTTCCATCGTATCCTCTGTATAAATCGGACGTCCTGTCTCTTCATCAATCCGAACACCCATTTTCGTTAAGAAGCTATGATCAGGATGGTAACCAGTCATCGCAAATACAAAATCATTTTGGATTGTATATGCCTCGCCATCAACTGTATACGTTAATGTATGTTCAGTAATTTCTTTCACATGAGCCCCGAAATGCATGTGAATTGTACCATTTCGGACTAACGCCTCAAACTCCGGCAAAATCCACGGCTTTATGCTTGGTGAATACTCACTTCCGCGATATAAAACTGTTACACGCGCACCAGCTTTAACAAGCTCTAAAGCGGCATCTACACTCGAGTTTTTCCCACCTATAACTACTACATCTCGATCAAAATAAGGATGTCCTTCTTTAAAATAGTGAGCTACTTTCTTCAATTCCTCACCTGGAACATTCATATAATTTGGATTGTCATAATATCCAGTTGCTACAACAATATATTTCGCTATATATATTTCCTTACTTCCGTCACGCTTTGTCGTCTCAACCTGAAAAACTTCTCCATCTTTTTGAACTTTCTCCACTCGCTCAAAAGCATTTACACGTACAGATTTACGTCTTACTACTTCACGATAATACGCAAGCGCTTGATTTCGAACTGGCTTACGATTTTCTGTAATAAAAGCTACATCACCAATTTCTAATTTTTCACTAGAAGAGAAAAATGTTTGATGAGTCGGATAATTATAAATGGCATTTACAATGTTTCCTTTTTCAATTACTAACGGATTTATCCCTACCTTTTGCAACGAAATTGCAGCCGCTAATCCGCACGGACCGCCTCCGATTATAATAACTGTTTCTTTCTGCATACTCGTCCACTCCTAGTCTTCTACCAATACACTATTTATAAAAACAAGAAAAAACCTACTTACAGCAGTAGGCACCTATCTTTATTGTATTCATTTTTCATATATTTGTCATCTAAACGAAACGTACATCCGATAGACATCTGCTAAAAACTGCTGAAATTTAATACCTTGTTTGCCTAATACATTTTCAGGATCAATCTTTCTAGCTGGGTCAAGTGTTTTATGTGAAACGATATCTTTTTTCGGATTCAAGCCGAAGTTTTGACATAAATACGCATGATACCACGTAAAACGGGTATATGCTTCCCAAAAGTTAACATCACCACCATAACAAAGCTCCACTCCAATGGCAGCCTTATTGGCATCATACCCATATAAATCATTATCTGTCGGCACACCATATCGAACATGATAGGCAACTTCATTTATAGGAATAATTTCTAATATTGTTTTGTCATCTATAAATGTATGTGCCGAGGCTTTCGGTTGTATTTCATTAAAATAATCTCGATTCCCTATCGCATTGCTACCAGGATTCCCCGTATCATGACTTACAATAAACCTAACTTTAGAAAGAGGAATTCCCGGTCGTGAACTTCCATATCCAATATAGTTACGCTCTATAGGAAACATCGCCATTACTACCAACTCCCGCTTCAGAAGATTACCTTACTTCCTTATATATGTATTCGGTAGTAATGTCCTTATAGCATATTTCTTACGCGAAGAGAAAATCGAAAATGTTTGATGTGAACACCATAAATAATAAAATACTTACAGCAACTCCATAAAAACCGTAAAACCAAACACAATCTTCTTTCGTATCTAAACCGAAAAATTTATTTACTGATTGTAATAATGTGCCGCGCTTACTTTGTTTATTTCTTAATACTTCCACTCGTTCTACAACATCCGCTGGCATCATAAATCTTTGGTCTACTGTCATTTTCATCATTTATCTCTCCTTAAAATCATTTCCGTTTTGTTTATCTAAGGAGAGTATAGCACGTTTGTTCGTATAGAACAAGCGTTCTTTTCATTTTTTATTTTATTTTTCAGCAAACCAAGTAAGAATCGTGATTACAAAGGCAATAATCGGCCCTACTACAACTGCACCAAATATTAAAAACAGTAGCCCTTCCCCGAACACCCGAACGATACTTGCTTTTTCGGCTTTCATCGTTCTTGCGAGTTCTCCCTCTAACCTCTTAACCTTTTCTTCTAATTGTTCTACTCGTTCCATCATTTCATTTCCCATATGCACCACCTCACTCTAATACTTCAACAAAAAAACGTGATTCCCTCGAGAGGAATCACGTTTTCTCATGATATGGTATTATACCCAACCTCTGAAGCGACTTGCTTCAGCCATTTTACGAACACCGACCATGTATGCTGCTAAGCGCATGTTCACTTTACGAACCTGTGCTGTTTCATAAATAGAATCAAATGATCTTACCATCACTTTTTCTAAACGTTGTTCTACTTCTTCTTCAGTCCAATAGTAACCTTGGTTATTTTGTACCCACTCAAAGTAAGATACTGTTACCCCACCAGCACTTGCTAATACGTCTGGAACAAGTAAAATTCCGCGATCTGTTAAAATTTTAGTTGCTTCTAATGTTGTTGGACCATTTGCAGCTTCAACAACGATTTTCGCTTTAATATCATTAGCATTTTCTTCTGTAATTTGGTTCTCAATTGCAGCTGGAACTAAAATGTCGCAATCAAGTTCTAACAATTCTTTGTTTGAAATTGTATTATTAAATAGTTTTGTTACTGTACCGAAGCTATCGCGACGGTCTAATAAATAATCAATATCTAATCCGTTTGGATCATGCAATGCGCCGTAAGCATCTGAGATTGCAATAACTTTCGCACCTGCATCATGCATAAATTTAGCTAAGAAGCTACCAGCATTACCGAATCCTTGAACAACAACGCGTGCACCTTTAATATCGATGTCGCGTTTTTTTGCAGCTTCGCGAATACAAATTGTAACACCTTTCGCTGTTGCTGTTTCACGTCCATGTGATCCACCTAATACAAGCGGCTTACCTGTAATAAATCCTGGCGAGTTAAATTCATCGATACGGCTATACTCATCCATCATCCATGCCATAATTTGAGAGTTTGTGAATACATCTGGTGCTGGAATATCTTTCGTCGGTCCTACGATTTGGCTGATTGCTCGTACATAACCGCGGCTTAGTCTTTCTAACTCGCGGAATGACATTTCACGTGGGTCACAGATAATTCCACCTTTACCTCCGCCATATGGTAAGTCAACAATACCACATTTTAAACTCATCCAAATTGAAAGTGCTTTCACTTCATTTTCTGTTACATTCGGATGGAAGCGAATTCCACCTTTCGTTGGACCAACAGCATCATTATGTTGTGCACGATATCCTGTAAATATTTTAACAGTCCCGTCATCCATACGAACTGGTATTTTCACTGTCATCATACGAACTGGTTCTTTTAATAATTCATATACTTCGTTTGGATAACCCAATTTTTCTAACGCTTCACTGATAACAATTTGTGTTGAATTCAATAGTTCAAAATGTTGTTCCCTTTGTTGTTGTGTTTTTGTTTGAGTTCCCTTTTCGGCTACCATAGTAAGTAAACCCCCTGTAATTTCACTTGTTTAGTAAACCTTCATTGCCTAGTATACACCGTTAAATTTGGAATGCAATAGAAAACGCTAACAAATATATACAAAGTATTTTCCGTTGCAAGCGTTTTCACTATCATTATAGTCCTTTTATTGCTTTTAGAAAAGTAAAATACTTAAATATTTAAATATTTTTTATTTTACTTATATAAAGTACTTTGAAAAGATACATTTAAGTAAGGTAAAAAAACAAAACCTTAGCTATGTTATATTAGCTAAGGTTTTGTTTTTTTACAAAGTAATTGTGTATTTGTTCAATTGCTTGAGAAGCCATTAATTCTTTACCATACTCCATTAGACGATAAATAGTTGCTGTAGACGGATTACCATATTCCGCTAAAATAGCTATAAAATCTGCCTTCAGTAATTGTATTTGCTCCTCTTCTTCCATCCAAAGATAGAAACGCCCATCCCACGTATATAATTTTCCGCCAGTTACATCAAGGTTATATAAACGATTCGACAGGTTAATTACGTCATCGAGTGTAGCAAACTCATAAAGGATATGTTCGCTTTCATCTAGAGTCACTTGCATTTCAATAAACTCATCACGGAACTCATCATCTGTATCCGCTTCTTGATGTTCTTTCGTTACAATTACGACCATTCCTTGCGCTTGTAGAGAAAATACTTCAACTGCAATCGGACCATCCGCTTCAAATCCTAATTCTTTATTTGCTTCTTGCATCATATCACGAAATAATTGCTGTACTTTCGGTGCATTTCTCCACAAATCTTCTTTCGTTAATCCTCGTTCAGATAAATCATCAAATGTTAAGAAAATTTTTATCTTATTGTAATTTAATCGTTCCAGCCTCATCTCATACCCTCCCTACGCAACCAATGAATATAATTTTTATTATATGAAATAGAAAATAGATGGTTCTTTTCGAACAACTATTCTAACATTTTTAACCAATCATCCCATTCTTCTTTCGTATCACCTATTAGGCTTGTTTGAATGTTCAACTGATTTCGAGCACCTATTTCTCCTATAACCCCAACAGAAAGGTTATCATTTTTTTCTTGCAATAAATCCACGTAGCTCATTGCGTTCTTCAGTTCTTGTCCATCATCAAAAGAGATTACTACATATTTAGGTCTTATTTGCTCAACAGCTAACGAAATACTAGCTTCCGCTAAGCTTGCCCTAATATATATCACCTCATATCCTTTTAATCGTAAATACGTTGAAAAAACAAACCCTTTCAACATATTACTTTCTAACACGACAACTTTGTGTATAGAAGAAAACGATGATGCATTATGATATACCATCCCTAGACGCGTTTGTAAAAATGATACGACATATTGGAATTGCACCATTGTAACTTCATTATTATTTTTTAACGTTAACAATTTATTTGACACTTGAAGAACAATACTTGCTATAACTTTTTCTGTTGCATAAATACTAAAAGCCTCGTTTAACAATGCAGAAGTTTTAATTTCATCAAATTTTAACAAAGCTTGTAGTAAATCGTCCACTAAAACAACTTCTCTATCGTAATGTATTTCATTTTGAACATTACTCTGCAAACGATTCCCTTCTAATAATTGAACTGCTTGTCCAATCATCATACCGGAAGAAATCTTGTCCATTAGCCATTTCAAAATTTGAATATGCTCTTCTGTATATAATCGATGCCCCGCATGATTCCGCTTTGGAGCAATAATTTGATATCTTCTTTCCCAGGCACGAAGCGTACTTGGTTGAATTCCAATTATATTCGAAACAGCTTTTATGTTATATTTTCCGTTTAGAGTTGGCATCATTTCCCTCCGCATAACGTAATAATATGTGTTTGAGCAGGTGCTCGGAAGCGAAGCGGAATCAACGTTGTTCCATGCCCATTACTAACAAAAAGAGTCATATTTGAATGCTTATATACGCCACCTTTTAAATATTTTTTAGATGGGAATAATCGGATCTGTCCTCCATGTGTATGTCCACTTAACACAAGTGAAATTTGTTCTTTTCCAGACATTTTATTTATTATATCAGGGTTGTGGCTAATTAATATGCGAAAACCCTCTTCCTTACAATCAGCCAACGCTAAGTCTAAACGATCACGTTCCAAACCAACATCATCTACACCGAGCAAACAAATTTTCTCTCCTAATTCAGACTCAAATACAACTCTTGTATTATCTAAAACTTTCACATTATTTTCTAATAACAAAGCATCTAATTCATGATATTCAATCTCATAATCATTATTTCCCCATACAAAATATACAGGAGCTATCGCTCTTAACTTTTGTATATTTGCAGAGATTTTCGATAAAGGGACACCTTTTTCCGCTAAATCACCACCAATAATTACAAGGTCTACTCTTCCTTTTACTTGTTCAATTAACGAATTCGAAATGGCCCTTCTATGAATATCAGATATAAAAAATACATTTACTTTTTGAAAACTTTTCGGAAATTCTTCAAATATTAAAGTATGTTCTAGTACCGTATCACGCATTGCTTCTGTATACATTACAAGAAGCAATATAATACCAATACAAACGAGAGTACTTAATAAGATAATCCATATCATATATTTTTTACTCCCCTCCTCATAAAGATAATCCTCAGTTTTTATAGTAAACGTTTTACTAACTCTCTCGCTTTGTGGACTTACCTTTTATCGGAATTTTTAATTCTTGACCTACATGCACTTCATCTTTTTGTAAATCATTATACTTTTTAATCACTTCGATCCCAGTTTCATCTGAAAAATATTGCTTCGCTATACTTTCTAAAGTTTCTCCTTCTTTCACCGTATGCGTGACGACTTTCTCAGATGATGCCTCGGACTCAGATTTAACTGAATCAAAAAAAATGACCTCAAATGCACTTTTTCCAGCGTTATTACTATCACTTTTCACCTGAATATATTTATCTGTATACCATAAGATACTAATTGGCAGTAATATGAATAGAAATGTTAAAACTCGGACGAAAATATGATTCATTTTAAACTTTTGTTTTTTCTCTTTATTTCTATGAATTTCACTACGCGGCGGTAAACCTTCTTTTTCTTCCACTCGCTCAACTTCTAATTCCTCTTCAAAATCAGGAATTCGTTTCCTCATGTTGTTCACCACCACCTTCCATTTATTTTCTTAATTGGAGTCCCATTATAAAATCAACAAGAAAGTGTGCAAAGATTGTTATAAACAAATTTCCTGTCCATTCAAATACATAACCAAAGACAAAACTAATGAAACAGACGAAACAAAACAAAAATGGCTTTTTTATATACCGAATATGTAACACTGCAAATACGAAACTCGCTATTACAATTCCAAAGTGCGTCTGCACTACACCTCTAAATAAAAATTCTTCTGCAAAGCCGATAATGAACGTAATAACAAGTAGATGCATAACTGACATCCCTTGAAACATCCTATCATTAATACCACCATCATCAAACCAAGACTCTGGAAATACTCGCATTGCAACATAATCTAATAACACAATACCAATCGCTAACAAGCCACCTATTATAAGTATAGACACCGGTTCCCATTTCCACAGACTATACACCGATTTTATATCTCGGAATAGTATATATGCTAGTAAACAACCGATACCGATAATAATGAACTGTGTGATATACAGATTCAGCCTTATTTCTTTCGGACTCATATCTTCAATATTATGCCTTTGAATGTTCATCATTCCCCCATCTTTTCTAGACCGAAAAGCTTTTGTAACTCTGTTTCCCAATTATAGTCGAAATCCGATTGTTGCGCTTGTCTTTTTTTATAATCTGTTTTTGTAATATGACAATAGTCGCAGCAATTCTTTAACTCGCCCTCTTTTCTGTAACCGAACTGTTGCAGCAAATATTCACGTCTACATCCTTTCACTTGTATCCATGATTTCATGTTTTCTAGCTCACTATATTTATTGCGTAGCCTTATTTCTACTTCAGCTATTAATCTGGTCATAATTTCATCTGACAAGCTCTCTAACATTAATTTTCTCTGTTGTATGATTCCAAGCTGTTCAAGATGATAGCGGATGAAACGCCAATATTGTTCATTAAATCTTGCTGCATTATAACAAATTTCTTCTACCTCTTCTATTGGTAATTCTTTCGTTTGAAACATTCTTTCTTGTAGTAAAGAAAATAAAAATTGTATTTGCGACTGACTTGGCAATTCATCTTCAATTATTGAAATTGGCAAATCGTGATCTAACGGACTACATAGTAAAATAGCTATACTCGGTTCACCATCTCTTCCAGCTCTTCCGATTTCTTGTAAATAAGAAGCTATATTAGTCGGATAGTGGAAATGAATAATATATCTCGTATTCGATTTATTTACTCCCATACCAAAAGCACTTGTACATATTACAAGCTGCAACTGGTCATTCATAAACTGCTGTTGAATTAACATGCGCTCTTCATGTTCCATACCACCATGATAGAAAGCGACACCAATAACGCCTTTTCCTCTTAAATATTCCGTTAAACGTTCTGTCCACGCTCTGCTTGAACAATATACAATCCCCGGCCCTTGTAAATACATCACCTGTTCCAAAAGCGCCTCTTTCTTCTCTTCTATCGTCTCCACAAATTGTACTTCCATCGCTATATTTGGACGATCAATAGAGTACACATGCTGCGTCACATTCTCCAAATTTAAACTCTCTGCTATATCTCGGAGTACATCTTTCGTCGCTGTTGCAGTTAAGGCTAGCACCGTAGGAGACCCGATATTTTCAATAACTACATTTAGTTTTTTATAATCTGGTCTAAAATCATAACCCCATTGCGAAATACAATGAGCTTCATCCACAACGAATAATGAAATATGAACTTTCTTCAATTCTCTTATTAATAATTCCGACTGCAACATCTCTGGTGAAACAAAAATAAATTTATAGGAAGCTAATCTTTTCATTGCTTCTCTTTTTTCATGTAATGTCCGAAAACTATTAAATGCTATCACTCGGTTTTTCACAACGTATTTTAATTGTGTAACCTGGTCCTCCATCAAAGATAATAATGGTGATACAACAAGTACTGTCCCTTCTTGCATGAGTCCTGGAAGTTGATAGCACATAGACTTCCCTCTTCCGGTCGGAAGCATCGCTATAACATCTTTTCCTTCTAATAAATCTGTAATTACCCCTTTTTGACCTGGACGAAATTCAGAATATCCAAACCACCTATATAAATATTCCTCAAGTTTCATTTATACCCTCCATCCGCGCCAATACAAGACGAACTTCAAAATAAGAGATACCCTCTCCAACCGCTTGTTTCAACTCACGTAGCTTACGTGTTTGTAATGCATCAATTACTTCTATTATTTTATCTATTTTTTCTTTTTCCATAAACATCTCGATAGAAAAATCTCTTTCTCGCAAAGCAATTTCAACAAAATGATCTTCTATCGTTGCAACCTTTAGATTTCTAATTGTCGCTATTTCTTCTAATGAGCGCCCTTGCCTCCAAAAATTATATGTTTTTTTCGTTGATAAACTAAATAATTCAGCTCTCTCATTTGGATAAGAGATAATCTCAGCTAATAACGGAAATTCATTTTCTTTATCGCGAACTTCTTGTATAAGGAAATGAATTGTACCCCAAAATAAAAAATACACCCTGAAAATATCTCGTTTCGTAATTTCCGCTAACTGCTGCAATGTACAACCGATACGTTCATATCCTGTTAATCTATATGTTACAATCGTCGCTTCTATCACATCACATTTCCCTAAAAGATTATGTATTTCTTTCCATAATCTTTTTGCCAATTCACTTCGCCTATACGGCATACCTGTTAAAAATCGCTTCACCCACACCATTATTTCTGTATCTTGTTGAATAGGAATAAACTTCGTATTATTCTGTTGTAAATTAGATACAGTTTGAATAATTAAAGATAATCTTTTCCAAAATGTTTCACCTAATTCACCATAGTGCAAACCATGTAAATGCGCTGGAAAAGCATACCCTTCCTCCCATGTATGTAGCTGCATTTTACCTTTAGGTGTTAACAAATATGTATTTTCATGTATTTCCTGAATCAAATCTGCTTGCAACAACTTTGCAACTTCACGATCATATTCAGTTCTATTTAACGATTTATATATTCCAAACAAAAAAGAAATTCGGAACATATTTCCATCTTGTAATGTTTGCGAAGAACGTTTTCCCTTTAATAAATAATAAATAGAAGAAACGGTCCTTTCACCATTCAATTGTTTTAAACAATACAATAAAGTATATTGTAGTTGCATTACCGCTTCCACCTTTCAATCTAACTTAATTGCTTTTTGATATGATTGTGCCATCTACCGTTACTCATTAAACTTATCATATGGGCAATATATACTTGTATATATTCTATTGTACCAAACGAAATAACATTTACGTATTTTGAAAATCTTATGACATAATGCAAAAATTAGTTGACACTCTAATTGATAAGGATTATCATTATAATTTTATGTTGAAAAGTTTTAAAAACCGTTTTACAATAAGGTTATAATTTTTATGGCGAGCTTTTCACATACATATTATCAGGAGGGAAAAAAGATGGCAAAATATACAATCGTTGATAAAGATACTTGTATCGCATGTGGTGCTTGTGGCGCTGCTGCACCAGACATTTATGACTATGATGATGAAGGTATTGCATTCGTAACATTAGACGATAACCAAGGTATCGTTGAAATTCCAGATGTATTACTTGAAGATATGATGGATGCATTTGAAGGTTGTCCAACTGACTCAATCAAAGTTGCTGACGAATCATTCGACGGCGATGCTTTAAAATTCGAATAGTCTTTTATTAACTTCAAAAAATACCCCTCATTCATTTGAGGGGTATTTTTTGTTTTCTATTTTCAGTCTCCTTAATAAAAAACCATTAGTAGTTACATACTACTAATGGTTTTATTTTATATTTATGCATTTTTCATTTTTGCAAACACCCATACTTTCAGGCGTGAGAATAACGCTCCAAATACAATTGTTACAACAATTCCTTTAATCAAATTAAATGGTAAGATTGCCGTTACAACCGTTGTTTTTATCGCTTCGCTAGACATAGCTGGTGAATTTAAAAACCAAGTGTAAGCTGGGAATATGATGATGTAATTTAATACACTCATAATGAGCGCCATTGTAATTGTCCCTAGCATTAATCCTGTCGTTAAACTCTTAACAGTACGATACTTCCTAAATAAGAAAGCTGCTGGTCCAATAAATAAACATCCTGCAATAAAGTTAGCAATTTCTCCAACTGGTACTCCCGTTAAACTCCCTTGAATCCCGTAATGTAAAATATTCTTTATCGCCTCTACAATTATCCCTGCAACTGGCCCGAAAATAATCGCAGCAATTAGAGCTGGCACATCACTAAAATCAATTTTTAAAAATGGCGGAAGCCCTGGGAATGGGAAATCCAACATCATCAGTAAATATGCAATACTACTTAGCATCGCTACACTCACCATCTGCACTACACTGTTTTTTTGTTTCATCTTTCTCTCTCCTTTTCCATCGATCATCTCATGGAAAGTGGAAAGGTTCTGCTATGCCTACTTTTTCATAGAACGAAAAAACCCTTTGTGTTTTACACAAAGGGAGAATTTAAGGCACATCAAACAGACGTTCAAACACCTATCTTTTTTGAACGCTTGAACCTCCATCTTCTCCCATCCAGACTGTACTGTCGGCTTTGGAATCACACCAAATCCTGCCTTAACGGCTCGCGGGCTTAGAACAAAATCACATATAGTTCATCACCGCCGGTCGGGATTTTCACCCTGCCCCGAAGATAGACCGATATTCTATTTTCCACTTCATTATACAACAACATGATCGTATTGTGAACAAAAAAAGCGTAACTTATTAAAAATAAGTTATTAATTTTACATAACCAAAGTCATTCATTATATTTTACAATACACCCCATATTTTTTAGTATTCGGCATTTCTCCTATGAATCCCCTAGTCATATATAATTAAAAGTGATAAGATGTTGAATTGTTAAGATAAGAACATTTTCTGGATTATGGAGGAAATGTCATGAAGAAAGAAAAGAGACACTCTATTCGAGAAACAATGAAAAAAAACTTAAGAAAAGAATACTTTTACTTAAAAAAAGAATTACTTTTCTACTGTCCAATTGATTTAGGCACATTCTCAAGCGAGACATACTATGCTGCTTTTGATGAAGATGGCATCAGTATTTATCAGTATGATAAAAAGACAGAAAGTAAATTAAAATTATGTGAGCGTCATCCATGGAAGAGTTGGAATAAAGTGAAGGTTGATCATTATTTGACAACTTCACAATTTATTTTTCAAGGTGAGCGAAACTGGATATTATCCCTTTTCCAAAAAGGAAAAGAAGCTCAAAAAATAATCGAAGAGCATACATCTTTACAAACTGAAGTTGTTTCCCGCTCTTTCTTAAAAAAGCTTCCTGGTTTCCGTTCTGGTACACCGTTGAATAAATACATCGGCAGCATTTGCTACACTGCACTCATTGCATTTTTATTAAAATGGATGATTCCATTTCAAGGACCACAAATCGCCCTGTACTCTATTTCAATCGGTTGTATGCTTCTTGGTTTACTTTGTTTGACAATCGGTTTAATTGAACCGACTATTGTACTATTTCGAACAAACGAAAAAACAAGAACGAAAGTATTTTACTTATATAGCTACTTAGCTATTTCTGGATTTATATGTGTCTTTATTTTTTGGTAAAAAAGAGCTAGTTAAACTAGCTCTTTTTTTACTTTACATATAATTGTTGATTTGGATAAATCAGCTCTTGTTGCAACCCATTTTTTTCTTGAATTTCCTTAACTGACATTCTAAATTTCCGCGCAATGCTCACTAGAGTATCACCTTTTTGGACGACGTATAACGATGAAGAAACTGCTTCATTTCTTTGTTCATGTAAAACAAGCAATGGATTCATCGCATTCTTTTTTGCCAGCGTCCATCTTCCTTGATGAACTTCTAAATGTAAGTGTGCACCTCGGGATTCTCCTGTATTTCCTACTTCTCCAATTATTTCTCCTTTTGAAATATCATCCCCTTGAACTACATATCTCTTATTTAAATGTGCATACACAGCCTCATATTCACCATGTTTAATAAAAATAACGTTTCCATAACTACTTGAATAATAAGACTTTGTTACCTTTCCTTCTTGAATAGCTGACACAGGCGCGCCGATCGGTGCTGCTATATCTATACCATAATGTTTTCCGTGCCTTGTTCCAAAATAATCACTTATCTGTCCTTCAACAGGCCATGCCCATTGATTTCCCTCTGCGTACACATGTAATTGAGATAAAAATAGTACTGTCAATAACATGACGCCATATTTTAGAGCTTTCATATACATCCTCCGTTTTCTAATTACCACCATACCTTCTCTATTTTGGTATATTACAGAAAAAAGTATACAAAAAAAGAAAGTGAATCACTCCACTTCCTTCTCTTTCTTATCACGAAAAACGATTGCACTGCGATTATACTCTACATCTTTTACTTGTAATCGAGCGTTTATTACTCTAGATACTGCAAATAAATAATCAGATAATCTATTTACATACTTTAGAACAATTTCATTTATTTCTCCTTCTTTTTGCAAGGACACGATACATCGTTCTGCTCGCCTTACAACTGTACGCGCAATATGAATAGCAGCTGCCGACTCGCTTCCACCTGGTAAAATAAACCGTTCTAGCGGCGGTGCTTCTTCTATATACGAGTCAATCCTATTTTCTAAGTTTTCGATCATTTCAATTTTTACTTTATAAGGAATTTTCTCGCCTACTATCGCCAAGTCTCCCCCGCAATCAAATAGTTCATGTTGAATCGTTTCAAGTTCATTGTAAATATCTCCGAAAGACCCTCCTTGTAGTTTAGTCATCGCATATCCAATATGAGAATTCGCCTCATCTATTGTGCCATATGCTTCAACTCGGATATTATCTTTATCCACTCTGCCGCCTATTACACTTGTTGTCCCTTTATCTCCTGTTTTTGTATATAATTTCATTGCTTTACGACACCCCTCTCATTATTCTTCATTCGACTAAGTTAGAAAAAAAGTTCTACTATTATTTATTTAATTGATTTTACAAAAAAATAAACAACAGTAGAACTTTATTCATTATCAACTTTAAAAACATATATCTAAATTATACGATTCGGTAAATATACAGAGAATGTAGTTCCCTTTCCAACAACACTTGAAACAGCAATTTTCCCATCATGGCCTTGCACAATATTTTTTGCAATCGCAAGTCCGAGTCCTGTTCCACCTTTTTTCCCACGTGTTCTTGCTTTATCAGCTTTATAGAAACGATCAAATAAAAATGGAATATCTTCTTCTGGAATACCAGCGCCCGAATCTTGTACTTCAAAAATAAGACCATTATTTTTCGTATCAATTACAAGCGTTACATGTCCGCCTGCGTTCGTATGACGTATTGCGTTATCAATTAAATTCGTCAATACTTGTTCCATGCGATCTGCATCAAACGGGTATTGCTCAATTGGATCTTTGAAGTCAACCGTTAACGCGACTTCTTTATCCTTTGCAATCCCTTGGAATTTACGACCTATTTTTTCAACGAAAGGGTGAATGTCAACTTCACCTATATGTAACTCTACATTACCACTTTCCATACGCGCTAAATCTAATAATTCATTTACAAGTTTACCTAAACGAACAGATTCGTCATAAATGATTTGAACAAACTCATTAATTTCTTCTTTTGTTTGCACAATATCATCTAAAATTGCTTCACTATACCCTTGAAGCATGACCATCGGTGTACGAAGTTCATGTGATACGTTCGCAATAAAGTCTTGACGCATCTTCTCAAGACGGCGTTCTTCCGTCATATCGCGCAATACAGCTACAGCCCCGCGAATTTTCGTTTGATTGTAAAGCGGCGTCATAAGAACTACATAGTTACCTTTTTGTAAATTAATTTCAACCACTTGTTGTTGTTCGCTTTCTACAACGAGATGGAATAGTTCAACAAGTTCAGAAGGCAGTTTTTTACTGAGCTCTATCTCTTTTTCTTCTTGCCAAACTTGTAAGAAATGTTCAGCCGGCGGATTGATTACAACGACTTCACCTTCTTGATTTAATGTAATAACCCCATCTGCCATACTACTTAAAATACTAGCTAACTGTTCTTTCTCTTGCTGCAGGGCATTCATATTAAACTTCAACTGTTTCCCCATTTGATTTAAGGCCGTTGCAAGCTCACCAATCTCGTCCTGAGATACCATAGGAGCTTTTGCATCAAACTTCCCACGCGACACCTCAAAAGCAACCTCACGCATTTTACGAAGTGGCGCTGTAATTCGAGTAGATAAGAAGAATGCAAAGAAAGTTGTTAATATAATCGCAATCCCTGCTGATAAGAATATAAAATCAGTCGTTCTTTCCATGCCTTGTATCGGCACTTGTAAAGATTCGTATACAAACACTGCACTTTGATCTTTTGACTGTACTGGTTTTCCAACAATCATAATATCATTTTCAGTATTTTTATTCTTTCTACTATTAGAGGCTTTTCTAATGTTATTCTTAATTTCTTTTTTGTCTGTAAACACAGCCGCTAATTCTTTATCTTCTTTTAAGTCATCCATTGTAAGAGTGACTAATCCTTCTTGTTTCGGTGAAGAAGATATTTCTTTACCATCTTCTACAATAATGATCCTTGAAAGTGGGTCAGAGAATTTGTACGCGATATTCTCAATCGTTTTTACATCGGCACCTTCTTCAATTAACTCTGAAACACTTGTTGCAACTTTTTGAAGCCGAGTTTCACTCATATCAACATAATACGTTCTAAAAAATTGTGAAAGTAAAATCGCAACAAATCCAAGTACAAACGAAACGAGAAGTAATATGGTCATCCATAACTTCCCTACTACACTTCTCCAAAGCATCAGTCGTTCACAACCTCAAACTTGTAACCTACGCCCCAAACGGTAACAATCATCTTCGCAGCATCTGGTGATTTTTTGCTTAACTTCTCACGTAAACGCTTTACATGCGTATCAACTGTACGTAAATCTCCAAAGAATTCATATTGCCATACTTCTTTTAACAATTGCTCACGATCAAACACCTTATCAGGAGCTTTCGCTAAGAATAATAGTAATTCGTACTCTTTCGGTGTTAAATTCACTTCATTCCCATCTGCTGTAACACGATGTGCATCATTATCAATTGTTAAATGAGGGAACACAGTAACATCTTTTGTCGTTGTATCTTGCGTAAAGAATGTTGTTGGTACAGAACGGCGTAAGACCGCTTTCACTCGAAGCACTACTTCACGTGGGCTAAATGGTTTCACAATATAATCATCAGTTCCTACCTCAAACCCTTGTACTCGATTTACTTCTTCACCTTTTGCTGTCAACATAATAATTGGCGTCGCTTTCTTCTCACGAACCCCTTTACATACTTCAATACCATCTTTACCAGGCATCATAAGATCTAATAGGATTAAATCATAATCATTTTGCAGTGCCATTTCTAAAGCTGTATCACCATTGTCAGCTTCTTCAATTGTGTATTGTTCTCTTTCTAAATACATTTTCAACAAACGACGAATACGATCCTCATCGTCTACAATTAAAATTCTTGATTCATTTTCCATTTCTACCCGTTGCGTACTTTTACCACAACGGTTCACACCTACCCTTCTATACTATTATGTTGCGCTATTCTCGTTTATTTAAGCAATTCTCTAAATGTTTCACTTTCCATATTATGCTTCACAAGAATAATAAAGTTTGTTCAATTTTTTTCCAAAACTATGTATTTTTTTCGAACAGTATATAATGTCCTCGACATCATTTTACAAAATCAACCGCTACTTTGTCATGTTTTTCTCAAAAAAGAAGAAAAGTTGACAAAAATAAAATAGGAAAGTGACATTCACTCTCCTATTTTATTTCTCTATGCGTATGAATGTAAACCCGCGATAATTAAGTTTACTACAATAAAGTTAAACATAATGATTGCAAAACCAATTACCGCTAACCACGCCGACTTCTCTCCATGCCACCCTTTTGATAAACGTAAATGTAATACCGCCGCATAAAAGAGCCAAGTAATAAGCGCCCAAACCTCTTTTGGATCCCAGCCCCAAAAACGTGTCCACGCTATTTGAGCCCAAATCATGGCGAAAATCAATGCACCTAATGTGAAAACTGGGAATCCAATTGCAATAGAACGATATCCTATTTCATCTAACAAATCGCTGTTCGTATTTTTCACTAACGGCTGAAGTGCCGCTGATACTCGTTTACGTAAAATTAGCCTTAATACGATATAGAGTAACGTTCCAACTAACACTGACCAAATAACAGTATTTAATTTTTTCGCATTTACAATCGCTGGAACTTCAACTGTCGGTTCTAATTTATTTTCTGTCAATAACTTCCCTTCATGCGGTCCAACTAAAGCGGGAAGGTTGTACTTCATTTCCACTTGTTGTTCATTTTTATCAATCCATTGGAACTTCGCCTCATATTTCATACTAGAAAATACCGTCGTTACTCCAATAAATCCAACTGTACAAACAAGCGTGAACACGACCGTCTCCAACCAAAATGTACGTTTACTTTTCACTGATTGATCTACATTTTTCAATAAATACATAACACCCGTAATAAAACTAATTGCTAAAATTGCTTGTCCTGCCGCCGCAGTCGTCACGTGAATATGTAACCAATTACTTTTTAAAGATGGAATAAGCGGTGATATTTCCCTCGGAAACATACTCGCATAAGCAATTAATAAAAGCGCAACCGGTAATGCAAATAGTCCGATTATACTTACGCGGTACATAAAGTACATGACAATAAATGCTCCGACAAGCATCATGCCGAAAAACGTACCAAATTCAAAAAAGTTACTAACTGGCGCATGACCTGATGCGATCCACCTTGTTACAAAATAAACTGTTTGTGCAATAAACCCTAAAATTGTAATCGTTATTCCTACATTTGCCCACTTATGTCCCTTTTCTTTAATTGCTCCCCCAAAAAACAGAGTGGCAATTAAATATAAAATAAATGCGGTAAAGAGAAAGTTACTACTTATTTGCACCATATCGTTTCCCCACCTTAACTAATTTTTTTATCGACTACTTTATCATTTGGTTGCGGAATTGCTGTACCTTCTAGTACTCTTTCAATATCTTTCTTTAAACCGAACCAGTTTTTATTCGTATGCCCTGCAATCCACCATTCATCATTAACGCGTTGTATCCAAATACGGCGATGATTCCAATACATCCCTTGAATGACACCAACCATAAATATAAATCCTCCAATACCGAGAATCCAAAGCGTTAAATCTTTCCTTACAGTAAGTGCAGTTGCATTTTGCATTTCCACACCTGCAAAGGACATTTTATATTTGTTATTCCCATCAGGTTCTATATTTTGCTGAATACCAACAAAACTCACTTCACCATCTGGTGTTTCAGGTGTAAACATTTTAAATACGAATGCTGGATTGTTTGGTAATTTCGTTTTTGTATTTGGTCTTCCATTCTCATCAAAATAAAAGTCAGGGAAATAACTTAATAGTTCTAAAGAATAACCATTTCCTAAATCAAATTTTTCCTTAGGATTCGTTAAATCAACTTTAATCGGTCCCCACTTTTGATTATTTTCTTTATTTTGCAAGTTAAAGGACATACTTTTAAATTCACTTTCTTTGTAATCCACTTGATATACAGCAAATTGATCAAATTTCAGCGGTTCATTCACTCGAATTTCCGCTTCTTTTACTTTTTCTAATTTCGGTTTTTGTCCTGCTATATTTTCGCCCACAGCTTTATATAATACGGCATTCGTTTGGAAGTTTTTCGCAATCATTTTATCACCTACACGGTCAATTGCTTCATCAAAAACTTCTTTATCCTTACTCTTATCATAAACTTCCTTTATAAACTTCTCGTTTTTTAAATAGTATTGCCCATCCGTTCCAGGTATTTCTTTCGTTTCACCGTCACGTAACCAAAGCGCTTCATCTACGTACATACTCGGTAAAAAACGAAGCATTGCACCGAATAAAAAGATAATGAGACCGATATGATTCACATATGGACCCCAGCGTGAAAACCGTCCCTTTTCCGCCAAAATATTTCCGTCTTCCACTTTTACGTTATAGTTTCTTTTCTTTAAATTCTTTTGAACTCTTTCAAAATCACCATCTTGCGGTGTACCAGTACCGTATAATCTTTGTCTCTTTAAAAAGCTAGGGTGTCTTTTCACCCCTTGCTTCTTTAAGGCTTTATAAAGTGGAATGACACGATCTAAACTGCATATCACAAGTGAAATACCAATTGAAGCAATTAAAATCATATACCACCACGAGCCGTATAAATTATTAAATCCTAATTGATAGTATAATTGCCCTAAAAATCCGTATTCTTGTTTATAATATTCGGCGGGTGCAATCCCTGGAGTTATGTACATTTCTTGTGGGAAAATAGTTCCAATCGCCGATGCAGCTAAAGTGATTACAATGAGCCATACACCGACTTTTACAGAAGAGAAAAAGCTCCAAATTTTATCGACAATCGTTTTTGTTTGCGTGAGAGATCTCCGAGCACTCCCCTCATAGCGCATATCCAATAGTTTTATATTTTCATTGCTTTCAAATGGTTTCCCACAAGCTTCACAAAAAACAGTTCCTATTGGATTCACATGTCCACATTCACACTTAATTTCTTTCAACACTCTCACCGCCCCTGTATCTATATGTACTATTGTATATTCTAACCTCGAGTTACCGCAATACTCAGAATTTTTAAACTGAAGGCGCTATAGGTAAGCGCCTCTTATGTAAAGGCTTTCTTTATTACGGAGTAATTTTCTTTAAGTATCCTTCTAACTGTTCTTTCGTTTGTTCACCTATAATTTTCTCCACTACTTTTCCATCTTTATCAATCAAGAAGCTTGTCGGTAATGGTCCTACGCTATATGTCCCTATGATTTTTGTTCCTTTATCAATAGCAACTGGGAATTTCAAATCATATTGTTTCACAAAGTTCTTAACAGCAATTTCTGTTTCATCTGCATCTAACGCAATAATTTCAACGCCTTTTTCTTTATACTTTGGATATAATTCATTCATATAAGGCATTTCTTTCTCGCAAGGTTTACACCAAGTGCCCCAAAAGTTTAAAAATACACCTTTTCCCTTTAAATCTTTTAATTCAATTTTCTTTCCTTCTAAATCTGTCACAACAAAGTTAGGTGCTTCTTTTCCGATTTGCATTTTCTCTTTATCAGCAAAGAATCCTTGATAAAGTGTAAATCCTACAGCACCACATAAAATGAGCAGAATCATAACGCGAAATAATAAGCGATTTTTTTTCATATTGTCTCCCCTCTCTTCGACGAGTGATGAATATATGTATTTTTTAATAAATCACCAGCGGAGCATTCCACTGGTGAAATTTTCAAAATATCGATTAGCGAGGTTTTGTAGAAGCCAATGCACGTAATTGTTTTACCTCATGTGGTGTCAATTCTCTTGCATCACCAGGTCGCAGGCTTCCTACTTCTAAGAAAGCATAGCGTTCACGCTTTAGTTTCACTACTTTACAATCTAACGCTTCAAACATACGACGTACTTGACGATTACGTCCTTCATGAATTGTTAATTGGACAATCGCCATTTCTTTACGCTTGTCCCAAGAAATAATCTTCACACGTGCTGGTGCTGTTTTTCCGTCTTCTAACATCACACCGCGTTCTAACATGCGGATTTTCTCACCTGTTAGTGGACCTTTTATTTTTGCAACATACGTTTTTTCAACTTTATATCTAGGGTGCATTAATACGTTTGCGAAGTCCCCATCGTTTGTCATTAATAATACGCCAGACGTATCATAATCTAAGCGTCCGATTGGGAATAAACGTTGTGTAATTTCAGGGAAAAAGTCTGTTACAACATTTCTTCCTTTATCATCTGATACACTTGAAATTACGCCAGTTGGTTTATATAGTAAAAAATAAACAGGTTCTTCTTTTTCAAGAGGGATGTTATTTACTTCTACTTTATCTTGAGGAGTTACTTTCGTTCCTAACTCCTTCACTATTTTTCCGTTAACTTTCACTTTTCCTTGCTGAATTAATTCCTCAGCCTTTCTTCTCGATGCAATACCTGCTTGCGCAATCACTTTTTGTAATCGTTCCATTTCTTTTTTTCACCTCGAATTTATCTTACCTTACATTAGAAAGACTTGGCAACCGCATACGCTTGACGGCTTTTCGCTTCATCTTACTTAAACAACATAGCGATGATAATAAACATATAAAGGTCAAACCATGTTTTTACCTTTTATTATTGTCCATATTTTTCATATTGCTCACAATAAAAGTTCATTATTTTGTCAAAAATACCGCATAAAAAAACCACTATTAAGCAACACCTTAATAGTGGTCGTATACGTATTATAAGCGAAATAGCATAAAAAATGAATAGTATTACTTAAACAATAGAGAAACAAATACAAGCGAACAAATAATTCCGATTAAATCGGCAAAAAGTCCTACTTTTAATGCATCTCCCATTTTTCTAATTCCAACAGCTCCGAAGTATACTGTTAAAATATAAAAAGTCGTATCTGTACTCCCTTGCATCGTAGAAGCCAATCTTCCAATAAACGAGTCTGGCCCATATGTGGCAATTAAATCAGTCGTAATACTTAAACCAGCAGAGCCCGAAATAGGACGTATAAGTGCTAGTGGAACAATTTCTGCTGGGACATGAATTAAATCTAACATCGGCTTCATTACTGATATCATTGCATCTAATGCACCTGAAGCTCGAAATATAGAAATAGATACGAGCATTCCAACCATAAACGGTAAAATAGAGATTGCAATTTGAATTCCTTCTTTTCCTCCCTCAACGAACGATTCATACGTCGGAACTTTCTTTATCGTTCCATATAAAAGGATAAAACCAATCACACAAGGGATTACCCATAATGATATCGTATTAACAATACTCATTTTTTCCGCCCCTTCCTACTCCTTCTTCGGTAAAAATAGCGATCAATCCAAATCGCTCCGATCATAGAGAGTACTTGTGCAATGAATGTTACCCCAACAATTTCAGTAGGATTCGCTGATTCATACGTCATTCGAATCGAAATGACAGTAGTAGGAATTAAAGTAATCGCTGATGTATTTAAAGCGAGAAACGTCACCATAGAACGGCTCGCCGAATCCTTCCCCCCATTTAACTCTTTCAATTGTTCCATCGCTTTTATACCAAGAGGGGTCGCTGCATTACCTAACCCAAAAAAGTTGGCCATCATATTCGATAAAATAAATCCCATTGACGGATGGTCCTTTGGTATTTCTGGAAACAATCTTTTTACTATCGGCATAAAAAGTGACACTAACTTTTTTAACAATCCTGCTTCCTCTGCAATTTTCATTAAACCGAGCCAAAATACTAAAACACTAATCAGTCCTATACAAATTGTTACTGCGTCTTTTGCTCCATCAAATACTGCTTTATTTATTGCTTCCATCGTTCCATTTATCATGGCATATACGATCCCTATGACTGCCATCGCTACCCATACGAGATTAACCATCGCTTCCAACACCTATCATATGAGAAAAAATTTCTTTCACATTATTCCAATACACTCCCGTTGTAGCTACTAACTTTCGTTTACTATAAAATAAATTTCGTTCTCCAACTTTCTCATTGCCAACATAAATTTCTGTCTTCCCAACCTTTACTCCATCCTTAAGTTTCATACTTTTATCGAGTTCAACTTTTAATACGACATCCTTTCTTTCCTGCTCAGTTAAAGGTACCGCAAAACTATTTTTCGTATAAACATGATTGGCATATTTCTTTTCAGTTATTTCAGCAAGCGCTCCTTGTCCTACAACGTTTGTTTGTTTGAAACGTTCAAAACCTTTATCAAATAAATTCATATGATCATCCCAATCGCTAGAAGCGCTCAAAGTTACGACAATTAGATCTAGTCCATCTTTTGATGCTGTTGTAACAAGCGTCCGGCCTGCTTTCTTCGTAAAACCCGTTTTTCCTCCTGTTGCAAATTCATAATAAGACGTCACAAGTTTATGTTTGTTTTTCCACGGATAATCCCACGAATCTGATTTATACGTTTTTGTCCCAAAAATCTTCTTAAAGGTTTCGTTCCCCATTGCATACCTTGTTAAAAGTGCCATGTCATAGGCCGACGAATAATGGGACCCATCTCCATCCAAACCATGTGGATTTGAAAAGTGAGTATCTTTCATTCCAATTTGTTTCGCCTTTTCATTCATTAAATATACAAACCCTTCTATACTCCCTCCCACATTTTCAGCAATTACTTGTGCTGCATCATTACCAGATCTAAGCATGAGTCCGTATACTATATCCTCTAACTTCACTTTCTGCCCAGGCTTTAAATAAATTGCTGAGCCTTCTACTCTCACTGCTTCATTACTAACCGAGACCATTTCTTTCATTTTTCCTGATTCAGCAGCTAACAAGGCAGTCATAATTTTTGTTATACTAGCAATCTTTTGTGGCTCATGTTCTGCTTTTCCGTATAATACACGACCTGACTGTTGCTCCATTAATACAGCATTTCGAGCACTGACATTACTGTTCATCTTTGCATATGTAGGAATTGGCATAACGCTTGCGTACACAATAAAAAGCGTAATGATTACACAAATTCGTCTCATATTTCCCCCCACGTCCTTTTGGCACTTTTTGTACAAGTGTATGCTTGGCCTTTTAAAATATGAACGAAATCTCCCTCCTCTTCCCATAAAAAAGACGCAGAGAATCTGCGTCTAATACGGTGTCCATTCTATTTGTTTTGCACTTTCAAATCTTTTTTCTACATCAGGCCAATTTACAACATTCCACCAATTTTTAATATATTCATCTTTTCGATTTTGGTATTGTAAATAATACGCATGTTCCCACACATCTAGTACAAGGAGCGGTATCGTATCCCATTGTGTAAATAATTGATGAAGTGTACTCTGCAAAATTTCTAATCTTCCTGATCGTGGAACCCAAACGAGAATCGCCCATCCTGAACCTTCCACTTTGGAGGCTGCTTCTGTGAAATGTTTTTGAAAACGCAAGAAACTTCCAAAATCTTGTTCAATCCGGTGTGAAAGTGCCCCCCTCGGACTTCCGCCGCCACCTTTTTTCATGTTATTCCAAAATATCGTGTGTAAGTAATGACCTGATCCATGAAAGGCCGCTTCTCTTTCCCAATGCTTAATTAAATCAAATTGATTTGTTTTTCTCGCTTCTTCCATCATCTTCTCTGCCTTATTTAATCCTTCCACGTAACTGCGATGGTGTTTATCATGGTGTAACATCATAATTTCTCTAGATATATGCGGTTCTAACGCATTATACGGATATGGTAATGGCGGGAGTGTATGCCCTCCAATTGGAACAGCTCGTTCACTGTCCCCTCTTTCATATAGTTCATATTCCTCTTCTCCCTGCATAAATACTTCCTGCAAATGATGCTGAATATGTTCTACATCATCACTTATTTCATACATAAACTCTGCATCTGTATCATACTCATGCTCTTTCATACGGTCTAATAACGTTTGAATTTTATAAGCAAGCATATGGACATCATACACTTCCATTGCACGGCTATCTAATACGTGAAGAACACTTTCACACCAGCTTTCTACTTCATGAAAGTAATCTGTAAATACACCTTGCTGACTCATGTTACACCTCCTTAATGCTATCCCCTTAAATATATTCAAAGGAAATCCCTTATATAACTGTACACAAGGAAAAGAAGCTAAGTCCCCTTAGCTTCTTTTTCACAATTAATATTTGTGTAACATCTTTGTTTGGTAATCCGTTTCATAATATTCTAGTTCTTCACGCATCAATTGAAATTTACCTTCTAAATTCTTCATTACTTGCTCTATAGATGCAGGTGGCGTTTGTTGAAAAACGATGGAGTTTTTCCCTGTATAAGCAGACCGACTATTTTCATACCAATGATCACTCTTTGGTGAAAAAAACTCTGCAATTACTTGATGATAAATTTTATATAAAATCTTTTCAGCTGCTGTCTTTCGAAATGGCTGGCTATTTAACAAAACAAAACATGCATCATGCCCTTCTTCACAAAAAACGAGAAGACGTCTTATTGACCCTAATAACCCTTTATAATATTGTTCGTTTCCTGCCGGTGTCTCTTCTAATAAAGAAGGCAACGTATGATAATTTACATAATTGGTTATCAAATGAATAACATCTTCTAAAAACATAGAAACTTGTTCTGTTTGATTTTCCACCATTAGATTAGACATTTTTCCCTCTCCTTTGCCATTTTACGCTATTTCTACTCTTTTATTTTTATGTAATTCAGCCAATATTTCTTGTACTTTCACCACTATTTCCTCATCAAAATATTGTTGGAATTCTTCTATATTATTTAAATACAAACGTTTTTGCATGCGAAGCTCATTCTCTTTCAGTAAACAACATATCGCTACAATATCCCGCAAATATATGTCTTGATTTTCTACTTTACATACTGGATTTCCTTCAAAAGGAGTAATTTCTTGTAAAACTTCTTCAAAATACCGAACATATAAAACAGAAAAGGTTCTTTCTTTATCATTTAATATATATGTCACTTCAGATCTATTAAAAAAATCTTCTGACGTATTAGGTTTTGCTTTCTCTAGCTCATACCCTGCATAACCTATTATAATCATCTAATTCCCCTCTCTTCCTTCTTTCAACTTATTTTAACTTAATTTTCTGACAAACGAAATACTCTTTTAAATGTAACCCTTATAAAAAATAGCTTCCTTATACAGGAATTTACCTTTTTATTTTTCTTGAAGTTTGTCATAATAATATTATTGTCTCAGTTTTCTTATACAAGGAGAGTTGTATTTATGTCGTTTTCATGGAAACGTTTCTTACAAATCGGGAAAATTATCTTCCCATTTGTTGTATTAACAATTGTATTCTTTCAAGCAAAAAAAGAATTAGCAGGCATTTCTTTTTTAGAAGCAATTAATACAATTAAAAACATTCCAACCGGAGGAGTCTTTTTAGCAATTACACTTGGTGCATTTGCCGTATCAACAATGTTCTTTTACGACTATGTTATGCTTCGTTATTTAAAAGCTGATATACCTGTCCAAAAGATTTTTCGTATCTCATGGATTGCTAATACTTTAAATGGATTTATTGGATTTGGTGGTCTCGTTGGAGCAGGTGTACGAACAATGCTTTATCGTCCATACATAAAAGAAAATGGCAAACTTATTAAAAGTATCGCCTGGATGACAACCGCTTTTATTAACGGACTCGCTATTCTTTCGTTCCTCGGTCTTATTGGAATATTAGACACAAGTTTTATTTTGCATGAAAAACCGTGGCTATGGCCTGTTCTTATCTTCTTCGCCCTTTTCGTCCCTATATACATTGGCTTTTCTAAACTAAAAAATAGAAAACCAAAGCAAACCGAAGGACAAGATGAAGGAGAAGAAGAGAAAAATCCAACTGTTTTATACTCATTAGTTTCATTAGTTGAGTGGGTATCTGCTGGTATCGTTATGTATGTCATACTAATATTATTTGGCATTGATATCGAATTTCAAAAGTTTTTAGGTGTGTATGTAATTGCTGCATTAGCTGGTGTTGTTAGTCTTGTACCTGGTGGACTTGGTTCATTTGACCTTGTCTTTTTAACTGGGCTCGGACAGTATGGCATTGATACAGGTGTATTACTACCTGCTATGTTATTATATCGCCTCGTCTATTACATTTTACCATTCTGCCTTGGTCTTATTTTTGCAGCTTTTGAAATGACAGGTGTGGCCATTAAAAAGTTTGAAGACAAACCTTTTATTGCGCCTGCATTAGAAACAACTGGTGTTATATGGACTTTGCAGCGTGATTTTCTAGGAAAACTAGGTTCATGGGCCTCTGCTGCTTTAACAGTATTTGCGGGATTAATGGTTATTTTATCGACCATTCTACCGACAAGTATAAACAGAGCACACGCCTTACATATTCTAGCTCCAAAACATCTTATTCAATTTTCTTTTAGCTTATCACTAACATTTGGTATTCTCCTCCTGATCCTTTCACGAGGCATATATTATGGAACAAAGCGTTCTTACTATATGACGATTATTTCTTTAATTGGAGCAGCCATCTTTAATACGCTAAAAGGGATTGATATTGAAGAGACGTTTATTTTATTAATTGTACTCGCTGTATTATATATGCTTCGTAAAAGATTTGTACGCGAGAAAATGGAAGTCTCACTTTCTGATATCGTAAAAGTTTTTGTATTCTTACTTATAACTTTATATTTATATAAAAACTTAGGTATTTTATTTGCAGGTGCAAAAGAAGCTTTTAAACCTGATTTTGTCGTTCGTAATATTACACAAGTGAAACGAAGTGCATTAGCAGCTGCCTTTTTCGTTCCTACATTTTTATTGATTGGCTCACTCATCGCTAATCGTTATCGAAATGAATTTCCCGGGCAACCAGCTAATGATAAAAGATTGCAAAACTTTTTAGATGAACATGGAGGAAATGTACTTAGTCATTTAGGATTTTTAGGTGATAAACAATTCTTCTTCAGTAGTGATGGGAAAGCGCTCCTTCTCTTCTCTATAACTGGAAAACGTCTTGTTGTGCTAGGGGATCCAATTGGAGATCCTTCCTCCTACCGTACTGTGTTACAAGAGTTTTTAGCTGAAGCTGACCGATTTGGATACATTTGTGTATTCTACCAAATCGAAAGTAAATGGATGAGTTTATATCATGATTTTGGTTATAACTTCTTTAAGCTTGGTGAAGAAGCTGTCGTTGATTTGAATACATTTACCATAACAGGAAAAAAACGTGCCGGTATGCGAGCGACTTTCAACCGTTTTGAACGAGAAGGCTATACATTCTCTATTCACCAGCCACCGTTCTCAAACGAATTATTTGAAGAATTAAGAAAAGTTTCAGATGCGTGGCTCGGTGGAAAAAAAGAGAAAAGTTTCTCACTCGGATACTTTGATCGCGAATATATTAGCCGAGCACCTATCGCTACATTATCTGATGCAGATGGAAAAATCATCGCATTTACAACTTTTATGCCTGTATATCAAGACGGATCATTGTCTGTTGATTTAATGCGGTATTATCCAGATGCACCTAGCGGCATTATGGATGCAATTTTCATCCACCTATTCCAATGGGCAAAAGAAAATGAATACCACTCCTTTAATATTGGTATGGCACCACTTTCAAATGTAGGTTTATCGACACAATCTTTCTGGTCTGAACGGGTTGCTGCTGCCATCTTTAATAATGTTCGTTATACATATAGTTTCAGCGGATTACGACATTTTAAAGAAAAATATAAACCAGCATGGAGCGGTAAATATTTAGCATTTAGAAAGAATCATTCTTTACCAATTACAATGCTCTCTGTAACAAAATTAATAGGAAAAAGAAAAAACAGCTAACTAGTTAGCTGTTTTTTCTTTTTTGAACTTGTACAATAAATTCTTTTTCATATTTCTTACCATTTATATAGAAATCTCCCCATATTTTATACGTTCCTTCAGCAGGAAATGTAATGCGATATTGTAATTGCTCATCTGTATCAACAGGGATTGCATATAAAAAGTTTTCTCTCGTTTCGTCCACAATATAGAGCGCCTCCACCTCTCCTCTCTCTGAATGTAATTTCAATTTTTCACCCTTTTTCGCTTGAAATTGAAATGTTAATGTCACTGGCTCATTTGGATGCAGTGCACCAAATAAAAGAGAAACTTCATACTCCCCTATTTTTTTTGTAAGTACACTATCGATTGGAAATTTTACTTTTTTCTTATTTTTCTCGTCTATTTCTTTCCCAAAATCTTTCTTCGCAAATGATTGCACAGACTTATTTTTGTCTTCATATAAAAATATTGTATATCCTTCATCTTTCGCTATTTTAGAAGAGACCTTATATGATCCATTTCCTGCGAATGTAGGTTTCATTTGTTGTACATGTTTTAATTGTCCGTCTACAATAACTGCCCGAATTTGATCATTCACACCACGCACTTCGCTATTTTTATTATTTAATAATTGAAACAAAATATCTGCTTTCTCATTTCCTTTTCTATTTGACACATCCCATTTTACTTCCTGAACATCACTTACAGTCTCTGTAGTTTCTTGATACTTTTTTATGTAAAATCCGCCTACTACAACAAATAGCAAAGCTACGAGTCCAATGACTAGATTTTTCAAAACATCACCTACCATTTTTATAGTCTCTATTCATACAAAACTTCTTACATATATATTCTAGATGACAATTTATGAAATCCTTCTGTTTTGCACATATTACAAATAATAAAAAGATTTTAATTGAAAGGATTCGTAGTGTATAATGCAAATGATATTGATTTCTATCAATACATTATAAGGAGGACTTTTCATGAGTGTACATATTGAAGCAAAACAAGGCGAAATCGCTGAATCTATTCTATTACCTGGTGATCCATTACGTGCAAAATATATCGCTGAAACATTTCTAGAGGACGTTACTTGCTATAATAACGTGCGTGGTATGTTAGGATTCACTGGAACTTATAAAGGAAAACGTGTATCTGTTCAAGGTACAGGTATGGGTGTTCCTTCTATTTCTATTTATGTAAACGAATTAATCCAAAGCTATGGAGTTAAAAATTTAATTCGCGTTGGAACTTGCGGTGCCATTCAAAAAGATGTAAAAGTTCGTGACGTTATTATTGCAATGACGGCTTGTACTGATTCTAATATGAACCGTTTAACATTCCCTGGATTTGATTTTGCACCAGCTGCAAACTTCGACCTTCTAAAGAAAGCTTACGATGCTGGAACTGAAAAAGGCTTACACGTTCGTGTTGGTAACGTTTTAACAGCAGATGTATTTTATCGCGAAAGCATGGACATCGTTAAAAAGCTTGGAGATTACGGTGTACTAGCAGTAGAAATGGAAACAACTGCTCTTTACACATTAGCAGCGAAATACGGTGTAAATGCGTTATCTGTATTAACAGTAAGCGATCACATCTTCACTGGTGAAGAAACAACATCTGAAGAGCGTCAAACTACATTTAACGAAATGATTGAAATCGCTTTAGATGCAGCAATTCAACAATAATACATTAAAGAACTCGTCATACGTCTGTCGAGTTCTTTTTATGTGACTTTTTATTAAAAACTACTTTCAGAAGAGACAGATTTTCTCCTCTACTTTTTTGTAACGTTTGTTATAATAAAGAAATCATTTACAGTATTTCTCACAAGAGGTGACGCAGTGAAAAACAGAAGTATCGTCTTTAAACTATTTTTATTAACATCAACATTATTTACAATCATATTCCTCCTCTTTTTCCTAGGACAATCTCTATTTTTAGAGAAATTTTATATTAATAAAAAAGTAAAAACAGTTCAAACTGCTTTTGAGAAGTTCGTAGATACTTACGAAAAAGGTGGGAAAAGTTCTGAAGAAATTCGAAAACTAAAACAAGAATTTCATGATAAAACAAATGCTGATATGCAATTTTTATCTCCTGAAGGCATTATTAAAAGTGACAACAATTACTACATTGATGTAATTAATCCTAAAAATAGTGAAACATATTCCATTCCGCTCAATAATCTTTTAACGCCCGAAGAATATAAGAAATTCGAAAACTTAGGATTGAAAAAAGATGACATGATAAACGTCGTTGGTTTGGTACGAGGGAAAACAATAACACCACTAGAATTGACAACAAGTTATAATCGATGGCAAAACGAACGTATCAATTCAGATTTTTCATCCATTAATGGCAACCCTTCTAAAAATAGACTTACAAGCCGATACAAAACTGTGACTCAAATTGAATTTACTGGTATTGTATCTAAGTTACAACTTCCATCGAAAGCGGAGGTTCGTCTTGCAAATGATATTGAAACATTACAAGCCGTTCAATATTTTGCAGAGCTTATTAGAAATGGCACTGCTAACTCGCAGCAATTAAACACTTATATAATAGATGGCGGGGAGAATATAAAGAATAGTATCTTTGTAAAACCTATTATGGAAAATGGAAAGATTACAGAATATGCTTTTGCGATAGCATCCTTGCAACCTGTTAATGAAGCGATGCTTGTTTTGAAAGATTATTATGTCTATGCCTTAATCATCGTATTTCTCGTAATTATTTTATTATCCTTTTACTACTCAAAAATCATTGTGAAACCATTAATTAAAATTAATCGCGTTACAAAGAAAATGGCCAATTTTGATTTTAGCGAGAAATTACCTGTAACAGCAGATGATGAAATTGGCGGACTTTCTGGTAGTATTAATACGTTATCTGTAAATTTAAAAGACCGAATCGATCGATTAAATGTTGCCAATACAAAATTACAACAGGATATTGAACGTGAACGTCAATTAGAGAAAACGCGAAAAGAATTCATTTCTGGTGTATCACACGAATTAAAAACACCACTCAGTGTAATTAGAAGTTTTGCAGAAGGAATTAAAGATGGCGTTAGTAAAGATACAACGTATTACACAGATGTTATTTTAGAAGAAACAGAAAACATGAACAGACTTATTGTTGAAATGTTAGAGTTAGCAAAATTAGAATCAGGTACTTACAAACTAGATATGACGACATTCTCAATTGGTGAATTAATTCAACAAGTTTATACAAAATTATTATTTAGCATGGAAGAAAAGCATTTACAAGTGAATATAGATGTAGAGCCTTCTATATTTGTAAAAGCGAATCGTAGTCGTATTGAGCAAGTGGTTGTGAACTTACTTAGCAATGCCATTCGCTATACGCCAGATGGAGAAAAAATACAAGTCTCCGTTATAGCAATGGAAGATACAGTAAAAGTCGAAATTGAAAACACAGGAAACCCTATTCCAGAAGAAAGTCTTGAAAAAATTTGGGATCGTTTCTACCGTTTAGATGCATCTCGTAGCCGTCATACTGGTGGTACTGGTCTTGGGTTATCTATTGTCAAAAACATTTTAGATCTCCACCATACCGAATACGGTGTATATAACACGACTAATAGTGTTGTATTCTACTTTAATTTACAAAAAGTAAAAGAAGTCAAATAATTTGTCTTAATTTCACTAGGAGTTCACATGAAATTCACACTCTCCCTTTATAGTAAGAAACAAGTTAATCCTTTCCTTTACACATATAAAAGAGGAGAGTGCGTGAAATGAAACAAGCAGGACAACCTATTCAAAATGAAAAACAATTAGAAACTATCAAAAATATACTTTTACAATCTTCGAAACGTGATGGCTTATTATTCGTATTAGCTGTAAATTCTGGCTTAAAAGTAAGTGAAATCTTACAATTAAAAGTTAGTGATGTAATCGATGAAAATGAAAATGTTCGCCATTCCATTTTATTTTACAATGAAAAAGTAAAGAAACATAAATGGTTCGCTGTAAATGAAGACTTACAGCACGCGATCGAAGACTACATGAAAGAACGTAAAACTTGGAAACGTAATGAACCATTATTAAAGTCTCAAAAAGGAACAAAATCTATTACGAGACAACATGCGTGGTACATTTTAAACAAAGCTGCAAAAGAAGTTGGATTAGAAGGGATTAGCTCACATACACTTCGAAAAACTTGGGGATATTGTGCATACAAATCAGGTGTTGATATCGCATTTTTACAACACTTCTTTGATCATAGTACTCCATCAAAAACTTTAAAGTATATCGGTATTGCTTAATAACTCTTATACATAAAAAAGGTTACCATTTATAAATGGTAACCTTTTTTATGTTTCACATTCTCTTTTCTTGTCTCTCCTATATTGTAGTGGTACTCTAATAGTAAGGGGGAGAAATTATGAACACTTTAACAATTGAATTACCGAAAGAAACGGCTGAAAAACTTGATTTATTAAAACAAGCTTACGAAAAGAAAACAGGTGCTTCTATTTCTGAGAGTACTCTTGTTCAAACACTTATCTCAAAAGAATTTATCCAAGCGATAACTCCTTTTGATTTACAACAATTCATCACTGAAAAAGAACAGCATTAATTGCTGTTCTTTTTCAGTTTTTCGTGTAGGGACGATATTATAAGGACAAGCCATAGAAAAAGGATGTATACAGTGAAAATCGCTGAGTGAACAGGGTCTATACATACGGATACCTTATAAATGACCGCATGGCAAAAACAAAAACACTTATCCATCTATTTTGATCAATTACTTTTTTGTAGTCTTTCAAAGTAGGGGATAAATCTGCCTTCCAGCCGTATTCCATAATCGTTCCCACATGATAAAAACCCTCAAGACCTTCAGTCAACATTAAATTCGAAGAAAAGATGAAAAATATAGGATTGTATAAGACTTAGGGTAATGACTCACTAAGTTAAGGGAATACATAAGGGAATTATTACTTATTGGATTAGAGGATAAGGGGACGGCTGGTTAGAATACCTCTTATTGCAGGACTTGGTTTTACACATCGGATATAGTACGTGAAATTTCTTGTATTATTTTTATCTACTTAAATTTTTACAAACGCCATAAATTCACCTACATTAGCTGTTTCTTTAAATGTGTGTTAGTGCCATACCAACACCATCCACCTCTTCTAATATTGACTAATTCATCTTGCATTTTCTCTTTCCTTCATACCATTAAATTTACGGAATTTATAGAAAGTATATTCAATCCGTTTATGAGTATTTTAGTATATTATGTTGTAAATAAATAAAAAAATACATCCTAAGGTGCCTTCCTCCGACTTGAACCATATGTTATATATCGAATTATGGTAACAAGTCAATTGATTGTGAATTATATCTATTTTTCAAATCATTTACACATACCTAATTATAAACTACGTTAAGTTTACATTTTTTTACAAGTTAAGTTTATCAAAAAAACACATGGATAACTAGACTTGTAATTAAAATCTATAAATCTTAATATATAATTGCAATAACATTAATACAAAATGGGATTGGAGAGGTTATTTATGAAAAAAACTTTAGGGTTATCATTAGCATTAGGATTAACATTAAGTGCATTACCAACTATTGGTAATGCAGAGTTGCAACCAAATTCTTTTGTAGCACCGCAAAAAGAAGTACTTAGCGAAGAATTAATTAAAGAAATAAAAAATAATTTCACTATAGGTGGGATTTCAGAAGAAACTCAAATAAGATTGATTGAAAAACTTAAAAAAGGTGAATTATTAGATGCTCAGAATCCTGCAAAAGTAGGGACTGGATATACGCAAACTAAAGAATATTTAGATGAAAATGTTGTACTTTGTACAGAAAAGAAAACAACATATTTGGATGGATCTGTTACATTAGAATCTATTACAGGTGGTACTTTTGAAGAAGTTGGACCGAAAGTTGAACAAAGAACTATTTCAGGTGGTACTTCTAGAACTGGTTCAGGTTATGTGAATTATTATGGTCGGAAAGTTTCTCGTTTAAGTGGCGCAGTATATTCTAGTTTTAAAGCTGATTACTCACATGTAAAAGGTGGTTATGATAGTCTTAGTAGAATATATGAATGGGATATTTCTGGTGTAGGTAGTTTAGGGAATATAGAATTAAAATTAGAAAGAGGTACCGAAACTTCTAGTAGAAATGCATATGGTTTTCTAAGGTTTACCGGAACTATATCAGGTAATTATACAACTACATTTTATCATAAAATATATGTAGGCGGAGATAAAGCTTGGGATACTGGAAACTGGTAAGAATTAAGAGGTGGAATAATGAATATCGGTACAACAATTTATAGTGTTATAGGCTTAATTTCAATTATAGCTATCCTTTTGATTCTATTTCTTTTGATGAAAAAAATAAAAAATAAGTAATTAAACATACAAAAATAATATTAAATGGTGTGTATACCTAAAAACCTTGATTTATATATCTAAATCGAGGTTTTGTTTTTAATTCGATGTAATTTGAGATTATTCTAATGATATTCCCTCTAATTTTTATTAGTGTTGACACAAAAATAGGTTGTGAAGAAGAAGAGCATTAATGCTGTTCTTTTTTTATTGCTATTTAAAATATAAAAAGTTTTTTATTTATTTTTCGGAAAACTATTGACAATGATAATGATAACCATTATCATTTATTACGAAGCCAACAATTGATGAATCAACCAAACGCTCAGTAACATTGTTACCCCTCTTTTTCATATAGAAAGGCACTGTACATTCCCCCTGTTTGTACAGTGCCTTTCTTGCTTATTATCACTCAAACAAATTTAATTGCTCAGGCTTTGGCTCACCATATGTAATGTTCATCATTTTCATAAGCTGTTTCGCATTATCAGCTGCATCGCCGCCCGAATTATTATTAAATAGTACATATATGTCCTTTGTCTTCTTTTTTAATTGTTCTAGTCTTTCTACCCATTCTTCTAATTCTTTATTGTTGTAGCGATATAAGCAACGAACCGCTCTCCAATTTTCCCCTTTATCAAGCCAGCCATGAACATTCCGGCCATGAAAACGTATTAACACCATCTCTGCATTCGTTACTTCTAATACAAGCGGTACTGAACCCATCCCTGCCTGTGGCTCATCACAAATTGTATGAATCCATTTCTCCTGCTCTAGGAACTGTAACGTCTTATCTCTCATTTTTGGATAAAACCATGTTTGATTTCGAAATTCTATCGCACACGGCAAACCTTCCATTTTTTCTTTTGTATATCGGAGAAAATCTACATTTTTCTTTTTACAATCAAACCATGGTGGATATTGAAATAAAATCGTTTTTAATTTACCAGCTTCAATTAAAGGAAGAATAGATTGTTTATATACATCAAACATCTCATCGAACGTAGAAAAAGGAATTTCACCTTTCATATGTCCTGTCATTCCTTGATATGCTTTTACGATAAAAGAAAAATCTTTCGGTGTTTCCATTGTCCATTTTGTATAGTTTCGTGCAGGTTGCATCGCATAAAATGAACTATCCACTTCTACTATAGGAAAATACTCACTATATGTTCGTAATTTATTTCTATTTTCATAGGGGTCTATATATAAAGAATCATGATCTCCCCACCCTGTTACTCCAATGAAAAGCAAATATATTCCTCCCTTTTTAACTTCACCTTCTATCCAGTCTACTCACTTCCTTAACACTTCGACCAATCAATTTCATTAAGTAGTCCCTTCTTTAAGAGTATCCGTATAAAAATATGATATACTAGATGGAAGAATTTTTAAATTGAGGGGTTATTTATTTATGCTTCCAAAAGATGATATTGTATCTCATGAAAAACGAATAGAAGAACTAGAAAATAAAGTACGTTTTTATGAAGAACTTGTGAATCAATTACCACATCATTTCACATATAAAAATCCACATATTGGTTTACAAATAAAGAAAACGAGATCGACTCATTCCATTCAAAGCATAAAAAAAGAAAATAAAGAGGCTGATTTTCAACTGACTTGCGATTCATTATTTTTATTTAAACAACTTGAAACATACTTTGTTCATATTTTTGATGCTTTTTCACATCATGTAACCTTTGTTGATAATAAAGGAAATATAACTTTATGTAATCAAGCTGCAGCAGATGATTTTGGTGTAATACGAAATGATATAATTGGAAAACCAATTCAACAATTACTAAAATTACCTGAAGAAAAAATCAAAGCTCTAGAAACATTAAGAACGGGCACAGAAATATATAATGAAGAAGTTTTAGACAAAAACTATGGCATTTTAAATAACCGAATTATTCGTGATTATAACGGAGAGATTTTTAGAGTTATTAGTGTCTTTCATTATTTAAACACAGAACGTGATGCAGAAAAATTTTCGTTAGCAGGGCGAATCGCGGCTGGTATTGCACATGAAGTACGTAATCCTCTTACAACCGTACGAGGATATTTACAATTTTTACAAGAAAGTGTTTCTCCATCTAATAAAGAACTATTTAAAAATTTACTTATTCCTGAATTAGATCGAGCAAATAGTATCATTACAAAATTTTTATCTATTTCAAAAACACGTGAATTTAAAAGAGAACCCTTTCCCATTAATACATTTTTACGTGAGTATATTCAACAGTTACTAGCTAGCGAAGTCTTTTTACATAACATTTCAATTGATTATAATTTTTCTACCGAATTAGATGATATATTAGTTCATATTGATCGTCATGAACTTGTGCAAGTTTTTTTAAACTTATTCCAGAACGCTGTCGATGCTCAAGGAGAAAAAAAACTTTCTATCCAAATCACTAGTTACCGCCTAGATAATTTTGTTCGTATTACTTTCACTGATAATGGGACTGGTATTCCACCAGCGATTCAAGACTATATCTTTGATCCATTCTTCTCAACAAAAGATTCCGGCACAGGTTTGGGCTTGTCAGTAACGAAAAAAATTATTCAAAATCATAACGGTACATTAAAAATGACTAGTAATGAAGATGGTACTACTTTTACTATTTCAATTCCAATCTTACCTAAAACAGCCCTTGAAAGATTAAATCAATACAAATAAAATCCAATCCACGAACTGCATGTTAATTGTTACATCCTTCAACAATTGACATGCAGTTTTTATATTGAACTTTTCTTCTTTACATTATATAAAACCTTCTCTATATTTCACTTATTTTTTGCTAGCTGGGCCCATTTCTTATTTTTTTAGAAATGGTAGTTTGTCCAGCACGGATTTAGTATAAATTTCATTTTAATATATAGTAATGACTATTGATTCTATGAAAGAAAGGAAAAGTATTTTATGGTAATGATTGTTGCGAAGTCAGAACTTGCAGTCACATTAACATCTCTAAGTCCGAACTTACAGAATTCGTTAGACTTCTTCAAGCTCTTGGCCAAGCTATTCAAGCTGTCTTTCAAAACCCTTCTCAAAATAATATCAACAACTTGATTGCTGCCCTAAATAACTTACAAAAATTCCTTAATTGCTTAGATTTATCTCCAGCACAAAAACAAATTGGAAATTCTATTATTGCTAATCTATTAACTATTTTAAGAACAACACCTTTCTCATGCGGAGCATTGTACGTTGAGCTACAAAGCTTACTTAATTATTTATTGTATATCGCTAAGTTATTCAAAGTAGATTGTTGTACGATCGACAAACTAGTTAGACTCATAACAGAGATCCAAACTATCCTAGTTCAATATGGATCAGGTTGTCTTGGAGGTAGAGGAGCAACAGGCGCTACTGGTGCTACTGGGCCTCAAGGACCGGCGGGTGCTCAAGGTGCTACTGGGCCTCAAGGACCAGTGGGTGCTACTGGTGCTCAAGGACCAGCGGGCGCAACAGGCGCTACTGGTGCTCAAGGACCAGCGGGCGCAACAGGTGCTACTGGTGCTCAAGGACTGGCAGGTGCGCAAGGTGCTACTGGTGCTCAAGGACCGGCAGGTGCGCAAGGTGCTACTGGTGCTCAAGGACCGGCAGGCGCAACAGGCGCTACTGGTGCTCAAGGACCAGCGGGCGCTCAAGGTGCTACTGGTGCTCAAGGACCAGCAGGCGCTACTGGTGCTACTGGTGCTCAAGGACCAGCAGGCGCTACTGGTGCTCAAAGACCGGCAGGCGCTCAAGGTGCTACTGGTGCTCAAGGACCGGCAGGTGCAACAGGCGCTACTGGTGCTCAAGGACCGGCAGGTGCGCAAGGCGCTACTGGACCTCAAGGGCCTCAAGGTATTCAAGGACCGGCAGGCGCAACAGGTGCTACTGGTGCTCAAGGTGCTACTGGCGCAACAGGACCAGCAGGTACGCCAATTCCTGTAACGATCGCAGCAATCGGAAACTCAAATCCACAAACTATATCACCTGGAACAAACCTTCAATTCAATCAAGTGTTTGAATTAACTAATATCTCTTTCAATGATACTTCAGATACTTTAACGATTTTAGAAACAGGTGTATATGATATTAGTTTCTCAGCGTCTACAACTTTCCCAGGCTCTTCACCGTTTGGTTTTGGTATTTCGTTCAATGGTCAACCACCTACTCGTAATTTCTCAACTAACGTTATCGGTAGTGCTGTTTCATTCTCTACAATCGTTACTTTACAAGCTGGTACAACGATTGCTGTACAACCTACAGCAAACACTATTTCTATTCCAAACACGGGCGATACAACTGCAACACTATCTGTATTCCGAATTTACTAATTTTCACTCAATAAGTATATTTATAATAATATGTATTGTTTAACCGTGCATTAAATCTCTCTTTATATAGAAAGGAGCACTTATTTGGGAGGATAAGTGCTCCTTCTTTACGTTTCTTTACCTCAAATTTACTCTATCTTAATCCTCTTTTTGTATGATAAATAGTGAAGTCAAAGATATGAAAGAGGGATGAAAATGAGAGTTATGTCACTAATACGCATTTGGTTTGCTCTTATGGTATGCATTATTTTATGTGTAGGATTTTTTTTAACTCTAAAATATTCCACTATATCAAAAGCAGAGAGAAAAACTGTTCCATACAAACTTTTGTATACAAAACAAAGCAACATCCCTTATTCCAATGCAACAAATAATGAAAAAAAAGTTATAAAAGGAATGCTTATTACGAAAGCTTCTAGTTCCGAGGCGTTACTCCAAATTGCTGAAACGATTAAAGATCAGTATACAAATAAAAAAATCGATGAAATTACACTTTCTATCCACAATGAAAATAATGGTAATTACGAAGAAGAATTGCCTTACGAACCTATTAGTAAAGGCAAAATAATCGTCACATACGATTCCGAATCCTTTGGCAGTACGAATATTGTACTTAATGAGTAATATCATGTATCTCAACGGATATGGATTAATAGCTAATTAAGATAGACAAAAATCTCTACCGATTAAAATTTTATTTTGTTTTCATACAAAAAAAGAGGCGAATTTTTTTATTCGCCCCTTTCTTTTACCAAAATGAAGGAATCCATTCTTTCACTTTATCAAACCACTCTTGTTGCTCTTGTTTTCGTTGTTGTTCCTCTTCTTTCCTTCTCTTCTCTTCTTCTTTTCTTCGTTTTTCCTCTTCTATTGTAGTCAATTGTTTTTTATAATCAGCCTCAGATATGAGCGATAACTGGAATGCTTTTTGAGCTGGATTTGCGTTTGCTTTTTTCATAATATCCCGGAACATTGTCGTCGTAATTTGACTACCACCCGGAACATAATGATCGCTATCTGTTTTATCATATCCTACCCAAATCGCACCTACCAAATCTGGTGTGTATCCAACAAACCATGAATCCTTTGCACCGGTGCTCGGGCCATTTACAATTTGAGTAGTTCCTGTCTTACCAGCCGTATCAACATTATTAACTTTCGCCTTTTCGCCCGTTCCCTTTTCGACAACACCTTTTAATAAATATGTCATCTTTTGAGAAACTTTCTCGCTCGTCACTCGTGTCTCTTTCTTATACCACTTTCCAAGCGTTTCACCTTCAGCATTTTGTACCTCCCTAATTGCATGAGCTTCCACTTGGACTCCATCATTTGCAAATGTACTGTATGCTTGAGCCATTACAAATGGAGATGTCCCCACATGCATACCGCCTAAAGCAATCGGATACGTACGATCTTCTGGCACTAATGGGATACCAAATCGCTCTAAAGATTTCAATCCTTTATCTAATCCAATTTGTTCTAATAGCCACACAGCTGAAACATTGTACGACTTTGCCACAGCTTCATACATTGTCACATCACCGTGAAAAGTATGATCGCTATTTTGTGGTTTATATTCTTTAATGTTAAATGGTTCATCTTTTAATATATCGTATACTTCATATCCTTGTTCTAACGCTGGTACATATACAGCCAAAGGCTTTAGCGTTGAGCCAGGTTGTCTTTTTAATTGGGTTGCATGGTTAAACTGTAAAAACTGATACGGCCCTCTGCCTCCAACTAGAGCTGGTACACCACCTGTTTTGGGGTTCATAAGAACTACACCCGTTTGCATAAGTTGGTCTGAGCCACTATCTTTGAAATAACTATCATTATTTACAACGTCTTCTACAGCCTGTTGTTTTTTCGGATCAAGCTCTGTATAAATACGATAACCACCCGCTAAAATTTCATTTTGTGTTAATTCGTACTTGTCCATCGCCTCTCTAACAATATAGTCTACATATTGAGAGTATTTTCCCTTGTATTTATCATCAACGCCACGTTTTAACACAAGTCCGCTCTCTTTTTCTTTATTATACTGTTCGTCAGAAATATACCCTTGCTCTTTCATTAAACTTAATACGACATTACGTCTTTCAATTGACTTGTTAAAGTTTTTATAAGGTGAATACGCAGATGGTGCTTTAATCAAGCCCGCAATCGTTGCAGCTTCTGAAATTGTTAAATCTTTTACATCTTTATCAAAATAAGATTTAGCTGCCCTTTTTATACCCCAAGCACCTTCACCAAAATAAATTTGGTTCATATACATTTCAATGATTTCATCTTTCGTATACGTGCGCTCTATTTTTTTCGTTAAAAAATATTCCTTTATTTTTCGGGAGTATGTGCGGTCTTGTGTCAGAAATACATTTTTCGCAAGTTGTTGTGTTATTGTACTTCCCCCTGCTACAACTTCTCCTGCTGTAATATTTTTAAAAACTGCACTTATAATTCCACTATAGTAAATACCATGATGGTTAAAAAACTCCTTATCTTCTACTGCAACAATTGCCTGAACCATAATATCAGGAATATCTTTCTTTTTTACGCCTTCTGTTTTAGAAGAAGCTAATTTAGTCGCAACTTCATTATTCGCATCATAAATTAAGGTCGGTTGCGGAACAGCTTGCTTTAATTCAGATATGTCTTGGATGGAAATTATAATATTTATAGCAATAAATAGAGTAGCGAGCAAACTTCCTAATATAATTAATGAATTACGAAGCTTCTTTCTCTTGTTGAACCACTCCTGCATTTTTTTTAAGTGAGTGTTCTTCAATTTCATTCGTTCACTTCCTTCGTTTGTTTACACTCTTCTTTTCAAAAGGAAGAATATACCTCCTTTTAAATTTATTATAATAACGTAGTCTTTCCTGTAGTGTAAAGCTTTTCTTTCACATTCATACTTTTTGCAAGAAAAGGACATTCTACAAGTAAGATATTCAATATTGATTATTAATATTATTAATACAACAATGAGAGTTATGTTAAGTTTTTGTAAACTTTTCGATAAAATGTTTTAAAAAACGACAGTTTTTTGTTAGAATTGACTAGCCAATATATTTTACATATATTACTTTTGTGGGGGTAACTAATAATGGTCTTTAAATCAAAAAAAGATAAATTTTCTGAAATGTTAATGAATGTTTCCGAGAATTTAAAAGAAGGCGCGCAGTTTTTCGTGGAGTATAAAATTAAAAATGCTAGCGATTTAAAAGAGTTTTCTATGCGCATGAAAGAGTATGAGTCAAAAGGTGACTCATTTATTCACGAAATCATTATGGAGCTAAACAAAGCGTTTATTACTCCTATTGAACGTGAGGACATCCTACAGCTTGCAATGAGTATGGATGATGTATTAGACGGATTAGATCATAGTGCTGGTCTATTCGAAATGTATTCTATTACAGAAGCTGATGAATACATGATTAAATTCGTAGAAGCAATTAATCAATGTGCGATTGAAATTGCAAACTCTGTTGAATTAATGTCTAACAAAAAATTAGTCGACATTCGTACAAATGCGATTAAGATTAAGGATTATGAATCACAATGTGATGATATTCGCCGTCATGCGATTAAGCACTTATTCTCTCGTGAAAAAGATCCAATTAAGATTATTCAATACAAAGAGATTTACGAAGAGCTTGAAGAAGTAGCGGATAGCTGCCAAAGCGTTGCAAACGTATTAGAAACAATTATTATGAAGAACGCGTAAGGAGTTTGATCATGGATACACTCTTGATACTGACCGTTTTAGTAGTCATTTGCGCTTTAGCTTTTGACTTTATTAATGGATTTCACGATACAGCAAACGCTATTGCAACGGCTGTTTCAACGAAAGCTCTAAAGCCTAGACATGCAATTGTTATGGCAGCTATTATGAACTTTTTAGGTGCGATGACATTTACAGGTGTAGCAAAAACGATTACGAAAGATATCGTTGATCCATTCGCTTTACCAAATGGTTCTCTTGTTATTTTAGCAGCTTTACTTGCGGCAATAGCATGGAATTTAATTACTTGGTACTACGGTATTCCAAGTAGTTCTTCGCATGCAATCATTGGCTCGATCGCAGGTGCAGCTATCGCTGCTGCTGGTTTTAGTTCATTAAACTTTAAAGGTTTTATAAAAATTCTTGAGGCTTTAATCATTTCACCGATTATCGCTTTTGTTATCGGGTATATCGTATACAGTATTTTTAAAGTCGTCTTTAAAAACTTCAATTTAACGAAGACAAACAAAAATTTCCGTTTATTCCAGATTTTCACTGCTGCATTACAAGCTTACACACACGGTACGAATGATGCGCAAAAAGCAATGGGAATTATTACGATGGCTCTTATGGCCAATAATTATCATACTTCTAGCGACATCCCGTTCTGGGTACAATTATCTTGTGCGATTGCAATGGGTCTTGGTACTTCTGTCGGTGGATGGAAAATTATTAAAACTGTCGGTGGACAAATTATGAAAATTCGTCCTGTAAATGGTGTAGCTGCCGATTTATCATCATCTCTTGTTATTTTCGGGGCAACATTCATTCACTTACCAGTTAGTACGACGCACGTTATCTCTTCTTCTATTTTAGGGGTTGGTGCTTCTCATCGTGTAAAAGGTGTAAAATGGGGAACTGCAAAACGCATGTTAATTACATGGGTTATCACACTTCCTATTTCAGCTTCTTTAGCTGCTTTATTTTACTCTTTACTACACTTAATCTTTTAATTAAAAGTCGTCTTCCTTATTTTTCTAGGAAGACGACTTTTTTGTGAACAAACCTTTTTCTCCTTAAAAAGCGTGTATAATAATTGGTGGATAAGTTATATAGAGGAGTTGGAAATTTTGGAATACATCATGTTACTTTTCATCGGGCTAATCGCCGGGACAGTCGGGAGTCTAGTCGGTCTTGGTGGCGGAATTATTATCGTTCCGTTATTAATTGGATTACACAGCCTATCACCACAACTCGCAGTAGGAACCTCAATGGTAACAGTCGTTTTTACAGGACTATCTTCCACCCTTACTTATATGAAGCATAAACGAGTAGATTACAAAAGTGGACTTATTTTATTTATCGGGAGTGGCCCTGGTGGTATCATCGGCTCGTGGGCAAATAAATTTTTAAACCAAGATACATTTTCTTTATATTTTGGGATTTTCCTTATTTTTGTCTCCATTCTTCTTATGTTACGAGACAAATTAAAACCTCTTTCTTTATCAAATATGACTGTAATTAAGCGTTCTTTTACAGATAACGAAGGAAACACTGTGCACTATCAATTCCCACCGCTTCTCGCTATCTTTATCGCTTTTATAGTTGGTTTTATATCTGGGTTATTTGGAATTGGTGGCGGTGCCTTACTTGTTCCAGCAATGATGCTACTTTTTGCATTCCCAGCACATATTGCTGTAGCAACTTCGATGTTTATCGTATTTCTATCAGCAATTGTAAGTTCTGCAACTCACATCTCCCTTGGAAATGTCAGCTGGATTTACGCATTAATTCTTATTCCTGGTGCATGGATCGGGGGAAAAATCGGGGCTTATATCAATACGAAATTAAGTGGTAAAGCCGTAATTAATTTATTACGTATCACATTAATTATTCTTGGGACTAGATTAATCATTACTTCTTTTTTATAACGCGTTCTTTTTAGAATGCGTTTTTTCTTATACGCATGAATATAAAAATCCTCCTAAGAGAACGAATAAAATTAAACAAACACATAATAACATGTAATTGGAAATATGTACTTTCTTCAAGTTGACCACTCCTATAACTGCGACTGTTATCTTTATGATAGCGAAAAAATAATTTACTTGCAGTTACAAAGTGCTAACAATGCAAAATCATTTATTACAAATTTTATCCTTATATTTCATTTCTTTGTATATTCTATCGTTTTAATAAAAAAAGATGTCATATTGACATCTTTTTTAGTGAAGAAGTGACCATCCCATAAAGTCTTCATGTACTTGGCACGCCCTCTTATCGTTTCGATCATATAATTCAGCATAACTATCTGTTTCTTCATCATAAGCCATCGTATAAATAATTTGGCCGTCTACTTCAACGGATAACACGACTCCACCTTTCATCTCTTCTACATGAATGATGGCATTCGCCGGAATTCTCATATCCGTCATTTTTATCGCATCTAACAATATACTAAACCCCCTACAGCGTATTCATTGCTAGTACTATTACACACTAAATAGTATACTACTGTAATAGCATATATTTCGTCAATGAAATTGCTGTTTAAATAGCATATTGTCTTTATACATATACACGAAAAGAAATAGAAATGTTTAAATGGGGGGCTAACATTGATTCTACACAAAGGAGATATACTATTCCGTCAAGGTGAGGACGGTCCTTTATATTTTATAAAAACAGGTTTATTAAAAGTAGTAAGAATAGAAGAAGATGGAACACCATTTCTATTCAACATTATCGTTCCAGGAGAAACGATACCTCACCATTCTTTAATTTCACCGAAGGAATATCACGGTACAGCAATTGCTTTAACGAAAACAGAAGTTGAACCTATAATTAGTAATGAATGGTACGATCAACTCCAGGCAAATCCTGCATCCTATGCAAATATCGCTATGCAATTACAATCAAAATTAAGAATGATGCAACAGCGTATCGATCAATTGACAACCGTTTCTCCGAAAGAACGTCTTCATCGTTTACAAGAATGGTTCACACTCTATTTAGGTGATATTCCTATATATGAAATATTAACGCAAACTGAAATTGGTCAACTGATTGGTATACGCCGCGAAACAGTAAATCGACTATTACGAGAACAAATAAAAAACGAGGTAAAATAATACCTCGTTTTTTACTTATTCAGTGCAATCTATTGTAAGCTTGCTGCTGGACCAAAAAATTCATAATGAATATGCTCTTGTTTCACACCTAAATCAGTTAGTGCAGCATTTATATGCTTCATAAATGGTACTGGACCACAGAAATAAAATTCTGCTTCCGTTTTCGGCATAATCGTTTGCAACCATTCAGCTCCAATGAAACCTTCTTTATCAAAGTTCTTCATTTCCAGATCTTTTTCAGTCGGTGCCGAATAGCAAGTGTATGTTTTAACTTGTTCGTATTCATTATCCACTGCCTTAACGTGTTCTTTCATTGCATGTGTATGACTATTTATCGCTGCATGAACAAAACATACATTACGTTTTGAATCTTGTTCAATTAACGTATTTAGCATACTCATCATTGGTGTAATACCTACTCCACCACTAATTAGGACAACTGGTAAAGTTGAATCCATATTTAATACGAAATCTCCTGCTGGGGCACTTACTGGTAACATATCGCCTTCTTTTATATAATCATGTAAGTAATTAGATACTTTACCGTCTGGTGTATCTACACCTTTTTCTTTCTTGACACTAATACGATAATATTCTTTTCCAAGAGCATCTGATAAGCTATATTGACGATTATGTGTATATGTTTCACCTTCGATATTTATTTGAACCGTTACATATTGTCCTGGGATGAATGAAGAAACTTTTTCTCCATCTTCGGGTTTCAAATAAAATGACGTAATAACATCACTTTCCTTCACTTTTTTTACAACTACAAAGTTACGGAAATCTTTCCATCCACCTTCTTTATGTGCTGCTTCTTCATACATCTCTGCTTCAATGCTAATGAATGCATCAGCAATGACACCATAAGCTTCTCCCCATGCGTTTAAAACTTCATCAGGTGCACCTGCGACCTCTTTAATTGCACGTAGTAAACATGTACCTACAATCGGGTAATGCTCTGCTTTAATACCTAAACTTCTATGCTTATGACCAATTTGTTTTACAACTGGAATAATAGCTTCTAAATTATCAATGTACGTTGCAGCTGCATAAACAGCATTCGCTAACGCTTGTTGTTGTCTTCCCTTTTTCTGATTTGTATGGTTGAAAATATTCAATAACTCCGGATGTTCTGAAAATAAAATTTCATAAAATCTCGTTGTAATTTCAACGCCTTTTTCCTGTAATAATGGTACTGTTGACTTTACGATTTCAATTGTTTTTTCACTTAACACTGTATCCCACTCCTCTATTTCCTTAACTGTTTTTAGTTTAACTGAATTGTATAATACAGATTGTGATTTTAATCACTATTAACACGATGTTTTTGTGAAAAATATATGAACATTGCACTTACAAAAGAAAATAAGCCAACTAGAATGCTAGCTCGCTTATTTTTTAGACTGTATCGCTTGTTCAATTACCCTTATATCTTTCCCATCTCCAAATTCTGTATACCCCCAGATGTTCGCTTCACCTCTATACTTATTTACGATAATATCTAAGTCATGGTATACACGGTGTGCATACACTACATACTCAATATTTTGGAGCTCCACACCTTTTTTTACAATTTCATAGCTTCTATTTACATCACGTTTTATTTTTTCATTCTTTATGTCTGTATGTATATTTTTTAATGATGATTCTTGTTGTTGAAACCATTGTTTAAATTGGCTCCAGTCCCCTTCTGTATAATTCTCTGCTTTACCATAATTTAAGAAATTATTATAACTTTCATGTGTCATACGAATAAAATCTAGTACTTTTGTCTCTTCTTGCACATCTTCTATTTGAGTTATTGTATTTACCTCAGCAGGTTTATTGGCATAATGTAACAGCACTTTCATAAGACTATAGCTCGCAATGATCATCACGATAATAATGCCTAATACATTTAACAATTTCTTCATATACAGAACTCCTTCTCTACTAAAAATATTACAACGTATGACTATACTTGTATCATTCTCTCGTAGAAATATAATTCCTGTATAAATTCTTCCTATCATTTCGACAATATTTTTCTATACATTTCTCGTTGGCAAATGTTCTTGTAAAACAATATATCCTTCATAAGCTGTATAACCAAGTATAGCCATTAATCCGATATAACAAGCAAATACTGTCCATTTCGTTTTCGTATCCACTTTATAATAGTTTTCCTGTTGTCTCTTTTCTGCATCCCATTTCTGTAATTTTCTTTCTGACATTTCAAATGCTTCTCGTATATGAATGGTATGTGTTTCTTTTTCATCTTCATATGGGACGTAATCCAGTGGCTCAAACTTTGGTAACAGATACTCTAACACTTCAATCTTTTGAAGTTCTCCTGTTTTTAATTCTTTCTCTCTTTCCTTTTGCCTTAATACATTTATTTCATGTTGCATCATATATATATTTCGATGCACTGCACCAGTTTCTTTTAACTCTTCTTCAAGACTTGCAACATATTCTTTCATTCCATCAATTCTATATCCTAATTCCTTAATTGGCTCATCTCTCTTTATTACTCTATACAATTCCATACAGCCGATAATAAAAATAAATCCGCCCAAAATACTTTTAAAATAAATTGAATAGCCAAGTAGTAAAACAAGCCCCGCTACCCAAATTTTCGTACTTACAACTGAAATAATTCGTCCCCCATCTAACGGAGAAACCGGAATTAAATTAAAGAAATTAATCATACTTCCGAGTAAAATAATGAGCGCCCAAAACGGCTCCTTCGTTATCATATAAAGTGGAATAGCCGGTAAAAATGAAAGTAATCCGAAAAGAGGGCCCATATAGGCAATATATGCTTCATCTTTTGCATTTTTTGGCATCTCTTTCATCCCAATAAGAGCGCCCATAAATGGAATAAATATTGCTGGCGATGTCGGTATACCTTTTCTTTTCGCAGCCCATAAATGGCCCATTTCATGAATAAACAACAAATAAATGAGCGCTACCCCAAATTTCCAACCATATATAACTGCGTACGCACCAAGTGATAGAAACATACTAAATACCGTTGAAAACTTTGCTAATTTAAAAATCGCAAATACCCACTTTAACTTAGAAAGTAAAAATACCCCTATTGCAACAATAATTCCCCATAATCCTTTTTTATTATTTTTCATATTCCTCTCCTTTATCTCTCATTAATGGATTATATACATTCATCAAAGCTTGTTCTTTTCTCTATTATGACATATTTTTTTCTATTGTTAGAAATAATGTTTATATAATCCATTTTTAGCCAAAAATATAAATAAAAGGAGGTGTACGCAATTGAATTTACAATCTCTCATAATAGGCGCTCTATCGTTTTTAGCTTCAACTCTTATTTTTTATACTGTTAGTTACGTATTATTATTAGATTTGTTGCCCAATCACGTATTTATTGCCCTTATCATCCTTTCCGCTCTTATGATTTCTTTTCTTATTACACGAAAATCAATGAATAAGCCATCTGCAAAAGCAAAGTAATAGAGAGGGGGGCCCCTCTCTATTATCATTTCCTAGGAAAGTTCATATAGAATTAACGAGTTTATATTCATCCCACGTTTCACTTTATCTTTGTAAATTCATTTTTTCACCATACTCTTTAACAATTTGAATAATATTTTGAAAAACACCTATTTTTTCTTGTTTACTATTTAATATTTTCAAATCATAATTTTCATAATATGTTTCTAATGACTTTAATTGTGATTCTGAAGCACCTTGTATCGGAACAGTAGCATGCAATTCATACTGTTTATATCCTTCCTTTACCTTTTCTCCTAAGATTTTTTCACTCTCTTTTGCTCCAATTAATTTTTGAACTTTTTCTGGAAAAACGACCTGCAAATAGTATTCTTGTTCCTTCTCTAACTTGTTGTATAATGACTGTGAAATCGTATACCGTACCGTATAATTCACTTTTTGATCGCCTGCTTTAATATGGAACGCGGTAATCTGCAAATCTTTTTTTGTTACTTCCGTTAAAGGACCTACCTGTATTTCATCTTCTTTTTGTTCTGATACATTTGGAAATATAGCCAAAAGCTTTTCTGTATCTTTTTTATTCAGCATATACATAGCTTTCTTATGTTGTATCCATCCTCGTCTGTCTTCTCCTCTTAGCCATGCATAATATGTTTCTTTTTTCCCATCTCTACTAATTTGTATTTCATATTCAGGTTCACCGAAGCTGCCTGTTATTTCTTGTTTCTCAGCTCTATCCATAATATCTATTACTACCTTAGCTTCTGATTCCTGTAACTTTTTCTCTTTATGTTTTTTTTGTATAACGGTTACCCCTATTGTTTCTTTCACTTCATTCACCGTCTCTTCCACTTTTTTTGTTTCTTTTTTTTGCTCAAATTGACTACAAGATGCTAGTAACATAGCAAATAACAGCAATACATATTTCCTTTTCAACTTAATCCTCCTTTTACAATAAGAAATCCTTATAATCTTCATATAAAAAACAAAAACGTGACACACTATAAAATACGCTATACTAAGCAATGAAAGGAGGTCTTTTTCATGTCCATTAATTTTCACGATGCAAATAATAAATACACATATGCACAGCGAAATGCCCATACTTCTTGGGGAGAAATGATAAAAAGTATTACAACTATACAAAACAAGCAAATAATTGATATCGGCTGTGGTGGCGGGATTTATACGAAAGAACTTGCTCTTATGGGAGCAAAAAGTGTTGTTGGTCTTGATTTTTCAAAAGAAATATTACAAGCTGCAAAAGAAAATTGTAGCAGTTTTCCAAACATTTCTTTCATTCACGGTGATGCACATAGCGTCCCTTATCCTAATGAGACATTCGACATTGTTATTTCGCGCGCAGTTATTCATCATTTACAAGACATTCCTACATTTCTATGTGAAGCTTCTCGCATATTAAAGAAAAACGGTGTACTTATTATACAAGACCGAACGATTGAAGATTGTACACTCCCTGGAAGCCCCGAACACATTCGTGGATATTTTTTCTCTACCTTTCCAAAACTTATTGAAATAGAATCAAAAAGACGACCAAAAACCACCACGATACAACGAGAATTACAAAAACATTTCCTTCACGTGTTCCCGGCTCAAACGCAATGGGAAGTACGAAAAATACATGATTCTGTAGAAGCATTATTGCAAGATTTATCACCTCGAACAGGTCGATCCATTCTATACGAATTAACAGATTATGAACTTTCTCAACTTTTACAACAGGTCCAAACTGCATTACAAAACACCTCTCCTATTATTGAAAGAGATCGGTGGACCATTTGGAGCGCCATGAAATTGTAAGGAAGGAAGCCTCACAAAATAATGTGAGGCTCCCTTCTTTCATAATCTAATTTTGCAACACTCTTGATAGCCTCCACTTCTGGCCTGTGCACTTCCACACTTCGGACATACTAAATATCTAGACTGATTTGTCAACAAACTACCTTTTTGAAAGAGTAAAACTTCTGCTTGTTTAAATGAACGCGAATAATATAACCACATAAAACCAATTATAGCAATAATGCCAAATAATACTCCCATCGCAAGCATTTCAGTCACCTCTTTTGGTTTGTTCTTTCCAGCAAGTGGATTGTTGTATTATTCTCTGTAAATTCAAACAATCCCTTCTTTACTCTTATAAATATCAACTTTCTCTATAAATTTTACAATTCTCCGCAAATTTTCACTTCCGTTTTACAATTCAATTTACATCAACCATTCATTTTAAAACAAATAACATTTCCGCATATGTTTTATTTAAAAATATATTGACTTTCTAAAAAAAAAATGTAACAATACTTTCAGAATACTTGAATAAAAATTCATTGACGAGAACGAGTACGTTATAGGACTGTCCCCCAGAGAGTTGGCGATTTGCTGAAAGCCAACGTTCAGTGCGTAGCCGAAAATCATCTCCGAGAAGTAGAACCGAATGCTGTAGTAAGTTCTTACCGGCTGTCCCCCGTTACAAGGAACACGTATCATGTTGTACGTTGCAGAGCCGTATACATATAGAATTATTTCTACATGTATAAATTAGGGTGGTATCGCGGGTAAATATAACTCGTCCCTTTCTTTAGGGACGAGTTTTTTGTGTTCTTACAAATGAATTTAAAAAAGGAGGAAAAACAATGAACACTGTATCAAAAAAACATATTTTTTTCACGGGTCTTATGCTATTTTCTTTATTTTTTGGGGCAGGTAATTTAATTTTCCCTCCCATGCTTGGACAAAATGCAGGTGAAAACTTTTGGCCGGCAATGATTGGATTTTTACTAACAGGAGTCGGTTTACCACTACTAACTGTGATCGCAATTTCTTTATCAGGAAATGGTATGCAGCAACTAGCAAGTCATGTTCATCCATTATTCGGAATATTCTTTACGGTAGTCGTATACATTGCCATTGGTCCTTCTATGGGAATTCCACGCGTTGCAAATGTCGCTTATGAAATGGGTGTTAGTTCTTTCTTACCAGAAACGATTCGCTCTAGCAGCCTAGCACTATTTGTATATACAATCATTTTCTTTGCTATCGTATATTGGCTGAGTTTGAATCCATCTAAACTTGTCGATCGAATTGGAAATATATTAACACCTATTTTATTACTCTCTATTTTCTTATTATTTGTTAAAAGTGTATTTACACCACTTGGACAATCAGGACCAGCGATGCAAGAGTATCAAACTTCTCCGATTTTCAAAGGCTTTATGGAAGGATACTTAACGATGGATACCATTTCAGCACTTGCATTTGGAATTATCGTTGTAAATGCGATTCGCTCTAAAGGTGTGAAAGATCGTAAATCCATTGCCATCGCAACAGCCAAAGCTGGACTTATTGCCGCTACTGGCCTCGTACTTGTATATGGTGCGCTTGGCTGGCTCGGTGCAACTAGCGTCTCGCTCGGATATGCAAAGAATGGTGGACAATTACTTACTGTGATCGTACAACAATTATTCGGTCCATATGGGCTGCTTTTATTATCTCTTATCGTTACACTCGCTTGCTTAACAACATGTGTTGGACTTGTATCTGCATGTAGTCAATATTTCTCAACATTATTGACTAAATTTTCATACAAAACGTTCGCAAGTATCATTTGTGTATTGGGATTATTAGTTGCCAACTTAGGTTTAACAAAAATCATTTCCATCTCTGTTCCAATTCTACTTGTTGTATATCCAGTTGCGATTGTACTTGTTCTACTATCGTTACTTCATAAATATTTTGGTGGATATCGCTCTGTTTATGTAGGTGCTTTAATTGGAGCTGCAATCGTAAGCGTATTTGATGGATTAAAACAAGGTAGTATTTCAGTTTCATATATCACACCATATTTTGAATTTATCCCTTTATATAATGAAGGAATTGGCTGGCTAATACCAGCATTAGCCGGAGCTCTTATCGGCCTTGCAATCGCTAAGCTAAGTGGCGCGCAAAAAGTTCCCTTACTAACCGAATCTCGTGAAGTAAAAGCATCCTAAAAAAACTCCCGAAAGGGAGTTTTTTTACTTTTGATAAGCGGTATGATTAAAACTGCTTATTTTATACACTTTCGTATAATAATCAATATTTGTATCCACTGTTTCTACTTTGACAACATCATAGCACTTTTCTTGCTTTACTAAAAATAAATAGTACTCTTCTGTCGCCTCAACAATTGCAATTTTATCTGTTTCAACATTATATTGTTCACAAAGCGCTTGTAATGCGTTCACATAATCCCCTAATTTTTTAGACTTATCCATGCCAAATATAGTTTGAACTAACATATACATTCTCCCCTTTGTATGTACTGTTAACAACTCAATGATAACGCTTACATTTATTGTCGTCAATAAAAAGATTTGGTACAAACTAATAACCAGTGGGGACCACCCCACTGGTTAAAGTTTCACTTTATCATTTCGTCAATTGATGTCTAAACGCATAAATAACCGCCTGTGTTCGGTCACTTACATTTAGCTTATTTAATATATTACTCACATGTGTCTTTACTGTTTTGAGGGCAATGAACAACTCATCTGCAATCTCTTGATTACTTTTCCCCTCTGCAATTAATAACAAAATTTCAGACTCTCTTTCTGTTAACTCCTCATGCAAAGGTTGTTCTTTCTTCTGACGCATACGAGACATCATTTTACCAGTAACTTTTGGCTCTAATACCGTTTCTCCATCATAAGTAGCTCGTACAGCGTCTGCTATATCACTCGCTCTTGATGTTTTTAATAAATAACTCGTCGCTCCGGCCTCAATAACAGGGTATAATTTCTCATCATCTAAAAAGCTCGTTACCACTACAATTTTCGCTTCTGGCCATTCCTGAATAATAGCTCGTGTTGCTTCAACACCATCCATCTCGTCCATGACAAGGTCCATCAAAATAATATCCGGTCTTAATTGCAGTGCTAACTCTGCACCTTTTCTTCCGTTTTCAGCTTCTCCAACTACTTCAATATCTGGTTGCGTTGATAAATATGCTGATACACCCATTCGAACCATTTCATGATCATCCACTAGTAATACTTTTATCATGATTCTCCCCCTCTCTCAATCATAATCGGTACTTTTACTTCTATTTGTGTACCTTTATTTGGAAAACTAAGTACTTTTAATGTACCACCAATTTCATGAACTCGCTCTTGCATGGATCTTAAACCATATGAACCAGCTTTATTAACTCCAACTTCAAATCCAACGCCATCATCAATAATTTTTAGAATTGCATATTGATCAATTTTTCGAAGACGCACTTCCGTTTTCTTTGCCTTTGCATGCCGTAAAGTATTAGACAGCGCCTCTTGTACTATGCGGAATAAATGATCTTCTACGCCTTTTTTCAATTCTATTGGCTCAATTAACCATTCAATTTTCATATGTTGCTTTCTAGACAGTTCGGTTAATAACTCTTCTATACCCTCTGTTAGTTTCTTACCTTCTAACTGCACTGGGCGTAAATGAAGAAGCAATGCTCTCATTTCTGATTGTGCATTTACAACCATATTTTCAACGAGCTGTAACTGCTTTTTCGTCGTTTCTGGAAATTCAGCTACTTGTTCATTAATAGCCGACATCATCATCGACATTGCAAAAAGCTGCTGACTTACAGAATCATGCAGCTCCCTCGCCAATCGATGCCTTTCTTGGGAAATCGCTTCTTGTCTCATCTCTTCATTCCAATGAGCTCGTTCATTCGTTACTTTTTGAAAGAGTCCAGCTTGCTCCTCTAATCGACGAGCCAGAACAATTACTTTTCGTTCCACTTCATGAAATTCATCATCTGCAGTAAACGAAACATCACTCGGAAAGTTCCCTCGCTCTACTTCAAATAGAAACGTATTCAATCCTTGTATCCGCTGCTCTATATAGTAACCGATTGCATATCCTACAATTCCCCCGATCAGTAAACTTGTAGTCATAATAAACAAGCCAATTGGAACAGAAGCGATGGATTCCTTCCATAATAAATCATATACTTGTTGCTCGCTTTTCCATACATATACAATTGTACAAATGAGTGCGATACTAACTGAGGACAACATAGAATAACGAATGTACATCCACGAAATATTTTTTTGTTTCTTCATTATACTTTCCTCACTTCCGTATCGCCTACGACAAGCGAAGAAATAATTTTAATACGACGCGGAGCCTCTTTATACTGCTCTGTTCTAAATGTAACATTGCGGTTAAACCCTGTCTCCTCATGACCTGGCAAGAGCACACGTCCGACAATAACAGAATGGTTTAAAGACAGTTCAATATCATATGGCACATATAAACGAATATTACCAACGACACCTCGAATAACAATTACCGTTTCTCCTTCTGGAATCATAGCAGTTGTTAAATCTATTTCCACATCACAAGCACCATATTGAACATTAATATCCTCAAGTTCATAAATATGATCCATCATTCGTACATTGCCTACAAACATATTTTTCAAATATGGTTCTGTACGATATATTTGCTTCTCTTCATCTATAATCCCTTTTTCTTTAATTTCAACCTTCATTGCCTTTTGCTGATGCCCTTGTTGAATCAATTGATAACCAATTAAAGCTAAACAAGCAAATACGACAAGAACAAATGCTGCTGATGAAAATAAGAAGAATAAAAATACGATACCACCAACAAATAAAAATACATTTCCCCGTACATAACGATTCTTTTTACGATAATGCCTTCCAAACATAAGCATAATAAATGCAAAAATGAGACCACCTGGTTCAAAATGTCCAAGTATCATATCAAGAAAAAGACCGAATCCAAATATGATGAGGAGCATCCCCATTAATTGTGTTTTTGAAAAATGCTTCTTCATTTCAGCTCCCCCCTTCTTGTCACATATACATAGAAGAAAAGGCATTGCTTTCCAACACCTTTTCTCCTATCACTATATCATAAGCCTGTTTTATAATATACTACTATTATTTTGTTAACTCTTTCGTTAACGATACATCATTCTTTTCTTTCATTTCACGCTCAAGCTTTGCAATCTTCATATCAAATGTGTCACGTTCATGCTCCTCGTTCATACGAGTTTCTAAGTCGCGAATATGATCTTCAATTTCTTCAAAGCGTAAGAATGGATTATTTTCATCCATTTTATGCATCGCAGTATTCATACGACGATTTGCATGTGCCATATTTTCACGTGCCATTAATTCCATACGTTTTGCGTGCATTTCTTTTAATTTATTTTTCATTTCAGAAAGACGACGCTCTAGCTCATCAATTTGTTCTACAACACCTGCATACATTTCTTCTAATCGAGTTACTTGCCCTTCATAATAAGCTACTTCTTCTAATGCACGCTCATGTAGTTGTAATTCGCCTGCTTCTTGAGCGATGATCGCTTGCTTTGATCTTTTATTCACGAAATAACGAGCTTGCTCAAGCTCACGAGCAAAGTTAGATTTTAATGTTTTATGACGCTGAATTAACTTCTCAATTTTTGTTATTTCACGCTCACTATCGCGTAAATATTGGTTTAACATAGCAATTGGGTTTTTTCTTTCTTTCTCATCTAACACACTATGAAAATCTGCTAAAATTGCATCGCGTACACGTCCGAATAAAGATTGTTTCATTATAATCTTCCTCTCTTCTACTTTATAAATTTGATTTGATTTATTTTATATTAGTTTTTCATTAACTTGTTCCACTCATCTTCAAAGTTGCTATATGGTTTAGAACTTTCTGGAGCAGAATCAACAACTACATCTTTTTCTTTTTTCCACTCACGGTATCCGTAGTATAAAACTACTAATGCTGCAATACCGATTAATGCTGGGGAATGAGAAAGGGCGATGGACAAGCCGATTAAACCAACAATACCCCAAGCTAACTTTCCAAAAAATGATTGTGCTCGCACAAATGATTTATAGCTCCAGTACACAACTCCTGCTCCAATTGCGAATCCTATAATACCAGCAAGACTGCCAAGAGCAATTAAAGCTAAAATACCAGCCGCGATAAACGCTAGAAATTGTTTCATCTTGTGCTTGCCTCCCTTCGATTTGATACTCTTATCTTAACTATTTTTTCTTTTTTCCATAACGAGCTTAAGAACCGTTTTTAACTCAGACTTAAGACCGAGTTGCATTCAGCCTTTTGTAAAAACATACGGTAGCATTGAATCATTCACTCTTTTACCGCACATAAAAAGCCGTACAGAGAACATTCTCTGTACGGCTTTCGTTGCTTTTCATACACTTCATTTTCATTATGCTGTTTTATGATATTCTTTCTTTTCCGCTACTTTAGAAAACCTCGGAAAACCAATTAATATAGAAATGATTCCACATACTCCAACTAAGATCGGATAAAACGCATATGGTAACAGTTCAATTGGAGATAACGCCGCAAATCCTGCTGCTGTTAACATTTGCGCACCATACGGAATTAATCCTTGCACACAGCATGAGAAAAGATCTAATACACTCGCTGATTTTCGAGGATCAATTTCATATTGATCTGCAATGTTTTTCGCAAGCGGACCTGTAAATATAATAGAAATTGTATTATTCGCTGTACACATATTCGTCATACCTACTAAACCAGCGATACCGAACTCCGCTCCTTTTTTTGAACGAATGTTACGCGTTAAAATATTCATTAAATATTGAATGCCACCATTATATTGAATCAATTCGACCATACCACCAATTAAAATAGCAAGTAATACTAACTCCATCATACCGCCCATTCCAGTCGTTACACTTTTAAAGAAACTCTCTAACGTATAACTTCCATCTAAAAGACCGATAATCCCAGATAGTACAGTTCCACCAGTTAACACGATAAGTACATTCCAACCAAGTAACGCTGTAATAAGTACTCCTGCATACGGTAAAATCTTTATCCAGTCAAAGCTATGCGCTTTAATCTGCGTATCGCTCCCTAAAGTAATGATTACTAATAGGACAATTGTAATAATTGCTGCTGGTAATACAATTAAAAAGTTCGTTTTAAACTTATCTTTCATTTCTGTTCCTTGTGAACGTACAGCTGCGATTGTTGTATCTGAAATAAATGATAAGTTATCGCCAAACATCGCTCCGCCAACAACAGTAGCCATCGTAAGTGCAATTGAGATATCAGTTTGCCCACTAATACCTACAGCAATTGGTGCTAATGCAGCAATTGTTCCCATTGAAGTTCCCATCGCTAATGAAATAAATGCTCCTATAACGAAAATGCCAGCTACGATAAATCCTTGTGGTAAAATGGATAACGCTAAGTTAACTGTAGAATCAACGCCACCCATCCCTTTTGCTGTTTCAGAAAACGCTCCTGCCAGTACAAAAATCAGAACCATAATCATAATATCTGGGTTCCCTGCACCTTTAGCAAATCGTTCCACTTTTACATGAAAACTTTCTTTACGATTCATCGCTAAAGCGACTCCTACAGCAATTGAAATTGCTACAAGTATCGGCAATTTATAGAAATCACCTGTAATAATTCCAGAACCAATAAATAGCCCCAAAAATATCCCAAGTGGTAATAATGCCAAACCATTTCCTCTCGTTTCTTTCAAAGTACCATCTCTCCCTAGTTTCAACCTTTTTCTAATGAATAACAAAAGACCTCTTCCAACAAGAAGAGGTCTTATACATCTATAAGAAACGCTCTTCTCATCTTTCAAGCATATGCTTGCTGGATTTGGCACAGCACTCTGAAATCGAGTCCGCTGCCGAGGCATCGTAGGGCCAGTCCCTCCGCCTCTCTTTATAAGAAGGTTTCATATTTATTTTTTAATAATAATTTCTTCCCTAACTTTACTCGCTTACAAAACAAAAGTCAATTATTTTTTGTATAGATTTTTTTGGTAATTATACAAAAATTTGAATACAATAATCATTTCAACTTTTTGATTTCTTCTTCCAATATTGAAATCCAATAAAATTCACTATTTTTTATTGCAGCTATGATCCATTTCGTAGTGTACCATGCTAACTCATACTCTTCTTTTGTAACATCGCTACTTTTATAAGCATCCTCTAGCTCATCTTCGTCCAATACATACATTTTACCATTCGGTAATAACACTACATCTAAATATAAATCATCAAAATATGGTAAACCACGGTCGTCTATTCCATATTCTTTCGCCACATCGATATAATACTGCACTAATTTTTTCTGATCATCTAACATAGCAGTAATCGCAAAGTTTTTCCCGTTTATGAAATATTGAATCCACGTATACTGATTCCCTGCAATACAAAGTTCTTCACCATCATATTCTTTACAATTAGGTTCTCTCACTTTTTTTATTTCCAGTATTCCTAGCATTCCCTCTTCTATTTGCTTAACCGTATAATCTTTCTCTATTAGTCGCTTCCACGAAGAACCGTCACCATATTTACGTTTCATTACTTCCGCTCCCCTTCTATATAGAAAAGCTCCCACATATTATGTGAGAGCTTTTTCAAATTATAATTAAGCTGCTTGCTTATTGGAAATTTCCTCCAAATAGGCTTGTCCTTTTTCAGCATCATACTGACCTTCCCACTTAGACATAACTACAGCTGCTAAAGAGTTACCTACAACGTTAACTGCTGTACGAGCCATATCTAAAATACGGTCAATACCGGCGATGAAGGCTAAACCTTCAGCTGGAATACCTACTGTACCAAGTGTCGCTAATAATACAACGAATGATACGCCCGGTACACCCGCAATACCTTTTGATGTAACCATCAATACAAGTAATAATGTAATTTGTTGTGTAATAGATAAATCAATACCGTACATTTGTGCTAAGAAAAGAGCTGCAATTGCTTGATATAAAGTTGATCCATCTAAGTTAAAGGAATAACCTGTCGGAATAACGAAAGATGTAATTGCTTTCGGACAACCGAACTTTTCCATTTTCTCCATAATTTTCGGTAAAACTGTTTCTGAACTTGCTGTTGAATACGCTAAGATCAGTTCGTCTTTTAAAATTTTAAAGAATTGGAAAATGTTAATTCCAAATATTTTCGCTGTAAGTCCTAAGACAACTACAACGAAGAAAATCATTGCTCCGTATACTACAATTAGTAATTTCCCTAATGGAATTAATGAAGCAAGACCAAATGTAGAAACTGTAACACCAATTAGTGCGAATACACCAAATGGTGCAAATTTCATAACTTGGTTTGTTACATAAAACATTGCATCAGCTACACCTTGGAAAAATTGAAGAACCGGTCTTCCTCTTTCACCAATTGCAGCTACCCCTAAACCAAATAATACAGAGAAGAAGATAATAGCAAGCATATCTCCGTCAGCTAATGACTTCATAATGTTCGTTGGAACAATATTTACAAATGTATCTGCAAATGAATGACTTTGTACTTGCTCTGTCGTATGTGTATATTTCGAAATATCTGTCTTCGTTAACTGATCCATATTTACGCCTTTTCCCGGTTGGAAAATATTCGCAATTAATAGACCAACAATAATTGCAATTGTTGTAATAATTTCAAAGTAAATAATTGTTTTTCCGCCTAGTCGGCCTAATTTTTTTACATCGCCAACACCAGCAACCCCAACAACAATACTTGCTACAACAATCGGTACAACGATCATTTTAATTAATCGGATGAAAATATCACCAATTGGTTGTAAGTAACTCACCACTGCCGGATTGCCAAAGAAAATCGCTCCAACTGCAATACCAAGCGCAAGCCCTATTAAAATTTGCCATGCAAGTCCTATTCTTTTCATATTTGTTGTAACCCCCTCTTCGATGTGTCACTCTACCTCTCATTCTATATCTATAAAACTTGAAATTAAGAGTATTACATATTATTCGACAATTCACTACATTTTGTCCCTGTTAAAAATCATAAATCAAAATTTAAAATCTGACAACAAAATAAGTTTGCCCGAACACAAATAATTTTCTTGACAAAAACAAAACTCATGTCAGAAAACCTCACATGAGAACGATTCCTTACTAGTATTTTATTGAGTTTCCAAATCAAATTTCACTACATAAAACAACCCCGTTTATTCCTTTATTTAACAAAAAGTAATCCAGAACACACCTTTGTTACACAAACTAAAAAATAGAATCACCATTACAATTACCGTAAAAAAATGATAAATTCCGACAAAACTTAGCAATTTTATAAAATTTTCTTTACATTATGGTTACAACGATAGACACTCTTCTTCTTATGATATATAACATTCATAGGGAAGGAGCTAGACAACAATGAAAAAGAAATTTGCAGCGTTTAGTGTTTTAGCAGCAGGAACGATTTTTGTTTCTCCACTACTTTCACCCACATACGCTGAAACGAATCAAGATAAATTATCTAATATTCAATCTGAATTAGAAGGAAAACAAAGTGACTTACAAAATAAATCAGCCGAGAAAGAACAAATAGAAAAAGAAATTCAAGAATTACAAAAGAAAATTGACGATTTAACTACTTCTATTAATAAAAACGAAACTGAATTAAACGATACCAAAAAAGAAATTAGTAAAACACAACAAGTAATTACTGAAAAAAAGAAACATATAGAGCAATTACAAACAAACATAGATACGCGTCAGGAAGTTATTAAGCAACGTTTACAATCTATGCAAGAAAAACCTCGCACAAATATCATTACAGAAGTATTAACAAATTCTGCAAACATTGCTGATCTCGTTGATAATATGTACTCTGTCAGTTTAATTTTAAACAACGATACCGATATTGTGAAAAAACAAACAACTGATCAAAATGCTGTGACGAAGGAAAAAGAGGCTGTCGAGAAAAAAGAGCAACAATTAAAAGAAGCCGAACAGAAATTAGTTCAAAAACAACAAGAGTTGCAAGCGAATCAACAGCAGCAGCAAACCTTTATTAGCGATTTACATACGAAAGTCGCAAAAGTAGATTCAGAGATTGAAGGATTAGAAGAATCTAAAGGTATTTTAGAAAATCAGCGTCAAGCTGTTCAAAAGGCAATTGAAGAAGAAAAACGCGCAGAAGAAGCTCGTAAAGCTGAAGAGGCACGTAAGGCAGAGGAAGCTCGTAAACAAGCAGCCTCATCTGCCCAATCAGCTCAAGCTGCTCCAGTACCTCACGATACAAACGTCGGTGGATTTATTAAACCAGCAGCTGGATCAAAAACTTCTGGTTTTGGCGTGCGCTCTATAGATAACCATAAAGGAATCGATATCGCTGCTTCAGGAACTGTTCCAATTATTGCCGCTGCAGATGGCGTTGTTATTCGCTCAGAATTATCATCTAGTTACGGAAATGTTGTGTACTTATCTCACCGTATTAACGGAAAAACATACACAACAGTATATGCTCATATGAGTAGTCGTTCTGTATCGAATGGACAAACTGTAAAACAAGGAACTCAACTTGGATTTATGGGGAATACTGGCCAATCATACGGACAACATTTACACTTCGAACTTCATCTTGGAGAATGGAATGTTGGCAAGACAAACGCAGTTGACCCATCTCCTTATATCGGATTATAAAAAAAACCTCGGTGCATACCGAGGTTTTTCATTTCCACTTCACACATTATAGGCATTCCACATAGACTACAACTAAATGCCTATATTTTACGGGGTGAATCATATGAATACACAATTACAACAAAAAATAGAAGAAGCTAGAGAAACTTACATTGGCCGGCTATTTACATTTGGTGGCTCAGCATTATTTTTAATTGGATCATTCCTCGCAGTCGTCACAGCCTATAAAGCATATAATCGCTTATTAAATACACCTACAACATAATAAAAAGACGGAGATTTCTCCGTCTTTTTATTATGCAAACATTTTAAATACGCCTATCACATTTAAAAACACAATAATTACAGTTACTGGAATAACATAACGAAGTAAGAAGAACCAAATATTAAATAATGTTTTCCCTTTCGTTTCCGTAACTTCTAATTCTTTCATTAACATTTCCTTACTCATTTTATTTGGTACGAATAACGAAATGGCTAGTACCCCTAACGGCAGTAATACGTTACTTACTGAGAAGTCGACTAAGTCAAAGAATGTTTTCCCAAATATTTTCACATCACTCATAATTCCAAACGATAGAGCTGACGGAATTCCAACTGCAAAAATTAGAATACCAATTAATAATGATGCTGACGGACGCTTCTTCTCATTTCCCTTCGCAACAGATGCTACTACAATTTCAAGCATGGAAATCGCAGATGTTAACGTTGCAAAGAAGAATAATACTAAAAACATAATGAAGAAAAATTGTCCAAATGGTATTTTCGCAAATACTGCTGGAAGGACGATAAATAGTAACCCTGGCCCTTCAGTCGGCTTAACACCTAACGCGAAAATCGCCGGGAAAATCGCTAATCCTGCAAGTACTGTAACAAAAACAGTTAAACTTACAATAGATGTTGCTGATTTCGCTAAATGTTCTTCTTTCTTTAAATATGAACTATACGTTACCATTACTGAGGCCCCTACTGTTAGCGAGAAGAACGATTGTCCCATCGCATATAAAATCGTATCTGCTGTCAGCTTTGAAAAATCTGGTTTTAAGAAGAACTCTACCCCAGCCATAGCACCATCAAGTGTTAACGCACGAACAATGATCGCAATAAATAAAATAAATAATAGCGGCATCATATACTTACTTGCCTTTTCTATCCCTTTCTCTACACCTTTACTTACGACAAAAATCGTACAAAGCATAAAGATAAATTGCGCTCCAATCGCGCTTACTGGATTTGAAATCGTCTCACCGAATAATTGCCCATAATCAGTCACTCCATTCCAGAAACTTCCTGTCACACTATAGTATAAGTAAAGTAAAATCCATCCACCTACAACACTATAAAAAGATAGTACACTAAAACAAGTAACAACTCCCATACGACCAATCCAAGGATATAACTTGCTATTTGGCACTAATACTTTATACGCAGTAACTGCCTCTTTTTGTGTACTACGTCCAATAACAAATTCAGCTATAAGAAGCGGCATACCTATAAATAAAGTTAATAGTAAAAACACAAGGAAGAATGCGCCTCCCCCGCCATTACCTGCAACATATGGAAATTTCCATATCGCACCAAGACCTACTGCGGCTCCGGCTGCTGCGAGTACAAAGCCTATTTTCGACGTCCATTGCTGTGTTTCTTTCATCATAAATTCTCCTTTTCTGAATATTTAAACTTTTATTAATTATACACTTTCATTTCATACTCGCACACCTCCTTTAGAAAATAAAAAAGTCCCCTACACGCAAATATGCATGTAGAGGACGATATATGTAATATTAATACCGTGGTACCACCTCAATTGGATTGATAAATCCCACTTATTCAAGTACAGGAAAAACTCCGATACTCTATCCTTTTAACGGCGGAACCCGGGTTGCCTACTACAATGTTCAACATACCTCTCGCAAGCCCATTCTGTATATTTTATCGTACCGGGCTCACACCTTACCCCAGCTCTCTGAACGTATCAAATATACATACTCTTCTTGCTCATCGATTTCATCTATTGAAGTTACTTGTGATTATAAATTATATTCTTATAGTTGTAAAGTACAATTTATTCATTATCCTATACGAACTTTTCTCTCTAATTCTTGTAAAAACAATTCTCTTTTTTGTTCATTTTGAACATATATCGACTTTAATACCTCTTGCAACAATATATTTCTCTGCCTTTTCTCTATTTGTAATTCTTTCACTTTTATTCTAACTTCGTATAAAAAATCAAGATATGATTCATACGTCTCATCATATTTATTTGCGATATCATCACGAATTTTTTTGGCAAGTTTTGGGCTCGCTCCTCCAGTAGAAACTGCCACATTCAGTAATCCACGATGAATTGCTGCCGGAAAATGAACATTACCACTTTCCGGATTCGTAATAACATTTACTAATTGATTCTCTGCGGCATCTTCAGCAATTTGTTCATTTAATACAGCATCACTACTCGCTGCAACAACTAAAAAAGCGTCTTTAATATCACTTTTTTCATACTCCCTTTGATACCAACGAATTTTCTTTTCTTCTACAAATTTTACTAAATTCGCATCCAATTCAGGACTTACTACAACTATATCTGCACCTTGTTTTAGTAAAGGAATAATTTTAAATCCCGCAACTTTTCCCCCGCCAATGACAACAACACGTTTCTTCTCAACTCGCACTGTAAGTGGATACATATTGATCTCCCTTCAATAATTTCTTCGTTTTCTGAATTAACATATACTGAAACGCTTCATTCTTTCCTAAATATGGACTTATTTTTATCTCATCTAGCTCATATTGACGTACTTCTTTTTCAATATGCTTCATAAGCAAACCTGTAAATAACAAGTAAGGCAGTACAACGATATTCTTTTCTTTTCGTTCTACAACTTCCTTTAACTTCTCCTCAAATTTTGGCTCTGCAGCCGCTAAATAACAAACTTCTACTTTCTTAATCTTCTCTTCCGTTTGAAATAAAGAAGCGATCCAGTTTATATCTCTTAACACTTCAGGATCACTGCTCCCTCTTGCAACGAGAAGTAACGTCACTTCATTGTTACCTTCCTGTTCAATGCCACTTCCGCTATACACCGATTTAACAAGTGTTTCTGATACACCAAACGGATTACCATAGGTCACTTTAACATTCAAAAATTGATTAGATAACTTTTCTAATTCAAACGGGATATCTTTTTTTACATGACCTGCGGCTAATAAAAAAACGGGAATAACAATAATCTCTGTAGCACCACGCTTCACACATGTACGGAACCCTTCATCAATAGTTGGACTCGCTAACTCTAAAAAACAAATTTCTTGAATACTTGCATCTATACGGTTCATACATGACGTAATAAATGCAACCGCTTCTTCTTTCGCTGCTTTCAAGCGACTTCCATGACATATATATAAGATGGCTTTCATTTTATAACACTCCGCTTACTTGATACGTACTTTCTGTCTGTTTCTCAAACCAATGGATTTTTTCTCTAAAACGGACGACTTCTCCAATTACAATCATGCTCGGATTTTGAATTTGTTCTTTTTTCGCAACATCTACAATTGTTCCTAACGTCCCAACAACTGTGCGCTGCATAGATGTCGTTCCCCGCTCAATAATAGCAGCAGGCGTACTTTTATCTTTTCCATGCTTCATCAGTTGTTCACATATGTAGGGTAAATTGCTAACCCCCATATATACAGCTAAAGTCTCTACACCTTTCGCTAAATTTTCCCACTTCACTTCCTCTGCAGCATCTTCTTTCCTATGCCCTGTCACAATAGCAAAGCTTGCACTTGCATCACGATGTGTCACTGGAATGCCTGCATAAGCAGGAGCAGCTATTCCAGCTGAAATACCAGGAACAATTTCAAATGGTACACCTTGCTTTGCTAACGCTTCAGCTTCTTCTCCCCCTCTACCAAACACAAATGGATCGCCTCCCTTAAGCCTCGTTACAACTTTTCCTTTTTTCGCATACTTAATAAGAAATGTATTAATTGTTTCTTGCTTCATCGTGTGATAATTCGGGAGTTTCCCGCAATAAATTAAATCCGCGTCAGGCTTTGCGTGTGAAAGCAACTCTTTATTCACAAGACGGTCGTATAAAATAACATCTGCCTTCTCAATACATTTCAACCCTTTTACAGTAATTAAATCTGGATCCCCAGGACCCGCTCCAACGATATATACTTTTCCCATCATCTCTCCTCATTTCTACTATTAAAGTGAAACTTCCATCCTTATATATGAATGGAAGTTTTCATTTCTTCATATTTCAATGTTCCTTACTCATGAATAACAAAGGCCGCGCTTTTTCGAATCTTCTTTTTTTCAAATAAAGCAATCTCCTTTACCTCTGGTAACGGTAAAAAATGTTTTTCAAGCTCAATCTCCGCCATCTTAAATGCCTGCTCTTCACTTTCAGCAACAACAACAATTGGAACAATGCTATTCACTAATACCGCTTCAAATCGATATAAATCCATATTGCCCCTCCTAAGACGCTATTACTTCTTCTAACACGTTATTTAATGCTATTTGTAATGTCTCTACACCCACACGGCCTACAAAATCATAAAACGTTTCAGCTGGTAATTTATTTTCTTTGAAATAACGTATAAATGATGCGAGTACATCAGGTAGATCCTCGCCATCTATTTTTCCTTTTAACTTTTGATTATAAGCACCACCATCTAACAACGTTCCACCTACATATATTTCAAATGCTTCAACAATTCCTTTTTCCTTCGTTTTCATTTTTACACCTTGCAATCCAATATCAGCAATTTGACGTTGACCACATGAATTCGGGCATCCTACCATATGAATACGAACCGGAACATCAAGTGCAATTTGTGTATCTAAGTATTCGGCAATTTTTCGTAATCTTTCTTTCGTTTCTACTAAAGCAAGATTGCAATATTCAATACCAGTACAAGAAACCGCGTGACCAATAAACGATTTCGGATTTGCTGATATCGCTTCAAACAACGGCTCATTTAGTAAGCCCGTTACATTTTCCGGCGGAACATTCGGAATAATGAGGTTTTGCGAATTACATGTACGAATTTGTCCATTTCCATATTGTTTTGCTATTCTTGCAATCTCAAACATTTCTTCTGCATGTAGGCGCCCTACTGGCACATTAAAACCTACATATTTTAGTCCATCTTGTTTTTGCTCTTGGACACCATAAAAGTATCCCGCATTCCAGCCTTTGAGAGCACTTTCTCCTTTACTTTGTAATGGTCCTGTATATTCTATTAGTTTCTCTTTAAACTTCTCTGCTCCCCAGTCTGCAACAAGAAATTTCAAACGAGCTAAATGACGTTTTTCGCGATATCCAAAATCACGGAATATCGTAGCAATCGCAATCGCTACCGCTTTCACTTCTTCTGGTAAAATGAATACATCTAATTCATCAGCTAAATACGGACGGGCTGATAACCCACCGCCTACTTTTATATGAAAACCAACTTTTTTCTCACCATCTATCTCTTTCGTTGCAGGTGTAAATGCAACGCAGTTAATCTCTGCGTTTGCTGAATTATAAATGTTAGAACTAATAGACATTTTAAATTTACGTGGTAAGTTAGAAAACTCTTCATTATGTTGGAAATAATCATATACTTCTTTTACAATACTAGTGGTATCAAATAGTTCATTTGCATCAATGCCAGCAAGTGGATTCCCTGTAATATTACGCGTTATATCACCACACGCCCCAGCTGAAGATAACCCAACTCTTGCTAATCTTTTAAAAATATCTGGAATTTGATGAATTTCTAACCAATGAAACTGAATTGCCTGTCTTGTCGTAATATCTATTACGTCACGTCCATAATCCTCAGCGATAGAAGCAAGCACTTCTGCCTGTGCATTCGTAATAATCCCAGAAGGAATATTTACACGCATCATAAAATAACCAGCTTCTTTCGGTCTTTGTAAATACAACCCTGCCCATTTGAATGCGTCCCACTCTTCTTTCGGAATAGATTCGAAGCCATTCTCTGCATAGTAAGGAATGTCATTAAAGATTTCCAATCCATCTTTTTTTAATTTATTTTTCTCAGTTTGATTTAATTTTTCATTGTTAGCCCATACTTTTTCATAACTCATTTTTTATCCCCCTATATAAAACTACGCTCTTGTAAGTACTTCACGATTTGTTCTGCACATTCTTCAATAGAATACTTGTGCGTTTGTACAATTAATTCCGCTTTCTCTGGTTCCTCATACGGTGAATCGATACCTGTAAAGTCTTTAATATCACCTTTTCTTGCTTTTTTATAAAGCCCTTTCGGATCACGTTTCTCACACTCTTCAATTGGACATTTTACAAACACTTCTATAAATTCATCTGCAGCTAATAGATCTCTAACTTGTTTTCGGTCTACTCGAAACGGTGAAATAAACGCTGTAAGAACAACAGTCCCTTGATCTACAAATAACTTCGCCACTTCGCCAATCCGTCTTATATTTTCCATACGATCACTTTCAGAAAAACCTAAGTCTTTATTTAAACCGTGACGTATATTATCTCCATCAAGTACATAGTTTCCAATATTCTTTTCAAATAGTTTACGAGCAACCGCGTTTGCTACTGTAGATTTACCCGAAGCTGATAAACCAGTAAACCAAATTACAAAACTATGATGCCCATTCTTCACTCTTCTCTCATCTTTTGAAACAGAAGCTGTATGCCAAGTAATATTCGTATCCATTTCATTCTCTCCCTATTCTGTTACTACTTCTTTTTTCAATCCTTTAATTAGTACCTCTACTACCTCTTTACGACTAAATGTACTTGGCGGAACCTCACCGTTTCTTAATAGTTCTCTTACTTTCGTACCTGATAAGATGACATGATCTTCTTTTCCATGCGGGCATGTTTTCGTCGAAGCCATCGCTTCACATTTCGTACAGTAAAAACTATGTTCAAAAAATAATGGCGTAATCCCTAACTCTTCCACTGTAAAGTTTGTAAAAATTTCTTGCGCTTCATAAGTACCATAATAATCTCCTACCCCAGCATGATCGCGCCCTACGATAAAGTGGGTGCATCCAAAATTCTTTCTGACTAACGCATGGAATATCGCTTCCCTCGGCCCTGCGTAACGCATTGCTGCAGGAAATACACTTAAAAAGACACGATCTTTCGGATAGTAGTTTTGAAGTAATACTTCATAACTTTCCATTCTTACATCAGCAGGAATATCATCCGACTTCGTTTCCCCAACGAGCGGATTTAAAAAGAGGCCATCTACAATTTCAAGAGCAGATTTTTGAATATATTCATGGGCACGATGTACCGGATTTCTCGTTTGGAATCCAACTACTGTTTTCCAACCACGTTTTTTAAATTCTTCTCTCGTTTCAATTGGATCTAAATGATAAGCAGGAAACGGATTATTTTCAAAACGTTTCGTAAGAACAATAGCTCCTCCGACGTAAACGTTCGGTCTTTCGTATAATTTTTTCACTCCAGGATGAGCCTCATCCGTCGTTTTATACACTAGTAACGCTTCTTTTTCCTTATCAGGCACAAAAATATCTTCTATTTGAATAACACCATATACATTTCCACGGTTAACAAGTTTTACTTCCTCTCCAGCTTTTAGCGTCTCTGCTACTTCTTCTGTTACTGGTAATGTAATGGGTATACTCCAAACGCTCCCATTAGCTAAACGAAGCGTTTCTACAACCGAATCATAATCTTTCTTTCCTAAAAAACCAGTAAGCGGGCTATATCCTCCTGTCGCTAATAGTTCTAAATCACTTAACGCAATGTTATCTAGCCCAATTTCTTTTTTAATTTGTGATACGTCGTATGTCTCGTCTATTCGATTTATTAATTCGTTTCTTGTACTCATTTTCTATACCCTCTCTTAGCTTTATTTTCAAATTCATCTTATTGGTAATGAAGACCACATTCAGTTTTCACTTTCCCAGCCCATCTACCATCTCTCGAATCGCCACCCTCTCCTACAGGCAACGTACACTTCTCACACCCAATACTTGGATATCCAATGTCATGTAATGGGTTATAAGGCAAGCTATGTTTGTATACATATCTCCATACTTCTTTCCACGTCCAATGAATGAGCGGACAAACTTTAATAGATTGAAAGCGATGATCTAGATTTATAAACTTTGTATGCTTACGGGTTTCTGATTGTTCCCTCCTCAGTCCCGATATCCACGCTTTTTCATTCGCTAATGATTCTTCTAAAGGTAAAATTTTTCTAATCTTACAACAGAGATTTGGATTACTTTCCCATAGCTTGTCACCATGCGCTTCGGCTTGTTCATCAAGTGTAAGTTCTGGCTGTTTTTCTATAATATTCAATAAAGGAAATCGTTCCCGCACTTTTTGAATTAATTCATACGTTTCTTGAAAATGTACGTTAGTATCTAAAAATACAACTTTAGCAGATGGATTTACTTGGTTAATAAGATGCAGCAGTACCATCCCTTCCACTCCGAAGCTACATGCGTATACAATTTCACCTTCATATTCTTTATAAGCCCAACTTAAAACGGATAGCGCACCTTTCGTTTCATCTTCTTCTGAAAATGAAACATTCTTGTCTTCCCACGTTTCATAAGTCAACATGTTTTTTCCCCCTGTAAAAGCAAAAAGACGGTTTTAACCTAATCAAAATAGGTTAAAACCGCCTCTAGTTTTTCTAGTCAGCGCTTTTTACTTTAAACGTACCTTTTCACTTTTCTCCAATTGAATGACTTTTCCATCTTGCACAACAATTGTAATTGAACCATATTTCATATCAGCAAGCATCGCTTCAATTTTCTCAGATACTTCCTCAAAATGTTCCCGTACGCTCACGCGAACAGCCCCCCTTTTTATTCATAAAAAAAATCTTTCCCATTTCGAAAAGACTGTTCGGTAATATATTTTACCTTATCTTTCAAAATGGATTCCATTTTGCTGGATTTAGCACCTTGCTTTCTATAAGCAGGTTGCCGAGCTTCGTCGGGCCAGTTCCCTCCGCTTCTCTTGATAAGCTTTGTATTTGTATTTTATCACAATTCTGATTTTTTTCAATCCTAGTTTTCCGATATATTTTAATTATTTTATTTTATAAAAAAGGAATTGTCCCTCCGAACAACTCCTTTTTCCTCATTTAAACAAGTTCTTTAATGCGTATGCGATCGTTCCCAATAATATTTTCATATGTTTCGCGCTCTACAACAATTTGTGATGTGCCACCTTTCGCGAAGACGACAGCTGGTCTACGAATCCGATTATAATTATTCGCCATTGAGTACCCGTATGCCCCTGTACAAGAAATTGCTAATAAATCCGCCGAAGCAACTTTCGGTAGAGTAATATCCCAAATTAACATATCTCCACTCTCACAGCATTTCCCTGCAATCGAAACAACTTCCTCGTTCTCATCATTCCCTCGATTCGCTAACATCGCTTCATAACGAGCGTTATATAAAGCAGGTCTTAAATTATCAGTCATCCCACCATCCACTGATACATATTTCCGAATACCCGGAATGTCCTTCACAGATCCGACTGTATAAAGTGTCGTTCCAGCATCACCTACAATGCTACGACCTGGTTCAACCCATATTTCCGGTAGTGGATATTCACATACTGTAAATTGTTCTCTCACCGCACTTGTTACAGCTCGCACATATGTCTCAAGAGTTAATGGTGTATCGGACTCTGTGTAGCGTATTCCGAATCCTCCCCCCACATTTAGCACTTTTACTACATAGTTTGTTCGCTCTCTCACTTCTTCTAAAAATTGACGAAGAACTTCAATCGCTCGCACAAAGCCAGCCGTTTCAAATATTTGTGATCCGATATGTGAATGAATCCCTAACACGTTATAATTTGATTTTTGTAAAGCAAGCTCAATTGCCTGCATCGCTTGACCATTTGACACACCAAATCCAAATTTCGAATCATCTTGGCCTGTTGTAATATATTCATGTGTGTGCGCCTCTACTCCAGGCGTTACACGAATTAATATGTTCACAAATTTCCCATGTTGCACTGCTAAATCATGCAAAATTTCTAATTCTAAAAAATTATCTACGACAAAACAACCAATATTCGCCTGAAGAGCCATCACAATTTCTTCATCTGTTTTATTATTACCGTGAAAATGAATGCGTGATGCTGGAAATCCTGCTTGAAGCGCAGTATATAATTCTCCTCCAGAAACGACATCTAATGACATATTCTCTTCACGAGCTACTCGGCACATCTCCATGCACAAGAACGCCTTGCTTGCATATGCTACTTGATAAGAGAAACCACTTTCTTTAAAAGCACGATGAAACGCTCGGCACTTTCCTCGAATTGACTCTTCATCGTATACATAAAGTGGTGTTCCGTATTGTTTTGCTAGCTGCGTCGTATCGCACCCTCCAATTTCTAAGTGTCCTTGCCCATTGATTCGGCTTGTGCCGTGTAAATACATTTGAATTCCTCCCTTATTTCCTCTAAAACTCATAACCCCAATCTTCTATTCATTGCAGCACGCTTTTAGATAGACAAAAAACGCGCGGAACAATGTTCACACGCGTTTCTTATTAGGAAAAATATATATTGAAAAAATAAACGAGTTGTTATCTCCTCAAAATAAGAAACCGCATCAACATCTCCAAATAGCTCTCCATAAAATAAATCTTATGACAGTACTACATTTATTCAATGCAGTCCCAATATATGAATAAGATGGTTATTCTTATATTTCGGCAATAGTCCCTTTCAACCTATGATCACAGATTCCATTAAATCTCCCATAGCTTACTCTTTCCTATCGCGGCCTCTACCTTTGAGAGTAGATGAGGTAAGTCTATTTAATTTTCAAACATCTAATTGTTGCTATTAACAATACCAAAGGACCATTTTATTTGTCAAACAATTTTTTATATTGTTTTTTTACAGTTTAGTTTCGTATCATTTGGTAAGCGCTTTACTAAAACCTTCGTCACTTCCCATTCGCCTTCTTCATTATTAAATGTAATCGTTACCTTCTCAAATGGTGGCGCAATTTTCCCAGCAACACGTTCATACTTTGTCACTTCAATACTTGCTTGAAATAAATATGTACCGCTATACACTTTTTTTAAACTAATAATTTTAGGACATTGATAAGGCTTCAAGCTCCCATATTGTTGTTCAATTGCTTTATTTATTTTCGGGAATAACACAGAATAAAGGGCATCTTCCATAAGAGGTGCATCATATTGAGCTACCGACACACTCGGTGCAGCAAAAAGTATAACACTACTGCATACTATAAAATATAATAATTTTTGCATTATAACCTCCGTATTGTTACACGATTCTTTCCGCGTACGATAATAATCATACATAGAAACTCCGTTTTATTGTCTCCTACTGCCCTTTTTCTACTCAATTGTTATAAAAAAGTCCACAACTCTCTTTTATTTTCGTATAATGATACTCATAGTATAATAAACATAATAATAAAGGACTGTTCGTATATATAAAATGAGGCCCTAATCAAATAGGCCCACAAGAACCGTCATGCTTTTTAGGAGAGGAGTATATTATGCTACAACGTCTGTTTCCAAAACTGCGATTCGCACTCGTTGCAGTCGTTTTATTATGGATAAAAACATATATTGTGTACAAGCTAGCATTTGATATTAAAATTGATAATTTCTTTGAAGAATTTATGCTTTTTATTAATCCGCTAGCTGCGTTACTTTTATTTTTCGGTTTTGCTTTATTTGCATCTAAACACCGAAACCGCATTATAGTTGGAATTAGTTTTATACTATCATTCATTTTATTTGGAAATGCAATGTTTTATGGGTTTTATAACGATTTCGTTACGTTCCCAGTGTTATTTCAAACAAATAATATGGCTGATTTAGGGACAAGTATAAAAGAACTCTTTACGTACAAAACATTACTTTTATTTGCAGATGCAATTATTTTAATGTTTCTTTCACGTAAATTCCCGGCATTTTGTGACAAGACGCCGCTTTCTCGCTCTGAGAAGCGAACTTTCTTTAGCGGTGTAACAGCTCTATTAGCACTACAAATTGTTGTTTCTGTTATTTATAAACCACAAATGTTCTCACGCTCATTTGACCGTCAAACTGTCGTGAAAAATTTAGGTTTATACACATATCATCTATTCGACATTACGCTTCAATCAAAATCTTCAGCTGAACGTGTATTTGCAAGTGGGGACGGTTTCTCTGAAATTAAAAACTATACAGACTCAAAAGATAAGCAAATTGATAAGAACTTATTTGGAGCTGCAAAAGGTAAAAATGTAATTTTGATTTCAATGGAATCTACACAAAGTTTTGTTATTAATAAAAAAATAAATGGAAAAGAAATTACTCCATTTTTAAACGAATTTATTAAAGATAGCTTTTATTTCGATAACTTCTATCATCAAACAGGACAAGGTAAAACTTCTGATGCTGAATTTATCGTTGAAAATTCACTTTATCCGTTAGACCGCGGTTCTGTATTCTTTACTCACGCAACAAATGAATATACAGCTACACCAGAACAATTAAAAAAATACGGATATTCTTCTGCTGTCTTCCATTCAAACGATAAAGCGTTTTGGAATCGTGATGTAATGTATCCTGCACTTGGATATGATCGTTACTTTAATTTAAATGATTACGTAGGCACAGAACAAATGTCTGTCGGTTGGGGTTTAAAAGATAAAGAGTTCTTTGAACAATCTATTCCAAAGTTAAAATCTTTACCACAGCCGTTCTATACAAAATTCATTACTTTAACAAACCATTTTCCATTTCTTCTAAATCCAGAAGATCAATATGTGGATGAGTTTAATTCAGAAAGTGGCGTTGTAAACCGTTACTTCCCAACCGTGCGTTATACGGATGAAGCTCTTAAACAATTTATTAAACAATTAAAAGATGAAGGACTGTATGATAACTCAGTTATTGTCATTTATGGAGATCATTACGGTATTTCTGAAAACCATAACGCAGCTATGGCTCAGTTCCTTGGGAAAGATGCTATTACACCGTTTGATTCTATGCAATTACAACGCGTCCCTCTCATTATTCATGTACCTGGTCAAGAAGGAAAAGTCATTTCTAAAGTATCTGGTCAAATTGATATTAAACCAACGCTACTTCATTTACTTGGTATTAAAACAAATCAATCCGTTGAATTTGGAACTGACCTATTTATTAAAGAAAAAGACCCTCTTATGGTAATGCGTGATGGTAGCTTCGTTTCGGAAGATTATGTGTATACAAAAAACATGTGCTATAAACGAAATACAGGTGAAGAAGCAGACATCTCATTATGTCAACCGAATATTGAAAAAGCAAAAACGGAATTGAAACTTTCCGACAAACTCATTTATGGAGATTTATTACGTTTCGATCCTAACAATCGGTATAAAACCGGAACGATGACAACGAAATTTGAATAGTAAAAGAAGCAACTTTTATAAAAGTTGCTTCTTTTTTTACTTATTTTTCAAATCATTCTTCTATGAAATCTTTCACAAATTGGGAATTTCTTTCGTATGAGGAAGAAATTTATGGTATGATAAAATAAGTAAACTTTCATACACTAATTAAGAATTTATTACAGAAAGCAAGGGATCAGATTTTGTATAGAGCAGCTATTCCAAACTTATTTACGCTCGGAAATTTATATAGTGGATTCTTGTCAATCGGCTATGCATCTTTAGGATATTATAAATCAGCTGCTATTTTAGTACTTATCGGGATGATGTTAGATAGTCTTGATGGGCGTGTCGCTCGTTTATTACGTGTCGATTCACAAATGGGAAAAGAGCTTGACTCGCTTGCGGATGTCGTAACATTTGGTGCAGCACCTGCTGTTCTTATGTATTACACATCTTTCTCTAATTATGGAATCATCGGACTATACATAGCGGGGCTATTCCCTCTTTTCGGAGCATATCGTTTAGCACGATTTAATGTAACACCATCTTCTACTTCAATGAAATATTTCACTGGGGTACCGATTACAGCAGCGGGAGGGCTTGTTGCTTTCTTAACATTATTTTCACATACCATTCCAAAAATCGTTCTTATTACAGTATTTGTAACGTTCGCATTTTTAATGGTGAGCCGCATTCGTATCCCAAGTTTAAAAGATGTACCAATTCCACGATATAGCATCATTATTACACTATTTTTAGTTGGAATCATTATCACAATGTACCAAACAGGTTTCGGGAACTTTTCTGTTTTCTTATTCATTGCTATTCCACTATACATTTTGTACATGCTATCTCAATTCCTTAGACAAAGACCATCAAAAAGAGCAAATAAAGAAAAATAAGAAAAACCTTCCGATTCCGGAAGGTTTCTTTTTATTTTGTAACGAATACTTTTTGATTTACAGGTGTTACAGGTTCTTCACCATTTAATACAGCTAAAATATTTCTTACTGCCATTTCAGCCATCGCATCACGCGTTTCGAATGTTGCATTTCCTACGTGAGGAGCAAGTACTACATTCTTTAATCCTTTTAGCTCTTCAGTAATCTTTGGCTCAAATTCAAACACGTCAAGAGCTGCCCCTTCAATTTCATTCGTTTTTAATGCATGAGCAAGTGCAGCTTCATGCATAATTGGTCCACGTGAAGCATTTACAATATAAGCTGTTTTCTTCATCATTTTAAACTGTTCTTCATCAATCATATGATGCAATTTCGGATTATACGCACAGTTAATTGTAATAAAGTCTGCTGTTTGTAATAATTCTTCCAATGTTACATATGTTGCTTCCAGTTCACTTTCAGCTTCATGCTTTCGATTTGGTCCTGTATATAAAACATTCATTCCAAACGCTTTCGCACGCTTTGCAACTGCCTTTCCGATTTCTCCAAGTCCAATAATTCCAATTGTCTTTCCATGTACTTCACGGCCTAAGAAAAATAGCGGTGCCCATCCATTAAATCCAGTTGTACGACATAACGTATCACCTTCAGGAATTCTACGTGCAGCTGCCAAAAGAAGTGCGAATGTTAATTCTGCTGTCGCTTCCGTTGATACTTTCGGTGTATTTGTTACCGCAATCCCTTTTTCTCCAGCATACGTGTAATCAATATTATCGTAACCAGCACCGTAGTTTGCAACAATCTTCAAATTAGGTGCCGCATCAATCACTTCTTTTGTCACCTTTGTAGAAAGTAGGCTTAGCAATGCATCTTTGTCTTTTACACGCTCTGTTAATTCATCTAAAGAAATTAACTCCTCTTTATCATACATTTCTACATCATGATCTTTTAATAGTTCTAATCCAATTTCGGGAATTTTTCCTGCTACTAATATTTTTGCCACTATACTAACACCTCTTCTATACAAAATAGGATAGCTCTTATCTTTCATTGTAAGAAATCCACATATAAAAACCAAGGAATTTGATTATAGTTTTGAAAATCGACACTTTTCCATGAAAAAAAGAGGAGATGCAAGTCTCCCCTCTTTTTACGCTTTTTCTTGCGATTCTTTTCCAAGCTTCACATCAATTGTTCCTTCTGCAACTGTATCACTAATTTGCTCCTCAATCACTGATTGAGATGTAGCATTCGTATCAGAAGTATACACTTGTTGCTGTGCACCTTGTACATTTTGTTTATTTTGTTGTTTCGACATTTCTTACCCTCCTTTTTATTCTTTCTTATTTTGAACAAAAAGGAGGGTTTTCATCAAAAAATCGTGATCATTTTGAAATTGTTACTTCTTCTAGTAATCTCATCGTTCTGACTCGTTTCGTAAATGTAGCTAAGTGAGCAATATCATGATTACGCAATGTCTTTATATTCTCTTCCACATATTTTCCTAAATCATTCGGATAATGAGCATCTGAAGAGAGTGTAATCGCAACTTCGTGCTTAGCTAATACTTGTAAATATAGCGGACTTGGACACATTTCGCGCACAGGATAGCGATAGTACAATCCCGCATTTATTTCCGTTGCCGTATTTGTTTCTACTAATGCACGCGCAATTTTCTTATAATAAGAAAGTTGTTCATTCTCATCTAACCGATAATTAAATACTTTTATGTTGTCAAGATGAGCAATAATATCAAATAACTCAGAACGAACTGCGCACTCAACCGTTTTGAAAAACGTATCATATAAAGCATATAAGTCATGTTCCTTAAAATATTCTTTCGTATCTGGATTATCAAATCCCCAGCCATTTAAAAAATGAACAGAACCAATTACATAATCAAAATCTCCTAATGCGAGTAAAGATTGTAATTCTTGTTCACCACCAATAAAATAATCCGCTTCAATTCCAAGTTTAAGCGTAACACCTCTTTTACTCCACCGTTCTTTCGCCTCTTCAATTGCCTTTGTAAAATCATGTAGTGAAGCTACCCTTACTTGGTCTAACCATTCCTTTTGTAAACGTCCAAGCCCCGAATCACTAATATCAACATATTTTTCATAGTATTCTTTCGCTTCATAAAAACGGTATAAATGATCGACAATACCAACTTCTTTTATCCCTTTTCGCAAAGCTTCTTCTAAATATAAATCAATCCATTTCGTTGTAAATGGCCCTTCATTCACACGTCTTTGCAGGCGTTCTTGTGTTTTCACAAGCCATTCCATAGAATGTTTTTCTTCTTTCAGCGGTTCATAGTGTTGTAATGATTCATTTATTTTAGCTAGCCATCCTATTGAATATGGCCCTTCTTCTAAATGAATGTGATAATCCACTTTCATACATATTCCCCCTATAATGTATCTATTTCTCTTCTGTCCCCTACTCTCGAAAGCTTCCCATTTCTTTCTGTCACTTCCTCCATAATATCTTCTAATGATATATTTTTTTCGGCTAATAACACGAAGCAGTGATACAATACATCAACCATTTCTTTCACTAGCTCTTCTTTATCATTATTTTTAGATGCGATAATTACTTCGGAACATTCCTCACCAATTTTCTTTAAAATTTTATCTTCTCCTTTTAAAAACAAGTAATTTGTATATGATTCAGAAAGTGGATTTCTCTTTCGTTCTTCAATTGTTTCAAAGAGTAATTTAAAAGCATTTTCCATATGTGTCCCCCTATATAATTTTGTAATGAAAACACGTTTTTTCTCCCGTATGGCAAGCAGGCCCTACTTGCTTTACGACAACAACGATTGCATCTTGATCGCAATCTAAATAAAGAGATTGCACATGTTGGACATTACCTGATGTTTCTCCTTTGTTCCATAACGACCTTCTTGAACGAGAATAAAACCATGTTCTTTTCGTTTCTAGCGTTTTTTCATATGCTCCTTCATTCATATAAGCTAGCATTAAAACTTCTTTTGTACCTTCTTCAATTACAACTGCTGGTAATAGTCCTTTTGAAAAGTTAGGTTTCATAGCCGCACCTCGACGTTTGCATTTCTTAACTTTCTCTTTACGTCCCCTATTGTCGCCTCACCGTAATGAAAGATTGATGCCGCTAACGCTGCATCAACTGTTGTCTTTTGAAACACTTCTATAATGTGATCAGCATGACCACATCCACCTGACGCGATGACTGGTACGGAAACACTTTTTGAAATTTCTTCTGTTAAACGAAGGTCATATCCGTTTTTCGTTCCGTCTGCATCCATACTCGTTAATAAAATTTCGCCTGCGCCTAGCTCTGTAACGCGCTTTGCCCACCCGATTGCATCCATTCCCGTATCAACTCTTCCGCCGTTCACATATACATTCCACTTACCCTCTGCTACTTTTCTAGCATCAATTGCTACGACAATACATTGTGAGCCAAAATGCTCTGCCCCTTCTTCGATTAATTTTGGATTTCGCACTGCTGCTGAGTTAATGGAAACTTTATCTGCTCCAGCTCTTAATAAATTGTACATATCTTTCACACTTGAAATTCCTCCTCCAACTGTAAGAGGAATAAATACTTTTGAAGCCGTTTTTTCTACAACATCTATAATCGTTTTTCGTCCTTCATGCGTTGCCGTAATATCTAAAAATACTATTTCATCTGCTCCTGCATCATTATATAAAGCTGCTATTTCAACAGGATCACCGACATCCTGTAACCCTATAAAATTTACACCCTTTACGACTCGCCCTTCTTTCACATCTAGACATGGAATAATGCGTTTTACTAACATAACTTTGTTACCTCTAGCACTTCTTCTAAATCAATCTTTTTCTCGTAAAGAGCTTTACCAATTATGACACCGTATATATTCATATCATTTAATTTCTTCACATCTTGAATAGATGCAACTCCTCCAGAAGCAATAAGTCGAGTAGAAACACTTTTTTGTAGTAACTCCAATTGCTCTATATTCGGTCCTGCAAGTGTTCCGTCTTTCGAAATGTCTGTAAACACAATTGTTTGAACACCTATATTCTCCATTTGCTTCGCTAAATCAATGTAAGAAATTTCAGACATATCAAGCCAGCCTCTCGTTGCTACGAAACCATTTTTCGCATCAATGCCAACAATGATTTTTTCTTTATATAGAAGAACCACTTCTTCTAAAAATGCCTTATCATAAAGAGCGGCTGTTCCTAAAATTACTTTATCCACACCTACTGAAAATAAATTCTCTACCGCTACAAGTGATCGAATTCCTCCTCCAACTTGTACAGGAATACGTACTGCCTTGCAAATTCTTTCGATGACGGACAAGTTTAACGACTCGCCAGCAACTGCACCATCTAAATCAACAATGTGTAGCGTTTTCGCTCCAAATGTTTCAAATATAATCGCTTGCGCAACCGGATCTTCATTCATTACTGTTTCTTTACTAAACTCTCCTTGATACAGTCTAACGCATCGTCCCTCTTTTAAATCGATAGCTGGGAAGATTTCCATGCTTCTACCACTCCTTTGAAATTTTTCAACATTTGCATTCCTATGTCACCACTTTTTTCAGGATGAAACTGTGCACCATATATATTTCCTTTTGCTACAAAACCAGGTACTTTCACTCCATATTCACTTATTCCATATACAATTTCATTTGGACAATCTGCGTAATAAGAGTGGATATAATATACGAAAGAACCGTCCTCTACTCCATTCCAAAGCTCTATTTCTCCTTCTTTCTTTAACTCATTCCATCCCATATGAGGAATTTTATAAGGAACCTTTAACTTTCGAATAACGCCTGGCAATAAACTTAACCCGTTACAGTCTTGTAGTTCCTCACTTTTTTCAAATAAAAGCTGCATTCCTAGGCAAATACCTAAAAGTGGTTTTCTGGAACGCCCGATTTCTTGTAACACACGTACTAAATCTTTTTCTTCCAATACATCCATCGCTTTTGGAAATGCACCTACTCCTGGTAAAATCACTCCATCACTTCTAAAAATCTCTTCTTTATCACTCGTTACAATGTACGCTGCTCCAATATGCTTTAATGCTTGTTCTACACTACGAATATTTCCCATTCCATAATCTATAATGGCAATCAATTACAACATCCCTTTCGTTGAATTTACACCAGTAATGTTGACATTTCTTTCGACTGCTTCTCTAAGCGCTCTACCAAACGCTTTAAATAACGCTTCAATTTTGTGATGTGTATTACTTCCGTATAAAATGCGAGCATGTAATGTAATATTAGCAGCATGAGCAACTGCTCTAAAAAATTCTTCCGTTAGTTCTGTATCAAAATCCCCAAGCTTCGGATTCGTTAATTCTCCTTGAAATATAATATATGAGCGTCCGCTTATATCAATTGCGACAAAGCCTAAAGATTCATCCATCGGTACATATGCTGAGCCATACCTGTTAATCCCCTCTTTACTTTGCAATGCTTCTTTCAAGCAATTTCCAAGTACAATCCCAACATCTTCAACTGTATGATGCGCATCGACGAATACATCGCCTTCCGCCTCCACTTGCAAACCGAATCTTCCATGCCTTGCAAATAAAGTGAGCATATGATCAAAAAAACCAACTCCCGTTTGTACAGAAACGTTCTTCCCTTCATCAAGCTGTAAACTTAATTTTATTTTTGTTTCTGTCGTCTCACGTATTTGACTAGACTCACGCATTATTCTTCCCCCTCAAATCTTATTTGAATTGCTCTCGCATGCGCATGTAACCCTTCTTTATTGGCAAGTTCTACAATATGATGCTGGACATCTCTTAACGCTTCCTCTGTATAAGACAGAAAGCTTGATTTTTTGACGAAATCATCGACTGATAACGGTGAGAAAAACCTTGCCGTTCCACTAGTCGGTAACACGTGATTCGGTCCTGCTAAATAATCGCCGAGCGGTTCCGGAGCATATGGTCCAAGAAAGATAGATCCTGCATGTTTTACATAAGCTAGAACATTCATCGGTTCTTTTATATGTAACTCTAAATGTTCTGGAGCAATTTCATTCGATAACTTTAGTGCCTCATCTAAAGAAGGAACGATACAAATGGCTCCATTTCTATTTATCGACTCACGGGCAATTTCGCTTCTTGGTAATGTTTCTAACTGTCTTTCTATCTCTTTTTCTACTTCTTTTGCTAACTCTATATTCGTTGTAATACAAATTGCCGTCGCTCTCTCGTCATGTTCTGCTTGTGATAATAAATCAGCAGCGATATATTTTGCATTACCGGTTTCATCAGCGATAACTACAATTTCTGACGGTCCAGCAATCATATCGATATTTACTATTCCATATACTTCTCGTTTTGCTAAAGCGACGTATAAATTTCCAGGTCCAACTATTTTATCCACTTTCGGAATCGATTCCGTTCCGTATGCTAAAGCTGCAATTGCTTGTGCACCACCTACCATATAAATTTCATCTACTCCTGAAAGGCTTGCAGCAACTAAAATATGTGGATCAATTCCTCCTTCTCTCGGCGGTGTTACCATTACAATCTTTTTCACACCAGCGAGTTTTGCAGGCAATACATTCATTAATACTGACGAAGGATACGAAGCCTTTCCGCCTGGCACATATACCCCTACATTTTCTAACGGCCGAATGATTTGTCCCCTTATGATGCCTTCACTCGCGCAATCGAATATGGATTGTCTTTTTTGCTTTTCGTGATACGAAATAATATTTTTCTTCGCCTCTTGTAACGCTTCTAAAAATGAATTCTCTACAAACATACTCGCTTGTTTTATTTCTTCTTCACTTACACGAAACTCTTTCATCTTTACACCATCAAACTTTTTTGTATAAAAAGATAGGGCCTCATCCCTACTCTTCCTTACATTTTGAACAATTTCGCTTACACTTTTTTGAACAGTTTCTTCTATTATATTGGCATTTTCTCGTAGCAATTTTATTTTCGATAACGCCTTTTGAAAATCTTCAAAAACGATCTCCATTACAAGTCCCCCTATTTTCCTGACAAAATTTCTTGCTCCATCATATTTATAATGCTGAATATTTCGTCTTTTTTAGTTTTTAATGCAGCCTTATTTACAATCATTCGAGCAGATATAGAACACATTTCCTCAAATACAATAAGTCCATTTTCTTGTAATGTTTTTCCTGTTTCAACAATATCAACAACTGCATCTGCCAATCCAAGAATAGGGGCGATTTCTACGGAACCTTCTATTTTAATAATTTCTACATCCTCTCCTTTATCATGAAAATAGTTAGAAGTAATATGTGGATATTTCGTCGCAATGCGTTTTTTTCGGTAACTTTTCGGATTATAAGTAGGAATAGAAGCAACGCAAAACTTACACACCCCTACTCCTAAATCCAACATTTCATAAATATCTTTCTCGTTTTCCATTAAAATATCTTTTCCAACGACCCCAATATCCGCTACTCCATGTTCTACATACGTAGCAACGTCTACTGCTTTCACTAAAATAAATGAGATATCTGTATTTTTACTTTGAAAAACAAGCTTTCGTCCTTTATTTTTGAGCTCTGAACAATCAATTCCAATCTGCTCAAAGAGTGGAATTACATGTTTTTCTAATCTTCCTTTCGTTAACGCAATTTGAATGTTACGCATGAAGTTTCTCCTTCTTTCTGGACGATCCATTTCTCTTTCCATACATATTCCACTAATGATTCGTTCTTTGCCTCAACAACCGTTACTATTTGATTTTTTCTTGCAAATTGAAAGGTGTCATTTAAATTAGAGAATAAAGATAGCTCTACTTTTTTCCCGTCCTTTTGAAGTAAATTTCGTAATCGTTCTGCTTCTGCTAATCTATTTAACTCATAATGAATCATAATATCTATTCTCTTTCGTTCATATGGTTCTTGCTGCTCCTGCAGCGCCTTCACAATTTGATTAACTTGTACCGCGAGTCCAACAGCTGATAACATTTCTCCAAAATTTCCAATTAACTCATCATATCTTCCACCACTAATAATTTCTTCTCCAATTTCATATATATACCCTTTGAAAATAACACCTGTATAATAGTCCAAATGTTGAATCATTCCTAAATCAATTGATATATAAGATCCATAGCCTAGTTTTTCAATTGCTTCATATATTTCTTTCACTCTTGCAATAGCCATTTGCATTTCATGACTTGAGGCGAGTTTTTCTGCTTCCTCAATCACTTCTAAATTCCCAAATAACCTTGGTAATTTCTCCAGTAACTTTACTGTTTCATCACATCGAACTAATTTCTTATCTCTAATAAAATCTGATAGCGCGGCATAATTTTTACTTTCAATATATGTTCTAAGAACTTTCTCTTCTTCCTCATGAATGGAGAGCTTTTTGACAATACATTTATATAACTGCACTTGCCCAATCTCTATTGTAAAAGATTGCACTTTCAATTTTTGAAGTGATTGAATGACGCTTATAACACATTCAATTTCAGCTCTTACATTATCAATACCGATAATTTCAATACCACTTTGTACGATCTCATTATATTTTCCAGTAAGGGACTCATTCGCTCGAAATACATTTCCGCTATACGTCACTTTAAGTGGCGTATCACACCTCTGCGTTCCTATCACTCTCGCTAAAGGAATTGTCATATCTGGACGCAATACGATAATCCGTCCCTTTTCATCAAAAAATCTATACATCTTTTCTTCATCTATCGGCCTGCTTTGAAAGGCGAACACATCATAAAATTCAATTGTCGGTGTCCTTATTTCTTCATAACCTCTCTCTAAAAAAGTACGCCTTAACTTTTGCTCCACTTCTTCAATTAACGTACACTCTTCAAATAAATAATCTCTCGTTCCGTTTGGGTTTGCCCGTTTCCATTTTGTCATCTAAATTCTCACACCTTTCCTTTTCTAATGTATGCTTATTTCATGCACCTAAACCGAAAATAAAAAGAGCCTTGTAGATAAAATATACCTACAAGGCTCTTTAGTAGCGTGTAGGTACAACGGGAATAACCCTTGCACCTACACGTTTTCACGTTAGGTTCAAGGGCTTTACGTATGATGATGTAGTTGTGTAAGCATTTTAATAGATTGCATTGTTTTCATAATACTTACTCCCTTTCTCCTCTAATTTTTACATAGTATATAACACATAATTCCGAATGTAAATACATTTTAAACATTCCGTTATCTCTTAATATACAGCTACCCTTCTTTCATACTCTTTTATTTCTTGTTCATATTGCATTGTAATACTAATTTCATCTAAACCATTTAATAATTTTTCTTTCCACATTTTCTCGATTGTAAAATGAAACCTGTGCGTACTTGTTGTAATTACTTCATTCTCTAAATCTACTTCTATTTGTTCTCTTGCATCCGTTTTGGCAAGCTTTTCTCGCATTTCTTTATCCATTACAATTGGTAACATACCATTCTTCATACAATTCATATAAAAAATATCTGCAAACCCTCCCGCGATAATTACGCGGAAACCATAATCAGCAAGTGCCCAAGGTGCGTGTTCTCTTGAAGAACCACATCCAAAATTATCACCTGTAATTAATATACTTGCCCCTTCTCTATCTGGTGCATTAAGTGGGAAATTAGGGTTTTCGTGTCGTTCATTATCATATCGCCACTCATCAAATAAATATTTTCCAAATCCCGTCCTTTCAATTCTCTTTAAATATTGCTTCGGAATAATTTGATCTGTATCAATGTTATCATTCATAAGTACTGCGGCAGTACCTTTATGAATACGAAATGGCTCCATCATAACTCTCCTTTCTAATATCAACAAAATGACCATACAACGCAGCTGCTGCCGCCATTGCCGGGCTAACTAAATGTGTTCTTGCTCCTTTTCCTTGTCTTCCTTCAAAATTACGATTTGAAGTTGAAGCGCAATGCTCTCCTTCAGGTACTTGATCTGGATTCATTCCAAGACACATGGAACATCCAGGTTCTCTCCATTCAAATCCTGCTTCTTCAAATATGTGATGTAGTCCTTTTTGCATCGCCGCGTCCCTTACTCTTTTCGATCCAGGCACAACGAGTGCTCGCACACCTTCTTTTACCTTTCTCCCTTTCACAACAGATGCAGCAATTTCTAAATCAGAGAGCCTGGAATTTGTACAAGATCCAATGAAGACATGCTGAACTGGAATGTCATACGTACTTTGTCCAGGGCTTAATCCCATATAAGAAAATGCTCTTTCGTCATTTACATCATGCTTTTCTGGCAATTTCTCATCAATACGAACTCCCATACTCGGATTTGTTCCCCATGTAACGTATGGGGCTAAATCCGTAACATCTATTGAAATATGTAAATCATAAATTGCATCTGCATCAGTATAAAGTTCAGACCATTTCTTCTCGAAAGTTTCATAGTCTCTCGGTGCATATTTACGTCCTTTTACATAAGCAACTGTTTTTTCATCTGGCGCGATAATACCCGCTTTTGCTCCTCCTTCAATCGCCATATTACAAAGCGTCATTCTCTCTTCCATCTCCATAGCCTGAATCGTTTCTCCGTAAAATTCCATTACGTATCCAGTTCCAACTGCTACACCGTACTTTGAAAGGAGATGCAAAATAATATCTTTTGCGTAAACACCTTTCTGTAATTTTCCTTTTAACTCAATTCCCATTGCTTTCGGTTTTCTTTGCCATAACGTTTGCGTTGCCAATACATGTTCCACTTCACTCGTACCAATACCAAATGCTAGCGCGCCAAACGCACCGTGCGTTGCTGTATGACTATCACCACAAACAATTGTTTTTCCTGGCTGCGTGAGCCCTAGTTCTGGTCCGATAACATGAACGATCCCCTGCTCTTCATCTCCGATATCCGCTAACGGCACCTGAAATTGTTTACAATTTTCCCGAAGTGTATCTAGTTGCTGCTTCGCAATACGATCGGTAATATTCCAAACATCTTTCGTTGGAATATTATGATCCATCGTTGCGAATGTTAAATCTGGTCTGCGTACCGTTCGATTTGTAAGCCGCAAGCCTTCAAAGGCTTGCGGTGACGTTACTTCATGAACAAGGTGCAGATCGATATATAATAAATCTAATCCATTTTCATTTGTCGTAACTACGTGTTTTTCCCAAAGCTTATCTAGCAACCTTTTCCCCATTATCTTCCTCTCCCTACTAGCGCTTGCTCTTCCATTTCTTGCATAACTGCCTTTGTAAATGAAGTTGTCGTTTCAGTCCCCCCGATATCTGCTGTACATTTTCCTGATTTAAGGACTGCAGAAACTGCTTCTTCAATTGCATATCCTTCCCTCGTTAATCCGAACGATTGCCCAAGCATCATGGCAACAGAGCGCATCATAGCAATTGGATTCGCCTTATTTTTCCCGGCAATATCCGGTGCCGATCCGTGAATAGGCTCGTATAATGAAGGCCCCTTTTCAGCGTGACTTGCTGATGGAAGCATTCCTAATGATCCAGCTAATACGGAAGCTTCGTCACTTAAAATATCCCCAAATAAATTTTCTGTTACAATTACATCAAACCGCCCTGGATTCCGAATTAACTCCATAGCAGCTGCATCTACTAAAATATGTTCTAGTTCAACATCTGGATAACGAAGTGCTACTTCTTCTGTCACAGTTCTCCATAGTTTACTAGATTCTAAAACATTCGCCTTATCAATAGATGTTACTTTTTTCTTCCGCTTACTTGCTAATTGAAAGGCATAAGAAACGATACGTTCAATTTCATGGCGATGATACGTAAGTGTATCTGTTGCTACTTCGTCCGTTCGTTCTTTCGGATAAGAAAAATAAATCCCACCTGTTAATTCACGAACGACAACAAAATCAATTTCATCAGCCTTTTTTAATGGCGATAAATGTGCCGTTGCACTTTCTACCGTTACAGGGCGAACGTTCGCAAATACACCGAGTCCTTTTCTTAAAGCTAATAATCCTTTCTCTGGTCTTTCTTTCGCACTATCCCACCTTGGTCCACCAACTGCACCTAGTAAAACCGCATCACTTGCTAGACAAGCGGCAAGTGTTCGTTGTGGTAATGGTTGCCCATTTAAATCGATAGCACTCCCGCCGAAGTACTCATCTTGCAAATGAAAATGATGACCATATAGCCTTTCTACCATATGCAATACTTCCTTCGCACTTTCCATAACTTCCGGTCCAACACCATCACCAGCTAAACAAACGATACGTTTTTCCAATTTCAACACCCCTTTAACTGAATTTCCAGAACTTTTATTTGATAGGTGAGAATAGCTCCTCTCACCTATCAAACATTTATTTCACAAGCTGAATAAAAGATTTCAATTTCCCCGCTGCGTGGACATATGCTCTTGCCGACGCTTCCAATACGTCTTGTGCAACACCAAAACCTGATACTTGATGTGTCCCTTCTTTTAATTCAACATGAACATGAGCCAGTGCATCTTGACCTTGTGTAATAGATTGTATGCGATAATCTGCCAATTCACATTCTAATCCTAAAATTCTTTGAATTGCATTATAAATCGCTTCAATACTACCAGAGCCAGTAGCTGCATCTTCGAATACATTTCCTTCCTCATCTTTTAGTACAACTGTCGCGCATTGTGTACTATTTGATACGAAATGTACTTGCAATTGCGTAATATTATATTGCTGAGCCGCAAATGCTGCTTCACCAAGCATAAGTGCTCGTAAATCTTCCTCCGTAATTTCCTTCTTACGATCAGCTAATTTTTTAAATGCTTCAAATACTGCATCCCGCTCTTCGTTTGTAAATTCATAGCCAAGTTCTTTCATTTTTTCTGTAAACGCGTGACGCCCAGAATGTTTTCCAAGTACAAATAGATTTTGAGATTCGCCTACTAGCGCTGGTTCAATAATTTCATATGTTGTCACTTCTTTTAATACACCATCTTGATGAATTCCTGATTCATGAGCGAATGCATTCGCTCCAACAATCGCTTTATTTTTCGGTACAACCATACCTGTTAATCTGCTTACTAATGTACTTGTCGCTTTAATTTCTTTTAGCGTCATAGAAGGCTCTGCTTGATAGAAATCTTTTCTAATATGAAGAGCAACTGCGACTTCTTCTAATGCCGCATTCCCTGCTCTTTCTCCAATTCCATTAATTGTTCCCTCTACTTGCAATGCTCCCCCTTCAACTGCAGCTAGCGAATTTGCTACAGCCATCCCAAGATCATCGTGACAATGACAAGAGAAAATTGCTTTTTCATATGAAGGAACGGATTCTTGTAAGTACTTAAAAAGAGAATAATATTCTTCTGGATTCGTATATCCAACTGTATCTGGAATATTAATTACATTCGCTCCTGCACGAATCGCAACTTCTACTGCCTCAGCTAAAAAATCTCTTGATGTTCTTGTCGCATCTTCTGCTGAAAATTGTACTGTCGGAAATAACGACTTCCCAAGTGTAACCGAGCGGTAAATACTATCTAATACATCTTCTTTTGACATACAAAGTTTATATTTCATATGAATATCACTCGTAGCTAAAAATACGTGTAAACGAGGAGATACCGCACCTTTCACAGCTTCATATGCTCTTCGAATGTCGCTTTCTTTCGCTCTAGCTAAACTCATAACTGTAGCATTTTGAATTGTATTCGCGATGCGTTTTACCGATTGAAAATCCCCTTCGGAAGCTGCTGCAAAGCCAGCTTCCATTACGTTAATACCAAGTCTCTCTAATTGTTTCGCAATTTGCAATTTCTCTTGTTCATTTAAATTCACTCCTGGTGATTGTTCGCCATCACGTAGCGTCGTATCCATGAACAAAATCTGCTTCATATTATTTCATCCCTACCTTTACTCGTGGCTGTACGAAAGGCATCATTTTACGTAATTTACGTCCAACTACTTCGATTTCATGTTCATTTTCTTTCTCATTTGTTGCATGGAAATTCGGTCTTCCTGCTTTATGCTCTGCAATCCAACCTCTTGCAAATGTACCATCTTGAATTTCTGCTAGTACTGTACCCATCGCTTTCTTCGTATCTTCCGTTACAACACGTGGTCCTGATACGAAGTCGCCCCACTGCGCTGTATCTGAAACTGAATATCTCATATTTTCAAGTCCACCTTCATACATAAGGTCAACAATAAGTTTCAGTTCATGTAAACATTCAAAATATGCAAGTTCCGGCTGATATCCGGCATCAACTAACGTTTCAAATCCAGCTTTCACCAGCGCAGTTACTCCGCCGCAAAGTACAGCTTGCTCTCCAAATAAATCTGTTTCCGTTTCTTCTTTAAATGTCGTTTCTAATACACCAGCTCTCGTCGCACCAATTCCATCAGCATAAGAAAGTGCCTTTTCAGTCGCAACTCCTGTTGCATCTTGGTATACTGCAAATAATGCAGGAACAGCTCCGCCTTCAACAAATGTACGGCGTACAAGATGTCCTGGACCTTTTGGCGCTACTAGAAACACATCTACATTCGCTGGTGGTTTCACTTGATCAAAGTGAACATTAAATCCGTGTGCAAAAACGAGAGAATTTCCTGCCTGTAAATTTGGCGCAATTTCCGCTTCATATACTTCTGGTTGCAGTTCATCCGGTAGCAAAATCATTACTACATCAGCCTGCTTTGCTGCTTCTGCTACTGTATATACAGAAAATCCATCTTCTTTCGCTTTATCCCAAGACTTCCCTTTTCTCAGCCCTACTACTACATCAAATCCGTTATCACGTAAATTTTGCGCATGTGCATGACCTTGCGAACCATATCCAATGATTGCTACTTTCTTTTCCTTTAATACATTTACCGTTACATCTTTTTCATAATAAACTTTAGCCATTTTCATTTCCCCCTAAATTTAAATGATTATTGAATTAACATAACTTGCTTATCTTGCTTTTTCATACTGCGTGTAAAGGCTGTTACACCTGTTCTTGCAATTTCTTTCAAACCGTATGGACGAAGTAATTCAATTAATGCTTCTACTTTTTCCTGCGTACCTGTTACTTGCACAACTATGGAATCCTTCCCAACATCTATTACAGCGGCTCGAAATGGTTCAATTAAACTGTATAATTCCGCCCTCGCTACCGAAGTTGCTACTTTAATAAGTGCAAGTTCTCTTGCAATCATCGCTTCTTCTGTAATATCTGATACTTTCAAAACATCGATTTGCTTATGAAGTTGTTTAATTAACTGCTCAACTTGCTGTTCATTTTCAACGTGTACAACAATCGTCATCCGCGATATGTCCGATGATTCTGTATGACCTACTGAAATACTTTCAATATTAAAATGTCTTCGTGTCATAACACCTGTAATTCGGTTTAACACACCACTTTGATTTCGAACTGTCGCTGTAACAATTCTCTTCACCTTTTTTCCACTCCCTCCATTTGGTGAACACCTTTCCCTGGCGCAACCATCGGCATTACCTTTTCTGATTGAAGTACACGGCAATCAATTACGACCGGTTCTTGTAATTCAATTGCATGCTGCAATTGTTTCTTTGCAAGAAGTGGATCATCTATGCGAACTCCTTTTATGCCATACGCATTCGCAAGAGCAACGAAATCTGGTTGACACGATAGTAAAGAGTGCGAATATCTTTGGTTATAAAATTCATCTTGCCATTGTCTTACCATTCCTAAAGCTTCATTATTTAAAATAAATACTTTAACAGGTAAAGAGTGTTCTTTTAACACACTTAATTCTTGCAGAGTCATTTGAAATCCAGCGTCACCAACAATTGCAATAACTAGTTCTTCAGGCTTTGCAATTTGGGCACCAATTGCTGCAGGAAATCCGAATCCCATCGTTCCTAATCCTCCTGAAGTTACCCATTTATCTGGATTTTTCAGCGGATAATATTGGGCTGCCCACATTTGATGTTGCCCCACATCTGTTGTTACAATCGCTTCTCCTTTCGTAATATCATATAGCATATCAATTGCATATTGAGGCTTAATACTTTCAGAATTTCGTTTATAAGAGAATGGATACTTTTCTTTTCTATTCTTTAATAAAGAGATCCACTCATGATGATTTTCTTTCCTTCCTTCTGGTTGAAGTAATACTTCGAGCGCTCGCTTAGCACTTGCAACAATAGGAATTTCAGTCGGCACATTTTTTCCGATTTCTGCTGGATCAATATCGATATGCGCGACAGTCGCCTCTTTCGCAAAATAAGCTAAATTTCCAGTAAGACGATCATCGAATCTCGCACCTATATTAATGAGTAAGTCGCATTCATATAACGCCATATTAGCTGTGTAAGAACCATGCATTCCTCCCATCCCTAGAAAAAGCTCATCATCTGGCGGAAAGCCACCAAGACCAAGTAATGTATGCACAACAGGAATTTCATATTTACGAGCAAAACTTGTTAATTCTTTCGAAGCTTTCGCATGCAATACACCTGCTCCAGCTAAAATTAATGGCTTGTTTGCAACCCTAATTGCTTGTAATAATTTGTTTAATTGAAGTAGATTCGGTTCATAATTAGGGTTGTATCCTGGTAAATCCATTTGCACATCACTACATCGTTCGCCTTGCTCTACCACCATATCTTTCGGAAGGTCAATAACGACTGGCCCTGGTCTGCCTGTTCTAGCAATATGAAATGCTTCTTTAATAATTCGAGGTAAATCTGAAGCCTTTCGCACTTGATAATTATGTTTTGTCACCGGCATCGTAAGCCCCATAATATCCGCTTCTTGGAAAGCATCACTTCCAATTAACGTTGTCGCTACTTGCCCTGTAAATACAACAAGTGGTAATGAATCAATCATCGCATCTGCTAGACCAGTAATTACATTCGTAGCACCTGGTCCACTCGTTGCAATTACAACTCCTGGATTGCCAGTAATTCTGGCATACCCTTCAGCAGCGTGAATAGCTCCTTGTTCATGCCTTGTTAAAATATGCGGAATTTCACAGTCATAGAGCGCATCATAAAGAGGTAAAACAGCACCACCAGGATAACCAAAAATCACTTCTACTCCTTCCTTTTCTAGCGCTTCTAACAATAGCTGTGCACCAGTTGCCAGTTTCTCTTCCGTTTTTGAAGACATTGTTCTTATAAGCCCCCTTTTAAAAACTTTTATCAATAAAAAAAATCCTACGTCCACACTCCAGCTATGTGCTGAAGGGACGAAAGATTTCGCGGTACCACCCTTCTTTGCAAGAATACTCTTGCCTCAGTGACCCATAAATGAGTCTAGCTAATAACGGAGCTACCGTCTAAGCCTAGACAAATGCTTCAGCTTAGCACTCAAGGGCGATGTTCGTCAACGTGAACCATCGGTTTCCAGCAACCACCGACTCTCTGTGAGGCTTCACAATCAACTACTCCTCCCTATCAACGCTTTCTTATGTTATAAAGAGTTGTTATCCAACTTTATTTTCTTCGTAAATTTTCTCTCCATCTTCTATAACTAACTTTCGGAATTCTTCTAATAAACGATTCGTATGTGGACCCGTTTGCCCTAAACCGATTGTTCTACCATCTACTGTCGTAACAGCAATTACTTCCGCAGCCGTTCCTGTTAAAAACACTTCATCAGCTACATATACATCATGTCTTGTAAATAACTCTTCTCTAACTTCATATCCAAGTTTTTCACCGATTTCTAAAATAGCGTTTCGTGTAATACCTTCTAACGCTCCAGCAGAACTTGGTGGTGTAATTAATTTATTTCCTTTTACAATAAACACGTTATCTCCTGAGCCTTCAGCTACGTATCCTTGATCATTTAACATAAGCGCTTCTTGTACTCCAGCCAATTTCGCTTCGATGCGAACTAAAATATTGTTTAAGTAATTTAAAGATTTTACTTGAGGCGACAATACATCTGGACGGTTTCGACGCGTTGCAACTGTTACAACTGGAATCCCTTTTTCATAATACTCTTGCGGGAATAAAGATAGTTGCTCTGCAATTACTACTACATTCGGTTTCTTACAAGAATCAGGATCTAACCCAAGATTTCCTGCTCCTCTCGATACAACTAGGCGAATGTATCCATTAGATAATTTATTTTGTCGAATCGTTTCAACAACAATATTCGTTACTTCATCTAAAGAATATGGAATTTCTAACATGATGGATTTTGCTGATTCATATAACCGGACAAGATGCTCTCTCAAACGGAAAACATTACCGCTATAGACTCTAATTCCTTCAAATACTCCATCTCCATATAAATAACCATGATCATATACTGATACTTTTGCCTCGTCTTTTGGAACAAATTCTCCATTTAAGAAAATCCATTGCTCGTTCACTGGAAAGCGCCTCCTATGTTCTATGAATTTTTTATTGTTTCCTAGTTTACTCTCCTTTCTAAATAAATCAAGTGAATTTTTAGAAAATTTATAATTTTTATTCGTACGTACATCTTTAATTATATTGATTTAACAACATTGTTAACGTTTACAAAAAGTCAAAAAATTTTTTTCGCCAATTTCTACTAAAAAAAATATTTGTTTAAAAGAAGGATTTTCGCCAATTGATACGAATCTATTGTATTCAATAAACGGACGTCCGTTTTTATAAATTCGGGAATATACAACGACTTTTGCTGAAAAAGGGGGAAAATAATAAAAATAACGCTGTCTAAAAATAACATTCATATTTTTCATTTCGGAATCATAATCCTATTTTAAAAAAACAATTTGTCAAAATGAAGGAGGAAATCAATATGGCGTGTGTACAAATTAAAGGAACGAGACAAGAAGTAGTAGAAATGCTTCAACTATTTGATCTAATGGATACGAAAGGTTTTTGTAAATTCGATAATTATGTAGAGGTAGAACCAAATCATAAAGAACATAACAATTTTATTGCTTCCATCGACATCCATTCAAATACTTCTTCCGCCCAAGATACTTTAAACGATCAATTCGTAAGCCAAATGCTTACTGGTGTATATAACGACTAAATAAAGTGAAACTTTAATCAGGCTATCCGTAAATTACAGCTAACTATATGCTTCCTACCGTCTTTGTATAAATATATGCGATGTACTTGAGCATACTAGCAACTAGATGGTAGGAGGTGAATATTATGGCTAGAATCGGTGTTGAAAACTCGTTAACAGATGTTCAGCAAGCTCTTAAGCAACAAGGACATGAAGTTGTTACCCTTAACTCCGAACAGGATGCACAAGGCTGTGATTGTTGTGTTGTAACTGGGCAAGATTCCAATATGATGGGGATTGCAGATGCATCAATTAAGGGTTCGGTAATTACAGCTCATGGTTTAACAACGGATGAAATTTGTCAACAAGTTGAAAGTCGCACTTAAAAAATGAAAGAGGACCCCTTTTGAAAAGGAGTCCTCTTTTTTATATTCACCTAACGGGAAAGTAACATATACTGGATGAAAGCCCTACCTCTCTCTCATCATTACGGTTCCACTGACCGCTCCTTGATTCACTAGTATACCTATAAAGCCTATAATTATAATTTATAGGGTTTGTTCACAAAAGTTGTTGGTAAAACTACCCGATCTTTCGCAAACTTTTCGTATTATATTTATAAGATTTATTTACTTTACACTAGCTGTAACCGAGACACGAATTAAAATTTTAACACCGATACAATAACTTGTCAACATTTTTTACAAATTAAAAACAGACAGTAACGGTTTGTCTGTTTTAAAATGGAGCTTTTTCTTTTATTACATATACAACAAAGCCGCTTACTAACATACATAAGCCAACTACTAAGTTTTTGATATTAATCATAAATTCCTCTCCCTTATTCCACACATCATATATATTTACAGTTCAATTATTCCGATCATCATAAAGCGCACTTTTTCTAATATATCATAATTCCTAAAAAATGCAAGTTCACTTTTGACGATTATTTACAAATTTATCTACAGTGCTTGGCACAGTATTTAAAGCCTTCTCAATTAAATGCGTACTACTATTAAGGTGCAATACTTGCACACCGTTAGAACCAACTACTAAAAAAGCAACTGGGCTAATAGAAACCCCAGCCCCGCTTCCGCCTCCAAACGGATGAGTTTGCTTGTTCTCTTTATGCTGCCCTTGTCCGTTATTATGTTTTTCGGAAATAAAATCACCTTTAAAGTCACTTCCACCGGCACCAAAACCAAAAGCCACTTGAGATACTGTTAATACTACATTTCCATCAGCTGTTGAAACTGGACTTCCAACAATCGTATTTACATCTACCATCTCTTTTAAATTTGTCATTGCTGTTTTCATTAAATTTTCAATTGGATGTTCCATTATGTATTGCACCCTTTCCTCATTATTCTTTTTTATACTTTCCAAAATAGAGGAAGTCATACTAACTTTTCCTATTTCAAAAAAACAATTTCCTCTTTCTAGATGGATATTACTCCCTGTACCTACTCGGATAAAGTGAAACTTTAATCAGTGGAGGGGTTCTTCATCCCCCGCTGATTATTAGCCCTCACCAATCGGACTTTAATGGGCAGCCCGCCCCCATCTAACTTCTTTGCTTTCTCTGAATTTGGAGGTGGGGGTCTTACTGCCCATTAAAGCGGGATAAAAAATAAAAAGAGATACATACTACTATTGAACCTTGTTATGAAAGGAGTCATGACTTTGACTGAGAAATTTGATGAGTATAAAAAAAGAGATAGAATAGATAGTGATTATAGTGACTATAAAGAAGAATATGCAGCTGAGGTTGCACCACAGCGCATTGATTATGATTACGATGAGAAAGATCATAAAGATGATGTAAGATCGTCCGCTGCTGGATCAACGGCTGGCTTTATCGCTCTTGCCTTATCTATCTTATCACTATTTACCTTCCCAACATTATTTGGTCTTGTTTCTGTACTACTAGGGATTTACGCTTATAATCGCGGAGCTACTGTAACTGGTGGTATCGCTGCGATTGTCGGCGGAATTGCAGCACTCATTGCAATTTTATTCCGAGTAGCGCTTATCGGCTTATTGTTCTCCCTTTTTTAAAAAGAAAAAGGTATCTCGCTTATGCGGGATACCTTATCCTGTAAATACATCTTCTGATGGATATTTAATTTTTTGTTTTGCTGGCCGCGCTAAAGAAAATACGAGTGTTAACGGTCCGATTAATCCACAAAACATAACAAACATAATAATACATTTTCCAAATGCTGATAACTTTGCAGTAATTCCCATCGTTAATCCTACCGTTCCAAACGCTGAAATTGTTTCAAATAGTAACTGAATAAAACTGAAGTTTTCTGTAAGCATTAACATAAAAACTGCTGCAAAAATGAGGATTTGACTGGCAACGGCAATGGCTAATGCTCTCGTTACTGTCGACATTTTAATTGTGCGCTGAAATAATACGATTTCCTCTTTCTTTCTAAAGAAAGAAAGGACAGATGTAACTAAAATAACAAACGTTGTTAATTTAATCCCTCCACCTGTTGATACACTTCCTGCACCAATAAACATTAAAACCATCGTAAATAATATAGATGATTCTTCCATTCCCCCGTAGTCAACTGTATTAAACCCAGCAGTACGAGGAGTAATCCCTTGGAAGAAAGAAGCCCATAACTTTTCATTTAAAGGTAAATCCCCTAACGTCTTCACATTATTATATTCCAATACAAAAATCACAATCATCGCTATCATATTTAGCGCTACCGTTCCAATAATCATGATTTTGGAATGAAGCGATAGTTTTCGAAAACTCCGGCTATACCATATATCAATTAATACGGTAAATCCGAGACCACCTATTACGATTAAAGAGCAAATCCCAATATTAATAATAGGATCGCCTACATACCTTGTTAAATTATCCGGCCATAGGGCAAATCCAGCGTTATTATAAGATGCGATTACGTGAAAAATACTATAGTATACACCTTTTCCAAAGCCAAACTCTGGAATAAAACGAAATGATAAAAAGATGACTCCAATAAACTCAATACAAATTGAAAATATAAAGACACGTTTTACTAATTTTACGAGACCACCTATATTTGTCTGATTAAACGCCTCTCCAATTAATAAGCGATGACGTAATCCAATTTTTTTACCTAATACCCAAACAATTAAAATGGCAATTGTCATAAGGCCTAAACCGCCTGTTTGAATTAAAAACATAATTACAATTTCACCAAACATCGTAAACGTACTTGCAGTATCTACTACTCCCAATCCCGTTACAGTTGCTGCTGACGTTGCCGTAAAGAAAGCATCTACCCAACTAATATGTACTTTCGTTGCGAATGGTAACTTTAATAACAAACCGCCAACCACAATTAAGCAGAAAAAACCTAATGCTAATATTTGTGGTGGATTTAATCGTATAAAACGATTATACAGCCTTTGTCTTTTTGTTACTTCCATATTCACTAGCTCCCTTTTTGCCCCTCATAACTAAAGGCTTATAAAAAACCTTAAATAGTAGGATAAACCTTATATTCTTATAATATAGTTGAGCATAATCCTTTTTTTCATAGTTTTCAACTTTTATTTATACTCAAACTTCACTTCATTTTATGAAAAGACTCTTTCTATTATAAGTATCCTTACTCTACAACTCTCACAACAATCATTTTATATGTATCATTTCTTAAATCCTCATACCTTTCACTCTATGTTCACATAGGGGTCACATCTATCTTTTATAGTATATGTATCGGAGCTGTTCCTCCCTAATTTATAAGACATTCCCCAGTGTCTTTGAACAGCTTTCCATCCCTAATTAAATTGACATAAATTGTCCCCTTCCTTAGGCCATCCTGTGTGTGATGGTCTTATTTTTTTGTCTTTCTATCTTCTATTTAAAACTCCCTCTCTCTTTCACTCTATGTTCACACCCCGGTCACATCTATCTTTTATAGTATATGTATCGAAGTTGTTCCTCCCTAATTTATAAGACATTCCCCAGTGTCTTGAACAACTTCCATCCCTAATTAAATTGACATAAATTGTCCCCTTCCCTAGGCCATCCAATGTGATGGCCTATTTTGTTTTTCAAATACAAACGTAATCCTCTCTACACTAAAACAAATAATTTTATACAAATTTTCAGAAAATATTGTAAAAATAGGTATTTTTTCGGTACAATTAATGTAGAAAGCTATTTTACAAAAAATAAGGGGGGATTTTATTGAAACAAACAAAAGCAATCTTAATTGCATTATTTCTCGGTTTAGTTGTCGGACTCACTTTAAATTTAGCTGCTCCATCCATTTTTGATCCGTTAAATCAATATGTGTTCAATCCACTTGGTCAATTGTTTATTCGACTCATTAAAATGCTAGTTGTTCCTGTCGTATTTATTTCTATCGTACTGGGAGCTGCTGGTCTTGGAGATCCGAAGCAACTTGGAAGAATCGGTTTAAAATCAATTTCATTCTTCCTCGTAACAACAGCTGTTGCCATCTCTATTGCTGTTACATTTGCACTTATTATAAAACCAGGATCTGGCGGTAACTTTAAAACCGAAGGGCTTAAATATGAGGGGGCAAAAACCGAAACATCTTTCGTTGATACATTGCTAAATATCGTACCAGATAATCCAGCAAAAGCAATGGCCGATGGAAACATGTTACAAATTATTGCCTTCGCCGTATTAATCGGACTCGGTATAGCTATTTTAGGAAAACGAGTTCAAGGTATCCATTCATTACTTGAACAGGGCAACGAATTAATGATGTATCTTGTTAATCTCGTTATGAAATTGGCTCCAATCGGAACATTTGGCTTGCTCGCTTCATCCGTTGGTAAAATGGGTCTTGCAGGCGTCGCTGCGATGTTCAAGTATATGATTGTCGTTATGCTAGTACTTATTATTCACGGTGTCTTCGTATATGGCGGCTTATTAAAGGTATTAGCAAAAGAAAGTATTGTCCGTTTCTTTAAACATTTCGGACCAGTAATGGCGATTGGATTTAGTACATCTAGCTCTAATGCATCTCTTCCATTTGCTATGAAAACCGCACAAGAAAAACTAGGAGTTCCAAAAGCAATCAGCTCTTTTGTACAACCATTAGGTGCGACGATTAATATGGATGGTACGGCTATTATGCAAGGTGTCGCGACTGTATTTATCGCTCAAGTATACGGCGTTGAACTTACATTACCGCAATTAGCTATGGTCGTATTAACTGCTGTACTAGCAAGTATCGGCACTGCTGGTGTACCAGGTGTTGGGCTTGTAATGCTGACGATGGTTTTAAATCAAGTAAATCTACCAGTAGAAGGTATTGCCTTAATTATCGGTATTGACCGCATTCTAGATATGTCAAGAACAGCTGTAAATATTTCTGGTGATGCAATTTGCGCAATGATTGTCGCAAAATCAGAAGAAAAATATAATACGGATCAATCTGCCGCATCTTAAATCAAAAAAGGAGTGAAATGATTCACTCCTTTTTTGATTTACTTCCTTTTTTCGAACGATATTCTTTTCCTTTGTTATCATTACCAGTCTCAAATTCAGCACTAAACTCTTGCTGAAATTGCCCTGATCTGGGTGAGCCTTGATTTCCGCTCCCTTTACTACCATTTCGATTTGTCATATTTTTGCCCCCTTTCCTTTACTAGTAGTATGTTACATATTTTCTTTTTTATAATCTTTTACATACAAAAGAAGACCTTCCTCATATAAGGAAGGTCTTCTCCATCACTACGTAAGCGTTTTCTCACTTGTAATAACTTAAATAAGTTTTTTAGAAATAGATATCATTATATTCATTTCTTCTTCTGAAAGCGTAGAAAATCTTTCTTGTAAATATTGTTTTTTCGCATCTTCCATTTTCGCAACTAAATTTTTTCCTTGCTCTGTAATCTCCAAATATACAACTCGGCGATCTGACGTAGAACGTGAACGAGTTACAAAACCTTTATTAATTAATTTTTCTGTAACAGCTGTAATATGACTATTCGACACATTTAACTCATTCGCTACACGTGATACCATTTCTTTATTCGTACGATTCAATATTCTAAGGACGATGAACTCATTCCACGGTATGTAACCACCAAATATTTTTCCAATATCATTACGCAACGTGCGGAACATAGCAAAAACATTTGTCGATAGTTCTTCCATTAATTGCTCTCGATTTTGAGACAACTTTGACAGCCCCTTTTATTTCATTTAGTTAAATAAAAACCTTATTAATAATTTTACATGAAATCTTACTTTTTGTCACCTTATTTTCCCATAATTCGTAGTTTTTTAATATGAATTTTATGATAAAATGAAGTTAACTTCCAGAAAAAGGGGGTATTTTAATGCGTGAGGAGGAGAAGTTCTCAAATCTCAGCCTAAAAGATAAGACCATTATCATTAGTATTATTGCTCTTTTTCTCATTATAGTTTTTGCATTTATATTTTTTGTATATGTAGGAATCTTTCAAATTACAGGTATAGAGTATAATTCACGTACTGCTTTACTTCTCTTTTTTTTATTAATCACTTTCTTAGACGGTATTACATTTTTCATCTTCAGCTTCTTCAAAGCACTGCTATATCCACTGACACAAAACATGCAAAATTGGATTTCTATTACGCTTTTCTCATTCATTGAAATTACACTAGATTGGTTCGTCATTCATACTGCTGATGATTGGATAGAAAGCGTACAAATGTCCAACATAGCTGAATTATGTGTCGTACTATTCCTTTTCCTATTAAGTAAATTATTAAGCGATAAGAAAGAGTAAGAATACAAGCTTTTCTACATAAAAATTGGTACAATGAAAATAAATCATACTAAAGAGGTGTTACTTATGAACTTACAACAATGGGCTGATAAAGGTATGTCCTTTGATACATATGTGAATGAAATGAAAGTAAATCAATACGAGCTACTGCACATTTACAATAACTTTTTAATTCCAAATGAATTACTTCCAGTTTTAGAAGAGCGTCAAAATGATGGATGGCGTGTTATCGTATTAACAGCTGATTGGTGTGGTGATGCTCTTTTATGCGTACCTGTTATGAAACGAATTTCTGAAGTTGCAAATATTGATATGTCATTATTAATTCGCGATGAAAACTTAGAATTAATGGATCAATATTTAACAAACGGAACAGCACGTGCGATTCCAATCTTTATTTTCATTGATAAAGATGGAAACGAACAAGCCGTTTGGGGACCACGTGCTCCAAAAGTACAAGAGTTAGTAACTTCGATGCGCGCTACATTACCTGAAAAAGAAGACCCAACATTCGAAGAGAAACAAAAAGAAATGTACGCTAACTTCCGTGCTACATTGGCTGACGATACTTCTCTTTGGGAACATGTAATGGAAAGCATGATGGAAAAAGTAGTAAAATAAAAAACTGCCGAATTCGGCAGTTTTTTTATTACATAATGAAGAAATAGAATACCGCAGCTAAAATGAAACGATAATAAGCGAACGGTGTTAGTTTTACACGAGATAATAATTTTAAGAATGAAACAATTGCAAGCATTGCAACAACGAACGCTGTAATAAATCCTGTTGCAAATAACGGTATATCAGCCGCACTTAATATATCCCAGCTTTTAATTAAATCTAAGCCACTTGCTGCTACCATCATTGGTACTGCTAAGATGAATGTATATTCAGCTGCCGCTGTATGTGACACGCGAGCTAATAAACCACCACTTATTGTAGAACCAGAACGAGAAAATCCTGGCCAAAGCGCTAAACATTGGAACATTCCGATTGTAAATGCTTGCTTATATGTGATTTCATCTAATGTTCTTGCTGTACTTGGTTTCGAAAACTTCTCAGCAACAATCATTAAAATACCACCGGCTACTAAACTAATGACAACTGGTCCTGGACCAAATAAAACCTTTTTAATTGCACTATGGAATAATACACCTAATATGCCGGCAGGAATCATTCCGATAATAATATGTAATAAATTTAACGATGGTCCATCTGTTACTTTTCCTATACCTACTAAAGACCATAGACGCTTCCAAAATATAACTACAACTGCTAAAATCGATCCCAATTGGATAACAACTTCGAAAACTTTCGCTCTCTCGTCGTCGAATCCAAGTAAATGACCTGTTAAAATCATATGTCCTGTTGATGAAACTGGTAAAAACTCTGTTAAACCTTCAACAGCACCCATGATTATTCCAATTAACCAATCAGCCACGAGTAGTGCCTCCTTAATAACAAATATGTAATTTTTCACACCTTATCATAATACCTTATCCCCTTTTAAAGTGCATCCTTTTTTTATTGATTGTACATATTGTATGCGCGTATTTCTTTTCTATTTTTTGATTAAATTGTATGATAGTTAGAGTTTGTTTTTTTTATACGGAAAGGGGATTTTATGAAAGAAACTAATTCATTATCACAAAAATTAAAGCAATTTGTATTACTATTTTTCCCGATTTTCGTTACGCAAATGTCATTATTTGCAATGAGTTTTTTCGATACGACAATGTCAGGACATGCAAGCCCTATTGATTTAGCAGGTGTTGCTATCGGAACAAGTATATGGATTCCAGTTAGTACGGGATTAACAGGAATTTTGATGGCTACGACTCCAATTGTTGCACAACTCGTCGGATCTAAGAAAAAAGAGGATGTTCCTCACGTTGTCATACAGGCAGTATATTTAGCCATTTTCGCTAGCCTCGTTGTTATCCTTATCGGTTTCTTTACTGTTACACCTATTTTAAATGGCATGCGATTGGAAGAACCTGTAGAACGTATTGCAGCACAATTTTTAAGTATTATCGCAATTGGAATTATCCCTTTATTTACTTACACAGTTTTACGCGGATTTATTGATGCATTAGGAAAAACTCGTACAACGATGATCATTACATTACTATCATTACCAATTAATGTAGTATTAAATTATGTATTAATTTTCGGTAACTTCGGTTTTCCAAAACTCGGTGGTGTCGGAGCAGCAATTGCTTCTGCAGCAACCTATTGGTGCATTTTAATTATTACCGTTATTATTATTCGTACGAAAGAGCCTTTTGCATCTTTCCATATCTTTAAACAATTATATCGCCCTTCTCTTTCGAGTTGGAAAGAGTTCTTACAACTTGGCGTCCCTATCGGATTTGCTATCTTTTTTGAAACGAGTATTTTCGCTGCGGTAACACTTATGATGAGTAATTTTAGTACGACAACAATCGCAGCTCATCAAGCAGCTATGAACTTCGCTTCCTTGCTATATATGACTCCTTTAAGTTTAGCAATGGCCATGACCATCTCTGTTGGATTTGAAGTTGGAGCGAAACGATATAATAACGCAAAACAATATGGATTTATCGGGATTGGCTTAGCACTTGCATTCGCCCTATTATATTCCATTCTTCTTTACTTCTTTGATGATGAAATTGCTTCGATTTATACGACAGATATACAAGTTCATCATTTAGCAAAAGAATTCCTTATATTTGCGATTTTATTTCAAATTTCAGATGCAATTGCAACTCCTGTACAAGGGGCACTACGGGGTTATAAAGATGTAAATGTCGCCTTAATTATGACATTGATCGCCTATTGGGTAATTGGTCTCCCTCTCGGTTACATATTAGCAACCTATACTGATTGGGCAGCAAAAGGATATTGGATTGGTCTTATTATCGGTCTAGCATTTGGAGCAACCTTCCTGCTTGTCCGTCTCTTTCAAGTTCAAAGAAAATACACAACAGAAGACCGCCGCTCACGATAGAGGGCGGTTTTCTTTATGCATATTTTTTCTTTAAACGTATAACATAATGAAAAAGAAAGGTGGATACATATGGACGAAAAAGAAAAAAAGCAATCATTCGACGAAGAATTCGCCCCTGAAATTTCACCTGGATATCGGCAAGATGTACATAAGCCACCTAAATATAAAAACACTTCGTTTTTAATGGGGATTACCATTTTTGCTGCTGTATTGCTTGTGCTTATCATTTTCGTTTATTTTTGATGGAAGGTGATTTATTATATGAAGAAACAAAATTCCAATCGTTCAAAAAGAACTGTAAAAACAGAAAAAGGGTATGTAGGTGATTCGGTTCTTACTCAAAAACAAGTCGAGCAAGGAAATTTATATATTGCTCAAAAAGAAATTGGTCAACAAAATGAAAATCTTTAGAATCCCTCAAAGAACTGGGGGATTTTTTATTCCGCTATTTATGGCACTGATTCATGTTTCACTTTATTGTACGTACTGTTTTTGTTCTAACACCTTAAATGTATGATTAACCTTTACAATTTTCATTTCATAATTCAATTTCATTTCGCTTCTCTTACCATTTTCAGTACCCACCACGTACGCTACAGTTTTATAGAGAAAACTTTCATCCGTCACTTCACGTATTTCCCCGTTTATAAATTTATACTCTAAGTCCCGAAAACGATTTGGATAATAGTTTTTCATTAATTGTTCATACCCACTATTTACAAATATTTCTTCACTTTTTCGTTTTACATCTTCTTTATTATGAAACCCAAACACTGATAGTTGCTCGGTCACAAAATGTTCTCCTACCTTTTTCATTTCATTATGAGTTAAAATTTCTATACTTTTGTTCTTTAATCCCTTATTTAATCCGTACTGATCAATCGGTTTATAGCTAGCAAAAACCTCTTCTTTATATGACCAAAACAATCCAAAAGCGATACATAGAGAAGTGATTAATAGTCTTTTCTTCATAACACTCCCGCCCCTCTTCATAATGATAATTGTATTTTAACATATAGAAAGAAAATTCTGATATCATGAAGTAGAATAACTTAACTTAGAAACGAGGAACAATTATGGACTCTTACAAACAATATATTAAAAAAGCTCTACCTAATCTTTCTATACATTCCTATAAACAAAATGAGGAAGGATGGGATAATGTAGCAATTATAGTAAATGATGAACTACTGTTTCGTTTCCCGCGAAAACAGGAATATGCAATGCGAATTCCATTAGAAAAAGAACTATGCACACTTCTCTCTTGTTCACTACATGAAATTGAAGTTCCAAAGTATCACCTATTCTATGAAAAGAATACTGATGCTATTCCGCTTTGTAGCTACTATACTCTCATTCATGGTGAACCTTTAAAAACAGAAATAGTTACTACACTAGAAAAACAAGAACGAAAAGCACTTATTACACAATTAGCAACTTTCCTTGCTGCTCTACATAGTATTCCTCTAAAAAGTGTTACAGCGTTAGGATTCCCTATTGAAAAAACACTTACCTACTGGAAAGAGCTACAAACTAAATTAAATCAGTATGTTACTAACAATCTTACTTTGTTCCAAAAATCAGCCTTAAATCGTTTATTCGAGAGTTTCTTTGCCTGTCTAGCTACATCCAAATTTCAAAATACAATCATTCACGCCGACTTTACACATCATCACATTTTATTTGATAAACAAAATAAAACCATTTCAGGAATTATCGATTTTGGTGATGCTCAAATTGGAGATCCTGCCTTTGATTTCGCTGGGCTATATGATGATTTCGGACATGAATTTACTACATCAGTATATGAACAATACAGTACACTTACTTCACATCATGATCCATTACTCATTCACCGCATCACAAGTTTTTATCAATACAGTCCTTTACTACATAATATGATTTATAACTTTGAAACAAAGAATGAACTTAAATTTCTAGTAGGTATAAAACAACTGAAAGTAATACTGCAGGGATGAGATTACATTCTCTCCCTATATTCCCTCTCCTCATACATCATTAACTTTTTATCCATTTCAACAATGACTTTATACAGTTGAAATGCTTGTAAAATTTGCAGTTGAATTCCAAAAGGAGCATTCTGTTCTTTTAACCATTGAAATACTTTCGTTTCATCTTTCATTGATTATTCCTCCCTTTATTAAAATCTGCTACAAATATACGGTAAATGATGAAAAGCTTTTCATGTCAATAACAAAAAAGAATGCAAAATTGCATCCTTTAATGTACGATATTTTTCTTCTGTTTCGCTTCTTTCTTTACTTCTTCCCCTTGGCATTCACTACGAAATGCACAACTTATACACTCAGAACGAAAATGACGCTCTGTATAATGCTCAGGTTGCTGTAACATCTCTTTCATTCTAGATAAATCAGCCATTCCAGTTATAATATCTTCCTGTTTCGGAATGTAGTCATACTTAGTTCCTTCTATTAAATTAATAACTTCAATTTTTCCTGGAAGAATGCCGAAAGCTTTATAACTGAATACTGTCATTAACTTTTGACAAAGAGCAAGCATTTCCTCATCCGCATCGACAACATACTTTTTAATTACAAACGACTCAGTACTCCACTCACCAACTTCTAATGTCAATGACATGTGAACACCTAACTCTTCCATATATGTTTGAAATTTTTCATATAAAAATAACGGCGGTGTCTGGCTATCATCTCTTTCAACAAACTGTAATAAGTGATCCGTTAGCTTCGCTAACACAATATAATACTCCGTCTTCGAAGCAAACATATTAACCCTTACTTTTTTCCAATACTTTTCTATTAATATTAAAAGTACAATTTTCGTTTGTTGGCCTGCAGGTAGCGTGTAATATTCGTTAATAATTCGATTCACAATCATTTGTGCGATTTGTTGCCATTCAAACGAAGAAGGTTCTCTCCTTTTTATATGACGAAAATAAAATTTATGCGGACAACGCATAAAATCATACAAATGATAATCTGTCATCGTTTTGATTGCGATTTTCTCATGCACTTGCTCTTCATCTCCCTTCTGCCATTAAGAAAGGTGTTTTACAAATTCAGCTCCAAACTGTAAACATTTTTCTACATCTTCATCTTCTGGCGTTAATTCTACTTTTAATCCTTCTAACACAACTGCTGCCCCGCGTTCTTGTAGCTTTTCTATTAAAATGTCAACTGCCACGCCATATTTTGGATAAGCCGAATCACATGATCCGAATACTGCCGCTTTTTTCCCATTTAAATCAATAGAATCCATTGCGTCATAAAAATCTAAGAAATCATCAGGAAGATCACCATCTCCCCAAGTGTATGCCCCTAAAATAATTCCATCATACTGTTCTAATATAGAAGCTTCCGGTGAATCCATAATATCAATAACTTCAATTTCATTTTCTGTTTCACGAATTGCACCGGCAATATGGTCAGCCATTTCCTCTGTATTTCCACTCATACTTGCAAAAATCATTACTAACTTACTCAACTGAACCTCTCCCTTTACTTTGTATCTCTTTTTCTGTTTGAATGCTCTTCTTCTCATCTACATATTCAGAACGAATTACATTTCGTTGCCATTCCATATGCTGATTAACTTCTTTATTTTTATCTTTTAATCCCCTCCGTAGAAGGTGAAATTTTTTTCTCATTAACATGTCGCATCCATCCCATTGATAATAATTATCAATTTCAACTATATTTAGATTAATTGACATTGATAATCAATGTCAATAACTATTTTTAAAAAAATGATTAAAATGTACAAGCTTGTCCGTTAGCTATTCATATACTATAAATGAGCATAGTTCTTTCTCAGCCCTCTCTGACGGAAAGAAATAAAAGCAACTGCGATAGAGCGCAGTTGCCTTTTTTTATACTTTTCTATGATTTCAGTAACCTCATCGTTGTTTCTAAAAATAATTCCACTCCATAAATGAGAGCTGATTCATCTACATCAAATTTTGGATGATGATGAGGATAGCAAGTATCTATCTTTTCATTCCCCGTCCCCAATTTAATGAAGCAACCCGGTGCTTTTCTTAAATATGCTGAAAAATCTTCTCCTCCCATAGAAGGTTCAAGCTTCACAACACGCTCATTCCCAAACAAATGTAGTGCACTTTCTTCTACTACTTTCGTAATATATTCATCATTAATAACTGGATCATATCCATATCGATACGTATATGTATACGCCCCTCCATGTGCTTCTGTAATTCCTTTCACAATTTTCTCGATTTTCTCTTCGGCTTCTATCCTTAATGCTTGATTAAATGAACGAACAGTTCCCATTAAAGTTACTACACTAGGAATAATATTATCAGCCATTCCCCCATGAAACTGTGTAACCGAAACTACCCTTTGCATAAAAGCACTTGTATTTCTTGATACGATATGTTGTAAATTTGTAATAATCTGTGCTCCGATAGCAATAGGATCTATTGTTTCTTCTGGCCTCGCTGCATGCCCTCCTTTCCCTTGAATTTCAACTGTAAATACGTCTGGTGCCGCCATCATCGGCCCGTACGCAATGCCTATCTTTCCGCTCTCAAGTCCTGACATAACGTGTAAACCTATTACATAATCAACACCATCCATCACGCCTGCTTCAACCATTTCTTGTCCCCCGCCGGGATACACCTCTTCGGCATGCTGAAAGAATAGACGGATTTCACCTGCAAAATCTTCCTTTATATTTGATAGCACTTCTGCTGTACCTAACAAAATAGCTGCGTGAGCATCATGCCCACATGCATGCATCATTCCTTTATTCACAGACATATAAGATTTACTTGTCTCCTCTTGAATTGGCAAAGCATCTATATCAGCTCGAATCGCAATCACTTTCCCTTGTTCTGTTCCTCTTTTTATTGCTAGTACACTATACTTTGTAGGCCTCGTTACTTCTAAAGAAGAAAATGAGCATACTGTATCATATATAAATTGCGAAGTTTCTTTTTCATAAAATGATAATTCCGGATACTTATGGAAATGTCTTCTCCATTTCAAGATATTTTCTTCCGAAATTAGATTCTTCCACACTCTATTCATGATAATTTCCTCCTTTTCAAAAGAGATAGAAATGAAAAAGTTTACTCCGTTTCAAATGATTCATAAAAACAAATACTATATTTTACACATTCTTATCGTCCACTTTTATTTATTCACACAATCTACATTCTATTTACATGTCAAACCCATTACAAATTCATGCTGAATGTAATATAATTGCTAAGTTAGGGATTTTCTTTTTTAGTATTTAGTGCTAATATCAGAAAAGAGCCTTTTGACTTATTTTTACCTAAAATGTGGAAGTTTGTTTTTTTCACAATAATGTAGGACATGATACCTACAAAGAGCTATTATTTCATTAAGAGAGGGAAAGACATGGAAAGATTAAAAGAGATATGGTCTCGACCACTCACACAATGGGTTGCAAAGACGGTTTATTACCTTGCAATTTTATTTGCATTACTTTGGTTGTATGGATTCCATGATACAAACACAAGTACATTTATTTACAACGAATTTTAGGGTGGGAACGTTATGAAGTTATTAGAACAAATTGAAAAGTGGGCTATTGAAACGCCTGATCAAACTGCTTTTGTTTGGCGAGATGCGAAAATTACGTACAAACAATTAAAGGAAGATTCTGATGCGTTAGCACATTGGATTTCTTCTGAGTATCCAGATGATCGTTCACCAATTATGGTGTATGGCCATATGCAACCTGAAATGATTATTAACTTTTTAGGTTGTGTAAAAGCTGGACATGCTTATATTCCTGTAGATTTATCTATCCCAGCTGATCGTGTACAACGTATCGCTGAAAATTCTGGTGCGAAATTACTTTTATCAGTAGCAGAAGTAGCTGTAACTGATTTACCAGTTCGCATTGTAAGTGAAGACAACTTAAAAGATATTTTCTTTACTCATAAAGGGAACACTCCAAATCCTGAACATGCGGTAAAAGGTGATGAGAACTTCTACATTATTTACACATCAGGAAGCACAGGTAATCCGAAAGGGGTTCAGATTACTTATAACTGCCTTGTAAGCTTTACAAAATGGGCTGTAGAAGATTTCAACTTACAAACAGGGCAAGTATTCTTAAACCAAGCACCTTTCTCATTTGATTTATCTGTCATGGATATTTACCCATCATTAGTAACAGGTGGTACACTTTGGGCAATCGATAAAGATATGATTGCACGTCCAAAAGACTTGTTTGCTTCTTTAGAGCAATCGGATATACAAGTATGGACTTCAACACCCTCTTTCGCAGAGATGTGTTTAATGGAAGCATCTTTCTCTGAGAGTATGCTACCAAACATGAAAACATTCTTATTCTGCGGTGAAGTGTTACCAAATGAAGTAGCTAGAAAATTAATTGAGCGTTTCCCAAAAGCAACAATTATGAATACGTACGGTCCAACTGAAGCTACTGTCGCTGTAACAGGTATTCACGTTACAGAAGAAGTACTTAATCAATACAAATCACTTCCAGTTGGCTACTGTAAATCAGATTGCCGCCTTCTTATTATGAAAGAAGATGGTACGATTGCACCTGATGGTGAAAAAGGTGAAATCGTAATTGTTGGTCCTAGCGTCAGCGTTGGATATTTAGGAAGCCCTGAATTAACAGAAAAAGCATTTACTATGATTGACGGTGAGCGCGCCTATAAAACAGGCGATGCTGGCTATGTTGAAAATGGTCTTCTATTCTATAATGGTCGTCTTGATTTCCAAATTAAGCTGCATGGTTATCGAATGGAATTAGAAGAAATTGAGCATCATCTTCGTGCGTGTTCTTACGTAGAAGGAGCAGTTATCGTTCCAATTAAAAAAGGTGAGAAATACGATTATTTATTAGCGGTTGTTGTTCCTGGAGAACATTCATTTGAAAAAGAATTCAAATTAACATCTGCAATCAAAAAAGAACTCAATGAGCGATTACCAAACTACATGATTCCACGTAAATTCATGTATCAATCTTCTATTCCAATGACACCAAATGGAAAGGTAGATCGCAAAAAATTATTGAGTGAGGTTACAGCATGACCGCATATGGATCATTTTATTTTTTCGCTATAGTGGGCATTTTATTAATACCTACTATCATAGCTGGATTAAAAGGTAAAATGTTGCGTAAATATAATGCCGTTTTAACATTAGTCATGATTGCTATTATCTTCTCGGATAAACCGAAGCAAGCGATTATGTTAGCCGCATTTATTATTTGGCAATATGCCCTGATTAAAGGCTATTTACTTTTAAGAAAACAAAACAATAGTACATTCATGTTTTGTATAGCTGTTATTTTATCGATTTTGCCACTTATTTTGGCAAAAATCGCACCATTTGTACCTGAATTACATTTTATTGTTTTCGCAGGTATGTCTTATGTAACATTTAGAGCTGTACAAATGGTCTTTGAAGTTCGTGATAATTTAATTAAAGAACTTTCCTTCTTTAATTTCTGGGAATTCGTTTTATTCTTCCCTGCGATTTCAAGTGGACCTATCGATCGTTATCGTAGATTCCAAAAAGATATCCAAAAGCCACCTAGTGCTGAGGAATATCAAAATTTACTATATACAGGACTTAACCGTATTTTCCAAGGTTTTCTGTATAAGTTTATAATCGCTCACTTGATAACAACATACCTTGTAAAGGCAGTATTCGCCAATCAAGATACACTTTTATCTAATGCGATTTTTATGTACGCTACTAGCATGCAGTTATTCTTTGACTTTGCAGGTTATAGTGCGTTCGTAATTGGTATCAGTTATATGATGGGAATTAAAACTCCAGAAAACTTTAATAAGCCATTCCTTAGTCGTAATATTAAAGACTTCTGGAACCGTTGGCACATGAGTTTATCATTCTGGTTCCGTGATTTTATTTACATGCGTTTCGTCTTTTTTGCAACGAAGAAAAAGTTAATTAAGAACCGTTACACTATTTCGTATATCGGGGCATTTTTAAACTTCTTCATTATGGGAATTTGGCACATCCAAGGAAGCGCTGTTGCGCAGTATGTTATTTATGGTCTATATCATGCCGCACTGTTTATTTTATTCGATATTTTCGAACGAAAAAACAAGAAGCATAAGTTTTGGCCAAACAATAAATTTACACACGTCCTTGCGATTGTAATTACGTTCCATGTTGTATGTTTCGGTTTCCTAATTTTCTCTGGACACCTTAACAGATACTTTTAATGCACCCTTCTTATACCATTAAGAAGTTGCACATATAATATATTTCGGATATAAAGGAGATTTTAAAAATGGCAGAATTCAAAGAGCAAGTATTAGATATTTTAGAAGAAGTATGTGAAAACGATATTGTAAAAGAAAACTTAGATGTTCAATTATTTGAAGAAGGTATTCTTGATTCTTTCGCTGTAGTATCTTTATTAGTTGAATTCCAAGAGCGTTTAGATATTGAAGTTTCTATTTCTGATTTTGATCGTGACGAGTGGGCTACACCAAACATGGTTATTAAGAAGTTGGAAGAAATCCGATGAACAAAGCAAAATTTGGTCCGATGCTTTTAGCATTGGCCCTTTTTGCTGTATTCTTACTTATCCCAACGCGCTTTCTACTTCCACTTTTAAGTGATGAAAAAGTAGAACAAGCTGCCACTTCTTTAAAAGAAGAAAAGATTCAAAGTATGATTTTACAGCAAAAGATGTTAGCAGACCCGAAATACCTTCCGATGTATGGATCATCGGAATTCGCACGTATGGATGCTTTTCATCCATCAAATTATTTCAAAGTAAAGCCTGAAGGGTTCACACCATTCCTACTTGGACGCGGCGGAACACAAGACCTTGTGCATGTATTAAACTTCGCATCTACAATGGATCAATTAAAAGATAAGAAGATGGTATTCGTTCTTTCTCCGCAATGGTTTGTACCACAAGGTATTGATGAAACACACTTTGCACCTAACTTTTCCAAACAACAAGGTTACCACTTCATTTTCAACGATGATGTAAAACCTGAAATGAAAAAGCAAATTGCAAAGCGTTTATTAAACTTTGAGATCGTTAAAAAAGAAACTTTGCTTAAAATTTCTCTTGAAGGTATCGTTTATGATGATACAAAGCATAAAGTAAAAGCACTTGCTGCTAAACCTTTCGCTTATATTTATCGTAACATTTTAGATCGTAAAGATTTATTTACAGCTATGTTTGATATTAAACCGCATAAAGAAAAACTTGATCCTTCATTAAAACAAATGAATTGGGAAGAGGCTCGTAAACATGCAGATCAAACTGGTGCAGTAGAATCTAAATCTAACAAATACGGTATCGAAGACGGCTACTTCAACAGTAAAATCAAGAAGAAATTAAAGCAACGTGAAGGCTACTTAAAAAATGATGCTTATGATCAATCGCCAGAATATGAAGATTTACAAATTGTACTTGATTTATTAAAACAATCTGGTGCAAAACCACTCTTCATTTCTGTTCCTGTAAAAGGTCCTTGGTACGATTACGCTGGCTTCCCGAAAGAACGCCGCGAATTGTACTACAAGAAAGTTCATGAGCAAATTGAGAAAGCTGGCTATCCAATTGCCGACTTCTCAAATCATGAGTATGATAAATACTTCTTAAAAGATCACATGCACTTAGGTTGGAAAGGCTGGGTTTATATTGATGAAGCCATCCAACAATTTTATAAAGCAAACTAAAGAAAAGACCGCTTGAATTATTCAAGTGGTCTTTTTCTATATACATTTTGCAATTGTTCAATTACGTTATCTGCTTCTTTCATCACTCTCTCCACTACATGCTGAGCTGATTCTATTCGTGCTAATGATGACGCTTGTCCTGCCCAAAGTGACATATATTCTCCATTATTTTGCTTTGCTGCTTCTTGGCGTATTTTAGAGGTTAATACATTTTGCACTGGATACATCGGAAGGTCTTCTTCTTTCCCTTCATGCTTCTCTATAAATTCATTACGAATACCGCGTGCATATTTCCCAGAAAACGCACGCGTCACAGTTGTACTCGTATCTGTACTACGTAAAACCGCTTTTTTATACACGTCATGCGTAAAGCTTTCTTCACTCGTTAAAAAGGCTGATCCCATTTGAACAGCTTCTGCCCCCAGTGTAAATGCCGCAACAAGCCCCTGTCCGTTCATTACACCACCAGCTGCAACAATCGGGATATGCGGGACTGCTGCTACTAACTGCGGAATTAATGCGAACGTCCCAATCATAGCGTTCTGTTCTTTCCCGATAAACGTTCCTCTATGTCCCCCTGCTTCACTACCTTGACCGACAATCATGTCTACTCCTAATTCAGCAAGTACTTTCGCCTCTGTCACATGAGTAGCTGTTCCGATGACTTTTATTCCTCTTTTTTTTAAGTCATTTATTTCTTCTTTTTCTAACGTTTGAAATGCAAAGCTAACGACTGGTACGTTTTCTTCTAATAATACTTGTAATTGTTCTTTATAGCCTTTTGGTAGCTTTACTATCTCTTCTCCCTCTATACCGAATTCTCTATTCACTTCGCTTAGTAATGCCTTTGCCCAATTTACTTTCTCTTCTTCTATCTTTATCTCTTTCGTTAAAAGTAAATTAACACCGAAAGGCTTATCTGTTCGTTCCCTTATTTTATAAATTGCTTCACGAATTTGTTCTGGGCTCATATAGCCTGCTCCAAGCGTTCCTAATCCTCCGCTATTACTTACAGCAGCAACAAGTTCTGGCGTCGTAATCGCACCGGCCATTCCGGCTTGAATGATGGGATACTTAATTTGTAATAAATCTATGACTCGACTTGTAAACATCATTTCTCCTCCAATTCCCTTTATATCTTCTTTATTTGACAAACTTTCCCCTTCTTTTACAAGGGTTGAACTTCCTATGAAGCGAATATATTGAAAGGGAAGGAGGCTGAAAAAAATGATATATCCAAATGCATTACAACAAGGTGATACAGTAATGATTATTGCACCGTCCGGCCCACCAACAATTGAAAATGTATTAAAAGGTGTAACTGTACTACAAGAAATGGGGTTGTCTGTAGTAATCGGGAAAAGTGTTTATGAGAAATATGGATATTTAGCAGGAAGCGATCAAGTTCGGCTCGATGATATACATGAAGCATTTTTAAACCATGAAGTAAAAGCCGTTTTCTGTGCACGAGGTGGTTATGGAAGTGCTCGTCTCCTCCCTCACATTCAATATGAAATCATTCAGCAAAACCCTAAAATCTTTTGGGGATATAGCGATATTACAGCTTTACACACTGCCTTTTCACGTTATGCAAAGCTTGTTACTTTTCATGGCCCAATGGTAGAAGAATTAGGTAAAGGTGTAGATTCTCTTTCTTTATCTTCTTTCAACCAACTATTTCACCCATATTCAACCATCTTATCTGCTTCAGAATGTATCGTACCTAGCTCTTCCCGTACAGTTACAGGTCAGTTAGTTGGCGGCAATTTAGCGGTGTTAACGAGTATCATTGGCTCCTCCTACGAGATAAATACAGCCAATAAACTTTTATTGCTTGAAGACATTGGGGAAGAACCATATCGCATTGACCGTATGTTAAATCAGCTACTTTTATCTGGAAAGTTTAATGAATGTAGTGGTGTTATTTTTACAAGTTGTCATGACTGCACTCCTTCTAAACCATCTCAATCATTGCAAACAATACTATATGAATATTTCACTTCATATGCTATACCTGTCCTATTCGGTTTACCAATTGGACATATAAGCCCAAACATTGGGATTCCTCTTGGAGCTACAGCTACAATAAGTACACATAATAAAACACTCTCTATTTCTTCCGGCGTAGCCACCCCGTGTTCAAATTAAAAAGGAAAAGCGATTACGCTTTTCCTTTTATTTATAATAGTTAAAAATTCGTCCAGATGCGATATCTGCAATTTCCTCTGGAATAAATGTTTTACTTATATCAGTACCGACATTTAATACTGCTGTAGCATCTTTCTCAATGCTACTAAATAATTCTTTCCCACGTATCGTAATAAGGGGTGTTCCTTCTGGCAACACGTCTTTTACAAATTCCATTTGTGTAAAGAACGGAACGATCCATCTACCCTCTCCTTGGAAATGACGCAAGCGAAGAATTCCTTCTGTTGCCCCTTCCTCTGCTTCTAGTGAGCCAGCAACATAAAACTCAGTAGATAAGAGCAATTCATAAAATTCCTTTTGCTTTTGTTTATCATCCCCTGCTACAACAAGTACTTTTTCTATTCTCTTTACCGGAATTTGCTCCATATGATGCCACCCCTATTTTCAAAATGATTGTACTTAGATTATACGAAATATTCTTATTTTTTTCTACATAATTCGCAATTATTTTCTTAAAATAATTTTATATCAATTATGATAAGTGCTATTTGATTCATCATCATTTTCTCCTTCTTTCGGCTGTAATTGAAACAGAAAACCAAGTTGTTGTGACGCAGTAATAAAACAAATATAAGCGCAAAGCTCTACAATTTCTTTTTCCGTCCAATATTGTTTCAATACATGAAACATAGTATCATCTATTGCCTTTTTGTCATGAATAAATGTATGCGCAAAAGTAACTGCTACACCAATTTCTTCTACCTTTTGCATATCATCAGGCCTTCCCTTTGCCATACAGTACGGGCATTCATTCCCGTACGCTAATGTTCTTCTCACTTGCTCCTTTAACTCTGCTGAAAGAGTTCCTTTATTGTACAGTGTATTTTCTAATGTACTCCAAGAATGTAATATTTCCGGATTATGACCTAATAACTTTTGAAACTTTGTATCTCCTACATTTGATAATGAAATTCTCTCCATTATTTTCCCTCCTATTCCCTTCAGTTTTATTGTAAAATAAATAAAGTTCTCTTTACATTTCATATGAATCTTAATTTATATTTTTCCTTTACAAAAATTATCATTTTACTGGAGGTATATTTACAAATGCAACTAGACCGTGTTGATCGAAAAATTTTAAATGAATTATATAATGATAGTCGCCTTTCCATGCGTGAATTGGCGAAACGAGTAAACTTATCTGCTCCGTCTACTGCAGAACGTGTTCGTAAACTCGAAAGTGAAGGCGTTATCCAAAAATACACAATCGATATCGATTATAAAAAAGCAGGACTTGTTTTAGACTGCATTTTAGAAATCACTTTAAAAAACGGTGATACAACACGTATGCAACAGTTTATTCAGTCCTATCCATCTGCAAGTTTTTGTTACCGCGTAACAGGAAGCTTATGCTACATTGTAAAAATTTCTGTTCCTTCACTCGTTGAACTTGAAGATTTTATCAATGATGTTTCTTCATATGCAACGACAGTTTCTCATATCGTATTATCAGAAGTGTCTCTTACTCCTGATATTGAACATATCTTCCCAGAAGATTAATTCATTTTTATTCATAAAATATATAAAAACCCCTTACAATGAGAATAAAAATAATATATTATGTATTAAAATACATAAAGTTCGAGAAAGGGGCTTTACATTGAAAATCTGGTTTTATGAAAAAACAGCACAATTAGATGATTTGCTTGGCATTTGGGATAATGTTCCCACTATCCCTCGAATTGGTGAAAAAGTGGAGATTTTAAAAACAGTGCGCACTGTTACAGATATTAAATATGTAAAGAACGGTAATAATTTTCGTGTAGAAATTATCACAAAGTAAAAAGTAGCTCTTAAGGAGCTACTTTTTACTTATCTATCATGCACTTTCTTTATAACGATTTTATCGTCTTCTACAGATACTGTTACATAATCATTTTCTTCTAATCGGAGCTTATTTACAGCCTCATCTGGTAGCTCTACAGCCATCAATCTATCTGTTACAATCACTTGACTATACACTTCATTTTCTTGTGATGCACTCACTACTTTTTCCTCATTTATGAAACGCACTGGTGGCACACCCACTTCTTTTACCGTACGCCATTGTTTCCAAACGTAAGGAATTAACCAAAGTAATCCAACAACTGTAAGACCGATACCGATCCATAAATTACTTTGCGCTTGTAATTCAGGAATTGAAATTGCGCTACTCTCTTCTCCGCCAACAAATTGCATACTTGTTGCAATTAAATTATTTAGAGCGTGTACAGCGATATTCGTCCATATATTTTGTGTCTTTATGTATAAAAGACACATAACAACACCAAACATGAACGCACCAATAACATCAAAATGTCCTAAGCCAAAAATAATGGAAGATATAATGACAGCTTTTTTAATCCCCCATTTATAAGCCATTCGCTGTAAGAAGAAGCCTCTAAAAATAACCTCTTCCATAATTGGTGCTAATACACATGCTGAAACGAAAGTAAATATCGTCATATATATGTTACTCGTATTAATAACAGTTCCGTCTTCTAACATAGTAACTAAGAAATTCGGTAACGTATGTGCTAATATGTAAAATTGAATATGAGATATACCGACTGAGAAAATCATTCCCATTATCGTTGCTAATACAATTAACCCCCACGGTAAACGTCCTGGCTTATCAAAAAAACTATTAAATACAACATTATTTTTATTGGTTTTTACGTATAACCAAAATAATGGAAATACAAAAAACACAGTTATTTGTGAAATAACCTCCATCGTATTCTCAGAAACATTTGATAGACCTAATGGGATCATCGTAAGGAACAACCCTATGATCATCCATCCAAAAAAGCTACGTAGCCTTATACGTGAAAATGCATAATGCATATAGAACACCTCCAAAGATAGTAAAAGTAAATGGTCGGATAACTACATTATAATATGAATATAGTTGAAACTCTTCCTATTTTTCTCAATTACTTTCAAACAACATATCTCTTAAAATACTATATTACTGCTCTTCAAGTTGCACTACCTGAGCAAGTTATGTAATAAAAATCCCCGTTTTTACAAGCGGGGATTTCTTTTATTATAATACGTCACGTTTTTGGAATAATGCACTTGATGCTACAAGTAATACAACAAAGTATGCAGCTACAAGTAATAATGAAGTTGTAAACGTAAATTCTGTAAATGTAGGTTCTGCTCCACCACTAATTAATTTATTACTGTCGTAAGCTCTTAAATCCAAATGGAAGAATACTACAAACTTCGCTACACCTTTTGCAAACATCATTAGTGCCATATTAATTGCTCCTTGTAAGAATAATAGGAACATCGTAATAATTAATGGTAATACAGACTTTCTAAATACGTTTGCTAGGAAAAATGCAAGTGTTGCAAAGAAAAATGGTGATAGCAGCTGATATAATATTGTTTTTAAAACAATTCCTAACGTTAATTCAGTTTTACTACCGTCCATTACAATTAATCCAATAATCATAGCAATTAACGTACTAGCAAATACGATAAATAACATCGTTAATAACACTGTAATATATTTAGAAAATAAAACTGTCATTCTTTTTCTTGGACGAATTAATAATTGTTTAATCGTTCCTTTTTGGAATTCATCTGTAATTGTACGAGAAGCTGTTGTAATTCCAAAAATCGTTGCGAATATCATAATTAAGCCGATATCTGAACTTACAAAATCTAAGTAAGATCCACTTAAACTACCAGCTTCCCCCCATTTTGCCAGTACTACTGCTCCTAAAATCTCCAATAAAGCAATGACACCAATTAAAATATACATACCTTTTTTCGCATGCAACTTTAAAAATTCATTTTGAATTAATTTAAACATTACGCTTTCACTCCCCCAGTAATCGCTAAGAACTCATCCTCTAACGTTTTATTTTGAACAGTAACTCCGTATACAAGTACATCAGCATGAACAAGTTTTTTTACAAGTTGCGGAATGTTGTCTTTTGTTACAGATGCTACAATTACATTCCCTTTTGCTTTACCTTTAATGATTTCATTTGCTTTCTGAACTTCATCTACTTCAAACGCTACAACGACTGCCTCATCATGTTTCACTTTTTCATGCAAGTTGTACTCTTGTACAAACTCACCTTGTTTAATAATAACGACGCGATCACACATTAATTCAATTTCACTCAATAAGTGACTTGATACGATTACAGCAAAATTCTCTTCTTTCGCTAAACGTTGTAAATAATCACGAATTTGGCGAATACCAGCTGGATCTAATCCATTTGTCGGCTCATCTAAAATTAAGATTTTCGGCTGATGAAGTAATGCCTGTGCAATTCCTAAACGTTGTTTCATACCAAGTGAATATGTTTTCACCTTTTTATGAATCGCATGCTCTAATTCAACAAGCTTTACAATCTCAGCAATGCGCTCTTTACTAATTGGTGTAATGGCCATGTTCGCAAAATGCTTTAAGTTTTGCATTCCTGTCATATAATCATATAGTTCAGGATTTTCTACAATTGCTCCAATTTGCTCTAGTGCCTTTTCACGCTCCGTGCGAATACTATGACCACAAATTGTAATATCGCCCTCTGTCATTGAAATAAGACCTGTCATCATACGAATTGTCGTCGTTTTACCACTACCATTCGGTCCAAGGAACCCGTACACTTCCCCTTCGCGAACTTCAAATGATAAACCGCGAATAATTTCCGTTCCACCAATCCTTTTTCGAACATTCTCTAACTTTACTACTACGTTTCCCAATGCCGATTCCTCCTTTAGACTTCTAGTTTTTTATCGATTATGCGACCTGTTATATAAACAAGTAGAATAAATATTCCTATAGAAAAACTAAGGCTATATAAATTCATAAGTTTTTCCGGATAGAGCAACACATCCGCCCCTGATGATTCATCTATATATACTAATTTTTTTATTAAAGGTGCAGTAGGTGCAAGACCGCCCAACATTCCATATATAGTACCTAATAATTTTGTTACTAGTAAAAATAAGAAAAATATAATTGGATATTTTAACTTCTTCTTTTTCAAAGAAAACACTTTAACGCTTGCTACTGAAAAAAGTAATACTAGCAATATACTAGATAAATTAAATACATATAACATAGTACTAAAGAGGTGCTTTAGTGGATTGAATACACTTTGTGTAAATAATACTTCATAGAGCTCTGTACCTTTTATTATTTTCATAGAAATACCATATAAAAAAATAGAGCCTATTAATTCAAAAATAAGTAAATAAATTACAGCGTATAACAATATTGCTAAAACAATCTTTTTACCGGATATCGATGTTAACCGAAATAATGTGCTTTCAGTCATTTTTCCAAATGCAGACACCGCCTGAATAACTATCATTGCTAAAAAAGTTATATATACTAGAATAACGAAACTAACTATAATTGTTTGTCTTACTTCTCCTGATTCTTGCTTAATATAATTTCCCAAACTTACGAAAGCTACAGCGACAACGAATATAAATGATAACAAAGAAATAATTATTTGCTTTTTATTTATATTGTACATATATATTAAGCTCGGCTTCATCTACTAAACACCTCCTTAAACACCTCTGTAACAGCTTTCCCTCTCTGAAAACGCAACTCTTCTACATTTTCATACAATACAATTTCTCCATCTTTTAAAAAGATCACTTCATCAAAAATATTTTCAACTTCATTTATTAAGTGCGTCGAAATTAGTATCGTACAATCTTCGCGATAAAACTGTAAAATAAGTTTCAGTACGTGTTCCCTAGAAATGAGATCAATTCCGCCTAGTGGTTCATCTAGTACATATAACTTCGCTTTCCGAGAAAACGTTAAAATAATTTGTAGCTTTTCAACCATCCCTTTTGATAAAGCTGTAATTTTTTCTTCTAACGGTATTTTAAATTCCGCAACCGTATCTACCGCTTTTTGAATATCGAAGTCTTTATAAAAATCTCGGTAGAAAAATAAAAAATCTTTTACCGTCATCCAATCATCAAATACTGGTTTATCCGACATAAAAGAAACAATTTCTTTCGTTTCTAATCCTACCTTTTGACCAGCGATTGTAATGCTACCTTCAGAAGGGTGCTGCAGACCAGCAATCATTTTCAATAACGTCGTTTTCCCGCTCCCGTTATCTCCAACAAGCCCAATAATTTTCCCTTCGGTAATCTCTATGTTCAATTCACGGATCACTGCTTTTAACCCGTATCTCTTCCATAAATTCTCTATTTTTAATAGCTCTGTCATTCGCTCTCCTCCCTTTTCTCATGTAATGAAGAACGAAGAATTGTAAGAATTTCTTCTTCTGAAAAACCTAAATTGTCCATTCCATCTATAAAAGAGTGAAGTAATTCTTTCGCCATCTCTTTTCGCAGCTCCATAATTTTCTCCCCTTCATTCGTTACATATCGTCCCATTCCTCTACGCGTTACGACAACTCCATCTCGTTCTAGCTCTTGAAATGTACGCTGAATCGTATTTGGATTTACTTGTAATTCACTCGCTAATTCACGTACAGAAGGAATTTTATCACCAGGCAATAAATGTCCTGTTACGATTTCTTTTTTTATGTATTCCATTACCTGAATGTAAATTGGTGTATTTGGAGAAAACTCTATTTTCATTTCTTCCCTCCTTTTGTATCAGTGTACTAGTTAAATAATACACCGATACAAAAGGATTGTAAATACCCATTTACTTACAAAAAAATTCTATCCGTTAGCTGGATAGAATTTTTCAAACAGAAATCGTTATACAAAAATAATAGTGTTATGTAAACAAAACCATAAAGAAAAGCTGTCTTATCAATGAATAAGACAGCTTTTCTTTATGATCATATATTAAAAATTAAACACGAAGTCATCATCAGATAACTTTTCAACGTTCGTTGCTTTTACGTAACCATTTCCTTTTACAGAGAAGAAATCATGGTTTTTCGTATCTGTACGTAAACCATTTAAAACGATTGGGTTAATTTCTTCTTCTTCAAACTTCGGTTCAAGTCCTAAGTTCATAAGTCCTTTATTCGCATTGTAACGAACGAAACGATTTACATCTTCTACAAGACCGATAGAAGTGTAAATTTCTTCTGTGTATGCCATTTCAATTTCATATAGTTCCATTAATAACTCTTGCGTTTCTTTTTGCACTTCTTGTTGATCTTCTGCAGAAAGTTCCGCGAAGATTTGTTGTGCTAAAATACCGACGAATACGCCGTGAATGGACTCATCACGAATTATTAAGTTAATAATCTCACCACTTGCCGTTAGTTTTCCTTGACCAGCTAAGTAAAGTGGGTAGAAGAATCCACTATAGAATAGGTAACTCTCTAAGAACACACTTGCTACCATTGCCATGTATAACTCTTTTTTCGTCACTTCAGGTTTTAATAAACGACGATAGTAACTCGTAATAATACCAGCCTTTTTCTCAAGTAACGGATGAGTATCTACCCAGTCAAAAATCTCATCGATTTCTTCTTCAGTAGCTAATGTTGTAAAGATATGACTGTAACTCTTCGCATGTACTTCTTCCATTGCACCCATGAAAGCTAATACACTTTTCGCTTGTAAATTTTCAAGATGAACAAGTACAAGTGGCATCCCTTCGCCGCCTTGTTTCGTATCTAAAAGTGTTAAACCACCTAATACACGCTTATAAGCAATTTGCTCTTCTTTTGATAATTGCACCCAAGTATTTTTGTCAGAAGACACCGCGATTTCTTCTTCTGTCCAAAACTGAGCGATGTTTTGCTTCCAAAACATTAAACTAAAATCATCTTCTTTTTTGTTCCAGTTTACCGCACGCATTCAATCGCCCCTTCTCTAAATAAACATGAAAAATTCATAACTGAGCATGAGCAGGGTTCAGAAAACCCTGCTCATCATGTCTCGCTTTTTATATTAAACAGTACAAGCCACACACTCTTCCACGCTTAATTTACGTGTTCTCGTATAATACAGACTCTTTAAGCCTTTTTTATGTGCATAGATGTAGTAACGTGCTAATTCACGTGTTGAAATATCACTATTAACGTAAAGAATTGTACTAATTCCTTGGTCAATATGTTCTTGAATTTCTGCGATTAAATCAATTAATTTAAACTGATTCATATCGTAAGAAGATTTATAGTACCAGAACGTATCTTTTGATAAATACGGCATTGGATAATATGTTGTCGCATTCGCATACGTTCTTGATTCGATTTGACTTACAATTGGCATTACGCTTGAAGTTGCATTTTGAACGTAACTGATTGATTGTGTCGGAGCGATAGCAAGACGATATGAGTTATATAAACCATTCTTCTGCACTTGCTCTTTTAAACTTGTCCAATCTTCTTTTGTTGGAATATGAATTCCTTCAAATAATTGCTGAACTTTTTCAGTTACTGGGCTGTAATCTGTCGTTTCATACTTTTCAAAGTATGTGCCATTCGCATAATCAGATTTATCGAAGTCTTTAAATGTTTCGCCTTTTTCCTTAGCGATTTCCATACTTTTCTCAATAGAGTAGTAATTTAACATCATAAAGAATGTACGAGCGAACTCTTTCGCTTCTGCACTTTCATAAGCGATTTTATTTTTTGCTAAATATCCGTGTAAGTTCATTGCGCCAAGCCCTACTGAATGAAGCTCATCATTTGCTTTTTTCACAGTTGGTGCATTCGGAATAATCGTCATATCAGAAACAGCTGTTAAAGCTTCCATTCCCGCATGAACTGCTTCACGAATTTCTTTATTTTCCATTACATTTACGATATTTAACGATCCTAAGTTACAGTTAATATCACGACGGATAATGTCATCTGTACCGTAATCGTTAATTTCAGAAGTTTCTTGAAGCTGGAAGATTTCTGTCTCGAATGTTCAACCGAGTTCGCTATTCCTCAGTCCGTTGCTCATGCAACTGCTGTATGTCACCATACAGGACAGACTATATCATCACCTACAGCATTACCTGATTAGGTGCTCCGCTTTTCGAACGCCAATCGCTTGCGCTCTACTCCCATAAGGGATAGTCGTTAGGCTTTTACTTATCTTAATCTTTCAGAAAGTCTCTTATTACTTTATGTTGTCCCATAACTCTGCTATACAAAATAATAAGATACATTCTGAACTTTTATATTTTCATTCTAAGATAAGATTTAGCACGGTAGGTTACCTCAAATTTGAGGCTTTCCCCGTTTAACGGAGTTTTCGACTAGCATTTCTACTAGAAGGTGCTACATATTTAACACAAGTTCGACATCTTCACAGTTCCAATATCCTTCAGTGGATGTTGATTATTTGCATTTGATTTAAACATTAAGTACGGATAACCCGACTCAAGCTGAATCATAGCAATTTTAATAAGCATATCACGTGCACTAATATCTAGCGGCTTCTTCTTCACTTTCGGATTGCTCATTAATTCATCGTACATTTCATCGATATCAATGTCATCTAAATGCTTTCCGTATTCTTTATACACCGTATAAGGCGCGAAAACATGGAAAGGTTCGTTTTTCTCAGCAAGCTCAAAGAACTTACTTGGAACGATAATTCCGATTGATAGAGACTGAATACGGCTCTTCTCATCGGCATTTATTTTTTTTGTATCAAGGAATTCAATAATATCCCAATGGAAAATGTTTAAGTATACTGCGCCAGCACCTTTTCGTTGGCCAAGTTGATTCGCATATGAAAACGAATCTTCAAGTAATTTCATAACAGGTACTACACCACTTGCAGCGTTGTCGATACCTTTAATTTGCTCACCACGTGCACGTAGCTTAGATAAGTTTAAAGCTACTCCCCCGCCGATTTTTGATAATTGCATTGCAGTATTAATGTTAAAGCCGATTGAATTTAAGCTATCATCCATCTCTAACAAGAAACAAGACACCATTTCTCCTCTTCTGCTTCTTCCCGCATTTAAAAAGGTTGGTGTCGCCGGTTGGTAGTTTTGTTTGACAATCATGCTTGCGAATTGTTTTGCCTTCGCAACATCACCGCGCCCTAAGTATAATGACACAATTGCTACACGATCTTCATAGCTTTCTAAGTATTGTTTTTGATCATTTGTTTTTAACGCATAATCTTTGTAGAACTTAGATGCTGCCATATAAGATTGGAACTCGAAGTTTTCACCATAAGCGATGTTATATACCTCTTCTACTTCCTCCAAGTTATACTCGTCCAGAACGTTGTAATAGTAATCATGTTCTTTCATATACTCCATTCGCTCTGCCACGCTATTAAAATGAACGGTATTCTCTCTAGCTTCTTCCATAAAGACTTCTAATGCCTCTTTATCTTTATGAAGCTGATAAAAACCGTCCTGCATTTGCGTGATTTCATTATTCAGTTCAATGTGTCGCAATCTCCCGCACCCTTTCCTTAAAATATTCTACATCGTTATTTGTTCCTGATAACTCAAATTTTGATACAATAGGCACTTCATATTTAGCAGAAATTTTGTCAGCACTTGCACCGAACATGTCTCCCCAGTTACGATTGCCGCTTGCAGATACGCCTTTTAATTTTTCATTATTGCGCTCTAAAAATTCTAAAACACGTTCTGGTACATTGCCAAAACCTGTTGTATACGTAATTAAAATAAAGTCTTCATCTATTACTAGATCTTCACCAATTTGAACGGCCGGCATATTTAATTTGTGGATGAAACGCTTCACGTTTCCTGTCATAGAATCATATGCAACTAACATTTCCGACCCTCCCTTTTCAATCTATACTCTCTGTATGTTGTTTCTTGATTTCTCTATATATTGTATTACGTTTCAAAATAAGACACAAGATATATGTATAAATTCTTTCTTTTTTTAACTTTTACTTTTCGACAAGACCGTCGATTTTTTTCAATACAATGACTATGAAACAACATTCTAAAACTCATGTCAATAAAGTGCTTTTCAAAAAAGTTGTCAACGAATTTAACCTTATTTTAAAAAAAGTTACCAATATATTTTGTCATAAAACGGCAAATGCTGGAGGAATATATTTCTCCAGCATCACGCAAAAAAGAACAGACATGAAACGATAATCTGTTCTAAAAAACGATTACATTTATCAATTTTACTTTATTAAATATTATACATATACTTTCGGTTCGCGTTACATACTAAAAGATAACTATTATAGAAAAAGATTATTATTATGGAAATTCAGCTTATTTATGAAAAGATTATTCAGAGTGCTCAATACGCAAAATATCTTTTACAAATATATGATGTGGATTTTCATCTTTATCAATCATTGTACATACAGGAGCTTCTTCATCAAAGTATACAATCATTCCTTCTATGTACTGATACGTACGTTGAACTTGTACAGTTATTTTAATTTCTACAGCCTCTTCATATGCTCTTTTTATTTTCTGAAGCATTTTTATTGAACACTTTCTTTTCTCTGGATACATGACCATTCCCATAAATCGGTTGCCGGCTCTATCTTTCCACATATAATCCCAATGCGGTAATATGCCTTGTTTAAAATCGCCCATAAGTCTCCTCCCCTATATTCTTCTAGTTACGAACGTGGCATTTCTGAGTATGTATAAATGACCTGTCCGCCGCGCTGTGCGTTACCAATGAAATGTTTAAAGTCTTCTCGATTTACTAAAACTTCTCTGAACGTATAAAATACATCTTTCGTAACAACATACTCCTTTATTTCACCATTTTTCAGCTGATCCAAAATTGTATTTGCTAATTCTTTATCCATGTATTTCACCTCTATGCAATATTTTATTTTAACTTATATTCTATAGGTCAACAACTGTAAAATTATCCAGATGCTATACCTTCATTTCATTTTCATTATTTTTCAAAAGATATCTCTTAATTATATGTCCACTAAATATCATATACTAACATAGCTACTTCTCTATATCAAACATTTCGACATTCAATTATGCAAAGTTCCATACCACTATGCTACAATATATAAATAGAACTAGGAGGGATACTATGATTCGGAAAGCAAAAAAGACAGATGCGAAACTGGTAGCACCTTTATTGTATAACGCTCTGCACGAAATTGCTGAAAAAATCACGGGTAGCACAGTTGAGACAGAAGTATTACTAGGACTTGAAACATGGTTCTCAAACGAGAGAAATCGACTGAGCTATGAAAACTGTTTTGTATATGAGCAAGACGGGGATGCAGTTGGAGTTATTGTCGCTTATCACGGTAGTGAAGCAACAATGCTTGATGCACCAATTGTACATCACTTAAGAGAATTACATAAAGATGAATCAATTACGTTAGAAAAAGAAGCTGAACTTGATGAATATTACATTGATACATTATCCGTTTCAAGTACATATGGCGGAAAAGGAATTGGTTCTAAATTAATTGAAGCTGCTGAAATTTATGCAACTGAAAAGAAGCATGAAAAAATCGCATTACTTGTTAATTTAGAAAACAAACGTGCCTATTCATTATACGAAAAACTAGGTTACAAAAAAGATCAAATCGTTATGCTTGTAGGCGAACCTTATGCGCATCTCGTAAAACCATTGAACATCAAAATTTCTATATCTTAAAAAGAAAGCACACGATTTATATAAATCGTGTGCTTTTATGTTAAATTCGTATTTAATACAGTTCCATTCATCGCCTCATGAAACGTATATGTTGTACATCCCCATGGCTCTCTGTGCAAAATAGGAGAACCAGACCATCCCTTCGCTCTCAGTTCGGCACCAATCATTACATTCACATAATTATGACCTACAAGAGCAATACTTCCATGTACGAGAGCGTAACGATGTAATAAGTAAGCCGCTTGTCTCGCCCTCTCTCTTACTTCCTTATAAGACTCAACATCTTTATGGTAACCAAGTATCCATAATGTTCGTCCGATAAACATCCATACGTTAGGTTTACACTTCAACCATTTTGGAGCATAAAAGCTCGTCGGAACTGTAGCTTCTCTAAAGAGAGGATTTTGTATAAACGATAAAGAATCCATTAATTCAGCTGCTGACTGTACAGCACACTTTTGATCACTCGTTACAATCAATTTTGCCGCTTCAACCGCTTCCCTTGTTTCCGTTGGTATAGGTGCTTTTTTTGTTATAGTATGTAAGTCATATCCTTTCATCCATTCATGAAAGGATGTAACCGTCATTGGTTCTATAGTACGATCTAAGCGACCATGACGAATAAAAGAAATCTTCATTCTTTCCACTCTCCATTCATCACTTACGAACTCTATTATGTACTATTTTTACATATCATACCACGCAAAAAAAGAAAGTTATACACCTTTACATATCCCCGCCACTCTCATGTGTGACCCCAGCATGTATACCATCCATCCCATCAAAATATGTAGTCGTTTCATGATGACGAATCTTTTTTAAATGTATATAAGAAAATACAAATAAAATTAATGCTATAACACTCCCAACAAATTCAAACATCATTTTACCGCCTCTAATTTCTCCCACTTTAGTAGGTTATTGTATATTTTTATTATACCCCTATATAAAGATGCTCGCATTTAAACCTTTCTTTTTTTCAAAAAACATGGGATTCTTTCATATTTTCTTACAAAAAGTGAATATTTTTCGAATTTTTACTTTGAAAACATTTACAAAACAGGAAACATAGTTCAAAATAAAGGGAAATAAAAAATCCCAAATTATTCTTTTTTGGAAAAACTGTAACAAGGAGAGTTGCTTATGCAGATCGCAGAAACTGGAGATATCATTGAATTTAAAGGTGGAATGCAAGGCCGTGTTCAAAAAGTAAATCAAAACTCTGTTATTGTGGATATAACAATTATGGAGAATTTTAGAGAACTAGATATGGAACCTCTTACAGTTGTTAGTCATAAAAACTATACTGTCATTAATCAAAATGCATAATATAATAGAAAGAAAGGATCTGTATAACATACAGATCCTTTCTTTCTATTATATATTAACGATTATCAATTGTTTCTGGATATAGATCATGGTTCATCATGCGGTAGTCTGCCATTTGTTCATATTTCGTTCCTGGGCGACCGTAGTTGCAGTAAGGATCAATTGAAATCCCTCCACGTGGTGTGAATTTACCCCATACCTCAATGTAACGTGGATCCATTAATTTAATTAAATCATTCATAATAACGTTCATGCAATCTTCGTGGAAATCACCGTGATTGCGGAAACTAAATAAATATAGCTTTAGAGATTTACTCTCTACCATTCTTTGTTCTGGAATGTAGCTAATATAAATTGTTGCAAAATCCGGTTGGCCTGTTTTTGGACATAAACTTGTAAATTCAGGACAATTGAATTTAACAAAATAATCACGGTTTGGATGATTGTTATCAAATACCTCTAAAATTTCTGGACTGTATTCAAATAAATATTTTGTATTTTGATTTCCTAATAATGTTACATCTTTTAAATCTTCATCTAATCTTCCTGCCATTTTAAACATCCCTTCTCATTATACTCCGCGTTTATTTCCCCATACTAACGCATGGAGCTGCGGTAATACTTTTGCATTATTCATTTCTTTACGGTTAACTGCTTTTTCAATCAGCCACTCATATTTATCTAATAACTTTTTAATCAACATCGCATCATCCACAGTTTTTGTATCATCATTCCCTACTTGTAAGAAAAATGGTACATGTGGATAACGTTCGTGCATCTTAACTGCATACTCGAAGTCATAATCGTCAAATACTACTACCTTTAAACTAATATCTTTTCCTGCTAGTTTCTGAATCATAGCATCTAACTTCTGAAAATCAGTTTTCATTGTCGAACTTGGTGGTTTTGGAGAAATCGTTATCTCATCAATTTGAAGTAACCAATCTTGCCATTTACTCCCTTGCGTTTCGATTGCTGTTCGCATTCCATTCTTTTTTAATATAGAAAGAAGAAACTCAATATTTTTCAGCAATGCCGGATTTCCACCTGAAATCGTAACATGAGAAAAATTTTCACCACCAATTTCTACAAGCTCATTCCAAACATCTTCTGCTGTCATCTGTCTAATTTGATCTTTAGCTGATCCATCCCACGTAAAAGCAGAATCACACCAAGCACAGCTATAATCACAGCCAGCTGTACGGATAAACATCGTCTTTTGTCCTACAACCATTCCTTCACCTTGAATAGTCGGACCAAATATTTCCAAGACTGGGATTTTACTCATCGAGCATCCACTCCCGTCTTACTTCCGCATAACTAGTTGGCGTCTCAAACAGACGAACAAATTCAACACGAGCTCCTTTATATTCGTTCGCGCGATTATCTTTTGTTAACGCTTCTGCCATCTTTTCATAAATCCAAACGACCATATTTTCAGCAGTTGTATTCATCGCTGGTAACGTTTCGTTTAAATAACGATGATCTAAATAAATTTCTATTTCATTCTTCCAAATTTCTTTTATATCTCCAAAGTCAATTGCAAGGCCTATTTCATTTACATATCCACTAATCCCAAATACAACTTTATATGTGTGACCATGTAAGTTTTTACATTTCCCTTCATAACAGTGTAAATGGTGTGCTGCATCAAATGTAAATTCCTTGCTGACCATTACTCTTTTATTATGATATTTGAGCTGCTTACGCTGAATATCCTTGTCCATTTTTTGCAAATTTTCTACGATGCGAAATCCAAAGAAATTATCCATTAGTTACTCGCTCCTTCGCGTTCTTGTAGGTACGTATCTAATCCTGCTTTACGAAGTTGACATGCTGGACATTCACCGCAACCATCACCAATGATTCCGTTATAACATGTTAATGTTTTTTCTCGAACAAACTCGAATGCTCCAAGTTCATCTGATAATTTCCATGTTTCCGCTTTATCAATCCACATAAGTGGTGTATGAATCACAAACGGATAATCCATGGATAAATTTAAAGTAACGTTTAACGATTTCACAAACACGTCACGGCAATCTGGATAACCACTAAAATCAGTTTCACATACACCCGTTACAATATGACGTGCTCCAACTTGTTTTGCTAATACAGCAGCAAATGATAAGAATAGTAAATTTCGTCCATCTACAAACGTCGATGGTAATTCACCTTCTTCATGTGTAATCTCCATATCCGTTCTCGTTAACGCATTTGGAGCAAGTTGATTTAATAGACTCATATCTAGTACCGTATGTTTAATTCCTAGCTCTTTTGCAATTTCCGCTGCACAATCAATTTCTAGTTTATGACGTTGATTGTAATTAAACGTTACAGCCTCTACTTCTGCAAACTGCTCTATTGCCCAAAATAAACATGTCGTACTATCTTGTCCTCCACTAAAAACAACAACTGCCTTTTCTTTTTTCATTTCACTCATTCTCCTTCTCTACTACGAATAAGAAGAAAGAACGTTCTTGAACTGTCACAATAAAAAAACAAAACAATACCTAAAGATATTGTTGTTTCCATAGTTTTTTATAGAGGGAGTTCGCGAACCTCTCCCGTGCATTGCACGGAATTCCTTCTTTCATTGACAAAGCTTATTGTAACATATTGTATACTACCAGAAAAAATTTCTGATTTTTCCGCTATTTCTAATTTCATTTCTTGCATTTTATAGTATGATTAATCTAATGTGAGAAGAGAGGAGGCACCCCACTGAAACCCTTTATTATTTATCTCTTTTTAAATATATTATTCATCCTTGTTACAATGCTCGTATACCATTTATTTTGGAATCAAAAAGGGAAACGTTCTCCTAGATTAAATTCAACTATATTTATTACATTATGTTGCCTCGCTACCATACTATGTATTACTTTCGGAGCAAAAACAAATTATGGATTTCAATTTGATATGCGCCATATCGTATTAATTGTCGGTACATTAACAGGAGGTCCTATTGCTGGTGGATCTATATTAGTTGTATTAAATATATACCGCTTCTTATTAGGCGGAATAGGTGTTTTTCCATCGCTTATCGGTTCTATCCTTCTATTTATTGTCCTACTATTTACATACAAAGTTTTCAATCGAACTTCTAATCGTATAAAAATAACACTTGCTATTATCTACAGTCTCACATATGGATTTAGTTGGATACCTTTCTTCCTTTCAAAGGTTACAAATAAGGCTGATTATATACCACATATTATTGTGTATGAGTTATGTACGATACTTGGTACGATCCTTATTTTATATTTACTACACATATTGCAAACTCAAGTTCGTCTTCAAAACGAACTTATGAATGCTGAAAAATTTCATTTAATTGGTGAAATGGCAGCGTCTATCTCTCATGAAATTCGCAATCCATTAACTTCAACGAAAGGGTTTTTGCAACTTTTACAATCAAATACATGCACTGAGCAGGAGCGAAAATTATATATCGACATTGCCATCAACGGAATCGAACAAGCAAATCACGTTCTTACAGATTATTTAACCTTTGCAAAACCAAGTATTGAAAAAGAACAAAAATTACAGTTAGAAGAAGAACTATTGCATGCATTATCGTTAATTACACCGCTTGCTAATTTAACAAATGTGCGTACACATTATATAAAGCAAAGCACTTCTTTTTTTATCGCAGGAGAAAAGCAAAAACTAAATCAATGCTTATTAAATATTTTAAAAAACTGCATTGAGGCCATGCCAAAAGGCGGTGATCTTTATTTCACATTAGTTCCTGATCATAAGCATATTCAGTTATATATAAAAGATACAGGAGTTGGTATGGATCAAGAACAAGTAAAACGCCTTGGATCCCCTTTCTACTCAACAAAAGAAAAAGGTACTGGTCTTGGAATGATGGTCGTATTCAGCGTTGTTCAAGCTATGAATGGAAAAATTGATATTATAAGCGAAAAAGGTACTGGTACAACCTTCTTATTAACTTTTCCACTCATACAAAAAACGTGATGAAATACTCATCACGTTTTTTCTGTTCCTTCAACTAATTCAGCAAAAGCTTTCACTTTGCCATGTGGTTTTTGATTTTCTTTACGCGCTTTCCATGCGCGCTCTTCTTCTTTCTTTTTCTTGGACATACTTTTCAACTCCTTCTTATCTTTCTCCATGTAGTATTCCAAAATAAGAAAGAAAACTATACACGTATGAAAAAGAAGTGGTCTCCCACTTCCTTCTGATTATCGCTGTAAAATTGCGTGTTTCGCCTCTTTTAACTGCGTAAGATGTCTTTGTTCGTGCAAATCAAGAAATTGAACCCACTGATACAAATTCAAATCATTAAAAACAGGATGCTTTAATCCATTTTCAAATAGGTCTTTTTCATCTATAACACTATGAAGCGCGTGTAATAGTTCTTGTCGTGAATGTTCTAGTAATTGGATTCCTTGCTGTTTTTTCATTAGCGTTTCTGTTGGTTTCATTTGCTGAGGAGCTTCTCGTTTATGTGTGCGATCCAGCGTAAGTTGGAGGTCTTTAAATGGAGTCGTGTTTCTTTCATTTTTTTGTAAGGCATATGCAAGGGCAGACGTGACAGATTGTTCAACTAAATGCAAGTGATGCAAAATTTGAATAATACTCCATTTATCACGACGTGGCTTTACATTCACTTCTGTATCATTTAACATTTCAATTTCTGATAATAGCGTGCTTCGGGTAGACTGTAATGAGTTCACCAAACTTTCTAAACTCACATCCATATTAGATTGAAGCATACTTCTTTCCCCCCTTTTGTTGGTGAAAAGAGGTGCTCCTTATTAGAAACACCTCTTTAGTATTCTGAATTTTCTTTTATTATCTCATCATTTTCTCGTTATGTCGATGTTAAACATGTGAAAAAAAGCGCATGTTTTTTACAATTTTGTGTCGTCAATTGCTTGTAGCCATGCTTCAATTTCTGTAATAACACTTTTCACACAGCCTTCAGCAAATGGTGATGTTAAATTTGCAACTTCTACTAATTCCAAGAATGATTTACTTCCGCCTTGTTGGCACAGATTCACATAATCTTCCCATGCCTCTTGTCTATTATCTCTTGCACGTTTCCAAAATTGCAGTGCGCAAATTTGTGCTAACGTGTAGTCAATATAGTAGAACGGCGAGCTATAAATATGCCCTTGACGTTGCCAGAATCCACCGCGCTCTAAATAATCATTATCTTCATAATCACGATGTGGCAAATACTTTTTCTCTATATTACGCCATGCTGTCTTACGCTCTTCTGGTGATGCTTCAGGATTCTCATATACATAATGTTGATATTCATCAACAGATACACCATACGGTAAAAACAGAAGTGCTGAACTTAAGTGAGAGAAGTAATATTTATCTGCATCTTCTTCAAAGAATAACTTCATCCATGGCCATGTGAAGAATTCCATACTCATAGAATGAATTTCACACGCTTCATATGTTGGCCAATTATACTCTGGAATTTCAAATTTACGACTTTCATACACTTGGAAAGCATGGCCTGCCTCATGTGTTAATACGTCAATATCACCAGATGTTCCGTTAAAGTTTGAGAAAATAAATGGCGCTTTATAATTCTCAATATATGTACAATATCCACCGCCAGCTTTTCCTTTTTTCGCAACTAAATCTAATAAATCATTATCTAACATGAAATTGAAAAATTCATCTGTTTCAGCCGATAACTCTTTATACATCGTTTTCCCATGATTAACAATCCAATCCGCATCTCCTTTTGGAGTTGGGTTACCTGTAGGAAATTCAAAGTTTTCGTCGTAATACGCTAACTTCTCTACACCGATACGTGCTTGTTGGCGTTTTCTTAATTCCGTTGTGACGGGAACGATATAATCTAGCACTTGCTGACGATAATTCGCCACCATTTCCGCATTATAATCTGTACGGTACATTCTTGCATATCCAAGTTCAACAAAGTTTTTGAAACCTAAAGATTTGGCGATTTTTGTTCTTACTTTAACAAGCTCGTCATAAATACGATCTAACTCTTCTTCATTTTCAGCTAAAAATCCGTAATACGCCTCACTTGCTGCTTTACGTTCACTTCTTTCTTTCCCTTGCATAAATGGAATAAGCTGTGATAACGTTCTTTCTTCTCCTGCAAAATCAATTTTTGCAGATGCTAACAATTGTGTATATTGTGAAGATAATTTATTCTCTAATTGTAAATCCTTCACGACTTCATCAGAATATGTTTTTAAATCACACTCCGCAAGAGCAAATAATTGCTTTCCATAATACGCTTCTAATTCTTCACGGAATGGAGAATGAATTAACGCATTATAATACTTTGTACCATACCCTTGTACAACTGGAGAGAATTCATCAAAGAAATCTTGCTCTTCCTTATAAAAAACATCTGTCGTATCAACAGAATGACGAATGTAACAAAGATTCCCCATTGTACCAAAATCGTTACGAATTTCGTTAATTGAATGAATGACTTGTTTTTGTTCTTCTACAGTTTTTGCGTTATCAAACTTCTCTAAAGCAACTGTAAACTTCTCTTTTAATTCTTCAATATTTGGCCTTTTATATTCATAGTCTTTAAATGACATGAACGAGCCTCCTCTCCATTATATGCATCCTTACTATAATTCAATGCTTACTTACAAATCTCCTCTTATTCTTCAACAAAATGCGGCATATGCCGTCATAATTATATGTAAATAAAAAAGCCTTGGATTTTTTTATCCAAAGCTCCTTTGGAACATACTATTATTTTTCATACTTACCAATTTTTTTTAATAAATCAAGTAATTCATCCTTTTCCTCTTTCGTTAACATTTCAAAAGACTGATGTATAACTTGCTCATGCCCTGGAAAAATAGAAGCAATAAAAGTCTCTCCAGACTCAGTTAATTGTGCATAAATAACACGTCTGTCATTCGGGCACGGAATTCTCTTTACCAGTCCCTTTTTCTCTAGCTTATCTACAACATATGTAATGCTGCCACTAGCTATTAAAATACGCTCACCAATTTGCTGAAGTGGTTGACCGCCTTTATGATATAGCAGTTCTAATACAGCAAACTCAGTTGGATTTAAACCGTTACTTTGTATAGATTTATTTGTAGTATCCATAACAGAACGATGTACACGAGATAATGCAATAAATACTTTTAAAGATTGAGAAATATCTTCTCGTTCATTATTTGATGTCATACAACTTTCAACCCTTCACTTAAATTCTCAGTAATAAAAAGAACAAACTAGTACTTCATATAAATTCCGAATGAGCATTCACTCATTCATTATCTCTCCCCAAATATATTATGAATGATTCTTGAATAAAAACATGACAATTTTAACATAGTTTATATATAATGATAATAAAAAAGAAGGAGTACCAAATTTGAAAGTCAAATTCCACAGCATAGTTTTATATATATTGCTTGTTATCCTACCAACTATAGGGATTGGTGCTACATTTTATTCATATCATTCATATAAAATGAAACAAGAAAACAAACGAGTTGCCCATACGGTTCTCTTTTTATACAGAGACTATTTAGATCACCACCTTGGCGAAGCAATTTCTGCATTAGAAATGCTCTCAAAGGTCGTAGGAACCGAGACTGGAAATATTAATGGAATGAAAGAAATTGTACATGATACAGATGGAAACGATGCACGTTTTTCTGGTCTATATTATGCTACACCAGAAGGTATCATTACAATCGTATCGGAAGGCGACCGACCACCTGTTGATGTCTCAGATCGTAAATATATTCAAAACGCATTACAAACTAAGAAAACAACTGTATCATCCGCCATTACAGATCGTGTTCTTGGTCATCAAGCTATTATGATTGCTTCTCCCATTTTCAATAAACAGAAGGAACTCTCAGGCTTATTGTTAGCAAGTTTACGCTTTGACTACATTTCATCATCTTTAAATGCCATTAAGCCACAATACCATTTTGAAGTAACTGATAAGTATGGTGTAGTTTTTCTAAACGATGATAATAACGAAACAAGTGATGCGCATTCTAATATGCTTACTACTCCACTCCAAAGATTAGATTGGAAGGTCTCTGTTTCTCCGTTACCTATTCATCAAAAAACTTTAAACCAGTGGGTTGCCGTAGAATGTATAGCTACTTTATTTTTAATGTCAATTTTATTTCTACTCGCTCAATATATGTTGTTAAAACGACAAACAAAACTGGAAAGACAACAAAATGAACTACAAAAAATTGAATTAGTTGGAACTTTTGCAGCTAGTACAGCCCACGAAATCCGTAATCCACTTACCGGAATTAAAGGGCTCGTTGCTCTATTAAAAGAGAAATATAAAGATGAACAAGATCAGTTCTATTTTTCCATCATCGAACAAGAAATAGAACGAATTAATGAAATTGTAAGCGAATTTCTTATTCTTGGAAAGCCAACTGCAATCATTGAACAAACATATGATGTGAGAACTATTCTAAATGAGGTAGCATTAATTATTCAATCTGAGGCGAATCTACATAACATTGTATTCCATTTACATTTGCCAGACCATCCTGTTCATATCCGTTGCTCAAAAGACCATATGAAACAAGTGGTTTTAAACATTACAAAAAATGCATTTGAAGCTATGGCTTCTAGTGATACACTAACTATTTCCGTAACAAACAATGCAACACACGCACAATTGCAAATTATAGATACTGGAAAAGGAATTCCAAAACATATTCAAAAACACCTCTTTCATCCGTTCTTTACTAATAAAGATACTGGAACAGGTCTTGGACTTGTCATCTGTAAACGAATTGTAGAGATGTACAATGGGCATATTTTTATTGACAGTATAGAAAACGAAGGAACGACAGTTCATATCGAAATTCCATTACACATAGTATAATTATCCTTATCCCTAAAGGGTAATTATACTTATTTCATAAAACCAGCCACAAGCATTCGCCAAAAATTACTTGATTTCCGTTCATACCCAATTTGAAAAATAGGTACCTTTATAATTGATAACCATTTTGGTGTTTGTTTTTCTTTATAACGCTGGTACTGTAAAATAAGCTTGTCCAATTCTTGACTAACTTGAATCGTCTCCGTACTATTTAACCCACTCGTTAAACCTAATTGAATCATCTCTTCACGTTTCATATGAATATCACGTGAAAGCTTTTCTAGTGTGTACTTCCTTTTTACAGTAAACATTCATATCCCCCTTATTATACTTCCATGCTCTCTACTTCACTTCTCCATCGGACTTTTAACTGCTTAATCGTATTTGAATTTGAAGAATCAGAAAATTTAACATTTTCTCCCTGTAATTTACAAATCTTTACCCTCACTTTGAGAATTATTACAAATTATTCTATCTTTGTAAATACATTCGCAATAATAGACAATTTTTTCATCTTCTTTTTTTACAAACATCAACTAAATAGCGGATTCTCTATTTTCCATATACTTTTCTTCGACATTTTTTGTTTAATTTATATAAAAAAGCAAACCATAATGATGATTGATAATATAGAAAGGAAATATTTATATGCGCAAATATACGATTGCATTGCTTATTTTGACTATGTTCTTACCATCCTGCTTGTTTCCTGTTCAAGCCAAGGCCCATACAAACAAAGTAGCTATTGTCATTGATGACTTCGGCAATAATATGAAGGGGACTGATAAAATGTTATCACTTCCTATTCCACTAACTGTTGCTGTTATGCCTTTTCTTCCTTCCACAAAGGAAGATGCGATAGCGGCTCATAAGAAAGGACACGAAGTTATTATACATATGCCAATGGAACCGATTAAAGGTAAAAAAGAATGGCTTGGACCAAAAGCAATTACAACTGATTTAAGCGACGAAGAAATAAACAACCGACTCGAACAAGCGATTCAAGAAGTACCACATGCAATTGGGATGAATAATCATATGGGCTCAAAAGTGACTGCGGACGAAAGAATTGTACGACTTATACTTGCAGCTTGTAAAAAACACGGTTTATTTTATTTAGATAGCAAAACAAATCCTAAGAGTGTCGTCCCAAAAATCGGGAAAGAATTAGGAGTGCCAATTATTGAAAATCAATTATTTTTTGATGACGTGTACACAGCGGCACATATTTCAAAACAAGCCCAATTACTCATTAATAAACTTCAAGAAAAACCGATTATGGTAGCTATCGGACATGTTGGGCCTCCAGGTGAAATTACATCACGTGTTATAGAGACTTCTATTCCTAAAATTCGTGAACATGCAGATTTTATTTTTTTATCCGATTTAGCATTATCTCCGCCTCCTGTTTCAAAATAAGATTCATGACTCAAACTAAAAAAGGAGCAATCTGCATATAGCAAATTGCTCCCTTTCCTTTTCATCTTAAATATAATCTACATGACTCACCCTGAATCCTTTTTTCTCTATTTTTTCGATTAATTGCTTTAATCTTTTTTCATTTAACTCATCTGTTATATTTACAATAACACGGCGAATATATTGATCGCCGTTATCTAGCGTAAATAGTCCACCGATATGAAATGATTTCAACAATGTCCCAAGTTCTTTAATCGTTCCCTTACAATCTTGTGTTGCAATCGTTAATATATAACCACCCGTCCGCATACCAAATGAGTCTTCAATAACATCAAATATATTGGAATGCGTTAAGATGCCAACAAATTCATTATAATCATTTAGTACAGCTAAAAACGGAAGACGACGAATAACATAAAATGCTCTGAAAAAAGAGTCCTTTTCAAAAATAAATGCAGTGGAATCTTCCAGCATATGTTCCGTACTTAATTCCTCTAATCCACCATTACACTTCTTTTCTAAAAGATCCACTTTATAAATAATCCCCATGAATTTCTTTTCATCTTCTGCTAATACAGGGATTGCTCGAAATCCCGTTTCATTCATAATTTGCAGAGCCTTCTTACCTGAATCGTTCATTTTGCAAAATGTTACTTGCTGTTTTGGCAGAAAATGATATTTAACTCGCAAAATATGTTCCTCCTTACATGTCAACATGTAATCTATATATAATAAGGAGACCTATATTTTATGAGTAAAATTATTTTTAAAACGCTTTCATTTACTTATTGACTTGTAACGACATCACAAATATTTCATATAACAGAGCTCTTTGCACCTTTTATCATTAACAATTTTACATGGTAGTTCATTAAATATTCTATACCCTCCAACCATTTTTTTGCTTCTTCTGGAGTTTTTCCCCACACAATCATGCCATAATTATGAACGAGAACTACTCCTCCACCTTCAATAAAATTCGGCACATTATTCTCTAATAAATCAGCGAATTTTTTCTCATCTTCTACAATGGGAATTGTCATTTCTGTTATACCTTCTTTTCCAAAAACACGTTCCACGGTACGTTTATCGAATGTTACTTCCCCTTCTTCTCCATACAACTCTGATATTAAATGACTATCTACAGTCTGTACTTGTAAAATACATTCTGCACTACTTTTTTTATAAATATCCGCATGCATAAATGATTCCGCAGCTGGTTTTTCTTCATTTTCAAATACTGGTTCACACATACAGTTTACAACAATAAAATCTTCTTCTGAAAATAACCCTTTATCCCTTCCCTCAACGTTTACTAAAAAAGTTAACGGCTCTTTTGACGTACAGAGTGATAAACTAATTTTTGTACCATAAAACCAATCACGAAGTGCTAGTTCAGATTTCACATCTTTTAATTCATTCCACTTCTTTAGAAAAAATAACATTTCGTCACCCCCGGCGTAATATTCATATAATGTTCGAATCCTTTCTATGTAAAAGGAGTATTTTTTGATTATTCTAAAAATTTAATTGAATTATCACATGAGAATGTCTTTTTGTCAATATAGTTTCACAGCTCTTCTTTAAAATGGGCCTTCATATGTCTATACTCCTGTCTATTGACTATTTCATTTTATACATAAAAAATACGTTATTCTTTTTCAATCAAAGAATAACGTATTTTCTCATCTTTTATTTCGTTATTGCGTTATATAAGAACTGTGCATATTGTTCACGTGTTACAAAATCATCACCTAAAAATTTTCCTTTTCCATCACCTTTTGATATGTTATTATCCACTAACGCTTTCACATATCCTTCTGCCCAATGACCAGTTGGTACATCATTAAAGTTCACTTTATTATTTTCATCTTCTTTTAACTGAAATACTTTATATAATACTACAGACATTTCGTATCGAGTTAATACTCCATCTGGACGAAATTCCCCAGCACCATCTCCTTGCATAATTCCAGCTTGCGCAACTGTAGCAATATCTTGTTCAAACATATGCCCTTTCGTATCTGTAAATCTCTCTTTCTGCTCTACTTTATTTTCTAATTTCAAGTACCTTTGTACTAAAGATGCAACTTGTCCACGAGTAATACTATCCCCAAATCCAAATTGTCCATTTCCATATCCCTTGAAAATATTTTCTTTCGCTAAATAGTTAATTGCTTCTTCTGACCAATGTCCTTTTGGCACATCTTTAAATTCTACTTTTTCATCTTCTTTGGAAGTGTTATCTCCTTGGCTTTCTACCACATTTTGAATCACAGATCCTGTGAAGAAGATTCCTGTATCCGCAAATGGATCTTTCACACCAAATTCGTATATTTTCTCGCCTAATGTACTCCACTTAACTGCATCATTACTATACGTACCACCTTCGCTCTTCAAACGAATTTTTGTAGAAATTTTACCATCTTTTTCGTATATAGGTACTTTTACTTCTTTATTTACTTCTGTTTCCTCTAAAAATACTTTTTGATTTTGAACATTGATGTAGGCTGTTTTACTTAGTTCTATCACTGGCCGAACATCACGAATTTCATTTGCAACAAAACTTAAGAATACTAACTTTTTCAAATTACTAGCTGGTGTTAAGTCTGAAATATAATTCGCTTCTAAATCAAGTTTTTGTAAGTTTACTAGACTTGATAATGGCGTAATATCCTTTAACTCATTGTTAGGTAAGTGTAATTCTTTCAACTGTGTCATCTTACTTAGCGGAGTAACATCTTTTATTTCATTTTTCCCGATCCACAATTCTTCTAATTGCTTCATTTGCTCAATGCCGGATAAATCTTTAACTTTATTACGTGTTAATACTAAGTCTGTTAAAGGTAATGAATATAACGGTTTAATATCTTCAATTTGATTACCTGCTAAAGTTAAGTATGTTACATTTTTCAACGCGCTTAATGGCGCAACATTCGTAATTTTATTATTTGCTAAATTCAAGTAATCTAGTTGTTCCATTTTCGCTAATGCTGTTACATCTTCTATTTGGTTACCTGATAGATATAAACTTTTTACATTTTTCATTTCAATTAGTGGTGCAACGTTTGTAATTTTATTATTACTCAAATCAAGAGACTCTAAATGATCCATCTTAACAAGTGGCGTTACATCTGAAAATTCATTACCACGCAATGCTAAATGTTTCAATTGCTTTAAGCTCGTAAAGAATGATGGATCTTTTATCTTCGCATTCGCAACTGTTAAAGATTTTAAATTTGGCATATATTTTAATGCACTATAATCAAGTATCTCATTCGTATTTAAAAATAAATCCTTTACTTGTAATAACTCTTCTTTCGTAATTGGTGTATTTAAATCTTTTCTATTAAATACTTTTTTATTCACAAGTTCTCTTAATTTGTTATCTGTTATCATATTTTGATTATCAACTGGATGATCCGTTTCCGTATTGCCTGAATTAGAGTTATCATCTGGTTTCTCTGTTTCTTTGTTACCTACAGTTGGATCTTTAATTTCAAATTGAACTTGATATTTGTGATCATATCCAATAGCCGGAATAAGTATATGCATTTGCATATTGTGCTTCTTCTCAAACTCGCCAATTTCAAATTGAACTACTTTCGTTCCATTCTTCCTCTTATCTTCTGACAAAACTTTCACATCATGAAATACACCTGGCTGGTTTCTATCTTCTATTCTAAGATATTGAAAATAATCGCTATCCTGCATTGTTACAGTAACAATTTTTTTGCCAGCTGCAATCGTTACTTTAGGATCTTTTATATATTGAGAAACCATAGATGGCTCGTCTTTTTGGTCCTTATATATTTTAATCTCAGTAGCGTATGTACGTTCACTAGCTGCTACCACCGACTGATTTGCTTCAGCTTTTAGTGCTGCTAACGCTGGAGTAGAGTATGCAGCAAATGGAATTGCTAATGTTGTCGCTACTACTAGCGCCTTCATATAATTTTTTTTCAAAATAATATCCCCTATCATATATAATTTTCATAATTGATAAATGTTATCAATTATCCACAAATAAATGATAATGAATATCATTATCATTGTCAACGAGAATATTACATTAAATTTATATTTTTAAAGGTGAAAAATAAAAAAGCCCTTTATTCAAAGAGCTTTTTTACCTATCGTATGAAGAATTTCATTTTTTTCCTTCTCATTGATGACACCGATTTTTTGCAAAATATTCGCGTACAATACAAGTTTATTATATATTCGTTCTGACATGTTCTCCCTTCTTTCCTTCGACCAACTTTTTTTGTATTGGTAAATTATATGAAAGAGATGAGAAAATGTGTCCACTTTTTGCATAAATACAAATCTTTTATCCCGCTGTTTGCTGGCAGTAGAACTCCCACCTTAAAATCGGGTAGGAGTTCAATGTATTTAGCAAATTGTCCATTGAATATTATGTTTTTTAACTTCCTCTTCAAAACTATAGGGCATTTTTTTATCACAAATAACATGCTGAATACGGGAAAATGCTGCTATTCGATAATTCCCTTTTACGCCTACCTTTGTATGATCACATAGAATATATGTTTTTTCCGCTAATTTCATCATCGCTTCTGACAGTTTCGCCTTTTCTAATTCAAAACTAGAAACTCCAAAACCAGGTAATAATCCATCAATCGAAACAAATGCTTTATGAAAATGAAATTGCTGGATTACTTGCTGCGAAATAGATCCTGATACGCGTGAATGTTTTGGAGATACTTTTCCACCAATAAATAAAACTTCACCGTGAAACATCTTTTTATTAATAGAAGAAATTAATTGTGTCGCTACTGGAAATGAACTTGTTACAATCGTTAAATTTTTGCGATGTACAAGATATGGTACCATTTGAAGTGGTGTACTTCCGTCATCAATCGCAATCACATCTCCATCTTCTACAAATGTTGCTGCTTTATATCCAATTCTCTTCTTCTCTTCTATATGCAGCATCTCTCGTTCCAACATTGGTGCCTCTATTCCAGCTCCTGGAAGTTGTACGGCTCCACCATACACTTTTTTTAACTTTTTTTCACGATCCAATTCTTCTAAATAACGGCGAATCGTCTCCGTTGATACAGCAAACTCTCTCGCTAATTCTGAAACTTTTACTTTCCCTTTAAACTCTACCTTCTCAAGGATAGTTCGCTTTCTTTCTTCACCTACTACAGACATAACCTCACCCCATTAATTTCTACGCCATAAACCGCCTTACTTATACAAAGTTATAACTTTCTTTGTAAGTAGAAACTTCTTCATGAATATGAATACCACGCTTTTTTAGTTCATCAAAAATAATTTGTGGTTTGACAAAAGCTTCCTCAGGTGTCACAACACCAACTTTATTTACATCCCCATTTGCGATTAACTCTGTAGCAACCCCAAATGGAATACCGACGTTTCTCGTATAAGCTCTTAATTTTTCCCATCCTATAACAGATCCATCAGATAACGGGTGTGTATGATATAATACGCGTCTTTGTTTCTCATTATTTTTCATACCTATTACTTCTACATGAAGTGCATAACCGTAAATTTCTGTTTCTTGTCCTTCTTTCGATTGCAATAAATACTTCGAAATACAATCCATAATGCCGATTTCTTTTCCATTTATGTCAACCCGATCATTACGCAATATACCATAATCATATAAAGCACGTACGAGCTGCATATTTTGCTTTGGCCAAGTTCCTCTCGTCTCTATCAGTTTAACGCCTTTATTTTCTAATGCTTTTGCTAACGTAATCGTTTCAGAATGCGGTATGATATACTGCATTGCCTTACCATAAGGCGCCGGTAATTCAATTTCTCTTGGACGCGCAAACGGAGGTACTTGTTTAAACTCACCATCTTCATATACTGTACGCGATGGTAAATGTGGATCATATTCATATGTCGTTGTTTCTGTAATGGATGCAGAAAAAGCAATTGGGCGATACGAGCCATGACTGACACGAACTGACTCTACAGTATCTAGCTGATTTGCTGCATGCATTGCCATCATTTGCGTTACACCTGGCGTCATACCAAAACCAGGTAAACACGTTTTTCCGTTTTGAACAAATACAGAATGAAATTCATTTTCTTCACCAAATCCATTCAAATTCACACCGTGACAACCTGCTTCTGCAATACATCGAGTAGACAATCCATTTAATTTAATTGTCGTACCATCCATTACAATGTCATAGCCTTTCATTTTTGCAACCGTATCCCCGTGATTCGTTACATCTACTTTCACAAAATCAACACGAGGATCGTTGAGCCATTCTACTACTTTCAGGCCCTCTTCTTCATTAAAATCAGCTACTGTAATCGTCTCAAAAGATGAAAATTGCACTAAATCTAAAATTGCTTCACGACAAATTTTACCTGCTCCACCTAAGCAAAATACTTTCAACCTATAACAACCCCTTTAGCAATACTATCTACTAAACGATTTATGTCTTCCTCATATACATCCCCAATATTTCCAATGCGGAACGTATCTACTTTTGAAATTTTCCCAGGATAAATAACAAATCCATAGCGTTTTAACTCATTGTATAACTGTTGAAACTCGAAGTTCCCTTCCGGGTAAATGAAAGATGTAATAATAGGAGATTGATATTTTTCATCTACGAGTGGCTTAAAGCCAATTTCCCCCATTCTATTCACTAATAGTTTTTGGTTATTGTAATATCGATTGTAACGTGCGCTTACTCCGCCTTCTTTTTCTAATTCAAGCAAAGCTTGATAAAAAGCATGTACAACATGTGTAGGTGACGTAAAACGCCATTTTCCATTTTGATTTTCCATCGTTTCCCATTGATCGTATAAATCTAAAGATAATGAACGTGCCTGCCCTTTACATTTCAACAATTCATCGCGCTTTGCAATAACAAATCCGAACCCTGGAACCCCTTGAATACATTTATTCGCACTACTAATTAGAAAGTCAATTTGCAACTCAGCGATATCTATTTCAATACCACCAAAACTACTCATTGCATCAACTAATGTTACTTTTCCGTATTGCTTACCTAATTTACATACGTCTACAATTGGATTCATAATGCCTGTTGTTGTTTCACAATGAACAACTGCAATATGTGTAATATCTTTATCTTGTTGTAATATCTTTTCTACTTCTACAATATTAGTAGGCTCCCACTCTTCTGTTTGACTGACCACCACATCTATATGTAACATCTCTGCCATTTGTACAATTCGCTTACCGTACGCACCATTTGTACAAACGAGCAGCTTCCCATTTGCCGAAATAACAGAACCAATTACTGCTTCAACTGAAAACGTACCGCTTCCTTGCATTAACACTGTTGTATATTTCTCTTCTTCCTTCGTCGCTAACGATACAAGTTTAGCTCTTACTTCTTGCACCATCGTATTATATTCAACATCCCACGTACACCAATCGTATAGCATAACTTCTTTTACTGATTTTGTTGTCGTTAATGGTCCTGGCGTTAATAATAAGTAGTGATTTTCAGTCATGATCCTATTCCCCTTTTATGAAATAATAAGTTCTTGTTTTTCGATATGTTCCATTACGCTTTCGAGTTCCTGCATCGTTTCAATCGTAAAGTGTGCCCCATTTTCCACGAAACGATTACGAACTACTTCTATTTTTTCACGAAGTTCTGCTGGATCCATATTCTCCACTTCTTCTTCCGTTAAACCAAGCTCGCTACTGCCAAGAATTACACCAACTGTCCACATTCCAGCATTTCTACCTTCTTTCATATCTGATACTGTGTCCCCTACTTTTATCATATGGTTCATCGGATACACACCCAGTTCCATTGCATTTTTATAGCACATCCATGGGTATGGACGTCCCGCTGGAACATCATCTGGCGTCACAAGAAAATCGGGTTTATACCCTTGTATTTCGGCTTCTTTTGCTACAATGTCCATCATTTCTCTCGTATAACCAGTCGTTGAGCCAATTTTGATTCCTCTTTCACGTAAAGAAGCAATCACTTCCTTTACTCCATGAATTGGCGACGCATAGCGCGGTAAAATAGTGAAGAGGATCTCTTCAAATTCTTCATACATCTCCTGAATGTCTGTTTCTGTTGGTAACTGTCCGAAAACACGATTCCACTCACTCGCGATACGAGGCATCTCTGTAAGTGCCCTTACGTGATCAATTTTTAATAACCCCATTGGCTTACGTGCTTCTTCTGCTGTAATTGCCACACCGCGTTTATGGAAAATCTCCATAAATACTTCCAGTGGTGCAAAACATCCGTAATCAACTGTCGTACCTGCCCAATCAAAAATAACCGCTTCTACTTTCATTCAATCCATCACCCTTCTTATTTATCCCGCGTTAACGGGCAGTAAGACTTCCCCCTCAAAATTCGGCTGGAGCAAAAAAGTTAAGTAGGAGATCAACTGCCCGTAAACGCCCGATTGGTTCAACTAATAATCAGTAGGGGAGAAACACCCCCACTGATTAAAGTTTCACTTTATCTTTTTTGCCATTGTGACGTTCGGTTACGAAGTGCTTTCGTTCCCCATTCATATACAACTCTCACTACAATATTTGTAACAACAATAAGTACACTCATTGCAGCTGCTGGCGCTACATTTCCTGCATCATCCATATTTACGATTGATACGGCAGCTAGTTTAAAATCAGCTGCGTATAAGAATACAACTGCTGACACAGTTACCATTGAATTTACGAAGTAGTACATGACCATTTCTAAAATGGCTGGTAAACACATTGGTACTGTTACTCTAAAGAATGTTTTATAAAACGGAATGCCCATCGACTGCGAAACAAGTTCAAACTCTCGGTCTAATTTCTTTAAGGCAGTCGTTGCCGTGACAAATGTTACAGAATAAAAATGAATGATATTTACTAGTACTAATACAGCGATTGTTCCGTATAAAGAATGAAACGGATTCGTTACTGAAAGTCCAAGTATTTGAATCGTTGGTTGACTAAAGAAAAAGACGTATCCCAATCCAAGTACTAGACCTGGGATTGCTAAAGGTACGATAGAGAAAAAGTAACCTGTTTTTCGGAAAAATTGTAGCTGGTCTATTTTCTCAATTGCATATGCGAATACAAATGTTAAAATCGCCCCAATAACTGCTGTAACTGCTGAGACAATTACACTATTTTTAAATGCTTCAAGTCCATCTCCTGTTAAACTCGAAAAATTAAAATGCTCAAATGTAAAACTCATATTATATGGCCATACTTTCACACTTGCCGCAATGCCAACTGCCACAAATAAAAGAATAATCATAAGTGTAATCACACTACAATATATGAATGAGACTACATCTCTTTTCTTATTAGCCGTTATTCTATATGGCACCGCTTTTGAAGATAAGAAATTTGCCTGCTTTCTTTGCGTAATACGATCAACTGCAAACGCGAATATAGCCGGGATTAATAAAATCATTCCGACAGTTGCACCCATCGGCATATTTTGTTGCCCAATTACTTGTTTGTATACATCAGTAGCAAGTACATTATATTGCCCACCAACAATTTTGGGTGCGCCAAAATCAGTAAAACTAAGTGTAAACACAACGAACATCGCACTAATTAATCCGTACTTTACACTAGGTAAAGTAACAGTGAGAAATTGCTTTGTTTTACTCGCTCCTAACATATTAGAAGCTTCATATAAACGATAATCAGAGCCTTGGAAAGCAATTAGCAATATAAGAAAGGCTTGTGGAAATGTATACATGACTTCAGCCATTACAATTCCTACTGGTCCATATAAAGGGATTTGTATCCCTTCAAACAAGCCAAACATCCCTTTCGTTACTAATCCTTGATTACCAAATAAATATGTCAGTGCGATACCGTGCATCATCGTTGGTGCGAATAACGGTAACAACGCGACATATTGAAATACACGCTTTCCAAACACATTCGTACGAGCAATTGCATAGGCGTAAGCGAACGCAAGTGTCACCGCAATAATTGTTGTCGCGCCCGAAATCCATACCGTATTTTGTAATGATTGAACTAGCGTTGGTGTTGTGAAATATTTACTGAAATTCGCAACACCAATGAAAGCTCCATCTTTATCATAAAAAGCTTGTGTAAACAGTTGTAATAGTGGCAATACAAGCATAACTAAAAAGGCCAGAAGCATACCGATAATTAATAGTCTTTGTATCCACTCTTCTTTACCGATACGTCTCTTAATCTTTTTTTTCATATTTTCTATCTTTAAATTTTCTAACATCTCCATCTATACAACAACCTTCTTTCCATATGACAACATATGATTTTCTGAGAAAGAGATTTGAATCGGCTTTCCTTTCCTAATAGCTGTTTTTTCTACTTCTGATGCCAATATATCTACAACGATTTTCTCATTATATAGATGTGTTTTCTCATCTATAACTCGCACTTCTGTCCGGTATACAGATCCGCGGAACTCCATACTTTCCACAACCGTTTTAATACCATCATTTTGTACAAGCGTCACATGTTCAGGACGAATTGCATGTTCTTCATTATTTTTCGAAAAGAAATTAATAGAACCAATAAAATCTGCCACAAACGGATTGGCTGGTCTTTGATAAATCTCCTCTGGTGTTCCAATCTGCATAATTTCCGCATGATTCATTACAACAATTTTATCAGCCATCGTTAATGCCTCTTCTTGATCATGCGTGACCATAATAGTTGTTACTCCTACTTTTTCTTGCAAATCACGCATTTCTCTACGTAACTTTTCACGTACTTTTGCATCTAAAGCAGATAACGGCTCATCTAGTAACAAAATATCCGGAGACAGAGCGAGTGCACGTGCAAGTGCCACTCGCTGCTGTTGTCCACCAGACATTTGAGCAGGATATTTATCTTTTACATTCAGTAAATCAACTAGTTCTAATGCCGATAGCGCCTTCTCTTTTACTTCTACTTTTCCATATTTTTTTGTCTTTAAGCCGTATTCAATGTTTTCAAGTGCTGTTAAATTCGGAAATAATGCATATGATTGAAACACCATTCCGAAATTTCTCTTTCCAGGAGGTAATGCTGTAATATCTTTTCCATTCACAGCTATACTACCTGTTGTTGCCTCTTCTAGCCCTGCTAAAATTCGAAGCAATGTTGTTTTCCCACAGCCACTTGGGCCTAACAAACATACAAACTCATTTTTTTTCACAGTAAAAGAAATATCTTTTAACGCTGTAAATGCATCAAACTGTTTTTGAATGTGTTGAATTGATAAATATTCGCTCATTTTTTCTCTCTCCCACTCACTTACTTTTTCGGTTCTGCTTTTTGGCCAAACTCTTTTTCCCATTTTTCTAAAATTTTGTCGCGATTTTCTGCTGCCCACTTAAAGTCATTCTTTTTGTATAACTTTTCCGTCACATCTTTAGGGAATCCATCTGGAAGTTTATAATCATTTTTAATTGTCGCAAATCCATTTTTCTCGAAGTATAACTTCATTACATCATCAGTAATTGCCCAATCTAAAAATGCTTGCGCTAATTTTTCATTTTTTGCATTATCTTTTTTAATAAGTGCATTTGCTTCTACTTCCCAACCTAATCCTTCTTTCGGCAATACAACTTCAACTGGTGCACCTTTTTGTTTCTCTTTCAAAGCACTATAAACCATCGATACGCCAACTGGATATTCACCCGCACCTGCTAATTTTGCTGGTTTTGAACCTGAATGCGTATAAGTTGCCATATTATCATGAAGTTTCTTCATGTAATCCCAGCCTTTATCTTCCCCCATAATTTGTAACCATGCAGAAACTGTTAAAAATCCTGTTCCAGAAGAAGCTGGATGTGGCATAACAAGCGTTCCTTTATATTCTGGTTTCGTTAAGTCTTCGTATGATTCTGGCATCGGTAAATTTTTCTTCTTTAATTCTTCTTTATTTATAGCAATCCCCGTCATAAATGCAGTATTTCCTACCCATTTTTCTGGTTGTTTGTCATCTTTAAATTGCGGAAGAACGCGATCCGCTCCTTTTGGAGAGTATCCTTTTAACATATCTTTTTTATCTAAAGCTAATAGACTTGATGCTGCAGTTCCCCACACAACATCTGCTTGTGTATTTTTCCCTTCAGCTAGCAATTTCGCTGTAATAACTCCAGTTGAATCACGAACAATGTTCAGCTTCACATCTGGATATTTCTTTTTAAAAGAATCAAGATAAATTGGTACAAGCTCTTCTTCAATCGCTGTGTAAACAGTTAATGATCCAGATAATTTATCATCTTTTACTTTTGCCCCAGCACTTTCTTCTTTCTTTGCACCACACCCCATTAATAACGAAAATACCATTCCAGTTGCTACAGCTTTAAAGATTGTTTTCTTCACTGTCTCTCTCTCCTTTTACAAATCTTATGTACAACTCAAATATAAACAACTAGTGTAAAAGCAGTATTAAACCAACATTAATCTTTTGTTTGTTGTTTGTTTTTGTGTAATACGTTGCTACTTCTATGTTTTTTCGCATTTTTCTGCTAATAATGAACACTAAATTTACAAATAATTAAAAAAACCTTTATAATCCCACAAAAAAATGAGGCGTTTGTAAAAAACGCCTCATTTTTGTTTACCTTTTTTTGAATTACGATTTGCATACTTCGCGCTATTTTCTCCTTCATACTCTAATGCAAATTCTGCATCTGGTAAGCTTTCTTTCGGAGTTTTATTATTGTTGATTGCCGCATTTTGTTTCACTTTTCTTTTTACCAATACATTCACCTGCTCTCAAGAAATCACTTTCTACTCTAGTTTGAAACAACTTAAAATAATTATTACTGGCAAGTGTTAACAAGTACATAAGAAGCGTTCGATGGAAATACTACGTATGAAGAAATCATTATAAAAAGGAGCGATGATTTTGAAGAAAAAAGAAAAGATTCAATCACCAATTTTAGACGAAACGCTCCCGCATCAAATGAATTTTCCATCTTTTAAAGGAACAGAAAAAACGATGCAACAACCTTTCGTAAATCAATATGATGTTGTAATTGGGGACAGTAAATATAATTCCGAGAACAGTCCGCTTCACAATTGGAGTGATGAAGTAGATCCTGCCATTATGGCTGGCGATGAGTGGATTCATCCTACAAATGATATTGGGTGGATTTCAGAAGAAAATCAAGAGTTGCTAAAAAACGAATCAGATAATAAAAATGAAGCTTTTATGCATCCACAATTTGGAATTAACGACTAAAAAACCATTCTACCTAATGTAGGTAGAATGGTTTCATACTATCCAATAATAATCCGCTCTTTCGGGTATTTATAGCGAGGTGGTTGTTCCCTTCCACCACTAGCTAAAATAAATGTTAAAATACCAACGCGTCCGATAAACATAAGCACAATGAGTACAAGTTTCCCAACAGTTGTTAAATCAGGCGTAACACCTGTTGATAGTCCCGTCGTTCCGAAAGCAGAACAAACTTCAACAATTAAGCTCATAAGCGGTACATTTTCCGTAATAGATAAAATGAATAGCGCAGTAGCACATAACAAAATCCCCATCGTCATAACGACAGATGCTTTCAGTACATCCTCTTCATGTAGCTGACGTTTGAAGACTCTAACTGTTCTACCGCCTCTTGCAAAGGTGTATAGTGACAATATACTAACAGCAAATGTTGTTGTACGTATTCCGCCCCCAACCGAACTTGGAGATGCCCCTATAAACATTAATATACTCATAAATAAAAGTGTCGGTTGTGACAATTCACGTATATCCATCGTAGCAAGTCCACCACTTCGCGTCGTCACAGATTGGAATAATGTATAAAATACAGTTTCATGCCATGACTTTCCTACTAAAAAATGATTTCTCTCCAGTAAAAAAATCATAATTGTACCAACAACAACGAGTGCAAAAAATGTTGTTGTCGTCAATTTTGTAAATAATGAAAAACGAAATAATTGTTGTCCCCTTTTACTAAGGAATTGTTTCACTTCCATTAGTACTGGGAAACCAATCGCGCCTAAAATAATCAGTAACATATGAATCATTTGAACAATGTAATCTTTTTTATACGGAATTAGCGATTGTCCTGTTAAATCAAATCCACCGTTCGTAGTTGCACTAACAGCCGCAAAGAAACCGTGAAAATAAGCTTCTTGCCAAGTTGGAAAGTAAAGTAAGAATCTTGTACCTAATAATATTGCTCCAATAAGTTCTATTGAAATAATTACAATTAAAATGGAACGCATCAATTCTACAAGGCCTGATAAATTCCCTTGATTATGGTCTGCCATAATCAGCCTTCTTCTCTGCAAACCAATCTTTTTTCCTGTTATAATCCAAACGAATGTACCAAGCGCCATAATTCCTAAGCCGCCCAATTGTAAAATAAGGGCTAAAATAATAATTCCTGCTGTAGTAAATGTATCTGAAATCGTAATAACAGACAGGCCCGTAACACTTACCGCACTAACCGATGTAAAAAGTGCATCTATAAATGTCCATTTGACACCAGGCTTCGTAACAAACGGTAAACTAAGTAATATCACCGATACAACTACCGCTAATAAATAAAACAGCACGATGAGTTGTACAGGGCGTAATTTTTGTAAAAACTTTTTTATATCTCTCATTCCATCACTTCGCTACCTTTTTTCTATCGATTAAATAAAGAAAAATCTTTACTTTCTTTATTTGTAAATAACTGCTCAAATAATTTGGCAAAGACCATTCCATATACAGTTCCATTACCTCCATACGGCAATGCGTAAAACAAATTATGTATCTTATCGTCTTCTTTTAAAATGGGGAGACCATCATGAGTACCACCAAATGCGGCTGCCCAATAGTAGTCTGCCTGTATATTTTTATACTGCGGGAACATCTCTTTTACAATATTAATAAGGATATCACGCTTATGCAATAATTTCGTATCACCGATTGTTTGAATTTTCATCGATTCATCTAATCCACCTACAATAATACGATTTTCATACGTCCGAAAATATAAGTAAGGACGTGCTGTTTCCCAAATTAATGATTGTTCATGCCAGCCTTCAAATGAATCTACCTTATTTGTCACAACTGCATATGATGTTTCCACTGCTGTATTTTTTTCTTTCTTTCCAAAAAGCGCTTCATAACCCGTTGCCATAATAATATTCTTTGCTACAATTTGATTTCCTGTTTTCGTGTAACAAATTAAATCATTTTGACGTTTTTTTATATGTATGGCCTCTGTCTGTTCATATATAGTAGCACTCATTTGATTTGCTTTATGCAAAAGGCTATGCACTAATAAATACGGATTCACCTCAGCATCACCTTGCGTATATAACGCTGCTTGTTTTGCAAAAGAATAACGTTTCTTAATATCAGCTTCTGTAAAATATTCAACTGGAAATCCATAATTCTGTAACGTATTATATTCCTCTTGTAAAAATGAGATATCCTCACTTTTACTTGCATAATATAAACTATTTCGCGGAATAAAATGGGGATCAATATCAAGAGTCGGTATAACCTCTTCCATTGTTCTTAGCGCTTCATAACAAAGCTTATATGCTCGTACCCCTTTTTCTTTACCAAATGTATGGATAAGAGAGGTTAACGATTTATCATGAAGAAATTGTAGTAAACCTGTATTAGCAGCTGTGCTACCACACGCAATTGCTCTTTTTTCAATCAGTGTAACACTCATGCCGATTTTCGCTAACGAATGCGCTATATGAGCACCGGCTTCGCCGCTTCCGACTACAAGCACATCACATATCATATCATTTTCTAACGACGGATAACAAGGTACAGAAACTCCTGTATTCCAAAACAACTTACCAGTCATAAGTTTCATAATTATACTCCTAAAATATAAATTTCTCCTCTCTATGTTTTGTTATTTTCCATAAAAAAATCCAACTAACATAGGCTAGTTGGATTTTTTATTTTTAATTAGAACGCTCTTCAAGCCAATTTCCAATCGTCGGATATGTTTGTTTTACAGCTGTTCCACCGTAAACGATAGACATATGCCCTGTCGGTAAACATACATATTGTTTATCTGTGCTAGAAATATGGTCTAGTAATGCTTCTACTTGACATGGCAAAGCGATATGATCACGTTTTCCGGAAATATTTAAGACATTCGCCTTAATATTTGCAAGGTCTACCTTTTGTCCGCGAATCACAAGTTCACCCTTAACCAATTTATTATTTTGATAAAAATCACGAATCCACTGTCTGTATGATTCACCCGGGAACGGAATACCATCACCAACCCACTTTTGAACCAATCTCCAGCTTTCGACGAAGCGCTCATTCTCTGAACGATCTACTAAAGCAACATATGGACCAACAAAGTTTGTAATTGGTTTTAGCATTTTGTTTCCGAAATCAATCATTTCTGGCGGAATATTTCCAAATGTATCAACTGCTTTATCTAAATTGAAATATTTCTCATCTAATAAAGGACCATATAATCCTGTTTCAGAGAAATCAAAAGGACTTGTCATAAAGATTAAGTTGCGAATTGGCATGTGCGGATGAAGTGCCGCATAAATAGAAGTTAGCGTTCCACCCATGCAATAACCAAGTAAAGAAATCTCGTCCGATTTTGCAGTTCGCATTACTTTTTTCACTGCTTTTGCAATATAATCAAACACGAAATCATCAAATTTCAAATGACTATCTTCTAAACCAAATGTGCCCCAATCAAGCATATACACATCAAAACCACGGTCCACTAGATATTCCACTAAACTATTTCCAGGAGTTAAGTCCATAATATATGGTTTATTAATAAGAGCATATATTAATAGAATTGGAACTCTTTGTGTTTTTTCTTGTTTTGGAATGTAGCGATAAAGCTTCGTCTTATTCTTCGTCCAAATAACCTCTTTCGGCGTTAATCCTACTTGTGGCTCTGGTTCACGTAATAAAATTTCACTCGCCCTTTTCACCCGGCGGTATGCTTTTCGGTACTCTTCTGGGTACAGCTCTAATTGCTTTTCCCATTCTGTTGCGAATGTAGTCATTTTTCTATCTCCTTTTTGGTCGATTTCCTTCTAAAAAAAGAAGTGCATTCCTGCTATGGATATGCACTTTTTTCTTACTTCATTACATATATAATCCGCCGTTAATGTTTAATTGCTGACCTGTGATATAAGCACCGTCACGGCATAGGTATACTACACCTTTTGCAATTTCATCAGCTTGACCAAAACGTTTTTTCGGGATTTTAGCAACGATTTTTTGGCGTACTTCTTCTGGTACTTCTGCTACCATTTCAGTATCAATAAATCCTGGGCAAATAGCGTTTACAGTTACATTTGTTTTTGCAAGCTCTAATGCTAATGATTTTGTAAATCCTAGCATACCTGCTTTTGCTGCTGAGTAGTTTGTTTGTCCAAATCCACCCGCTTGACCAATAATAGAAGAAATGCTAATGATTCTTCCTTCTTCTGCTTCCGTTATGTATGGAAGTACAGCGCTTGTTGTATTAAATACACTGCTTAAGTTCACGTCAATTACGCGCTCCCAATCTTCACGATTTAACTTTTTGAATGTACGATCTCTTGTAATACCAGCATTATTAACAAGAATATCCACTTTACCAAAATGATTCACTGCTTCTTCTACAAGTCGGTTTGCGTCCTCTACTTTAGAAACATCCGCTTGAACTGCATAAACGTCATGTCCTTCTTTTCCTAGTTCATTTACTAAGTTTTCAGCTGCTTCTTTACTGCTGTTATAGTTAATAACAACTTTTGCTCCCTCTTGTGCTAGCGCTACTGTAATCGCTTTACCAATCCCTTTTGCCCCACCTGTTACGATTGCTACTTTTCCATTTAATTGAACCATTTCTTTTCCCCCTTAAATGAATTTGTGAACGACTATTATGAATCATTTTGGTACTCATACAATGGAGTCCCTATATCATTATGTTTCGCTGTTTATACATAGAAAAGAGATTCTCCCTCTCTCTTTCATATGTTATAAACAAGCGCTATTATCATTTTTTATTTTCTGGCTTATTCGTAGGTTTTACTTCTTCTTTTACAGGTTCTTGTAGTTTCGCTAGTACTGCATTTTGCTTTTCTAGCAATTCTAAAATTTGATCAACTTTCGTTTCTAATGTGCGAAGATCTTGTTTTACTTTCGTAACATCACGCTTTAATGTAGGAGCTTGTCCTAACGAATCCACTTTCTCTTCTAGAACTTCCTCAATGTTATCTACTTTATTTTCTAAGTTAATAACAAGCGTAGCCACTCTAGCGATATCCTCTTTCGTAGGCACATTTACCTGCTCTAAATAGTTTTTTGTTGTATCATTTAATGCTTTTTGATAAAACAAATTCAAATCTAGAACACTGCCCATCCAAGCAGAATATTCTTCTGTTTTAATTGTTTCATTGAGCGCTTTTCCCCAAAATGTTTCGGTTTGTTCATAAGCATTTTTCCATGCTTGTAGTGGATCGAATTTTTGATCAATCACTTTACCTACACTCCCTTTTTTGTTTTTGAAACAATTCAACCTATTCACTATTTTCTAATATTCTGAATAAAACTTCAAGTCTATATTTTATTTTTCTTTATTTTCCAACAAATGTATTGACATTAAAAACAGATAGGTGTAAATTGCACTTATAAGCAAAAAATTCCATCTAACTGATTCATGAGGTGATGCACAATCATGCTACAAAATGAACCAGAACAACGCGAAAGTTTGGAGAATAACCAAGCGAAACAACCAAACTCCATGCCAAAAAACTTCTTAGTTCCCTTCTTACTTCTATGTCTAAAAGACTGGAGTCTTCATGGTTACAAACTTATTCAAATGCTAATGGATATCGGCTTCTCTTCTGTTGACCAAGGTAATGTGTACAGAACACTACGCAAATTAGAAAAAGAAAACCTTATTTCTTCTACTTGGGATACAAGCGACGGAGGGCCAGCCAAAAGAATTTATTCTTTAACTGAATATGGAGAGCAATACTTAACAACATGTGCGACTTCTTTTGAACATTATCAAAATATGTTGCGGACGTTTTTCACGTTATACACCAATGCATTCTTTCCATTTTCTACTTCTCCAGAAAAGGATGAAAAGGATTCTTCATCTTCACCTGGTGGTACAGCAGAGTAATCTGCGTTCACAATATGTAAAAAAACATTTGGGGGTCAAACAATGGAAACTAAACCATACGAATTAGTCGATGCATTTTGGAAAAACTGGTCTCAATCTCTTTCCCTATTCTCTTCAGCTGGGAAACAATTAGAGCAACTTACTTTAGAAACATTAAAACAACAACAAGATGCTTTGCATAAATTAACATCAGGAGTAGATGAACTAGAAAAAGAACTACAACAATTCACTGCTCAGTTCAATAACCAATATACAGATTACGTGAAGCAATTAACTGGAAACTCCTTAAATGATCAAATTAATGAGTGGCAAGACAAGTGGAAAGAACTTTCTGCTCATATGCAACAACTTACTGTTTCTCCTACAAAAACATCTTTGTCTATTCTTACTCAAACAAGCGGTCAATTTGAAGAAACGACAAAGCAATTTATTGAACAACAACAATTACAACGTGAAGAGGCTCAAAAACAGTTAGAAGGTTTTTTGGAAGAGTTCAAGTCAAAACAGTTGGAACTCGCAAAAAAGTTCGAGGAAAACTCAAAAAATCTATTTACTTCCATCAAGTAAGAAAAATGTGGGAGCTAACTGCAGCACAAACAAAACTCTTTCTTCCTCCTACTACATCAAGATGGCTAACATTTTTCGATATGGAAAAGAAGGAGGACAAAATGAATCCATTTCAAGAAGCACAAACTGTTCCGGAGCTTCGTTATGATGAGATTCAAGTCGGTGATCAAGCATCACTTACAAAAACGATTACGGATGAGGACGTTATCAATTTTGCAAAATTGACTGGAGATGTGAATCCTATTCATATTTTAGACTCTTTTGCAAAAACGACAATGTTTAAAGAACGGATTGCTCATGGTATGCTCGTTTCGAGTTTTATTTCTACCATACTTGGAACGAAACTCCCCGGCAAAAACACGATTTATTTATCTCAAAATGTTTCATTCCGCGCTCCTGTCAAAATCGGCGATACACTTCGCGTTGTGGCAGAGGTCATTAAAAAACGTGACGATAAAAAAATCATTACGCTGCAAACAAATATATATAATCAATCGGATGATATTGTCGTGGAAGGTACAGCGACAATACTGAAAAAAGAGTAGCAAATTTGCTACTCTTTTTTCTATCCAATAACTTCTAATCACACCGATTACTTCCGCGTATGAGTACGCCGGTTCCACATAAAATAACGGTACCAGTTCAGATAAGTACTTAGCTGAACTGGACTACTCATAAGGATGTGTATCAATATGGTAAAAACAAACAAATTACTAGTTCCTGGTGCTGAACAAGCACTTGAACAATTTAAATATGAAATTGCACAAGAATTCGGCGTAAGCTTAGGATCTAATACAGCATCTCGTTCTAACGGATCAGTTGGCGGTGAAGTAACAAAACGTCTTGTCGCTTTAGCTCAACAACAATTACGTGGATAACAATATAACATATGGCTTAGAGGCAGATATTCTCTGCCTCTTTCTATTTTTAACATACATAATCATACTTTTTCACATACTAGTAAGAGCAAACTGAAAGGAACGATATGTAACATGAAACGGATTAACATTCGCATGAGTCCTCCCCGTGTTCTTACTTTTTCTTTTATTATGTTATCAATTATCGGTACATGCTTATTAAAATTGCCAATTGCTACAACGACGTCTATTTCATGGCTCGATGCTTTATTTACAACCGTTTCTGCTTGTACGGTTACAGGTCTTGGTGTTGTGGACACTGGGAAAGTATTTACCTTATTTGGCCAATGTGTCATTTTAACACTTATACAAGTGGGTGGACTTGGCATTATGAGCTTTGCTGTTTTAATTGCGATTATGCTCGGCAGAAAAATTGGTCTTCAAAACCGAATTTTACTGCAACAAGCGTTAAATCAAACGAATATAGGCGGTGTCATTCGTCTTGCCAAAGCATTATTTTTATTCTCTTTTACAGTCGAATGTATCGCTACCTTGATTCTCTCTTTTGAATGGGTACCGAAATATGGGATTGCTAAAGGGCTCTATTATAGCTTTTTTCATTCAATCTCTGCGTTTAACAATGCTGGTTTTTCTGTATGGAGCGATAATTTAATGTCCCATTCTCATAGCATTCTTGTCAATCTCGTTATTTCCTCCCTCATTATTTTAGGTGGGATTGGTTTTACAGTAATCGTAGATATAAAAAGAAAGAAAAATTTTAAAAACCTTACATTACACTCAAAACTTATGCTCTCTTCTACTCTAATCGTCAATATTATTGCAACTGTTTTTATTTTCATATTCGAGTTTCACAATTCTCTTTCTATGAAAGGCTTTACCCCATTTGAAGAAGGAATGGCCGCTTATTTTCAGGCAGTTTCAACGCGTACTGCTGGTTTTAATACAGTGGATATTTCTGCCTTATCAAAGCCTTCCCTACTATTAATGATGCTTCTTATGTTTATTGGCGCTGGTAGTGCTTCAACTGGTGGTGGGATTAAGTTGACAACATTTTTAATCATGTTTTTTGGGGTATTTAAATTTTTACAAGAACAAGATGATATTGTCGTGTTTAAAAAATCCATTAAAGATACTCTCATTGTCAAATCATTGACCATCGCTATTATTTCTATTTCATTTATTTTTTTTGCTATTTTAATTTTAAGTATTACTGAGCGCGTACCTCTATTGATGAGTGCTTTCGAAGTATTTTCAGCATTTGGGACTGTCGGTCTCAGTATGAATTTCACACCACACTTAACTATGATCGGAAAAGCTATTATCATCTTTATGATGTTTTTTGGAAAGATGGGACCTTTAACATTGGCTTTTTCATTTGCACGTAAAAAGAACCGGAAAATAAAATATCCGAATGAAGACATTTTAACAGGTTGACAACCGTATAAATTATCCATATAATGAGAGTACAATAGCATATCTCCAAAGGGGAGTAGCGTCCAAGAATATTTCTTGGAAACAAAGTCGTCATTACGTAGAACTTAGTTCTTCCGGCTTTGTTGGCATTTTCATTACATATGTCTAGCAAGACCTTTGCCTATTAACGGCAGAGGTCTTTTTTGCATTCATTTCCAAATTCTTCCAAAGTTAATAGGCAGGAGTATGGGGAAACTAAATAGTGGGGAAATTCTTCACTTATTTAGTACTTATAGAAATGAGAGGAGAATGTACATGGATGTATCATTATTATTGGAGTATGGTTGGGTATTACTCATCCTAATTGCACTAGAGGGGATTTTAGCGGCTGACAACGCTCTTGTTCTTGCAATTATGGTAAAACATTTACCAGAAGAAAAAAGAAAGAAAGCACTATTTTATGGATTAGCAGGGGCATTTGTTTTCCGTTTTGGATCGTTATTTATGATTTCGTTCTTAGTCGACGTATGGCAAGTGCAAGCAATCGGTGCCATTTACCTTATGTTTATCGCTGGTAATCACTTATTTAAAACGTATGTTAAAAAGAATACGGATGAAGAAACAGAAGAAAAAGAAGCAAAGAAAAAACAAGAGAACTTTTGGTGGACTGTATTTAAAGTTGAAGTTGCAGATATCGCCTTCGCAGTTGATTCAATTTTAGCTGCTGTTGCATTAGCAATGACTTTACCAAAGACAGGATTAGGTACAATTGGTAGTCTTGATACTGGGCAATTCGTTGTTATCTTTGTAGGTGGACTTATCGGATTAATCATTATGCGATTTGCAGCAACTGCTTTCGTACAAATCTTAAAACGTAAACCAGGACTTGAAACTGCAGCATTCTTAATTGTAGGTTGGGTTGGTGTGAAACTAGCAGTTTATACGTTAGCACACCCTGCATTAAATGTAATTCCGCATTCATTCCCAGAATCGACACCATGGAAGCTTATATTCTGGATTGTATTAGTTGGAATCGCAGTTGGTGGTTGGTTCTTCTCGAAAGAAGTAGAAGTAAAAGTAGAAAAGAATTTAGACGAAAAAGCGCTGTAATTACAGCGCTTTTTCTTTTTTCCCTTCCCCTCTCAATGTCCAGAAAAAACTCTATTATACTATCTTTTGTAAACGTTTTCTTAATATATGTATGTCCTTTTTGTGAAACATTGCACAAACTTATTGAAACTAAGACCGAATCCATGTACTTTATTCATATAAGGAGTATTTATAGATGATGTACTAAAGGAGCGTATTACTCATGCTAGAACAAGGATTAGATTATGTTGTCAAACTGGCTAAGAGCAAAAAACAAATGCTAGATACAAACCCGATGCAATATTTCATTCGTGCCACACTTGCAGGTATTTATATCGGTTTTATTATTGTACTATGTTTTAAATTAGGTAACTTTTTTCACATTGCAGATTCACCAGCAACTTATTTAGCTGCTTCTATGTTTTTCGGAATTGCCCTCGTACTTATTATATATGGTGGTGCTGAGTTGTTTACTGGAAACACAATGTACTTCACTGTAGCAACTTTAAGAAAAGAAACAACAATTGCTGATACACTTCGTAACTGGGTTGCTTGTTATGCAGGTAATTTAGCTGGTGCTTTATTCTTTGCCTTACTATTTTATGCAACTGGCATTTTTGAAGCAATTGATCACGGTCATTTCATGAATAAAGTAGTCGAAGGAAAAATGAATACACCTACAATGCAACTATTCTTTAAAGCAATTTTATGTAACTGGCTTGTATGTCTTGCTTGTTTCTTACCTTCTCAAGTTAAAGGTGATACAGCAAAAATTATGATGATGATGATGCTCGTTTTCACATTCTTCTTATCTGGTTACGAGCATAGCATCGCAAACTTATCACTGTTTGCTTTATCTTTAGTTTCACCCCATCCGGAGACAATTTCTTTTGCAGGTGCTATTCATAACTTAATTCCAGTTACAATCGGTAACATTATTGGCGGGTCTGTATTTGTCGGTATGGTTTACCATTACTTAACAAAGAAAGCACCTGACGTGAAACAAGAAGAAACTGAATTAGTAGCAACTCAACAAGAAGAAATCATTCCGTTGCAAGCGCATATGAAACATTAAAAACTCCAAAGTTTTACTTTGGAGTTTTTAGCTCCCCACATATTTAACAACAAGATTAGGATTAATCTCTCCTCCTTCCTTTCCCTTATTAATTCTCTGTTTCATCTTATGCATACCGATGACATCATTCGTATGAAAGTGTATTTCATTTACATATAAACCCTCTTTACAAAAAGCTTCTACAAAATCTAATCCACTTTTTTCTCCCCACCCCATGTTAAAATCAAGAGAAAGAATATTCACATCATAATCCCGCACCATTTGCAAAGCATATTCTACTGTAGTTGCGAGCACATACCCGTACGGACAACTTCTTTGATCATCCATATATACATTCATTTTCTATCCCCTCTCTATTTTGCATACGTGACCAACATGTAACATATTGCCCCGAGGCTAATAAAAGGGCCAAACGGTATTTGAGTCCTCATTTTCATACGTTTTAATACGAGACCAGCTCCAAAGAAACAAAGACTAAAGAAAGATGCTAAAAATAAAATCATAAAAATCCCTTTCAGTCCCGCAATAAATCCAAGTAACGAAAGTAATTTTACATCTCCTCCGCCAAGTCCTTCTGGATATATCTTTTGCATGCAGTATAACAAAATGAATATAACGCAACTACCAACTATACTATCTGTCCAAGTGACTAACGGTACAAAAGCACATTCTAAAATGAGTAAACAGGCAAACCAAGCTAAAATACGATTTGGGATTAACATATATATGTAATCTGTAACTGAAATAATAAGAAGTAACGAAAAAAGTGATAAAACGATAATAAGGTCTCGTTCCACCCCAATCATATATACAGTAAGAAGACATATCATTCCAGTTATAAGTTCAAATACTACGTACAAAATTGAAATTTTCCTCTTACAATTCGTACAACGTCCTCTTTGTATACAAAAAGAAATGATTGGAATCAATTCTTTTGGCTTTAGCACATACTTACAATAATGACAATATGAACGCGGGGTTATGATAGACTCACCTAGCGGAACTCTCATCGCAATTACCATAAAAAAAGAACCAAACACCATCCCCGCTAACAATGCATATACATAAGTGAACATCCCTTCCTCTCCTTTCCAGAAGAACATAGCAAAAAAAGGAGAGAACTTCTACTTCATATTATCTCTATTCTATTAAAAAAGCAGGCCATTTTCTGGCCTGCTTTCCCCTATTTTATACGATGAAATATACTGCTTTTAATGGTCCGTGTACTCCGACAACAAGATTCATTTCTATATCTGCCGAGTTACTAGGTCCTGTAATAAAGTTAATACAAGATGCCACTGTCTCGCCATTTTCTACACGCTTGTTCATATCCTCAACTGCTTGTGTAATACGAGGCACAAGTGTTTCACGTGGAATAATAGCAAAGTATACAGTCGGTAAAAAGTGTAAAGAACGACCTTGGCCTTTATGACTTTGTACAACGATCGTACCAGATTCAGCTAAAGTATAATCACTAAATGCAATTCCAATATTCGCTCTTTCCGCGATACGCATATTCTCTTCTTTTTTCTCAGGATCCCATACGTTCACTTCAACATTTTGCTTTGGAAGTTCTTCTTTAAATAAAGAAGTCAACCCATAAGAATCAAAACGTTCATCAGCCGATAACATAATAGGTCCCCCGCCGTTTTCAACGATTACTTTTTGAATATCTTCACGTAAACGATCGTTTGTCGTTTCCACAACAGTTGTATGAATGTTTGTACATTGATTTTTAAATACTTCTAACAATTCTTCTTGTGAATAATCTTTTAACGTTTCTTTATTTACATTATTTTTCCATACTGGACGTTTTACACCATCCGTTTTACGCGCGCGTCCAAGCTCTTTTGCAATATTCTCTAGAAAGGACTCACGGTTTTGAATTAATCCTGTCATTATTTGTCCCCGCCTTTCTTATGATCTTTATACCAATCACGGAATCGTTCTTTACTTGGAGCCGGGAATTCACGAATATCTGTCCAGTTTTTAAGTGGCCCAACACCTTTTGATACACGGTTACCAGATGTAAATGGACTCATTGCTGCTGGCGCCATTTTTGATCCCATTTTATATAAAGCTGCTGAAGATGCACCCATACTAAACATTTTCATTGCTAATTTTTCTGCAAGTGGAGCACGTCCTTCTTGCTCAACGATAACTTGACGATGTTTTAATAATAAATCATGCAATGGAATTTTTACTGGACAAGCTTCTGTACACGCTCCGCATAAACTAGAAGCATAAGGAAGCTCTTTGTAATCATCATATCCACCTAAAAGTGGTGTTAATACCGCACCAATTGGCCCTGAGTATATAGAGCCATATGAATGTCCACCAACATGACGATATACAGGGCATACGTTCACACAAGCAGCACATCGAATACATTGCAACACTTGACGGAATTCAGATCCAAGAATTTGAGAACGACCATTATCAACCACAACTAAGTGGAATTCTTCTGGGCCATCTACTTCCTCTTCTTGAATTGGTCCCGCTACCGTTACATAACTTGTTAATTTTTGCCCTACTGCACTACGACATAGTAAACCAACTAAAACATCTAATTCTTCCATTGTCGGAACCATACGTTCCATACCCATAACTGCAATTTGTGTTTTCGGAATCGACATGACAAGATCGGCATTCCCTTCATTCGTTACTAAACAAAGGGAGCCCGTATTTGCAACAGCAAAGTTACAACCTGTTACACCAATTTCTGCATCCATAAATTTTTCACGAAGTTGTTTACGAACAAACTTTGTCATTTCATATGGGTCATCAGAATTTTCATAGCCAAGCTTTTCTTTAAATACATCACGAATTTGCGTTCTATTTTTATGAAGTGCAGGCGCAATAATATGTGAAGGTGGATCGTTATCTACTTGCAAAATATACTCTCCTAAGTCACTTTCTAACACTTCACAACCAATTTCTTCAAGCGCATGGTTCATACTAATTTCTTCTGTTACCATCGACTTTGATTTTACTACTTTTTTTGCCTGCTTCTTTTTTGCAACGTCTTGAATATACTTTGCTGCTTCCTCTTTCGTTTTTGCAAAGTACACATGTCCGCCTCTTTTTGATACATTTTCACTTAACTGCATTAAGTAATAATCAAGATTTTCTAACGTATGTTGACGAATTTCTTCACCGAGTTCACGCCATTCTTCCCAGTTTCCTAATTCGTCCGCTGCTTTTAAGCGATTCGTATATAAACGCGTTTGTGCAGAAGATACTGCTCCGCGCATAAACGAATCTTGAATTCCATCGCCAACGCGATCATTAAATTTTTTCTCACTGATTTTCATAGACATAGCTTATGTTCCCCCTTCATGAGCGACTATTCAGTACCTCAGCAATATGCATTACTTTTATTTCTTTTCCTAAACGCTCAATACGTCCGCCAATGTTTAACAAACACCCACAATCTGCACCGATTAAATAATCAGCGCCTGTTTCCATTGCACTATCTACCTTTTCATCTACCATTTGCTCAGAAATTGGAGTCATCTTCACTGAAAACGTTCCCCCAAACCCACAACAATTTTGCACATTTGGTAACTCTCTCACAGTTAACCCTTTTACATTTGATAATAAAATTCCTGGTGCCTCTGTTACTCCAAGCATACGTGTCATATGACATGATTTATGAATAGTAGCAATCCCTGGTAAACTTGCACCAACATCAGTAACCTTTAAAACGTCTACAATAAATTGTGTAAATTCATATGTTTTATCAGCAACTTTTTGTGCACGTGTAGCCCACTTCGGATCATCTTTAAAAACATGCGGATACTCATGAAACATTGTCGCACAAGAACCAGATGGCGTAACGATATATTCTGCATCTTCGAAAGTTTCAATCATATGTTTCATCGCTTCTTTTGCTGCTTCTACATGGCCGCTATTATACGCAGGCTGACCGCAACAAACTTGCGCTTCTGGAAATTCAATTTCACAACCTAAACGCTCCAACACCTCAACTGTTGCTTTGCCGACATTTGTTTCAAACATATCGACTAAACAAGTAACAAATAAAGTAACTTTCATAATTATTACTCCCCCTTTTTACAACTCCACCAACAAACATATGGTCATCAGATGACTGAAGAAAGAAGAAGTAGGCTCAACCATGGCCTATCCTCTCCCTCTTCTAAAGAAAACGCTTACTTAATCTCTCTCTATTTTATCAGAAAATTAGATTTTTAAAAGATTAAATTAAGAATTTATATCGTTTCTACCTGTGACAATATGCTCTACATTTGTTAAATGATCTAGCATTGCTTGCTGCGCTAATTCTACATCTTGCTTTAACACTGCATCATATATAACTTGATGCTCTTCTATAAGTCGTTCTGATGTTGTTTGTTCACCATATAAAATAATGCGTCTTGATTCACCAATCGTTTCAGCAATCATCTCTGAAACATGATTCATAAGTTCAATCAAAATGTTGTTATGCGAAGACTCCGCAATTCCCATATGGAACTGAAAATCTGCTTTTTCACCAGCTTTTTCATCTCCAACGCTCTTTGCCATTTCATCTAACCAATGCTTCATATTTTGCAAATTATCTTCCGTACGTTTTGCCGCAGCTACTCGAACTGCCCCCACTTCAAGCACCTTTCGTACTTCTAATAAATTCAAAATATCTTCTTTCTTCATCAATAATCTATTGTTTAATGATTTTGTTAATGAAGAAGAATCGAAGTTCTTCACATATGTACCTTCTCCTTGTTTCATCTCAATTAAGCCCATTGCTCTTAGCGCGCTTAACGCTTCACGAACAGCAGATCTACCAACTTGAAACTGCTCAGCTAATTGATGTACAGGAAGTAGTTTGTCACCAGGTTTTAACGTACCATTTTTAATCATTGTTAAAATAGCTTCAGATACTTCTTCGTAAATCTTTTTCGGTTTAATAGATTTGTACTCCAGTTAAATCACCTCAGTATCTTCCAAACAACAATTGAAACGATTTATAAGAACTTTGCATCATAACTATTTTAGAACGAATTAGTAAGAAGTACAAATGTTTTGTTCATAAAATCGTCAAAATTCCGATATTTATTACATATTAATTTATATCTTTACGTATAACTATTGTCTGCAATATAAAGAACATGCTCTAAAAATTAGAACATGCTCTCCTCATCCTGTACTTTCAATTTAATACTAACCGTCGTTCCATTCCCTTTTTCACTTTCAATTCGCCACTGTCCATCATGTATATGAACAATCTGTCTTACAATTGCCAGGCCTAAACCTGTTCCACCATGTTGACGACTTCTCGCTTTATCAACTCGGTAAAAACGTTGACCAAGGTTTTCTAAATGCTCTGTATCAATACCAATTCCCGTATCTTTTATGTTCAATTCACAGTAATCATCTATCTGCCTGAGCGTTATCATAATAGCCCCGTTTTGATTTGTATACCGTATCGCATTATCTAACACGTTATGAAGCACTTGTTGCATACGATCCTCATCAATCATTACAATGATTTCTGGATTTAAATTTGTTGAAATACAAATTTTCTTTTCTATAAACTTAATCTCATACGTATCTAACACATCTTCAATCAGTTGTGAAAAAACGATAGGTTGTTTCTTTAATGGAAAATGTTCACCTTCTAATTGTGCTAAATCTAATAAATCATGAACAAGACGCTGCATACGATCAGCTTCTTTATGAATGAGCTGTGTTACTTTTTCCTGCTGTGGTCCCTTCGCTACACCATCTAAAATAGCCTCGCTATAACCTTTTATATAACTAAGCGGTGTTCTTAGTTCATGCGAAACATTAGCTAAAAACTCCTTACGCTTTACGTCTTCTGTCTCTAAAGAATTTGCCATTTTATTAAATGCCTTTCCTAATCGTCCAATTTCATCTTCAGAAGAAATTGTAATTCGTTCTGAGAAATCTCCCGTAGCCAAATGATTGGCAACTCGTTCCATTTGCGAAAGTGGTCTCGTAATAGCAATAATAATTTTTCTACCAATCCATATTGTTAGTAAAGTAATAGCAATTGCTAACGGTGCTAAAATAAGTCCCATATCATATATTAAGTCTTTTATACTTTTTAAAGGAATATAAGAATATACAATGCCAACTAATTTCTTATTTTCTAAAACAGGGATGACAACCCCCATAATATTACGATCAAAATGTTCCTCATATCCTATCTTTGTTACAGTTTTTCCATCTAATAAAGATTGCCTGTCCCCTTCACTTATAAGAGAATGATGATGCACATCAAAAGGTAAACATGCGCTTAAATCACGTGGATTAGATACGAAAAGAACATCTGAACTAGATATTTGATCAAATGCTCTTACTTTCTCTTCAAAAGTTGATATTCCTTCACGCTTATCATATTGCGCAGCAAGACGCTTTCCTTCCATTACTAATGAATCTTTTAAATTATCAACGTATAGTTTTTCATACGAATATAAAGATACAAAGTAAAGAAAGGACACTGTTACAAATACTGCACATACTACTGTCAGCCAAAGCTTCTGTACCATCGTAAACATACGTTACACCTCAAATTTATAGCCTACACCCCAAACAGTTTGAATGTAGTTTCCACTTTCTCCAAGCTTCAAACGCATCGTTTTCACGTGCGTATCTACTGTTCTTGTACTTCCGGCATAATCATATCCCCATACCTTTTCCAGCAATTGTTCTCGGCTAAATACTTGTCCCGTATGTTGGCAAAGAAAATAGAGTAAATCAAACTCTTTTACTGTAAGAGAAATCGGCTCACCATCAGCCTCAATCTTCCTACTTTTTTCATTAATAAGGATCGGGCCAAACTGAATCTCCTCTTGTTGCTCTTGCTTTGTATAACGTCTTAACACAGCTTCTATACGAGCGATTAATTCACCAGGACTAAACGGCTTTACAATATAATCATCTGCTCCCATACGTAAGCCGTTCACCCTATTCCACTCTTCACCTTTTGCTGTTAAAAATATAATTGGTACATCTGACGTTTTTCTAATTTCTTTACATACTGAAAGTCCATCCATCTCTGGCATCATAATATCTAGTACAACGAAATCATAATGATTCGTCTCTAATTTTTTTAGAGCTTCTTTTCCATTTTCAGCTTCTCCCCACTCGTATCCGAAATTATCTAAATACATTCCGACAAGTTGTCTCATATCACTTTCATCATCTACAACTAGTACCCTATATTTATTCATTGTCCTCCCCTTCCCTCTCTATGAGTTGAAACGGCCCTTTTCCAACTTTAATTGTTTGTTTTATTTTCAAGTTCTTCATATCCATGACGCAAACTTCATCACTATCATAGCTTGCTACGTACCCTTCTGCCCCGCTCTTCAAAAATGCAAATGGGTTCGATCCTACTTCTACAGAATCTACCTCTTTATATGTGCTAACATCAAACTTTCTAAGCGTATTTGAACCGTGACTTAATGCATATACATACTTATTATCCTTCGTTATATTCACAGGCATAAACGGAGCGTGTAAAGAACGTACCATTTCTCCGCTCTGCAAAGAATACACTAATACTTTCTCATTGACTTGATTTCCATCACCATGTCCACCAATCCATATTTCTTTCCCATCAGGACTAATTGTCGCTCCCGTTGACGCTGGGGGAATCATAAAGGATTGTATCACTTCTTTTTTCTTTGAATCAATTGTCGTTAGTTTCGTATCATAAAAGTTTAATACAGATAACTGGTTATGGTACTCTACCATCGTTATTGGCCCTTTTCCGGTTGACACACTTCCTGTCTCTTTACCTTTTATCGTAAAGAACCTTACCTTTTGTGCATTTTGATCGGCAGCAAATAATTGCTTTTTATCTTCTGATACGACTACATTTACAATGCCTTTTCCTGTTTTATATTTTTCCACTTGCCTTCCTTCTGCTAGTGAATATACATACATGTACTCTAACTGCTTACCATATACAAGTATGTCCTCACCGTTTGGAAGGAGTGCAATTCCTGCCATTGGTTCGTTAAGTTCCCATGTCGTAATTAACTTTTTAGTTTGCTTATCAACAAAACTAATACTACCTTCTTTTATATTCGTTGTTATAATAACGCTTTTATCTTTAGCAATCGGTGTATATGAACTTCCTTGACACCCTACTAATAGAAATAAAAAACAGAGAAGAAAAACATACTTTCTCAAAAGATTCCCTCCATCTTCGGATGATTTCGTTATAATTGTAAAATAACAAATAAATGTGTGGAAAGTGTGAAATTTCCCTTTCTTACTTCATTTACATATATAATGTACAACAAATAGAATTTGAGGTGGGCAAATTATGCTTTTTCCTGATTTAGCGAATAAAATTGTACGAGAAGTACGCAGACTAATTAAAGAAAATATTATTATCATTAATATACACGGCGTTATTATTGCAAGTACAGATATAGAAAGAATCGGCCAATTTCATGAAGGCGCACTCCGCTGTGCGAAACAAAAGAAAACTGTCATTATTACAAAAGAAGATGAACGACGTTTGCAAGGCGTAAAAGCGGGTATGAACCTCCCTTTACTATTCCATGACGAAGTAATTGGTGTCATTGGAATTACAGGCGAACCTGAAAATATTTCACAATACGGAGAAATATTACGTAAAATGACCGAACTACTCATCCATGAAAACTATTTTTTAGAACAACTAGAACTTGAACACCGTTCTTATGAAGCATTTGTCTTTGATTGGCTTCAAAATACAGACTGGTCTCCAAGCTTTCTCGATCGCGCCAAAACACTTGGTATTGATTTGTATAAGAAAAAACAACTTATTTTGTTCTCTATCGATCAAAATGACACGATGCTTCAGCGTAAAATTTGGCAACATGTACGCAACCTATTAACAAAGGAGCATCTATTTGTTCGCTGGGGAAATGATCGATTTATTTTATTTACAACCACGAACTCCAAAGAGCAAACGTATCAATTTTTAAAACGATTAAAACAAGACTGTGAAACTTTATTTTCTATTCCTTTATATATTGGGATTGGAAAATCCGTTACGCCAAGCAATATGAACTTATCATACGAACAAGCATTACAAGCTCTTTCCGTATCACTTGAAACAAAAAAAATTGTATTTAATGAAGATTTACGTTTAGAAATGTGCTTACAAGATATTTCTGCTGAAACGCGGGAACAGTTTCTAAAGCGCACCATCGAAAACTTACTATCATCACCTGAGCTTATGCACACTTTACGTTTATTTATCGATTATAACCAATCCTATAAACAAACAGCGCAGCAATTACATATACACATTAACACATTGCATTACAGACTTAAAAAGATTGAGGAGTATACAGGACTTGATCCGAAACAATTCAAAGACTTAAACATTTTATACTTCTCGCTCCTCTTATTAGATAATCACACAAAAAAGAACGATAAAAATGATTAATCTTTAGATGATTATACATAGAAAGAATCCCCCGATTTTTTTATCATTATAACGAAAGCACTGTGACAACGTTTTTTATTATGACTCATTACGTTAACAGTTTGAGGGGGATTTCCAATGTTAGAAAAGCAAATTATTGATTCATTCGTATCCATTGTTGGCGAAGATAATGTAGATACATCCAATATGGGGCGTTTAACGTATAGTTATGATGCCACTCCAAACTTCCAAGCAATGCCTGATGCAGTCATTGCTCCTCGTAATACAAATGAAGTAGCAGAAGTGTTAAAAGTATGTAACACTCACAACATTCCTGTATATGTTCGTGGCTCTGGAACAAACCTTTGCGCAGGAACATGTCCACTTGAAGGCGGTATCGTCCTTATCTTCCGTCATATGAATAACATTTTAGAAATTGATGAAGAGAATTTAACAATCACAGTACAAGCTGGTGTGATTACGCTTGATATTATCAAAGCAGTAGAAGAAAAAGGTTTATTTTACCCACCAGATCCAAGCTCAATGAAAATTTCTACAATCGGCGGTAACATTAATGAAAACTCAGGTGGCTTACGCGGATTAAAATATGGCGTAACACGTGATTATGTGATGGGTCTTGAACTTGTCTTACCAAATGGTGATATGATTCGCACTGGTGGTAAATTAGCAAAAGATGTAGCTGGTTACGATCTAACTCGGTTATTTATCGGTTCTGAAGGAACACTTGGCGTCGTAACAGAAGCAATATTAAAACTTGTTCCTATGCCTGAAACGAAGAAAACGATGCTTGCACTCTATGAAGATATTAATGAAGCTGCACGTGCTGTTTCTTCTATTATTGCAAATAAAATCATTCCAGCGACACTTGAGTTTTTAGACCAGCCGACAATTGAAGTAGTAGAAGAGTTTGCTCAAATCGGTTTACCAACTGACGTAAAAGCAATTTTATTAATTGAGCAAGATGGTCCGCCTGAAGTTGTCAATCGAGATATTGAAAAAATGGCTAACGTTTGTCGTTCTATGAATGCAGTTGATGTTCGCGTTGCAAAAGATGAAGCAGAAGCAGATGCGCTTCGAACAGCTCGCCGTAGTGCACTATCAGCACTTGCAAGATTAAAACCTACTACAATACTGGAAGATGCAACGGTACCACGTTCACAAATCGCTCCAATGGTTGAAGCGATTAATGCCATTGCAAAAAAATATAATATTCCTATTTGTACGTTTGGGCATGCTGGTGATGGTAACTTACATCCAACTTGTATGACAGATGCTCGTAATGAAGAAGAAATGCACAGAGCTGAACAAGCTTTCGCTGAAATATTTGCGAAAGCAATTGAACTTGGCGGCACGATTACTGGTGAACATGGTGTTGGTGCGATGAAAGCTCCGTATTTAGAAATGAAATTAGGTAAAGAAGGTATTGCTGCTATGCAAGGGATTAAACAAACCTTCGATCCAAATAACATTATGAATCCAGGAAAGATGTTCGCGAAGGACACTCGTAAAAGAGTGGTGGTTGAGCGATGACAACATTAAATAAAGAAAACATTCAAAAGGAATTTAAAGAACGATTAAGTGAAGATGAACTACTAAACTGTATGCGATGCGGTTTCTGCTTACCAACTTGTCCTACTTATATTCAATCTGGATATAAAGAATCACATTCACCACGTGGACGTATCGCATTAATGAAAGCAGTCGTTGACGGTTTAATTGAGCCAGATGAAGATGTTGAAAACACATTAAATGTTTGCCTCGGCTGTCGTGCTTGTGAACCTGTTTGTCCATCTGGTGTGAATTATGGACATTTATTAGAAGAAGCTCGTGATATTATAAATCAAAACAAAAAGTTCTCAGTGCCAGTGAGAGCTGTTCGTAAAGTCGTTTTTGAAGGACTGTTCCCGCACCAAAATCGAATGAGAACATTAACCGGACTAATTGGTTTTTATCAGCGTTCTGGTTTACAAACGCTAACACATAAAACAGGGATTATGAAGTTATTCCCTGAAACACTTGCAACGATGGATCTCGTTTTACCAAAAGTCCCAAAAATGAAAGCAATGAAAGATCGTCCTGAATTTTTACCTGCTGAAAGTACAAAAAAGAAACAAGTTGCATTCTTCACAGGTTGTTTAATGGATACAATGTTTTTAGAAACAAATAACGCAACGATGAAACTTCTTCAGTTAGCTGGTTGTGATATCGTTATTCCGAAAACACAAAGTTGCTGCGGGGCATTACACGGGCATGCTGGTGAGAAAAGTGGAGCAAAAGAATTAGCGAAACGCAATATAAAAGCATTCGAAGATTTAAGCATCGACCATATTATTACGAATGCTGGTGGTTGCGGAGCTTACCTCGTAGACTACGATTACCTGTTAAAAGATGATCCACAGTGGGCTGAACGGGCAAAGCAGTTTGTTTCTAAAATTAAAGATATTACTGCTATTCTAGTAGAACTAGATTTCCATAAACGTAATGACTTACGACTCACGCCGCAAGTTATTACGTATCAAGACTCTTGTCACTTACGCAATGTTATGCGCACATCTTCAGAACCTCGTATGTTACTAGAAGCAATTCAAGGCGCAACATACCGTGAAATGAAAGATGCGGATCGCTGCTGTGGTTCTGCTGGTATTTATAACATTGTCCATTCAGAGCTATCAATGGAATTTCTAGATTACAAAATGGACCGTGTGCATGAAACAGAAGCAGCAACCATTGTCACTGCAAATCCAGGTTGTTTATTACAAATGAAATTAGGTATTGAACGAGAAGGTCTTTCTCATAAAATGAGAGGAATTCACATTGTTGATTTATTATTAGAAGCAATTGAAACCAACTCGTAATAACTCGTAACATACGTAATAATAGGAAAACGGCTATCTCCTTCGTCTATGTAAAGAGATAGCCGCTTTTTTGTCCGCTACAACATTAAAAATATGTTACTTTATTATAAAAAAGAACAACAGAAACATTACAGTTTTGTAAAAATCAATCCAGTATATTCCTCAAAAAAACGCTCAAACCATTGATACAATAGGATTCTTCATTTTCAATATAGGTACATTTATCCAAAAACCCCCTCTTATAACCAAGTATAAAAATGCTGAAAATTCCTTTTATACTCTATGTTTCTCTTATTTTTCCCCCTTTCCCCTCTTAGGATAAATTAGGTAAATTTTAAGTCTATGAATTTTTTTCCATCTTTTTTCTCACAAAATCTATGCTACGATGAATTTGTCAGTCAGACAGGCTGTCAAAAACAAATCGTGTGAAAACAAATTAAAACTTTATATAGGGGGACACACATCATGAAAAAGCGTGTTTTATTATCTGTAGCTGCTGCAACGGCTCTTACTTTAGGAGTATCTTCTCTAGATGCACAAGCTGCAACAGTACAACCATCTAACATAAAGGTTCAAAATATTCAGCATTCAAAAGTGATGATGAAGCAAATGAGCCAACAAGAATTACAAGCATTCTTACAATCTATGGGCGTTGAGTCATTAGCACAATGGCAACAAGGAAACTTCCAACCAAATTGCATTATTCCTGGTCAACAACCTACTGAAAATGTTGTAACTGAGCAACCAACAGCTAAGCCAGAAACTCAAAAGCCTGCTGAGCAAAAGCCAGTTGAGCAAAAACCTGCTGAAGAGGTGCAAAAACCAGAAGCTCAAAAGCCTGCTGAAAACAATAATACTCAAAAACCTGCTGAACAAAAACCTGCTGAGCAAAAGCCTGCTGAAGAAGCAAAATCTTTAAGCGAGTTCGAACAACGTGTTGTTGAATTAACAAACGCTGAGCGTGCAAAACAAGGTTTACCAGCTTTAAAAATCGACACTGAATTAAGCAAAGTAGCACGCATTAAATCTGAAGATATGCAAAAAAATAACTACTTTGACCATAACAGCCCTACATACGGGTCTCCGTTTGACATGATGAAGAAATTTGGTATTTCTTATACATCTGCAGGTGAAAACATCGCCCAAGGCCAACGTACACCTGAAGAAGTAGTACAAGCTTGGATGAACAGTGCTGGACACCGTGCAAACATCTTAAATAATGGCTTCACTCATATCGGTGTTGGCTATGTAGAAAGCGGTAACTACTGGACACAACAATTTATTACGAAGTAAATAGATTAAAAGAGTCTTCTCATAATGAGAAGACTCTTTTTTATGTTTCATAACTTTCTATTATGTATGAGTATAAAGCGTAGAACATAAACAAAATAGAACCACTACTTATTACGCTAAGTAACACATAAAATCCCCATTTCAAGTTCAAAAACAATGAAAACAATATACTACATGCCATCGCCTGAAAAATCCGCCTACTCACTAAACGGATCTTTTTTAATTGGATCGAGTCTTTTTCCGTACTCTGAACTTTTTTAAACGCCTTACTAAACATAAAAAGAAACATACTAATCCCAATTGTTAGTCCTGTTTGAAAGGATATCATGCTTCCAAAATTAATAAAGAGAATGAGCATATGGATAAACAACATAAATAAAGTAATCGTCTTTAGAAATCCACTTATAATGACATGCTCGTCTTCATTAAACTTGTATATATTATGTGAAATAATATACATCAATCCATGTAAGAAAATAATAAGACAAGGAATAAGTGCTATAACAACTTGTTTACTCATAAACTCGTTCGGCCGACCATTTACATCCCAGTGTACCGCCAAATGCTCTGATAAATATGGATAGAGACATAGAGTAACTAAAAGACAAGCGAAAAATATTCCTAGTATATATTTATATTTGACCAAGTGATTCTCACCTCTCTTTTCTCTTAACGGCTTCGCTTCTTTTAGAGAAATTCCTGCAAAAATCTACTTTTCTCAAATTTAAACTTACACTTTACGCATTCACTCTTTGAAATTCTTTCATTGTGTCATTTAATTTTGTTGGAAATGGTACATCAACTTCAATCTCTTCTTTCGTAATTGGATGTAAAAAGTTTATCTTCATCGCATGTAACGCTTGCCTAGACATATATTTCGTTTGTCCACCATATAATACATCTCCAACTAACGGATTACCATCATAACTCATATGAACACGAATTTGATGGGTTCTACCAGTTTCTAATTGTAATGTGACGAGTGTAACATTTTGTTTTTTAAAATACTTCTCTACTTTATAATATGTGATTGCTTGGTCTCCCTTTGGAGAAACACGTCGTCTCGTCGCATGATGGCGATCTCTTCCGATAGCTGCGTCAATTGTTCCTTGCTTCTTTTTTACTTTTCCTTCAACAAGCGCCGCATATGTTCTTTTAATTTTTCGTTCCATTAATAAACGATCCATAATTGCACCAGCAATTCTATGCTTAGCAAATACGACACCTCCTGTCGTATCTTTATCTAACCGATGAATATGACGTACCTTCGTCTCTAAACCTTGCATTTGATAATGAAAGGCAACAAGATTTGCAAGTGTTCCCATCCCACCTTTTTCAGAAGGATGCGTATCCATCTTCTCAGGCTTATTTACAATGAGTACATGATCGTCTTCATATACTACATGTAATTCGCCATATTCAGGCTCTACACCATATTCTTCCTCCATAAACATATGAACTTGTAACTTATCGCCTTCTTTTAAAAGCTCATTCCATCTTCTTTGTTCTCCGTTAACGGTAACACCTTTCTCCATACGAAGCTGATGTAACAACTTTTTCGGTATTTCCCATTCTATTTTTAATAACGAATCAATACTTATGCCATTCCATTTCGCTGGAACAGTAATTTCGCACCATTCGCCCTTTTTCTTCGTTTCCATACTGTATCACCTTATTTCTATTGATTCTCTCATTGTAACGGAAAATACACTTTGATGCACCGTCAAAAATAGAGGACAGTCTTATAATAGACTGCCCCTCATGCTCTACGCCTTCTCATTTCCTGCAACACCTCTTCCGCTTTTTGTTCATATGATAAATCTTTAAAGAAATCGGCCAATCGCTTATAATCGTTATACGTATCTAATAAGTCATCTATCTTTTCCCCTTTCATCACTTGTTGTTTTTGCTTCATTTTTACCGGATAACGATAGCCCGATACTTCTTGTATTTTGTAATACTCATCCTCTACTTGAATGACCTTTACAAGTTCCTCTTCTTCCGCATCCATCGTATACCCATCAAAATCTCTAAGCAATTCATAAATGATATGAGTCCATTCATCTTTTGGGTAAAACCCTTTTTCTAACCGATAACCGACAATGCGATACATATGCCCATCGTTTTCTGCAAACTGTACTGTATCATTTAGCTTAAATTTAAAATAACGAAACATTGTCTTCACCTACTTATATGTAATGTTCTTATCACATACTATTTGCAAAATGTAGGTCTTGCTATTCATAAAAAAATACTCATCTTATAGATGAGTATTTTTTACGATGATTTTTCTCTTTTCTTTCGAAATGGTAACCACCAATTCCAGTCTCCAAACAATTTCATTAAGCTTGGTACAAGCATAAGACGAATAATTGTTGCATCAAGAAATATCGCTAATGCAACGCCAAGACCCATTTGCCTTACTGGTAAAATATCAGTAAAGGCGAAAGCACCAGTTACAACAATCATAATTAATGCAGCAGATGTAATAATTCTACTTGTTGAAACAAGTCCTTCTAACGTCGCTTGATCGTTATCCCCTGTTTCTTCATACAGCTCATGGATACGCGAAATAAGAAAAACTTCATAATCCATGCTAAGCCCAAATACGAGGCCGAAAATGAAGATTGGTAAGACAAATAAAACAGGACTTGCTTCTAAACCAAAATGCCCACCTTCAAATAACCAAACAACAATTCCAATTGTCGCGCTTAAACTAAGTATATTCATAATAATCGCCTTAATTGGAATGAGTATAGATCGGAATGCAAATAATAATATAACAAAGGTCGACCCAAATATAACAGACATACCAATTGCAACTTTATCTTTAATTTCATCTTCTAACTCTTGTTGGAACGTCGTCATTCCGCCTAGATAATACGTAACATTCGTTTCTTTATAATTTTGTTTAAAATCACGAACCCATTGTTTCGCCATTTCTGTACGTGGTTTCGTATCTAAAAAGACTTCGATTATTGTCTTATTTTCTTTCGTATACGCTTCAAATACCGGAGCTATTTTAGCAGCTTCTGGCGACTGTAACATCCCAGCTACTTGATCTGATTTCATTCCATTTAAACTGTCATATAAACTTCTTACTTCATATACTTTCTTATCACCTTTTAACTTTTGAACGACTTCTTCTACCTTTTGTAAACTTTCTTTTTCTTTCATATTTTTTTTCGTCTCTACCGCTAACGTAACATCAGCATGTGTTTTTGCAGTTTCATTAAATGCCTCTTCGTACTTTTCATATGCAATTCTTGTATCACTTTGTTTAGGTAGAGCTTCCACGTCAGGGAACTGCAAATTAGCTGTACGTAATGGTAATAAGCAAATCACAATAAATGTTGTAACAACAATAATCATCACAATTGGATGTTTCATTACAAATTGTGCAAATGTACGCCACGCCTTTGCCGGCGTATGTGCTACTTGATTCTTTTTTAATATTCGTTTACCAATTAATGATAATAACGCTGGAAGAAGTGTGAGTGAGAATAAAATACTCATAATTACAACAATCATTCCGCTAATTGCGACTGACTGAATATAATCAATTTTAAAGAAGAACAAACCGGATAAACCAACAAATACACATAATCCTGAAAATACGATCGCACGCCCTGCCGTCTGATATGTAATTGCTATCGCTTCTTTTACTGTTCGCTTTGCAACTTCCTCTCGAAAGCGATTTACAAATAATAGTGCAAAATCAATAGATAACGCAAGTCCGATCATCGGTGCTACATTTAACACAAAGATAGATAGTTCCTTATCGCTACCTATAAAGTATAATATGCCCATCGTACTAATAACACTAAGTGCCCCATTTACAATTGGTAAAATAGATGCCAAAAGGCTACCGAATGAAAATAGTAATACGAGAAATGCAATCGGTAACCCAATCATCTCTGCTACTTTTAAATCATTTTGCGTTCTTTCATTAATCTCTTTGTTAATTTTCGGAAACCCTGTAGGCGTTACTTTTAATGCCGCATTACTTTCCTTTTCGATTTTATCAGCAAATTGTAATGTCTTTTCCATTCGTTCTTTATTTGTTTTCCCGGAAAATAAAATTGTCGCATAGCCGATATCATCTTGTAACATTTCTTTATTTTGCACTGGATGATGGAAAGATTCATATGTCTCTTTCTCTTGTACATTTTTTACAACACTCTCTACTTGCTTTTGAAATTCGTCATATGAAACACCCTTATTTTTCTCAAAAACAAGTAGGAGCGTATCTTGGGACCTCTTAAAATCTTTATCTAAAATTTCTTTCGTTTTTTGATAGTCCCCTTCTGTTTGGAAACCATCACCGCCTAATACTCCCGGTAACTTTGGAGCAAAAATCCCAAGTGCTACCGCAAGTAAAACTAACACTACAATTACTGTATAACGAAATTGATACAAAAAAGCTCCTAACTTTCCCCACTTATCTACTTTATGTACATTTGTTTTCATACATTTTCACCTACTTTACATCATTCAATTGTCATTTATACTGTATCACATCTTCATGCAAACAAAAAACGTCTGGAAACACTATAATGATAGTTTTTCCAGACGTTTTTTTATCTTTCTTTATTAAGCCCCAATCTCTCGGTAAGTAAACGATGGCAATAAATCACCATAATTAACAAAATACCACCTACGCAATAACCTGCTAAAATATCAGTTGGATAATGTACATTTAAAATAACTCTACTTAATCCAATCGATATAATTACTACTCCCATCAAAATCGTTATAACATATTTTCCCGTTACACTCTTCAAATTTGCTGCAATGATATAAGCGAGAAACCCGAATGTCATAATAGATAACATTGCATGCCCACTAGGGAAACTATATCCAAGTGCATCCAATGCTTCGTTTAACGAAGGACGATCTCTTTTCACAATTTCTTTTATCCCTTTATTCACAAGATGTGTGATTAAAATGCCCATTGGATACACGATCATAGCAGCATAATAATGTTTTCTCCAAAAAACAAGTAAACTTATAACGAGCACAGTTACAATACCAATGGCAGATCCTAATTTTGTATAATATGAAAAAAATGTAAGTGAACCTTCTGTTTGTAATCCTTTCACTAATCCGCGGACATATGTATCCATCACTGTAACACCACCCGCATGTACGCGCCAAGCAACAATACCAAATACAGCAAGTAATAAACCGATACACATTACCTCATATTGATGTAACTTCTTCTTCAAACGATTTCCTCCTACTATGAAAAAATGCGATTTCTACTTTAGAAACCGCATTTCCTCACTTATTTACCTTTCGTTTTTAACTCTGTCCAGTAACGATCATAGTCTTTTAACTTATCGTCTACATCAACAAGCCATTCTGTACGATCTAATTCTTCTTTCGTTAAGAAGATCATGTGGTTATCACGATATTCTTTACTATGAAGAGGATGAGCTTTTTCATTTGGATTACTGTATCCAATTGACTCGTAGTTTTTCACACTTACTTTCTCATCTAGTAAGTAGTTCATAAACTTCTCTGCAAGCTCTTTGTTTTTTGCACCTTTTGGAATTGCTAACGTATCAGCCCAAATTGTGCCGCCTTCTTTTGGTACAACGTACTCTACATCTTTATTATCTTTTGCGATAAATGCTGCATCTCCAGACCAAACTGTTCCGATCCAAGCATCTTCTGTAATGAATTTTTGTTTAATATTATCTGTATCAAATGCTAATAAGTTTGGAAGTAGCTTCTGTAAATCAGTTGCTGCTGTCTTTAACTGTGCATCATCTTTCGTACTGTTTGAGAATCCATGCTTCTTAAGACCCATTCCTAACACTTCACGAGAATCATTTAATAAAGTCACATGCCCTTTATATTTCTCGTTCCATAGGTCAGCCCAGCTTGTAGGTGCTTCCTTCACATACTTTTTATTGTATGCAATACCTGTTACGCCCCAAGTATATACTAAAGAATATTTATTCTCTGGATCAAACGCAGGTGTTTTGAAATTAGAAACCATATTTTCGATATTCGGGATATTCTTTTTATCTAACGGCGCTAATAAATCCATTTTCGCCATTGTTTTAACCATGTAATCAGACGGCTGAATTAAATCATACTTCGCGCCACCTGCTTGTAACTTCGCAAGCATTTCTTCATTACTTGCGTACTTATCATAGTTAACTTTCACGTTATATTTCTTTTCAAAATCTCTTAGCACTTGCTCATCAAAATTGTCAGCCCAGCTATAAATGTTTAACTCTTCTTTTTTTTCACCACAACCAGCAAGTACACCAGCAACAAGGCTAAAGCTAATTGCTGCGCCGGCTAATCTTTTCATTAATTTCATCGGTTTATTACCCCCTCGTACTTTCTATATCGTTCGTATTATAAAGGAAGGTGTCCTCCAGAGTTTTCTTCACCATCTGCACCTTTGTTACGGAAGATTTCAGATAGAACCATTAATCCTACGATAGCTACAATTAAAATTGTAGAAAGTGCATTGATTTCTGGTGATACTCCGCGCTTAACCATACTGTAAATGTATAATGGCAATGTTGTTGATCCTGGTCCTGATACGAAGAAACTAATTACAAAATCATCAATTGATAATGTGAATGTTAATAATGCGGCTGAAATAACTCCTGGTGCAATTGCTGGGAACGTTACATAACGAAACGTTTGCCACGGCGTTGCTCCTAGATCATTCGCAGCCTCTTCTAAATCACGTCCCATACCAGAAAGGCGTGCTGCTAAAATAACGACAACAAATGAAATACTAAATGTAATGTGTGCAATAATAATTGTTGTTTTACCAAGTTCCATACCTAATTGACTAAATAAAATAAGTAAAGATAATCCCATTAAAATATCAGGAATTAAAATTGGTAAATACACAAGACCATTAATCGCACCTTCATAACGATATTTATAACGATGTAATGCAATTGCGAAAATCACACCAAGAACAGTCGTTACAATCGTCGTTACGACTGCAATCGTCATACTATTTACAAACGCATCAATAACATCTTGTTTTTGAAATAAATCTGTATACCAATGGAATGTGAATCCTTCCCATTCCGCATTAATGCGAGAATCATTGAAGGAATACACCATTAAAACCATCATTGGAAAATACAAGAACAATAAAATTAACCAAGAATAAGAAACTAAAAACTTCTTCATCTTTGCCTATTCCCCTCCGTTCCCATCATATTTATATACTTTCGTTGCACGATAATATAAGTAAATTAACAGAACAGAGAATAGAACAACAATCATAGATAACGCAGATCCAAACGGCCAATCACGCGCTCCTAAGAATTGATTTTGAATTACGTTTCCGATTAATGCTACTTTCGATCCACCCATAACGTCTGATACAACAAACATTCCGATAGAAGAAACAAACACTAAAATAGAACCAGTAGCAATCCCTGACATCGTCATTGGTACTGTAACATTCCAAAATGCCTTTACTGGTGTCGCCCCTAAATCATAAGCTGCTTCTAGCTTACGTTTATCAAGCTGCTCAATCGCTGCATACACTGGTAAAATCATAAATGGTAATAAAGAATATACCATTCCGAGTATTACAGAAGGTGTATTATATAGTAAATTTAAAGGCTCACTAATAATACCTAGCTTCAATAGCAATGTGTTTACAAGACCTTGTGAACGTAAAATAACAATCCATGCGTATGAACGAACAAGGAAGTTAATCCAAAACGGGATCGTTGCCAATAATAAAAGAATCGAACGATATTTGCGATCAACAATTGTAATTGTATATGCAAATGGGTAACCAATCAGTAAACATATTACCGTGGTAATAACCGCAATTTTCACTGTTTCCCATAACGTCCCCATATATAATGGGTCAAATACACGTGCTATGTTTTCTAATGTAAATTGCATTTCCACTGTCCCATATGCTCCGCGCTGCATGAAGGCAAATGCCAATACAAACAGAAGGGGAATTAGGAAGAAGATTAACAGCCATGCGACTGTAGGTAGTGCGAGTAATTTCCCTTTTTTCAATTTAAGGTCACCTCGTCCTCTTGCTCCCAGCCTACGTATACATTATCTCCAATGCTCCACTGTGCTGCTTCTTCAGCAGTTTGATATGCCATTAGTAATTCTGATGTTTTCTCATCACGTACATAAAGCTTTTCCATATTTCCAACGAACTCAATGTCTTCAATATGGCCAAGATGGTATTCTTTTAAAATCGGCTCTTCAACCGAACGCACTTTTACATTTTCAGGGCGAATTGCTACATAGCCTTCCCCGTTTTTCACAATATTATTTTCACCGATAAATGTCGCAACGAACAACGTTTTCGGCTTATTATAAATTTCTTTCGGCGTTCCGATTTGTTCAATATGGCCTTTATTCATAACAACGATGCGATCACTCATGCTCATCGCTTCTTCTTGATCGTGCGTTACGTATATGAACGTAATTCCTAAATTACGTTGTAAGTTTTTCAATTCACGTTGCAAGTCTTTTCTTAACTTAAAGTCTAACGCCCCAAGTGGCTCATCTAGTAATAATACACGCGGGTTATTTACAATCGCTCTCGCAATTGCTACACGCTGCTGCTGTCCACCAGAAAGCTTTGCAGGTTTACGATTACGGAACTCAAGTAACTGCGTTAAACGCATTGCCTCTTCAGCACGCTCTTTCTGCTCTGCTGCCGGTACCTTCTGCATTTTCATACCGAAACAAATATTTTTCTCCACATTCATATGTGGGAATAGCGCATAATGTTGGAACACTAGGTTCATATGACGCTTATATGGTGGCAAATCGTTAATCTTTTCATCATCTAATAAAAGATTCCCTTTAGTTGGAGTTTCAAATCCTGCGATCATACGAAGTAACGTCGTTTTCCCGCAACCACTCGGTCCTAAAATAGTTAAAAATTCCCCTTCTTTAATATCTAAAGAAAGCGGTGGGATAATCACTTGATTTCCAAAATGTTTTTCTACTGCTTCAACTTTAATAATCTTTTTCATTTTCCCGTCCTATCTACCTCAAATTTAAATTTTTATATTCATGAATAAATATTTATGTTCTATAGACTATTTTTTGTTTCGATCCAAACAAAAATGGTTATTTAGCAAACGTTCTCTTCTATTCTTTATGTAGTATGTTTGATTCATTTTTGCATGATACATAATGTCGAACAGAAAAACCCCTTCCATTGCGAAGGGGCTATTATCATACGGCTACGCCTACTGATAAACACCATCATCATTTTAACAACTTTCGTATGAATTTTAAAGCACTTTTTGTAGAAGAGTAACGAATTTTCATATCGAATGCCGTAGATTGGGCTAAAATGCTTTTATAATGTGAAAAAGTCCGAAAACTTTCTTCCCCATGATAACTCCCTAATCCACTACTTCCGACGCCCCCAAAAGGTAAATATGGCGTTGCAAGATGATAGACGACATCATTAATACAGCCTCCACCATACGAAATATTACTCGTTACTTTCTTTTGCACTTCTTTATCTTCAGAAAATACATATAACGCTAATGGCTTCGGATGTTGCTGAATCGTGTCAATTACATCTTCTATGTTTTCATATTCTACAATTGGTAAAATCGGACCAAAAATTTCATCTTCCATAACAGCATCTTGCCATGTAATGTTCGTTACTACTGTCGGCTCAATATGTAATGTATCCTTCTTATAGTTCCCACCAATTACGACTTGACCATCTTGTAAAAATCGACATAATCGTTCAAAATGCCGCTCACTCACAATTCGTACGTAATTATCATTATGCAGTGGCTCTTTGCCATACTGCTCCGCAATTTCATGTCGCAGTGCCTCAATTAACTGTTCTTTCACTGAAGCATGCACATACATATAATCAGGTGCTACACACGTTTGCCCTGCATTTAAAAACTTCCCCCACACAATTCTTCTTGCTGTTACATCTATTTTTGCATCTTTATGTACAATACATGGGCTTTTTCCACCAAGTTCTAACGTAAGCGGCGTCAACTGTTTTGCTGCTGCTTCCATGACAACTTTCCCAACGCCCACACTACCTGTGAAGAAAATATAATCAAATGGTTCCTTCAGCAAAGCTGTACTCTCTTCAACCCCGCCTTCTACTACCGCTACAAGCTCTTCTTGGAATAATTCCTCTAACATCCTCGTAAGCACTTTGGAAACGTTTGGCGTTAACTCCGACGGCTTTAAAACGATTGTATTTCCAGCTGCCAGCGCTCCTACAAGCGGTGCAATTGCTAATTGAAATGGATAGTTCCACGGTGCAATAATAAGTGTCACACCGTACGGTTCGGGCACTACTTTCCCCTTTGATCCAAAATGAGTGAGTGCTGTTCGAACACGCTTCGGTTTACTCCACGATGAAATATGCTTCAATTGAAAAGAGATTTCTTTTAATACATATCCCACTTCCGTTGTAAATGACTCATGAACTGACTTATTTAAATCTAATTTTAACGCCTGAAATATTTCTTCTTCAAAACGCTGAACGCCTTCATAAAGCTTCTTCAAATTATTCTTTCTCACTTCTACACTTCTTGTATGGCCATTTTGAAAATATTCCTTTTGTTTATTTACAATAGAAGAAATACTCATTCATTCACCTTCTCCCACTATTTTTATCCAATTCTTTCATTATTTATATAGACTTCATATATAATAAATTTCTATTCGTAAAGTTACATTATATATAATTTCTTTTTGTATATAAAATTCATTGCTCACAAAAAAACTACCGAAAGAAAAATCTTTCGGTAGTTTTACTGTATTAACGATATAAACGAACAGCACCTGCAGAATTATCATCAGCTTGTCCTACTACTTCAAACTTCAGACCAAGATTCGGTAAAATACGTCCTGCATCTGGAATCTGTTGGTTAATATACGTTTTCGAATCATCAAACTTCGGTACACCTGCTAAGCCATCATACGTAAACGTTCCACGCGTTGGAGATACAACTTTCCAAGCTGGCGTTTTGTCGAATGAGAACGCCGCATCAGCAATTTGGAATCGTGTACTACTCTTAACTGTCGGTTTACCATTTAAAGTTCCTACAATTGCTTCTGGGTGAGAGTCAACTACTCCAAGGAAACCGTGTCCTGGATGTACGCCAACCCAGTTATCTGTATAAGCAGAGTCCGCATACCATACAACCATACCAGTGTTAAATACTGGACCACGAGCAAATTTCAATGCGTTATCTGCACCAGCATAGTTTCTCCACTCTACATAGTAGTTATGTTTTTTCTTCTCAGTTCCGTTAGATACAACAAAACCATCTAACTTTAATTGTGGTGTACCTTCTGCATCATCAGAGAATACTACTTTACCATCTACTGTTAATGAAGCATTATCAAGAGCAAATCCATTTAATGCTAAACCACCATCAGTAATGTAATCAAATGTTAATTTTACTTTCTTACCTTTGAATTGGCTTAAATCATATGATTTGTCAATCCATTTTCCATTTGTTGAATCTGCATTTCCACTATTAGCTTTCTCACCAAGTCTTTCAATTAACGTTTGTTTACCATCTTCTGTTACAGCATGTACTTCAAGGAAGTCATACCCTGCTTCAATTTCATATAATGATTTGAAATCAAATTTTGCAGTCGTTGCATTCGTTAAATCGAACAGTGGTGTTTCCATCTTCGTATGAAGATCGTCACCTTTTGTGCTGTAGTAATACTGTTTACCAAATGCTGGGGCAATTGTTTTTACATCTTTATCAGGTAAGTTTACACGAATCATACCTGGACGGTTCGATTTCGTAACACTTTGGTCTAAATATGTTGCTAGACCGATACCTTTATTTAATTTCTCGTAATCTACTTCTACGATATTTGCCCAGTTACCACCGATTGTTTTTTGGAAAAACTCTTTATTTTGAGGTGAGAAACTTGTTGGCGTTGTTCCTGCAATTTTACCAGCCCAGCTACCGCCACTCATAATAGACCAAGATTCAATAGGCTCACCTTGACCGCTATATTGTGTATCATACTCATCTGGAAGACCTAAATCATGACCATATTCATGTGCGAATACACCAACTGCGCCATCTTCTGGCTCAATTGTGTAGTCAAATGCTGCCATCTTTCCGCCCCAATACGGAACTTTCGCTTGTGTGCCTTCGATTGGGAATGGTTTCGGTCCAACAGTCCAGCGATGCGACCAAATTGCATCGTCACCTAATTTACCACCGCCTGCTTCTTGTCCAACACCTGCATGAATAATCATTAAGTGATCGATTAAACCATCCGGTTGATTTTGATTTCCGTCGCCATTTACATCGTATTGGTCAAATTGGTCGAACTCTGATAAATCAATACCGCTATCTACAGCTGCTTTTAATGCATCTTTTACTAAATCACGTGGTCCTTTTGGTCCTTTATTATCATGACCGCCGCTTGCAGCATCCGCACCGTAATCAGCAGCTTTACCAGGAACTGTTAACCATTTTGTAACTGTTCCGTCTACTGTATAACTACCGCCAGATTGCTCTTCATAATATTGTTTAAATGTTTCGATTTTACTTCCATCATTTAATGTGAATGGCTCATTACCGAATAACATTTTTTCATAATGTTCTTTGTTAAAGTCTTCCGAATACATATAACCAGGTTCTTTATCGATATTGTTATGTTTAAAGTCAGCGTACTCTACAAGTAAAACGAGTACTTTATCTTTACGAACATCACCGTTATACGCTTTTTGCTTTGCTGGAGATGTTGGTACTTTACCATTTAGACCACCTTTAACTGGCCCTGTCGCTGCAGGTGTTCCTGTTGCTGGTTTATCTACCTTTTCTTTTGTATCTGCTTTTGCATCTTTCACTTTCTTTAAAAAGTCAGATGCTTCTTTCGTAAGTGGATCGCCATTTGATACTTCTTTCCCAGGATTTTCACCCTTTTTGTTCTCTACGTATTTTTCGACAGCTTTCTTTGTTTCTGTCTCTGAAGCCTTCGAATCAATTACTCCACGTTTTTTTAGCGCATCTGCTAAACGTTCTTCCGGAATTAAATGATCATCAACTGGGCTCGTAGCTGTCTTATTTACAGGTGTTTCAGCATATGTAGATTGAGTACCAGCTCCGAACGAAAGGCCTAATACAGCTGTCAAAGCAATTGATGATAAAACTTTGAACGGTTTCTTGTTCATCCCTTATTTCCTCCCCTAATAAATAATATGTATTACAAATTGAATTTTATTAAAAATTCAATATTTTTTCAATATTTAGTCATATTATGTAATGTTTTTAATATATTTGTAAAAATTTCATAGTTAATATACGAATATATCACAATTCAACAATGTTTTCTGAAAATATTGAAAATAATTGTCAGAAACTTTATAATTTCCATAGAGAGAATTTAATGGGGATTTTATCTTTGTTTTATCTACAGAATATTTGATAATTCACTACATAAAATACAAAATTCGATTGCATTATCACGTGTTCTGTAGCAGCAGTTATGACCGATAATTAGGGAGGAATTACATTTGTACAAAGATAAGACTGACGCACTGGATCAAGAATGGATTGATTTAATACTTGAAGCTCTAGACTCTGGTATCGCCCTACAAGATATCGAACATTTTTTCCAACGTATGAAGTCATCCAGTCAGGCTCAATAGGTTTGTTCTTTTTAACGAAATTTATGTTATAATAATGACATCATAAGACGACGACATATTGATAGAAAGGTGCGCAAATATGATTGGAGAACGTATAAAACGCCTGCGTTTACAAAAAGGTATTTCATTAACTGAACTTGCCGAAAAAGCTGGTGTTGCTAAATCTTACATTAGTTCTATAGAACGAAATTTACAAAAAAACCCTTCCATTCAGTTTCTTGAAAAAATCGCAGCAGTTCTACAAATTCCAGTTGATACTCTACTTCATGATGAAACAGCAAAGGAAAATCACCTAGACTCCGAATGGACACAACTCGTTAAAGATGCAATGAGCTCAGGTGTCTCCAAAGAACAATTTCGTGAATTTCTTGAATTTACAAAATGGAAGCAAGATCAAAAATAATAAATAGAAAGAAGTGCTTACAATCGGCACTTCTTTTTTCTTTATAAAAAAAAGCGGGGGATACCCGCTTTTTTTATTTATTATCTTTCTTCGCCATCTGCTTGATGAGCGTTGAATGTCCATTCTAAGTTTAATGAATCACCTTGGAATTTATTTTGATCTTCTTGATTATCTGTGAATTCAAATTGTACCCATAAATAGTCCTCTGTACCAGCATCTAAGCCACCGTTTTCTCCCCACTCAGGAGCAAAGATTGCTTTAGCTAAAACATCTGGCTTTTCGTTTTGTAACTTAGCTAATGTTGTTTCATATACAGGCTCACTTTGTTTATCCCAATTCCAAATGAATTTCACCTTAATATGCTCACCAAAGTCTACACCAGCATTATCACCTTTTGCATCTTTCACAGTATACTTTGTTGCTAATTGAACATCTTTAATTGCTATCGTACCACTGTTCTTTAATAAGAATTCTTTCTTAACAGAATCCCCTGGTTTTAAATCTTTAATATCTACAAGCGTTTTAGGGTCTAATGTAAGATCTAACGTCCCAGCTGCAAATGTATTGTTCGATACTTCTTTATCGCTAAAGTAAGCGAATGTTCCTCCACCAATTAAAGATAACCCCAATGCTGCTGATGCAACTCCCATACCTAATTTCTTTTTCAGACTCACAATCAATTCCCCCTAGCTGTTTTTTATATTTTTATTGCCATCTCTTATTTAAAATAAGAGATGTAGCTAAAACTATATTAGATTAGCTACTATTTGTTCTTTTTTAAAAACCTTATGTTCATTATAACGAACATAACTATATAAATACAACACATATTTATTAATATTTTCAGTTATTTTTATTTCTCAATATTATTCCGAAATTTCTAAAAAATATTGAGAAATAAAAAAACATTAATTAATTTTCTTATCTATACTAATTATTAGCCTTCACCATCATACTGCCAATTAATTTTCTCGCATCTGCTTTTTGACATGCATTGTTAAAATAAAGAGGACACGCCGAATAGGTGAGTCGTAATACTTCTCACCTACTCGGCTTTATAACCGCTATTCGCTCTATATGTTGCTATATTTTACTTGCTACTCTTGTTTCTTACTCTCTTCTTGCTTTTTTGCTTCCTCTTGTTTCTTCTCTTCTAGTTTTTTCGCTTCCTCTTGTTTCTTCTCTTCTAGCTTTTTCGCTTCTTCCTGTTTCTTCTCTTCTAGTTTTTTCGCTTCCTCTTGTTTCTTCTCTTCTAGCTTTTTCGCTTCCTCTTGTTTCTTCTCTTCTAATTCCTTTTGCTTCTCAGCCTCACTCACTTGTTTTGCTGTTTCATCTACTAACAACTTCTCAAAATCTTGAATTTGTTTATCAATCACCTGTAAATTAACTTCTTTATCAACATACTCGCAGTTTTCTTTCACTATATGAAAACCAGCATTCACATACGAGAATACTTGCTTATTCGATTCAGTTGTATTTCCTTTTAACTCTTCTTGTACTTGATTATAAGGTTCTTCTATTGATTTATATACTTTTTGTAACGATTCTCTCTCAGTAGCTATCTTCTCACGCCCTTGCTTCCATATAACAAGCGCCTGTTCTAATTCCTGAGTGGATCTAACATTTAATTTTGATTTCATCCCTTCGTACTCATGCAAAATAACTTCCTTATGCTGCTTAGCTTGTTGTATTAATTGATCAACTGTTTTTGGAAAAATACTTGCTGTAGAAATAGTAGCCGCTACTTTCGTTTCATGAATGAAAGCTGCTTCTGTATAAGTCATCATTTGAGAGCCTAAATAAAAAGTAATCGAACACAAACATGGCAATATAAGCATCTTTTTGAATTTACGAGGTGGCTTCAGCATTTTAATCTCTCCTATCGAACAACGTGTTCTTTATCAAGAACTATATCTTTATTATAATAAAATGAATTACAAAATGATATAAAAATTATGTTTCTTTTTACATTTCACTTTTAGCAGAAAAAGAGACTATCACTTTCGATAGTCTCTTTTTGTTGTCCTTATTATTTTGTTTCACCATCGCCTTGCTGTGCATCAAACGTCCAAGTTAATTGTAACTTATCGCCTTGGAATTCATTTTGATCTTTTTTATTATCAACGAATTCAAATTTCACTTTGAATTTATCAGATTTACCTGCTGAAATACCTTTTTCATCCCAGAACCAAGCAGCTAAATCATTATTTACCGCAGTAAGTGTGTCACCCTTCAATTTATCTAGCGTTGTTTCTTTTACGATTGTTTCATGCTTGTCTACATTTTTTAAGAATGTTACTTTAATATGTTTACCAAAATCATCTTTATTATCTTTCTTCACATCTTCTACATTGTAATCTGTTTTTAGTAGTACTTTTTTAATATCTAATGTCCCTTTATTTTCTAATTTAAATTCTTTTTCAACTGTATCACCAGGCTTTAAATTCGATACATTAACAACTGTTGATGGATTTAATGCTAAATCAAGCGTACCAGACGCAAATGTATTATTTGACACTTCTTTATCGCTAAAGTATGCAAATGTTCCTCCGCCAACTAATGCCGCTCCTAATACTGCTGATGCGATACCCATCCCTAATTTTTTCTTTAAAGTCATGTCCATATCCCCTTAATATATATATTTGTTAACTTCCTAAAAGGAAAGTATAACCAAACGAACTAGACGGATTGTTCTACTTTTTTCTCTTTCTTTTCTCCGTCAATGCTACGAATAGCACTAAAAATAGAAATCGCGGAATAGCCTAGTAAAAAGACACCTGGAATAATAAGAAGCAAAGCAGCTCCAGCTTTTGAATTCGCATAATTTAATGCATACCCTGCATATGGAACTGTAATATCTGCATATTTCCCAATGACATTCTCCGCAAGTACTGGTTGTAAATCAGGGCCGTTGTTGTTATCCCCTTTTGTTTCATACATTACTTTTCCATTTGTATCTTTCACACCGATAATACGGTGAGTGATAATTTTTTCATCTTTCTCTTTAAAGGTAATAACATCACCTTTTTCATATTTAGAACCATCTTTCGTCGGCTCTATTGCAATGATTGATCCTGTTAAAAATGTTGGTTCCATCGATCCTGAAAGAACGCTCTTAAATTGATATCCCATCACCGTTGGATCACCACCGCTCGCTTTTGAAGAAATAACTACAAAAGCTAAGCAAACCATTAACGTAAATAAAACAAATGAGATTACGTTGCTAATCACCTTCCAAATTAATTTCATCGTTTCTCTCCCTCTCCGTTGTTTTATATTATTTGAAGTATGCAATATTCACTTAAGTTCTTTAACGAGAACACAAGTAAATAATATAACGAACAAAACTGAAATGCAATAAGAAAATTTACAATTATTAGTTATTTTAAATATAAAAAAAGACTGTGACAAAATCTCTTCACAGCCCTTTAAACTAGTAATTTATTTTTTTTCTGATTTTATTCCTTTTGTATTTCGGCGTAGCACTACAAATAAAATGGCTCCAAATAATATGGCGGCACCTATCCCAATGCTTATTATTTTCACGTTTGATTCGTTTACTTCAGGCTCGACAGTATCTTTTTTAGGCATCGCAAAAGTAACATCTTCTTTAGAAAGAACATTTACCGTCGCAATTGTTTGATTATTTTTCGTAATATCAACTGCCCCAACTACCTCACCACGATGAATTCCTTTATGATACAAAGAATCTTTATCTAATGATGCCGCACGGAAAGTCGTCCTCACATTTTTCCCTTCATCTTTCTTAAGCATCAGTTCTGCACTTTTTTCAAGCTCGCTATCAATATCTTTATTTAAATACGTTGCCTTTTGATGCCAACTATGTTTATCTAGTACAGTTTGCTTCACAAATTGACCAAAAGAATAGTCCGCCATCTGCTTTAAATCTTCATAAATTTCAGGTCTTTGAGAAGCCATTACTACGTTTATAATACGATTTCCATCCTTCTCATTTAATAAAACGAGTGTATTACGCGCTTCATTTGTAAAACCTGTCTTACCACCAATACTAAATGGATTTTCAAAATAAGTAGATTTATTAAAAATAGACACAGTCTGCCTAGATGTCGTAACTGTCGTCCTTTTCGTATTCATCGCTTGCAAAATCTCAGGGTACTTTTGCACACCTCTCGTAATCATAGCCATATCAAATGGCGTAGTATAATGGTTCGGATCGTGCAATCCATTTGGTGTTACAAAATGACTATCGGTAGCCCCTAATTGCTTCGCTCTCTCATTCATCATATTAGCGAAATTCTCAACACTTCCGCCAATACGTTCCGCAATCGCATACGACACATCATTCGCACTCAACACCATTAAAATCATCAGTGCAGTATTTCTATTAATCGTCTCACCAGGTTGAAACTCAATTTGATAATTACTCTTCTCTTGATCTAATGCTAATTGTGAAAACGTAAATTGATCCTCTGGCTTCGTATGCTCCATAAGTAAAATCGCCGTTAACACTTTCGTCATACTAGCCGGAAATGCACGATGATGTGCGTTTTTGTCATACAAAACATCTCCAGTTTTCGCATCAATCGTAGTTGCAAACTGACTAAAAACATTTGGCCCTTCCTTAGGTGGTGGTGCCACTTGTTCTGGATTCACTCCAATATTCGTCTCAGCACGCAACGTCATAGGTGTCAATAAAAATAAACAAATAACGGTAATAAAAGCCAAAATTTTCTTAAAATTTACCATATGACTCTCCCTTTTCGCTATACTCTCACAGCTTACAAACTGAATCTACCAATCTATATGTAATTTGTATTAAATTGGAAGGATATTCACTGTTTTTTACTATATCATACTTTTACGATAAAGAACATAAATATACAATAAAAAATAAGAAAGAATTATTCTTTCTTATCCTTCTCATCAATCAATGAATCTATTAAATTTTGACTAGCTTCCTCAGGTGTAATTTCATCTGTCATCCCCATAAACGACCAACCTTTAGAATCGACCCACTCAACAAACTCTTGTAAAAACTCATCATGTGTAACATCCACATCAAGAATTGAGCCATTAATTGAAATCGTTCTATTTCTAGATACGCGCATCTTGAACGTCTTCCTTACCATTACAATAATTCTCCCTCTACTTCTGAATATTTATAAAGTGAAACTTTAATCAGTGGGGGGTCTTCATTCCCCACTGATTATCAGCCCTCACCAATCGGGCTTTTACGGGCAGTTGATATCCCACCTAACTTCTTTGCTTTCGCTGAATTTTGAGCGAGGATCTTACTGCCCGCAAATAGCGGGGTAAAATAATCTTGTATCTCTGTTATACATGATTTTCAGTAAATTGTAAAAAGGATATATTGGCCAATTTGGACATTAAACATAGAAATCTCTTATCCTACATAAACCTCGTACGATATACAAATGGTCATAGTATTCAACAATTAGACCATTTAGATGAATAAAAAATTATGGTCTTTTGGAAGATATCATGCAAAATAGTATAATTTGAATAAGAGCACTAAGGCAGCTCCATTTAGATGAATTTTTACGTTGTAGACTTAGAGACTGATGCGGAAAGTACTATTTGGTTCCTATTTCTATACATAATATTGCTGGAAAGAAGGTAGTACGGTGAAAACAACAGAAAATTTTACTGACAAGGCCGATATATATGCGAAATATCGGCCTAGTTATCCCAATGAATATATTGAGTATTTGCTTTCGGCTAACGAACTAAATGAGAATCAAATTGCCGCCGATATTGGTTCAGGTACGGGGATATTTAGCCGCCAGCTACTTGAAAGTGGTTTACATGTTATTGGAGTTGAGCCAAATGATGACATGAGAAACATGGCAGAACAATCGTTAAAACGATATCCTCGTTTTCAATCCATAAAAGCAACTGCCGAACATACCACTTTAAAAGAAAATAGTGTAGATTTAGTGACTGTTGCTCAAGCATTTCATTGGTTTGATAAAGAAGCTTTCAAAATCGAATGCCAACGAATTTTGAAACAAAAAGCAAATGTTGCTCTTGTTTGGAATAGTAGAGATGTAATTAGTCCCATTATTAAAGAAAATGCAGACATTTGCGAGAAAACCTGCCCGAATTTCAAAGGATTTAGCGGTGGAATCGAGGAAACTCCAGAAATGTTTAACAGCTTTTTTAAAGATGGAAAGTACGAATTTAAAGAATATCAAAATGATTTACTTTTTGATTATGAAGGTTTTTTAGGAAGAAATCTATCAGCGTCCTATGCTCCGAAAGAAAATGACGAAGAATATCAAAACTTTATTTCTCTCCTATCAGAGTTATTCGAAAAATACAGTAAGAACGGAAAAATTGTTCTCCCAAACTTAACGCGAAGTTACATGGGCAATGTGTAAATAGCTGGAATCAGCCCTCACCAAACAAGCACGATCATTGAATAAACCTTAGCTTTATTTTTATATGTTGAGTACAATGCAGTACACTATATTGAAAATTAAGCAAGCATACTCCCGGTCTTGATTTAGGACGGGGGTATGCTTGTTTCGTGCGATGAAATGTAATAGCTTTATTATCTTTTTATAAAAAACTCACATTTTATCACACGAAATACACTTGACTTTATTACAATGAAATGGAATATATTAGAAAACACTTAAAAACGAGGAGGAACTCAATGGCGCACTGTACGTATTGTAAAACGAATGGAAAGTAAAAGATGTATGGTCGATACTCGTGACATTTGAAAAAGATTGTCCGTATTGTTTCGGAAGGCAATACCTATCAAAGAAAACAATAAACGCTATGCCAGAACTTATAAGCCTACCTTTACACTTCTTATTACCTTTTCTTGTTGATTTGAGTGATGAAGGCCCTTTGGATTGGTATCGAAAAAAATAATATAACCACTTTATTCAAACCCTCTTTTCATTAAATTCTCTACTTATATATTCCTTAATACACTACTAATGTGATTCCAAATACTTTCCTTTCAAAAGATTAATATAAAAATATTGTAAAATTTCAGTTAATTATATATAATTGCTTTAACATAATGATTAAAGATGCTGTTACATACGCATTTTTGAAGATCCCGTAGCTCAGCAGGGAGAGCGCCACCTTGACAGGGTGGAGGTCGTGAGTTCGAGCCTCTCCGGGGTCATAAAAAAAAAGACACCATATCTATGGTGTCTTTTTTTTATGTAAGTCAATCACTTCCCATCAAACATCTGCTTCAACGACTTCGCATTAGCAAACAATACTTCTTTCAAGTTATCATCTGCAACGATTTTATAGTCGCCATCTTTGTTTTTCTTTAAGTTCAATGTAACTTTGCGAGTTGCCATGATTGCATCTTTATCTGATAAATGTTTGATGATCGCTGATGTCATTGTTTTTTCGATTGCTTTTTCAGATTGTTCTTTGTCTTCGCTAAATGCGCTAGCAAAGGCCATTGGCATAACTTCTCCCACTGCTTTTGTTACAGCAACGGATAGATCAGCAGATGTAATTTCCACTTGCACTTCTGATTTGTCATCCTTTTTCGATACTTCTTCTAGCTTTTCAAATTTAAAGTTTTTCGTAATGGCGCTCAGCATTGCTTTCGCTTCCGCATCATCTGTTTTTTCATTTAGTTTATTAAATTCTTTGTCACTCTCAACAAATGTACGAGCCTTTTCTACATCACCTTTTTGTATCGCAGTTAAAAATTCTTCTGTCGTATCTTTCGAATTTGCACATCCTGCTAAAACACCGACTGTTAATCCTACTACCATCATTAACAGCAATAATTTCTGTATCTTTTTCACGTTCATTCTCCTCTTATCTTTTCTAGTAAGTCAGCAGTATACAATAGTATGAAACTTACATTACAAACATTTTTTAGTATAGCATTTATATGAGTCATTCGTTTCTATTTTTTCAAACGTTCCTGCTTTCCATCTCATAACGCCCACTACTCTCTATTAAAAATTTGTTTCTTCATTATAAATAGCAAAATAAAAACCAGCAACTTTAAGATTGCTGGCTTATCTCTTATTCATATTCGAAAATACAATAACAATTGCTCCAAGCACATAATGCCCCGCTACCATCCACATGCTCCGGTCCAAAATCTTAAGTGACACCCAAAGCGATATATTAATAGCAGCAAATAATACGTATAAAATAAAGTCTCTCTTTTGTAGTGCCCCCCTATTCATTACAATGTAAATTGCACCGATTGGCGGAAGGATGAAGCAAAGGAAAAAAACAAACATTTTTCTTAACGACCATGGATATGAGGTTACTGTCTGCATATGAGTCTCCTTTTCACTTTATAGTACTTGGAACATCGGTCTTGCTACTCTATATTCGTCACTATAAGGCTCCTTTATGATTAAAGGTGAGTGAGGATTTTTTTCTTCTTCTACCATTGTGAATACTTTTGTTTTTTCTTGTAATATGTTGGATTCACTGTTTTTAGTAGGTTTTTTACTCGTTTCGATTTTCTTTGTTACTTCTCCGAGCCTTTGTCCAACTTTTTCAGCTTCGGCAGGTTCATGCGTTACATAGTATTCCTGACCCTCCCATACTAACATAGGTGGCACTGGTTGGCGTTTGTTACATATTATATAAGTAATACTAGCTATAAGTAGTAGACATGTTAGTCAACTCTCCCCACTGAGATAAAACGTTTCAGTGGGGGCTTGAGTTTGAATGCTAGGTCTTTTCGGTCTATCACTAGACTGTTTGACGCTCTAGCATTCATGCCACCTTACGGTAACACCCCAAGTATGTTTTTTGGTTGGTACTAAAAACGAACAATCGTTTTCCCACTTGCACCACCCTTTCGCAAAAGAGCAGTTCTTCCTTGCAGAAGAAGCCACCACTCAGATGAATCTGGCGTGTGCTACAAGCCCCGACAAGTCGAGTACACATGGATGGTTGACACACCCACTAAGCTATGCGCGAAGCAACAGCCTTACGTTTTTGCACTTCTAATAGAATCGGCGTTTTTACCTTGAGATTGTCGTCCAATTCTATAACTTTTGATTTTTGCAATGTATTCAGCGCACCATTAATATCAGCGTGGATGCATGTTCCTGCTTTACTTTGATACAGACCACGAGTAATTCGTTTGCCACTAAAGCGATAATGCGTCCTATCTTCCTTAGACCAAACTGGAACTGGATCTTTATCAAGAAAACTAGCTTTTGAAGTATAGCTTTCTTCTTGTTTTAAAAATTGTATACCTTCTTTTACACACTTATTCTCAATTGCTGCCATCAGTTTATGAAATGGGATTTGAACAAATGTTTGATTATTCTTTTTTCCCATATCAGATTTTTGTTTCCAACCCGCGTTATACCCTACGACAATCGTATCTATATCGAATGCTTTCACTTTTTTGAACAATAAGCCTACCGTTTGTGAAATGTAACCATTGATTTGTCTTTCCCGTTTATGCCAAAGTGCAGCAATTTTATTCGTTACAACGCGTTTTGAAAGCCCGTTTTCTATATTTTTCCGTTGCAGATTACGTATCATTTTGTTGAAGTACTGGTTAATAGATTTTAATTTTTTTCCATCAATTAAAAATGCATCGCCTGTATTTGTTACACAACTTACTAATCTATCTACACCTAAATCGCAACTCAAAGCGTTACTCGTAGTCGTGGATAGTTTCTTCATTTGAGAAACGTGCATTTCATATGTATAATGCACCTCAAAGAACCGACCTTTTTGCTTCGGTACAATCTCAATGTAGGAGATTTTTTTATGCCTTACGTTTTTCGGCATACGTATTTTAATGGAACCGAATTTTTTTCTAAATGCAACATTCATCGGAATCATCCAATACCCGTTATCATCCACTTTTGGAATTTGATAGATTTCAATGATTCGTTTATCCGTTGAACGAGAATAATTCGGAAACTTAGGACGACCTGTGAAGGTTTTAGGGTTTTTCTTCCACTGTTCCAACGCTTTAAAAAAGCTCTTCACTTCTGTAAATAAGGCTCTACGAATCGCTTGAACAGAGTTTGATTGAACGCCCGAGTAATTCAAATCAGCTTGCATGGCAGTGTCCACTTCTTTTACAGTAGCCATCTTGTTATAGTTCAAGTAACTTTGTTTAATCGTGTACAATCCGACATTTCGCAACGCTTTTGAACTATGTGACATGCGTTGCAGTAAGCGAAATTCTTTTGCAGTAAGGCAAGCTCGTCCGATATTCTGTTTCTGCGTGAATCGTTGCATGGTTTCTCTTTTCTTTTGTTTCCGTAATACTTTCACTGCTTTCTTTCTAGCCATTGTTTTCACCACCTTTCTCAGAGAGTTCATTACAATTATTTCTTTCCTAAGATCGTGTTTTTTCTTAGGAAAGAAATAATTTTGTAACTGTTAATTACTTTTGACAAATCAATATTTAGAACGGAACAAAATGTGAACATGTTCTTCATCTTAATTTCTTTTGGTTCAAGCAGCCGAATGATTATGATTATCTAATTTCGTTGTCCTACGATATATCCCCTACTCATCTAGAGCAGATTATATCGTAAGACAAAAGAAACAAAATTGTTTCGTCTACCTGCTGACGGCAATTCATCTCCACCTGAATTGTTGTGCTTCACCCGTAACACAAATCAGATGGAGTCTTCTTGCCGAAAAGGATAAAAAAGAAGATAGTTTTTTTATTCATATACTATGCTCCCTATCTATCATTTTATCAAATTATATAATATCAATTATATGTAGCAAATGGATTTAGTGGGGATTTTCGGATTTTATACAAAAAAGAAAAACCTTACTCAAGTAAGGTTCATTCTATAGTGATTGATTTATTAAAACAATCATTATGATAATTGCTATAAACATAACAACTAAACAGCCGATCATTTTATAAAAGCCTCTTTTCGTTAACGTCCCACCTTGCACGTCTTTCCGAATAAATAAGAATACGGCTAAAAATAATACAAGCCCAATGCCAAAAGCATACATCATTTGCATCTGTTAATCTTCCTTTCTCTTTTCCATCTTAATATCTTTTGGCCAAAACAACAAATGAGATAAAGACGGTACTCATCGTGAGTGCCATAAGTATATTCAATAGTTCAGTAGCAGATAGTGTAAATATTTTTAAGTTTAAGCCGATAGAGAAAAGAAGGTAATATGCTGTTAATGCAAAAAAAGTCACGAACATCCCTTTATAACGAATGAGTTTCATGCGTTCGTCTTTTTCTTTAAATTGTGGGTGTAAATAACTTAGGCAGAAACACATAATCATCATACCAAGTAACGGATAAGTCGCTGTTGGCGGTGCGGAATGCGTCATAATACCTGTTAATATCATAAATCCACTCATAAATAGAAAAATAATTCCCATCATCACAAAGTACTTTTGTGAATAATTCATTCCGATTCCCCCTCTTCTGTTCCTTCATAAATAAATACATGTTCTATCGTTGTCTGAAATGTTTTCGCTATTTCAAATGCTAACGGAAGTGATGGATCGTATTTTCCTTTTTCAATTGAAATGATGGTTTGTCTGGAAACGCCAAGTTTCTCAGCCAATTTTTCTTGAGATAGTCCAAATTTTTTTCGGTATTCGACCATTTTATTTTCCAAGGAAATTTCTCCCTCCTCCCTTATACCGAGTATATATGTAAAGCAAACTTTACGTCAAGCTTCCTTTACATATATTTTAGTTTGCTTCATTCCATTTATATAGAAGAAACCTTTTTCAATTTCAGCACGTCTATTTTGTAATGAAACATGGAACAATGTAAATAACTGTTACTATATCTCCACTTCTCTTTTTTTAAAATTTAATATCTCCATATTTGTTTTATCCTTTTAAAATATTTCATTTATCCCTTTCTTCCGCGAAATGTATTATTGGTTTTACGGTGTTTTTCGGCATATTTATAGAAACTAACTGTTTATGAAGCATTTTTTATGTTTAGCAACTTTTTTTGTAGAAATCCTTCACTTTCCTTTCAATATTTAACACTATCTAAATAAAGTTTACGCTAAATTCATAATTTTTTATTTTTTATACTATATCCCGTTATATTGTTGTATAATATCAATGAAAGCGCTTATTATTTCAATATACATAATTCGAACTCATTTTTATCGAAACATTCTAACTATTATACTTATATTTACATGCACCAATCTTAGTTATTTGTATAGGTATACCAAATATATCCACCCTATTTTTCTGTAAAATTACTTTATAACATGAAAGATTAACTTGGGTGATAAGTTATTGTGAATGTTTTTTTACAAAACAGATAAGTAATAGTGTTTGGTATTATGTAAATTATTGTAATAACATAAGAGTAAAGAAAAACATTTACATTGATTATTGGTTCATCAATTATTGAAAAGAGCAAAATGCACCTTTTTGTATGGAAAAAGGATTATATGCATTGGGAGGTTTAAACAAATGACGAGGAAGAATACAACGACAAACCCTTGGGCCAAGTTCCACGGTCCGAACCTTGGTTATGTTATTGAACAGTATGATCTTTACGTAACTGGAGCAGGTTCTGTTGATCCGGAATTACAAGAGCTTTTTGAAATTTTTGGAGCTCCTTCGTTTCAAGATGATGTCGTAACAGGGGACAACACAGCAACACATTTTTCTCCTCAAAACACAGGTAACATTGAAAAGATTCTTAAAGTCGTTCAGCTTGTTGAACAGATTCGTTCTTTCGGGCATACGTTGGCTCACATCAATCCGATGGAGGATGCTGCAAATGGACAATCTCTTCTTGAGAAAGCAATGAACGAACTGAGCGATGCTGATTTGAAAGCGATTCCAGCGAAAACAGTATGGCAAGATGCACCAGAAGGTATTCACACTGCACTTGATGTAATTCATAGATTAAAAGAAGTGTATACACAATCTTTAGCTTATGAATTTTCTCATATACAAGATAGTGAAGAACGCGCGTGGTTGCATCAAATGGTGGAATCAAATTCATTGCGTCAACCACTATCAAATAAAAAACGAACTGCTCTTTTAAAACGTTTAACAGCTGTTGAAGGTTTCGAGCAATTCTTGCATAAAACATTCGTTGGGCAAAAGCGTTTCTCTATCGAGGGCGTTGATATGCTTGTACCTGTTCTAGATGAAATTGTGCTAGAAGGTGCAAAGAACGGCGTAGAAGATGTCATGATTGGTATGGCTCACCGAGGTCGTCTAAGCGTACTTGCACACGTATTAGAAAAACCATATAGTCACATGTTTGCTGAGTTCAAACATGCAAAAATAGAAGGCGCAGTAGCAAACTCTGGCTGGACTGGCGACGTAAAATACCATTTAGGTAGAGAACAAGTCGTTAGTAACGAAGAAGTTAGCACTCGCGTTACATTAGCAAATAATCCAAGTCACCTTGAGTTCGTTAATCCTGTCGTAGAAGGTTTCGCACGTGCGGCTCAAGAAAACCGTAAAAAATCTGGTCTTCCAGAACAAGATACTTCAAAATCATTCGTAATTTTAGTTCACGGTGATGCTGCATTCCCTGGTCAAGGTATTGTATCTGAAACACTCAACTTAAGCAGATTGAACGCGTACCAAACAGGCGGAACAATTCATGTTATCGCAAACAATGCAGTTGGTTTTACGACTGATAGCTATGATTCTCGTTCTACAAAATATTCAAGTGATCTTGCAAAAGGTTTCGATATTCCGATTGTTCACGTGAATGCTGATGATCCGGAAGCTTGTCTTGCTGCTGCTAACCTTGCGATTCAATATCGCATGTTGTTCAAAAAAGATTTCTTAATCGATTTAATTGGTTACCGCCGCTACGGTCATAACGAAATGGATGACCCAGCAGTTACACAACCACAAGTGTACAAAAAGATTAAAAATCACCCAACGGTAAGAGCAATTTATGCAGATCAATTACAAGCTGCTGGTGTTCTAAATGCAGATGAAATTGAAACAATTACACAGTTTACGCAAGAGCAATTAAAATCTGACTATGCACAAGTACCGCCAGCTGATACGAGCGATGCAACAATTCACGTTAAAGTGCCAGATGTTGTTGCAAAAGGTATTCAGCCAATTGATACTGGTGTTGAGCTTGACTCACTTCGTGCAATTAATGAAGGTCTACTCTCTTGGCCAGAAGGCTTTAACGTATATCCGAAAGTGAAGAAAATTCTTGAGCGCCGTAAAGATGCTCTTGAAGAGAACGGTAAAATTGAATGGGCACTTGCTGAGTCATTAGCATTCGCTTCTATTTTACAAGAAGGTACGCCAATTCGTTTAACTGGTCAAGATTCACAGCGTGGTACATTCGCGCACCGTCACATCGTATTACACGATACTGATACAAATGAAACATATTCACCATTACATCGCTTACCAAACATCAACGCTTCATTCTCTGTTCATAACAGTCCGTTATCAGAAGCTGCTGTTGTTGGTTACGAGTATGGTTATAACGTATTCGCTCCAGAAACGCTTGTTATGTGGGAAGCGCAATATGGTGACTTCTCAAATACTGCACAAGCATTATTTGATCAATATGTTTCAGCAGGAAGAGCAAAATGGGGTCAAAAATCTGGTTTAGTTCTTCTATTACCACACGGTTATGAAGGTCAAGGACCAGAGCACTCTAGTGCGCGTCCTGAGCGTTTCTTACAGTTAGCTGCTGAGAACAACTGGACAGTTGCAAACTTAACGAGCGCGGCACAATACTTCCATATTTTACGTCGTCAAGCATCTATCTTAGGAACAGAAGCTGTTCGACCATTAGTACTGATGACGCCGAAGAGTTTATTACGTCACCCACTTACGCTTTCAACTGCTAGTCAGTTAAGCGAAGGACGTTTCCAACCTGCTTTAGAACAAGAAAACCTTGGTACAAAACCAAACAAAGTAAAACGTCTTGTTTTAAGCACAGGTAAAATGGCGATTGACTTAGCAGCAGAAATCGAGTCTGGTAAACATGAGTACAACTTAGATGAAGTTCATATCGTTCGCATTGAGCAGTTGTACCCATTCCCTGCTGAGAAAGTTCAGTCTATTATTAAACGTTTTAAAAACTTAGAAGAAATTATTTGGGTTCAAGAAGAACCTCGTAATATGGGCGCATGGCATTACATGGCTCCAATTCTGTTCGAACTAGCTGGAGATAAAGTGAAAACGGGTTACATTGGACGCCCAGATCGCTCTAGTCCATCTGGTGGCGATCCATTCGCTCACAAAGCTGAGCAAGAACTAATTGTTGCTCACGCTTTAGACGTGAAGTATAACTTCCGTCAAGATAAATTAGAAATTGAAGTTTTCAGCAACTAAAAAGTAACAATGAAGGTTTCTAGCTTGTTCCCCTGGGCAGATATTCTGCCCAGGGGGGCGGCTAACAAATGGAGATTACCGAAGACAAAAGAAGAAAAAACACACCGTTAGGCAAATAAGGGGAGGACATTTAAAATGATCGAAATTAAAGTACCTGAGCTTGCAGAATCTATTACTGAAGGAACTATCTCACAATGGCTTATCAACGTAGGCGACAAAGTTGAGAAAGGTGGCAGCGTTGTTGAGCTTGAAACTGATAAAGTCAATGTAGAAATCATTGCAGAAGATTCAGGTATTGTATCGAAGTTACTAGGCGAACCTGGGGATACAGTTGAAGTTGGCGCAACTATCGCAATTTTAGACGCAAACGGGGCACCAGTTGCAGTAAGTACACCTGCACCGGCTGCTGAGCAACCAAAACAAGAAACAGCTGAAGCACCAAAAGCTGCGGCACCAAGTGCTGAACAAACTGCAACTCTACAAGGTTTACCAAATACAAACCGTCCTATCGCATCACCAGCTGCTAGAAAAATGGCTCGTGAATTAGGAATCGACTTAAACGACGTACGTAGCACAGATCCACTTGGACGTGTGAGACCACACGATGTACAAGCTCATGCTGCAGCACCAAAAGAAGCACCAGCTGCTCCAAAAAGTCCAGCTCCTGCTCCAGTTGCAAAAACTGAATTCGAAAAACCAGTTGAGCGCGTGAAAATGTCCCGCCGCCGTCAAACAATTGCAAAACGTCTTGTAGAAGTTCAACAAACATCTGCAATGTTAACAACATTTAACGAAGTTGATATGACTGCAATCATGGAATTACGTAAAGAGCGTAAAGATGCTTTCGAGAAAAAACATGATGTACGTCTTGGTTTCATGTCATTCTTCACAAAAGCAGTTGTTGCAGCATTAAAACAATTCCCATTATTAAATGCTGAAATTCAAGGTGACGAGCTTATCATTAAAAAATTCTATGATATCGGTATTGCAGTAGCAGCTCCAGATGGATTAGTTGTTCCAGTTGTACGCGATGCAAACCAATTAAACTTCGCTGAAATCGAAAGCGAGATTCGTGAATTAGGTAAAAAAGCACGTGACAACAAACTTTCATTAAAAGAACTACAAGGTGGTACATTTACAATTACAAACGGTGGTGTGTTCGGTTCTCTAATGTCAACACCGATCCTAAACAGCCCACAAGTTGGTATTTTAGGAATGCACAAAATCCAAGTACGTCCAGTTGCAATTGATAACGAGCGTATGGAAAACCGTCCAATGATGTACATCGCTTTATCTTACGATCACCGTATTGTTGATGGTAAAGAAGCAGTTAGCTTCCTTGTTGCTGTTAAAGATATGCTTGAAGATCCAAAATCATTATTATTAGAAGGTTGATAGATTAACAATCTATTCCAGGCTGTAGAATGAATCATTCTACAGCCTTTTTTTATTGCGTTCATACGGGACAAATGTCATGACATAAGCTAATAATGTATGCCTAAAACGTAAGGAGGATTAAAATGAGTACCCTTCCAATTCATGCAAAATTGAAAGCAAATAAAGATACTTTCTTCCTCCCCGACTCAAACGGGGGTGTCTATTTTCGAAATAACGCCAGTTCATTTCGTATGGACGGTGATGGAATTTATAATTGGATTGAAAAATTAATGCCGATGTTTAACGGTAATTATTCTTTAGCAGAAATAACGGATGGTCTCCCTCTTCCCTATCAAAATCGTGTGTTTGAAATTGGAGAGATTTTATATACAAATGGGTTTGTCCGTGATGTAAGTCAAGATGCACCTCATGAATTAAACAGCGCATTACTTGATAGATACGCTTCGCAAATTGAGTTTCTAGAAGCTGATTCTCATTCAGGCGCATTAAAATTCGAAACGTACCGCAAAGCGAATGTCCTTATAATTGGTTCTGGAGATATGCTTACTTCCTTAGTTTCTTCTTTATTAGAATCCGGATTACCTACCTTCCATTACCTTGTGACAGATTATGAAGAAACGAATTACGACCGCATTCATGAGCTAATAGAACTTGCACATGAAGTGGATGATACTGTACTTGTTCAAGAAATAGATACGACAATTGATCGTCCCCTGCATGAAGTGTTCGAGCCCTTCGACTGGGTTTTATACGTTTCTCAAAATGGAGATATTGATGGCCTAAGAGCAGTTCACACGATTTGCAAGGAAGTAGGAAAGAACTTCATACCAGCCGTCTGTTTATCAACAGTTGGTTTAGCTGGTCCTGTCGTAATGGCTAATCGTGAAGAATGCTGGGAATCCGCATGGCATCGACTACATGAAACGACTTTACAAAATGAAAATTCATCAGCCGCCTTCTCTCCTATTACATCTGCAATGCTAGCAAATATAATCGTTTTTGAATTATTTAAGCACGTTGCTAATGATTCTTACCGAGAAAAAGAACCTCAATTCTTTTTATTAAATTATGAAACACTCGAAGGAACATGGCATCCCTTTATAAAACATCCTCTCGCAACTGATGAAAGTTTTACAATTGATACGATAGAAAATCTTTCTGAACAACTTGAGCAGCGGTCTATCCAGCATACTTCAACTGATTTATTCCGTTTTTTCGATTCATTAACTTCTAAAGAAGCTGGTATATTCCATGTATGGGATGAAGAAGATTTATATCAATTACCATTATCACAATGCAATATTCAAGTAGCTACACCTCTATCAGATGGCCCAGCTTCCCTCCTGCCTCTTATGACTTGCGCTGGTTTAACTCACAATGAAGCGCGCCGAGAAGCTGGTTTAGTAGGAATTGAAACATACGTAGCAGAAATTATGCACCGCCTTATCCCTGAACATACCGATATCGGTATTGGCGCTGGAGAAACGATGACAGAGGGTGTATACCGGGCATTACAACAACATTTAAATCACAAACTGTATGAACGACAATCACATATGCTAGAAGAAATTACGACGATCGACTTAACCGAAATTCATGATAAACATTGTAGATTTTATTACGATGCCCTCGCTACAATTCATGAAACACCTAAAATCGCAATGGGTGAAGATATTCTCAGCTTTCCAGTCGTTTGGGTCGGTATAAATGATCGATGGTATGGTGCATCTAATATTAATATGACGTTAGCCTTACGAAACGCACTACAACTATCACTTCTTCATAGTCAAAATGAAGAGACTCCTTACAGAACTAATATCTTGCCTGAATCCTCTATTATTTTATATGACACGGATTCTTTTAGAGTGGAAATACAAGCGGAAAAAGAAATTCCAGGTATGCAATCATTACAACTTGCCCTGCACCATTTAGAAGAACATAATTTTTATCCATTTGTGTTTGATTTAGCGATTGAATCATTTTTGAAAGAAAACTTAGATGGTGTGTATGGCGTATTAATTGCAAAGGAGGACGGTCTATGACTCAAAATATATTGCTTATAGGAGATAGCCTTCTTGCAGACTATGTACATGATCAATTATGCAAACAATATTCCATCATTCGCCAACATACAATTGCAGATGAACTCCCTGAAAATATCGAACTCGCTCTCGTATTACACGACGGCTCTCCTTCTACTATTCATCATGACGCTGAGCTAATTTTCCGTTCAAATCATATTCCGTGGCTACGTGGTTTTACTTCATTTGGTGAAGGTATTATCGGTCCTTATATTCATCCTCTTGCAGCAGGATGTACTCATTGTGCTGATGGACGACGCTTTATCGCTGGATTTGATCAAAAAGAAATGTGGGAGTTACAACGAAAATATGCGGTAAAAGAAGAAAACGTAACGAGGCGTGATGTACGTGCCACCCAAAATGGCATTCTGCAAATGTGCCATCTTATTTGCGCAGAAACAGAGAAAATATTAACTCATACTCATTCTTCTTTAGAAAATGAACTCATTTTACTAAACTTACAAACACTGCAATGTACGCGGCATTCTTTTCTTCTAGATCCGCTCTGTCCTGTATGTAGTAATTTGCCTGATGACACGGCAGATGCAGCAGCGATTTCATTACAACCGAGCTTAAAAACAAGTGATGCAACATATCGCTGTCGTTCCATTCATGAACTAAACACATTTTTAACGAAGGACTATTTAGATTACCGAGTCGGTATGTTGAACGGAAAAATGCAGCATTCTTTATTACCATTTGCTGACGTTATTATAAACATGCCGTTACTGTTCGGAAATGAAGGGGTTGCAGGCCGAACTCTTTCATTTGCAATAAGTGAAGCAACTGCTATTTTAGAAGGTTTAGAACGATATTGTGGTATGTCACCTCGAGGGAAAAAGACGAATGTGCATGGTAGTTTTCATGATTTAAAGGATCATGCACTGAATCCCCTTACGCTCGGTGTTCATACAAATGAACATTATAATCGTGATGGTTTTCCATTTAAACCGTTTGATCCTGACTATGAACAAAACTGGGTATGGGGATATTCATTGTCACAAAACCGGCCAATTTTAGTTCCTGAATCAATCGCTTATTATAGCCTCGGTCATCGAGATGCTTACGTATATGAAACATCAAATGGATGTGCCATTGGTGGTAGTTTAGAAGAAGCAATTTTTCACGGCATTTTAGAAGTTGTAGAGCGTGACGCCTTTTTGCTCACTTGGTATGCTGCATTACCTCTTCCCCGCCTTGATCTTAGTTCAGCAAATGATACGGAATTACAATTAATGATTCAGCGGCTGTACACGATTACCGGTTATGAATTGCATGCTTTTAACGCAACGATGGAACATGGCATCCCAAGCTTATGGGTAATTGCGAAAAATACGCGTGAAAATGGAATGAACGTTGTTTGCGCTGGAGGCTCTCATTTGGACCCAGTCCGCGCTTTAAAGAGTGCCATTCACGAAATAGCAGGCATGTTACTTATAACAGACGATGAGCTTGAACAAAAAAGAGAGCACTACGAAAACTGCTTACAGGACCCTTATCTCGTTAGCCAAATGGGAGACCATAGTATGTTGTACGGATTGAAAGAAGCGGAAGAACGTCTTCACTTTCTTCTGCGTAACGATGCCCCGATGCAAACGTTCCAAGAAATGAACAGGTTACAATCATTTGATCTTGATTTAACATCCGATCTTCATCAACTTTTAAACCGTCTAGGGCAATCTGGACTTGAAGTAATCATTGTAGATCAAACCGTACCTCTTATAGAAAAAAACGGATTACATTGTGTAAAAGTCATTATTCCAGGCATGCTACCGATGACGTTCGGTCACCATCTTACTCGGGTTACAGGACTGGATAGAGTGTATACCGTACCGATGACGCTTGGATATAGCGCTGAGCCTTTAACGAATGAACAATTAAATCCACATCCGCATCCGTTTCCATAGTAAAGGAGGGATTCTATGCAGCTGGATACTTTTTTACATCATCTCCATTTTTCTATAGACGAAATTATGCCGAATCATGAAGTGGACTGGGAAGATGCACCGCTTCCTTATAAATTATATCGAAATGTACCTATCATTCCTCTCTCTTTAGAAATCCCATTATCTTTACCCAACTCTTCTACTACACCTACTTTGAATGAGATTGGTCATTACCTTTGGTGCTCATTTGGTTTAACCCAGTTATGTCAGCTAAATAGCGAGAAAATTTTATTCCGAAGATCTATCCCTTCCGGCGGTGCTTTATATCCAAATGAATTGTATATATATTTAAAGATTGACGATTATCCAGACGGTATTTACCATTACGATGCCGCGCATCACCGACTTATCTTACTACGCGAAGGGAATTTCGATTCTTATCTTTCAGAAGCACTCGGCAATCGTTGTAACTTACAGTCTTGTTTTGGTGCTGCATTCGTATCCACTATGTTTTGGAAAAACTACTTTAAATACAATAACTTTTCGTATCGGCTTCAAGGGTTAGATAGTGGTGTTCTCATCGGACAATTACTTGAATGTGCCAAACAGTTCGGTTACACAAATGGCGTATATTTTCAGTTTTTAGATCGTGCAATCAATCATTTACTCGGACTGCCAGAAGGCGAAGAAAGCGTGTATGCTGTTGTTCCTTTCAGCACAGAGCCGCAAATTGATTGGTTTCACAATGATTACCGCGAAAATAAAACAGTTACTTCCCATGAGTTGTTACAACAAATCCCGTCGCTCGCACATGAACATTTCATTCGCTCAAAACATGTAGATGAATATCCGATGATAACAAAAATAAATGAAGCTTCTATGATTGAATCGACAGCACACTTCCAAACACTACATCATGAAGAGCACTATCAACATCATGCACACGCTGTACAACTACCGAAAGTAGAGCGATTATCATACGATTTTTTACAACTATGTAAACAACGGTATTCACCCGATGCTGATTTTACTTTAACGAAATGGGATGCAGCCGAGCTCGCTACTTTACTACAAGAAGCGAGCCTCTCCTTCCCTTATTACAACGACCTTGATGGTCAGTATGTAAATGAAAATGCACGCGTCGCATTATATGGGTGTTTCTATAACGTAAAAGATATAAAAAACGGTGCTTACACTTATAACAGTAAAACGCATTCCATACAACCACTTCGATATGGGGACCTTCGTTATCCCCTTCAATCTAGTATGACGATGGATAACGTAAACCTTTTTCAAGTGCCGCTTTGCTTGCATGTAGTCGGAAAGAAAGATTACTATACAAATGCATTAGGTTATAGAGGATACCGCATTCATCAAATGGAAGCTGGTATACTCGTTCATAAACTCGTTTTTGCAGCGACCGCGATGGGGATGGGCGGGCATCCTTTACTTAGTTTTGATACAAATTCATGTGATCAGCTATACGGGATAGATGCTGGAAATAAAACGTCACTTATTCAAATTCCTGTTGGGGCTTATCGGGCGCGGAATTGGTTAAAAGGGGATTTGCGTAATTAGAAGCACGCCGGTGTACGGCGTGCTTTTTTTAAAGGACTTAATTTATAAAAAGCGAAATGAGTATATATTCTTACATAAAAGGAGAGTTTAACTTGAGCATTTTACAACGATTAATCCAGCAAGCAAAAAATCCTCGCGGGACAATTGGTTCTTCCATGCTTTGTATTATGAACAGTGCACATACGAGACTAACCAATTGGGCACTACAGAAAGTACATATAAAGAAAGATGCAATCATATTAGATATCGGTTGTGGTGGCGGTAAAACGATACACACTCTTTCAAAACGAACTCCACTTGGGAAAATATACGGGATTGATTACTCCGACCAAGCTATAAAAAATTCTATACAGACGAATATAAAGGATGTTCAAAAACAAAAAGTCATTGTTCAACAAGCAAGCGTTTCTTCTATTCCCTATCCTACAAACTTCTTCGATCTCGTTACCGCTTTTCAAACACACTACTTCTGGCCTGATGTGGAACAAGATATAAAAGAAGTATTTCGCGTCTTACAACCGAAAGGATCTTTTTTATTAGTAGCTGAAACTTTTAAAATTCATTATCATATGGAGAAATGGAAAAAGAATGAAGAATTAATAAACCTATTTTATAAGACAGGATTTACAAATGTGAAATGTTATGAAGAAAGAGGATGCCTTTGTGTAATAGGAATGAAATAAAAAGCAGACCCTTTGAGGTCTGCTTTTTTACTAGATTAATTTAAAGATACTTTTAATTTGTCTTGCAAATAACCAGTTTTTCGTACCGTAGTTATCATTTAAACTATCTAAATTGATAGTTTGTCCGTTAGCAAACTTTAATTCTAACATTGTATTTTTGTCATTTGTTTTTAAATTACTATTTGTAATGGCATCATACTTTAATTTTTCAATTTCAACATATTCGTCTTTTTCTTGTCCGATCACGACATGGTCTTGGAAGAAGAAAAATACTTCTACTTTCTTACCGAAACAAAATACATTTTTCGTATAAATTAATGTCGCATTATCAAGTCCAACGCATACTTCTTTCATCTCTTCAATAACGTGTCCAAAGTCTTCTTCATGTCTTGCGTTTGATTCAGCAATCCATTCTTCGATTGTTTTCATATTAATTGCCATACTGTGCCCCCTGGTTCGTTCATTGCTTTGTAAAAAATAAATACTATATGAAAATATAAGCGATAAATACTATGTTTTCAAGGGTGAACGCTATATTCAAAATAAAGTTAAATTTCAAAGTAATATACTAGGAGCACCAATCTCATTATATTTTAAACGTTTGAACGAGGCATTCTTCCTCATCGATTAACTGTATTTTCTCATCAAATTCGATGTTTAGCTCCCTATATACTTTCTTCCAAAAAGAAACAGCTGGTACATTTTTCACAAGTTCGATAACGAAATATTGTCCTCGTTTCTCCTTTAGCAAACTCTCAATAACTTGTTTACCGATTCCTTTTCCTTTGTACTGATTCAATATGAAAATGTCATTTATACCAAAATCGTTTTCCTTCTTCAAAAATGGACGTTCCAGTAGTAATAAAAATCCTACAATCTCATTATCACTTTTAATAAAATACGGAGTGATTCCGTCATTTTCCCAAAACATATGTAAATCTTCGTATTCAAAAAAGCCATTTGCTCCAATTGTTATATGAGGTGTGAACTTAGAGAGGTCATGTAGATATAGTGCGTACAAATTACGTAATATTTCTTTTTCTGATTCTTGAACGGTTTGAAGTGTTGCAAACATTTTTAATGATCCCCTTTCCCATCTATAACTGTTTCTCCCTCTTTATTATTCGCTAAAAAAGTGTACCTCCCTTTGCAAAAAAAATAGCACTTAAAAAGTGCTATTCTGCTCGCCTTGCCGCTTGCTGAATTGGATCCCAAACGCTGTTATATGGTGGTGCGTAACTTAAGTCGACATCTTCTAAATCGTGAATGCTCATTTTATTAAAGAGTGCCATTGCGATTACATCAATGCGTTTATCTACACCTTCTTCTCCAATTACTTGTCCGCCTAATAATTGTTTCGTGTCAGAACGGTATAGTAATTTCAAGTAAAGTGGTTTCGCATTTGGATAATAGCCCGCCATATTAGTCGAATCTACTTTAACTGTTTTATACGGGATATGTAGTCCTTTTGCTTCTTTTTCATTTAAGCCTGTTCTTGCAAGCGTCAAATCCATAAATTTAATAATACCTGTACCTAACGTACCTTTAAAGGCTCTTCGTTTATCCAGCATATTTAGTCCAGCAAGTCGCCCTTGTTTATTGGCAGTCGTTCCGAGCGGGATATGATCATGAATTTCCTTTATAACGTGATAATGTGTTGCGCAATCACCAGCTGCATATACGTCTTGCACATTCGTTTGCATATATGCATTTACTTCAATTGCCCCTTTATGATTTGTACGTATATTTGTTCCTTCAAGAAAATCAGTATTTGGCTTCACTCCAACAGATACTAAAACAAGATCCGCTTTATACGTACCTTTATCCGTTTCAACTGCTTCTACTCGTTCATTCCCTTTGAACGCTTTTACATTTTCATTCGTTAAAATTTCAATATTATGTTTATCTGCTTCTTTATGTATATATTCCGCCATATCTGCATCGTAAATTGTACCGATATGATCATTTCTCTCAATCATTCTTACTTTCTTACCAAGTTCGACGAATGTTTCTGCCATCTCAAGCCCAATTGCACCGCCGCCAATAATGGTTACATCTTCAACTTTATTCGTTTCTAGCGTTTTTAATATGCGCTCAGCATCTGGAATTGTTTTTAAAAGATGAACACCTTGTAAATCTCGGCCTTCCCATTCTGGCATAACAGGACGTACTCCGGTCGCAATTAATAAACGATCGTACGGAAATTCAAAGACATCTTTCGTCTTCGTATGCTCTGCGTATACCATTTTCTTTTCCGTATCTACTTTCGTTACTTCATGTCGTACTTTCGCATCAATTCCATATTTATCACGAAACGTCTTTACATTACGCGCGATTAACTTTTCCGTTGAAGCGATAGCACCACTAATGACATACGGTAACCCACACTGCGCGTATGAATAAATCTCACCTTTTTCTAACGTCACAACATTTGCATTTTCATCGTTTCTAACAATTTGCATCGCTGCACTCATACCAGCTGCATCTCCGCCAATAATGACATAGTTCACTTTACCACTCCTTCTTTTTTACATATTCTTTACGTTTTCCACATTTTATAGAAATAACACCTACTTCCATTGTAAAGAAAGAGAATTTCATCTTCAAATTTTGTGCACAAACCTATGCCTGAATAGGTAACTGTCGTGTCTTATAAGCAATATGTTTAATATGCTATAACAGTAACAATTGAAAGTAGGTGAAACACATATGTGCGCCGGCCTTCTCGCTCAAACTCCAGAGGAACCGAAAGAACCAAAACCCGCCTTGTCGCTTGATCAAGAATTCTCTATTAACGCAACCATTTATAGTGCTCGTGCTTGGTTATCTAGTGATGAGACTTTCCCACAAACGATTTGGAAAGGCTCTCGCTTCGCTTCAGCATCACACGCTGGCAAGTCCATCTTACCAATCGGTACTGTGAAAATTTTGAACTTATCTGATGATACAATAACAGTTACTGCATCATCAGAATCAGATGATAATCTCAAAATAGTCGTACCCCCTCATTCTGAAGGTGTTTTAACATCTAATGGTTTATCTGATGTGCAAGCAAGTACATCAGGAGGAGCAAGTAAAGTCACATTCCTCTTTCATATCTTTTTCTCAAGGGATCCTGGTTCAGATAAAAAACCATAAAAAAGGTACAGTTATGCACTGTACCTTTTTTCACGTGTTCTATTCTCTTGATTTGATTAGTTCAACATTATAAGATTCAATATCCGTTAGCTTTCCTGTAAAATATGGATTTTCTCTATACCAAGACTGTTTTGAAAAATACGCTTGCATGTCTTTCGTTTGAAACATATGTCCATGTCTTGCGTATATTTCGTTTCTCGCTATTTTCAACTGTTCTTTCGATAAATATGCTAAGTCCGCACTCGTTAGTTTTCGAATATCACTATCAGGGAAGATAAAGCCATTATATACATACCGAGTCGTAGCTGGCGGAGTAACATTGTAAACAACTGTTTTTTCCGAGCTCTTCTTCTGGAATGGAAGATTATACGAAGGAAATGCCGTTACCGTTTCTACCTTCGTCGTTTCCCTTCCATTTTCTCCATTTCGTTCTAAATAAATCGTCGCACTTCCATCAGTCGCTACAGGCCCCCACGTAATTTCTTCTCCAACCAGCGCTGTAACTGGCTTTTGATTCACGTACAATGTTGCACCAGGCACGTTCGTTTGGACAGTAATATATTGACCTTGCAACGTTAAATCTATCGTTACATTATTTTGACCTTGTTTCATAAGTACAACCTTTTCTTCACGTGATAGTTTCACATAGTCATTTTTATATTCTGCTTGAAACACTTGAGTTCCCGGAAGAAACGGTCCATATTGCTTCTCAAACTTTTTGTCATCTGTTTTATCAATTTCTTTTCCGTTCATTTTTAAAGCTGCACCTTTTTCATTTGAAAGCAACGTCGTATAATACGTCTTTGCTTTCAATTTATACCGATCAAATAAAAAGAAATACTTTCCGTCTTTCGTTAACGAAAAGTCTGTTCTTTCGATTCCGTTCCCTTGTTTTTTATCTATCCTCAAATGTTCTTTCAATTCATTCACGTAAGATGGATTTTCTTTTATATACGAAAAGAGTGGCATTAGACTCTCTCTCGTTATAACAACTGACGGATCATCTGCCGTGACGATTTCAGCTAACTTCTCCCCATCCTGCTCTTGTAAAATCGTAATCATCCGGTCTACTTGTGCCGACTGCTTATAATACGATGATCCGTACAAATAGAGTCCGACAATCGCTATAACAAATATTGCCAACAGCGTAATACCAACCTTTGCACTACCACTCATGTTCTTCTTTACTACAGGACTTCCCCTCTTCATCCCGCAGTTTTGACAAAATTGCACACCTTCTTCAAACTGAGCCCCACACTTTGTACATACATTCATCCATCCAACCACCTTTTCGTTAGATGCCAGTTATTCCCTGTGTAAAGGTTTGAATTATCGTGCTAATGTAAGACCACAGTACAATGAATGTTGCAATTCCGATTAAAACATTTGCGATAAGTAGTGTATAAATAGGATCTAATCCGCCGTTATCTAGTTTTACTATAGCGACAATTATACTAATTCCCATATACGTTGTAGCCAACCCTAATAAGATTGGTAAGAAAAAGATTAATAAAAAGCTAAACAGAAAAGAAAGAACTAATATAGCAATAGCTGGCGTCGCCATTGCTCCCCATACACCGAATACTTCAAAAAATGTAAATGAAGATTTCATCATCTTCCCACTTACAAAAATAATAAATCCGACAAATAAAGTTAAAATCAATAGAAAGAAAAAGACCGTTATAGCTTCTCCAAAAAATGTAGGAGTAGAAACATCTGGCACTAAAGTTCTCGTAAGCGCTGCCCCAGCGCTCATTATTCTATAAAAAATACATGCTCCTAAAAAACAAATAAGAATGAGACTTGTAATTCCATTTCGTACTTCAATACTTCCACTTTTCATAATAGTCGATGGGGATTTAAAAGCATTTTTAAAGAACTGAAAATAGCCACTTGCAAACCGCTTCGCTTGCTCTACCGTTTCATTTGGTCGAGCTTCCTTTTCTTGTGCTACGCGTGCCTGTTGCTCACCTTCTTCCTGTGCACTACTCGCTACTGCTCCCTCCGTTAACGAATGTCCACAATTCCCGCAAAACTTTGCCTCTGTTGCATTTTCTGTATGACACGCCGGACATTTCATTCTCTCATCCCTCCTTAAGCATATACCGTATAGGGTGTTACAAATTCAATATATGACTTTGTACATAAAACATGACTACAAGAAAAAGATTCTGAAATCCTTCTTCCGAAAGAAAATATATGTGCTAGCAATCTTGAAAAAAAATGCTATTATGAAACAGAATAAATAATATTTTTAACAGATTGGATGAAAAACAATGGAATTGGTAAACTCAATTTTTCAAATACTCCTTACAAGCGTAATCCAATTATCTTCTTTAATTGGTGTTATCATTGTAATTGGATTTCTATTAGGTTATTTAGAATCTCTCACACGAATGTATTGGTCGAGAGCTTTCGGAAGAAAAGGATTCCTATTAACGGCTTGGATCGGTGTTCCTATTCACGAACTTGGACATGCCATTATGTGCGTGCTGTTCCGTCATAAAATTGTAGCAACGCAGTTTTTTCCAACAGATACAAGTCAAGGTGCTTTAGGTTACGTACAGCATCAATACAATCAAAAAAGTGTATATCAACGAATTGGGAATTTCTTCATTGGAATTGGTCCTATTATTTCCGGTATTACTGCACTAATACTTTTAATGCGCTATTTCGTACCAAATTCATATTTCTTATTTAATACAACTCTCGAAAAAACAATCGCTTCTACTTCTATTAATGTAGAAATGGTTCAAAACATGCTCTCGTCAACATTCATATTATTAAAGAGCTTATTTACAATAAATAATGTATTGAATCCTTCCTTTTGGCTATTTTTATTTATCGCCATTTGTATTTCTGCACATATCGCTTTAAGTAAACCAGATATTAAAGGATCAATAGACGGTGTTATCGTCATGTTTATCTTGTTATTTTTATTCAATATAATAGCAGGACTGTTCCAGTACGACAGTAACCAGCTCATTGGCAAAGTGATGAAATATAATATGTACCTCATTGCATTTTCTAGTGTGGCACTTCTGTTCTCTTGTCTTTCTACACTTGTTAGTTTTGGGTTTTATAAAATAAGAGGAGGGCGTTCGTTGTGAACGCCCTCCTCTTGTCAATTATTTCCTTTATAATCACAATGTTCAACCGGAACACGAGCATGTCCCTCTTCATCGGTACACCATGACTGCGATTGGAAGGCAAGAAAGATACCAATCCATTTTTCTTCCTTTTCAAAATGAATGAGTATTCCTCCGTCTTGCCATATACCATTATCACCTTTCCATTTCTCTACATTTCCTTGATTCATGTGAATATCATGTATCCCGTTTCCTGGCTCGAAATGAAAGTAAGAATCAGGTGTATTTTCTTCTGGTCCCCATCTTTCACCAAACGCGTAAATAATTGCTTTTTCTTCTATTGCTCTTTTTATATAACGTTCTATTTTTTCATTTAAATCATTATCCACTCCTGCTTTTTCAGCAGGTAAAGGAATCATTTGTTTCGAATCAAATACATTACCTCTTACGTAGTCTAAAGCTACTTTCGGTTCATTGTTTTTTATTTCTGTAAAACCAAATGGTAATGTTGGTAAAATATGAATCGCCTCTGACCGAATATTGTCGCTTGCAAAATATAAAACTTCTGACGGATAACTTTGCGACTTTACGTTAATTGCAATACGATAATCTACTTCTGCTTCACCTTGTAAATGAACTTGATAATGAGGTATTTTCCCTTTTCCAATCTTTGATTGTATAACGGTACCTTTTAACACACCATAATTTTTTAAGGGCATACATTTCATCTCCTATTCATTTAGTAGAAGCTATTCATATTTAAATCATTATCCACTCATAAAAAAAATCCTCCTATGTTAGGAGGATTTTTAATTTCTCAACATATACCAAACAATAACCTCTACCACTACAAGTAACACCGCACCAAAAATCATTAATGTCGTCTTTTTTAATAGTTCATTTTCACGATACGGAATGTTACATAAATACGCACCTAGTGTAATCCGTGACGGGCAAGCGATCGTCGCTACTGATGATGCGGTGTTTTGCAATGTTGTGACGTATTGCCACGGGAGTGCTAGGTTTTGCGCCGTTTGCATTTGTAGTTTTATGAACATCGCATTTGATCCTGCATTACTACCTGTTAAAAAGCCACCGATTCCACCGATGAACGGAGCAACGAAAACGAAAAAGGTTCCAAATGTGTCACCAGCTGTTTTTGCCAGTAATGCATGCATGCCAGATGCACCCATTAGTTCTGAAATGGCGATAAACATTGTCGTCGTAATCGCAAATGGAATCCATTGTTTTATCGTTTGCGAGAGTGATTGTTTCATAATATGAGATGGAATGCGGAAGAAAATGATTGTAAATAAACAAGTCATACCGAGCCAAAATCCTGGTGAATACAGCATTTCTAATTTGTAAGAGTATGATTTTAAATCAAGGACTGCATATGATCTGAACAAGTCATGTAATGCAGGAACGAGGCGAGAAAGTAAAATACAAACCGTTAGAAATATATAAGGGCTAATAATTTTTAGAATAGATACTTCTCTCTCCGTTGCCGCAGCATGTTCTGTCATTAGATTTTGTTCATTTTTTCCCTTTAATTTAATGATAAGAAATCCAAATGTAATGGTAACGATAGAACTTAATATACCTGCTAATTCTACACTTACGTATGCGTTAGAAAGATAGATTCCGAGAGAAAATAATAGAAAGAAACCGAATCCTTCCTTCCACTTTTCAATAACGGCCTGCCAGCCACCAACAACATGTAAAGAAAGAATGACGAAATAAGCAAACATCGGAATACTTAATAGCGCTGTATTTGTACCGAGTGTTGTAAGAGGCATATTGGTAAGCTGCGAACCGATAATCGTACCGGTTGCCATTGCCCCCCATGAACTAGCTAGTAAGCCGATAAACGAGAGCAGTACAGCTTGGAACGGTTTATAACCTAATGAAAGAAAAATAGGTGCTGCAACCATAAAGCCGATTCCGAATCCACTTACTGATTCAATTAGTGGGCAAATACCAAAACACATAAGAAGCATTTGTAATAAACGATCTTGCGTCACTTCTTCTAAAAAACGCGCTACTTGATCGATGTACCCCATTTTGTTCATGAGGTGAAATAAAAAAATACCGAAAAATAAAACGTACCCGACAATAAAACAAATTAACCAACCTTTAATCGTTGCGTGCACAGTTTCACTTATCCCTAGTTGAAATGTTGGCGAAAGTAAAACGATTCCAACAGATACAACGTAAGCAATTAAAGAAGACCTTAATGACGTTTGTTTCAATAAAAATAAACAAATGAAAATCATCATAATTGGGATAAGTGCCAACAATATGGCCATGTTATCATCTCTTTTCATTAAAAATACAATTTTTAACTATTATATAACAGATGTCATAATTTTCAATTGTTTTTGCAACAGATTTAAAAAAGGAGCCAAACGGCACCTTTTTCATTCACCCCCATTTTCTTTTATCCTGAAAAACCGTCTGCTGTCCGACTATTTTGTCTAACACAACAAACACAATATAAGCACATATTACTTGCAATACAACATTCCCAAATTTCATTAATTCAAATGAATGGATCCATCCAAATAATTCATTTAATAATACAATCGAGACGATACTAAATAGTTCTATACTAATCGAAAATAGACATATTTCTAAAATAGATTGCTCTTGAATGCGATTTAAGTTAGAAAAGATGAATACATATCCTAAAAATAGAGCCATCAATTCTATTTTCGTCATGCTAATGAGCCAAGCGTATAGTGGTACAGTTAAAAGAAGATATAGTAGTTTACGTCTTAGCATGCTTTCTCACCCTCTGAATTATATGTATTTTCTGTATATTTTAACATTTATTACGTAAAACAAAAAGAAGAGACTTACGCCTCTTCTTTTTGTTTTGTTGCCTGTATGAATTCACATATTTCTTCTCGTTTTTCATTTTCTAACAGTTCAATAATTTTACTTCCAACAACAACTCCATCACATATTGTAATCATTTCTTCTACATGTTCCTTTGTTGAAATACCGAACCCTGCTACTACCGGTAAATGCGTATGTGATTTTACTTTTTCTAAGTAACTATGAATCTCATCTTTAAAGTTTTGACGTACTCCTGTTACGCCTGCTACTGTAACGGCGTAGACGAACCCTTCTGATTCACTCGTAATTTTCTCGATTCGCTCAATTGGGCTCGTAACGGTAACGAGTGGGATTAAAGCGATATTTGCAGTTCGGAGAAGCGGTGCAATAATGTCTTGTTCTTCATACGGTAAATCTGGAACGATAATACCGTCCACACCTGCCTCTAAGCATCTCTCAATGAATCGTTCTTTTCCGAATGCAAGTACTGGATTTAAATATGTCATGAGTACAAACGGAATTTGTACTTCTTTTCTTACTTCTGCTAACGCTTGAAAAATGCCCTTTAATGTTACACCGCCATCTAGCGCTCGTTTCCCTGCTCTTTGAATCGTTGGGCCATCTGCGACTGGATCTGAAAACGGGATACCAATTTCAACGATGCTTGCTCCTGCTTCATCGAGAAAACGAATTCTTTCTTTTAATTTTTCAAGGCCACCATCTCCGCCCATTACGTACGGAATAAATGCTTTCTTGCCATTTTCAAATGCTTCTTTAATTTTTTCTACTCCCATTTTTTACACCTCTTCCATATAATGTTTTATACTCTCTACATCTTTATCACCGCGGCCAGATAAACAAATGACAAGCCCTTCGTCTTTCTTCATTTGCGGCGCTAATTTTAATGCGTATGCGACAGCATGCGAGCTTTCTAACGCCGGGATAATCCCTTCTTTTTTCGTTAATAATTGAAATGCTTCTAACGCTTCATCATCAGTAATGGAATGATACGAAACGCGGCCAATATCTTTTAGCAAGCTATGTTCTGGCCCAACACCAGGGTAATCAAGTCCCGCCGAAATAGAGTGAGCTTCTTGAATTTGTCCTTCTTCATTTTGCAGAAGATACATCATCGATCCGTGGAGAACGCCAATGCTTCCTTTCGTTAAAGTAGCTGCATGCTTTTCTGTATGAACTCCTTTTCCAGCTGCTTCTACGCCGTAAAGAGCAACTTCTTCATCGTGTACGAACGGATAAAACATTCCCATCGCATTACTACCACCACCAATACAAGCAACGACTGCTTCTGGTAACTTTCCTTCTAATGCCTCATATTGTTTTTTCGTTTCATTTCCAATTACACTTTGGAAATCACGGACAATTTGCGGGAATGGATGTGGTCCGAGAACAGATCCCATAATGTAGTGCGTATCATGCACGTGTGAAACCCAGTAACGAAGCGCTTCATTTACCGCATCTTTTAATGTACCGCTACCTGCCGCTACACTTTCTACTTTCGCTCCGAGTAATTCCATTCGGAACACATTTAATTTTTGACGTCTTACATCTTCTTCTCCCATAAAAATGACGCATTCTAATCCGAGTAGAGCACATACAGTAGCTGTTGCAACTCCGTGTTGTCCAGCTCCTGTTTCAGCGACAACTTTTTTCTTGCCCATTCGCACTGCAAGTAGTGCCTGACCGATTGTATTATTAATTTTATGAGCTCCTGTATGGTTCAAATCTTCACGTTTTAAATAAATCTGTGCACCACCGCAATACTTCGTCATATTTTCAGCATAATATAGCGGTGTTTCTCTTCCGACATACGTTTTTAAATAATGATTTAATTCCTTTTGAAATGCTTCATCTTGCATCGCTTCTTTATATGCTTCTTCTAGTTCTAGTACAGATTGCATTAACGTTTCTGGAACGTATCGGCCTCCGTATATACCGTAATGTCCTTTTTCATCTGGATATGCGTAGTTCATTTGGAACACTCCTTCGCTTTTATAATAAATTGTTTTATTTTCTCTACATCTTTCTTTCCTTCTGTCTCTACTCCGCTGCTCACATCGACCATATATGGCCGAACAGTTCGAATTGCTTCTTCTATATTAAGAGCGTTTAATCCACCAGCTAATATCGTTTTCTTTCTCCATTCTTTTGGCATATGCCCAAGTAGTTCCCATGAAAACGTCTTTCCATTTCCTCCATGAAACTTTTCTTTCGGGCTATCAAATAATATATAATCCGTTTCATACCCTTGAGCGTTTTTCATATCACTCTCTGAAGTTACTCCTAGCGACTTTATAGACGGAATATTCAATCTTCTAATTTGATAATTGTCTTCATCCCCATGTAGTTGCACATGCGTTAACCCGCACTCATCTGCAATTTTCTGGATCACTTCTACTGATTCATTTACGAAAACACCAATTTTTAACACGTTAGCTGGAAGCTCCTGAATGATTTCTTCCGCTCTCTTTGGAGTGATTTTCCGCTTACTTTCTGCAAAAACAAATCCGAGTGCATCTGCTCCGTATTCGCAAGCACGTTTTGCTGTTTCCATATCAGTGATGCCGCAAATTTTCACTTTCATATATTCACCTTACAATCTTCAAAAAAGGGACGAATAGAAGATGATGTCATAAGTGCTTCCCCAACTAATACACCTTTTGCTCCTGCTTTTTTAACACGAATAATATCCTCTTTTGAATGAATCCCGCTTTCGCTAATCCAAAGTAATTTCTCCTCATTCAATCTTTTTCCAAGCTTTTCAGTTTGACTTAAATCTACTTCGAACGTTTTTAAATTACGATTATTAATGCCAATCACGTGAGGATTTAATTGAATCGCAGTTTCTAATTCCCGCTCATCATGAACTTCAACAATCGCTTCCAATCCTTTTGCTAACACATAGCTATACAACTCTTTTAACTTCTCTTTCGTTAACGCTGCTACAATTAGTAAAATAATATCTGCTCCCGCTTCATACGCTCTATCGATTTGAATCTTATCAATTATGAAGTCTTTACATAAAAGCGGAATGTTACTTTCTTCTCGTGCTGTTTGTAAATCATGAAACGATCCTTTAAAAAATTGACCATCTGTTAAAACAGATACTGCTCCTGCACCACATTTCTCATATGTTCCCACTTGTTTTCGTACGTCAACGTGTAAATTGATATCCCCTTTTGATGGTGATGCTCGCTTTACTTCTGCAATGACAGTAAACTGCTGTAACGCTTCTACAAGTGAATGTGTCTTTCTTTTTGTTTTTACTGGTGTATATATTTCATATAACTCCGCAACTTCCTTTTTCTTCTGTTCTACAATTTTATCTAAAATCGTCCCCACTTTAGTTCACCCTTTCTAATTTTTCGTTGCTTGCTGCAATTAATAAGTTTAATTTGGCCAATGCTTTTCCAGAGTCAATGCTATGTGCCGCGAGTTTAATTCCTTCTTCAATCGTTTCCGTTTTTCCATTTGCGAAAAGAGCTAGACCTGCATTTAATAAAACTGTATCGCGATAAACACTCTTTTCTCCGCTCAATACTTCAAGCGTAATCTTTGCATTTTCTTTTGAATTCCCCCCTCTAATTTCTTCATTTTTCACTCTTGAAAAACCATACTTTTCTGGATCAATGCTCATTTCTACTATTTCATTATCTTTTAAAAGGACTACATGATTTTCCCCTTGTAATGACGCTTCATCTAAAAAACCACTTCCATTTACGACAAGCGCTTGTTTCCGGCCTAACTTTTGTAATACTTGTGCAACTGGTAATAACATATCTCGTTTATAAATACCGACAAATTGTGTTTCTAAATTCACTGGATTTGTTAAAGGGCCAATTAAATTAAAGATCGTCGGCACGTTTAACTCTTTTCTTATTTTCATAATGCGTCTTAGTGCTGGATGCATCGCTGGTGCAAATAAGAATGCAATGCCCACATGCTCTAATAAATAATCAATTTCGTTTGGCGTACTGCTAATATTTACACCGAGTTCTTCTAATAAATCTGCACTTCCTGTTTTACTAGAAACAGCACGATTACCATGTTTTGCAACTTTTACGCCAGCTCCTGCCAGTACAAATGCCGATGTTGTACTTATATTAAACGTCTGTGCACCGTCACCACCCGTCCCGCAATTGTCCATTGCTCCTTGTATATGGTTCGAAAACGGCAATGCCTTTTCGCGAAGAGCTCGAACGAGACCGTATATTTCTTCTGCAGTTTCACCTTTCGCTTTCAGTAAGACTAAGAAAGCTGCAATTTCACTTTCTAATATGTTTTCACTTAATAAAAGTAGTCCTGCTTTATACATTTCCTCTTCTGTTAAATGTTGACCCTCAACTAATTTACGAAGATAGTTATTCATACTCTTTCCTCCTCTTTCACTTCTGTTAAAAAGGCACGTATTAACTTTCCGCCTTCTTCTGTTGCGATTGATTCCGGATGAAACTGTAATCCGAAGAGCGGATAATAATTGTGACGGACTGCCATTATTTCTCCGTCGTCCATCGCTGTCGCTAATATGTCAAAACACTCTGGCAAGCTCGTTTGCTCTGCAACAAGGGAATGATAGCGCATTGCCGTTAGCGGCTGTGTAGCGTATGAAAAGATTGACGTTCCGTTATGTTTCACACGCGATGTTTTTCCGTGTTTAATACGTTCTGCTCTAACAATGTCTCCTCCAAATGCAGCTATGATCGCTTGGTGGCCAAGACAAATCCCTAATATGGGAACGTTCTTATAAAGATGACGAATCACTTCAATACAAATGCCAGCATCCTCTGGTTTTCCTGGTCCTGGTGAAAGTACAATTCCTTTCGGCTTCATTTCTTCTAATTGTTCTATCGTTATTTGATCATTTCTTACGACAACAATATCTTCTTCGTATTCACCTAACAGTTGATACAAGTTATATGTGAATGAATCGTAATTATCAATCAGTACAATCATTTCATTACCTCCAAAAGCGCTCTCGCTTTATTTAACGTTTCTTCATATTCAGCAACTGGGTCTGAATCGTAGACGATACCCGCTCCTGCCTGAACGTATGCTTTTTCATCCTTTACGACCATCGTTCGAATGGCGAGCGCCATATCAAGATTTCCTGAAAAACTAACGTATCCAACTGCACCGGCGTATACATTTCTTTTTTCATTCTCTAGCTCATTTATAATTTCCATCGCTCTAATTTTTGGAGCCCCAGAAACCGTGCCTGCTGGTAAGCAATACGCTAGCGCATCAAATCCGCCCATTTGTTTTCGCAATGTTCCGTAAACTTCAGATACAATGTGCATAACGTGAGAGTATTTTTCTACTTTCATATATTTATCTATCGTAACCGAGCCGATTTCGCTCACTCTACCAATATCGTTTCGCCCAAGATCTACAAGCATCATATGCTCTGCTCGCTCTTTCTCATTGCCTAACAGTTCTTTTGCAATTTCCTCATCTTCCCTCTTCGTTTTCCCTCTTGGTCTCGTACCAGCAATTGGATTCGTCATCACTTTATCTTCCCTTACTGATAGTAAACTTTCTGGCGAAGAACCGAGTACAACATAATCTTGAAAATCGATATAGAACATATATGGTGATGGATTGGCAATTCGAAGTTTTCGATATAACGCGAATGGATCTCCCATACATTCACTTTGCAAACGCTGAGATAATACAACTTGAAATATGTCCCCGGCTCGAATGTGTTCTTTCGCCGTTTCTACCATCGCGCAAAATTCTTTTTCCGTTATAGAAGAAGTGAATGATAATGTTGATCTTATTTCAGTTACTTCAGCTTCTTCTCCCTGTAGCACTTCCTCTTTGTATATTTGCAACCTTTCATATACTTCTTCGTAATCTGCTGAATCATCTTCCCTGCATACATATACAAACGACAACTTTTGGCGTAAATGATCGTAAACGATAAACTCACGATATAGTAAAAGGTGTACTTCCGGAATATTTAATGGATCGTGTAAATCCGCTCCAATGTTTTCATACTGCCGAATGACATCATATCCAATATAACCAACTGCTCCTCCGCAAAATGGAAATGGACTGTCTACTTGTGACGGTGCAATTACTTCTTCTAACACTTGTAGTACGTTACCTTGTACCTTTTCTGCCCTGCCGAAAATCGTTTGTTCCACTTCCGTACCAACGCTTTTCACTTCTCCATAGGGATTACATCCCAAGTAAGAATAACGTCCTTTATCTTGATGAAGCTGTGAACTTTCTAATAAGAATTTCTTCTTCCCTTTCATACGTCTATATAAAGAAATTGGCGTAATGCTATCTCCTTCTTCTTCAGTGATTACTAAAAATGTCTTTCTCTCTCTTTTTTGTTTTATAAATTCTTCTTTCGTCATCATGTCCTTCACCTCGCCCTGAAAAATAAAAAAGTCCTCTACATATCGAAAATATGTAGAGGACGATAAATATACCGCGGTACCACCTCGTGTTGGATGCAAAAGCATCCCGCTTTGTTCAGGTACAAAATTTATACCTTATCCTTGTAACGGCGGAACCCGGGTTGCCTACTGAAAATAATTGTTCAGCATACCTCTCGTAAGCCCATTCCGTATTTGGCACCGCACCGGGCTCCCACCTATCCCCGGCTCTCTGTAACGTCTCCAATATACGTACTCTTCTTACTTCAACGATTTCATTTATTTAATTTTTTGTACACAAAAAGGGAGTACTCATCCTATAGAAAGGACGGGTACTCCCGTGGTGCCACCTTAATTCGTTACGAATGTAACGCACTTTACCGTATCAAAAACAATACGTGTCTCTTGTATCGATGAGATCATGTCGCCAAAGCCTACTTCTTTCGTTTCGGTTTGGAAGCTCCGAAGCCCATTCCACATCAATTCCATACTGATTCGCACCAACCATCAGCTCTCTGACATGTTCATCATGTGTACTCTTCTTCATCAACGCTTGCATTTTTTTTAGTTGCACTCATTATAGACCTGACTTTTTTCACAAGTCAATACTTTTTCAAAAATTTTATTTTTCTTTCCTTTCAATATTATATTGACAAAACAACCGCTTTTTATGTAAATATAATAAATACTCTATTAAAAATAAGGTTTTTTGTATGAATATTATATATTAAAAAAGTAAAATAACATCAAAAAACGCTTACATTTCTGAAAATTCATATTTCTGTATGGATTTTTCAGAATAATCATGATAGATTATAAATATGCATAACGCATCAAAAGACATGACAAAAGGAAGGGGAACTACATGAGTACGCAGATGTTAACTTTAACTTCAATCTCTATTTACATGCTCGGGATGTTAGTAATTGGCTATTTCGCCTATAAACGAACGTCCAACTTAACAGATTATATGCTTGGCGGGCGTACACTAGGCCCCGCAGTAACAGCATTAAGTGCTGGAGCATCCGATATGAGTGGTTGGCTTTTAATGGGATTACCCGGAGCAATGTTTAGCGTTGGATTAAGTAGTAGTTGGATTGCGATCGGCCTGACACTAGGCGCATACGCAAACTGGCTATATGTCGCTCCTCGCTTACGTACCTACTCTGAAATTGCAAACAACTCTATTACTATCCCAGAATTTTTGGAACACCGTTTCCACGACAAATCTCACATGCTACGCTTAGTATCCGGACTTGTTATTATGATTTTCTTTACTTTCTATGTAGCTTCAGGATTAGTTTCAGGTGCTGTATTATTTGAAAATTCATTTGGCATGAACTATCATGTTGGATTATTCATTGTTGCGGGCGTTGTTGTCGCTTACACATTATTTGGTGGTTTCTTAGCAGTAAGTTGGACAGACTTCGTGCAAGGAATCATTATGGTAGTCGCTCTTATTCTTGTTCCTATCGTAACAATTATGAATTCAAACGGACTGGGACCTGCATTTGATACAATTCGTTCTGTAGATCCAACACGTTTAGATATTTTTAAAGGTGCCTCTACTTTAGGGATTATTTCTTTATTTGCATGGGGCCTTGGTTATGTTGGACAACCTCATATTATCGTACGCTTTATGGCGATTTCCTCTGTAAAAGAAATTAAAAGCGCACGAAGAATTGGTATGAGCTGGATGATTTTCTCTGTTGTCGGAGCTATGTTTACTGGCCTTATCGGTATTGCTTACTACTCACAACAAGAGTTAACATTATCTAACCCAGAAACAATTTTTCTTGAACTCGGAAAAATTTTATTCCATCCACTTATTACTGGATTTTTATTAGCAGCTATTTTAGCAGCGATTATGAGTACAATTTCATCTCAATTACTCGTTACTTCTAGTGCTATAACAGAAGATTTATATCGTACATTCTTTAAACGTTCTGCTTCTGATAAAGAACTTGTATTTGTCGGTCGTATGGCTGTACTTGTTATTGCCTTAGTTGGGTGCGCATTAGCGTTTAAACAAAATGATACGATTTTAGCTCTTGTTGGATACGCTTGGGCTGGATTTGGTTCTTCATTCGGACCTGCTATTTTATTAAGCTTATATTGGAAACGCATGACGAAGTGGGGCGCACTTGCTGGTATGATTTCTGGTGCCGCTACAGTCATTATTTGGACTCAATTCAAATTCTTAAAAGAATTCTTATATGAAATGATTCCTGGTTTTACTATTAGTTTACTAGTAATCGTAATTGTTAGTTTACTAACACAACCTTCAAAAGAAATTGAAGAGCAATTTGAAAATTTCGAAAAACAACATAGTCATAATCTATAAAAGAAGAACTCTGCTGTTATCGTATCAGCAGAGTTTTCTTTTTATCAAAGTTCGACAATCTTCTGCTCGAATTTAACAATTTCTTTATGTTTCGTTAAATTAAACGTAACACTACTCCTTTATAGTAGTACTATCAGCACTTATACAGAAAGGGGACTCCAACATGTTAGCAGCTTTCCAGCAACAACAAACACGAAAATTTTCACCTATCACCAATACTTCTGCGTCTTGTTTGAACATACAACCTAATCCACCTAAAATTTCAATTGCTCCTTCTGTTATTTCAGTCATTGGTGTTCATATGGAAAAAAATAAGTTAAAAGTAAGAACTGGACAAAGCACTGAGCTATCAGCTTCTGTTTTGCCAGTGCAAGCAACGAATACAGAACTTATTTGGACAAATATGAATGCTGATGTTATCACAATGTATCCAAAAGGTGATACGGTAACGATTACTGGAAAAAGTGCCGGAAGAGCAGTCGTAATTGTCACAACTGCTGAAGGAAAGTTCCGTGACCTATGTATGATTCATGTACAACCTTATATGACAAATCCAAAGTAAAAGAGTGGCTACGAAGCCACTCTTTTACTTTGTTTCAATGTATGAATTTTTACTTGTAACGAGATTGATGAATTGATCTTTATCTTTAGGAGAAATAATTTCTGTTTGATGTGCACCGTAAACAATTTCAAGTCGATCAAACGATAAGGCATAGGCTGCTACTGGATTTTTCGTATTTGAAATTTGTTTTATATCTCGTATAAATATGCGCTTTTTAACGAAACCCGATTTAATAGTAATTCTTTCTTCTCCGACGATATATTTTGTTGAAAACCAACTCCACATAAATAAGATGGCCAATGGAATTGTGAAAAATAAAAGAAAATATTCTCTTCCTGCAAATATTGGAGCAAAACAGGCTCCAATGACAACGAAAAAAATCGGATATAACCATACATCTTTTTTTGATGGAAATTCCACTAAACTTCTCCTCTCTTGATTTAAGTCAATGAATCCCTTCCCCTTCCACGATTACAATAAAAACAACATGAGAATAGGAGGACATATTATGACAGAACGAAAGTATGCCTTATTTGCTAGCTTTTCTCTTCTTGTTATGGCATTCATTGCATTTTTTTCTTACGGTTTTGTTCATGGAAATCTCGTTGTACAAGAAGACGCGGGCGCGACATTCCATAATATCCAAACTTCAAATTCACTTTTCAAAGCGGAAATCTTCGGTTGGATTATCATTTTCATTACTGATATTGTCGCCGCGTGGGCTCTTTATTTCTTTCTAAAACCAATTCATACTAGCCTCTCATTACTAGCTGCCTTGCTTCGTCTTATGTATACAGCGATACTTGGAATCGCCATATTCAATTTAATATTGGCATTGCTACTTTCAAAAAGTATGATTGCGAATCCAGAAACATATGTGATGTTGTCTCTCAGTACATTCGAATACATTTGGTCTGTAGGGTTAATCATTTTCGGCTTACATCTTTTCACTTTAGGATATGTAACTTTTCTATCTAAACAAATACCGAAATTGATTAGTGTATTACTATTCATCGCTGCTATCGGTTATATCGTAATTCACGTCATGAATACAATGTTTTCACAATATGATGCGATGATTTCCATTCTTAATGTTGTCTTTCAACTACCGATGATCGCAGGTGAACTTGGATTTAGTATATGGCTATTGATTAGAGGTGGAAAAGACTCTACTGTTTGAGTCGTTTCTTAATTCTACTTAATGATTCTGGCGTAATACCTAGATAACTTGCCAATTGATATTGAGGAACACGATTGATTAAATGAGGTCGTTTTTGTAATAATGATTTGTAGCGCTCTTCTGGTGTCGATGCAATAAATAATGTAAGTTCTTCTTGTACCTCACCAAAATTGTATTCAATCATTTGACGTGTCATTTCTTCTAACTGTGAATATCTCTTATACATGTCCTTTTCACAATACAGGTCGCCAACTACAACTAGACAGTCTTCTAAACACGTTAACGTATGCGGAGATGATTTATCTTCTTTATGATGATTAAAATTTGCGATTGCTTGTTCTTCTGTATAAAAATTTGATGTGACTTCCTTCCCTGCTTCATCTATACTATGTTGCCTCACGCATCCTTTTAATACAAAGTAACATTTAGACGGAACATCTCCTTGCCTTAGGAGCACTGTTCCTTTTTTATATTCTTCAATTTGTAATTCACTGAGAATCATGTGCTGCTCTTCTTCACTTAGTGTTGTAAGGCTCTGCATATACTTCTTTAATATCTCTTCCATTTCCCTCTCCCTTCTACGCCCGTATTTCTATAAAACAAAAAGAGAAGTATTACAACTTCTCTTTTCTCTCTTAACATTATAATTCCTGTGTATAAACAGGCTCGTTTACCACATCTTTTGCTGTTCGTTTTTGTTGCTGCAATAAGAAAACAGATACACCAAACAATACGAGCATGCTACCGATCATTTGCATAGCATTTAATCTTTCCCCAAGTATGAAGAACGCTAGTATAGATGCTCCAACTGGTTCCCCTAAAATACTCATCGAAATTGTTGTTGCATTTACGTAGTTTAATAACCAATTATTAATGACGTGTGACACTGTCGGCACGACCGCAAGTAAAAGAAAGACGGTCCAATCCCACTTTGTATAACCTGTAAAAGGCACTTGCAACACTATATTATAAATCCCCATAAAAATACCTGCGAATGCAAAAACAGTAAAGCTGTAAATCCAGTGTGATACTTTCTTTACTGTCGTTTGCCCGATAAATAAATAACCGACAACTGCTATTACACTTAAAAAGGATAATATATCTCCATAAATTGCTTGTTCACTTAGTCCTAAATCTCCCCAACCGATACACACTACACCTAGTATCGCAATTCCCATTGTCGCAATGGCTGAGTATGTTGTTCTTTCTTTAAATAAGAAAAAACCTCCAACTAAAGATACGATTGGTTGAAGCGCTAAAATAATCGTCGAACTCGCAACTGTTGTATGCTTTAAAGATTCAAACCATAAAAGAAAATGAAGTGCTAAAAAGAAACCAGATCCAATTAAAAATCCCCAATCTTTTATTTGAATCTTACTAAACTCTTCCCGTTTTTTCCAAACGATAGGCAGCATAATAAGTACGATAATCCATAATCGATACATACTTAATATGGAAGATGGTGCTGAGGACATCTTTACAAAAACTGCTGCGAATGAAATGGCTATAATGGAAATGGCTAATGGTAGTGCGATTGATCTTTCTTGTTTCAAATTCCGTCTCCCCTCTCACCTGTCAAAAATCCCACTTCATTATATCCGTTTTCTTCCCTAACTTAAATACTAATTTTTTAGATTCTTCGTACCATTATGGTAAAATAGAAACGAAAGCACCTATTAGTGAATATTTCTTTCTTTTTCACTACAAGCGTCGCTCTTACAATCATTACAGTAAATTTTATTTAGGGGGATCTACATGAATCAAACAATTGGGAGAATTGAAGAGATTTCATTTTATAGTGCATCACTTCAAGAAGATGTTACACTTCTCGTTTACTTACCGGTAAATTACACACCGCTGCACAAACATACAGTTGTAATTGCACAAGATGGCAGAGATTATTTTCAGCTTGGGAAAGCACACCGTGTAATTGAGCGCCTTCGTGAAACTGAAGAAATTGACCGTACAATTATTGTCGGTATTCCATATAAAAATGTACACGATCGTAAAGAAAAATATTTCCCAAATGAAGTGAAAAACGCTGCGTATATTCGTTTCCTTGCTCATGAACTTGCACCATATATCGATGAAAATTATCCAACGTACCAAATGGGGAAAGGTCGTGTGTTAATTGGTGATTCTCTTGGCGGAACAGTTTCCTTCATGACCGCACTTATGTATCCGCATACATTCGGTAAAGTCGTTATGCAATCACCATTTGTGGATGAAACAGTAATGAACTTAGCAAAAGACTTCAAAAATCCGGAGGCGCTAGAGCTTTATCACGTTATTGGGACAGAAGAAACAGCTGTAAAGCGCACGGATGGACAAGTATCTGATTTCGTAGGGCCGAACCGTGAGCTTAATACGCTTCTGACAGATAGAAATTTCATCACGCATTACGAGGAGTTTGAAGGTAATCATACGTGGAAATATTGGCAAACTGATTTACCGAAAGCTTTCTCTCATATACTATCAATGAAATAATAGAGAGCAGTATTCAGAATAATTTGATATAATAGATTAAGAGAGTTATTTTCTCAAAATCTAACTAGACTTACAAAGGGAGGAATTGGAACATGAAATTAGGCATTGTAATTTTTCCATCTAAAATGATTCAAGATAAAGCGAACGGATTGCGTAAACGTTATGATCCGCACTACGCATTAGTTCCGCCACATATTACATTGAAAACACCCTTTGAGACGCAAGATGAACAATTAGAATCGATTGTAAACGAGTTACATACAATCGCAAGTAAAACGAACCCTTTTACCCTTCATGTTGGAAAAGTTGGTTCATTCGCACCTGTTAATAATGTTCTTTATTTTAAAGTAGAAAAAACACCTGAACTTACTTTCTTAAATGAGGAAATGCATAGCGGATTCTTTACACAAGAACGCGAATACGCTTTTGTACCTCATTTAACAATTGGACAAGGCTTATCAGATGCAGAGCATGCTGATGTACTAGGTCGATTACGTATGAAAGATTTCTATTACGAACAACCAATTGACCGCTTCCATCTTCTATATCAATTAGAAAACGGAACATGGACTGTACACGAAACATTCCGCCTTGGAAAGGGGAACAACTAATTTGCATGCACAGATCGTACAAACGGACGAACAACTAAGAGATGCATTCTCTGTACGTAAGCAAGTATTTGTGAAGGAACAGCAAGTTTCTGCCGAAGAAGAGTATGATGAGTTTGAAGAAACTTCCATACACGTTGTTATATATGATAATGATGTTCCCGTTGGTGCTGGACGTTTTCGCACCATTGATGGAATAGGAAAAATGGAACGCATTTGCGTACTAGCTTCCCATCGTAAAAAAGGCATTGGAAAAATTGTTATGGATGCACTTGAAGCATATGCAAAAGAAAACTCGCTTCCAAAATTGAAGCTGCATGCCCAAACACATGCTGAAGATTTCTATAAGAAACTTGGATATGTAACGAGTTCTGATGTATTTATGGAAGCAAATATTCCTCACATCGTTATGATAAAAGAATTGTAATTTGAAAACAGGAGGTATCCCCTCCTGTTTTTTACATTGCTATTTTCTTTTTCTTCCGCTAAAGTTAAATGTTGATGCTATAGTTTTGAAGGTGAATATATGACACAAGAAAAATTTTCACAAAAATCATTAACGCACGCTGATATTCCACGTGCAACATATCATATTCCGAAAACATCTACCCATTTAATTATGGAAGAAGATGCAGATGCGGCGTATTTCCGCGCTCTCGAACAGCAAAATGTATTTTTAAACGAAAAACAATTAGAGGCCGTACGAACGACAGAAGGCCCTGTTCTTACATTAGCTGGTGCCGGAAGCGGGAAAACATCTGTTTTAACAACTCGCGTCGGTTATCTAGTAAATGTAAAACAAGTTCATCCGAGAAATATTTTATTACTTACATTTACACAAAAAGCGGCTGAAGAAATCCGAAATCGTGTAGCGAATTTACCAGGTATGAATCATGCAGCAAGTAGCTACGTTGTTGCCGGTACGTTCCACTCTGTCTTTTTAAAATTGCTTCGTAGTCAAGGATATAATCAGCAAATTTTAGCAAACGAAAAACATAAACAAATTATGATAAAGAAAATTCTAAAAGAATTGCGTTTAAAAGACGATTATGATGCTGAAACGATGCTCGCGATGATTTCACTTGAGAAAAACAAGTTGAATCGTCCGAAAGATGTAAAAGCAAAAACACCCGTTGAACAAGAATTTAAAGAAGTATACGAGCGTTTTGAAGAAGTGAAACAACGATATAATTATATCGATTTCGATGACATCTTATTAGAAACATATTATATGTTAGAAAATAACGCTCCTTTGCTTACCCAATTACAACAACGTTTCCACTATATCGAAGTAGATGAGTTCCAAGATACATCGTATGCTCAATATGAAATTGTAAAATTGTTAGCTTCGCCAAGAAATAATTTATTTATCGCAGGTGATGACGATCAGGCTATATACGGCTGGCGAGGAGCAAGTCACCAAATTATTTTATCTTTCCCAAAAGAATTTGATAACACTACGATTATCGCCCTTAATACGAATTATCGATCCAATCCTTTTATCGTCGGACTTGGAAATGAAGTTATCAAACTAAATCAAGAACGGTTTGATAAAGAGCTATATTCTGTTCGCGAAGAAGGTGTACAACCTTTTTATGCAAGACCAGCTACGACTCTTGATGAAGCAAACCAAATTTTGCAGCTCATTCAAGAAAAGGTAGATAGCGGTGAACGAAACTATAAAGATTTTTGTTTACTATATCGCACACATTCCGTCAGTCGTTCGTTACTTGATCAGCTTACCATTCATAAAATCCCGTTCATTAAGCACGGTGCGAGTCAGTCATTTTATGAACATTCTTTAATTAAGCCTGTATTGGATCATTTACGACTCGTAATTGAACCGTTTCGATTAGAATCACTTTCAAATATATTACCAACTATGTATATCGGGCGTGATGATTGTATTTCATTTATTGAACGTGAACAATGGAAATATGGTGAGGGTCGTTTTCCTTCTCTTCTTCATTTCTTATTATTAAATCCTAGCTTAAAACCTTTTCAAGTGAAAAAGGTAAATGAGCGTATCGATTTTATTAAATTTATAAAAGAATTAGAACCGAAAAAAGCTTTAAAAGAAATTATTCATGGTAAAGGAAAGTATTTAGAGTACTTACAAAGTAACGATCGTTCTTCCTTTACGATGCATAAAGATATACAAGAAGAAATGTTAGAAGAATTAATGGAGTCGGCAAATCGTTTCACCGATATTCCAGCTTATTTACAATTCATTGATGAAGCCATTCAAGGGCAAAAAGAAATGGAAGCATTAAAAACAATGCCGCAAAAAGATGCTGTTTCACTTATGTCTATTCATAACGCAAAAGGCCTTGAATTTCCATGTGTCTTTTTACTCGGAGCGAGCGATGGTATTCTGCCCCATACTTCTTCTTTGAAAGATGCAAATGATCGTGTTACAGAGACTTCTGAAGCTTTAGAAGAAGAACGCCGACTACTTTATGTCGCGATTACACGTGCAAAAGAAGAACTATACATTTCCTCTCCGCAATTTTTCAGAGGAAAAAAATTAGATATATCTCGTTTTTTGTACACTGTACAAAAGGATTTACCTGAAAAGACATCCACTAAATAAGGATGTCTTTTTTTTATATTGCATTATGTACATCCCTCCTATATAAATTCCCTGTTTTCATCATGATAATTAACGTAATATCAACCATATCTCATTCATATTGTAATAGTGTATGTCAGAACTCACGATAAGGAGTGAACATAATGAGCTGCAATTGTAACGAAGACCATCATCATCATCACGATTGTGATTTCAACTGTGTATCAAATGTCGTTCGTTTTATACATGAATTACAAGAATGTGCAACCACAACATGTGGATCTGGTTGCGAAGTTCCATTTTTAGGAGCACATAATAGTGCATCCGTAGCAAATACACGTCCTTTTATTTTATACACAAAAGCTGGAGCACCTTTTGAAGCATTTGCACCAACTGCAAGCCTTTCTAGCTGCCGATCTCCAATTTTCCGTGTCGAGAGTATAGATGATGATGATTGTGCTGTATTGCGTGTATTAACTGTAGTATTAGGTGATACTTCTCCTGTACCACCTGGTGACGATCCAATTTGTACGTTTTTAGCTGTACCAAATGCAAGATTAATATCGACCAACACTTGTCTTACTGTTGATTTAAGCTGCTTCTGCGCTATTCAATGCTTACGCGATGTTACGATTTAAATCTAAATAATGAGTTAAGCATGGATTGGGTGGCAGAATTATCTGCCACCCAATCCATGCTTAACGAGTATTATTATGTAAATTTCTTAAAATTGGGAACTTGTCTAGAACATAGAACCTGTCCTTTTCATTAACTGAAAGTAGAAACAGATAAAGGAGTGAAAAACATGTTCTCTTCTGATTGCGAATTTACGAAAATCGATTGTGAGGCAAAACCAGCTAGTACACTACCTGCCTTCGGTTTTGCTTTCAACGCGTCTGCACCTCAGTTCGCTTCATTATTTACACCACTACTATTACCTAGTGTAAGTCCAAATCCAAATATTACTGTTCCTGTAATAAATGATACAGTAAGTGTCGGAGATGGCATCCGAATTCTACGAGCTGGTATTTATCAAATCAGTTATACATTAACAATTAGTCTTGATAATGTACCTACCGCGCCAGAAGCTGGTCGTTTCTTCTTATCATTAAATACACCAGCTAACATTATTCCTGGATCAGGTACAGCGGTTCGTTCTAACGTTATTGGTACTGGTGAAGTAGACGTATCCAGCGGTGTTATTCTTATTAACTTAAATCCTGGTGACTTAATTCAAATTGTACCAGTCCAGTTAATTGGAACTGTAGACATCCGCGCTGCAGCATTAACAGTTGCACAAATTAGCTAGTAAAAAGCGGTATTTCTAATACAGAAATACCGCTTTTTATATATAATAAAAAAACACTCACAGTAACATGAGTGTTTCATTCTTCATAGTGTTTTATTGTGTTCTTCTTTTTCCCACAATTACATCCTTTTTTCTTCACAAAACCTTGTTGTTGCAATTGTTCTTGATATGCCTGTTGTTGTGCATGGTGCTGTTGCTGTATGTTATACCATTGCTGCAGGTCATATGAATTTTGCCTTGGATTATTGCTCACAGCAAACATCTCCTCTACTGTCAATTCTGTCTATTTACTATATGAACAACTTTTTATTTCCGTTCCCTCATTCTTTTAAACTCCGCATTTTCTCGTATTATGAAAATATATTATTCTCCCATAAAGTATCCCGTAATCGTTTCAATGATTGCTGCTGCTCCTGCAATAGCTAATAATGCAAGTAACGGCTCTGCAACGATCGGAATCCAATTATATAAAACTAATAAAAAAGCACTAACCCATACACCTGTACACCAATAACAGCTTAATAATTCGCCAATCCACTTTCTTAATCCTTTCCCTTTTACTTTTGTAAAAGTTGATACACTTCCATCCGGCTCTGTAATCTCTAATTCATCAATAAATGGTCTTCGCAAAAAAGCTGTAATTTTATCATAAACAATTAAACGGGTGAGCCTAAAAGCAGCTAACGCAAAAATAAAAAATAAAAGCCAACTTGTAAACAGCATAATTCCACCTTCCCTTATCTTCTTTCGCCTATTTAAAAAAAAAGGTCTTGAGATTGTGACCAAATCTCCTCAACTCCAATATCTTATTAATGTAAATACAAACAAGAAGATAAGGAGTGACATTAATGAGTTGTAACGAAAATAAACACCATGGCTCTTCTCATTGTGTAGTTGACGTTGTAAAATTCATCAATGAATTACAAGATTGTTCTACAACAACGTGTGGATCTGGTTGTGAAATCCCATTTTTAGGAGCACACAATAGTGCTTCAGTAGCAAATACACGCCCTTTTATTTTATACACAAAAACTGGAGAACCTTTTGAAGCATTTGCACCAACTGCAAGCCTTGTTAGCTGCCGATCTCCAATTTTCCGTGTGGAAAGTGTAGATGATGATAGCTGTGCTGTGCTACGGGTATTAACTGTAGTATTAGGTGACGGTTCTCCTGTACCACCTGGTGATGATCCAATTTGTACGTTTTTAGCTGTACCAAATGCAAGATTAGTATCGACTAACACTTGTCTTACTGTTGATTTAAGCTGCTTCTGTGCGATTCAGTGCTTACGCGACGTTTCTATCTAATAAGTGAAGTAAACCAAAAAAACTATTGGGGTGGTAGAAGATTTCTACCACCTTTACATATTTAAAAGCCGGCCATACTAATCGATTGGATATCATCTATAGACAACCTAATATCTCTCATACTATTTTGTGGCATAATGGATACAATGCCATTACGATACGATATGATTGATCCAACATAAGAAACTGTAGCCGTTTTTATTCTGCACCTTACTTTCGGAATGTAATGAGGACGGTTTAATAAGAAATGAATTTTCTCATCATTATTCATATCCTTAAATGATTTATTATACGGAACAGTTCTCACTGGCTCTTGCTGTTCTTGTACTTGTTCCTCTTCTTCTATTGTTTCTTCTACTTGCTGCTCTTCTTGTTGTTCTTCTTGTTCTATTACCTCTTCCACAGCACTACTTACAACATTTTCGTTTCTATTCCTTTCCTCTTTTCTATCCTCATTTTCAAAGTTTGTTAAGATAATTCTTTTTATTTTCGGTGCGGCAAGTTCCAAACTTACTTGCGCAATATATAACAACGGTTTTCCAACTGTTGAACTTTTATTTTTATTCTTCACACTCGTCCCTCCCACTTCCATACGTAGCTGAATAAATCGTGTACTATTATAGTTATATTCATAACATGGTAAGAACTTTCGTTAAAAATCGTTCTTTCCAGTAACAAATAAAAAGGACAATCTCAACATATAGAGATTGTCCTTTAAAATTTAATATTATATTTATCCTAGGATATGATAACCTGAATCAACGTGAATGTTTTCTCCTGTTACGCCGCGTGCTAAATCACTAAATAAGAATACTGCTGTATCCCCAACTTCTTCTGGAGTTGTTGTACGACGAAGTGGTGCGCGTTCCTCAATTTCTCTTAAGATTGAGTTAAAGTCGCCTACACCTTTTGCAGATAACGTACGAATTGGACCTGCAGAAATAGCGTTAACGCGAATGCCATGTTGGCCTAAATCGTTAGCTAAATATTTCACGCTCGCTTCTAATGAAGCTTTTGCTACACCCATAACGTTATAGTTTTTCACAACGCGCTCGCCGCCAAGATATGTTAACGTTAAAATATTTCCGCCTTCTGTCATTACTTTCTTCGCTTCTCTTGCTACAGCTGTTAAAGAGAATGCACTAATATTTTGTGCAAGTAAAAATCCATCGCGAGAAGTATCTACAAATTCACCTTTTAAGTCGTCACGATTTGCAAAAGCAATACAATGTGCTACACCGTGAATTGTACCAACTTCTTGCTTGATTGTTTCAAAGCAAGCTGTAAGTTCTTCATCATTTGTTACATCACAAGGTAATACAAGTGATTCTTGTCCTTCTAATGTATCCGCTAATTCACGAACGTTTCTCTCTAAACGTTCTCCTGCATATGTGAAGATTAATTTTGCACCTGCATTATGCAAAGAGCGAGCAATTCCCCATGCAATACTTCTTTGGTTCGCAACGCCCATAACAACAAATGTTTTCCCTTGTAATAGTTCCATGATATATCCTCCCAGAAATACTTATACTTGTTATTAGTACCTGATACTATAATTATAGTAACATAAAACCTCTTAAAGGCAAACAAAAAAGTCATTAACTTAAAATTGTTAATGACTTTTTGTTTCTATAAAAAAACGCTCTAATCCTTCTTCCCAAGAAGGCATTTGTAAAAAACCATTTAATCGTAGCATGTTATGTTGGAAAATAGAATATTTTGGTCTCGCTGCCGCCGATCCAAATTCTTCAGTTGAAACCGGTAATACATCCACTTTCATATTTGCATACGAAAATATTTTCTTTGCAAATTCAAACCAAGAACATGATCCTCTATTTGATACGTGATACGTACCGTATAAAGAAGTATGAATGAGTTTATTAATCATTACATTTAAATCCGCCACATACGTAGGAGAACCGATTTGATCCGCTACAACAGATACTTCTTCTCTTTCTTTCCCTAATCGGATCATCGTTTTCACAAAATTATTTCCATATTTACCATATAACCACGATGTACGAACGATAAAGTATTTATTATGTAACTCTTTGACGAACTGCTCTCCCGCATATTTAGAAGCCCCGTATATATTTATCGGCGCCGGATTATGAAATTCATCGTATCCCTCTGGTCTATCGCCCTGAAATACATAATCCGTACTAATATAAACTAACTTCGCTCCTACTAATTGTGAAGCAACCGCTACATTTCGAGCTCCTATTGCATTGATTCTATAAGCTAGATCTTGTTCTTTCTCAGCATGATCAACCTTCGTATACGCCGCACAATGAATAATTATATGTGGCCTTATTTTTTGTACCACTTGCTGCACTTGGGATATATTTGTTATATCTAGTAACTTTTTATCAAATGGGTATATGTCATATTCTTCAGGATTTAACTCTTCTTGTAGTTGCTTTCCCAATTGACCATTTGCTCCTGTTATGATAATCCGTTCTTTCATTTATATGCCCCTTACTTTTCTTTTAGTGGTTTCCACCATTCTATATGATGTTCATACCATTCCACCGTTTCTTCTAGCCCTTGTTCAAACGTATACTGCGGTTCCCATCCGAGCTCATTTTTCATCTTTTGTGCATCAATCGCATAACGACGATCATGGCCTAATCGATCTGTAACATATGCAATATCTTTCTTTGTTTTTCCTAAAAGCGTAATAATTTGTTCCACAACATCTACATTTGTTTTTTCATTATTTCCACCTATATTATATACTTCTCCTATACGTCCCTTATGCAATACAACATCAATCGCACTGCAATGATCCGTTACATGTAACCAATCTCTTACATTTAATCCATCACCATACAACGGTAATTTTTTTCCTTCCAGCGCATTCGTAACCATTAACGGAATTAATTTTTCAGGATATTGATACGGGCCATAGTTATTGGAACAACGCGTTACGATAACTGGTAATTGATATGTTTTATAATAAGATAAAGCTATCATATCGGCGCTCGCTTTGCTTGAAGAATATGGACTATTTGGAGCTAACGGGGTTTCCTCGGTAAACCTCCCTGTTTTTCCTAAAGAGCCATACACCTCATCCGTTGATACTTGCACGAGTTTAATATGTGGGTATTTTTTTACTAATTCTAATAAGGTGACTGTCCCAATTACATTTGTATCATAAAAAGGGATTGGATTTTCAATACTACGGTCCACATGTGATTCTGCTGCAAAATTGACAATTACTTGCACATCACGTTCCTTAATAACATGCTCCAGCAGCTCTCCATTTTGAATTTCCCCTTTTACAAAATAGTAATTCGGATGATTTTGAATAGACTTTACATTATTTAAGTTCCCACTATATGTTAATGCATCGAAATTAATAATTTTATATGTTTCATATCTTTGTAACATATAATGCACGAAGTTACTTCCAATAAATCCGGCCCCACCTGTTACTAATATATTCATACACAACTCTCCTACTCAAAAACTATCTTCACATTCCAGAAGTGATGGTAATATTCGATCTTTGTCAGATAAAATAGGACTTGTTACCGGCCATGGAATTGCTAAGTCTTTATCGTTCCAAAGTACCCCTGAGTCATGATTGGCACTATAATACTCATCTACTTTATACATAACAATAGTATGCGGGACAAGTGTACAAAAACCATGTGCAAATCCTTTTGGTACTAATAGTTGCCGATGATTATCCGCGCTTAAAATATATCCTCTCCACTGTTTAAACGTTGGTGAATCTTTTCGCAAATCAACGATAACATCATAAATTGCTCCTTGCATAACTTGAATAAGTTTCGTTTGTGCTTTCGGTTTTTTTTGAAAGTGTAATCCCCGAATCGTTCCCGCTTCTGCCGAATACGAAACATTATCCTGTACAAATGAATACGTAACTCCTAATGTTTCTAGCACCTTCTTATTATAACTTTCAGTAAAAAAGCCACGCTCATCTCCAAATAACCTCGGTTCTAACAATTTTGCGTCGGTAAAGTTTGTTTCTATAACTTCCATATTCTCACCTATTCTCCGTTAAACTGTTTACCAAAGTTTATATCCCGCGCTAACGTATTTGCCCTTTGAAGAGAAACATGAGTTCCTGCATCAGTCCACCAACCGCTCATTTCATTATAAGTAAGTACCCCACGTTTTAAATACCAATTATTAATATCAGTAATTTCAAGCTCTCCCCTTGCAGAAGGTTTTAATTCTTTTATATAAGAAAAGACTTTCGAATCATACAAATAAATCCCTGTGACTGCATAGGAACTTTTCGGCTCTTTCGGCTTTTCTTCAATTTCAATTATTTTGCGGTTTTGAATATTTGCTACGCCAAATCTCTCCGGATCATCTACAGATTGCAGCAGTACTTTCGCACCTTCTTTTTGATTTGCAAACTCTTCAACATACGGACGAATATCATCCGAAAAAATATTATCACCTAATATAACTACCATGCGATCATTCCCAACGAAACTCTCACAAAGCCCTAATGCTTGCGCAATTCCGCCAGCCTTATCTTGCACACGATACGTAAAGGACACGCCAAACTCTTGACCGCTTCCTAAAAAACTAACAACATCTCCCATATGCTCTTTACCTGTAATAATCATAATATCTGTAATCTCGCATTGTTTCAGCTTATATACCGCATGATAAATCATTGGATAACGTCCAACAGGAAGCAAATGTTTATTCGTTACTTTCGTTATTGGGTATAGCCTCGATCCAGTACCGCCTGCTAAAATAATCCCTTTCACTCTGCATCTCTCCCTTATGATGGAGATAATATATCTTTATACTGTTCTACAAACACTTTTCGATCTTTCTCATATGTATCCGCATCAAATTCATCTCCGTTATAATGAATACACCATAAATTTGATTGATTTGGGATACCGATTAAATAACCAGCCCTTTGAAACTCTAAAGACTGTGATACATCATAAAAGTGGAACCCTTGAAACAAATCTTCTCGCCACGGAATATCATACTGCGTTGCCATGAATAAGCCATCGATTGCCTGCACCGACATAAAAGATTGGCTTCCATAAAACCCCTGATCTAAATTTAATAATTGATAATTCCGTCTTCTATACTCAATCACTTTCCCTACTAAATTTTTCCCTTCCCACCATATCCCGTTACTCGGTAAAAATTGGGCTCCAGCTACTCCAATTAAGCCGAGCTTTTCATTATCTTTAAAAAGGGAAATAAGTGTATAAAACATCTCTCGATTAATAAGATAAGTATCCTGATGTATATAAACCTTATACTTCGCGGGATATGAAAGTGCTCGGTTATATGCGCTTGCCATACTTTTCGCATCTCGTATCGGAAAAATTTGTACGACATAATCTGGGGGAACAAAAAGGTTTTTTATTTGTCTCTCGCATTGTTCAAATAGCTCTTCATTATTTACACAAACAACAACTAATATTGTGCGATCCTTCATTTTGTAGCCCCTCTATTCGTCTTGATTTACATCTGACATATAGTTCTCCACAAATATCTTTCTATACTTGTCATAGTTGGTCATATTCACATCAATATGATAGTGAATGCACCACGCATCACGCTGTACAGGAACCCCAACTGTATAGCCTGCTTTTCTAAATTCAAATGACTGAGATACATCATAATAGTCAAATCCATCAAACAAGTCTTCTCGCCACGGAATATCATATTGCGTGGCCATCAATAAACCATCAATACATTCCACCGGCATAAATGTTTTTGACTCATGGTACGGCTGTTCTTGAGTTGCCATATAAAATAAATCGTTCATATAACCAATTACTTTCCCAACAACTCCCTTGCCTTCATTCCATATCCCGTTTGGAGGAACATATTGGGCTCCAATCATTCCAATCATTCCAAGATGCTCATGTTCGTTAAATAATTGAAGTAATCCGTATAAAAATGCCACATTCATAATGAAAACATCTTGGTGTATATATACTTTATATTTCGCTGGATGCGAAATCGCTTGATTATATCCGCTCGTCATACTTTTCGCATTCCGAATTGGCATAAATTGTACAGTATACCCTGGAGGCACTGCTAAGCTCAATATATGTCGTACACACTGTGCATACATTTTCCGATCATTTATACATGTAACAAATAATATTGTTTTTTCAGCAGCACTCATAGCTGTGATTTTTCTGCTTCAATAATATACTGAAATACGACCGTCTCAGCCATGAAGCCACTTCCAAGACGATATTTCTTACAAATTCCATATAATTCCTCAATTAACGGTTCATACACTTTATAATCAACATATACACGATCTACTTTACTAATCGAATAGCCTGCTTTTAAAAACATTCGGAGCATTTCATTAAATGTAAAGAAACGAATATGTGTTTTATCTAATAAACCATATTCTGTATACGTCCAATTTCCAGCAAGTAACGGCGCTAATACTGAAATGTGAGCAACGTTTGGTATACTTGCTAAAATCACACCATTTTCTTTTATATATGGCTTTACTTTTTCTATTACAGCCCAAGGATTAAATAAATGCTCTAATACGTCACCAAATATAACGCAATCAAATTGTTCCTCCTCGTACGGCATATCCATTGTTTCTATATCGCCTAAAACAACATGATCTAGTTTTTCCTTTGCTTGTTCTGCCGCCTCTGGGAATGCCTCAATTCCTGATACACGTGTGCCATTTTCTTTTATGGCAGCTCCCAACGCACCACTCGAGCAACCTATATCAAGAACTTCTTTCCATTCCTTTTTTATATGCTTTAATAAATTCGGATTCACTGCATTATAATAATGCCCAGACTTTTCTTCGTATAAAGAATTTTTTGGGGAATTCATTTTACACACTCCTTATGCAAATTGAATTTGAAATATAAATCTCATCTAAAATCTATAGATATAACCAGTACTAGTTACATTGCAGATACTTTACTATATAGCCAATCTATTAGAGTTAGAATCGCGATGAGCCATTTCTAAAAAAAGCTGCCTATAACGATTTATATTGTTTATCAAAAACACTCCGAAAATATTTGCGGTTATATTCGATTGCAGCATTATTTGGAACATAAGCAGCCGCTAATTCGTTGTAATAATAAGCTTTGTCTTGCTCTCCTAACTTGCTATAACAAATACACATTTGTAAATAGGGAAGCCATGTGTAGCTCGCTGGACTATGAAATGGACTCTCCGTCGCCATTGGTACTTCCGTTGCAAGTTTAAACCAAAATATCGCTTCGTTATATTTTTGTTGTTCCATATATATATATCCTATTCTTGTACAATTCTCTCCTCTAGGAACATCATATCGAAACGACTTCACGCAAGATTCAATTGCCTTTTCCCATGATCCAAGCTTTGCATAGCAATCTCCTAACTTACCACATGCATAAATTTTCTCTTCATACCATCCTTCGTCTTGATTAAGAAATGTTTCATATAGCATAACTGCATCATCATATTTTTGGTTATCCATAGATTCATTTGCGTAATAAAATAAATCTCTCGGACTCAATTCTTCTCCTGCAGCTACAGCATTTTGAAAAATTTTCAAATTACGATTTGTTACCTTTTTTTCCTTTTTATGTGTAATAGCAACATTACTACTAAAAGTTTCACCAGAAATAGCTAAATACTCATGAACCTTTCCAAACCATTGGAATTGTTTTTCACGCTTTACAAGTCGATTTCTTTTTGTACAATATAAAGGTTTCCCGCTAGAATCCAATGCAAGATGATAAGGCATCGAAACAGCATCAATTTTAGGATCTAATTCTCTTTTTAAGAGTTTCAATGCTTCTTGAGCATCTTCTAATAATACGTCATCTGCATCTAGCCACAATATATACTCTTGCGTTGCTTTTGAAAAAGAAAAATTTCTCGCTGCCGCAAAATCATTAATCCATGGAAAGTCATATATGTTAGAGGTATATTGAGCTACAATTTCTTTCGTTCGATCAATGGAACCTGTATCAACTATAATAATTTCATCAACAATTTTTCCGACTGCATCTAAACATCGACCTATTGTATCTTCCTCATCTCGAACAATCATACATAAACTAATTGTAATTCCTTGCTTGTTCAACATAATCACCCTCTTCCAAATCAATCATATGTTATACATACAATAAACTTTCCACTTTTTTAACTTGCACAAGCAGTTTAAGATTTCTTTTCAATAATTCAAATGTCCGTGTCATTTTCTTCCGGTTTTGCATCTACTATATAATGAACGCTTTATGGAGGTGAATTTATGTCAAATAATAATTATTCAGATGGATTGAATCCCGATGAATCTTTATCAGCTAGTGCATTTGACCCTAATCTTGTAGGACCAACATTACCACCAATACCACCGTTTACCCTTCCGACTGGGCCAACTGGACCGACTGGACCAACTGGGCCTACTGGGCCTACTGTGCCAACTGGGCCAACTGGGCCGACTGGACCGACTGGACCAACTGGACCGACTGGGCCTACTGGACCGACTGGTGACACTGGTACAACTGGACCAACCGGGCCAACTGGTGACACTGGTACAACTGGACCAACCGGGCCAACTGGTGACACTGGTGCGACTGGACCAACTGGGCCAACTGGTGACACTGGCGCGACTGGACCAACTGGTGACACTGGCGCGACTGGACCAACTGGGCCGACTGGACCGACTGGACCGACTGGACCGACTGGACCGACTGGACCATCAGGGCTAGGACTTCCAGCAGGATTGTATGCATTTAACTCCGCTGGGATTTCTTTGGATATTGGGCTTAATGCTCCAGTACCATTTAATACTGTTGGATCTCAGTTTGGTACAGCAATTTCTCAATTAGATCCTGATACTTTCGTAATTAGTGAAACTGGATTCTATAAAATTACCGTTATCGTATACACTGCAGCAGTAAGTCTATTAGGAGGACTTACAATCCAAGTAAATGGGGTATCTGTTCCAGGTACTGGGGCCACTTTAATCTCAGTTGGAGCACCTATCGTTGTTCAAGCAATTACGCAAATCACGACAACTCCATCATTAATTGAAGTAATCGTTACAGGGCTTGGGCTATCATTAGCTGTTGGTACAAATGCATCTATTATTATTGAAAAAATCGCTTAATTTTTTACTTAGCAGTAAAACTGATATCAGTTTTACTGCTTTTTCATTGGTAAATTCAATCATTAAATCCTTCTTTTCTACATAGTCATAATGTTGTATGACATTCTTCAGGAGGCACTTATATGGAAAATAAATCGGCTGTCCAGCTTTATCTTGAGTTATTAAAGAAAACAATTTTATTTGAAATATGGTTAGAATACGAACCATACTTACCTGCTTCGTTACATATATCTAAAGAACTATTATATGAACCAGTTACGGTTCCACTTCCTTTATTCCTTAAGCAGTATATAGAAAATCACAATTTAAAAATCGTTAATCCTAACGTTTCAAACAATGAGCGTCAAGGTGGCAAGGATTGGCCAAGAGCTGCACACAGTATGGTTGGTCGAAAACGTATGAATCAATTACAAGAGGCGATGGAAACTGTAGTCAGGGAAAATATAGAAGGCGATTTTATTGAAACTGGTGTATGGCGCGGAGGATCATGCATTTTTATGAATGGGTTTTTACAAGCAAACAACATTAAGGATCGTACTGTATGGGTTGCCGATTCATTTGAAGGTCTGCCCGCACCTAACTTAGAACAATATCCGAAAGATTACGGTGATTATTTACACACATTCGATTACTTACGAGTTTCTTTAGAAACAGTGCAAGAAAACTTTAGAAAATATGATTTATTAAATGATCAGGTGAAATTTTTAAAGGGTTGGTTTAAAGATACATTGCCTTCAGCACCGATAGAAAAAATTGCAATTGCCCGCCTTGATGGTGATATGTATGAATCAACGATGGATAGTCTTGTAAATTTATACGATAAAGTTTCAACAGGTGGCTTTATTATTATTGATGATTATGGATTGATAACATGCGCAGAGGCTGTAACAGATTTCAGAAGTGAAAGAAACATAAAAGCTCCTATGACTCAAATTGATGATTTCGGTATTTATTGGCGAAAGGAATAGAATACAATTTTATTCTTTTGAGGGGTTCTATCACACTACGGATTCATAAGAACCAATCGTGTAAAGTTCCCCTCACTATAAATGATTAACTTATATATGCAATAAAAATTTCTTACTTTACTACAAGGACGGAGTGAATGTATGAACGAAAATGAGAAAAAAACCACATTAATTCCACCCCCAGAACTCGTTCAATATGTAGGTGGTGACTTTGAAGAAGTCGGAAAAGAGTTTATGCAGTATTTTATTGAAATTGGCAATTTAAAATCAAATGAAACAGTGTTAGATGTAGGCTGTGGTATCGGCCGGATGGCTGTTCCATTAATGAACTATTTAAGCGATGATGGTACTTATTATGGATTTGACTTATTTAATAAGGGAATTACATGGTGCAAAAATAACATTTCAACACGCCGTAACAATTTCCATTTTGAACATGTCGATATATATAACCAATTTTACAATCCCGATGGAAAAAAAGATGCTTCTCAATACAAGTTTCCATATGAAGATGAATCATTTGACTTTATTTTTTTAACGTCTGTATTTACCCATCTTCTTCCGAAAGAATTAGAGCATTACTTAAGTGAAATTTCTCGAGTTTTGAAAAAGGATGGGAGATGTTTTATTACTTTCTTTTTAATTAATCCTGAGTCTTCCTATTATTTAAATGCAGGTCTAAGTGCGTTAGGTTTTTATCATCAAATTGACAATTGTTATGTTCTAAATAAAGAGATCCCAAATTTCGCAGTTGCCTATCCTGAGGAAGATGTTCGTACCCTATTAAATAAGTATGGACTAGAATTGCAGACTCCTCCCCATTATGGTTCATGGTGTAGCAGAACTGAACACACAAGCTATCAAGATATTATTCTTACACAAAAAATTTCCGAAAGGTAGTTGTATATGAATAATATAAAAAATCCACCTCTCGTTTCCATCCTTATTCCAACCTATAATCGGCCTCATTATTTTAAAATCGCTCTAGAAAGTGCATTAGCACAAACCTATCCAAACATTGAAATTATTGTAGGGGACGATAGTACAAATGATGAAATAGAGATTCTAATGCAGACAGATTATTTACCTAATCATAAACACATAACGTACATTCGAAATGCCACTACTCTAGGACAATTTAATAACTCACTTATGCTATTAGAGCAGTCCCATGGAGAGTACATAAATTTCTTAATGGATGATGATATATTTTATAATAGTAAAATTGAAAAAATGATGTTTTATTTCCAAAAAGACTTAGATCAAAATCTCGCACTTATTACATCTTATCGTACTTGGATTAATGACGATGGAGAGATAATTGAACAACATCCCTCCATGAAAAGATTATATGATGAAGATACTCTACTAAATGGGACAGATCTTGGAAACCATATGCTTATACTAGGACAAAATATTATCGGTGAACCTACGACTGTACTCTTTCGAAAACGCCTATTAACAGAACCTTTCGGTACTTTAAATGGGAGAAATTATAATTGTAGTGTTGATATGGCCTCTTGGATCAATTTACTTTCCAAAGGTGACGCGATCTACATCACGGAACCTTTAAGTTCCTTCCGCCTTCATACTGGACAGCAAGTACATCACAAATACCTTGAAGGCTGCGAAGATTTTTCACATCTCGTTTTAAATTCAAAAAAATATGGTTTCCTACAAGAGATTGACTATTACAAAACGAGTCTGTTAAAGGCTTGCGAATGGTATAAAAATGCTACAACATTTTATCAGCTATATCCAGAGCTCATTCCAACGACCGATACACATATACGCCTTTCTCATTGTTTGAATATAGTTACAAAAGAACTCCGTGCCATATAGTCCATCACACGGTAGGTACTATTCCTTCCGTGTGATGTATGACTTCCCACAAATAGTGGAATAAATGTATGCATAGTCTGCTTGTATATTATTTTTATCATGACATGATCCGTATACTTACTAGGCGATAGAAAGGAATACACACATTGAAAGATCCAAATTCTCAATATCAAATAGACTACGTATTACTAATCATTTTATTTGCCATTGGGATTGTTAGTTGCTTTGCAATTGCAAGTGCACAAGCCTCTTTACCACCATTTTTGCAAAATGTAAATTTTGTATTAAAACAAATCCAGTGGTACTTCATTGGATTCATAGCCATTGGCATGATTATGATTATTGATTTCGATCGTTATCAAAAAATTGCTTGGTATTTATATAGCTTTGCATTGGTACTACTTATTGGGCTAGAATTTCAAGTACCAGGTGCCATTACAATTAAAGGTGCGACCGCTTGGTACAGGCTCCCAGGCATCGGAAATTTCCAGCCTTCCGAAATTATGAAGTTGTTTTTAATTATCGTCACCGGACGAATTATAGCCAATCACAATGAGAAATATTTTTATCGAACAATACACGCTGATTTTTTATTACTCGGAAAAATATGCGCAACAAGTTTGCCACCCCTGCTCCTTATTGCAAAGGAACCTGATTTAGGAAACACAATGGTAATTTCAGCTATGCTCGCAGCAATGATACTAGTTTCTGGTATACGTTGGCGTTTTATTTTCGGGTTAGTTTCCGGTATTTTTGCAGTTGGCGTTACATTAACCTATATTTTTTTTACTCATACAAAATTCTTTAAAGCACACATTTTACAAGAATATCAACTAAATCGCTTCTATGGCTGGTTAGCGCCATACAAATATGATGCGCAAGGCTATCAATTAAGACAAGCTTTCTTAGCTACTGGATCTGGAGAAATGCAAGGAAAAGGTTGGGAAAATGGACAAGTATACTTTCCAGAACCACATACAGATTTTATTTTCACTAATGTCGCTGAGCAATTTGGATTTTTAGGCGCAAGTGTCATTATTGCACTTTTTTTCCTACTTATTTTCCGCATGATTCATATCGCTTTAGAAAGTAATGACCCTTTCGGTAGTTACATCTGCGCTGGTACAATCGGAATGTTTACTTTTCAAGTATTTCAAAATATCGGGATGACAATCGGATTACTACCTATTACAGGAATCACATTACCCCTTATGAGCTACGGAGGAAGTTCCTTACTCACGTACATGATAGCGATTGGATTTGTTTTAAATGTCCGCTCAAGAACGAAAATCTTTATGTTCAACTGAAGCACAAAAACATGATATTTTTATCTCTATCCTTTTTTAGATATACTAATGAAAAATATGATGGAGGTTTACATATGAAATATGACATTATAGGGGATATTCACGGATGCTTCCATGAGTTTCAAGATTTAACGAAGAAACTCGGATATAGCTGGAATAGTGACCTGCCGATTCACCCTGACCGACGCAAACTTGCGTTTGTTGGTGATATTACAGATCGCGGCCCTCATTCATTACGTATGATTGAAATTGTATGGGAACTTGTCATAAATAAAAAAGTCGCTTATTACGCTCCAGGAAATCACTGTAATAAACTATACCGATTTTTCCTTGGACGTAATGTAACAATCGCTCATGGACTCGAAACAACTGTTGCCGAATATGAAACACTACCTTCTCATAAACAAAACATGATAAAAGAAAAATTCATCACACTTTACGAGCACTCCCCTTTCTATCACGTACTCGATGAGAAAAAGTTAATTGTGTGTCACGCCGGCATTCGGCAAGATTACATAGGAAGACAAGATAAAAAAGTACAAACCTTTGTATTATATGGCGATATCACAGGAGAAAAACATGCTGACGGCTCACCTGTCCGTCGCGACTGGGCGAAGGAGTATAAGGGAACAGCTTGGATTGTATATGGACATACACCCGTAAAAGAACCTCGCTTTGTAAATCATACAGTCAATATTGACACTGGCGCTGTATTTGGTGGCAAACTAACCGGACTACGTTATCCTGAAATGGAGACTGTTTCCGTTCCTTCCTCCCTGCCTTTTGTCCCAGAAAAATTCCGCCCAATTTCATAACCCCTATGCAAGACTTACGAAGGATTGCCTTATCATTTAGGCGTCTCTCATATAAAAATTGGGTAAAGTCATTAAAAAAAGATGCAATAAAGTGCATCTTTTTTTAATGACACGGCATATACTGTCGCAGGAGGTGACAGAATGAAGAAAAAATCTTCTAAACAAAAGAGAAAATGCCCGCCTTTTTATCTGCCCATGTACGGAATTAACAACTGGTGCAGCATTCGAGCTGCAGCTTTAGAAGAATTGGAGGGACAAGAGGCTTCCCCCAAAAACAAAGCTAGACCCAAATATGTCTCTTTAGAAAATGCTGTAATGAGCCGCATAATTGATAATCGAAAAACAAAGATGAAGCAAAAAACTACCCCTCTTCCTACTCATAATGAACAGATTGTGCCTTCTGAGCAAACAGAGAAGAATATAGAAGAAAATATCCCTGTAGCAATAAATAAAAAAGCGGAATCAGAAATTCCAGCTGCTATTATAAAACAAGTAAAAAAAATAAAAGAAGCACTAGCACCATCAGGTGATATACAAACAGAAAAGACTATCATAATTCAAACCCCTACACCTGAAAATACAAAAGTAAAAAAAGGGGGACGGTATGCACATGCAGAGGGGCTTCACTCTAATGCAGAGGGTACAGCTTCACATGCAGAAGGGCTTCTGACACATGCAAAAGGGTCTTTCTCTCATGCAGAAGGATCAAAAACGAAAGCAACTGGACATAGTTCCCATAGTGAAGGAAGTGAAACGACAGCAGGTGGCTCTTATTCTCATGCGGAAGGTAAACATACAATCGCTTTAGGCGAAGCAGCACATGCAGAAGGAACCGCTACTATCGCTAACGGATTCTCTTCTCATGCGGAAGGTAATCATACATCCACAGCTCACTTTGCAGGTAGCCATATTATGGGACGCTTCGGCAAAGCAGAAGAATCTTATTCGTGGTTTATTGCAAATGGAACAAATGAAACCGATCATAATATCGGTGCAAAGTGGCTTGCTCATAATGGAGAAATGTACATTGATGGCGCTTCTTACAATGCAAGCGGAACTGATTTTGCACAAATGTTTGAAACAGTAGACAATACTCTTATTGATGTAGGCTATTTCGTTACATTTAGTAGCGAAGAAAAAATTCGAATCGCTACTTCAAACGATTCATTCATTTTAGGAATATCTAGTGCAACCCCCGCTCTTATAGGAAATAGCGGTGCTTTAAGTTGGCAAAAGCGCTACAAAACAGATAGCTTCGGAAAACGCCAATATGTACGTTCGGAATCGCAAGACATACAACCACTTTTAAATACAGAATGGGATCCAGCTTGCAAATATATAGCAAGGAAAGATCGTACCGAGTGGCTTCCTGTCGGATTAATTGGACAAATGTTAGTACGTGATGACGGTACTTGCGAAACGCATGGATATTGTCGTCCAAATGATGATGGCATTGCTACAAAATCCGAAAGTGGATTTTTCGTTATAAAGCGCACGAGTGAAAATCAAATTTCAATATTATTCCGCTAAGAAAAAAGGGAACAAAATTCTTCGTTACATAAGAATTTTGTTCCCTTTTTAAGTATGTCTTACTACCGCTTGCATATCGTTTGGAATTGTTGTAGTGAAAGACATTTCCTTCTCTAAAATAGGGTGATAAAACGCCAAAGATGTACTGTGAAGTGCTTGTCGTTTCATTTCATCCCTTTTTCCACCATATAAATTATCGCCAAGTAGCGGGTGTCCTATATGCGCCATATGCACACGAATTTGATGCGTTCTTCCTGTATCAAGCTCAAGCGATACATGCGTCTTATGATTGGCGCTATCAATCACTCTAAAATGAGTAACGGCTCTTTGCCCCTCCTCACAAACGGTTCGCTCAATAATGCTATCGGATTTTCGTCCAATCGGTGCGTCAATCGTTCCTTCCCGTTCTACCATCTCACCATGAACGATCGCTTCATACGTTCTTTTCACAGCTTTTTGTTGATGCTGTTTCGATAAAAGATGATGCACGAAACGATTTTTTGCAATAAGCATAAGCCCTGAAGTATCACGATCTAACCTCGTTACGATGTGCACCGTACTTGCAAGATGTTGCTTATCATAATGAGATAAAAGCGCATTCGCAACACTTCCTGCCGGATGTTCTCTAGACGGAATCGTTGACATGTTCGCCTCTTTGTTTATGACAAGAACTGCATCATCTTCGTATACAATACATAAAGGAATATCTTCTGCAATCATCCCTTCACTTCTTTCCTCCACCGGAAAAAAGACACGTAATTCTTCACCAGCTTGCAACTGATGACGGACACTCGCATATTGACCATTTACTTCAATAGCTCCGCCTTGAAACTTTATATCCGTTAATGCGGCCTTGGAAATCCCTTTTGTTTTTAAAAATTCTCTTACTAAAGTTCCTTCCTCAGCCAAGTCTATATCCCATTTCAATGTAAATCTGTTCAAATATATAAACCCTTTCTATTTATCTGCAACAAACGAGTCACGAACTCGTTTCCAGAACGGAAATGGACGAAAACGAACAAATCGTACTTTCTCGTTTGCCACGCGATACTGAATTGATTTCACATCTTGATGAACCATCGTTAAATGGTCCACCGTAATTTGCAAGTTCATTCCTGCAGTCGGCTTCAATACACATGTATGATGTTTCGGCAATACAAGCGGCGAACCTACCGTACGAAACACACGGTTATTGATAGATGCCATTTCTGCAATTTGAATCGCTTCAATAGAAGGGTGAATAATTGCTCCGCCAAGCGCCTTATTATACGCAGTACTTCCCGAAGGAGTAGAAATACAAAGGCCATCCCCGCGGAATGTTTCAAAGTACTCTCCGCGTATTTCCACTTCTGTTACTAATGTACCTTCTGCACTCTTCACAGTCGCTTCATTCATCGCTAAATACTGTGACTCTTTACTCCCATTCACATAGCGAATAATCACTTCTAAAAGCGGATATTCCACCACTTGGAATGGTGTTTTAGCAATTGCAATTACTAATTTCTCTACTTCTGTCGGTAACCAATCTGCATAGAAACCTAAATGCCCTGTATGTACACCAACAAATGCTGTTTCATCCAATCGATTATAATAACGATGAAACGCATATAAAAGCGTTCCATCTCCCCCAACAGAAATTACAATATCGGGTTCCTTTTCATCCATTATAAATCCAAAATCTAGCAAGTACTCTTTCATCGTACTTGCCAGTGCATCTGATGATTGATCTCCCTTTGACATAATTGTAAATTTCATCGCCCAACACCCTTTAGTTTATGATTCGGAATCTTTCGTTTCTTGCTTTCTTGAAAAAGCTTTCTGCGCTTCTTGAATTTCAAGACGAATAGAAGACATTTCTTCATCTAATAAAAATGCTGCCTCCGCTGCACGTTGTAAGCGTATTTTTATATCTTCAGGAAAACGTCCACTATATTTATAATTTAAAGAATGCTCAATCGTTGCCCAAAAATTCATTGCTAACGTGCGTATTTGGATTTCTACCAATACTTTTTTTTCTCCCTGAATCGTTTGAACTGGGTAACTAATGACAACGTGATAAGAGCGATAACCGCTATCTTTCTTTTGCGTGACATAATCACGTTCTTCCACGATTTCAAAGTCATTTCGTTTTCGAAGATATTCTACAACAGGCTTAATCTCATCAACAAATTGACACATCATTCGAAGGCCCGCGATGTCTTGCATATCTTCTCGTAGCCGGTCTAGCGGTACATTTCTCTTCTCTGCTTTATCAATAATACTTGCAACCGACTTTACCCTTCCTGTTACAAACTCAATTGGAGAATGCTCTGTTAACATTGCAAATTGAGTACGCATTCCTTTTAGTTTCACTTTCAGCTCTGCCACCGCTTGGTGGTAAGGTGCTAAAAACTCTTCCCAATTTCGATTCATTTCAACCACCACCAAAATCAATCCATTTGCTTATAGAAATACTTTTTCTACAGCAGTTACTAGTTCTTCTCCGTAATTTGCATTACCTTCAATATTTTCAACTAAATATTCTACTTCTTCTTTTAATCCTTCTAATTCCATTTCAATGTCATTTACGCGAACGAACATGACCATATCATTATTCATCGCTTCATGCATTGCTTCCCAGCATGTATGCGGAATGCTTACATAAATGAAAGATGATTCGTTTTCTAAGATATATAAAAATGATAAATTGTCTGAGTCTACAAGTACGTGATTACGCGCACTTAACTCCTTTACCTCTATTTCACTATTTTCCGCACAAAAAATAAGAGCATTCTCTCTCTTTTCTACGCTCTTAACTTGGATTTTATTTTGCATGCTCTAACTCCTCCATCTCAACTTCCTGTCTTACTTAACAGTATTATTGTATCATAACATGGACGCAAACAAATAAAACATTGAACCAAATTTGTGAAAAAGCGATAATGTGTAAAGAATTATTTTTCAAAAGGAGCGCATACAATGACACAAGAAATTGAAATTGAATTTAAAAATATGGTTACAGAAGAAGAATTCAATACATTATGTAAATCATTCTCTATTGAAGTATTTACGAAACAGGTGAATCACTACTTTGAAACACCGAACTTCTCATTAAAAGAAGCTGGCTCTGCACTTCGTATTCGTCATAAAGGAGAAACTTATACATTAACATTGAAACAACCTGCAAAAGTCGGCTTGTTAGAAACACATCAAGTCGTAACAGAAAACGAAGCAAGAATGATGATGGAAACAAACGTAATTATTTCAGGGGCTGTACTGGATCAACTACGCAAACTACAAATTCCTGTTTCTGCTTTAACTTATATGGGTAGTTTAACAACTGAAAGAGCTGAAACGTTATTTGAAGGCGGAACGCTTGTCTTTGATCATAGTTTCTATTACAATCACGATGATTATGAAATTGAATTTGAAGTGCAAGATGAAGAAACAGGAAAAGCTGCCTTTATTCATTTATTAACGCAGCATAACATACCTATCCGTCATACAAATAACAAAGTAAAACGCTTTTTCCTTGCCAAACAAAACAAAGCACGCTAAAGTGAAAATTCCACTAGTGAATACGTTCTACTAGTGGATACATCTCACTTTTTGAAAAAGAAAAGATTCTTTTACATCTGTAGAATAAGCAAAGAACGTTATGAAGGCTGTTTATTTGCCCTCCCTAACATTCCATTGCTACAATAGATATACATTTCATGGAAAAAGGAGTTTAAAAGGATGAGCAAGCAACCGATGACACCATTTGAAGCAATTGGCGGTGAACAATGCATTGCAATATTAGTAGACACATTTTATTCCTATGTCAGTAAACACCCTGACCTATCTCCCATCTTCCCGGATGATTTAACAGAAACAGCTAGGAAGCAGAAGCAATTTTTAACACAATATTTAGGTGGTCCTAATTTGTACACTGAAGAACATGGTCATCCTATGTTAAGAGCACGCCATCTCCCGTTTGAGATTACTCCAAAACGAGCAGAGTCTTGGCTATCGTGCATGGAGCAAGCAATGGATGATACAGGAGTGCACGGTCATATAAGAGAGTTCGTTTTTGAACGTTTAGCATTAACTGCTCAGCATATGGTTAATACTCCAGACGAAACAGGTGAAATATAATGGATAAACAGGAAGCAAAGCATATCAATATGCCCTCTCCTTCCGCATGTGAGCATAAGTCTGTAGAAGCATATTTATTTATTGATCCACTTTGTAAAGATTGCTGGGAAATTGAGCCCTTTATTATTAAACTATGGCTTGAATATGGGAAATACTTCTCTATTCGTCATATCGTAACAGGAAAAGTGGACGGAACGAACGCTTCCTCACACAAATGGAATAAACCTGCTAATATTCGATTTGTGTGGGAAAAGACAACAAGTTTACAAGGTTTTTCATGTGATGGAAAGGTACATATGCAAGAGGCATCGTCAACACCATATTTAGTTTCGATGGCAATTAAGGCAGCGGAGTTGCAAGGCCGAAAAGCAGGTTCGAAGTTTTTGCGAAAACTCCAAGAATACATTTTCCTTGAAAATGTATCAAATCCTAACTGCGAATTATTACTTGCATGCGCAAAAGATAGCGATATTGATGTAGAAGAATTTAAAAAAGACCTATATTCAGCTAGCGCAAAAAAAGCTTTCCAATGTGACTTGAAATTTACAAATGAGATGCATATTACAGAAATACCTTCTCTCGTATTTTTTCATGCAAATTCAGATGAAGAAGGTATTAAAATCGCTGGAACGTATTCCTATGACGTATACGTACAATTATTAAAAGAACTTGTAAAATGTGAAATTGAGCCAGAACCATTACCATCTTTAGAGGTATTACTAGAAGCAACGCAATTTATATCTTCAAAAGAAGTAGCATTTATATATGACTGCTCGAAGCAAGAAATTGAGCGTGAACTAAAAAAATTACAACTGAAACGAAAAGTACAAATGATTGATGTAAAATGTGAGCGTTATTGGAAATGGATAGCAAAAGAAAAAGACCTGGTGTAAACACCAGGTCTTTTTCTTTACGGCTTATAAAAATATTAAAGGGGATGGGAGAAATTTTCACGTTCAAACAAAGGGGTATATGTTTGTATGTGAATTCGTTCACGCTTATTATATTACAAGATTCGACGTCAGATGACAACCCCTTTTGTCGAATTTCACACTTTTGTCACATTCTAAACGTTTTCATTTTTGAATAAGCTATAAAAAAGCTATTTTGGAGGTGTTCTGTATGAAAAAAACGTATATTTTACTTATCATTCTAGCTATCATTGTTTCTTTTTTCTTGTACATCCTCTCTCTACTACAAGCTTTTCCTAAAATGATTGCCTTCCCTCTTTTATTTGGAGTCATTGTCATCGCTCTCTCTTATTTCAACCATAAGAAACGATTTAAAGGGTTTTAATGGACTGTAAAACTGCCTTCTAATTTAGAAAAAAGAAGACAATTCACTTTATTTTCTCGACAAATATCGACAAAATGACATTAAGAAAAAGACGAGGCAAATTCCTCGTCTTTTCTATTACTTCTCTTCAAATAATAATGCTTCTAATTCATTTAATTTCTCTTCAAATACTTGCAATGCTTCTTTTACTGGTTCTGGAGATGCCATATCTACTCCAGCTTTCTTCAGCACTTCAATTGGATAATCTGAGCTTCCTGCTTTTAAGAACTCATTAATGTAACGTTCTACTGCTGGTTGCCCTTCTTCTAAAATTTGTTTAGATAGAGCCGTTGCTGCACTAAATCCTGTTGCGTATTGGTATACGTAATAGTTGTAGTAGAAGTGCGGAATACGAGACCACTCTAAACCAATTTCTTCATCAATTACTAAAGCATCACCGAAATATTTCTTATTTAAATCATAGTAGATCTCCGTTAACATGTCTGGCGTTACCGCATGTCCCTCTTGTACTTTCTTATGAATCATATGCTCAAACTCTGCGAACATCGTTTGACGGAATACAGTACCACGGAATCCTTCTAAATAATGATTTAATAAGTATAGACGCTCTTTCTTATCTTCTGTCGTTTTTAATAAATAATCGTTTAGAAGCGCTTCATTACAAGTTGATGCTACTTCCGCAACGAAGATTGAATAGTCACCGTATACGTGCGGCTGCGTTTTTCTTGTGTAGTAACTATGGACAGAATGGCCAAATTCATGAGCAAGTGTAAATAAATTATTTACATTATCATGCCAGTTCATTAAAATATAAGGATTTGTTCCATATGCACCAGATGAATATGCTCCGCTTCGTTTTCCTTTATTCTCATACACATCTACCCAGCGATTTTCATATGCTTCTTTCAAAATATCAACATACTCATCACCAAGTACATGTAAAGACTTTAATAACATGTCTTGCGCTTCTTCATACTTCACATTCATTTTCACTTCTGGTACAAGTGGTGTATATAAATCATACATATGAAGCTCATCAAGCCCTAGTGCACGCTTACGAATATCAATGTAACGATGTAGCAAGTGTAAATTATCATTTACAGATTCAACGAGTTGATCGTACACCGCTTCAGGAATATTATTATTACTTAATGCTGCTTGACGTGCAGAGTCATATTTACGAACGCGTGCATTAAAATTATTACGCTTTACAGCTCCGCTTAACGTACTTGCAAATGTGTTCTTATATTTTCCGTACGTTTCATATACAGCTTTGAACGCATCTTCGCGCACACGACGATCATCACTTTCTAAAAACTGAATGTAACGACCATGTGTGATTTCTACTTCTTCTCCATCCTCACCTTTAATAGATGGGAATTTCAAATCCGCATTATTCAACATACCAAATGTATTACTTGACGCACTCATTACTTCAGATGCTTCTGCTAATAAAGCCTCTTCCGCTTCAGATAATACGTGCGGACGTTGGCGCGTAATTTCTTCTAATGCATGTTCATATACACTTAAGTCTCTATTTTCTTTTAAAAATGTTTGTAGCGTATCTTCTGATATCGATAAAATTTCAGGCACAATATATGCTGTGCTACTAGATACTTGTGAATATAAATTTGTCGCGCGGTCATTTAATGCTTGATACACAGAGTTTGTTGTATCTTGATCGTAACGCATATGTGCATATGTATATAGCTTACCTAATCGCATTGAAATTTCATCTTCATATTGCAATGCTTCAAGTAAATTGTTCGCAGAGTCACCAAGTTTCCCTTTAAATTCAGTTAACTTCGGTAATAGCTCTTTAATAGCTTGGAATTCTTTTTCCCATTCTGCATCTGTTTGAAAAATATCTTCTAATCGCCAAGTATTTGATTCTTCAATCTCGTTACGATCTGGTAATGTTTTTGCTGTGTTTTGTTCAGACATCCTTTAAGCCCTCCTTTAAATATCTCTACTTACATACAATTCGATTTTTCTTATGTAATTCCTTCACGATCAGTCTTTATTATATCCCCTTTTCCTTCTCCCATGTTGTACTTTTCCTCAAATAAAGATAAGGCATACGCTAAGCAAACTTCATCATATTTCATAACTTCCTCCTCTGTTTTCAGCATAACTATCCTCCTTTTTTTCCGGTACTTATACGTCCCTACTTTCTGCAATACACCTACATAGCATAAAAATGTCATATATTCAGTAACTGCCACTTTCCATATATGCTGTGAAAAGTATGGGAGCATACGCCTTTTCGTATACTTTTTTATATAACTACACACGTATGGAAGGGAAATATAATCCCCTACCGCAAGCTCACCTATACACTTCATATATAAAAAAGCTTGCCATATAAATGGATTTGTTTGAAAAGCAAATGAGGACGGAAGCGGCACACCAATTTCAGAAGGGAAATTTGCTGGGGTATATTTACATTGATACAAGAGGCGTAATAGTGACTTATGATTATAATTCCAAATAGGCAAAGCATTTTTTCGAAAATAGTCCTTTCGCTTCTTCCATTCTCGTTCTAATATTTCCTTTTGAAAAGGAACAGAAGAAAAGAGCATTTCAAAAGTAGTCGTTTCAGTTGGTAAATATATAATATGTGAGAACGAGACGCTTGTAGAAAATGAAGTGAGAAACGTGCATTTCATAAATGATTTTTGTTTAGAACAGAAGAAAATAAGAAGTGGCTGAGGATAAGATTGTAAGGAGAAAGCCATAAGTGAGGAAAATTTCATCCAATATGCTGATTGCTTCTTCAATTGATTTCCACCAATGATCCAAACGACCTGTATACTGGCTCGCCAATACGAATGGGTTCGTTTGTACAGCTGTTCTATAGAGAGATTTGCGCACTGGTATTCAATCGCGATTTTTCTCCCTGCTCTCTCTATGAAAATATCCGGTCGTTGCTGAATCGCTGGCAGATAATGCTCTATCTCTACATGAAAGTTTTGACGTTTTAGCCATCTATATAACAATTCTTTACCGTGGATATGGTATATCGATTCTGCTTCATAAAAAGCCAAACATGAATCCACTTTCTTATGAGCAAAATGCCACTTTTTTTGTTTCCCTAATCTCATTTGTACTTCCTTCCCGCAAGCTGTGCAAAAGAAACTCTCCCTTTTACGCATACGGTGTAAAAGCTCTTCATCATGATGATCGAGTAGATGAATTTTTTCTCCGTTTTCTCTTTTGGCGATAAACATCGTAATCACACCCTTTCAGCTCCTTATATTCTACAATTTATTACAAATTCCTTTTAAAAAAGAGATGTCCCAATTTCGGACATCTCTTTTTATAATAAAGGCGATAATAACCGGTACGTTGATTCAACAATTCGTCTATGAAGACGCCTTTTATGAAAACGATCAACATGAATTTCACTTGATTCTTCTAAATCATCTTTAAAATCTTGAACAAGTTTTCGAATGCTATCTGTATCATATAAAAAGGCATTTACTTCAAAGTTCAAATGAAAACTTCTCATATCCATATTAGCAGTCCCAATTGAAGCTAAATCAGAATCGACAATAACAACTTTACTATGGAGAAAACCTTTTTCGTATTCATATATCTTTACCCCTGCATCTAAAAGCTCTGGGAAGTACGATCTCGATGCGTAAAAGACAGTTCGTTTATCAGGCTTACTCGGCATTAACAACCGAACATCAATACCAGCAAGTGCCGCTACTTTTAATGCGGATAAAATATCATCATCCGGGATAAAATACGGCGTTGCAATCCAAATGGATTTCCGCGCAGAAGCAATCATGGCAAAATATAAATGTTTAATTGTTTCCCATTTATTATCCGGCCCACCTGCAACGAGCTGCACGCCGCCCCAATGCTCGCCCTCAACTGCTTTCGCTTGTAAATATTCAGGGGCTAGCACAGCCTCACCAGTCATATAAAACCAATCCTGAAGGAAAATAAGCTGCAAACTTTGTACAGCTTCACCACGCAAATATAAATGCGTGTCTCGCCAAAAGCCGAAGTACTTATCCTTCCCTAAATATTCATCACCAATATTTAATCCACCTACAAATCCTTCATTCCCATCAATAATAACGATTTTCCGGTGATTTCGATAATTAATCTTATCGTTTAAAATCGGAAAGCGCACAGGGAAGAACGGAATCATTTCTACACCTGCATCGTTTAATTCTTCAATATACGATTTTGATAATTTAAAACTTCCAACCGCATCATATAAAAAACGAACGACTACGCCCTCTTTTGATTTTTGTATTAAAATATCTTTAATTTCTGTTCCAAGCTTATCATCACGCACAATGTAATATTCCATATGAATGTGATGTTTCGCTCGTTTTAATCCATCTAAAATGGCCTGAAACGTTTCATCTCCATTTGTTAATGTTCTCGTTTCAGTTTGAAATGAAATATTTAAAGCGCCTAAGCGATCCGCTAAACGAAATAACAGCTCTTGATGCTTATGATTGCGCAAAATCCGCTCTTCGTAATCTTCATGCCCCTTATATTGTAAAAACGCTTGTTCATCGAGCAACGCCTTCTTTTGGAACATTCTCTTCCTCCGAAAGTTCTGTCCGAATAATAAATAAGCGAAGAATCCAAATACCGGAAAAATACCTAACACAATGAGCCATGTAAGTGTTTTTGAAGGATGACGGTTCTCTAAGAAAATAACGCAGCCAATTAAAAATGCAGATACCGTAAATAAAATACTAATAATACCTAAAATCGAAACATCCTTTATCCCAATTACATCCGAATAAAATGCTACATCAATAAACATACGTAATGAAACAAATAATGCGAACAATAGTAAAACAAAGAAAATCAACTTTAACGTATTTTTCATCTCTTACCTCCTTACTAAGAAAGCTTTCCTATTCTTCATATAAAAAGCCGATTTCATACTACAGAAATCGGCCTACGTTTTAGCAGGAAAATTATTGCGAATTGTTTCAAGCGCATGCTCTTTCACAATTTGTTTCCCATACTCACTTACACGATGAATGGTTAAAGTTGATTCTTCTCCGTATTCTAAAACAATACTTAAAATGCGGTCAATTTCTTCTTCATCATGTAGCACTTCATCGAATTCCACATATACATAATAGCGGTTCTCAAATGAATACAGCTCATCTTTTATATCTTCAAAGATAAGACGGTGGCTTAAGGAAATGACATCTTCAAAATCATTAAACTTAATTAAAAAGCCAAACGTACCATCTTCGTTAAAGTTTGTACCTGCTTGTTCTTCTACCTCTTCCACTAATTCTTGCTGGAATAATGATTCAATGCCTTCATCTAAAGGAATGTCTATAATTTTATCTACACCTATTGGCAGTTCTAGCTTTTGTCCATCCTTTGAAAGTTCTGCTTTCGTTACAAGTACTTCAATCCCTTTATCGACTGCTTGCACTTGAATCCATAACGGCCCATCAATAAAGAAATCGTCATGATCACGAGCTTCGTCCATCATTTCCCAAAAGAGCTCTTCGCTTCTTTCGCGGTCATACCAAATTTCCTCACGATTAAAGCCTCTGTCCTCTATATCAATGTACGTAATAAAAAATTTCATCGTATGATCATTAATTCTTTCAATATCCAAAATACAACTCTCCCTTCCTGCTTAGAATTGTTATGAAGGGATTCCCCACTCATATGACAAATCAATAGATTCTTGTACTCTCATTTTATGATAAGATTCTCCATAATGGAAATAAAATCGATTTATTTTACAAAAATAGTTATATGCCTATCTTCATTTGATGGTATACACAAATATATCATTATGGCGATTTCTCACTCATAAAAAATTTGGACATACATTTCCACCTTCCCCCGTACACTGTAATAAAGTGAAACTTTTACTAGATCTCTCTTCACCACATACATATAGTTCGCTTATTAAAACATCATAAATGGAGGCAGACGAATGGACTTAGAGTTTTTAACATCCGTACTAATGATTGTCGGTATCGATGTTGTATTAGGTGGTGACAACGCAATTGTCATCGCACTAGCTAGCCGAAATTTACCTGAATCAAAACGAAATAAAGCCATTTTGATCGGTACTCTTTTAGCAATCGTACTAAGAATTGTCCTTACTATACTAGCTGTCTATTTACTCGACATTCCATTTCTGCAACTTATCGGCGGCGTTTTACTTACATTAATTGCAGTAAATTTACTAACTGATAATAGCAACGATCTTTCTTCTATTCAAGGAAAAACAACTTTATTTCAAGCTGTGCGTACAATTGTATTCGCGGACCTTGTTATGGGATTTGACAACGTTATTGCTATTGCAGGGGCAGCTCACGGAAGATTTTTACTCGTCATAATCGGCTTACTCATTTCTATCCCGATCATTATTTGGGGCAGCAAACTCATTTTAATACTTATGGAACGCTTTCCATTCCTCATCTATTGCGGGGCCGCAATTCTCGCTTATACAGCAGGAAAAATGGTCACACATGAAGACAGACTTGCAACCTTTTTTCATAACAATCCAAGTTTCACTGCAAGCATTCCGTACTTGTTTATTTTCACCATTTTATGCATCGGTTTTATCGTTCAACAAGTTCGATTACGAAATGTGAAACATTAAAAAAAACCTTCTACTATATAATAGGTAGAAGGTTTTCATATTATTATAATTAATTTACAAGACGCTGTGCTTCACGCAATTGGAACGTTCTTACTGTACGCGGTAAGAAGCGGCGGATTTCGTCTTCATTGTAACCTACTTGAAGGCGTTTCTCGTCAATCATAATCGGACGACGTAAAATCCCTGGATAGTCACGAATCATCTTATATAAATCTTGAAGTGGTAAAGACTCTAAGTTTACATTTAATTCTTGGAAAACTTTCGAACGAGTAGAAATAATCTCATCCGTTCCGCTTTCTGTCATACGCAAAATCTCTTTAATTTCCTCGATCGTTAATGGATCTGAGAAAATATTACGTTCTGTATAAGGAATATGATTTTCCTCTAGCCATAATTTCGCCTTTCTACAAGACGTACAGCTTGGAGAACTATATAATGTTACCATACAAAGCTCACTCTCCTTAAAGAGTACAAATTCTGTACTAATTACAGTTTAAATTTCTAAATTCAGCAATTTTTCGCGATACCTTGTCTTAAAACAAAGTAAAAAAATCGCATTTCATGTAAGCAACAACTTTTAGCAAACAACAATTACTTTTAATAAGTAACTTCTATAATCATTATACAATAGATTTTGCAAGAAATATACAGTAAATTTCCTTCTAATTGAGAAAACTCTTCCGTGTATTCCACTGCTATGTAACATGATCACACTTACATCAACTGTCTTTTAACAATAACCTTCAATCCTCTTAACACTTGCTTTTCATAGATTTTTCATGTGATATATAGTTATTTTCTCATAATCTTCCCTATGAAAAAGAGAACGTTTTCTTACCTTTTCCTGATAAATCAATTATGAAATGTAAGACTATCTAAGTGAGAACCACAAAGAACATTTGTTCTTATTTTAACAAACATTCGCATCCATGTCTATAAGATTTCTAAAATAAACCGAACATTTTTCTGACATTTCTTTCTTTTTTATCTTTTATCTCATACAATAAACATACAGACAGGCAAAGGGGGAATTTGCGAATGATTGCTTTTTTTATTGATTTTGTCACTGTTGCTGCCCTCATCATCGGAATAACAGCATTGATTGGCGTCATTACAAATAGTATTGGTGAAAAACTCTTTGGCGGAAAAGAAAAAATGAAGTTTGTTAATAAAAGTTTGGATGTCCAATCCGGCTGGAACGAAGTTGGCGGGAAAGGTATTTATAAGAAACGTACGTATTAAAAAAAGCAGGTAATCACCTGCTTTTTTCTTATTTCTCTACTGACGCCCATTTAAAGCTTAAATCGCCGCCATATTTATGGTTGTACATATTTTTAATTGATTCTCTTTGTAAGTATGCTCTACCACGTTGATATACCGGAACAATCGCAGCGTCATCAAGTAACATTTTTTCTGCTTCTAGTAAACTTTTCCAACGAGCATTTACATCACTTCCATCTTTTTTCGCTTTCATGATGATCTCATCATATTTCGGATTAGAATATTTCATTTTATTTTGTGATCCATCAGTTACAAACATATCAAGATATGTAATTGGATCTGGGAAGTCTGCACTCCATCCAGAGAATGACATGACGAAATCGCCCGCATCTTCTAATTTTAGTTTTTGCGCAAATGGTTGTTGTTTAATTTTCACTGTTAAGCCTGGTAAATTCTTTTCTAATTCACCTTTTAAATACTCACCTGTTTTCTTCGATAATTCAACGTCTTCATTTAATAGCTCTAATTCGATTTCATTTTTGCCAAGCTCTTTTTTACCAGCTTCCCAATATTTCTTCGCTTCTTTCACGTTTGGTTTTACAATATCTCCATTTACAGCACGGAAGTCTTTTTTATCCGGTCCTTTAATGAAGTTATCAGGAATTAATCCTGTCGCTGGCTTAGAACCGTTATTTAATAAGGTATCAACGAACGGCTTACGTTCAAAAGCAAGTGAAATTGCTTTACGAATATTTTTATTTGCTAACGCTGGATCTTTTTGATTTAAACGAAGGAAGAATACAGATGTATCTTCTACTGTTTGGAAATCTGGTTTTCCTTTATATTTATCGATGAACTCTGCTAATAACGTCGCTCGATCGATTGCATTTGTTTCATATAAATTAATTGGCGTAGACGTATCTTTTACAATATTAAAGTTTACTTCCTCAATTTTCACTTCTTTATTGTCCCAATATGACGCACTCTTTGTCATTTTAAAGCTACGTTCATGTTGCCAATCACTTAATGTAAATGGTCCGTTATAAAGTGTTGTATTCGCTTCCAAACCAAACTTTGTACCTTGCTCTTTCACAAACTTTTCATTCACAGGATAGAAGATTGGATATACCATTAAATCTACAAGGTATGGAATTGAATTATCTAATTCCACTTCTAATGTATAATCATCAATTGCCTTTACCCCTAATTGATCCGGACTCATCTCTTTTTTATTAATTTTTTCTGCATTTTTTATATCATACATAATGTACGCTGATTTCGCAGCCGTATCTGGGTTAATCGCTCTTTGCCATGCGTATACGAAATCTTTCGCCGTCACAGGCTCACCATTTGACCATTTTGCGTCTTCACGTAATTTAAATGTATATTTTTTACCGTCTTCTGACTTTTTGAATTCCTTCGCTACACCAGGAACTAGCTTATCATCTTTTCCTAAACTGTATAAGCCTTCCATCGTATTACCCATTACTCTTGAAGAAACTGCATCAGCTGATAACGCTGGATCCATCGTTGGAATTTCTTGCGTTTCAATTAAGTTAATAACTTGCTTCGCACCGCTTTTCCCGCTATCCCCTTTTGCGTTCGCTTGCGGTTCATCTTTTTGGTAGCTACATGCCCCTAACATCATGCTCATTGCTACTGTTGATACTACAAAAACTGGCATCTTTTTTTTCATACTTCCACCCTCCACAAAAATGTTAGCCCTTTCATTTTCAAACAAAAAGAAATATATATATATGTTCTAATAATTCATATTATACACACAAATATATTTTTTGTATATTTATATTTCTATTTTATTAAAATTTTCTGTTAAAAAATAAACCTTTGTAAACGTTTTATATTGCTGATTATCCTTACTGAAGTGTTGAAAATAACTATTTTTATATTTTTCTAAATTATCAGAGAAAAATGAATTTTATATCTCATAATACTTTCTGTATAATTATCCTCCTCTTTTTTATCATAAAATAGCACTCCCTTCATAATAAAGATATGTAGGTTAAAATGAGTGCAAAGGTTAAGAAAGTATGTTACGATACACTTTGCTAAAAATAGATATCGGTAAAGAGGGGACGGACATGACAGCAATTCAGGCAAAAAACGGGCCTACTGAGAAATTAAGTTTATTCTTATTAACATGGCCTATTTTTCTAGAAGTTTTTCTATTTATGTTAATGGGGATCGCTGATACTTTCATGTTAAGTGCATTATCAGACGATGCTGTATCTGGGGTTGGTGCAGCGAATCAATATCTCCATATCGCTATTTTGGTACTAGAAGTCATCGGGAACGGCGCAGCGATCGTCGTATCTCAATACCTCGGTTCCAAACGTTTTATGGAAGCATCTAAAATATCAGCTTTAGCCGTCACATTAAATTTAGTGGTCGGACTCGTAATAAGCGCTGGTTTTCTTTTATTTTCAAAACATATGATGATGGCGATGAACTTACAAGGCGATGTACTTATGTATGCACAGAGCTATTTATCCATCGTCGGAGGCGCTATTTTCCTTCAAGCTATTATTAATTCATTAGCCGCAATTATCCGCGTACATGGCTTCACAAAGCAAGCGATGTTTATTTCTCTTGGAATGAATATTATTCATATCGCTGGAAACTACGTACTCATTTTCGGAAAATTTGGTTTCCCAGAGCTAGGTGTACAAGGGGCTGCCATTTCTTCTGCTGTCAGCCGACTTATAGCGCTTATCGTTTTCTTCTGGTTACTGTACCGCGTTATGGAGTACCGTGTAAAATTACAATATTATTTCACCTTATCAAAAGAATATATCGGGAAAATTTTAAAAATCGGGATTCCATCTGCATTTGAGCAGGTTATGTACCAAGCTTGCCAAATTGTCTTCTTATACTATGCAACATATTTAGGAACGGAATCGTTAGCGGCTAGACAATACGCTACGAACATTTCTATGTTCACTTATTTATTCGCTATTGCAATCGGTATGGGAACTGCAATTATTATCGGACGCCTCGTTGGCGGTGGTGAAAAAGATGAAGCGTATGAACGTGTATGGAAAAGTGTAAAGTGGGCAATTGGTGTCACTTTATGTATGGTTGCTCTCGTTATTACATTCCGCACACAATTAATGGGACTATTTACAGATAATCCACACATTATTACATTAGGTGCTTCGGTTCTTTTACTAAGTGTACTACTTGAAACAGGGCGTACGATGAACATCGTCATCATCAATTCACTTCGCGCAGCTGGTGATGCAAAATACCCAGTTTTAATCGGCGCATTCTCTATGGTGTTAATGAGTTTACCACTCGGTTACTTTTTCGCCTTCCATTTAGATATGGGACTCGTTGGTATTTGGCTAGCAATAGCTATTGATGAATGGACACGTGCCATTATTATGTTCTTCCGCTGGAAAAGTAGAGCGTGGGAGCGTTATGCACTTGTTAAACCTGAAGAACAAGAGGAGATTGTTTCGCTTCAGGTGCAATAATACTCGTTTAATTAAGGCGTAGTCTTTAGTATAGGAAACTTATATCTGCGATTCTTTAAATATATCGACTTACCGAAAAATATTTACAACTCTTGTATATAGTAGAAAAAAGCCATTCTTCCGTAACGGAAGAATGGCTTTTTTATTATTGATAAATCTCTTTATATTTCTTATACTCCGCTTCAGAACATAGTACGAAATGTCCTGGGCGAATTTCACGCATTGTCGGTTCTTCACTACCATAATTGTGCTGAGATGGATCGTATACGATACGTTTACGATTGCGCTCATAATCTGGATCTGGAAGTGGAATTGCTGATAATAGTGATTTTGTATATGGATGAATTGGATTCGCATATAACTCATCACTTGTTGTTAATTCAACGATTTGACCACGATACATTACGCCAATGCGGTCACTAATGTATTTTACCATCGATAAATCATGGGCAATGAATAAGTATGTTAAACCTTTTTCTTTTTGTAACTTTTTCAGTAAGTTTACAACTTGCGCCTGGATTGATACGTCAAGTGCTGAGATTGGCTCATCGGCAATGATAAATTCAGGTTCTACAGCAAGCGCACGAGCGATACCGATACGTTGACGTTGTCCACCTGAGAATTCATGTGGGAAACGGTTTGCGTGCTCTTTATTTAAACCAACTGTGTTTAATAGTTCATGAACACGGTCCATACGCTCTTTTTTGTTTTTCGCTAATCCGTGAATATCAATACCTTCTGCAATAATATCCCCTACTGTCATACGAGGATTTAATGATGCATATGGATCTTGGAAAATCATTTGCATTTTACGGTTGAATTTCTTCAATTCTGCGCGTGATTTTTTACCATGTACATTTTCACCATCAAACAATACTTCACCAGCAGTTGCATCATATAAACGAATAATCGTTCTTCCAGTTGTTGATTTACCACAACCTGATTCTCCTACAAGACCAAATGTTTCTCCGCGGTAAATATCAAATGAAATATCATTAACCGCTTTGACAACACCACCACTCACGTCGAAGTGCTGCTTTACATTTTTTACTTCAATTAATTTCTCACGTTGTTTAGTCATGTTGTTCACCTGCTTTCATTTGAAGAATGCGTTTTTCAACGACTGCCGGCGGTTTTACTTCTGGAGCTTGCTCATGAAGTAACCAAGTTGCCGCATAGTGTGTATCACTTACTTTAAATAAAGGTGGGTCCATTTCAAAATCAATTTTTAATGCCTGTGGGTTACGTGGTGCAAAAGCATCTCCCTTTGGCGGCTTCAATAAATCTGGAGGCGTTCCAGGAATTGCGTATAATTCTTCCTCTGAACCATCTAAACTTGGCATAGATGCAATTAAGCCCCAAGTATACGGATGTTTTGGATTGTAGAAAATTTCATCTACAGTTCCAATTTCAACAACTTTACCAGCGTACATAACTGCTACGCGGTCCGCAACGTTTGCCACTACACCTAAGTCATGTGTAATGAAAATGATTGCTGCTTCTGTTTTTTGCTGAATGTCCTTCATAAGTTCTAAAATTTGCGCCTGAATTGTAACGTCTAGCGCTGTTGTCGGCTCATCGGCAATCAATAATTTCGGGTTACAAGCTAACGCCATCGCAATAACTACACGCTGTCTCATACCACCAGAGAATTGGTGCGGATATTGTTTTAACCGAGCTTCTGGATTTGGAATACCTACAAGGTCGATTAATTCCAACGCAACTTTACGTGCGTCTGCTTTACTCATCCCTTGGTGTTTAATAAGGCCTTCCATAATTTGATTTCCAATTGTCATCGTTGGATTTAATGATGTCATTGGATCTTGGAAAATCATCGCGATATCTTTACCACGTACTTGCTGCATTTCTTTTTCTGTTAATTTCGTTAAGTCACGACCTTCAAATACGATTTCACCATTTTTAATGCGTCCAGGAGGATTCGGAATTAATCCCATTAACGCTTTAGAAGTAACTGATTTCCCAGAACCAGATTCTCCTACAATCGCTAATGTTTCTCCTTTTTTCAAATCAAAAGTAACGCCGCGTACAGCTTGTACTTCACCTGCATGTGTATCAAAGGAGACTTGTAAATCTTTTACCTCTAACAATGTTTTCATCTTTGCCTCTCCCCTCTTTTACTTACGCATTTTTGGATCTAACGCATCGCGTAATCCGTCTGCCATTAAGTTAAACGCTAAAATTAATATACTGATGACAACCGCAGGGATGAACATCATATGCGGATACGTTTGAATTGATTTATAACCGTCATTTACAAGAGAACCAAGTGATGCGAATGGTGGCTGAATACCTAAACCGATGAAGCTTAAGAACGCCTCACCAAACACCGCTGTTGGGATTGTAAACATTGTCATTACGATAATTGGTCCCATTACGTTCGGGATTAAGTGTTTTACAATTAATTGTGTATTTGTTGCACCTAATGTACGAGATGCTAATACGTATTCTTGATTTTTTAATTTTAGGATTTGTCCACGAACGATACGAGACATCCCTATCCAACCTGTAATTGCCATTGCGAGTGTAATTGACCATATACCAGATCCCATAATGATTACCATTAAAATAACGATGATTAAGTATGGAATACCGTTAATAATCTCCATAATACGTTGCATAATGTTATCTACTCTACCGCCATAGAATGCTGAAATACCCCCATATGCAACCCCAATTACTAAGTCAATTGCTGCTGCTAAAAGAGCGATATATAATGATACACGCGTACCTTCCCATGTTCTTGTCCATAAATCACGGCCAAGATCATCTGTACCAAACCAGAAATACTCTTTAATATCACGTTTTTCATATTGGTCAACACCATATTGATCAGTACCGTCAAATGGTAACCAATGAACATTTTCAATAACTGGAATTTTCGGTGGTAATTTCGCACGTCCTAAATCTTGCTCTTTATACGAGTGCTTACTTACCATCGGTCCTAAAATTGCTAGTAAGATAATAAGCGTTAATAAAACGAAACCGAACATTGCTCCTTTATGTTGGAACAAACGTCTTCTTACATCTTGCCAAAACGTTAAGCTTGGACGGGCAATGACTTCATTATCCACATTATTTTGATTGGCTTGTTGAAATAAATCTGGAGATAATTTTTGTACATCTTTCATCATTTTTTCCCTCCCGCTAAACGAATTCGAGGATCAATAATTCCGTATAAAATATCAACAATGAAAATAACTAAGATGAAGATTGCACTATAGAAAATTGTAGTTCCCATAATAACTGTATAGTCATTCACTGTAATAGATTTAACGAACTGTTCCCCTAGTCCTGGTACAGCATAGATTTGCTCAATAACTAATGTACCTGTAATTAATCCTGCAACCATTGGTCCTAAAATTGTTACAACTGGAATTAACGCGTTACGAAGTGCGTGTTTAATAATGATAACACCTTGGCTAATTCCTTTCGCTTTCGCTGTTAAAATGTAGTCAGCTTGCATAACTTCAATTAACTCTGCACGAGCGAAACGTGCGATTGTTGCGATAACTGCCATCGATAAAGCGATTGTAGGCATTACTGTAAACTCTGGTCCTTTCCAGAATGCTACTGGGAACCATCCAAGTTTTACCCCTACGAAATATTGTAGTAATGCGGCGAATACGAACGATGGTACCGACATCCCGAGTACGGAAATAATTGTCGCTCCATAATCGACCCACGTATTGTTACGAAGTGCCGCAACGATTCCTAAAATTAAACCGATAAATGTTCCTAATATAATCGCTTGTAAACCAAGTTGTGCTGATGGTCCAATGCGATCCACAATCATATCTGTTACTGGACGGTTATCATATTGGAATGATACCCCTAAATCACCTTTTGCTAAGTTACCTAAGTAACGTGCATATTGAACTGGTACTGGATCATTTAAACCATATTTTTCAAGAATGATTTCTTTTTGTGCCGGTGATAACTTCTCCTGGTTTTTAAGCGGAGAACCCGGAAGTAATTTCATCAAAAAGAAAGTCAGTGTAGTAATTAAAAATAATGTCAAAGCCATGTACACGAAACGTTTTAATACATAACGTCCCATAGTCAAGCACCTCCCCGTTTTTCTCAAAAGCAATAAGATAGTTTAAAATATTCTTACTTTTATTTTTTTAAAATAAGAGCATATGCCCATCATAGGCATATACCCTTATTCATGATGGAAACCATTTTTAATTTTTTAGTTCAACCCACTTATAGCTAAATTCCCCGCCATATTTATGTTCTAATAGGCCAGTAATTGAGCCACGTTGTAAATAAGCTTTTCCTGGTTGATATACTGGAGCAATCGCTGCATCTTCAAGCAGTTGTTTTTCTGCTTGTAATAATGCATCCCAACGAGCTTGTACATCAACTTCTGTTTTTGCTTTTTTAATTAAATCATCATACGCTGGGTTTGCGTAATGTACTTTGTTTTGCGCATTACCTGTCGTATACATTTCAAGGAATGACATTGGATCCATATAATCTGGACTCCATCCCGCATATGACATTGCATAATCTCCACTTGCTTCAAGTTTTAATTTTTGTGCAAATGGCTGCATTTTCGTTGGAACTGTTAAACCTGGTAAGTTCTTTTCAAATTGGCCTTTTAAATACTCTCCGATTTTTTTAGCATCATCAGTATCAAAGTTTAATAGCTCTAACTCTACTTTGTCTACACCAAGTTCTTTTTTACCAGCTTCCCAGTATTTTTGTGCTTCTTTCATATCCTCTTTTATAAGCTTTCCGTTTTCTTCACGGAAGTCTTTTCCAGTCGGACCTTTTGCTAAGCCTTTCGGAACAAAACCATATATCCCCTCTGAACCATCGTTTAAGATCACTTTTCCGATGTTTTCACGTTCAAAGGACATTGCAATTGCTTTTCGGATATTTTTATTTGCTAAAAATTTATTCTTTTCATTTAAGCGAATAAATTGTGTAGATGGTCTCTTAATCGTTTTAAAGTCAGCATCTGATTTGTATTTATCTACAAACTCTGATGTTAAGACTACACGATCAATTGCTTTCGTTTCATATAGATTTATAGCAGTTGAACGATCCTTAACAATATTGAAGTTTATTTCCTCAAGTTTTACTTCTTTATTTTCCCAATACGTTGGATTCTTCTTAAGTTGGAAACTTTGTTCGTGCTTCCATTCATTTAATACGAATGGACCATTATAAAGTGTCGTATTGGATTCTAATCCAAATTTTGCTCCTTGTTCTGTTACAAACTTCTCATTCAAAGGATACAATGTTGGATAGACTGTTAAACTTACAAAATAAGGAACAGGGTTATCTAATTCCACTTCAAGTGTATGATCATCAATTGCCTTTACACCAAGTTCTTCAACTGGTAACTCTTTTTTGTTAACTTTCTCCGCATTTTTAACATCAAATAGTATGTAAGCAAACTTGGCACCCGTGTTTGAATCTACAGCTCTTCGCCAAGAATAAACGAAGTCCTTCGCTGTTACAGGTTCACCATTAGACCATTTCGCATCTTCACGTAACTTAAACACATACTTTTTGCCATCCTCTGATTTCTCATAAGATTTAGCGACACCCGGAACAAGTTTATCATCTTTCCCCAGACGATATAACCCTTCCATTGTGTTATTCATGATATTAGAAGATGTTGCATCTGTTGATAACGTCGTATCCATAGTTGGGATTTCAGCTGTCTCAGTTAGATTTAACACTTGCTTGTTTGAGGATTTTTCTTTCGCGCCTGCTTTATTATCCTCTTTTTGGTAACTACAAGCTCCTAACATACTGACAGTCAACGTCGATGCAAGTAATAACGGTATCTTTTTCTTCATGTTGTGTTGCCTCCCCTAATTGCACTTCCTGTACCCTCACTTGTAAAAAAGTAGAATTGAAAGAATAATCTCCAAGTTTCTACAATTTTCATTATACATATAATATAACAATTGTGAATATAGTTTTTTGTTTTTTTGTTAAAATTTTTAATAAAATGTTTATTTTTTTATTTTTTCGTAAAGGGATACGTTAACATTGCTACCATCATCTTGAAATCAGACCTTTAATTGCGTATAATTTTCAAAAAATTAATTCTAGTACATATTATAGCTTTTATAGTATAATAATTCTAGTAATATTTTGACGGAGGGGAACATTTTGAATAAAGTTTTTTTTCATACTTGTATACTAATTTTCATAGCGATAATCGCTTCTAGTATTGGCGCATTCCTCGTTTCATCGCATTTTTTGTTGAATTTTGTCAACATCTCGTTTTATATTGCACTATTTTTTATTCTTATAGGCGGTTTTTTATTCATATTTCAAAATGGATTTTTTAACGTAACAATTTACGCCTTCCAAAGAGTCTTTGGTACGAACAAAAAAATTGACTCTTTAATTGAAGAAGTAGAGGAACCTGTCGATAAGAAAGAACGTATTTATAAAACATATTCATTCAAATGGACGTATCCAATTTGCATTACCGGTATCGTTCTTGGGTTGTTCTCGACCTTCATTAGCTTTACTATTTTGATGTAGTTTGCAAACACTATCCCATATGATATAATAATCAGCAAAACATTTTGTTATAAAACTTTAGTTCTTTCATATTTAAAGAGCTCAGGTAACAATAAATAAATTTATATGTATGCGATGATAAAGAAGAGTACATATTGAGGCAATTTCAGAGAGCTTGTGGCTGGTGTGAACAAGTAATTGTACAGTATGGAATGGGCTTTTGAGCTCCAAACCGAACCGAAAGTAGTAGGCTTTGGCGTTATATCCAAACGTTATTATGGATTAGAGAGATTTCACAGTAGTGAAATAATTAGGGTGGTACCGCGGTCCATTCGTCCCTATAGTTTTTTGGGATGAATGGGCTTTTTTGTTTGCCTTCTCTTCTCTATCACGCATTCAAATTTAGGAGGAATTACTTATGTCAGTTATCTTTTCTGGTATTCAGCCGAGTGGAACGATCACACTTGGAAACTATTTAGGAGCTATGAAGCAATTTACAGAGCTTCAAAATGAACACGACTGTTATTTCTGTATTGTAAATCAACATGCGATTACAGTGCCTCAAGATCCCGTACAACTTCGTAAAAACATCCGCAGTCTTGCTGCACTTTATGTAGCATGCGGTATCGATCCTGAAAAAGCTACGTTATTTGTACAGTCAGAAGTACCGGCACACGCTCAACTAGGATGGATTATGCAATCAGTTGCTTACGTTGGAGAATTAGAGCGTATGACGCAATATAAAGATAAAGCATCAGGTAGAGATTCAGTTCCAGCTGGATTACTAACGTACCCACCATTAATGGCTGCTGATATTTTACTTTACAACACTGAAATCGTGCCTGTTGGTGATGACCAAAAGCAACATATGGAATTAACACGTGACCTAGCAGAGCGTTTCAACAAACGCTTCCGTGAAGTATTCACAATTCCTGAAATTCGCATTCCAAAAGTAGGAGCTCGCGTTATGTCACTAACAGAGCCTACGAAAAAAATGAGTAAATCTGATCCGAATCCAAAATCAATGATCAGCATGCTTGATGAACCAAAAACAATTGAAAAGAAAATTAAGAGTGCTGTAACTGACTCTGAAGGTATCGTGAAATTCGATAAAGAAAACAAACCTGGCATCTCTAACTTATTAACAATTTACTCTTCATTCTCTGGAAAAACAGTTGAAGAAATCGAAGCAATGTACGAAGGAAAAGGATATGGCGACTTCAAAGGCGACCTAGCACAAGTAGTCGTAGAAGCGATTCGTCCAATCCAAGACAAATATAACGAACTAATCAACTCACCAGAACTAGACGAAATTCTAGACAAAGGTGCCGAAAAAGCAAACCGCGTTGCATTCAAACAACTACGCAAAGTAGAAAACGCAATGGGATTAAGTAGAAAACGTAGGTAACATATAAAGCGGAGGCGACTGCTTAGCCCTGACGGCTAAGGTTCTTTCCCACAGAAGGTGCTTTTTACCTTCTTGTTGGGAAGGTTCTTAGACGCGAAGGGTTAGGAGCCGGAGCTGGATTTCATATAAAGCGGAAGCGGCTCGTTTAGAATGTGAGGGGGATGGAGCTCCTGACGTAGAGGCGCTTTTTGCCTCGCAGGAAGGCGCGAAGCCACCGAACATTCTTGCCGCCGGAGCTGGATTTCTATATAAAGCGGAGGCGACTGCTTAGCCCTAACGGCTAAGGTTCTTTCCCACAGAAGGTGCTTTTTACCTTCTCGTGGGGAAGGTTCTTAGACACGAAGAGCTTGCTGCTGAAGCTAAGTTACAACAAATTAAAAAAACCGCCAATCGGCGGTTTTTTTAATTTACCTTTTGCTCGTTTTCCATTTCCCATAACTTTTCAAAAAATGGCTGTCCTTTTACGAGACGCTCGCATAATTGTTCGTGCTTCTCAGACCAACCTGATTTCGCTTCATCATACAGCTTAGCCCAAATATCTTCAAATTCCATATGCTGAACCATTCCGTATGCTGATGGATCCCACTCTGTGAACCAATAGCGAATTTCTGCTGTGTTTTTCGTTGTATGTAATTGATCTAATGCCATAAACAATAATTGTTTAAGCTGTCTTTCTTTACGAGTTAAGCCATTCATAATGAAAGGAGATGGCGATAAAATATGATGTTCTTTTTCCATTTCTTCTACTTGGAACTCATACTTTTCTGCTTGTACGTTTTCTACCATCTCATATACCATCTGCTCTTGGCGCGGTATAAGTCTACTTTTTCGAATCGGTACATTGTAACCAATTGTGTCGATCGCAATAATTCCTTTTCCATCTGTAACTACAAAGCAATACTCTTGCTGCAAACGTTCATGATTTTTACGAATATAAGCCTTATGATGTACGTCTTCCAACATTTTTTGCGGAAGCTCTAACAATTCGTTCTCGATGTAATGATATAATGTGGAATCTACTTTTAATAATGGCACTTGATCTAATAGCTCAATCGTATCATCTTTCCGCCATTCGTAAAAATGACAAACGTTATACCCATTCTCTTCACCTTCAAACCAATTTACCCATACATCATGTAGATATAACATTCACTACCCCTCACTTCACTACTGTTTGTATCAATCATTATGTTCAATTTTTCTTAACTTTATTCCACCTAAGGAAATATATTCTAATTATTATTTTTTCTTCTATTAATACTAAAAAAACAGGAAAGAGACTCCTGTTTTTTTATATATGAAATGTATTTGCTTTATTCAATATTTCTTTTGCATCTATAGGTAATAAAGAAAGTGTATCTTCTCCTTCCAAAGTTACACAATCTTTGACAATATGAAATCCAAGCGCATAGCCAAGCATCTTCGGATAAGAGTGAAATCCATTTAATAAGATGTCATGCTCCCTTGTTCCTCGCTTTATACTTATTCTTTCATGTACAACGTTTTTCCAATAATATATAGCCTCTTCTTTTGAAAGATACGTCGTCCACGGTGCATTGTTTTTTTCTGAATATCTTTCCGTTACCGCTTGCTCAGCCAATCCTTCCATAATCATCGTATCAAGTAATGTATATTCCGTTTCTTTCGTCTCAATTTGATGCAACCTGCATATGTGATGATATTCATGCGCCAATAGCACTTTTAATTCTTCCACCGAATTCCGTCCACATACGAATAAGAAAATAACGTGACGCATAGATAATCCAGCCCTGCCGTTATACTCTTCTTGTACAGTTCGATTATAGGAATCTGATAATAAAATAAAGACAGGGACATCTGGACCTTTTAGCCAATTTTTCAGTTTCTCATACTCCGCACGTAACTCTTTCCAAACTTCCTTTTTCTCTAACTCTTTAATTTCTCGTTCTCCTCGCATAACAGGGCGATACATACCTTTAGAAATTAAAAAGCGATACAACCTTTCTTTTGGCAGCGGGATATACTTCGTAAACTTCTCACACAGCTTTTCTGGCCGTCCATAATATAGATGTAACCACTCAGCAGTTTCAACAACCCCCATCTTTATCCCTCCTTTTTCTTATATATATGCAAAAGGAGAAAAAGACGTAAAAATAAATAAGGAGTTTTTTCGCAATATATTGCGAAAAAACTCCTTATTTTATCTATTATTTATACGATTTAAATACTAATACTGCGTTATGACCACCGAATCCTAATGAATTACTTAACACCGCGTTTACTTCTTGATGTCTCGCATTATTCGGTACGTAATCTAAGTCACATTCTGGATCTGGTGTCTCATAGTTAATTGTTGGAGGAATTACTCCGTCTGTAATTGATTTAATAGAGAAGATTGCTTCAACAGCACCAGCTGCTCCTAATAAGTGACCTGTCATTGATTTCGTTGAGCTGATTGCTACTTTATACGCATGCTCACCGAACGTTTCTTTAATTGCCATCGTTTCATACTTTTCATTCGCATCCGTACTTGTACCATGCGCATTAATGTAATCAATATCTTCTGGCTGTAGACCTGCATCCGCTAAAGCTTGACGCATTGCGCGCACGCCGCCTTCACCGCCAGGAGCTGGCATTGTAATATGGAATGCATCACCAGTTGCACCGTAACCAGCGATTTCCGCATAAATGTGAGCACCACGAGCTAATGCGTGCTCTAATTCTTCAAGAATTAAAATACCTGAACCTTCACCCATTACGAAACCACTACGGTTTTTATCGAATGGACGGCAAGCTGTTGCTGGATCTTCATTGAATGTTAATGCTTTCGCTGAGCTAAATCCTGCGAATGCCATACTTGTTAACGGTGCCTCTGCTCCGCCTGTAATCATTGCATCAGCATCCCCGCGCTGAATTGCTTTAAACGCATCACCAATTGAGTTTGCACCAGATGCACAAGCCGTTACAGAACAAGTGTTAATTCCTTTTGCCCCTGTTGCGATTGATACTTGGCCTGCTGCCATATCTGGAATCATCATCGGTACGAAGAATGGGCTGACGCGGCGCGGGCCTTTCTCAGTAAAAATCTTAAATTGTTCTTCGTATGTTTCCATACCACCAATACCAGAACCAATCCATACACCAATTCGAGGTCCATTTTCTTCTGTAATCTCAAGCTTTGCATCTGCAACTGCCATTTTCGCTGCTGCTACTGCATATTGTGTAAAGCGATCCATACGGCGCGCTTCTTTTTTATCAATATATTTCTCGACTTCAAAGTCGTTAATTTCTGCTGCTACTTTTGCTGGAAATAGTTCCGGATCAATTCTTGTAAGTCGTCCGATTCCAGATACACCCTTTTTAATGTTTTCCCACGCTGTTTCAACATCTGTACCGACCGGTGTAACAGCTCCTAGTCCTGTAATTACGACCCTCTTTTTTTCCATACAAAATACACTCCTTTTTTTCTCTCAGTCCTTATTTACCCCAACGAAGAGCGACTGCTCCCCATGTTAATCCGCCGCCAAAACCAACAAGTATAATTAAATCACCATCTTGAATACGTCCGTTTTGCAATTCCTCTACCATTGCAATCGGAATGGAAGAAGCTGATGTATTACCGAACTTCTCAATTGTCATACTCATTTTTTCTTGTGGTAAATTTAATCTCTCTCTTGCAGATTCCATAATACGAATATTCGCTTGATGCGGTACTAAGAAATCCACATCTTCTTTCGTAAGACCAGCTTTATCTAAAACGCGAAGACAAGAATCCCCAAGTTGACGAACAGCAAATTTAAAGACTTCTCTGCCATTCATCATAACATACTCATCTTGATAAAGATGCTTACCGCCACTTCCGTCCGCTCCTAATTCGAAAGATAGAACGCCTTTACCTTCTGAAACAGCTCCCATTACGATCGCACCGGCTCCGTCTCCAAATAGTACTGCTGTATTTCGATCGTTCCAGTCTACAATTTTAGATAGTTTATCACTACCAACTACTAGTATATTTTTATAAGTTCCCGTTTGAATAAATTGCTGCGCTGTAATCATTCCGTACATAAAACCAGCACATGCTGCACTTAAATCCATTGCTGCTGCATGTTTTGCGCCAATTGCTTCTTGAATGACACAAGCCACTGCTGGAAAAGCACGATCCGGCGTTACTGTTGCCACTAAAATAAGATCGATATCCTCTCCGCTAACCCCTGCATCTTCAAGCGCTTTTTTAGAAGCCTCTACGGCCATATATGAAGTATCTATTGTATCATCGGCAATGCGTCTTTCCGCAATCCCTGTTCTCGTACGAATCCATTCATCGGATGTATCCATTATTTTCTCTAAATCGTGATTTGTGACTACTTTTTCCGGCACATATCTTCCGATCCCTAAAATGCCCACGCTCACATCGCAGCCCTCCGTTTTATATCAATTATTATGACTTGGTACTAATTTTAAAACATAAATGTATTTTTGTCTAGAATATATTTCAGCTAAAACATAAAGCGAACGCATTATTCACCTTATTGTTTATGAAAAGAAACGGAAACATACCTTTCCCTCTTTCTTTCGAAATATAAAAAAGCCCGAACCGTTTCTACTTACAGTTCAGGCCTCTCTTCCATCTAAATTTTTATTCTTTATCTGCTTTCCTTCTAAACTAGAGGGTTCTCCTCACTACTTTCCCTTTAGCCTCTTCATATATCTGGTTTTCCCCCAGGCGAGAATAAAAAAGGCCCTGACCGCTTCTATCCACGGTTCGGGCCTCTCTTCCATCTTAAAAAGATGCTTTTTGTGCTTTTTATTCTTGATCTGCTTTTCCAAGCTCATATGCTTCGCTCATAACTTTCATCAATAACTCTAATACTGGCTGAGCTTTCTCCATGTCAAGCGCAATTCCATTATCATCTAAAATGGCCTTTGCTTCTGGTAAATGCTTCATTGCGATTTGTAAAAATTGCATGCTTTTCTCATTCATATTATGTTCTTCCTCTCCATTAAAACTTTCACATACATAGTGTAACACGCTCGCTATCCTTCGTATAACTCTTTATATTTTTTCATATGTGCCAATTGTTTATTTAAACCGTATTCTAACGGAGTATTTCTTTTTATCGAAATAACCTCTACAGTTCCATCTCTTTCTTCCACATTCTCTTTCTTCACTTTATCCTCTGCACGTAAAAGGTTCATACCTTTTTTCCATAATGATTTTTTACCACTAAGTAAATTATATATACCGAGATGCTCCTCGTTCCTTCCATTTTCCCATAAGTATTCACATACATCTTCAACGTACAGTAGATCACTGGCGTTTTCCTCACTCGTATAATGGCACTCTTTCTCACCCAGTTCTGATAAAATGAGCTGATGATACATCATAAAAGATGGTTGCCATGGCCCATATAATGTGGGAACTCGAAATACACTATATTGTACCTCTCCTTTTTTCAATCCTTCTTCCACTTTCGCAAATAGACGTTTATTTTCGGACTCATCTACGTTTCCTACTTCAATAGAAGAAATTAGATTTAACTTCACTTTATGTTCTTCACACAGTCTTATAATTCGCTTTAAATACTGTAATATAACTCTTTCATTTCGAAAGCCATTTTGTTGGTTAGGCTCATACAGACAAAAGTAAACGGCATCAAATTTTTCTTCCTCTACGGATCTCCATCCATCTTCATCTCTTATCGAATAATACGTAAATAACGCATTTCGCCCAATTAACAATAACTTCTCTTCATTAATTTTTGTCATACTATCGAATTCATCAAAATCAAGACCATATACTTCTACTTCTTCTGCAATCATTTTATTCACAAGGTGATAACCTACAAACGTAAGTGCACCTATAATTAGCACGCGTTCCATACCACCAACCCTTTCTCCTTGAAACAAATAGCTCCTCATTTATGTATATGGGAGCTTCACAATTCTTCTTCATATTTTTTAAAGAAATCAGTCGTTTGCCTAACCATTTTATATTTCACATCTTGCAGATGGAATAAGACAGAAGTATCACATTGATTGAATTGCCTCATTTTCTCATATTTACGTAACAACTGTTTTCTTCCTCTTTTTTCTTGTGTTGATACGAAAACTTTAACAGGTACACAAGACGGAAGAAGCGTAAATGATTTCTTATTTATTTTGGATTCTAATTCTTCTTCTTTGGAATCATACGCTAAACATAATTCCTTCACGAGTCTCTTGTAAAAAAACTTATGCTCTTTCTCAAACTCGACATATTCTGGTAAATCTAAACAAGGATTCAGCATAATGACAGAGCGTATACATTCAGGGTATTTATTCATCATTTCAAGTGCTACAAGTGCCCCCATACCATCTGCCATAATGTGCATTTTCGCATTCAATGTCTCTTTTCTCAAAACAACGTCATATAGGCGTTTTGCTAGACGAACAGATTGATCGTTTCCCCAATGTCTTCCGTATAAATTAGAAGAAAAGACCGTATAGCCTTCCTCAATAAGGCCATGTAAAAAATAAGATCTACCCGCATGCTGTGTCCATAAACTTGTACCATTCTCAATAAAGTAGTTGTAATCACCAAGAAGCATGACAGAAAATCCATTTGGCTTCTCCGGTAAATAAATGACACATGGTTCTTTTTCTAAGTAAAAAAAACGTTCCGTAATACTCATTTTTCCCCCGCCTTATTTTCTAAACGTATAAAAGTACTCTTTTATAATGTATGAACGGAATGCAAATTTGCGTTGAAAAATCTACAAATATTTTTCTATATTCTTTTTTCAATTGTGTTACAATAAGGACAGATTGAACGAATAGAGGTGTAAAATATGCGTTTCATTTGGGCATTAATTTGGTCGTTCTTGCTTGTACATATGATGAGCTACGTAATCGGCTCTATGACTGGCGGTACATACGATTTTAACCAAGCGTCTATTTTCTCAGTTGTTCTTGCGGTATTAGTACTAGCAATTTCAGCTGCAATTCCAAACGAGCCAGTAGAACAACACTAAAAAAAGAGTCCGGATTTTATCCGAACTCTTTTTTATTTTACTTCACATGCACAACTAATTCGTTATTTTCTACATCAACCACTACATGACTATTGTCAGTGATCGTTCCTGCAATTAATTCTCTCGCTAATTTCGTCTCAACTTGACGCTGTACATATCGTTTTAACGGACGAGCTCCGTACATTGGATCAAAGCCAGCTTCGACAACAAACTCTTTCGCTGCGTCTGTTAATTCTACCGTAATATGACGGTCAGCTAAACGGCCTTGTAATTCTTTTACAATTTTATCAACAATACCTTTAATTTCATTCGTTGTAAGAGGTTTGAATAAAATAATTTCGTCGACACGATTTAAAAACTCTGGTCGGAAATGTCCTCTTAATTGCCCCATGACAAGTTCTCTTGATTCCTCTTTAATGGAGCCATCTTCTTCTAATCCATCTAATAAATGAGCAGATCCAATATTTGACGTCATAATAATAACTGTGTTTTTAAAGTCTACTGTACGTCCTTGCGAATCTGTAATGCGTCCGTCATCTAACATTTGTAATAAAATGTTGAATACTTCTGGATGTGCTTTTTCGATTTCGTCTAACAAAATAACGGAATACGGTTTACGTCTTACTGCTTCTGTTAATTGACCACCCTCTTCATATCCAACATATCCAGGAGGTGCACCAATTAAGCGTGACACAGCGTGTTTCTCCATGTACTCAGACATATCAATACGAATCATTTGCTCTTCACTATCAAATAAAGACTGCGCTAACGTTTTTGCAAGTTCTGTTTTACCAACACCTGTTGGTCCTAAGAAAATGAAGGAACCAATTGGACGGTTCGGGTCTTTAATACCAGCACGAGCACGAAGAACTGCGTCTGATACTAGGCTTACCGCTTCTTCTTGTCCGATAACACGCTCTGATAAAATTTGCTCTAAGCGTAATAATTTCTCACGTTCACCTTCAACGAGTTTTGCGACAGGAATACCAGTCCAGCGTGAAACAATATCAGCAATCTCTTCTTCACTTACTTCCTCACGTAATAAACGATTTTCTTGTTTATTATTCGCACCCATTTCTTCTGCTTCTTTTAACTCTTTTTCAATTGCAGGAATTTTTCCGTGGCGAAGTTCCGCTGCTCTATTTAAGTCGTAATTACCTTCTGCTTCTTCTAATTCACGGCGCAGACGCTCTAAATGTTCACGTAAGTCACGAACTTTGTGAATATCTTCTTTTTCTTTCTCCCATTTGGCTCTCATACCACTTGCCACTTCTTTTAAATCCGATAATTCACGTTGCAATGTTTTTAGACGTTCTTGGCTACCAAAGTCTTTCTCTTTTCCAAGAGCTGCTTCTTCAATTTCCAGCTGCATAATGCGGCGCGTTACTTCATCTAATTCTGTTGGCATAGAATCAATTTCTGTACGAATTGTTGCGCACGCTTCGTCAACAAGATCAATTGCTTTATCCGGTAAGAAACGATCCGAAATATATCGATCTGATAAAACTGATGCTGCTACAATCGCGCGGTCATGAATATTTACACCGTGATAAATTTCAAAGCGCTCTTTTAAACCACGTAAAATAGAAATTGTATCTTCAACAGTTGGTTCTTCTGCTAATACTTGTTGGAAACGTCTTTCTAGCGCTGGATCTTTCTCAATATATTTGCGATATTCATCTAGTGTTGTCGCCCCGATACAATGCAGTTCACCACGCGCAAGCATCGGTTTTAACATATTTCCTGCATCCATCGCACCTTCTGTTTTACCAGCGCCGACGATTGTGTGAAGTTCATCAATGAATAGTAAAATACGACCTTCACTCTTTTTAATTTCATTTAATACAGCTTGGAGACGCTCCTCAAACTCACCGCGGAATTTCGCACCGGCTACAAGCGCACTCATATCTAACGCAAAAATTGTTCTATCTTTTAATCCTTCTGGTACGTCCTTTTTCACAATACGCTGTGCTAATCCTTCAACAATTGCTGTTTTACCTACACCTGGCTCCCCGATTAAAACCGGGTTGTTTTTTGTTTTACGTGAAAGAATGCGGATTACGCGGCGAATTTCACTATCGCGTCCGATAACAGGGTCAATTTTCCCCGCTCTTACTTCCGCCACTAAATCACGACCATATTTTTCTAACGCTTCATAAGTTGCTTCTGGATTTTGACTAGTCACTCTTTGATTCCCCCGAACTGTCATTAAAGACTGTAGTAAGTTATCTTTCGTAATATGAAATCTTGTAAATAATTGGTTTATATCGCCTTTTTCTTCAGTAAAAGCAAGTAATACATGTTCAACTGAAATGTAATCATCTTGCAATTTCTCTGCTTCTTTTTCTGCTCTTACAAGTAGTTGTTGCAAAGCACCTGTTATATATAATTTACCTGCTTCTGCACCGCTTCCCGTTACGGAAGGCTTTTTCTTAATTAAATTTTCGGCACCTTGTTTTAACGCTTCTATATCGACATTCATTTTTTGAAAAATACGTACTGCTAACCCATCTTGCTCTTCTAATAATGTAAACAAGAGATGAACAGTATCTACTTCTTGATGATGATGAGATACCGCTAAAGATTGGGCACTCATAATCGCCTCTTGTGTTTTTGTTGTCATTTGATTTAAGTCCATCTTTACAGTCCTCCAAATGTTTGACTTTCTTTGACCTTTGATTTGATTATACGCCAACTGACTTTTTTATACAATAATTTTGCTTATGTATTTTCAAACTTATTATTTGAAAAAGAAAAAAGGAGCATGCATGATACAACTGAAAAATATACGGTAAATGAAATTAAAATGTGTAACGACAAAAAAGCCGCAATAATGATTGCGGCTTCTGTTACGGTTTTCTTTTATATGTCCACTGGCGGTTATGATTTGTGTTATCTGGAAACTTTTCACCAGCAGTTAGTTTCACCATTTGCGGGTCTTTTACCATACTTCCCGTTTCACCAATTTCTACGTAAATGCCATCATTCGGCGCTTTTTGTCCAGAACGAAACCTGCGATTTTGTCCCATTTCCATTCTCCTTCCATGACGTCTTTGCCTCATTAGTATATCCATTTTAAAAGAAAGCTTTTCTGTCATGTTTAGGAAACAGGTACTACATTTCGTTCTTGTACATATACATGAATGACACAAGCTTAAAGCAGGGATTTCTTTCCTATTTGTAGAAAAAAAAGAAACCAACCTACTATAGGCCAGTTTCAAAGGAGAGTCAAACATATACGAGAAGATTACATGTTCATTATAAGCCTCATCATACGAGCAATGTAACCCTTTTCACAATTTGTCCATAATGAAAGAAACATTGTTTGAACTTTCTAAAAAGATGTTGACTTTTCTTAATTTCCAACGAGAAATAGTAGACACCGCAGCACTTTGCGACGTAAGATGGATATATAGTGAACTTTCCATCTTTGGTGGTCTCATCCAGTCTAACCTCTTATTTCTGCATATTAAAAACGGAATACAGATAAAAACAAAAAATATTATAAGAGGTGAAATTATGAACAAACAACATTTAATCGCATTAGACTTAGACGGTACATTATTAACAGACAACAAAATAATTTCCACTCGAACGAAACATACAATTGCAAAAGCAAAGGAACAAGGACATATTGTCGTTATTTCAACAGGACGTCCATTCCGCGCTAGTTATGATTACTATAAAGAACTTGGTCTGAATACACCAATCGTAAACTTTAATGGCGCTTACGTACATCACCCTCTTGATTCAAAGTGGGGAACACATCACTCTCCTCTTGAGCTAGCAACAGCCCAAGAAATTGTCCGAGCTTGCTTTGATTTTGGCGTGAAAAATATATACGCTGAAGTAATGGACGATGTGTATGTTCGTGAAATTGATGAAGATAAAAAACATATTTTCGAATTCGGTTCTCCAAACATTTTTACTGGAGACTTATTAAATATTTTAAACGATCATCCAACTTGCTTATTAATTGATGCACATGACGAGCATTCCAGTGCAATTCGTCAACATTTAACTGATATGCATGCTGAAGTAATCGACCATAGAAAATGGGGCGCACCTTGGCCGATTATTGAAATTGTAAAAAGCGGATTAAATAAGGCTGTTGGACTGCAAAAAATTTCTAGTCATTACAACATTCCACAAGAGCGAATTATCGCTTTCGGTGATGAAGATAACGACTTTGAAATGATTGAATTTGCTGGTCACGGCATCGCAATGGGAAATGCCATCCCTGAATTAAAATCACTCGCAAACCATACGACATTAACGAACGAAGAAGATGGTATTGCACTATATTTAGAAGAGGTTCTTGGGTTGTAATCTAAAAATTCCCTACTTATAGTTTCTCGCCAAACGCTCATACTATGATTAGACGCACAAGTCAGCGCGTCGATTGTTTTCAGCTAAATAAAGGGGGTTTTTCGAATGGGTAAAAAGAACAAATCAAAACGTTTTATCCAACAAGGAGCCGATGCTGTTATGAAGCATGATGCAAGATTCCCGTACCGTGGTACATTAGCTGAGGCAGAAAAAGCGAGAAGCAACTCTTCTTTTGGAGGGGTCTAAATGGGGAACTTACTATTCCAACAAGCTAGAGATGCTGTTGCAAATGCCGTATCTTGTTCAAGCGGCGCCGAGCAGCAAGATCTCGTATATAGAGCAAAAAACGCTTTGCAATCTGCTTACGCAAACTCTTCAACAGCTGAAAAAGCTCAGCTACGCGAAATGCAAGAGCAATTGCAAACTATTACGAATTTACATTAAAAAAGAGGGCCAACTTTGGTCCTCTTTAATCTTTTCGAAACAATCCAAATACCCCAACCGTTTGCAGGACGTTTGTAAATGCACCTGGGTCCACTTGTTTAATAACCCGCTCTAATTCATACAATTCGTAACGAGTAATAACAATCATTAACATTTCCTTATTTTCATTCGTATAAGCACCAGTTGCCGGTACAGTTGTAATCCCCCTCACTAAACGTGAGTGAATCGCCTTTCGTACATCCGCCCCATTCTTCGTAACGATTAATGCCGTAATCTTTACATGACGCGTATGAATCGCATCGATGATTCGCGTTGACACATACAAAGTCACCAAAGTATATAATGCTTTTTCCCATCCATACACATAGCCAGCGGCGATAATAATCAGTGCGTTGAAGAAGAAAAAATACGTACCGACAGGCTTGTCTTTAATCTTTGATAAAATCATGGCGATAATATCTAAACCACCTGTAGAAGCCCCCCACTTCAACGCAATTCCTACTCCAATCGCTGAAATAATCCCGCCAAAAATCGCATTTAATATGATGTCGTTTGAAACCGCTCTAACTGGGATAATTTCTAAAAACAAAGTCATAAATATAACGCAAAGAAAACTAAAGAAAGTAAAAGCCTTTCCAACCTTTTTCCATGCTAAAATAACGACAGGAACATTAAATAAGCTAAACAATACCCCAGTTGATATGTGAATAGATAAAAAATCACCTAATATTTGTGATAGCAATTGAGACAATCCAGCAAAGCCACTTGCGTACACTTTCGCTGGTGTTAAAAATAAATTCATTCCAATCGCGTTTAACAAACCTGCGATGATTACAACGATTAACTTCTTTATAAGTTCGGTATAATTCAACTTCAAATCCATTTCTAATCCACCCTTATTATTCATGAATGCACTGCTATACATAGTCTTTACGAAAAAGGAAATGATAAACGTACAACGTTTAGAAATGGAGTTGATACATATGCCACATACGAGTGATAACGACAAAAAAGCACGCGATAACAATGCAAAGCGCGCACAAAAAAATGAGCAAGAACAAAAGAATATAGAACAAGGTAAGCGTGCTTATTCCAAAAAGACCGATCACCTTTGATCCCATCGTACATCAACAATATTGTTGATGTACTTTTTTTACATTTTACAGGAAAAAACATTAAAAATTCACTTCATGTTCACTTCTATATTCTACAATAGCGATAACATATTCGGATGAGGTGTTAGCATGAGAGGGAAACACATTTTCATTATTACTGCACTAATAAGTATATTAATGCTAGCTGCTTGCGGACAAAAAAACGGATCAGCTACAGTCGCCACAGCAACAGACTCGACTGTTACGAAGGACGACTTCGAAAAACAATTGAAAGATCGTTACGGAAAAGACATGCTATACGAAATGATGGCACAAGACGTTATCACGAAAAAATATAAAGTACCTGATGAAGAGGTAAATAAAGAAGTAGAAAAAGTAAAAAAACAATATGGAGATCAATTCAAAAAAGTACTAGAAAACAATCGTTTAAAAGATGAAGAGGATTTCAAAAATCAAATTAAGTTCAAACTTGCTATGAATGAAGCAATTAAAAAAAGTGTTACAGAAAAAGACGTGAAAGACCACTACAAACCAGAAATTAAAGCGAGCCACATTTTAGTAAGTGACGAAAATGAAGCGAAAGAAATAAAGAAAAAATTAGATGCTGGTGCTTCATTTGAAGAACTAGCAAAACAAGAATCGCAAGACCTACTATCAAAAGAGAAAGGCGGAGACCTCGGATACTTCCATTCAGGTGCAATGACACCTGAATTTGAAACTGCTGCCTACAAACTAAAAATTGGTCAAATTAGTGATCCTGTCCAATCACCAAATGGTTATCACATTATTAAACTAACTGGTAAAAAAGACTTACAACCTTACAATGAAGTGAAAGATTCCATCCGCAAAAACTTAGAAGCAGAACGTATTGCCGATCCTACATTCAGTCACAAATTACTGCAAAAGGAATTAAAAAAGGCAAATATTAAAATAAACGATAGTGAGTTGGAGGATACGTTTACTCTTGCGCGTGAACAAGAAAATTAAAAAAGCACCACCTTATATTTTACAAATATAAGGTGGTGCTTTTTATTTCCTTTACTTCTTAAAGTAAGTCCAACCTTCTTCTTGATAAACCTTTTCTTCTTTCATCAACTTACCAAGTGCACGCTTAAATGCAGCTTTACTCATATTGAAACGTTCTTTAATGTCTTCTGGGTGGCTCTTATCCCAAAACGGCATTGCTCCGCCTCGTTCTTCCATATATGCATAAATCACTGCAGCATCATCTTCCATTCCTTCTTCTTTACGAGGAAGAAGTGAAATGTTAATTGTACCGTCATCTTTTACATCAATAATTCGTCCCGTTACGCGCTGACCGATGCGAACTTGTTCTTTTCTTTCTGTATGATGTAAAAATGCACGGAAATGCTCATCTGTTAATACGAATGAACCAACTTGAAGTGAACGATACACACGTCCATTTACGTTTTTATTACGCATAGATGGCGTCGCCTCTACAACGATTTCTTGCATATCACTATCCCTTGCTGGAAGAGCAATTAAACGATCACGATTCGTTAATTTTAACGTACAATATAATTCGTCTCCAACTTCTGGCCATACTGGCATATAAATTGGGAATTCATCAGCAGGAATTAGTATATCTTTTGATACACCAATATCAACAAACACACCTAGACTAGGAATAACTTCTACAACCTTTACCCAGTTCCAATCATATGTTGTAATAATTGGCTCCTTCATTGTTGCCGAAATACGATTTTGGTGATCAAGGTATAAGAATACATCAATCGTATCGCCTTCTTCAATTTCTCCAGCTACTTCATTTTTATGTAGAAAAATTTCTTCTTCTTCATTTCCAACCATATATCCGATTTCCGTTTCGCGTAAAACAGTTACCTGTTCAATCGATCCTATTTGTAAATACATATTTTTTAATTCCCTTCTATATATATAAAATTAACTTTTTTATCTTTTTATCATTCCAAACAAAAGTTAATTATAACACGATTTTTCCTTTATTTGTCCAACTGCCCAAAATTCACTATAATAAAATGAGGTTACATCATTTTAAGTATGAAAACACTTAAGTCTAAGCTCGTTTTCAGCTATACTTTAGTATGTACAGTACATAAAAAGATTAGAAATATATTTGGAGGTGCTAACTATGGCAAAAGATAGTTCTTTTGACATCGTTTCGAAAGTAGAATTACCTGAAGTAACAAACGCAATTAATATCGCATTAAAGGAAATCCAAAACCGATATGACTTTAAAGGAAGTAAAAGTGATATTAAACTTGAAAAAGAAGTACTTGTTTTAACTTCTGACGACGAGTTCAAATTAGAGCAAGTAAAAGACGTTCTTATTTCTAAACTTGTAAAACGTAACGTTCCAATTAAGAACTTAGATTACAGCAAAGTTGAAGCGGCAGCTGGTAACACTGTTCGCCAACGCGCAACACTTCAACAAGGTATCGATAAAGATAACGCGAAAAAAATTAACAACATCATTAAAGAAATGAAATTAAAAGTAAAAACACAAGTACAAGATGATCAAGTACGTGTTACAGCAAAAAGCCGTGATGACTTACAAGCAGTTATCGCAGCAGTTCGCAGCGCTGATTTACCGATTGACGTACAATTTATTAACTACCGCTAAAAAGAAAAACATCCTCTGTGCAGAGGATGTTTTTCTTTTTAGCGGTAGGGGTCTAAGCTTACAGGTAACCGAATAACTAGAATAAAGATTGGATGATTGTAGAATTTACTTTTACACGTGAAATTATTTTTATACATGAATTGAGTAGTCCCTTTTGAAAATCGTCGTAAGAACCGCCCTCCCCACTCAAATGTAACAAATTATGATTATAAGAATATTTTCCACCCTTTCATGTAATGTAAAATAAGTAAGGAATGGATTTTATGAAAAAATGTTAATTAAAAAGAGTTAGAAGTGGTTATTTGAAGAAATTAATACTATGGTTTTTATTAACTACATTCTGTCTAAATATTGCAGGATGCTCTAATAATATAACTACACCAATTGATAAGTCTAAATGTATCCACAAAGCTTGGTACAAAAAACCTACGTTATGTAATAACAAAAAAAAACATTACATAGTTGATGATAAAAATCATTAAAAAAAGACACCTCAAGGCACCTTCCGCTGACTTGAACCAACGTAACTTTAATAATATTTGGATGGAAGTGAAAAGAAGCATGAGCTGTTAATAAAGATGCAGACTTCAAAATAAAAAGTACATTAAATAATTTTTCATTCAAAAATTTACATTAAACGATACTGTTTCAGAACTAAGTTTATAAAAAATAATAAGATGTTTATAAGTATAATGTAAAACCTACAGGAATTTTTCCTGTGGGTTTTGCTATATATAAGTAATTCCGCAGAACTTATGGATGTTTTTTCAAATATTTTTCTTTAATCATTTTTATATAATGTTCTTTTTCTGTTATTTCAAATATAAATAATGCTTTTTTCATGTTATTAGCAGCATCTTCTTCATTATGTTGTTTCAACCTTAATAAATTCCAACCCTTTAAATAGTATAGTTCACCGAGTAAGTATAAAGTGCTTAGATTAATAGCCAATTTGATGCCCTTATCAAGGTATTTTACCGCCTCCTCATGTTGATATACATGCCCTAAACAGTTCGCTAAATTAAAAATAATTTTTAATTTAATTTCTCTATCTCTAGGAAAATCTAACTTATCAAAATTAGTTAAACATTTTCTTAATATATTAATACTTTTTTCATATTCTTTGTTTTCCGCATAAAATATAGACATTGTCTGCATCATATCTATTTCTCTTTCTGATAGAAAATCAGTATTGGTTAAAGTTAGTTTTAATGCATGATTCAAAAGATGTAAAGCCTTTTTTGTTGATCTATTCACCATAAATATAGCAATTGCTTCATGCCATAATAGAAATTGTTTATCTTCTTTTGTCTGGAAAGCATTTTCATCTTTCTCTTTCTTTACTATTTCATAAAGTTCTTTATATTGTTTTTGCTTTATGCAATCTCTTATTACACATTTTACATTTTCTACATATTTCAATCTTTTGTTTTGAGTTAGTGCAAATATATTATTCGGATCAATACCAAGTCTCTCAGATAATTGATATAACAATATACTAGATGGAAAAATCATACCTTTTTCTATTTTGCTAATTTGACTTTGTGAACATATTCCATGACACAATTCGGATTGTGATATATTTTTTTTAATTCTAAGTTCTTTAATGGTAATACCCAAATCGTAAAATTCCATTTTCGCTCCTCAAATATAACCCTTAATGAGTATAAAATTATTTTTCATCTTTTAATGTAATGTAAAATTAGTATAGTTGCAATTATTGCTTTGTTCTAAAGTTTTTTTCACTTATTTGTGCAGCAAAATTTCGAGGTGAGATTCTTAATTCACACAAATAGTAGAATAAAGTTAAAACAAACAGTTACCTCCCTCATGAGAAATCTCTTCTTCTCTTTTTATCGACGTTGACACAAAAACAGGCTAGGAAGAAAGTCTCCTCCATAGCCCAGGAACCCTTCTCATTAGAGGTGTTTTCGCATTTATTAAGAGCAACACCATATTGCTTTATCAAATGATTTTTCAGGAATGTATACTTTATCATTTTCGATTTTGTATTTTATATCGTTTCTCTTCAGCACTTCCGTATCAACAGAATGAACACTATCACCCCACCGAACAAATTCCCCCTCATCACGATTGTCCCAAAAACACAGAAGTACGAATACGATAAGAAGACTCAAACATATAGCGAACAACTTCTTTCCCCTCAAACATCTCACCTCATCACGCACTTTTAATTGAACACACAAGAGAATGTTCCCTTATTTCCGTCTCTTTTTAACCGCAACTAAAAAAACAATAAACAATACGTTCACACCGACGATTAAAGAGATAAATAACCAATTCACACCTGTTTCTCCATTAACTTTATACACATTTGATTCTTCACGCTTTAAAACGAGATAAAATTTTCCGTTTTCTTCTCTTATAATTTCATCTTCTAACAATCCTCTTAACTCTTGTTTTTCACCAATCGCACTTGCAGGTAAAGCAACTTTTTGCGTTTCTTTCGTATTATTAATCGCTACTAATGTGACTTCATCTTTATACTTTCGTTTTAGTACACTCATTCCATTTTTATCGTATAAGAGTTCAAATGCACCGCGTCGTAAAGATGGTCTCGTTTGTCTAAGCTCACCGAGTTTCGTTATGTGCTGCATAAACTTTTCATCTGATTTGAAATCCATTAATCGTCTATTATCTGGCGTATCCCCTCCATCTAATGCAATTTCAGTTCCGTAATAAAAATTTGGAATACCCGGTGATGTTAATACATATGTAAGAGCTAGTTTCAAACGAGATGGCGGATAATTCATATTCTCCTTTGCAATACGAGCAAATCTTTTTGTATCTTGATTATCTAAAAATGTAACGAATTCCTCGTCTTTTTTACTCACATCATATAAAGATTTTACCGATACGTCCGCTTTGGAAAACGATTCTACTATTTTTTCGTTGTATTCACTATCTTCTTTTGCCATAACCCGAAAATCTTTCTTTATCACTTGCATATCTTTTTGCACATCATCCCAAAAAGCAGGCGACTTTTTTTCACTATGTATTACATAACTTGCATCTAAATCAACTTCTTTGATCCACCATTTCATCGAATCGATTACTTGTTGTTCGTTTTCTCCAAGTGGAAATTGAAATACAACTTTCATTCCTTTTGCATGAGCTTCTTGCACAAGTTCTTTCACATCATTTTCTGTTCCGAAATGTTCATTTACCTGCTGAAAATTGCGCACGTCTAATCCATCGTATTTTACACTTTCAAAAAGCGGCGAAAGCATAACAGTGGTAAATCCCATTTCTTTTATGTAATCTAGTCTTTTTATAATGCCTCTTATATCTCCGCCCTGATACCCTTCTAAATTGCCAACTTCTAACTGTTTGTCATTTTTTGGTTCCCCATTATTAAAACGATCAATCATAATGGAATATATAACTTCGTCTCGCCACTCTCTTTTTTCGTCTGCAAATGTATGTATTGGTACAAACAAAACAACAGCTAAACAAAAACAAATGAATAATTTCCTAGTATGTATTTTCCCCACACGCATCCCCCATGTTTTTTAATTATAAGAATATTATACCAATTATCCAAACGAATCGCATACGTTGATTTCACTCTTCTTAAAATACTACATGTTAGATTTTCTAACATGATACATAAAGTTTTCTGAATTTTTAGTTGATTTTTCATTTCATTTCGAATATGATATGAAACATAACAAATTGATGTTAATTTTTCTAACATTATAGGAGGAGAGAGAATGAATACGGGAGATACGGTTTTTATGTTTGTAGCGACAGTAATGGTCATGTTAATGACACCAGGATTAGCACTTTTTTATGGAGGTATGGTTCGCAGTAAAAACGTACTCAGTACAACAATGCATAGTTATAGCGCAATGGCTATCGTTTCGATTCAATGGATTGTAATTGGTTATTCTTTATCATTCGGACCAGATTGGCACGGACTTATCGGCACACTCGATTGGTTCGGTTTAAACGGAGTTACCTACGCACCAAATTCAGACTACTCATCTACCATTCCTCACAATTTATTTATGATGTTTCAACTCATGTTCGCTATTTTAACTCCCGCTTTAATTTCAGGAGCATTTGCCGAAAGAATGCGATTTTCAGCTTTCCTTATTTTCATCCTTCTATGGACAACAATCGTTTACAATCCTGTCGCTCATTGGGTATGGGGCGTTGGCGGATGGCTAAGAGAACTTGGTGCGTTAGACTTCGCTGGTGGTAATGTCGTTCATATTACATCCGGCGTGGCTGGCCTTGTATTAGCTATTTTCCTTGGAAAACGAAAAAACATAAGCGGTACTTCTCCTCATCATTTACCATTTACGATGTTAGGCGCTGGTTTACTGTGGTTCGGCTGGTTCGGTTTTAACGTCGGAAGCGCCTTATCTTTAAATGATGTAGCTTTAACTGCATTTATTAATACAAATATAGCCGCCGCTGCCTCTGCATTAACTTGGATGCTTTCAGAATGGTTCTTCCAATCAAAACCGACTGCGATGGGAGCTGCTTGTGGTGCCGTTTCCGGTCTAGTCGCTATTACGCCAGCTTGCGGGTTCGTTACACCTTTCTCGGCTCTTCTTATCGGAGCAATCGGCGGCGTATTATGCTTCGGAGCGGTCTTTTTCTTAAAAACAAAATTCGGATACGACGATACACTCGATGCATTCGGATGTCACGGCATCGGCGGAACTTGGGGCGGTATTGCGACAGGACTATTTGCAACTACTGCCGTAAACAGCGATGGTGCTAACGGATTATTTTACGGAAACGCCGCGTTACTGTTGAAACAACTTGTAGCAATCGGCGCAACATATGCATTCACAATTATCATGACGTACGCGATTATTAAAGCAATTAACTTCTTCCTCCCTGTCCGGGTAGAGGAACATATGGGACTTGATATTTCAATGCATGGGGAGAAAGCTTATGAGTATACTGAGCGAGTGAACTAAAAAAAGAGATGCAATCTATTGATAGTAGATTGCATCTCTTTTTATCACACTGCCGATATCATACCCCGAGCGGTATTAACATAAATATATCAGCGATTCTTCGGATATATCGACGATTTTTCAAATATATCAGCGATTATTTCAATATATCGACGTTTCGACACAGGATATCGATTTACCAACAAATTCCGACATAATGAAACTGAAGAATACCCGCGTGTAACTTTACATAAACAAAAAAGACGACCGTTTCATAACAGTCGTCTTTTCCTATTTATTTCGGAGCATTTCCTACATATTGCGTAATATCAACATTTAGCGATTGTGCTAAACGCATACCGTACTCTTGATCTGCACGGAAGAAGTTACAAACAGCTAGTAATTTCGTGCGTTCATTTACGTCTTTTAAGTCATTTGTTAAGTTTGCAATTAAGTTATCTTGCTCTTCTTTAGAGAATGAACGGTAACGCTCACCTGCTTGTTTGAAGTCATTTGGTTTGTCAATTTTCTCACGAGATACATAACCTTCTACTTTCATAGTTGAATCGCGGTAAGCTGGGTCTTCAACTGGATTTTCAGCATGACGGCTCGGTTCGTAGTTGATTGTAGATGGGTTTTGATTGATTTGCATCGCACCATCACGTTGTTGGTTATGGACAGCTGCATATGGGCAGTTGACAGGAATTTGTAAGTAATTTGCACCAAGGCGATAACGCTGTGTATCTGGATAAGAAAATAAACGACCTTGTAATAATTTATCTTCAGATGGTTCAATACCATTTACAGTTGCACTTGGAGAGAACGCCACTTGTTCTACTTCCGCAAAGAAGTTTTTCGGGTTACGATTTAACGTCATTGTCCCTACTTCCATTAATGGGAAACGATCTTCTGGCCAAACTTTCGTTGGATCTAGCGGATCGAAATCTAAAGAATCCGTTTCTTCTAGTTGCATCACTTGTACGTGTAAATCCCACTTTGGATAATTCCCTTTTTCGATTGCATCGAATAAGTCACGAGTTGCATGGTTGAAGTCTTTTCCTTGTACTTCTTGCACTTCTTTTGCACTTAGGTTACGTACACCTTGCTGTGGTTTCCAGTGATATTTAATGTAGACAATTTTACCTTCTGCATTAATCCATTTAAATGAATGTACACCGAACCCTTCCATTTCACGATAGCTTGCTGGTGTACCGTAATCAGAAAATACCCATGTCATCATATGTGTAGATTCTGGACTTAACGTCATGAAATCCCAGTAACGATCTGGTGTTTGAATATTTGTATCAGGTGCTGGTTTTAAAGAATGCACCATATCAGGGAATTTAATTGCATCACGAATGAAGAAGACTGGTAAATGATTACCTACGATATCATAGTTTCCTTCTTCTGTATAAAATTTAACAGCGAACCCACGTGGATCACGAGCTGTTTCCGGAGAACCTTGACCATGAATAACCGTTGAAAAACGAACAAATACAGGCGTTTCAGTTCCTTCATTTTGTAAAAATGCTGCTTTCGTATATTGCTTCATGCTATTTTTCGTAACGAATACACCATGAGCACCTGCACCACGTGCGTGCACAACACGCTCTGGAATACGTTCACGATCAAAGTGAGCCAATTTTTCTACTAAATGATAGTCTTCTAATAATACCGGTCCACGGCGACCAGCTGTACGAGAATTTTGGTTGTCTCCAACCGGAGCACCTTGGTTTGTTGTTAAGCGATTATTTGGATTCATCTAGGGGGATCCTCCTCTTTCTTTCATAGTAATTATTATTTATTTAAAATTATTATAAACTAATTATTATTCAAAATTAAATCTTTGTCAACTACTTCTTTCATTTTTTTGGAAACAATTGTAGCTAAACAATCAATAAATGTAGATTGTGCATTCGGCATATTTGGTCTAAAATAAGCTACATTTATTTCATCCGTTACAACTTTACACTCGTAATCATTGTCATATAAAACTTCTAAATGCTCTGCCACAAAGCCAACTGGGCAATATATGAAAGATTTATATCTATGCTCTTCAAATAAATCTCTCGTTAAATCTTGCACATCCGGCCCAATCCATGGATCCGGTGTATTTCCGGCACTTTGCCAACCTATTGTATAATTTTGAATGTTTGCAGCTGCTGCGATTAAATCCGCTGTACGCTGCAATTGCTCCACATAAGGGTCACCCGCTGCAATAATTTTCTCTGGTAAACTATGTGCTGAAAAAATTACAACTGCTTTCTCTTTATCTTCAATCTTTGTAAACATTTCTTTTATTTGATTTGCCCAATACGAAATAAATTTCGGTTCATCGTACCATTGTTCAATTGGTTCAATAACAGGACCACCAATTTCTTCAGAAAGACGAATAGCACGGTCATTATATGCTTTAATGCTAAATGTAGAATAATGCGGCGCTAATACAATACTAATCGCTTGCTCAATCCCATCACGCTTCATCTCTTCAACTGCATCTTCTATAAATGGAGCTATATGTTTTAATCCTAAGTAACAATTAAATTCATACTCTGTAAACATATTATTCATTGAATCTGTTAATTTATGCGCTTGCTCTTTCGTAATTTTTGCAAGTGGTGAAATTCCGCCAATCGCTTTATAGCGTCCGATTAAGTCTTGGAGTGCTTCTTCGGAAGGTTTACGCCCGTGGCGAATATGTGTATAGTACGCTTCTACATCATCTAATGATTCTGGCGTTCCATATGCCATTACGAGTAAACCTATTTTTTTCTTTGCCATCTATATAACACCTCAATTTTATAAAGTGAAACTTTAATCAGTGGGGAGGTTCTTCATCCCCCACTGATTATTCGTTGAACCAATCGGACTTTTATGGGCAGTTGATCCCCCACCTAAATTCTTTTCTTTCGCTGCATTTTGAGGTAGGGGTCTTACTGCCCATTAAAGCGGGATAAATGAGAATCTTTTTCAAGAACATTTGTTTCCAATTATAACAACTAATAATAAGTACGTCAAAATAATTATTCTAAATAAGTATTTTTTCTAATATGATTTTGAATTTTATTTGACAATTCATTTAATAAAAAGCGACTTACATATAAAGTAAGTCGCTTTTCTCCTATTCTTTAATATTTACCCCATATTCTTTAAACCAAACATGAATTTGCGCTAAATGAGCTAAAAGCTGAGGACCAGTCATTAATTGACCAAACCACGGTGTTTGAAATGCACTGCCGCCTGACTCAATTAATCCGCTCAGCTGTTCTTTATCAAATAGTTCGTGTAAAATTGAGCCTTTATCCGTTAATAAATCTTGTAGCCATACTGTTACTGCTTTCGTATAGTGCGGATTATGCGTTTTCGGATACGGGCTCTTCTTTCTATATAAGATGTCATTCGGAAGTAATCCTTCTAACGCTTTACGTAATAGACCTTTTTCGCGATTTTTATACATTTTCATTTCCCAAGGAATATTCCAAGCATATTCGACAAGTCGGTGATCCGCAAATGGAACGCGTACTTCTAAGCTTGCACCCATACTCATACGATCTTTTCTGTCTAATAATGTTGTCATAAACCATACCATATTTAAATAAAATAATTGGCGTCTCTTTGCTTCAATTGGGCTTTCTCCCTCTAAAATAGGAACTTCTTGAATGGACTCTTCATAGCGCTGCTGTACATATTGTTGTAAGTTTAATTTATTTCTCCATTCTTTCTTTAGCAGTTGTTCACGTGCTTCTGTAGAGCGCATCCACGGAAATGCACTCGATTGTAAATCATCCTCTCTATAAAACCACGGATAACCACCAAATATTTCATCTGCACATTCCCCAGATAGACCGACGACAAAATCTTGTTTAATCTCACGACAAAACCATAATAATGACGAATCAATATCTGCCATACCAGGTAAATCGCGAACGAGCACTGCTTCTGTTAAATACTGCGCTAATTGTTCATTTGAAATGACGCAGCGATGATGGATTGTTTGAAACGTTTCAGTCATCAAATGAATAAATGGTGCATCTGAATTTGGCTGAAACGCATTTGCTTTAAAGTATTTGTCATTATCTTCGTAATCAATCGAATATGTGTGTAATTGCCCTTTTCCTGATCTTTCGTATTCTTTCGCAGCAATTGCTGTAATCGCGCTCGAGTCTACACCACCTGATAGAAAAGTACACAGTGGTACATCAGAAACGAGCTGCCTTGTAATCGCATCTTGTAATAAAAAGCGTGTTTTCTCTACTGTTTCTTCAAAAGAATCTTCATGCTTTTTACTTTCCACATTCCAATATCTCCATATGCATAAACCGTTCTTTGAAAATGTCATCGCATGACCTGGACGTAATTCTTTTATACCAGCATAAATACCGTGACCAGGCGTTCTAGATGGTCCAAGTCCGAATATTTCAGATAATCCTTCTAACGTCACTTCCGCCTTCACATCTGGATGCGCCAATATCGCTTTTAACTCTGATCCAAATAGTAATCGCCCACTGTCATATTTATAAAATAGCGGCTTTACACCTAATCGATCACGCGCAATAAACACTTGTTCTTTCTGTTCATCCCATACAGCAAACGCATATATACCGTTTAAATGATCGACACATTGTTCTTTCCATTCCATATATGATGCTAATAGTACTTCCGTATCAGAATGACCTTTGAACGTATATCCTCTTCTTAATAGTTCCTTTCGAATATCTTCCGTGTTATACAGTTCGCCGTTATAGCAAATTGCATAATTCGTTTCATCTTTTAAACAAGTCATCGGCTGTTTACCACCCTCAGGATCAACAACGATTAACCGTTTATGCCCAAATGCGACATTGCCTTTAATCCAAACTTTATTATCATCTGGGCCACGCTTCGCTAACGTCTCAGCCATCTTCGTAACGACGTCCCGTTCTCCTTCTAACGAGCGTTTATAATCCACCCATCCTGTAATCCCGCACATATAAATCATCCTTCCATCTTATTTCTTTTCTTGAACGTGCAGTAATCCCCACCCTAAGAGGTGCGGATTTAAAAATGAAAAACTTGACGATAACCTACTATCCACATATGGAATAGCATTTTCACTCAGTAAAACGTGTTTTATTGTATGCCCACCTATGTGTAGATGTGTCTAGTTATAAAGAATGCACGAACTGTCTATAACAGGAATAACTACTTTTCAAAAAGGAGAAATCGTGTATGATACAACGTAAACATATTTTGTATAACCAGCCTCGTGCTCATACGGTCGGTAATGTAGAATGTATAAACAATGAATGGGTATTCTTTGATGATGAAAATGAAGAAGCATTTTTATTAGAAGATATTGCCGAAGATGGATTCGAGATTTTATATAACAACAACTGGCTACCGGCTCGTTTCTACGAACAAGATATATTACAAATCGCCAACGAACAGCACCATTTGCAAAATGGGGAAATGATACGTATTCGTAAAAAATTACTCCTTAGCTATACAGAATGGCTTGAGGAATTACCTGACTCTGTCTTTGCCTTATTAACAGAGGCATTGCAATCACTTCATTACTCTTTATATGATTGCATGTATTGTCATAATTATTTATCCTTTTTACCGAAAGAGGAAGCATGTGAAGGAGTAAATATTCTTTTGTTTGATAACGAAGAGATGATTTGTACACTGCAGCACCATTTCGTCCGTCACGCTACGTCAAATAAAAATACGTTTCGTTTTACGAAAGTAAACGGAGAAGAGTTGCATATCGATGCAACATAAAATAAAAAACCACCTTATTTCCCAAATATTTGAGATTATAAGGTGGTTTTATTTTCTTTATTAGAATACTTGCCAACCAATCGGTAATTTCAGTCCTAGATAAAATACCGCTACAAGCGCGATAATAAATAATCCCCAGAATGCCCCCGTTGCCTTGTTTTTGCTCATTTTCACAAGAACCATTTCCATTCCAGCGATAACTAAAATACCAGCTAGCATTTTTAGACCGTACCACATGTGATAGCTCTTATCGACTATAGTTTGATCTAGGTATAACCAAACGCCCGTCACAATAATGATAATGTACATAAGACGAAGCCCCATATGTACGCCTTTCCCTTTTCTTCCTGCTGAATAAAGTGAATACGCAACGAAGAATAAAATTAAACCTAACGCCCATGCTGTAATATGCATATGTACCATCGTATCCCTTACCTCCTCTTTTCACACTTTTTCACTCTATATGATAACATGTTCATTTATTTTCAGGAAATGTTTCGCTTTTTTACATTTAAATGCTATAATATTTAGAGTATTTACAAACTTCTTGTAATAACAAAAGGGGGAACAATCATGATTCAAACTAAGGATATTATCGAACTTACAGACACATACGGAGCAAATAACTATCACCCACTTCCAATCGTTATTTCTAAAGCAGAAGGCGTTTGGGTAGAAGATCCTGAAGGAAATCGCTATATGGACTTATTAAGTGCATATTCTGCAGTAAACCAAGGTCATCGTCACCCAAAAATTATTAACGCTTTAATTGACCAAGCTAATCGTGTTACGTTAACTTCTCGTGCTTTCCATAGCGATCAATTAGGTCCTTGGTACGAAAAAGTTGCGAAACTAACTAATAAAGAAATGGTACTTCCAATGAATACAGGTGCAGAAGCTGTTGAAACTGCAATTAAAACAGCTCGCCGCTGGGCTTATGACGTGAAGAAAGTAGAAGCAAACCGTGCTGAAATTATCGTTTGTGAAGATAACTTCCACGGCCGTACGATGGGTGCTGTTTCTATGTCTTCAAACGAAGAGTACAAGCGTGGATTCGGTCCAATGCTTCCTGGCATTATCGTAATTCCTTACGGTGATTTAGAAGCGTTAAAAGCTGCAATTACACCAAACACAGCTGCATTCATTTTAGAGCCAATCCAAGGTGAAGCAGGAATTAACATCCCACCAGCTGGTTACTTAAAAGAAGCTCTTGAAGTATGTAAAAAAGAAAACGTTTTATTCGTAGCAGATGAAATCCAAACTGGCTTAGGCCGTACTGGTAAAGTATTTGCTTGTGACTGGGACGGTGTAACTCCTGACATGTACATACTTGGTAAAGCACTTGGCGGCGGCGTATTCCCAATCTCTTGCGTTGCAGCAAACCGCGACATTTTGGGCGTATTCGAGCCAGGTTCTCATGGTTCTACATTCGGTGGTAATCCACTTGCATGTGCTGTTTCTATCGCAGCTCTTGAAGTGTTAGAAGAAGAAAAATTAACAGAGCGTTCTCTTCAATTAGGTGAAAAATTAGTTAGACAATTAAAAGAAATTGATAACCCAATGATTACTGAAGTTCGTGGTAAAGGTTTATTCATCGGTATCGAATTAAACGAGCCAGCTCGTCCTTACTGTGAACAACTAAAAGCAGCGGGTCTATTATGTAAAGAAACACATGAAAATGTAATTCGTATCGCACCACCTCTAGTAATCTCTGAAGAAGATTTAGAGTGGGCATTCCAAAAAATTAAAGCGGTATTATCGTAATAATAGAGAGGCTGTCCTACATGTTAGGACAGCCTCTTTCTTTTTTTAGTAGTTTATCGTAAAATAAATTTCAATATTCTGTTTATTTTACGAAGGAGGTAGTTATATGCTTTTGAAATATGGCAAACATATTAACTATTTAGCTACTATTCTCATTTCCATTACATTCATCGGATTCTTATTATATACAACATTACTCCGTCACTACTCAACACCTCATACATTCATGCTACTTAAAATCTCATTTTGGGCTTCCGTTTTCCTTACAGCTATCGGGTTTGGCCGTGAAAGAAGTTCTCTTGCCGTTATACTAATCGGGATTTGTACATTAATACTCATCGGATTATATATTGTTGCTATTTTAGATTTTTTCAATAACCCATGGCCATAAAAAAGAGCTATCTATTAATAAGATAGCTCTTTTCTTCACTTCACCACATTTCGCAAAGTGCCAATTCCTTCTACTGTAATGACCACTTCATCACCCGCATGCAAAAACTTCGGTGGTGTGAAACCTTTTCCAACACCAGCCGGGGTTCCTGTTGCGATAATATCTCCTGGTTCTAATGTCATTCCTTTACTTATCGTTGAAATGATTTCTTCTATTGAAAAAATCATTTTATTTGTATTTGAAGTTTGTCTTACTTCCCCATTTACTACCGTTTCAATGTGTAACGCATTTGGCGCACTAACCATCGATTTATGAATTAAATACGGTCCCATCGGACAAAATGTATCGAAACTTTTTCCAAGGAAAAATTGTTTATGCTTCCTTTGAATGTCGCGAGCAGTTATATCATTTATAATGGTATAACCAAAAACATGCTCAAGCGCTTTTTCTTTTTTTATTTGTTTCCCTCGCTTACCAATGACGATAGCCAGTTCTCCTTCGTAGTCTAGTTCATTTGTTGCGTGGGGATGACTATTAATTTTTTCATCCATTCCAATAACTGTCGTTGGTGCTTTCGTAAAGATCATTATATTTTCTGGAATTGACTCTACGCCGCCCATTTCCATCGCATGCTCACGATAATTTTTTCCAACGCAAAGAATATTCTTCCTTGGCCTTGGAATTGGTGCTAATATTTTCACCTCATTTAATGGATAATACGCCGTTTCCCCATGCTCTTTTGCCCAATTTACAATTTCACATACTTTCTCAAAGCATTCAGCCCCTCTTTCAATGCACTCTAACATTGTAATAGGGATAGTAACTTTTTCTCCCTTTTGCCTTTGCGCTTCTCTTAAGTGTAATACCTTTTCTTCTTCTTCATCCACAATACCTACAAATACCTTTTCATCTTTTTTCGCCGTTACCAAACGCAATATTTCCACTCTCCATCCTAAAACTCATACCCTTTAATTGTATTCGCATCCGTAAGAAAAAAACCTTCTCATACACGCTAATTTTTACAATATTCTTCCCATATCCTATTCGTTACTCCTTTATTATTTGGCATAAAATGTAGAAATTTTACTTTTTTTAGCGAAGGTATTTCTTTTTTATGGGGTTTTTGTATAATATGTACTACATATATACTAAAAATTTCATTTAGAGATGGAGCCGATTTCAATGTTTGAGCAAGCGATTGAAAAAAAACGTGAAAAAATGATTTATTTTGCTGAACGCTACGGAATGACTTCTCAAAAAACAGTGGATTGTAGCCAAGAACTGGACAGGCTCTTAAATGCAATTTGGCATGTACATACGGATTTTCACCCTAATCAAACACTCGAAACACACACGCAATAACGTGTGTGTTTCTTTTATTTCAAAAAAACACACATTTTATTGAAAACGCCCATACAATAGTAGAAAAGAAAATTTTAAAAACGAAAGGTGTTTTGTATGCCAGCTATGGTCGGACATATTCGTATCGTCAATATTGGATCAAGTGGTATTTTTCATATTGGAGATGTATTTGCGATTAGGCCTATTAGTTATTCACGCGCTTTCGCCGGGGCCGGCTCTTTTAATGTTGGAGATAACGTTTCTGTCTACAATTATCAAAGCGCAACGACTGTTAATGATTCAGATGTCATTGATCAAGCGATAATTGGTTCAACTTAGAGGAGGCGATTGTATTGAATTTCTACGTAAACCAAAGTATCATCATTAACAGCATTAAAATTGATAGCATTACAACCTCTTCTGTATTCCAAATTGGTACTGCTGGAAGTATTAAAGCTCTATCTAAATTCTCAAATACTGGCGGATTTACAGAGCCCCTTCGCCCATTACAGGCGAAAGGACAAATTATTTCTATCAAACCATCAACTAGTTCTTCTTAAGACATCCTTGTCATAAATATATAGCAGGAATATATTTCCCCTCCCTATTGAAAAGGAGGTTTCACAAAATGAATCAAGATATATATACTTACTTACACCAACTTCAACAAGCTCTTCAAACACAACAAGCAGCCATCCTGAATTTAGAAGATCAAGTGCGCCAACTCCAAGAAGAGCTTAACGAATTAAAAAATCGCCCCTCCTCTTCTGTAGGAAAAGTGGAATACAAATTCGATCAATTAAAAGTAGAAAATTTAAATGGCACTTTAAATATTGGTTTAAACCCATTTTCAGCAAAAGGACAGCAAATTGAAGATTTTCAAGTTGATACAGAAACTTTGAAGGTCAATCCTGAAACTGACACAAATCCAGATTTTTACCAAGGCATCCTTCAGGAAATGCATCGTTACTTAGATGAAGAAGCATATAATCGAATTCTCCATTTTGAACAAGAAGAGAGAACGCCGCTCGATGAAATGTATCGACAAATGATGGTGGATGACATAAAAAAACAGATGGAGCATAGACTTCCTTATTACTTATCACAAGCACAATCACATGAAGGGATTTCAACAGATCCAGATTATTTACGAGATATCATTATCCAGGCAATGAAACATGATATCGACAAAGCCTTTCTATCTTTTATTCAACACATACCGGGCAATTTCCGAAAGGAGTAAGTATGTATGAATGTTAACGTTGTAAATCGTGAATTAAAAGTCGGACAGATCAAAATGAACGGTGTATCGTCGTCCGCACTCTTTTTAATTGGGGATGCAAATTTCCTCATTCTATCTTCTATTCTTGATACGCCGTTTGAAACAGTTACAGAGGGTCCATTTGTACCGTTAGTAACAGATGTCCCTCCTACTCCAGGTTAAGGAGACTGATAAATTATGTTACATCATGTGTCTGTTGTCCAAAATGTTTCTATTATTTCTTTAGGGATTACTGCCGTATTTCAAGTTGGAGACGCAAATCAAATGGAATTAAAAAGTAGAGCTCTTGCCGTCCACAGGGAAATTCCTTGTTATATAAAAGACGAAGGTCGCTTAGACGCATTTGAAATCTTTACAGATGAACACATCACAATCCCAAAACGGACGACAGATGTTAAATTAAACATTGTAAATGAATGTCCTTTTATTGAAGTAAATAATGTTGAATTGCGAACACTTTTAAATTCTGGCTGCTTTCAAATTGGAAATGTTGATTATGTTTTTAATAACTCTCGTATTATGCAAATCCGTCAATATATTACGGATGAACCTTCCACTCAATAATTCATATAGTAATTAAAAAGCTTAGTAAAGTAGGTGGATGGTATGCCTTCTGTTGTTGGAAATCTCGTCGTTCAAAACAGTAATGGTTCTTTTAATTTAGGGGATTTTTATAACGTGTCTCCGAAAGAAAATACGAAAGCTTATAATGGATCCGGAGCTTCCAATGTTGGATTTGTCGTGAATACTTTTAACGGTGTTAGTGCAACAAATACGTTTGATTCTGATGTGGCCGATCAAGATCAGATTGGAACAGCGTAAAAAAAAGTAGGAGAATATCTCCTACTTTTTTCTTTTACCTCATTCAAGTTTATCAAAAACTCCACTGTTTACTGTTTCATTTTATTTAAATGATAACCCATTCTCCTCCAAAGCCTTTCTAAGCTTTGGCAAAGATGCTGGTCCCATGCCATGTAGTTTTAAAATTTCTTTTTCACTATACTTTGAAAGTTCTTCTATAGTATGAATTCCATGATGCTCTAGTGCATTTCGTGCTGGTGATGAAAGAAGCGAAAGGAATCCTGTTTGTGGTTTCTTTTCTTTCTCACAGGTTGGGCAAGTTGGACAATCACTACTTTTGTAGTATTCATGACCTTTTTCACACGTTCTTAACGTTTTTTCCGTTGCCATTTTCAAGTTCCTCTATTCTTCGATTTTTACAACATGATTACCATCAAAGAAGTATAAACATTTCTCTTTCACAGGATGTTGTAAGCTTTTCTCGAGCGCTTTTGCATATAACGAAAGCTGCACTTTATATCGCTCTTCTAAAATTGGTTTCGCTTGTTCGAATCCACCTGGGAATTTCCCTTCAATCGTATCTGTTTTGAAGTCGATTAACGTAATGCCATCTTCCTCTTCAATCATGCAGTCGATAACCCCTTGGACAAGAATCGATTCCCCGCTCTTCCCTTGCCAATCTTGATATGCTTCTTCTGCTGCAAGCATCATCGTAAATGGTACTTCACGCTCAACACTTTTCGCCGCTAATACCCTTTTACCTAGGTCACTGTCAAAGAATGAAATGACTTTTTCGATTGCTATTTCTTCTGCTTGTTCAAATGTTAATAATTCCTTATTTACCATTCCAGCAATTTGCTCTTGAAGAACTTCAATCGTAATCGGCTTCTTCAAATCAACATGCTGCATAACGGCATGGACTGCAGTTCCACGCTCTGCGTACGTTAAACCTTTTTTCTCCATAAAACGAGGACGTGTTTTAATTGGTGCACGTAATTTTTTAATAAAGGCATTATCGCTACCTTCTTCAGATTGATAATTTCTCTTTATTTCTGTAACAGACTGCTTCGCACGATGAGCTGTCGCTTCCTCATATCCGTACTTCCACATTAATCTATCGTACACTTCATCTTTTCGTTCACTTTGCAACGGAACAGCTTTTTTCTCACGGAGTGCTTCTAACAATTCTTGTTTCTCTTCTTGAACGGGTTCTGGCGCAAGTAACGTGTTACCGTCAACAACTTCTACTTTCCAGCTCGCACTATACCCATAAATTTCATCCGGAATGCTTCCTTGTCCTAATTCAAGAAGTATTTCACTATCACGGTGTCTATATAATGAAGGTGCAATCCAGTCTAAGTAGCAAGACGCTCCGGCACGTATATGATCTGGTAATAACCATTCACTATGCTCCCTCGCATCAAGCCACTTTTCCATTTCTTTATTTGCATCCTTAACCGTTCCAATTAAAATTAACTTCTCTTTTGCACGTGTTAACGCTACGTATAATACGCGCATTTCTTCCGCAATTAATTCCATTTTCATTTTACGCTTAATCGCAAGTTGCGATAATGTCGTATATTTAATTCGTTTACGAGGATCGATAAATTGCGAACCGAAACCGAAATCTTTATGCAGTAAGAAACGTTTCATTAAGTCTTGTGTATTAAAGCGGCGACCTAGTCCAGCTACGAATACGACTGGGAACTCAAGTCCTTTACTTTTATGAATTGTCATAATGCGAACGACATCTTCTTGTTCACCTAAAGCTCTCGCCGTACCCATATCATCACCGCGCTCTAAAATACGCTCAATAAAGCGTAAGAAGCGGAATAGGCCTCTAAACGATGTTGCTTCATATTGTCTTGTGCGGTCATATAGTACACGCAAGTTTGCTTGCCTTTGCTTTCCAGCTGGTAAACCACCGACAAAATCATAATAACCTGTCTCACCGTACACTTTCCAAATTAAATCAGAAAGAGACTGTTGGCGCGCGAATTCACGCCATCCTTGCAGTAAGTTGTAGAACCATTCTAATTTATCATGTAGTTCTTTTTCTTCTTCAAGCGGTGCCCCTTTTAAGAATGAGCTCATTACTTCATAAAACGAACCTTTCTTCCCGTGAGCACGAAGCGTTGCAAGTTCTTCATCGTTTAATCCAACGATTGGTGAACGAAGTACTGCTGCAAGCGGAATATCTTGCATCGGATTATCAATAACGCGGAATACGTTCATCATAATATTTACTTCTGTCGCTTCAAAGTAACCAGTCGCAAGATCAGCGTATACTGGAATTCCTTGCAGCTTTAACTCTTCCATAATTTGTGGTGCCCACGGCATGGAGCGGAGCAAAATAACGAAGTCGCGGTATTGTACAGGGCGCATACTATCCGTTTTACGATCATACACTTCATAACCGGAATCGACCATCGCTTTAATGCGCTGCGCCATAAGACGAGCTTCAAGCTGCGCCTTTTCTACTTCCGCACCTTCTTCACCGTCTATTACCTCTTCTTCCGTTTGCTGAATACATAATAGCTCAGCTGCTACATCTTCACCATCTGGATAGGTAGCACCTAGCTTTAATTCAGCGTCAGCATCGTAATCGATTTCCCCAACTTCTTCGCCCATAATTTGTTTGAAGATAAAGTTCGTGCCTGCTAACACTTCATGACGACTACGGAAGTTTTTCGCTAAATCGATCTTCATTCCGCCGCCTAATCCTTCTTGCGTGAAGCGTTTATACTTTCCTAGGAATAATCCTGGTTCTGCTAGTCGGAAACGATAGATTGACTGTTTCACGTCGCCAACCATGAACAAGTTTCCTTCACTCTCAGAATCTTTCGTTACGAATTTAATAATCGATTCTTGTACGAAGTTCGTATCTTGATATTCATCGACTAATACTTCAGCAAATTTATTGCGATATTGAAGCGCTACTGCTGATGGCTTCATTTCACCATCTTCACTTTGTTCACTTAAAATTTGTAAACAAAAATGCTCTAAATCCGTGAAATCGACCATTCCTTTATCTCGCTTCATCGTTTGGAAACGTTCTGTAAATACTTTTACAAGCTGTACAAGTTTTTCTAATACAGGATGCATATCTTGAAAATCTCGCAAGAAACTTTCTGGCTTGCGGCTAAATAGCTCTTCTTGTAATTTCTTCACTTCATCTTTCGCTTTATTACGAAGAGAGTCTACTTGCTTTACAACATCCTCGTTGTAATCACTTTTCTTAATACGCTTTAACGTTTGCCACGATACGTTTTGCATCGCTTCATACACGCTTGTCCACGATTCACGAGCAGCTGATGATAACGTTCCAAGTAAAACTAAATCTACTTGCAGGGTTTCAACGCGAGGCGCTGGACCGTCAGGAAGCATCGCGAGCTCTGTCGCTTTACGAATATGCTGTTCCGCTGTTTCAAGTTGGAATTTCACATCTTCTAATAAGTAGGAAGCGTACACTAAATCTTCAATTGTCTTTCCTTCCACATCGTATGCTTCTACTAATTTATCAAGCCATTTTTCCGGATTTGGATGTGCTCTTGATTCTGTATGAAGTGCTAAAATCATACGTTGTAAATCATCGTCACTACGGTCACTCGTATAACGATCAACGAGTTCAAAGAATATCGTATTATCTTCTATTCCATACTCTTCTTCTAATATGTCATCTAGCACTTCTTCTTTTAACAATTCATTTTCTGTTTGATTCGCTATGCGGAAACGAGGATCAACATCAAGCATATAATAGTATCCTCTAATAACTTGTAAACAAAAGGAATGGATCGTTGAAATGGAAGCTTTATTTAATAAGCTCAGCTGCTTTCGAATGTGCTGAGAACCTGGCTCATCAATTAATACTTTTTCTAACGCTTCCCCAATTCTGTTTTTCATCTCTTGCGCCGCTGCATTCGTAAATGTTACAACGAGCAGGCGGTCGACATCGACTGGGTTTTCTTCATTTATAATCTTTTTAATAATACGTTCAACTAATACCGCTGTTTTCCCTGATCCAGCTGCTGCTGCGACTAAAATATCACGCCCATTCGCTACAACGGCTTTCCACTGGTCATCTGTCCATTGACTACCTTCTGGTTTTTTAGGCCAATTTTCTATCATTCTCCGCCAACCTCCTCTCTAATTTTCTCCATCGCTTCGCTATCTTTCATATCTTTTAACGTACGGAACTGGTTATCTTCAAGTGATTCATCGAACTGACAAACCGATTTGAAGTTACAGAACGTACACGCCGCCTTATTCCCCTTTTTATAAGGAGCAATATCGATAACACCTTCTGTAATGTCTTTTCCGATATTTTCAAACGTATGGTGTACATATTTTTGCAGGACGTTAAACTCTTGTTCACTGGCAATACTTGAACGTGCACTAAAACTACCGTCTTTTTTCAGACCAGCAGAAATAATATCAGAGCTCCCTGTTGAAAGTTTGTTATCCATTAAACGAACAACATCAGCATCTCCTAGTACGAGACCTTTCATTTTGAATTTCTTTAAAATTTCCTTTTCAATTTCCGCTTCAGATGCATCACCTTTCACCTCAACAATTGGGTTATGAATGTGGAAATACAATACACCAGCGGGTGATGCTGTGCCGCCTTTTTTCATCCACGTATGTGCATTTGAAGTAACAACATCTAAATACGTTAACATTTGAAGTGCTAATCCGTAATACACTTCCGTTAAGTCTAACGCTTTTGAGCTTGATTTATAGTCAATAATACGTAGGAAGGTTCCGTTTTCATCTTCTGCCTTATCAACACGGTCAATACGGCCAACTACTTCCATCTTCACACCATTTGGTAATGAGAATTCCATTGGCGGAAGCGATCCTGTACCGCCCATACCGAATGGCACTTCTAAATCAACTGGTACGAAACCGCTCGATTTCGCATGTTCACGTAAAATGATTGACGTACGGAAAATGATTTGTTGTAGTTTTTGTTTTAAATAGAAGTGACGGTTTGAACTTAATAAAATTTGTCTTTGTAATAACGGTGCAATCTCTTCTATTACTACAGCAGAAAGATGCTCACACTCTTTTATTGATAAATCCGCCCAAGTACGGTTTTCACGTAATAGCCTGTCTGCAATTCTCTTCAGCGCTGCATGGAAGAGCTCTCCGATATCTGGCGCATCCAGTTTGAAAATATCACGCTCTCTTAACGATAAACCGTGCTGCGCGAAATGAGCATATGCGCAACGGTTAAATAGTTCCATACGCGAGACGCTTCCTTTTATTTTATCTCCGTATAAATCTCTACTTACAGCTGTACTTAGCTTTTGCGCACGATTTCGGTAGAATAAACTTGATAATACGCGGCTACTTTTTTGCTTCCATTCATCTGAAGTAACGTAGAAATTATATACATCCCACCAAAAGTCTAAATTCCCTTCAAATCCATATCGCTTCCACGTTTGAAGTTGCTGCATAACATATGACAACGTTACTTCTGGTGTTGCTACGTATGAAATTTGTTCCGAACGTGATAAATCATTTACATCATTCGTAATAAATGTATCTTTCACATCAGGGAACATTCTTTTTATTTTCTTAATAAAGCTAGACGCAAGTAACGTCTTTCCTTCTTCATCTGCTAGTGGACATGAAATATACAATTTTTCAGTTGCTCTCGTTACCATTTGGTACATAACGAACTGTTCTTCTAATAAAGTTTGTCTCGTCGTTGGTGCGAGTTCAATACCTGCAGCGCTAAGAACATCTCTTTCCTCATCAGAAAGCATACCTTCATCCATCGGTGCTGCTGGAATCACACCTTCATTCACGCCAATGACGAATGTTGCTTTCACATTTGATAATCTAGAACGATCAATATTCGCAATTAACACTTGGTCTAATGACGGCGGAATGTTTGCGAATTGAAGCGCCTCAAGACCTGTCGACATAACGTCTGTGAACATAGAAAGTGACATTTTTTCTTCGCCAAGCATCTCAACGAACGTATCAAGAAGACTCATAACTTCTTCCCATACTTGTTCATGGTCTGTCGCAAATAAGAAATCTCCACTCTCTTCTGCACGAATACGTAATGCTTCTAGTTTTTTCGGAACGTCCAGCTCTTCTAAAAATAAGTAAACAGCTTCGCACATTTGCATAACCGTTCCCGCACGCTTCAGTCTTTTTTGCATACGAATAACTGGCGTTCTTACAACGTCACGCAATCGATTTATTTTCTCTTCCATTTCACGTTCACTGTCTGTAATCATCCCGTTTGTATCGTCAAGAGAACGATAGCGGCGATACATCCACGGATCCTCAGAAGTCCATCTCTTCCCTTGTACACCGTATGCTAAACAGTAGTTTTCAAACTCATCCATCTCTTCGCGCATCGTTTCTTTTCTTACGTCTAATGGATATAAAAGCTCTGTTTTCACGCAGCGAAATACTGCATCATAACGCCAATTCCCGCTAATAATCTCTAACGCAGAACGAATGCATTCTACTAGCGGATGATGTGACATCGGGCGTTTTTCATCGATGAAGTGCGGGATATTATAATCTGTAAATAGCGTTCGCATCACATCGTAATAACTTTCACCATTACGAAGAAGAACCGCAATATCTCGGTAACGGTAGTCTTCATCTGCCACAAGTCTACGAATTTCACGTGCAACACCTTCTACTTCAGCTCGTAAATTCGCGGCTGTATGAATCGTTACACTTGCTTCTCCGTGAAACTTTTCATTTGGACGTGCTTCATAGTGTGTTTCTAAATGCGCTAACGCCGGAGAATGAAAACGCGGCTGTTCCATAAGTGGAATCGTTTTTTCAATTTCTATCTTCTCTTCACGCGCTACTTGTTTTATTTTTTCATACGTTAACGTCGTTTCATAAAATAAATCTAGTTCATTTACTGGCTGCGCTAACGTTTTTTCGTCTATCGTTAACGTGATTGTAACCCTCGCTCCGCAAACCATAAGCTGTCTTACAATTTCTAGCTCTTGCGGTGAAAAAGAATGAAATCCATCTATATAAATTTCAGCTCCCTTTACATATTCAGATTGCGGAAGCTTTTCGACTAGCAATTGTAAGTAGTCTTCTGAATCTAAATATTTTCCGATTAAAGCACGCTCAAAATCATCATATAATAGTTGTAAATCATACACTTTATTCGCTAATAGCTTTTGTTCGGCACTGCTACTATGCGCATCTAATTGTTGCCACATTTCATATACGTTTGATGGCGTCACGTTATATCGTTTAAACTCCGCAATCATACCGCCAAGATGTTCAAAGAAACCGTTTTGCTCCGCTGCTTTTTGGAACACCGATAATCCATCTTTACGAGACTCTACAATTTTACGAAGTAACATATGTACGCCCGCTTCATCAATGTGAAGACGACTCGCTCCGCCAACTTCTTGCAATACTTTCCACGCTAATCGTGAAAAACTAAAAACTTGTGCCCGAATAGAACCTCTAACATCCTCACTACCAATTAACGCCTGCTGCGTTTGGAATGTCATCTGTTCTGGCACAAGATATAATATTGTTTCTCCTCTTGGACGCTGCTTTAACTCTTCTTGCACTTCGTGTAAACAAAGTGTACTCTTTCCACTTCCCGCTCTACCAATCACAAATCGAAGTGACATGTAACCCCACCTTTCACTTACATAACGAACGTTAGTTTGCTACTATAATTGTATTATAGGACACGAAAAAAGACAAACGGAGTAGTTTGTCTTTTTCTATACTTCTACCTATTATATCAACCTTTTGAAAAATTCGTTTGTACCTCTTGAATTGGCCAATATCGTAAATCAACTTTACCGACAACTGTATCAGCTTTTACAAACCCAAAGTGTCTACTATCCCAGCTCCCAAGGCGGTTATCACCCACTACAAAAATATATCCAGGTGGCACCGATTTTTCCTTCGTTAACTCTTCTAGTTTAAAATCACCTGTCAGTTGTCGTCCATCTATCTCTTTCTTATACGTTTCTAAATAAGGTTCTTCTACGAATTGCCCATTTATATATAACTTATCATGCTTATATTCAATATGATCCCCAGGTAAACCGATAATTCGTTTTACATAGTCCTCTTTTTTATTCGCATGAAACACAACAACGTCAAATCTATTCAAGTCCCCCACTTGATAACTCACCTTATTTACAACGAGCATATTGCCATCTTGCAATGTCGGCATCATTGACTTCCCCTCTACAACATACGTTGAAAAGAAAAACGTTCGAAAAAATACAGCTAATAATACACCAATTAAAATTGTTCGTATCCACTCTATGCCTTCTTTTTTCAAAGTTTTCTTCATCCGCTTCTCCCCTTATCCTTTAATAATGAAGCTTCCCTTTACAAAGAAGACTATTCTTAATGTAGTTCTAACTTTACTTCGATTTTCTTACCGACATACCATAAAATAAAAATACCAATCGCTACAATGACTGATTTCACCGGATTATGAATAAATGACATTAAATCATGACCGATATAAGTTAAAATAAAAATCATCACAAGCTTTCCGAACGCGAGCGCAAGACCAAACTGTTTTACACTAATGCGTGATAGACCAGCAACAACATTTATAAGCGCAGACGGTGTAAACGGAAAACAAAATATGACGAAAATCGGCGCGAACCCTTTTCTTTCAATCCATCCCATTGCCTTCCGTACTTTCTCATGCTTATTCACAAAAGAAAAGAAACGACTTCGGCCAAAATGGCGGATTATGAAAAAGACAAGTAAGGCACCCATTACTGATCCAAGCCAAGAATAAAGAAAACCGAGCCAAAATCCAAATGCAACAGCATTCGCCAGTACAAATACGATGAGTGGCAATGCTGGAATTAGCGCCTCTATCATCGGTAACCCAATACCAAGAAGTGGTCCGAACGCTTTATAGCTTTCAACAATATGATCCATATTTTCTGGTGAAAAATACTCTTTGATTGTCTGAAAATCCATTCTACACTTTACCCCTTTACTCTAAGTACTACCTCTACTGTATCATTGCCTATATGAAAGAGGAAATGGTAGATACGACATATGGAGATGTAATTATTAAGTTTCCATATCTTTCATTAGAATTCCTTCATTATTTAACTATAATAATCCATCAATATTCGACATGATGTGTCGTTACTTGGGCGTTTTTTCAAATATATCGACTTACCGACAAAACTGAAAAGTAAAAGGATGGGGAGCCCCCATCCTTTTACACTTCACCTTCTTTCACAAAATACACTTTCTCATATGCCGGTTTCAATTTAGATTCTTCACTTTTATCAACCTCTTTAAAGCAAGGATTCCCTTGTTTTTTTCTACGGTCTTCATATTCAGTACGCAATTTCGCTGTACGATTTTGTTGATTTTCAAAACTAGTTTTCGATATCTCTAACTTCACCGCAAAGCCATTTATAAATCTAATAATAAGGTTTCCATCTTTTAATTCTTTATTATTTTCAATATAAAAATGAGACAACCACGCGCATTCTTTTCTAGAATACGAATAGGTAGGGAAAAAATAAAGTTGATCTGTCGGACTAATCGCAATCGGAGCTTTGTGTGTAATATGAGTTAACTCTTTCGTTCCTTCTTTTCTGCCTAAAAAACTAGAACCATGCTTGCGGCAACTTCTTTCTATAATATCTAAAGGCTTTTGAAATACGAAAAAAGAGTCTTGCACTTCAACAACTCGCGTAACAATTTTCTTTTCACTGAGAATTATAGGAAGTAAGGCCATTGTATTTTTATTAACAACGTAGTTTTCGACATAGCGTTCCACTTTACTTTCCATATTCCACTATCTCCTTTTTTCTATTTATATTAGCAGCTGCATATATAATTTTAGCATCTATGAAAAGGAAATGGCTTACAGATTCCGCTTTTTTACAATACTTTATCATTTATCAAATTTCTTTTAAATTACAAAATATAAATATAGTGATTAGGTAATAATAATCCACATAAAATGTATTTATACTACCAATAAATTTTTATAATTGCTTCCTCATTTCACATCATTATGACAGTTAACTTTGCTATAATTAAAAGAAAAATCCAATATATGGAGGTCCACTATGGAAGAAAAAGAAAGGCAACCAACGATTCAAATGAAAAATAGTAGCATTGTGATCGTAAAAAACTCAGCTAGTATTATATTCGGCTTATTTTTCATACTACTATTCTTTGCAAAACCTTTTCGTACATCGAAATGTTCTGAATGTAAGAAACGCGAGAAGAAAAAGGTTGAAAAAGAAAAGTAAAAGACCTTCCATTTTGGAAGGTCTTTTACTCTTTTCATGTTTTCTTCCGAGTGTCCATATATCCCGCTTTTAAAATATTATTATATATTAAAAAACGATTAAAAATGATCCACTAGGTTAAAAATTACTTGTACGTGTTACCCGTTTTTATTTTTTAGTAAGATCTTCAACTTTTTAATTGTTAAATCTGCAATATAAGTTTTGTATATAATTCCACTTCAAAACACAAAATATGTAAGTGATTATGTATGATTACATTCGTTTTTTATCTAATTCCAAAAAGGAGCTGTATAATATGGAGAAAAAAAGTCTATTAAGCCAACAGATTAATAGCGTCCCATCAGATGCTCTGAATACCCCTAGTAAGGAGCAAGAACAAATGTTAGAAACATCATCTCAAGACGAACAAAATTCTAACAAAAAAGATATGAATCAAAGCCTATATGGCGCAGATTTACCCATTTCAGATGTAGACAAAACAACAAATAAAGTGAAACTTTAATCAGCCCTCAACAATTGGGCGTTAACAAGAAGTTGGTCTCCCGCCGAATTTTAAGATGGAAAGACTTTCTCCACAACAAAAAAAGGATGGCAGCAGCCATCCTTTTTTCCATAATAAACTATAAAATTATAGTTTGATTACGTTTTTAGCTTGAGGTCCACGGTTACCATCTTCGATTTCGAAGCTAACTTTTTGACCTTCTTCTAGAGATTTGAAACCGTCAGTTTCGATTGCAGAGAAATGTACGAATACGTCGTTTTCGCCTGGAACTTCGATGAAACCGAAGCCTTTTTCGTTGTTAAACCATTTTACTTGTCCTGTTACTGCCATAATTATTTCCTCCTAAGAAAATACATTTTTTAAAATTTTTAGTTTTCCTATCTAAAAAAAGAATCCACACATTATCAAATACGAAACATAAACTAGTTCTCACATACTTTTTCTCGTTCGTTTTCAGCACTTGATAATATATGGATTGCTTAATTTAACTATTCAACTGACATTATCATAGCACATTAAAATAAAATGTACAATCTTTTTTGAAAATAACTGACAAATTAAATCACGTATGCAATTATCAATATCTTATTTGAATAAAAATAAACAAATCTTCCAAATGCCACTATATTCCTTTTTCTAAGTGTTAAAATGTAATCTGACAGTACTTACTGGAGGGGATGAAATGTCAAACTACGCCAACGAAGAAAAGCTTACAGGGGGAAACGTCTCAAACGTATATCGTTCTAAAAATACTGTTCGGCGAGAATTGAAGCCAGACAGTGTAAAAATTCATAAGTTATTACAGCATTTAGAAAACAAAGGTTTTCATTACGCACCAAAGTTTTTAGGTATAGATGAGAAAAATAGAGAGATTTTATCTTTTATTGAAGGAGAGGCTGGGAATTATCCGTTAAAAGAATATATGCGATCTAATGATGTGTTAAAAGAAATAGCAAAGATGCTTCGCCTTTATCATGATGCTGTAAGTGACTTTCCGCTATTAGATGATTGGAAACCTATGGACCATACCCCAAATAATATTGAGGTTTTATGCCACAATGATTTTGCTATATATAACATTATATTTAATAACGAGAAGCCAGTAGGAATTATTGATTTCGATGTTGCTGCTCCTGGACCAAGAATTTGGGATATCGCTTATACGCTATATACTTGTGTACCTTTAAGTAGAGTGTATTATACAGAATCAGGCGAGACAATTCATTATGAATCGACACAACATGCTGGCCGTATGAAAGAAAGAATAAAATTATTCGCCCAGTCCTACGGTAAAAGTATGGATGAAGATTACTTAGGAATGGTGTTACTGCGATTAGAAGCTTTATGTACATATATAAAACGAAAAGCGCAAGAAGGCGACGTAAATTTCCAAAGAATGATTGACGAAGGACATTTAGAACATTATGAAAAAGATATGAAGTTTATTCGTGAGCATAGAGCTGAGTGGATTTAATCATATTGTCTTTTTTTGTCGGTAAGTCGATATATTTTAAGTTATGATAGCTATATCGAAAAATCGTTGATATATTTTTATTTACTCTCGCATCGTTTAAAAAATAACAAGGGGCACCTTTTAAAAAGGTGCCCCTTCCTTTTATTTCGTAAACTGCGCCTCTTCCGTAGATCCTTTTAATGCTGTCGTTGATGAAGTACCGCCTGTAATTACTTGTGCTACTTCATCAAAGTAACCTGTTCCTACTTCTCGTTGATGACGAGTTGCAGAGTAGCCGTGTTTTTCTGCTGCGAATTCTGCTTGTTGTAGTTCAGAGTAAGCTGCCATGCCGCGCTCTTTATAGCCGCGTGCTAATTCGAACATGCCGTAGTTTAATGAGTGGAATCCAGCAAGTGTTACGAACTGGAACTTATAACCGTAAGATGCGATTTCTTTTTGGAAGCTCGCAATTGTTTTCTCATCTAGTTTTTGTTTCCAGTTAAATGAAGGGGAACAATTGTATGCAAGCAATTTCCCTGGATGCTCTTTATGAATTGCGTCCGCAAATCGTTTTGCATCTTCTAAATTTGGTTCAGATGTTTCACACCAAACGAGGTCTGCGTAAGGAGCGTATGCTAAACCACGTGCAATCGCTTGATCAAGACCTGCTTTCGTACGGTAAAATCCTTCTGGTGTTCTTTCTCCTGTAATAAACGCTTTATCAACAGGATCGATATCACTCGTAATTAAATCTGCTGCATCCGCATCTGTTCTTGCAACGATAATTGTCGGTACTCCCATTACATCTGCAGCAAGGCGTGCCGAAATTAAATTACGCACCGCTGTTTGCGTTGGTAGTAATACTTTTCCGCCTAAATGACCGCATTTTTTCTCTGAAGATAATTGATCTTCAAAGTGCACGCCAGATGCACCTGCTTCAATCATACCTTTCATCAGCTCAAATACATTTAATTGTCCGCCAAATCCAGCTTCTGCATCTGCTACAATCGGTACGAAATAATCTGTATCACCGCTTCCTTCCATATGCTGAATTTGATCCGCACGTTGAAGTGTTTGATTAATTCGTTTTACTACAGCAGGTACGCTGTTCACTGGATATAAACTTTGGTCTGGATACATATGGCCAGAAAGGTTCGCATCTGCTGCTACTTGCCATCCACTTAAATAAATTGCTTTTAACCCAGCTTTTACTTGCTGCATCGCTTGGTTTCCTGTTAATGCGCCAAGTGCATTAATGTAATCTTCCGTATGAAGCGATGCCCAAAGCTTTTCAGCACCGCGGCGCGCTAACGTATGTTCAATATCAATTGACCCGCGCAGGCGAATTACATCTTCTGCCGAATATGGACGTGTGATCCCTTTCCAACGCGTATCTAGTTCCCAACTCTCTTGTAATTTCTCGATTCTTTCGTTTTTCATTTGTTCCATCCCCTTTTCACTTTTTATAAAATTTCATAACCCGGTAATGTTAAAAATGGTACAAATTCATCATTCCGAACGAGATTTGTAAATAACGTTGTCGCCTCTTGGAATCTCCCTTTCTTAAAGGCTTCTTTACCAATCTCTCTTTCTATTTTTGCTAACTCTTCTTCTTTTAGCTCTTCCATTAATTCAAGTGTAATATTACGGCCATCATTTAATTTTCCACCTTCATGGCGAATCCATTGCCATACTTGTGCCCTAGAAATTTCCGCTGTTGCCGCATCTTCCATTAAGTTATAAATTGGTGCTGCTCCCCGTCCGCTTAACCAAGATGCTATATATTGAATGCCTACGCTAATATTCAGGCGAAGCCCCTCTTCTGTAATCGTTCCCACTGGTACTTCTAATAAATCCTTTTCTGTAACATGTATTTCTTCACGTTTTCTAAAAATTTGATTCGGCGTTTTCATAATATGATTAAATACTTCCATCGCGACTGGTACAAGTCCCGGGTGGGCAACCCAAGTCCCGTCATGACCGTCTAAAGCTTCGCGCTCCTTATCCGCACGTACTTTTTCAAAAGCTGCTTCATTCGCTTCTGGATTGTTTTTAATCGGAATTTGTGCTGCCATTCCCCCAATAGCCGGTGCATTACGACGATGGCACGTTTGAATTACTTTCAAAGAATACGCGCGCATAAACGGCGCCGTCATCGTGACTTGCGCTCTATCTGGAAGTAAAAATTCATTATGATTACGGAAACCTTTTAGAAAACTAAAAATATAGTCCCATCTTCCGCAATTTAATCCAGCAGAATGTTCTTTAAGCTCATACAAAATTTCATCCATTTCAAACGAAGCGTGAATCGTTTCCAGTAATACGGTTGCTTTAATCGTTCCGTGTGGAATACCGATATATTTTTGAGCAAATACGAAAACATCATTCCATAACCTTGCTTCTAAATAGCTTTCCATTTTCGGTAAGTAAAAGTATGGACCGCTTCCTTTTGCTAAAAGAGCTTTCGCATTATGGAAAAAATAAAGTCCGAAATCTACTAAGCTACCAGACATATTTTTCCCATCAACTTGCATATGTTTTTCTTCTAAATGCCATCCTCTTGGACGCACAATTAACACTGCTGTTTTACTATTTAAACGATATTCTTTTCCGTTTTCATTTTTATGTGAAATCGTTCCCTTTACTGCATCTCGTAAGTTTATTTGACCTTCAATCGCATTTTCCCAAGTTGGTGAATTCGAATCTTCAAAATCCGCCATAAAAAGATGTGCTCCTGAATTTAAAGCGTTAATAACCATCTTTCTATCTACTGGGCCAGTAATCTCTACGCGGCGATCCTCTAAATCTTTTGGCAATTTAGCAATTGTCCAATCCGCTTCACGTATGTGCTTCGTTTCTTCTAAAAACTTCGGAAACTCCCCTGCATCAATTCTCTTTTGTTTCTCCGCACGCTTTTGTAAAAGTTCTATGCGGCGCTCATTGAAATTTCCATGTAGTTCCTTCAAAAAACAAAGCGCCTCAGGTGTCAATATTTCGTTGTACGCTGGCAACATTTCTCCGGGCAATGTAACCCGTGAAGTTTGCGTCGACATATTAGCATCCCCTTCTTAAACTGTTTTATAACAGATTTGATTTTATGTTTTATATTATATAACAAATCTTCAGAAAAGGAAGTTTTTTTTGAAAATTTAATTGATTTTTTATAAAACTGTATTCTTTCACTGGTATTACACATAAAAAAAAGGCCAGTGTTATACAACACTGACCCCTTTTTTATTAAAGCGCTCTAAATAAGAACTGCGCATATTGTTCACGTGTTACTTTCATGTTCGGAGCAAAGTTACCCTTCCCATCTCCTATTGAAATACCATTTGAACCTACTGCATTAATCGCATTTTCTGCCCAATGTCCTTTTGGTACATCTTTAAATCCTGCTGATCCTTTTACTTGTAGTCCGAATGCTCTCGTAAGAACTTGCGCCATTTCTGCACGTGTTAACGTATCTTTCGGTCTGAAGTTTCCTTTCTCGTCACCTGTAAAAATACCTAATTCTGTTACTGCTAACACTTCGAAAGGAAACATCGTTGAGTTATCATCAACAATATCATTATACGGGCTTTCTAATTCCTCATCTTCACCAAATTCTTCATCAAGATCAAGCGCACGATAAATTAAAGCAGCTACTTGTTCACGAGTTACATTATGTCCAAAACCAAACATCCCGTTTCCATAACCAAGCATAATTTCTTGCTCTGCTAAAGTTTGAATTGCTTCATAAGACCAATGTCCTGCTGGCACATCTTTAAAAATTGCCTGACTTGCTTGTTGTGGCTTTGCAGCTAATTCAGCTTTTGCTGTTGTCCCTTCAGCACCAAATGCTACTCCCCCCATAATTGTTAAAGCTGTTGCTACTTTTAGAATTTTTTTCTTCAAAGTATTCTCTCCCTAAAAACATATTTTTTTCTAATATAAAGAATTAATGGAATCGTAACAATACAATTCCCATGTGATTTTTGTCTAATTTATGAACTATATTTCATATACTTTTATTTACACCCTATTAATAATAAAGTTACTAAATCGTATATTTAACCATTAAAAAGTTACTTTATTCATTTTCTCCTTATCCACTAAATTCCAACAACTAAATTACAAATAGCAAATCGATATACTTATAAATAACTTAAAATAAGAAAAAAGCGTGGAATTCCCACGCTTTTTTCTCGATATATATTATATTAATATAATTTAAACATCCTTATATTTTAACTTTCATTCATAATTCTCATCTTTTACTGGAAAATAAAAAACAGCTTTATTTAAAAACGTTGCATATTGCTCACGTGTTACAACTTTATTCGGTTCAAATTTCCCATTCCCTGTTCCTACTATGACATGATTAGACTGCAGTGCACTAATCGCATTTTTTGCCCAATGATTATTTGGTACATCTTTAAATGTATGGTTCTTCTTCACTTCAAATGTAAATGCCTTCGTAAGAATTTGCGCCATTTCTGCACGTGTTACTGGTGCGGCTGGTCTAAAATTTCCTTTTTCATCGCCTTCAAAAATACCATGCTTTGTTAATACTAAAATTTCATCTAAAAAGAATGTAGCCCGCTCTGAAATATCTTTGTATGGATTTTTTAAAGGTCCTTCTTTTTTCAAATTCAATGTACGATAGAGTACTGCAGCTACTTGTTCTCGTGTTACATTATCTCCTACACCAAACTTACCATTTCCATAGCCTAACATTACTTTATTGTATACTACGTCCATTATATCGTCATATGCCCAGTGGTTTACTGGAACATCATCAAATACAATCATTTCTGGATATTCTTCTGCTTTTACGTTTGGAACAGTCGTACTTATAAACAAGCCGCCCATAATAGTTACCGTTGCCATTATACGTAACATGTTCTTCTTCATTGCCCTCTCCCCTTTATCTCCATTTGAAAAAACGGAAAATAATAGACTGAAATCCTTTCCAATATTACATATGTTGCTTTTGTACCCATTATGCAATATATTACATTTAAAAAATCTATTATTGTGAAAATCACTACTAAAGGAGAGCCAATTCGCTCTCGATTTCAACTTTTATGCCGAATTGTACGCAAATCACTTCTCTTTCCTGTATTCATGTAAAGGTGTTTCTATAGTATAAATATTCTACTTTTTTCAAAAGAAATCCTTCACATTTTAAACGTTCATTTTCTAGACAAAAAATGCATTTATATCGACTTAACTACAACATACGACAATATTAACCTCTCTATTAATAAAAGCTCATAATAAGCGGCAGATACCTCTCCTACACATTATGAGCTTTCACTTTATCTATTCCATTTTCCCTGGAGAATTATCAATTGATCGTTGTAAAAACTTCGCAAATTGCCCGCGTGTAACAAGCATTTCTGGCTCGAACTTGCCATCTCCCGTTCCTACCGCTACTTTATTAGACTGTAATGCGCTAATTGCATCTCTTGCCCAATGGTTTTCTGGTATATCTGTAAATGTATGCGGACTCTTCGCTTTCAACTCATAAGCTTTCGTTAAAATTTGTGCTAATTCTGCACGAGTCAGTGTATCTTTCGGACGGAAATTTCCATTTTCGTCGCCTTTAAAAATACCGATATTTGTTAAATGTAAAATTTCGTAAGGGAACATTGTTGACTTCCCGCTAATATCCCCATATGGATTCGCATCAAATACACTTCTTTTTAAACCAAGTGCACGATGTAGCACTGCCGCTGCCTGTTCACGTGTGATATTATCTTCTGTCCCAAACTTACCATTTCCATAGCCATACATAATGCGATGATATACTAAATTTGTAATTTCATCATATGCCCAATGATCTGTTGTTACATCATCAAACTCTATCATAATATTAGGACTAGATTTTTGCGTAACATCTGTATTTGCAGACACACCATTTGCACTTACAAATATCCCCCCCATTAAAGTTAGTGATGTCGCGATCTTTACTAGCTTTTTCATCTCTCTCATCTACCTTTTCCTTTATTTTCCTACTCGTTTGTTTTACAGAAAATATGGAAATTATCAATAGAATACAATCAAATTATTTACAATTCCGAATACATTTTTTCTTCTACCACTATTTTTTCACCTTTCGTTTTTCGAAAAGTAAAGGCCATTCCTACAAATATAAGGATAATCCCTACTACTTGCATACTAGTCGGTCTAAATCCAGTAAAGACTGTATCTAATAGTATTGCAACAGCAGGATCTAAAAATACTAACACAGAAATCATTCTAGTAGATAAATCTCTTAAACTGTCAAAAAATAAGTAATATACAAATCCAGTATGTATAAGACCTGTCGCTGTAATCATCATCCAGTTCATCTCTGTTAACCCTTGAAACTTGCCAAAGTCTACGAATGGTAGCAATAAAAATATACCTAAAAATGTTTGTAAAAATGTCATCGCATATGCGCTCGTATGTTGAATTCCTTTTCCTAGTAAAGTAGTAAAAGCATAAAATAGTGCCGCAAGGAGTGCCCATACCATACCAGATGACATCAGTTTCTCAAGCGATACATTTCCATCTACACCAGCTACTAGAACTGTACCGATAAAACAAATGGCAATAGACAAAACAGCAAACATTGTAAGTCTCTCTTTAAATACGATACTACCAATCATTAATACGATAATGGGTGCCAGATGGTAAACTGAAATCGCAATTGTAATCGACATAACTTCAAACGCTTTAAATAGAAATACCCAATTAAAAACGAGAAATACACCGCATGCTAATATTTGCATAACTTCTTTTTTATTCCATTGCTCACTTTTATATTGTCCTGTTACGAGCCAACATAATGCTAAAAATATTGTCGCACAAATGCAACGAACGAATACTAATTCAAAAGACGGTAAACCTGTTTGAACAGAAAAAAATCCAATTGACCCGAAAATAGACATCGAAAGGATCATTTTTATAGCTGGCATTGATTTTGAATGAAACAAAATATTAACCTCCTAAACATTTCACTGAATATTCCATATATTATACACTATAATTTTCCAAAATTCGAATAACCCACAAAAAAGAAGCAGTACACTACTGCTTCTTTTCTTTTTCATATTGTTCAAACGTATGAATTCTTTCAAAAATCGGTGGATGTGTGTATAAGAAAAACTTCACTAACGCAGGCGGATTTACTTGGCTTAAACTCGTTTTTGATAAATATTGAAATGTCTTCACACCAGATTTTCCGTCCTTCGTCATATCTAGAGCGTATTGATCTGCCGCTCGTTCTTCTATACGAGAAACATAGTTTGTTGCTGGCTGTGATGCAAAAGAGAGTACAGAAGAAATTAAGAAAAATAAAGGTAAAATTGAGAAACATGCTACTTTTGAAATTTGCAGCGTATTCCCCCATTTTCGAATACACATATTTATAATACGACTAATGAGGTACATCCCTATAAACGATAGCAACACATAACTCGCAACGCCCCAATATATATGTTTCATAACATAATGTCCCATTTCATGAGCCATTATAAATAAAATCTCTTTATCTTTTAATTGCTTAAGCGTTGTATCCCACATTACAATACGGGCATTAGGCCCAATTCCTGTTACGTAAGCATTTAACGCATTCGTTTTTTCCGACATATTTACTTCATATACGTGTTTTGCTGGAATATCGGCTTTGTCTGCTATCGCTAAAATTTTCGTTTCTAATTCTTTATTTTTCAGCGTCGAGAAGTCGTTATACAGTGGATCAATCACGACAGGCTGTATGAAGGTTAAAAAGATTGTAAACGGAACAGAGAGTGCCCATCCTGCTAACCACCATCTCTTCGGGAATTTACGGATAAGCCATAACAGAACGGCAACTACAATTAACATAGTCGCATAGCTCTCCCAAAAACCGATAACATGATCTTTTATCCAGCTTTGTGTACTTTGCGTGGAAATACCGTAATCAACAGAAACTTTTCGGCTAATCCATTGCATTGGCAGGGCAAGAACTGTTGTAAGTAATGATAAATAAAAGAAATAAATCGCAACTTGCAGGATACTTATTTTCGTCGTTTCCTTCGACCATTTCTCAAACTTTTTTGAAATACTGAGCACAAGTACAAATAATAAAATAATCCATTCAAGAGGCGTTGCTAAAAAATACAGTAAATTTTTCACGCGCGAATAATCTTGGCTTAGCGTAAGCTCTCTTGCATTCATAAACGTTTCTGGATCTGCACTCGTTCCTTTATACATGTCCGGAATCAGTTCATGATTCCATCCAAATAAATACCAATATATAAATAATGCAAACCCAACGTACAAAAAAAGTGACCACCCGATAACCTTCCTCACGCTATTCCCTCCTCTATGCTGCCTGTCTATTATTATTGTAAGTTCGTACATGCTAAATTAGAACAAGCTTATTACGCAACTTGCTCGAGAACCCTCTATTTGATATAAAAAAACTCTTCTACATAAAGAAGAGTTTTACCTACCTTTAGACACTTTCTTCGGTTCATACTCTGGGATAAGAAACGTACTTACAACCCAACATATTAAGCCAACACCTTTTATATAGCGTATATATTCATAGTCTTGAAAAAATAAAGTCGTTACAATAAGCGTAAAAAATCCAATTAAAACTAGTACGTATCCTATTTGCTTCTTAGATAGCATAACGCGCCCCCTTAAGGAAGTACATCCACTAATAAACTAAAATCTTGTAAAGAAAAAGAACTATATTTCATAATACCTTGTACAGCTAAAAGTAAAATAAGACCGGTCACACACATATAATTAACGCTTTCTTCACTCTTTTTTTCAGCAACTACTCCGCCACTAATACATAAAATCCCTAACAAATGAAGTGCTAAATACATAAAGAAATAAGCTTCCTCCCAGCGAAGAATAACATTAGCTGTCGTTATCAGTACTATACTAAGCACAATCAAATAAAAAAACTTATTTGATGATATCGTTTCATTCATATAATTTTATACATCCCTTTCAAATTTAGAATGAATGATGTTTCAAAGCTATAAAGTAAATGATTGTTTTCATACTATAAAACAAAAGGAAAGCCACTATTACTTTCTCGAATACTTTATCAACCCACATATACTTCTCTTCATTTTTTCTGAAGATGCGCTTCATCATTTCTTCTATAACTAGACCAAATATTAGTAACCCCCCTAACACAATAAGAAGAGAAATAATACTTTCTTTTACATGCGTACTAGAAAATAAGTAATACTCTGGAAACACAATCGTATCTACTACAAGGTTGCAGCCAATGACAAACGCTTTTATCACACATATCTGTAATAGACGTAGCATCTATAATGTCTTTCAATATTCTTTCAATCGTCTTCTTCATCTCATTTACTCCCCACTACGTCTGAAAAGCTTTTTTCCTGCTCTACATATATAGCGGGCATTTCTTTACTCCAATACTTTCGGTTAACAAATAAAAAGATAAGTACTAAGTTTAATCCTGTTATAAAAATAATAAGTCCTGGAAAGAACGTCGTATAATTTGAGAAATCTGCAAAACTCATTATCTCTTCTTTATTTATTAAAAAAGAAACGCCGATTACAAATGCATTGTTTAACATGTGAATAGCAATTGGCATGAGTAAGCTGTTCGTACGAATATATACGATTGATAGTACAACGCTAAATACAACTGCACCTAGGAAATCAACGTGTAACAATGCAAATAATATCGCTACAACAATGATTGCTATACTCGTTCCCCATTTTGCTGCAAAGCGTTGCAGTAAAAATCCCCGAAAAACGAATTCCCCAATGATTGGTGCGATGAATACGACCATAATAACTTGATAGACATATCCCCCAGTGCTATCTATAATCGGTTCACGTAATGCGTTCATAATAAATGCCGGTGTAATCCATGCAAAGCTATACATGTACAAAATAAGATATCCATAACTAAACACACATAACATAATCGTAATGTATAAAACTTGCACCAGGTTAAATGTTTCATTTCTATTAATAAATAATGAAAATGAAACACGGTGTTTTCTATACTCAAAAAAGATCCACATAATCGGCAGAATATAGAATATAAGAATATTTATAAAAGTAGAATTTTGCATATGAAATGTATTTTCTATCAATTCATTACTGGCTCTTGCAACTAAAGTTAATAGTGTAAATACAATTAAAAAATATCTAGCTCGCATCGTTTGAAACGGATTCACACTCATCTCCTCCCCTATGTTACTTTTATCATATCATTTGATTCTTAATTTTTTGAGAAAGAAAACCTTAAAATTTCCTTAAAAATTCCATAAGTTACAGAAAGATGATATGATATTCGAGGAAATTAGGAGGGATTTTTTATGTATGAAGCAAATATTTTGCTCGTTGATGATGAAACAGCAATTTTACAATTACTAACTACCATTCTTGAAAAAGAAGGTTTTTCTCATATTACAACTGCAACATCAGCTGAAATGGCTTTATCTCTTACTCAGCAAAACGATTACGATTTAATTATTTTAGATGTCATGCTTCCTGGACAATCTGGATTTGATATTTGTCCGGTCATTCGCCAAAAAACAGATTGTCCTATCTTCTTCCTCACAGCTAAAACATCTGATTTAGATAAAATATCTGGATTTTCACACGGTGCAGATGATTATATTACGAAGCCATTTAATCCACTTGAGGTAGTAGCTCGTATGAAAGCACAACTCCGAAGACATATGAAGCAAGTCATGCCACACGAACAAAAAGCACACGCCAGTTCATTTGGTAGATTTGAAATTGATCAACATTCCGCAGAACTTACAGTAAATGGACGTATTGTCGAATGTTCCGCCCAGCTATTTCAGCTACTACTCTTCTTTTGCGAGAATCCGAACTACGTATTTTCGAAAGAAGAAATATACGAAAAAGTTTGGGGAGCACCTGCCTATAATGGCGATGATAATACCGTTATGGTTCACATTCGAAAACTACGTGAAAAAATTGAACAAGATCCAAGTAAACCCGAATATATAAAAACCGTTCGCGGACTTGGCTATAAGTTCATTACAAAGTAGGGTGACGATATGAACTTTAATAAACGACTTATTATCCAATTTATCCTGCAACACGTATTCGTTTTAGTTACATTACTGATTGCTGTAGTAGCTGCTTTCACTTATTTAATTTTTCTTGTTACGAGTACTTCATATGAACCGAATATTCCAGATTCTGATAATTTTATGATTGCAAGATATATCTCTTCAGAAGATGGCGATATTTCGTTAAAAGCTGAAGTAAAAGACTTAATTAAGGAGAAAAATGATTGGATTCAAGTTGTAGAGGAAAACGGAAAAGTTCTCTATCACTTTAATACACCTAGTGACGTACCAACATCTTATACGAAAGCATCTTTATTCTCGTATATACAGAATCACATAGAAAGCCCTTATACATTTACATATTGGGAAATTGAATTAGAAGAAAAGAATGTACTTGTTATTTACGGCGGTATGTTAAAAAGCAATGCATTACTAAAAACAATCCAAAAAACGCACCCTTCTGTATCTACGGATTCGTTCACATTAACAGAAGAAGAAAAACAGTTACTTTCTAAAGAAAAAGCAACACTTCAAATCTTTAATAGCGTTGGCGAAGAAGTATTCTCCTATCCAAACGGAAAGAAAAAAACATTTTCTGTTATACAAGCCGCTCTTAGTGAAAAAGAACCGTGGAATCATAAAGAAAACACGTCTAGCTTTTATGACACAAATAGCAATCATCTCCTTGTTGTAACTGCCAAAAATGAGCACTACTACCCAGATGATGAAATAGACGATGTATTTACTAAAAAGTTTCTAATCGGATGCGGATTAATCCTTCTTATCGTATTTGTTTATTTAGTCATTCTTTCTATTTGGTACGGTAATAAATTTGGAAAACCGTTATTACATGCGATGCGCTGGCTTAAAAATATCGCTGGTGGAAAGTACGAAGAACCTGTTAGTAAAAAAGGGAAACCTATCAGATTCAGGCGATCTGGTAAAGAAAAATGGTCATTCCGCTTGTTTCGAGATGTTACAAGTTCACTAGAGCACCTTTCTATTACACTCCAAAAAAATGATGCGATGAGGCAAGTACTGCAGCAAACACGGGAAGAATGGATTACTGGTCTAACGCACGATTTAAAAACGCCACTTAGTTCTATATATGGCTATGCATTATTACTAGAATCAAAACAGTATAACTGGACTGATCGTGACATTCAACAATTTGGTAGTGTTATGAAAGAGAAATCTCAATATATGACTACATTAATTGATGATTTAAGCTTAACGTATCAATTAAAAAACAACAGTCTTCCTGCGCAGCATGTAAACATTGAAATGAATCAATTCGTCCAAAAAGTATTATTACAATTCATTAATAATCCGACACTTCAAAATCAAAATATTGAATTCGTACCAAGCTCAAATAAAATTCAATATTTCATTGAAGAAAAATGGTTCCAGCGTATTATCGAAAACTTACTCGTAAACGCGGTAAAACATAATAATGAAACGACTAATGTCATCGTAAAACTTTCGCAAAACGCTACTTCATTTACACTCTCTATTTCAGATAACGGAAAAGGAATGGATGATAAAACGAAAGAGCTTCTATTTGAGCGATATTACAGAGGAACAAATACAGAAGAAAGCAACATCGGAACGGGACTTGGCCTCGCCATTACAAAACAGCTCGTTCATGCTCATAACGGAACGATTTCTATCGATAGCGAACTAGGAAAAGGAACGACAATTATACTTGTATTTCCGTTTCGTTCGTAGAAAAGGCGCTATGTGGCGTCTTTTCTTTTTGGGGAGAGTTCAGCGGTATATGAAATTATATCGGCAATTTTTTTGAATATATCAGCGCAACTCGAATTATATCGGCGATTTTTTGAATATATCAGCGCAACTCGAATTATATCAGCGATTTTTTGAATATATCAGCGCAACTCACAATATATCGGCGATTTTCTAAATATATCGACTTACCGACAAAAATCGACAATAATAACCTACTACTATACAAAGTAAAAATAACCTTCCATAACCCACTATGAAAGGTCACTCCATATTTCAGCTATTTTCCTACCAACACAAACACATTCTCATCAGGTGCTTCCATTACCGCAACATGTCCTGATTCTGTTGGAAATGGTTCGCGAATCCATTTTACATCTTTATTATCTTTTAAACTATCATACGTTTGTTGCACATCTTCTACTAATACTTCGACTTCTATAAAATGAATATCCGGATGATTGCTTATTACTAACTCCGAACTTTTCTCATCTGGAAACTTCAATCCGATTAACGTCCAAATAACCCCTTCTTCTAGTTCTCTCTCTATAACCCAGTTTTGCTCCATTCCCATTTCTTTATAAAAAGAAACGGATCTTTCTATATCCTTCGTATGTATAGATACACATTCTAATTTTTTGAACATCTTCCCATTTCCCCCTTTATAAAAAAGCGAACCATTTCTCAATGACTCGCTCTCACTCTATTATTTTTTCTTCACCGGTATCCAAAGTTCTACTTGAGCGAACTCACTTTTATCTTCGTGGCAACGCTCATCGTATAATTCAAACTCTGTAACGCCGCAATGTTCATAGCCTGAATGCGGGAACCATTCTGAGAAAACAGCATTCCACGTTTGGTGAATAGACGATACCATTTCTTCATGAGGAACTTTCGGCGTTGTAAATACTGCATATGTCGCTGCTGGGAACGTACGCTTTGCAATTTCATTTGGTACATTTTCAAAGTCTGTAACTTCCATTCCAATAATATAAGTGAAGTCCCCTGTTTCTAAATTAAAATCAGTACATAATCCAAGCTCTACCCATTGACTCGTATCTTTACGATTCGGAATCGTCGTTCCAAGATCTTTTTGTAAATATTCTTGCCAAAATGCTGGAATGTCCTGATGGTTCTTCCCTTCTTTACTTGTCGTCTTCAGTTCATAACCCGCCACTAAAAATTCTGGTTTATTTACAATACGATATTCCATTTGTATGCCCCCTAAATACGGATTTAATTTTCTTTGCTTTACATTCACGCTGTAATACATCGGTGTTTCTATTTCTTGCTTTCGATATTCACTCGGTGTCATTTGAAATAATTTTTTAAAGGCTCTCGTGAACGTTTCGTGAGATTGAAAGCCATGCTCAAATGCAATATCAATAATTTTTTCATCCGTATGAGAAAGTTGATAAGCTGCCCGGGCTAACCTCCTCTTTCGAACATACTCCATTACCGTATCACCTACTAACGCCTGGAATACACGATGAAAATGCGACTCAGAAAAACCTGCAATGCGAGCTAAATTACGCAGCGTTTGTTTTTCCATTACATCTTCCTCAATATAATCAATGGACCTTTGAATTTGTGTTTCATAGCTTTCCATCTCTGTTCACCCGCCTTATATGTATTATGATAAAAGAGAATCTTATCCAATTCTTGACGTTTTTTACTATAATTTTAAAAACAAATGTAACTTTTTTATATGTATTTCGTTGTTATGTATGAAGGGAGGGAAATTAGTGAAACGCAAACAATCATTAGAAGACATTTACTCAGAGCATATGCATGATTTATTTCGCTATCTTCTCTCCCTAACCGGAGATTCTCATTTTGCTGAAGATCTCATGCAGGAAACCTTTTACCGAATGCTCGTCCATATTGATTATTACAAAGGCGAAGAAATTAGACCGTGGTTATTTACGATTGCCTACAACGCCTTTATCGATTGGTACCGAAAAGAGAAAAAATATAAAACAACGAAAATTGAAGAATTCCATTTACCAAACGTGCCAAGTACAGAGCACTCTTATTTCGTAAAACATGAGATCGCTAGTTGGTTAGAAGGTTTATCTTCTCTTCCGCTTGAAAGACGAAATGTCCTGTTACTACGAGATTACTACGGATTCTCGTATAAGGAAATAGCAGAAATGACCGGTCTCTCATTAGCGAAAGTAAAAATTGAATTACACCGCGGACGAAAAGAAACGAGAAACATAAAGGAGTGATACAGATGGGTTGTACAGCATTTAAAAAACTATGGGAGAAGTACGAAAACGGAACGCTCACGCATGATGAACAAGAGCTGTTAGAAAGTCATATTGAGACATGTGAAGAGTGTGAAGCTTATTTAGATGAGTTGCTTTTGAAGAATGAACCAATAAAGAAAAGACTACCACCACAAAACCTGAAAATCCCGTTTTGGAAAATAAAATGGAAACAACGTTGGCAAACCGTTAGTTTTGTTATCGCTGTTTGTATAGCAATCTATTTTGTCGGTCACTTTTCATCTTCTCTTTACTTCTATAATATGAAAAAGTTAACTGAAGTAGATGAGATTCCAGCACTCGCACTAGAAGCAACAATTCCAAATAGTCGTTCCACTGGAGGCAGTACAAAAATCAAACCCTTTTTCCGTACAGAAAATGAAATGGATTTATATAAAACGGTCGGCAAAAAAGAAATTCCAATCGGTACAGTAACAACGCGTAGCTTCTTATCATCTGTAACTGTCAAAAATAAATCATGGGAAAACAAACCCTATTCCAACAAACTTTCCTTTGTTCACCCAAAAATAAAGCAAGATGATCATTTGAAAGAAATCTCTAAAAAAGTTTGGGATACACTCGGAAAGATACATGAGGGCACCGTTGCAGAAGTAGCGATATCTTTTGACAAACCTTACACGTTACAAGAAGTAGAATCCCTTTTATATAGCGTATTTGAAGCACAAGAAATGCCGCCTACTCCTTTATGGTACGCTTTAAACACAGGGCAAGAAAGAATAGATGAAGAAGATTTCATCCTACATGGCGGAGAGGTTATCGGATTTTCAGAACATATAAATCTCCCCGATAATGAAGCAGAACGACCAAAGACAAAAGAAAATGAAGTAATCGAAATGATGCGCATTCTCTCTACACATAAAGAAACTGTAAGTAAAACTACTCGGACTCCTGAAAAAGAGCTGAACTTAGATAAGCGTTATGAGTATGTAAAAGATAACGGCGTAAAAGTATACGGGATTGTCATTACAGGCCCGTCAAAAGAGTTATTAAAATTACAAAGCTCACCTCATGTTCGTTATGCGACTCTTGGAGATATTGAGGTTTGGAATTGGTTTGATCAGTGATGAGAAAAAGGAGAGCATCTAGGGGTGATGCTCTCCTTTTTTATTCCTTCTCTACAAACTTCCAAACTAAAAGTGCTGCACATAGATAGGAAAGTCCAATAACTAAAAAACTATAGCTCGCTCCGCTGTACCAACTTGATGATTCATTTAAATTGATTCCCATAATTGCTATACCGACTAATGCACCGATTTGACGATTTACATTTAAAATTGCCCCAGCCATATTTCCATTTTCACGACCGGCAGATTTCATTACAATTGTAGTCATGGCAGGTACAGCTATACCTATTCCAAGGTTAACCATACTATATATAACTGCAATTCCTATGTAACTCACATTATTTACTAAAAGCATTAATAATACAGATCCTATACTCGCTATAAATAACGCTATAAATAATAACGATTTTGAGCTAAACTTAGTCACCATTTTTGCAAATAATACATTGCCAATAACAAATACACTCATCATTGGCAATAGTTGTAGTCCTGCTACAAACGGGCTTGCTCCATATGCTTTTTGCAAAAAGAGTCCAAACATAAATATGCCGCCAAATAACGCAAAGTTTATTAGAAATCCAACTATATTCGCCGAGCTAAATGTCTTGTTTTGGAACAACACTCTTGGTACAACCGAGTTTTTTGATTTTCGTTCTGTATAAACAAAGAGAATAGTAGTTAATACCGTTCCCACTACTCCTCCTAAAATTTGAAACGAGGACCATCCATAACTTGGACCTTCAATTAGAGTAAAAGCTAATAATGTTATTGTAGTTATACCGATTAAATGATTTAATACATTTATTTTCTCCTTTTTCGGTAATACATTAGGAATAATTACAAAGGCCATTAGAACACCGATAACCCCAATTGGAAGGTTTATAATAAAAATGCTCCGCCAACCAAATGTATTTACTAAAAGGCCACCAATAAAAGGACCCGTACCAGAAGCAATGGAGACAATTGCGGACCATATCCCAAACATTTTAGCTCTCTTCTTTTCATCCGGAAACGATAATACTAATAAACTAAGTGAACTTGGCATAAATAAAGCCGCTCCAACACCTTGAATTATTCGCCCTATAACAAGAGCGTTCCCCGTTGTAGCAACCGCACATAAAAGAGACGCGAACACAAAAATGATTAAACCAACCATATACATATTTTTTGCTCCATATTGGTTAGCCAATGCCCCTCCAGCGAGTAATAATGCCGCAAAAGATAAAATATATCCGTCGACAATCCATGTCGAACTATACAATGCCAGTCCTAATGTTTCCTGAATATTCACTACTGCAACATTTACTACTGTCACATCTAATGTAGCCATAATAAAACCCATTGCCAAAGTTATTAAAATGACGATACCTGATTTCTCTTTTGTTTGAACATCTAAATTTCTACTAGCCACCCCATTCACTTGCTTACTCCCCTTTCAAAAACTAGTAATTTACCTATATATTCCTTTAGGACTATAATAAAGAAAGTACTTCATTTATAAAAGTACTGATTTTTTATATAGTACCTATACTTTTATATAGTAAGGAGTGTTTATATGGAAAATGTAAATGAAGAGATTTTATTAAAATGCCCCATTGAAAAAACAATGTCTGTAATAGGTGGAAAGTGGACTTTCTTAATTTTAAGAGATTTATTCTATGGTCCTAAACGTTTTGCTGAGCTTGAAAGATGCCTAAACGGTATTAGCCCACGCACCCTATCTCTTCGCTTAAAAGAACTTGAACAAGAAAATATTATAAAGAGAACAATCTATTCAACTATGCCACCTCATGTGGAATATTCACTAACAAAAAAAGGGGAGACACTCCGTCCTATTTTTGACGCAATGAAGGATTGGGGAAATGAGTGGAAAATATTAAATGAATAGAAAGAAGGTATCATCTTATGTGATGATACCTTCTTTCTGTTAATCCGAAATCACTTTCACATACATCCCTCTCACCGCTTTTTCATAAGCTCTATCACTTATCCGTCTTATGTTTTCTGACACAACAGACGATGGAACAACTTCCCCTTCACGAAGTAACGGAGGATCAATAAGACGTACTTTATTGTTCTGATATAAATCATAATCATTTCTATCTTCTTTTACTTTTACATTCGGATGGACTTTTCTTAATAAAGCATGTACTTCTGCATCACTACATTGCTGCAATTTCGATATTAGCTCATCATCTTCAAGAAGAAAATCATCTGCATGAATAACCTTTTTGTGTAGAGCTAACTTTAGCGTTTTTGCTAACATATCATTTCCATAAATATTCATTGGTTGCATAAAGAAATCGATTACCTCTTTGTAATACGTTTCTGTAAACCACTCTGCCATTTCAATACTTTGAAGAACCATTTTCCCATCTACAGCGATGACATCCTCTAAAAAGCTATGAACCTCTTCTAAAGAAACATATCCGTATGTATACATATCTCGTAACGTATAATCCACTCTGTCTGCGCATAATTCTGGTGCTGACCTTTCAAGTAACGTCCACTTCGAATCATCTAACAAAATATCCTCATAGTTATAACCATACTTTGCAAGAATCGCTGGAATTTCTGAGTTTTTCACGACAGAACTAAATATCTCTTCATGATAACTTTCATTTCTATTATCAAAAACGTAATCAATCACATGAGAAAAAGCAGTATGTGATACGTCATGCAGTAAACCTGCAATTTGTTCCTCTACTGAGCCACCGAGTTTTTTAATTAACAACATAACGCCAACTGAATGATCAAAGCGCGTTACATTCCAGTTCTCATTTATTAAGTAGCTTGCGCCATTTTGATGAATACCTTTAAGTCTTTGCACAGACTTACTTACAATTAATTCTTCTACTACTGGATCCACTTCAAATTCTCCGTATAGTACATCTGATATGATCACTTATAATCCCCCTTTATTTCAGCCGAGTCTTATAATCGTACCTCTTTTATGAAATGAACACTATAAAAATAATAAATCTAAATATATTTATATTTAACTTTTAATATTGTATATTATACATGTCTGTTATTTGTTTTAATTTATTTATTTTTATTGCGTGCTCCTTATGTGGAGCCTTTTTTTATTGAAAAAATAGAGAGCAATTCGCTCTCTATTTTATACACCTATTCAAACGTAACTTCCACCTGCACAATCTCAGATCTACTTCCAAGTCGAAGCGGTGGTCCCCAGAATCCGAAACCAGAAGAAACAATTGCGTGGAACGCACCTTTTTGTGCGTATCCCCAGTCTAGTTCGTACATTCTTCTCGTTACAATATGATTTGGCGCCATTTGTCCGCGGTGCGTGTGACCAGATAATAGTAAATCTACGCCAGCATCCGCTGCTTGTTTTAACTCGAATGGTTGATGATCCATTGCGATAACTGGCATCGTTTTATCTACCGTACTCATAAGATTTTCAAAACTTTGGCGATCTCGCTCAGTTTTATCTCTTCTTCCAACGAGATAAAACTGATCTTCAATTGTAATTACTTCATCTAATAAAATGCGAATATCAATCTTATCCATCTCTTGTATAAATTCTGGAACTGCTCGCCCGTAATATTCGTGGTTTCCTAACACACCATATACGCCTAGTGGAGCTTTCATCTGTTTCATAATATGTCCCATATTTTTTTGAATGAACACACCTGGATGATCATCGATAATATCTCCTGGCAGTAAAATAATATCAGGCTCCATTTCATTTACATGATGGACAAGTCTTTTTAAATGCGAAACGCCAGATAGTTTACCAAAATGCATATCAGAAGCCATCGCAATGCGTAAGCTTTTACGCCCCTCTACTTTTTTCGGTATGTGCACCTCGTATTTTCTTACTACCGGGCTATATGCGTTGAATACTCCGTACGCAAAGATTAAAATAAATGCAGCTAACACAGCCGCCCCTGTCCAAATAATTGCCGCTTCTTTCTCCACTGAAAACTGTAAAAGAAAGACCATAATATTAGCTAAAGGCAATAGCATAAGCGCGTATTGTATAACCGCAAACCAAATCGAACCTATCGTTCGTAGAAATGGCAAAAACTTAAACACTTGCACGAGAATGTACGCATATGAAATGAAGCCAACAACGAAAGCGTAATATCCCCAAGACTCCCAGCCAAATACCGCATGAAGCCAAACCCATCCGTTCCAGCCGATGTAAAACATAAGTAGTGTGTATACAAGTAACATAGTAAATATATTGAAATAACGACGATTCTTCACAGCGTGCCTCCTTATGTATTTCTTCTATTATATCTTGTTATGCACGTTTAGCGTAAATATTAAGCACAGCAATCTTCACAATAAAGACCTCTAATTGCTAGATGCAAACCTAACAATTAGAGGTGCAATTCAAAACAACATTCCTTTTACAGATTTTCGTTATAGAAGCTTGTTAATTTTTCAACTGCAATTTTTACTGGTTCTGGTTGATCATATAAATCGTAGTGACTCGCACCTTCCACAACAAGTAAGTCTTTCTTCTCTGAAGCTGCTTTCTCATAAAGCTCATGACCATCTTTATAAGAACCGAATGCGCCTTGCTTGCTGCCGACAATAATTTGCAGCGGCTGCGTTAATAACGTATCTGCTAAATGGAACGCATCAAAACCAATTACCGATCCCATACTCGTAAAGTTTAATTTGTTTGGAGAGTTCACACTTTGACCTCGCGGCGTTGTGTAATACTCAACCGCTTCTACAATATCTATATCCGTCATACCTGCTGCCGCTAACTCTTCCTGATTTTTAGGAATCCAATTTGTAATCATTTCTTCTGCTCCGCGCGCTTCAGCAGTACGTTGTTTACCAATTGCCTCTAACACACCAATCGGGTTAGACTCACGATTTAAACGACCGATATTTGCACCAACAACTGTACCAACCGCTTTAATGCGACGCTCTGTCATCGCAGCATTTACTGCATAACCACCGCCTGCACACACGCCTAACACACCGATACGTTCTTCATCTATATAAGGTAGGGTAGTTACATAATCTACTGCTGAGCGAATATCCTCAACTCGCGCAGCTGGCTCTTCTATATATCTCGGTGCACCTTCACTTTCCCCTTGATACGATGCATCAAACGCAAGCGTTACATATCCTTGTTCTGCTAACTTTTCCGCATACAACCCTGCTGTTTGATCTTTACAGCTACTACCTGGATGCACACAAACAATCGCTGGATTTTGTTTCTTTTCCTCAGCACCTTCAGGAATGTTCAAAATACCTGCAACTTGTAAACCTCTTGCATAAAATCTTACATTTTTCTTCGTAACTGACATATATAAAACCACCCTTATCTCATTTTTAATATTACACTTGTGAGAGTTATTACTCACGTGTATATTTATAATAAAATGAGTAGCACCTTGTTTCAATGACCACATTTACACATTTGGGTGATAATACACACATAACGAAATATGTGTATCAACAACGGAGGAACACCATATGGAGAAAATCGATCGAAGAATTATAAAATCACAAAACGCTATTCAATCGGCATTTATAGAAATGCTAATTGCAGATGGCTTTGACGAAATTACCGTAAAAAACATTACCGAAAAAGCAAACATCGGGAGAAAAACTTTTTACTTACACTATCTAGATAAGTACAATTTATTAGATAAAATTGTTGACGATCATTTAAACCAATTAAAAGAAATATGCTACAAGAAGCAAAACAAAGAGTTTATAGAAGGAACGATTATATGGTTTGAATACTTCAAAGAACACAAACCATTTTTCGCGGCGTTATTTAACAGTAACAGCACCTTATCATTTCAAAAAAAATTACTAACTTTCATCATGGGCGAAATAGAGAAAAAACTAAACGCAAACACATCAGTAAATAAAAACATCGATAAACACATCATTTTAAAGTTTTTAGGAACGGCTGTAATGGGCATTTTGGAATCTTACGTGTTAGACGAAATTGATAGTGATGTTGCATTTGTTGCAACGCAAGTTGGGGAGTTGATGAAGAGGAATATATAAACAATACAGCGGCGATTCCCTTGAGAAGGATTCATAAAATTTCACTATCCAAAACTCACCTATGCAATTATGCATAACTATCCCTTCCGTTTTATTTTCATGTTACGATATAAACGAAATACGACATATATCGACAAAAATAAAAGGAAGTGATTGTATGAAATGCTCTAAAACGTATTTAAAATGTTTAGCATTATCCGCTGTTTTTGCTAGTAGCGCTTTAGCACTTTCAACACCTGCTGCTTACGCTCAAACGACGCCACAAGTTGTAACAGATATCGGGCAAAATGCAAAAACACATACGAGCTATAATACATTTAATAATGATCAAACTGATAATATGACAATGTCTTTAAAGGTAACTTTTATCGATGATCCGAGCGCTGATAAACAGATTGCCGTTATTAATACAACTGGTAGTTTTCTAAAAGCAAATCCTACTATAAGTAGTGCGCCTATTGATAACTACCCAATCCCTGGCGCTAGTGCAACATTACGCTACCCTTCACAGTATGATATTGCCTTTAATCTTCAAGATAACAGCGCCCGTTTCTTTAACGTAGCACCTACAAATGCTGTAGAAGAAACGACTGTAACCTCTAGTGTATCATATCAACTTGGCGGTTCTGTTAAAGCTTCTGCAACGCCAAATGGACCTAGCGCTGAAGCTGGCGCAACTGGCCAAGTAACTTGGTCTGACTCTGTAAGCTATAAACAAACTAGTTATAAAACAAACTTAATTGACCAAACAAATAAAAACGTAAAATGGAACGTATTCTTTAACGGATATAACAATCAAAACTGGGGTATTTACACACGTGATTCCTACCATTCTTTATATGGAAACCAACTGTTCATGTACTCTCGCACATACTTATATGAATCTGATGCAAAAGGTAATTTAATACCGATGGATCAACTTCCAGCGCTAACAAATAGTGGTTTCTCTCCTGGTATGATCGCTGTTGTTATCTCTGAAAAAAATACAGACCAATCTAACCTACAAGTCGCTTATACAAAACATGCCGACGACTACCAACTTCGTCCAGGCTACACATTCGGAACTGCAAACTGGGTTGGTAACAACGTAAAAGATGTTGATCAAAAAACATTTAATAAATCGTTTACATTAGATTGGAAGAATAAGAAATTAGTAGCGAAAAAATAGATAAAGAAAACCGAACCGCCATTTAGATGGTGGTTCGGTTTTTATTTAAATTACAAACTCTTTCACTTCACATTAAAATAAAACTTTCAATACTACAGAACAAACTTAAGTGCTCTGCATGGAAGTTTGTATGATTAGACATTCTTTACATAGATAAAAATATAAAAAACTCTCTCCTATTTGAAAAGTTATTCCTCCTGTAAGTCCCCCTTCATTCCCATAATCTTCTCCGGTCAACATAGCCACATAGTTCATACTTTTCGAGCAACAAGGACACGTTGCCTCTATAAAATCGTCTATGTATAGGGGCGCTCCAAGTATTCTACAAATATAATCTCTTCCCATCGCATCAAAAGCTTGGTCATTTTCATCTTCATCACAAGGGACATCATATTTCTCCATCGTTATTAATTTCATATCATATTTCGGCAAAGGAACTGGTATCTTATCAATTAATTCATACTTCCAATCAAACATCTCACTTTGAGTAATGGTATGTATAGAACGTTCCATTATATTTATTTTGAAATTTTGTATATCTTCATATAAGGAACAATTTAAACAAGTAATTAACGGCAACTCTCTTAATTCTTCTGTCTTAAGTTCCTCTAATCTCGAATCATTCAAATCAAAGGTAAATATTTGATGCGCTTGTTCATTACATTGCGGACATATAGGAACTTCCCAAGTTGCTCCACCAAAATAATGGCTATATCCCTCTTCCCCGCGAATAACTCTAAATCCTAATTTATTCATACATTTGCCTCCACTTTATAAATTGTAGGTTAGGTATACTTCATATGTAATCATCTATTACTATCTGTCTCGTACAGCGGGTGAATACTATCTCTATTATAGAAGTAACAACACATTATCATTTCAGAAGAAGTTACTAACAAACTAGAGAGAAAGTTATATACGCATACGTCAGTACATAAAAACATTGATAACAACACAGGTTAGAGAGTTTATAAAGTGAAATACATAAGGTTGTAAAAAAATGCACCCAAAATTTGGGTGCATTTTCATTTTCAACGTAAAAACTTCATGTGTTGCTGCTTTGATTTTAGTCCATAATACTTTCTTCAGCATAACAAACAAATACTTGCTTTTCCGAACGTAAAGATACTACATAATATTCATCTTCAAAATGCCCTACTATATACCCCTTTTCCCCCGCCAGTTCAATTGTTTCTTTATTAAAATATACTCTTGATCGATCAAATTTTATATGTTTTATAATACTCTCTAACTCATTTTCGTTTACTTCCATACATACAGGAGAAATCACATCGAAAATATCAGTTGCAGGATCATACTAGTTTATTAAAATTGTACTCTTTACAGTGGATTTTCTCCAATTTAACTCTTTTAATTCTTTTTCAAAAACGTAATTTTGTACCTTTGTTAATTCCTCTTGAATCCCTTCACAATTCACTAAAATATATAAATGAAATTTCGACATCATTGTTTTCATAAATTGTTCCATGCTTGTATCAACATCAACTATATATCTATTAATTTTTGATAACAAATTCAAGATTTTATCATTTTCAAAATTATCATGTTCATCTAACACTAGAAAATATCCGTTTTTTTCGGTTGCAGGTTTGTGTATTTCAATGTATGTGCCCATCGTTTCTCCTTAAAAACAATTTTTATTTGCCACTACATTCCCATGGCATATATAAAGAAAGAAGAGCCAACATCAGCTCTTCTTGCTATCATATACTTAATAAACCTATTTTTCCCTAAACAGCTCATAATCATATATCACGCACAATACAACTGTATAAACAATAGCTATAATATAAAAAAATATGATCGGAGTCCCCTTTAAAATAGGAGTTAACAACTCAGTAAATACCACAATTATCACTAATATAATTGGCACCAAGGTCAATAAGGCTGATAGCATATACTTTTCTTTTATACAATACAACACAATTCCTATTGCAAATAGAACTATAATTGCACGTATCGGATATTCTAAAATTATATAAATTAAATGCTCTATATATTTGAAATCCAGCATAATTATCTCCTACGTTTCTTTTTATGTGTTTTCTTTTTATATGCTTTTTTAGCATAGCCATGTTTTTCATCATATTCTCTATACGCTTTTCGATAACCATCATACGCAGCTTTACCAAATGTCCAAGCATCTTCTAACAGACCGATTCCACCTAAAGCTTTAAATCCAACTTTTAATCCAGCTTTCCTAGCTCCCTTATTTATATATGACTTATTAAAAGCTGGTGTATTTTTCTTTTTATACATAGCTTTCCCCGTAAAATACCCACTCGCAAACTCAAAACTAGACGATATAGCCTTCCAGCCACTTGTATATCCATCTGCCCAAGCCTTAAAACCAGCTTTAGCTCCGGCCTTTGTTGAATACCAAAACTTTTTCCATGCTTTATGTCCATCAGGATCAATATTCATAACGGGGTTATTATCACCATAAGTATACCCATTCATTGTAACCGGATCATCTTCATCACCCGGATCAGGATCCACCGATAAGAACACACCATGCTCTGGATTATAATAACGCGCAATCAGATAATACATCCCAATTTCTTTATCATACATGTATCCCGCATATCCAAATGGATTGTCTGCTGCAATACCTTTTACGTCGCTCTTTAATACGTTCCCCCACGAATCATATTCATACGTTGCAACAACTTCTCTATTTTGATCCGTCATCGCAACTACATCACCACGAGGATTGTAGTGGTAGTATAGCGTTTGTCCTTTTGATTTCATCGCTAGGCGCGTACCACTTGTTGAGTATACATATTGACGAAGGACATTTCCACTACCATCCGTCTCATATAACGGATTAATGCTGTCTCCATCATAGAAGTAGCGTGTTACTTGACCATTCACACTCTTTTCAATACGACGATTATCCTCATCATACTTATAAGTTGCGAATGCATTGCTTTCACCTTGTTTTGTGATAGCTACAATTTGGTCATGTTCATTCCATGTATACTTGTACTTTCCATCTGATGTACGATTGCCATTCGCATCATACGTTAACGATTCATTTCCGAATTTTACAAGTTGATTTCCTTCATTGAATGTTGCCACTATAGATTTTGTTTCTTTTCCATTCTCTACAACTTTCACACTTGTACGGTTTCCAAATCCATCATATGTGTATGATTTAGTTGTTCCGTTTGGTAGTGCTTCATTTAATAATTGATTAATCGGGTCATATACAAAGTTTGTCTCTGTTACTTTCCCGCCCGCACCTTCATGTTTAATCTTCGTGCGGTTACCCGATTGGTCATATTCATATCGTTCAGAAAGTAGAATACTGTTTGATGTACCTACTACTAAATCTTTAATCTTGTTCGCATGGTCATAGTTGAAGGTAGAACCGGAACCATTACCAGCTGTATACGTACGAACATTTCCTTGATCGTCATAATCAAATCGATACGTTTGCGAACCGTCTGTCACACGTATGTTTTGATCTAACGTGTTGTAGTCATACGATACTTTATTTGTATATCCACCTTGCGTTACTGTTTGTTCTTTTAGCTTTTCTGTCTTACTGTTTGCTTTGTCATGATACGCCCAGTCTACTTTTCCGCCTCGGCTATCTGTTGCACTTGTAACGCGGTCTGCCTTGTCGTATGTTTTTGTACGTTCTACGCCATTGACATGGTCTTTTACTTTCGTAACCTGTCCATTTTGATCACGTTCAAATGTAAATGAATCTTTTCCATTTCGCTTTTCACCAATGACGCGATCTGCAGTATCATATACAGATTCTAAGATAGAACCGTTTGGCATTTTCGTTTTAATTTTGTTTGCATTTTCATCGTACGTGTTTTCAATACGACGGTTTAATGCATCGATATACACTGTATTTTTATTATCTACATCATACTCATATTTGTGTGTTTGTGTTTTCCCACCAAACATGACAGATTTCTCTGTTGTATTTCCATTATGATCATAACGATAATTTACAGACGTACCATTTTTTAATGTAACCTTCGTTAATAGATTATCTTTGTTGTAATCATATAGTTTTGTATTTCCTTTTTCATCTGTTTCGCTCTTTTTATTTCCAGATGCATCATATGTGAATGTATTCTTCTGTCCTTCTTCATCATACGTCGCAACAACATTTCCATCGTTGTCGTACTCGTTTTTAATAAGAGCGTTACCTTCTAGTAAACGTATATCATCAAACCATACTTTCCCTTTATTCTCTCTTCTAAATAGAAGGTAGATTTCCATACGTTTAATTGGCTTCGTGGCAGGGATTACAACCGCACTACGGTTCCAATCATTCGTACCACTTGGGAATTTCGCTTGATAGTTCGTACCACTACCATCTTGATAATACACATCTGCCCAAATAGAGTAATCTCGTGAGAGCTTATCTGGTGCGGTATTTTCTACATTTTGAGATTTAGACATCCCTGTTAGCGTAATTGCTTCTGCTTTTTTCTGGTTTAAATGTATATGCTTAGCATATCCTACATCTGAACCGCCATATTGGCTACGTTCTAATACAATAGATGAATGTCCCGTAAAGCTCTCTTGCTGAGAAACATCTTTTGGATCACAGCTTGTTCCATCTCCTCGAATCCATCCTGGAATACAACCTTTTTCCGTCATATTCTCTAAACTACTATTTTCAATTGGGTTAAAACTAGAAGAAACTTCACCTTTTTCTAGTTGAATTTTATCAAACCAGACTGAACCACTCGTAGCAGAACCGCCATTTTCTACTTGTAAATAAATTTTTACTTTTCTCGTTTGTTCTGTTGTTTTAAAAGTAACTTGACGATTAACCCAATCCCTCGTTCCTTGAACTTTATTGTGACGAGTATCATGCCATCCACCATCTACACCAGCACCGTTTTCATTTAATAACTGTACATTGAAGAAAGCAGCACCATTGGCTAAATCCGTCTTCATCATACCGCTTAACGTATACGTTGTATTTGGTTCTAACGTTACTTCTTGAATTGCAGCAGTATAGCCCCAATCATTATTCGTTGCTTTCGTTGTAATCTTAAGTGATGACTCTCCTCCAAGGCCACCTGGTGCCGGTGTTGCATCTTTTGTAATAGTTCCGGAATTATTCACATTTACTGGTACCCATTTTTCCGTACCATTCATTTCAAAGCTTGGATTTTGAATCAGGTTTTCTCCTGTTCCTAGCTCTCTAGTTGTTGCAATTGGATTTCCAAACTGATCATACTGCATGAAAGATGATGTATTTGCAGCTTGGTCTGTTTCAGATACTTCTGTATTCGCCGCTTTATAAGCAACAGTTGTTTCACGATTTTCGTTATCTGTTGCTTTAACAATCCCATTATCTTTATTGTACTCAAACTTCTCAGTTCCCATTTCATCAGTAACAGAAGTTACATTCCCATTACCATCATAGGTCGCTGTTTCTGTTTGATTTTTAGGTGTTGTTGTTTTTACTAAATTGTTTGCATTATATTCATACGATGTCGTTAAATTCAGACGTCCCGCATCTTCAACTGTTTTCACTGGGTTTCCAGCATCGTTATACGTATAAACAGTTTTACGACCTTTAGGATTCGTTAACGTAACTTCTTTCGTATCTGTATTATATGCTAATGTCGTAGCTTTTCCTAATGGGTCCGTTACTTTTACTAATCTATTATTCTCGTATGCATATGATGTTTTATATGGTTTTGCATCTGTATGTTGCGGATCATAAATAGATGTTAGTAAACCATTATCATATCCGTATTTATATACTTTTCCTTCTGGCGTTGTAGAAGAAACGAGTAGATCTCCATCATAATTAAAGGTAATCGTTTTGCTATCTGGGCCGATTACTCTTGCTGCTTTTTTATTATTCCCATCATATTGTACGACTAACTCTTTACCAGAAGCATTCTTTACTTTTGATAAACGGGATGCACCATCATACTCATACGTCGTCGTATTTCCGTATTTATCTTTTGTATACTCAATACGGCCTTGTGCATCTCCAGATTTATAGAAAGTAACAGTTTGATCTTTATCTTTTATTTCATATCCGCCTGATACTTGCTTAATCTCTAAATATATACCAGTAGGAGCTTGGTACTTATTATCTCCTGTTCTAGTAAAGGTAATATTCGCACCGTCAGCAGAAATTAAAAGTAAGTTTCCATTTCCATCGGCCCAAACTCTTTCCTCTAATCCACTAGACCAACCCGTACCAAATAAACCTACCTTTTTACTTTGGCTATTGTACGTTCTTTCTACTGATACATCCGGTCCGCGCCCTGATAATGTAATATCTTTCTCACTCATGATAAAGTTACCATTTGTAGCATTTACTTTACCATTTAACACAGGAATTGATGCCCAGTAATCAAACATCCCTATAAATCCAGAATCTTGGGAGAATCTAGGTACAAACTCATGAGAAATTTCACTTTCAGCATGTCCAACTTTACTATATGCCGTTACACGGAACCAATAGTTTTTCGTACCTGCATAGATTCCACCAGAATTTTTATACACAGGTGATGGATCAACTGCTAATTCTGCACCTTTTTTATCATGATGAAGTAAATATTGGCCTTTTGCAATTTCATCTTTCGTTGGCCAAATTTTCTCATTTTGCGTTGTCCAATTCGTTTTATTTCCTACATCGAACGCTTCATAATCTTTTCCGTTATAAATCCAAACTTTATAACCTGCTGCTTCTGGTACTGCATCCCATTTCAATGTTACATAACCAGTTGTTTGATCTGTTGCATTGATATATGCTGATCCATCTGGCTTTTTCACTTGCTCCAATGGAATATAAACAATTGCTTCATCAGAAAGCGGACTATCCTCACCAGTTGGGTATGTTGCTATGATACGAATCCAATATCCACGTGCACTACTATAATCTCCATACGGACTTTTATCTAAAAATGCATTTTTATAAATTGGACCTGGATTGACTGGTGCTTCTGCACCTTTTCCGTCATCATGCACCCAATAACGGCCTTGTGCAATCTCTTCTGGCGTTGGGAATATTTTTTTATCTTTTGTTGTCCAATTTGTTACATTCCCAACTTCGATTTCTTCATATTCATGTCCATTAAATATTGCTACTTTATAGCCGTTCGCTCCTGGAACTGCATCCCATTGTACATTGAAGTGGCCTGAACTACTACCACTACCATTTGAATAAGTTTGTACTCTTGGTTTATTCGGTTTTGCGTAAGAATACTTTACTTCTAAGTATGGTGCATTTGTTCCATTTTCGGCTGCAATAAATTTCTTCCAATGGTTTTGACCATTTCCGTTTGCATGTAGCTTAAAGCCATTATTTTGCTTTGTGCCTTCCACCCATGCTTTTACTGTGTTAGTTACGTTAAATCTCGCCCATTGCCCTCTTGTTACATCAGCATGCGCAATATTATTTGAACCAGGCTTATTATTCCAATTTAAACTACCTTCATTCCAGGCACCCGTCACTTCGTCTAACCAAACACCATTTGGTTGATTCGTATAATAATGCCAAATGGTATGTGCATTGAATGTTGCACTTTCAATATTTGCCCCTTTAAAATTTGAAACGTCTGGTTTAATAAATGCAAAGTTTGTCCCAGATGCGCCATCATAATATCCGACTTTTAATGTATAAGCATTTTGGCCAGCATCCCAAAGCTTTCCTCCTGAATAGTTTACAGTTGGATATGCACTAGAAGCATATGCATTATCAAAATCTTTCAACTGAATCGAAGGGTCTACATATACCGGATATTTTCGCTCTGGTGCTTGTAACCACTGCGGGTCTGCAGTAACAGTTAATGTATATGTTTTTTCATCTTTCTTCTCAATATTGTAGCGAACTGCATCTGACGTTACAGCCTCACCTGATTGTTGATCCACATTTGAATCGTTCATATACGGTTTCGGTAATGTAAAAACTTTTTCTTTTTTCTCATTTTGGAAGTCGATTGAACCATCTTCCTGTAAGCTCGGTGTTAAATCTGTTTCTAATGCAAACGTAAAAATGTGATGTCCTGTATATTCACGTAATACAAAATCTTCTTTTACATTTTCGTTAAACGTCGTACTCTTTAAATCAATATTTGGAAAAATTCCTTTATACCATACTGTATTCTTTTCATGTGTTGCAGTGACTGGTGACGGCTTCAATTCACCTTTTTCACCATTTGCACTTGTTAGTTTATATTGAATATTGTGATTTTTTACTTTAAATTGAACGTACTTTCCATCTTGTGTTGCTTTCTCAAATTCTGGTTCTAATGTTGTATTTTCCGTTACAATTTTTTCATTTGGTGCTTCTACTAATTTCGGTGAAACCTCTTCTAACTTTCCATCTTTCTCAATATGAATCGGTTCCGTATATACCCTTTTCGTATACGTACCATCATTATTATCGAAAACTTTTTCTGTTTCCGTTCTTTCTTCTACAACCTCAGTCGGACTCGCCTGTGCTTTAGCTTTGTCCTTCTTTAATTGATCTGGATGTGGAGCTGGTAATTCCTTTTCCTCTTTCTTTTCTGTTTCTGGACTTTGTTCTGAATTTGGAGATGGTGTAAACGGTGGTGCCGTTTCTGCCAATCCATTCAGTGGTACGGAAGTAACGATTAATGCAACTACGATAAGTTGGATTAAGTACCTATACCATTTCTTTGCTTCCATAAACTCACCTCGCTGAAATATTTTTAACATATATAATGTTACATATCACAATTTAAACAAATGAAAGAGTAAAGTAAATATAGTTTTAAAGTTTTGAAGATTTTGTGCACAAAATCCGACAATTTAACAACAATTTTATAATTATTATTCACAGATTATTAACCTCATATTATAATATAATATTTATCATATTTTAGACTGAAATAAAGTTTATCTGCCCCCTTACCCAAAGAGGCAATACTTTATCTACCTCTACTTCATTAATGAATCCCACAATAAAAAAGCACACAATCCATCCACAAAAGTGAACGTTGTGTGCCTTCATTTCTCATTCTATTTCATTTATTTCTTCAATTTATCCGCCTTCGCAATAAATTGCGCTGCTTCCGCACGGCTTACCGTTTTATCTGGAGCCCAGCCATTATCTGTTCCAATTGAAATCTTTTCTTGGATTAAAATATTGGCATACTTCGCACCCCAATGATTGTTTAAGTCAGCAAATTCTTTCGGTAGTTTTATATTTTCATTTCTTTCTAATTTATATGCATTTACTAGCATAGAAGCCATTGATGCACGGTTAATTAACCCGCTCGGATTAAAGTTCCCCCTCTCATCACCTTTTACAATACCTGCTTTTTCAACAGCAGCAATGTATGGGGTTGCCCAGTGATTTTGTGCATCAGGGAATGATGGCTTTGCATCTTTCTTAATTTCTAACCCTAAAACAGTTGCTACTATTTTTGCAGCGGAACTACGATCGATACTTTCAGCTGGTGCAAACGTACCGTCTGGTTTACCGTTTACTGCTCCTTTATCTACTAAATATTGAACTGACTCTTGTGCCCAAGTTGGTACGTCAGAGAATTTAGGCTTCTGTTCCATTACACTCGCATCGATTTCAAACTGTACTTGATATGTATGATCATATTTAATTGCTGGAATTAATATATGCATTTGCATATTATATTTTTTTGAAAACTCATCAATTTCAAATTGAACAACTTTCGTACCGTTATTTGCTTTATCTTCGGAAATTACTTTTACATCATGGAATGTCCCTAATTTTTTTGGATTTTCTACTCTAAGATACTGGAAATAGCTACTATCTTGAACTGTTAACGTAACGATTTTTTTATCACCTTGAATCGTTACTTTTGCATTTTTTAAATATGTAGAAGCAACAGATGTTTCATTCGTTTGATCTTTATAAGTCTTTAAAATAACGTCATACGTGCCATCTGCTAATTTGCTAGCTGCTTTCATTTCTACTGCCGCTTCTGCTTTCGCAATCGGTGCCATCATACCGCTAAATGGAACTGCTAACGTTGCTGCTATAACGAATGCATTCATATATTTTTTCTTAATCATTATCAATATGACATCTCCCTTTATATAAATATACCTAACACAACTATCATATTGATAATGATTATCAATGTCAAATAAAAATAATACTATTATTTCCTACATAAGTACGCTTTCCGCTCATTTTTAAATAGTAAATAATGCGCCGTATGAACTTTCCTCTCTAAATAATCGATAGAATACGAGCTTGATGGATCCACTAAATCACCTATCGCACCGGAAAGATGATCAATGACTTGCTGCAAAATCTCTAAGTTTTTCTTCTCACTTTCAGTATTCATTTCATCCATAATGTCACAAATAAGATATTGTACTCGCCGCAAACGTAATTCCTTCTGCTCCACTTATATCTCCTCCTTATTAGTCATATTACGGTTTAAATATATGGCATCATAGCTTAACCAATGCTAAAAAATAGAAAGGCAACCATCTTCATAAAGATGGTTGCCCCTATATTTAAACTTGCATCGCTTTTTCTCTCAAAGCTCTTCTCAGCAACTTACCTGTCGTATTCTTCGGCAATTCTGTTAAAAACTCGATACTCATTGGCACTTTATATTTCGCTAAATGTAACGTGCAATAATGCATCAGTTCTTCTTCTGTTACGTTCGTTTGTTTCAGAACGACGTAAGCTCGCACTGCTTCTCCTAAGTTTTCATCAGGAACACCAATTACGACAACTTCTGCTACGGATTCGTGTGTGTACAATACTTCCTCTACTTCACGAGGGTATACGTTATAACCCCCAACTAAGACGATATCCTTTTTACGATCAACGATATAGAAGTAACCTTCTTCATCCATTTTCGCTAAGTCTCCTGTATACAGCCAGCCGTCCTTTAATGTCGCCGCTGTATCTTCTGGCGCATTATAGTAACCTTTCATAACGTTAGGCCCGCGAACAATTAATTCACCGACTGCACCAACAGGTACTTCTTCCCCAAGTTCATTTACAATTTTATTTTCTACATGCCAAATATTTGTACCGATCGATCCTGGCTTACGCGGACGATCTAGCGGGTTGAAACAAGTAACTGGTGATGCTTCTGATAAACCGTATCCTTCTGAAACGATAACGTCAAAACGTTGTTCAAAGTTTTGCAGAAGAGCAACAGGCATTGAAGCACCACCTGAAATACAAAGGCGAAGCGTCTTCACATCTTCTGCGCTTGCTTCTTCGAATAAATATAAATAATTGTACATTGTCGGTACACCGGCAAAAATCGTCGGTTCATACGTACGGCAAATGCGGAATACTTCTTTCGGACTAAATTTCGGTAACATTAAAATGGTCGCTCCGTTCACAATTGGTGCATTGACCGCCACTGTTAAACAGAATACGTGAAACATCGGCAATGCCGCAACGACGCGATCATCAGCCGTATATTGTAAATACGACGCCACATCGTTCGCATTACTATATAAATTTTTATGTGTTAACATAGCGCCTTTCGGTTTTCCAGTTGTGCCTGAAGTGTATAGAATAACCGCTACATCTTCTTCATCTAGCTCTGGGCCTTCGTAAGTTAAATCTCCAGCCCCTATCATTCTAGTAAACGTTTTCATTTTTTCGGTTTCTGTATGGTTAAAATCTGATGAGGTTTCGCATATGATGATGTTCTCAAGTGAAGGAAGTCTAGTTGTAAGAGATTGTATAACAGGTAGAAGGACGTCGAGTACGATGATTGTTTTTACATCTCCATTTTGTAAAATGTAATGCATTTCGTCTGCTGTATAAATTGGATTAACTGGAATAACAGTTGCTCCCGCTTTCATTGTTCCGTATAAACCGACCAAAAAATGTGGTGAATTTCCAACAACTAATGCAACATTGTCCCCTTTTCCAATGCCCATTTCTGCTAAATTGCTAGAAAACCTTGTGACCATTTTGTTTAATTGGTCATATGAGACCGACTGATCCATAAATATATAAGCCGGTTTATCCCCCTTCTTTTTCGCCGTCTCAGCCAAAGATTGAACGAGATTCACACAAACCCCACCTTTATAAAATTTAGAATATTTAAAAATTCTAAATTAATTATATTAAAAGAAAATTAAAGTGGCAAGTGTTATTCTATTAACTGCATATACACAGATCACCTCCTCTTCATTTACTTTGGAAGGATAAGGGGATTTTGTTTGCAAGTAATTTATGAAACTAGACCAAAAATCATTTTAGGATAATATGCACTCATCTTTTCTCTAAGTTTAGTAAGTTCCTCTTTATTTAACGTCGTATGCTCTCCAAACAAATTAATCGCGTCCGCTCCATCTTCATGAAAATACACCGTAACATATAATGTCGGTAACCCTGTATTGTCTGCATCTATTGAAAAAACGACATCTGGTGTCTTATTAACAGTGCTGAATGTTTCATTTCTTTTCCACTTCTTATTTTGAAACATGTCTTGTATTTCCTGTATCTTTCGTCTGTTATCTGTATGCGTAAAATAGATAACATTATCTTCCGCTGGCTTTCCAATCGATAAAAGTGTGCGACTTGAGGACGTTTCATCGTTACAAGCTGTCATTCCGATGACAAAGCTAAGCAATACTACCACGTACATTACCCTTCTCATTTCGATCCGCCTCCTTTTGAATATATATATTCCTTTATAAGGAGCAGATGTCCTGTGATTTTCTGGTACATGAAATTATATCGGCGTTTTTTCAGATATATCAGCGCAACTTGAAATATATCAGCGATTTTCCAAATATATCGGTCGTAACTCGAAATATATCAGCGATTTTCCAAATATATCGGTCGTAACTCGAAATATATCAGCGATTTTTAAAATATATCGACTTACCGACAAAACGCGACAATCTACGCAAAAAGAAAGAGGCTGCCTTTACGGCAGCCTCCCTTATTTTTAGAAGAACAAATGTAAGAAATCTTCTGTTGTAATATTACCGAAGTAACGTGCGATATCTACGCCTTCTAAAGCTGCAGTGAATGCATCTTTATCAAATTGTATGCCTGTTAGACGTTCTTCAATATCATGCACATCTAGTGAACCGAAGAAGTCACCGTAAATTTTGCATTCTGTTACTGTTCCTTTTTTCACTTCAAGACGAACGTCAACTTGTCCAACTGGGAAGCGGTGTGAATGTTGTAAGTTAAACTTCGGAGATTTTCCGTAGTTCCAGTCCCAATTGCGGTAGCGTTCTTCAGAAAGTTTATGGATTTCTTTCCAATCCTCTTCTGTTAATTCATACGTTGGGATTTCTGTTTCCCCTTCGAAAATTGTTTCTAGAAGAAGTTGTCTAAACTCTTCTGTCGTCATTTCTTCGTTTAGGAACTCTGTAATGTTCGCAACGCGGCTACGGATTGATTTAATACCTTTTGATTGAATTTTATCCATTTTTACTTTTAACGCTGATACGACGTGATCGATTTCAGAGTCAAATAGTAACGTACCGTGACTGAACATACGACCTTTCGTTGAGAACTGCGCGTTACCTGAAATTTTTCTGCCTTCAGCTAAAATGTCGTTACGACCACTTAGTTCTGCATTTACACCTAATTTTCCAAGCGCTTTCGTTACAGGCTCTGTGAATTTTTTGAAGTTGCTGAAACTATCTCCATCATCTTTCGTAATAAAGCTGAAGTTTAAGTTTCCTAAATCATGATATACTGCGCCTCCGCCTGATAGACGACGAACGACATGAATCCCTTTTTCTTTTACGTAATCTGCATTAATTTCTTCTACTGTGTTTTGGTTTTTACCAATGATAATTGAAGGTTCATTAATGTAGAAAAGTAAATATGTTTCGTTAATATCTAAATTCTTCACACAATATTCTTCGATTGCTAAGTTTATTCTAGGATCCGTAATTCCTTTATTATCAATAAATAACATCATATCACCTCATGAGTTCCATACGTAACCACTATGCGCTAGCGTAATATGGCCACTAAAAATTTGTTTTGCTTCTGTTACTAAATCAGCTGGATTGCCTGTATGCGGTAAGTGCGTTAATAAAAGTTCTTTTACATTCGCCTCTTTTGCAATACTTGCTACTTCTGTACTATTCATATGCCCTGCTTTTGCAGCCTCTTGATGTGCATACATATTACACTCACAAATGAAAAGATCAGCATCTTTCGTGAATGGAATAAACTCAGGAATATAACTGGAATCAGCGCTGTATACTACGATATCACTACCTGCTGTAATACGCATCGCAAAGCATGTAACAGGATGAACAGTTTTTAAGAATGAAATCGAGAACGGTCCAACTTGAAGTGTTTCTTCTGGATTGTACGCGATTCCTTTCGTGTGTGGTTCATGCGTTAAAGAGTTGAATCCATTCTCGTCAAACGTATGACCGTAAATTGGTAACTCCGGTAGCTGTCCTTTCGTGGCACTTGTAATTAATCTCGCATATTGCAATACCCCAATATCTGCAACATGATCGTGATGATAGTGCGACAATACAACTGCATCTATATGAGACGGTGTTATATATTTTTGAAGCTGTGCTAGTACACCACTACCACAGTCTACAAGTAAACGAAACCCATCGTGTTCAAACAAATACCCCGACGTTGCTTCTCCCGCTTCTGGAAAGCCGCCCCAAAAGCCGACAACAGTCATTTTCATATGTATCAATCCTTTCTAAAACCGAGTAGAAATGCATGTTTTACTTACATCCTACATTGTTAACTATAATCCATTTCCTAAACTTTTTCATTAATTTTCAATTTTGTTATAAAACAGTTGTTGACTTTTGTTTTTTGTACTAATACAATGATAGTAAGAAATGGAAATGGAGGGATTGACATGATCGATCAACCAATGGAGTTTTTCAGAAATTTACCGACGAAAACTTGTGCGCACTGCGGGAAAGAAATTGATGAGCAGCACGAAGCTTACCATAACAAATGTGATGACTGCGTTCACGAAGAATAGTAGTTTGTGAACAGAAAAAAACCTAGCAGACATAGTCTACTAGGCTAATAACATCGTATCCTTCATCGTTGAACCTTTCACCAAGAGCTCCAGTTCAAACTCATACAATTCTTTTTTTCGATAATTTTTCGTATGGATTTTATCCATCATCAGGTCGACAACTTTTCGGGCCATCTCATCGATTGGCTGTTCAATTGTCGTAATACCTGGCTCTGTAATCTGTGATAAGATTTGATTATCAAAACCGATAACAGCGAGATCATCTGGAATACTCCAGTCATGGCGTTTCGCCTCTGAGATAATTCCAGCTGCTACCTCATCGCCTCCTGCCAAAATCGCGGTAGGATTTTTTTTGTCCTTTAATACTTCATGGAATATTCGTTTTCCATCTTCCCAAGAGAAAGCGTTTTCAAGAAAATCGATCGCTTCTACTTGGCGGCTCTTTTCTGTTATCGCACGTAAAAAGCCCATTTTTCGCTGTTGGCTAACCACTTTGGTTTCGTTACCACGGCAAAAAATAAGATTACGATACCCTTGTTCTAACACATGCTTCGCAGCTATGTATGCTCCTTGCGCATGATCAAACTTCACTGTTGGAACATTTGCTTCCTCAATATATTCATTACATAACACGATTGGACCGTGCTGTAAGTATGGCTCTACATCTTCCCATGAATTTTCTAGTGAACATAGAATAATCCCATCTACTTGCTTCGTAGATAATAATTGTAAATACTCCATCTCTTTTTCCGGTAAATATCTTGTTTGACAAATAATCAGTTTATATTTATGTTCAGAAGCAGCAATCTCGATTGCTTCAATAAATCTACTGAAGAAAGGATTTGTAATCCTTGGAACTAGCACCGCAATTGTTTCCGTTTTTTGTTTACGAAGCCTTCTCGCCGCAGAATTAGGAACGAAGCCTAAATGCTTCATCGCTAATTGAACCCTTTTTTTCTTCTCATCTGAAACATATGGATGGTTATTGATCACCCTAGAAACCGTTGTCCTTGATAACCCCGCTAATTTCGCCACGTCCTCTATAGTCGACACGAAATTCTCCCCCTTTGCATGAAAACGTTTTCTTAAATTGATTATATAGTATATTATTGGAAACTGCAATACGGCTTCTTATGATTTTACTATATTAATATTATACATAGGGAAAAGTATGTTAATGGGAGGGGAAAACATACTGCTTTTAGAAGTTTACAGTAAGCATATCTATAAAAATTTGAAGGTGATATTTCATGAATCGGACAGATCGTTTATTAGCCATATTAATTGAATTACAAAGAAGACAAACTGTTACAGCAAAAAGTTTAGCTGAAAAATTCGAAACAAGTATAAGGACTATTTATCGAGACATGGATGCACTTAACGAATCGGGTGTTCCTATTTATTCAATGCCTGGTCACGGTTATTCATTAATGGATGGTTATTTCTTGCCCCCCATTCAGCTTACGCCTGAAGAGGCTGTTACTCTTTTACTAGGCGGTGATTATATCGAGAAAACTTTCACTTCTTCTTTTTCTGTACATGCACGATCAGCAAAAGAGAAACTTGAAATTGTTCTCCCTGCTGATCAACAAAAGAAAGCCCAGGAATTACGAGAAACTTTTCGTTTCCTTTCTCCTATATTTTCACATCAGCAATCTGAACAAGAAAAACTAGAAAATCAACTTCTCCTATTGCAAGAATCTATTCAAAAAGAACAAGCTATCTCTTTTTCTTATCGGAAACCGAGAGAAACTACAAAAATAAAGCGGACCGTTCATCCTTATGGCTTAGTCAATATTTCAGGAATTTGGTACATCGTTGCCCACTGTTTACTTCGAAAACAAATACGCAATTTCCGCTTAGATCGTATGGATACGTTACAGCAAGAACAAGAATTTTTCACAAAACCGAAAGACTTTTCTTTACAAAACTATAAACCTGAAAGCAATCGGACTGTTACGGTTCATTTACTATTTCCATCACATATTGCACATAAGATTATTGAATCCCGCTACTTTTTTATAGATTCATACGAGCATAGAGATAGCAGTTTTCACGTTTTTTTGAAATCAAGAAACATAGACGAAGTATTTCAATGGGTATTGAGCTGGGGAAGCCAAGTGAAAGTACTTGAGCCAAAAATTCTTTCTGAGAAAATTCGTGATGAAGCAAAAAAAATGTTAAAACTTTAATTTCACTACTGACATAATGCTGTCAGTAGCCATCCTTTATATTAGGTATTAACAAATACATTTTTATAAAAAGGAGTTAACACTATGAAGAAATTTGAGGAATTAGCTACGTATTACATGGAGGAATTAGAAAAATATTCGACCGAACAATTTAGGATAAAACCTTCTGCTGAAGAATGGTCTCTCGGTCAAATGTATAATCATTTAATTGCTTCTACATATATGCAGTTAGATGCAATCGCGAAATGTAGAACTGTAGTGCCTTCTGCAACTAACAAAAAAACGGATATGGGTGAAAAAGTATATAAACTTGGTGCTTTCCCGGATATACAAATCAAAGTACCAAATCATCCTGGATATACACCTGAAAATCCCTCTAATAAAGAAGAAATTCAAAAACGTATGCTAGAATTAATTACAGTTGTTAAAGACATTGAGTCAACACTTTCTTCTATTCCAAGTGATTGTAAAGTCGAACATCCTGGGCTTGGTTACTTACATGCAGCAGAATGGCTTCAACTTATTTCTATGCATTTTTCTCATCATCTTCGTCAGAAAGAAAGATTGGAACTTAAGGTTTGCTAATTCCACTAAAAAGAGACTGCCAATATTGGCAGTCTCTTCACTAGAATATGCACCGCCTATACAATTCATAAATTCCCACTTGCTATCAATAGAATACTCCTCTTTGTTATTTAATATAAAACCCCATCAATACGTCATCTCCATATGATCCATCTTCATACTTTATTTGCTTTCTTTGTCTGCCTTCCTCTACAAATCCCATACGTTTATACACCTTAATCGCCCTATCATTAATAGAAACTACGCCTAAGCAAATTTTCTCTAAACCTTTCTGCTCTTTAGCCCAACGAATAAGAAATTCAATTAACTTCGTACCAATGCCCTGATTACAGTACACCTCTTTAATTCCCATTCCCATTGTGCCTGCATGTCGTAAGCGGTCTAATTCATATCGATTGAAAATTAAAAAGCCAACCACTTTTTTATCTACTTCATAAACTATGTAAAGATTACCTTTTTCATTACTTTTCCGTATCTTTTCTCTTTCTGCATTCATATCATTTGATAATTTCTTTGGAGATACTATAAAAAATTTTGTAGTAGTTTCCGATAATATAATTTCTTTTCTAATATCCATAATTGCTTCCGCATCAATCTCTTTTGCTAATCGTATCACTAAATCACCTCGTACCTTTTTCTAAAAACTACAAAGAAGAATAGATAACGTGAGGATTCCCCTCTAATTCATTATTTTAGCTCCTCCCACTTCGTCCAAACTTCTCTCCTATTTACATGGTACATATTATCCTCACGATCCATAAACCCGTACACAATAAACTCGCGTCTAATCGTACAAAAATCATCGTGATATTGTTTTATAAATGTATTCATTTCTTTTTCTGTATATTGATTTTCAGCGTTTAATTTGCTAATTAAATGCTCCAACAATACTAGTTTTTTCTTCTTTTGACCTGGAATCGATTTTAAACGGTCCTCTTTATCGAAAAAGTTACGAATAGTCGCATCCCTATATTTCATGTCACTTTCAGTCATTTTATTGTCCTCCATTGATTTTTATACAATAAAACTTTATTGTTTGTCCTTACTATTCTTCTTCATTCTTTCACTTACAACATCCATAAAGTAATACCCACTAATTAGCACATAGTAAACTACAAGTATTCCTATTGCATCTTTCATATTTATATATTTTTCTTTATGAAACAAGATAGGTGAAAGGGCGTAAACAAGAAAGATGATTAACGGATTTACGATAAAATAATAAGTAAGATTTCCTTTCATCATATCAGCTCCTCTACTCTCTATTTCTCTGTAAATTGTTGTAATTCCTTTTCTTTCGTTTCTATAGTTTTTAGACAGATTCATATCCAAACTACAAAAAAGATGCCCTACATTAAAATAAAAAAAGCACCGAAAAGGTGCTTTTTTCTACGCTTCAACCGATTGATTTTCAGCAATATTTTTAAACTGTCGTTTATGCATCCAAGTTAATGAAGCAATTGTTCCAAGTGATAACACAATGATAAAGATCATGAGTATTCCTATGTTTTGCCACATGAAGTTAAAGTCTCCGCTTGATACGACTGCCTTCAATCCAGATACAGAGTATGTCATCGGTAACCAAGCATTAAATGGTTGTAAAAACTTCGGAATTAATTCTAGTGGGAATGTTCCAGCGCTTGTTGTAAGCTGAATAATTAATGTGATGATGGCGATAAAACGCCCTGCATCACCGAATGCTGTTACTAAACATTGAATTAACGCGATAAACGCTAAGCTTGTAACGATGCTAAAGAGTATGAAATACGGAATACTTTGTACTTCTACACCTAATCCGAACAGTAGTATGACATCAGCTACTACTGCTTGAATAATACCGACTGATAGTAATACGCCAAACTTACTAATAAACCAACTAAACCCTGATTTTGGAACACCAACTGTATCACGTAATGGATATACGATTGATAATAGTAATGCCCCAACGAATAAACCGAGTGATAAGAAATACGGTGTAAATCCAGTTCCGTAGTTTGGAACTTCCGCCATTTTCTCCGTCTTCACTTTTACAGGGCTTGCAAACATATCATACGTTTTATCCGTCCCTTTTACTTCACCCGTTTTCTCTGCCCCTTCGCCAAGTTTCTCAGCAAGTTCACCTGAACCGTCGTTTACTTTTACAAGGCCATCCGTTACTTTTCCTGATCCATCTGCTAGTTTATTTACGCCGTCGATTAGCTGTGTTGAGCCAGTTGACATTTTATTTAGACCACCATTTAGCGTACCTATGCCCGTTGTTACTTGACCAGATCCATCTGCTAATTGGGTTACTCCACCTGCCATTTGGTTTGCTCCTACAGATAATGTACCTAAACCGCCTGTTACTTGGCTTGAGCCGTCCGCTAATTTCGTTACGCCTACAGATAGTGTACCTAAACCGCCTGTTACTTGGCTTGAGCCATCTGCTAATTGATTGACACCACCTGCCATTTGGTTCGCTCCTGCAGATAATATGTCTAGGCCACCTGTTACTTTACCGGAGCCATCTGCTAATTGATTTATCGCATCAATTAATTGACCGGATTCGTTTTTAAATTTATTTGCGCCTTCTTTTGCTTCATTTAATTTCTTACCAAACTCTTGAAAATCCCCAATAAACACCTTTTGTACACCGACTAATTTCTCAATACTATTCGTTAAAGAGTCCAATTTTTCGGTATTCGGTAGCTTGTTTTGTAAATCACCTGTTTTTTGATTTATTTCGCTTTTTAATTGTTTTACTTCTTCATTTAATTTATTTGTTCCACCTGCTACTCCGGCAGCTTTTTGCTGAACTGTCGCTGTACTTTTTACAGCACTTGTTATGAATGGTTGTAACTGCTCTTGATATTCTTTTGGTAAACTCTCAATTTGCTTTTGTAAATTCGCTACATCTTGCGCTGCATTTTTTGCATCTCCCGCTGTTGATTGCGTAAATTCATTTAACTGGTTTACATTCGCCCCAGCTCCATTTATTTTCTCATTTACTGTATTCAATATAGAAGGGCCTTTCGACTGCATTTCCTTTAAATCTGCAGCAGAATTTTTCACTGTACGATCTAAATCTTCCAAACCCTTTTCAATTTTTTGAGAAGCTCCCTCTAATTGGCTTTGTCCCCCAACCAGTTGTTCCATACCATTTGATAGATCAATTGTTCCTGTTTTTAATTCACCGGATTGACTTACTAATGTATTTAAACCGTTCGTTACTTTCTTGGACCCATCTTGTAATTTCCCTATACCTGTCTGCATCTCACCTGTTTTACCATTTAATGTATTTAAACCTGCTGTTACTTTCTGAGACCCATCCTGTAATTTCCCTATACCTGTTTGCATCTCACTTGTTTTACTATTTAACATATTTAAACCGTTCGTTACTTTCCCGGAACCGTCTACTAATTTCCCGATACCTGCATTGCTATTTAATACATGTAAACCATCTGTTACTTTGCCTGATCCGTCTACTAATTTTCCGATACCTACCTGCATTTCACCTGTTTTACTATTTAGCACATTTAAACCGTTTGTTACTTTGCCTGACCCATCTACTAATTTATTAGATCCATCTGCTAATTTCTGAACTCCATCCTTCATCTCCCCAGACTTCCCTTGAAGTGTATGAAGTCCATCCGTTACTTTACTTGAACCATCATGCAACTCACTTGATCCGTCGTGTAGTTTACTTGCACCTTCCGCTCCATCTGCTAATCCTTTTGAAACATCTTGAATGGAATCAAACATTTTCTCTGCATATGTTTTCGTTAACGTACTTGCTACTTCACCTTTAATTTTTTCAATGGCTGTTCCACCAATTTGTGAAGATAAGAAGTTTAAGCTTTCGTTTGGGATATATTCTAAGTTTAATGGTTTCGGTTCATCTTTTAATAATGTTGTAGCGTTACTTGAGAAGTCATCTGGAATGCGTACTAACATGTAATACTTTCTACCTTCCATTCCTTTTTTCGCTTCTTTTTCACTGACAAACTCCCATTTAAAACTTGTATTATCTTTTAAATTATCAACGAGCCCTTTTCCGACCTCAATTGGTTTCCCATCAAATACTGCACCTTTATCTAAATTGACTACCGCAACTGGTAAATCATCTAACTGTTTATACGGATCCCAGAAGGCCCATAAAAACATGCCTGCATATAAAATCGGTACGAATAAAACCGCGATAATTGGAATTAATATTTTTTTACTTTTTATAATTTGTTTGAACTCTTTACGAAGTAACTGATTTCCTTTCATCATTTCTCCCCCTTTTTAAAATGACCAAAATGTTCATTTAGTCATTTTTACCCAAACAAAAAGGCTATACTTATTCATACATATGCCTCATCCCCGAATTTATACTATGCAACTGTTCCTTACTATGAAGTGAATATTTCTATTATCCCTCCTAAATTAAATATATGACCACTTTGTTCAATCGGTCACTTTTTTTATAATAATAAAAGGATTATCTTAGTTTGACAATCCTTTTAATAAATAAAGTTCAAATAATTCTGCGATTTTCTCTTTTTCTAGCGGTTCATGATTTTTTTCCCAATCAAAAATAAGCGATACGTATAAGCGAAGCATAATAAATGCTGTAATTTCTGGATCACATTTGCTAATTTCACCTTTGTCAATCGCAATCTTTAAATACGATTGAATGACAGAAACGATTTCCACATCTACTTGTTGCATCACTTCTTGTACTTCTTTCGTTCCCATATCGCGCTCTTCTTGAATTAACTTAATCATGAGCTGATGTTCTTTTCTGAATTCTAATATGCTATATAATGCTCTATGTACATTTTCAAAAAATGAAACATCTGAACGAATTGCATTTTCTGCAACTTGCTTCATTTCTGTAATTAAATTAGAAATAATTTCACCAAATAGCTCTTCTTTATTTTTAAAAAAAGTATAAATCGTCCCTTTTCCTACATTCGCTAACTTCGCTACTTGATCCATCGTTGTTGCTTTATAACCGAACGCTGAAAAAGACTTTGTTGCAGCTTCAATAATAGAACGTTTTCGATCTATCGCCACATCGTCACCTCCAAAAATGACCAATTGGATAATATAGTCAATCAGTACATCTTTGATATTACCACACGCTTACATTCTATACAAGTTCTCTTTTTTATTATTTCCATCATAAAAAATTTCAGTCAAGTTATATCATACTTTCCATAGTTTATCAGAAGAAAAGAGAAAAGGAAAAGGTGTTCTTGAGATATCCAGCTAAACCTTACTTACAAACAACAAATTTCTCTTTTTTTAAATAATCAAATAAAAAAACAAGAAAATCTTTACATTTAATAGTAATATAGAAAATAGACAAGTTCATCAAAATAGTGGAGGCTTTTTCAGTCATGATGCGTGCGCTTCGTTTAAATATAAAGCAAGCTTTTTGTAATCGTGTTTCTTTAATTATTTTATTTAGTGGATTCGTTCTTATTTGTATTTATCATTATTATTATGTCATTCGTTATTTAGGAGACGCTGCGAGCGGACCTATATCAACAGATATAAAATGGATTGGATTTCGTGATAATGAAATGGATGTTTATTTATTATTAATGCCAGTTATTGCGAGTTTTCCCTTTAGTACAAGTTACAATGCCGATAAGTCAGATGGTTTTAAACCGTTCGTAAGTAAAGGAATTTCGTTATTTCCTTATGCAATAACGAAATATATCGTTACATTTTTTTGCGGAGGATTTCTTTATACATTTCCGTTCATCTTATCATTATTATTTTGCAAATTAACAATTCCAGACGGAGAACCTATAGCTGGTTCAGGCATCATAAATGATGATGGAATGTTCGCAAACCTATATTTAGATGCGCCTCTCACTTACATTACGGTATATATCGGAATTAATTTTTTATTTGCAGGTTTAATGGCCCTCTTAGGACTCGCTGCATCTGCATGGTCACAAAAGGACTATATGGCGATTCTATTTCCATTTGCAGTTAACTCCATTCCGTACGTCCTGCTAAATACAATATTCCCTACAATAGGCGGAGCACCTATTCATTTATATGACCCAAAGCAACCATTGCAAGGCATGTCACCGTACATTTTAACGATGCAATGTGCTTTCTTCCTTCTCGTTAGCTTACTTATGTATATACAAGGAGTAAAGCGGGATAGAAAAAAATATAGAAGAAGACTGCAAAGAAGAGATCGGTGTAGAAAAGCGTTTCAAGTAATTTCAGACTAAATCATTGAGCGAATAAGAGCGTAATTCCCTGAGTTAGCTTAGGAAATTACGCTCTTATTATCATTTACATGTATCAATCGTATATTTTTACTATTCATATCATCACCCTCCCCTTTACGGCGTACCAGCCAATCCCCATAAAATAACGACCGCTACAAAATAAATCGCTTTAATACCTACCACTAAACATAATGAAATAATTGCATATTTACTTAATTCTCTTCTTGCGCCAATTAAAGTAAAAATAACTGCCAAACTAAATGTTATATAAGATGCCGCTGTATGTATTAAGTTATATGTAATATCTAAACTTTGCGTAAGTCCTATTACCTCCGCTACAAATTGGAGCATGACGATTGTACTAAAAAAAATTGCAAGCTGATTTATTAATTTTCCATTTAACCATGCTTGCATCTTCAACCTCCTCGTTAATAATACTGAATTTTTAAATAATTTTAACATGATTTTTACAGAAAAAGAACGCTCAGTATATCTCTAAGCGCTCTTTCTCAACTATTTAAAAAGCTTTCTTCAAATCAATTTGAGCAAGTACTGGGTCGTGGTCACTTACACGGCCATGCTCTTTCATAATGTTTGAGTTTAAGTGTACTGGGTCTACGATTGTGTGCGGTGCAATGTTGTTTGTTACTAAAATATGATCTAACACTTGTGCATTTCCTTCATGAATGTACGTGTAGCGATTTTCTTTCGGCACTGTGTTTAACATATTTTTCAAGATTGTTCCTTCTAGTGTTTTTAATGGTTTAGCAAACTCAAAATCGTTCATATCCCCTAACACAACAACTGGTGCATTCGTGTTCTTTTTCTGAATTCCTTGTACGAAATGATTTACTTCTTGTGCTAACTGAATTCGTTTTTCTTCACTCTTTAATACGAGCGGCTGCACTTTTCCAAATGGTGTTGCATCTCCTAGTTTTGAGTTTAAGTGATTTGCAACGACAACAACGTTTTGTCCTTGGAACGTAAATTCTGCCGCAAGCGGTTTACGTGTACTTTCAAACAATGGATTTTCGTCTCCAATGCGAACGACATTTTTATCAAGTAACTTCGGTACTGTTGCTAATTTCACGCGTGATGGGTTGTAGAAGAAACCGACGCGAATATTCGCTCCTGGTGCTCCTCCGTCTAGATTATTATGCGGAGCAATTTCTACATACTCATACTTTGGCCCGCGAATCTCTAGCACTGCATCAATGATACGTTTTGCGCTTAATGAAGCATCCGTTGTACCGTCATTAATCGTTCCGTTATTATCTTGCATTTCCTCTACACCGATAATATCTGGCATTTTTAAATTGTATTTAATAGAATACGCTAACGCTTTTACTTTTTCATCTGTTGTTTCTTTTTTATTCGCTGAGAAGTTTTCAATGTTATATGTAGCAACTGTTAACTTATCAAGACGCGGCTGAATATTTGCTCCTATTTGCTTAAATCCACCGTCTACTACAGATGGTAATTCCGTTATTGGCGCAATGCGGAACGCACCGTAATCATATCCGACTACTCCTGTTATATCTCCTGTGAAAGTATCTCCTACTTTTGCTACATAATCACGAGGTACTTTTACAGAAAGACGCTCTGGGTTTAATTGATTTTCATCTAATACAGGTGTGCCATATTTCGTTACGACTTTATTCCCACCATTTTTCACTGTTACATATAAATTCCCGTTTTTCTGAGGAGCAATAATTTTTGGTGTTGGCATTGTAACGCGCATACCTTCTATACTTTCATAAAAGTCGATTGCATCTTCATTTGGATCAAATAAACCAAATGCATCATTATCGATAATTTGATCAGGAATTTTCACACCATTTTCTCCAAGTACAATCGGTGCTGGTAAAGCTTGATCTTTTGCGATTACAGCAACGCGGCTCGCTTTAATTTCCGTCGTCGTTAAGTCTGTTTCAAACCTTTCTGCATATCCAGGTCCAACATATTCTTCTACTACTCCATCAACTTGAATAAGATCTCCTACTGCTACATTCGCATCCTTTTTGTACACATACATACCTTCTGAAGTAGCTGGATCATTATCTGGCTGATTATCTTCTATATAAAAACCATTTTTATCAAGCGCTGTTACAACGCCTTCCACATTGTATACTTTCTTCCCGTTGTAAGGAGAAATATGTGATTTTCCTTGAATATCATGAATACGAACCTGTTCATTGTTTACGATAATAAATGAAAAAGTTGAAATTGCTGAAGAAGTAAGCCCTTCTTTCTCTGCAATTGCTTTCATTACACTGTTTTCATTCACAATAATTTGTCCGTTATAACGAACACTTTTATTTGTAGGGTTAGAGCCATCTAACGTATAGTAGATTGTTGCTCCTTCTGTATTCGTCGTTAATGTTACCGCTGTTCCTTTCGTAATTTCTCCGCCACTAGGTGAAGCTACTACATCACTAACACGGTTTTGTCCTTCTCCTTGAAACTTATGAGCTGTTACCGATTTTAAACCTGGACTACTAAAATATAATTCAAGCGTCCCTGTTAAACTAACTTTCTTCCCGATATTTTCAGGATGATCTTTCACGTTTACTGCCGCTCTCACATCGCCTTTTGGCAACTGAACAGGCATGATTTTGTCTGGATTCGTTTCATTTGGCGAATCAGCAATTGCTACGTTTGTATCATCAAACTTAGTCGGATCTTTCGTGTATTTAGAAGGACTTTGCGTATATCCGACAATATATCCTTCCACTGTCCCCTTCGTTTTCCCTTGCTGCTTAAATACTTGAATTGCTTTTTCTACTGACATAGAAGTAGTTTCTTCTGCTTGTACTAAAGTTCCAGTAAATGAAAGCAATAGTATGAATGATAAAAAGACACTTAACAATTTCTTCACAGCCATTTTCCTCTCCCTATTTCATATTTTCTCAGCATGTCTATCATATCAAATGATTCGTTATATAGAATGATATTTCGACAAGTTTTACAAAAAATTTATTTAATTTACAACCTTTCAAACTATAATACAAAATAATAATTTTACACCCTCTACGAATGCGTTTTATAATATGAAAGAGAAAAAACAGAAATATCGAAATTTAATTGGCATGTAAAATGGATTCATTTGAATAGGAGTGATTGGATGGAAGTGCAAACAGAAACATACCGCGCAGCTATGAATGGAACATTAGAACGTCATTTTTCAGATATGATTGCCGTTATACCAACTAGAATTACAATTGAGCAGTTAAAACAACGGCTAGAAACTATCGCTACTAAAGTTGATGAGTTAAAAATTGTTTATAGTGATGAGACAAGCCTTATTGTTGAGTTACATATGGATGAAACAATCATACCGTATGAACTGCATATTGATGAGGCGAATGACCCAGAAGAATATAAAATGTACAATAGACAAGATTCTACAATCGTAGATCGTAATTTTGAAGATGCGGCTTTCGGTACTGAAATTTTCACTCGTACGCTATTTGTAGGCGATGTACTGGACTGCTTTTTCCAGCAAATACAATTTTTATGGAACCTCGCCCCAGATTTGTTATTTGTAATTGATTCAAGTGCAGCAATGAAGGTAATATCTAGAAACTATATTGAATATCACGTTGAAAATGAATTATTACCTGACATTCCTGACTTATACGTTATTCATTCCGTTTATGAAGACGATAAAGAAGGCGAGCCTACGCAATATTGGTTTCATACACACGGCCTTTTAAGAGCGGGCGTAACAGAAATAGAATTAATTATTCCAAATCGCATTTCTTCCTACTACGGCATTGGTGACCTTTTTCAAACATTTGCTAATAATGCCGTTGAGAATGGCCAAGTCCCTATGAATGAGCCTATCGTTATCGCACATAGTCAGCAAGGTTCTATACATACAGTAGCAGTTCCATGGGAGAAAGGATTATCTTATATTGGGCATAAAACGAGTATGGATCAATTATCTTCAATTGAGAATGAAGAAGTAAAGCTACAACCTATAGATGCACAAAACACATTCTTAGGCGGGATGGATGACCGAGATGAATACCATCAATCGCCATCTGTTCTCTTGTTCAAATTTGATACTTCAGAAGAATGTATCGAAAGCTTTTTCAAAGAACACGAGGAAGCTACAGGGCTCATGTTTTATAAAACAAATAGTGAAACGGCTCGTATGGCTTACAATGCGAAGAATACTTTCGGGTATTTCAGCAACATTTTTCAAATTGAAAAATCCAATGAAGAGTTTCGTTTTCTCGCTAAGTTTGGTGTTTCCTATGAAGAGGGTAAAAGCGAACATATGTGGTTTGAAATGCAACATATTACAGAAGACCTGATTCAAGGAATACTCATCAATGAACCATATTTTATAGACGATATGAGTGAAGGAAATTCTTATCATTTAGATTTTGATAACTTAACAGAATGGGTTATTTATGCTGGTGATGCTGTGATAAAGCCAAATAACTTATATATGTTTATTGGCGAATAAGTATTTTATATAACAAACAAAACGCCTTCAATACGATTGAAGGCGTTTCTTATATTTTATTGTACGATTAATTCAGCATCTATTACTTTCTCCAAATGAGATAATACACGCTTTGCAGCCCTCTCACCTTGATCAATACAGTCCGGCAGACCAGAACCAGCGTAAGAACTACCTGCCAAGTATATACCTGGCAACTCTTTCTCCATAAATGTTGTGAGTTTCTTCATTCGCTCGTTATGACCTACTGTATATTGGGGCATCGCTTCTTTCCAGCGACTTACGATGGTAAACTCTGGATCCTCTGTAATATCCATCGTCTTTCGTAAGTCTTCTAGTACAAGCTGAACGAGCTCCTCTTCTGTTTGTTCTACAACTGCTTCATCACCAGGTCGTCCAACGTAACATCGAAGAAGCATTTTTCCTTCTGGCGTTGTATGTGGCCATTTTTTATGTGTCCACGTACATGCTGTAATTGTGTAATCACTATTCCGAGATACGACAAATCCTGTACCATCAATATCGCGCTGAATGGCTGATTTCGGGAAAGACATTGCTACATTCGCAACTGATGTGGACGGAATGTTGCGGAAGAAACGAAACTGCTTGTACTGTGCAAACATAGATGGCAATACTTTATGTGAACTTGCCACTACGACCGCATCCGCTTCTATTTCTTTTCCGTTACTAAGAGTAATCGTATAGCCATCACCAAGTTTTGCAACTTTTTCAATGCGAGTGCCCTTTATTATCGTACCTTCATGCATCTTTGATTCGAGAGATTCTACGATAGATTCTAAACCAGTTTTCACTGTTTGAAAGATTCCTTTTTTCGGTTCAGCTTTCTCTGCTTTTGGAGCGAGCGTACGCATACCAAGTGAAATACTGCGATGTTTCTGCTCAATTTGATACATTTGCGGGAATGTTGACATTAAGCTCATTTCATCAATATCTCCTGCATAAATACCCGATAGTAATGGTTCGATTAAATTTTCAACCACTTCGTTTCCGAGGCGATGCCTGAAAAAATGCCCCAGTGATTGGTCAGATACTGGCTTTGATCTCGGCATTAATAGATCAAAACCAGCTCTTAGTTTACCAATTGGGGAGAACAGCCCGGAAAATAGAAACGGCGTAATTTGCGTTGGAATTCCCATCATTGATCCGCTCGGCATTTTATGTAACCGATTGTTTACGAGGATAAATGATTGACCGGCCTGATTATTTACAAGTTCATCGCCAAGACCTAATTCTTTCACTAATCTAGCTGCACTTTCTTTTCGTGCTAAGAAAGAATCCGGACCGCGTTCAATTGTAAATCCATCTTTTCGAACGGTTTGAATTTTCCCGCCAAGTTTACCCGATGCTTCTATCAGTAATGTATCAATCGGCAAGTTCTTGTCATGAATATCTCTTTGTAAGTTATACATTGTTGTTAATCCTGTGATGCCACCGCCGATGATTACAACTTTTTTCCTCAAGCAGGCTCCCCCTTTCTTCTTACATTACAGATTCTTTTTTCTTTAATACAACATCTGTTAAGCAGTCAATAAATGCGTCCGATGCGTTTGGCATTTCTGGACGATAATATTTTGCGCCAATTTCATCCGTTACAACTTTACACTCAAAGTCATTGTCATATAAAACTTCTAAATGTTCCGCAACAAATCCAACTGGTGCATATACGAATGAAGTATAACCGTGCTTTTCATTTAGTTCTCTCGTTAAATCTTGTACATCTGGACCAATCCAAGGATCTGGTGTGTTTCCAGCACTTTGCCAACCTACTGCATAGTTTGCTACTTCAGCGCCTCTTGCAATATAATCCGCTGTTTCATTTAATTGATTTGGATATGGATCGCCCATTGCAATAATTTTTTCTGGTAAGCTGTGAGCTGATACGATTAATACTGCTTTTTCACGTTCTGCGTCTGACATACCATTATATATTCCTTTCACTGCATCAACCCAGTACTGGATAAATTTCGGTTCTTTATACCAGCTGTCGATGCCATGAATTGTTAAGTTTCCAAGTTTCTCAGCTTCTTCTTGTGCTCGTCCAACGTATGATTTTACGCTAAACGTAGAATAGTGCGGTGCAAGAACAAGTGCGATTGCATCTTGTATACCGTCGTTATGCATATCTTTCACTGCGTCTTCAATAAACGGTTCAATATGTTTTAAGCCAAGATACATATGGTACTCTACTTCATCTTGTACTTCATTTAAACGCTTCTCTAACTTCTTAGCTTGCTCTAATGTAATAGTAGCTAAAGGAGAAATACCACCAATTGCACGGTAGCGCTCTGTTAAATCTTCTAGCATTTCAGGACTTGGCTTTCTTCCTCTGCGAATATGTGTATAGTAACGTTCAATATCTTCTTCTTTATATGGCGTTCCGTATGCCATTACAAGCAAACCAATTTTCTTTTTCATACAGCAATGCTCCTTTACTTCGCTAACTGTTCTTTAGAGTACTCATGAATAAATGTAGTTAAACGTTTTAATGTATCTGGATTTACTTCTGGGAATACACCGTGACCTAAGTTAAAGATATAACCCGGCTGCTTCATCCCTTGATCTAAAATACCTTTTACATGTTCTTCAATAACAGACCATGGTGCAAGTAAGAACGAAGGATCCATATTACCTTGTACCGCCTTATGAACGCCGCGTGCACGTGCCTCTTCGATTGGTAAGCGCCAATCTAAGCCGACTACATCAAGCGGTAAGTCGTGCCATTCATTTACTAAGTGTGCAGCTCCTACGCCGTGCATAATCATCGGTACACCCATCGTGCGAACTTCTGCAAAAATACGCTCCATTGCTGGTTTAATAAATACGCGGTAATCTGCTACGTTTACTGTTCCAACCCAAGAATCGAAAATTTGAACTGCTTTTGCTCCTGCGTTAATTTGCGCTTTTAAATATGTAATAACCATATCTGCTAGTTTATCCATTAAAGCGAACCAAGCTTTTGGCTCTGCATACATGAACGCTTTCGTATTATGGTAGTTACGAGATGGACCGCCTTCAATCATATAGCTCGCTAATGTAAATGGAGCTCCTGAAAAACCGATTAACGGTACGTCTAACATTTCTGTCGTTAATAAACGAATTGTATCTAATATGTACGGTACGTCATCTTCTGGATTGATTTCCCCTAGTTTTTCTACGTCTTGTAAAGAACGGATTGGATTATCAATAACTGGGCCAATACCTGATTTAATTTCTACATCCACGCCAATTGCAGGTAGTGGTGACATAATATCTTTATAAAGAATTGCTGCGTCTACGTTATATTGATCAACTGGCAACTTTGTAACGTAAGCACATAACTCTGGATTATGTGTAATTTCAAATAAAGAATACTTTTCTTTTATCTTTCTATATTCCGGCTGCGAACGACCTGCTTGACGCATATACCACGCTGGTACATAATCAGTACGTTCCCCCCTACATGCTTTTAAAAATGTCTCATTTATAGTTCTTACCAAGACCCTTGCTCCCTTCCTTACCAATGCTTCGAATACGTTCGATATTTATCTTTTTTTACTATACAGCTTGTAAAAACAAAATGCATAATATTATGTACGTTGTTCATTAAATTGACACAAACATTCTTAAAAACGCTTACTATTTTCACAACATTCTTATTATAACATAGAGAAAAACTATGGTTTAGCTACTTTTGACTTTTCTCCTTCACGATTCGTTTGTGTGTTATATGGCACAACGTAAAAACTCGGTTTTGAAAAGATGTTAACGAACTTTTCCTCATATTCCCCAGCACCGTTTACAGTACCTACATGCGTATGAATTCCATTTTCCACTCTATAAATACGATACATAATTCTTTCATCTGGAAGTGGTGTCCAGCTTAATTTCGCTTTAAATAAACCGAAAGGGCTAAATGCTAATTTCATTTTCACATCTTCTATCTTGCGCAGCCGAATCGGAGCACCGATTGTTTCCACACCTTCTGGTTTCATAAATTGCTCTTTCTGTTCTACATTTGCCTTCGTTAAAATTTTCTTAAACAATTTTGTTGCTGACGCACTTTCTCCTTGCAACTGATGCTCTTTATCTATGCGGTCATATCCAATCCAAACAGCGCCTACTAAATTTGGCGTATAGCCAACGAACCACATATCTCTCGCTCCATTATCGTCATTTGGTAAGGAAGTTGTACCTGTTTTCCCAGCTAACGCCCCGTTATATACACCGGCTTTCGCTGTCCCTTCCTTCACAACTCCTTCTAACATTTTCGTCATATACCATGCCGTTTGTTTCGAGAAAATTTTCGTTTCTACTTTTGGCGACTCTCCAATGACTGCGCCGTGTCTATTGAATACTTTATCAATAACGTGCGGCTCAATAATATCGCCATTTGCTAAAAACGCACGGTACATTTTCACAAGATCAAATGTTGAAACGCCATTTTTTAATCCGCCAAGCGCTGTACTTAAACCAGCATCAGCAATGTGAACATTTCCTTTCTCTAAATATTGCTTTCCTTCTTCTACCCCTAACTCATTTAATAAAGAAACTGCCGGTACATTTGCTGACTCTACAATCGCATCGTACATCGTTATTTCTTTCGAATATTCACGGTTATAGTTCCGAGGTTCATAACCTTCAAAAGAATGTCTTTCATTCGTCAGTAAAGAATACGGATTATACTTTTTCGTTTCGAGTGCTGGTGCATAGACGATAAGTGGTTTTAGTACAGAACCGGGCTGTCTTTTTGCAAAAACACGATTAAATCCTCTCGGGACGTACTTTCTTCCGCCAATTGCTGCTTTAATTCCGCCCGTACGATTATCCATTAATAAAAAAGCACCTTGCGCTCCCTCTTCTTTCCCAGGGAAATTCCTTGCATCTTGAAACTGGTTATACGCTACCTTTTGAATCTTTTCATCCATCGGTACAACAAACGTATATCCTCCGCGAAGCACTTCTTGATGAGACAATCCGTATAAACGTGCTGCTTCATCTATGACCATATCAACATACGGCATATATGCGAGTTCGTTCTCATCTAAATTTTTATATAGAGCAATTGTCTTCCCTTGATAACGTACGCTTTCTTCGGCAGTCAAATAGCCTTGTTTATGCATAAGTGACAATACGAGATCACGCCGCTCCTTACTCTTCTCTGGAGAAAAATAAGGTGAATATCCGTTTGGCGACTTCGGAAGACCTGCAAGCATTGCCCCTTCTTCTACTGTTAAATCCTCTACATTTTTATTAAAATACAATTTTGCTGCTGCTTGAATACCGTAAGCTCCATGTCCAAAATAAATATGATTCATATACATTTCAAGAATTTGTTGCTTCGTATATTTTTGCTCTAATTGAAGGGAAATTGCGACTTCCTTCAACTTGCGCGTAAATGTTTTTTCACGAGTTAAAAAGACGTTTTTAGCAAGTTGCTGCGTAATCGTACTGCCGCCTTCGACCTTCCCTCCAGCTAACGTGTCTTTATAAAGAGCACGAAATATAGACGGGTAATCAATTCCTTGATGCTCATAAAAACGAGAATCTTCCACCGCAATAAACGACTGCTGCACGTATTTTGGGATTTGTTCGATTGGTACGAGGTCTCTATTTTCTACGTATAATTTCGTAATTTCTTTCCCTTTCTGGTCAACGATACGTGATGAAGAGTGGAAAACGAGCTGCTTTTCATCCATCATATAGCCACCAGCTAACACGATAAGTTTATAAAGGACAATCGCTAATACAAGCGTTGCTAACCCACCTAATAAAGTCCACTTTACTTTCTTCATACATCGTCCTTCTTTCCAAATGATGGTACATTTATTATTTGAAAAAGAAGTATCTTTATGTATATAATCTTCGAAGTTTTTTAAGAGAGTTGATATAATAGAAACAAATAAGTAAGGGGGCATGAAAATGAAGGCTATTATTTCATACGAAACACCTCTAGAACAAGCACATTTCACTGCAAAAAATGATGAAAAAAATATGTTTTATAAAGAAAATACAGAAGAATCTGTAGAAGGATCTCTTAAGTATGATGTACTAGACGCTGTTGGAGAATTTAAAGGACAACCTGGTTATATCGTTTGTAACAACATTTCTGTAACAGACGAAGGTCGCCCAGTATTTGAAAACCGTTTTAAAAACCGCGCAGGCCTTATTGAAAACGAACCAGGATTCCAAGCGATCCGCGTTCTACGCCCATTAAGTAACGATACATACGTCATCTTAACGATGTGGGAAACAGAGCAAAACTTTAAAGACTGGACAGAATCACGTTCATTCGAAAACGCTCATAAAAAACGCCCCGCACAAGCAGAAGGACAAGCTCCGGCACATCCACATGCGGAACAGCAAAAGAGTATTTTCTCTCGTCCGTCTTTCGTAACTACTTTTGATGTGTTAGTTTAAGTTTGGGAGTTTGGAGTTTAGAGACAGCGGTATATGAAATTATATCGGCGATTTTTCAAATATATCGGCGTATCTCGAATTATATCAGCGATTTTCTGGATATATCAGCGTATCTCGAATTATATCAGCGATTTTTCGGATATATCGATTTATCGACAAATCACGACACAAAAAGGAAACACCGTTACACGCCGGTGTTTCCTTTTTCTTTGTACCAATTATATATACGAAGCGCATCTTCTTTTTGCATATGTTTCACTTTATAACGATGCCCTGCTACTGATACGGTAGCTGTACATAGCTCGTCTTTCTTTTGAAAGTACGACTGACTATATCCGACTGCTTGCACATGCCTTCTTCGCATGATTCCTGTATATTTCGCGAGTCCTCGGTACACCATGATTAACTGATTTTCTCGTATCATATAACCACTACTTGTATACCGAGCGTATGCAAGTAACGTAAATATAATAAATAGTGGTATGAGAGTGAATAACGCGATATTTTGTTTAAAATATATACTCGCACCGATGATCGGAACAGCGAGTACAGCACTTGTAATCCATCCCATTATTACGTAACGACGTAATGCAGTCTTTGGCAAATGAACCATTTCCTCTTCCATTTCATACGGCAACTGCAAATACGTAAGTAACTGCCGCACATCTGTTTTCTTCATAAAAGGATGTAACATCACTTCATTTCCTGCCGCTTCTATACTTTGAATGACTTCTACTTCGACAGAGCAATAACCGAAAGGCTGGCGGAGAATGCCTTCTTTCACCGTAATCGCTTGAATGCGGTGTAATTTTAACACAAACTCTTTCTTATCAAATAATCCTTGCACGATGCGAACTTCATTTCCGTTTCGCTCTATTTTAAAGTTCGCATATTTTAACGCATAGCCAGCTGTAGAAACGACCCACGAAACCGCCATTAAAATCGCCGCCATAACGATTAATTCATATACACCGTTATCCATCACATACGCTTCCACTTTATTAATGAGCCATTCTGGTAAAAATTGATTAAACTCTGTGTAAAGGATGACTAACATAGAAAACACTAATCCAAATCTGCCAGATGTAATAGATGCTGCTAAAATTTCTTTCGTTGTTAACTGATAAACCGTCTTACTTCCTTCTTCCGCTGGCGTCTCTTCACTCACAGCGCTTTTTTCTTTATGTAATAATGCAATGAGTTCCTTCGCTTCTTCTTCTCTAATACCCGCCAACATCACTTCTGGCTCAGTCCCGCCGCCCGCTACTTCAATATTTAATTTCGTCAGTCCAAGTATTTGATAAATGATGTTAGAAGACGTACTAATATTTTGCACACGTTCTTTATTTAAGTAACTTTCTTTCTTTACAAAGACGCCATGTTTAATATGTAAAATATTATTTTCAACCCAGTACACTTTAAAATACCATTTTATAGCTGAGAAAATAGCCATAATGAATAATAGAGCCAAAAGAACAAGGTGGAAGAAATACCATGGTTCTACTTGACCATCTGATCGAAATAATACAAGAAAAATAAAAGGCAACAAACCCGCAATTCGAATACCTAATAAAATCGTAATCGGATGTTGCCTTTTATACATCCTCATCACTCACTTTCGCAAGTTCTCCAATTTGTCTTTTCAGCTGCTCTGCTTCTTCTTTCGTTAAACCTGGAATACTATGAGAAGTTGCCGCTGTTGAAATATGTAATTCTGCTAAATTGTACTTCCTCATAATCGGGCCCTGTTCAATCGTTACATGCTGCACACGAATCATCGGAATAAGCACACGTTTTACAACGAACACTCCCTTTTGAATTTCAATTTCTTCTTCATTTAATCTATAACTATAATAGCGCTGACGTAAATTTGGAAATACAAAATAATCAAGCGGGATAAATAGAATAGCGCCTGTTACTAACAATCCGAACAGCCAACCCCACCAATTAAAATTGATCATAAAAAAGAAATACGCAATTACGACTGCTAGTATAACTGCCGCTCCAATTAAAGCGTGAATTCGCCACACTTTCAGCATATTAGAATGAATCTCCCTTTCTAACGGCTGCATTTCATCACTCCAATTATATGAATTTATTACTTATATATTAGTTGGTATATACATTTTTGTAAAATTATAGTTTTTACATCGTGTCCATTACTGCTTTAAAATTCCCTTCATTAATCGAATACACTTGAAACTGAATGTAATCTATCTCATTCGTATCTGGTTTAGCAAATGGCAAAATGTTAAATCTCGCCGCTGATCTTCCTAACATATCCACAATCATAAGAGAAACGTCAACATATTCGAAGTCTACACGGAATACTACCGCTTCTCCTGTATATTCATAATCTTGAATCGCATCATAAGACTTATTCGCACTAATGAGCATCACTTTTAATAGTTGGTTCAAATTTTCTGGTTTAAAATTAATCATATATACAGCTCCTTTTTCAACAAAACACTACAAAAATAGTGTAATCTTATACTTTCATAGCTTCACACATCAATTATATTAAAAATAAAGCTAGTTTTTTATAAATTTTTTGATATAATTACTTACGGGAAAAGGGAAGAATTTTGTCTTCCCTTGTGTTTTTATTTGCATCTAGTACTTTTGCTAGATGCTTTTTTTTATGCTAAAAAAGCATCCTCGCATACTTTGAGGATGCCTTTTCAACAATTGTACTTACCATCTTCTAGTTTATATTATTTCTGAGTATGCTCTAAAGTGCATTTTCACTCATTCTCGATAAGCAATTGCATTTGGCAACTGTAAGAATCCGTACTAAAAAACTCATCTAACAATTCCACTTCAATGCAATTTTTGATTGTTACATTATTTTTCTCTATATAATCTTTTAATTTCTCCATACTTTCTTCTTTATTATTCTTTTTATAGGCCAGTGTCAAATAGTTACCTTCTGGTAATATATCTATATTTTGCTCGTTCTGTGTGTAATCATATTTACATAACACAGAAAAAGCATACTTTGGTTCAAATCTGTATTTGGAATGAATGGTATATGCTATACCAATCTCCATCGTTGTTTCTAAATTTCTCTCCTGAATCATTTTATCTACATCTGAATAATAAAGGAATTCTTTAAAATTACCCACTTCTTTACATGGAGCAGTAACGATATAACGTTGCTCAAAATACTGTATTGTTATTTGATTATGTACTAGTACCTTTTTAGCGACTTGTACACTATTATCTAGTTTATCAATCGTATGAATGACTGCTTGCATCTCTTTTATCTTTTGCTCCGTTTCTTCTCTTTTTAATGCTAAAAATTTTAATAATTCGTCCATATTCTTTTCTGTAAAAATTTGTTGCAGTTCTTTCGTACTCGTTCCTAAAGTTCTACAAACTTTAATTATATCAATGTAAACAAATTGATCTACCGAATAGTATCTATAACCCGTTTTTGTATCAATGTATATGGGGATAAGAATGCCTGTTTGATGATAATATCTTAAAGCTTTTATTGTAACACCTTTCATACTAGCAACTTCACCAATAGAAAATAAATTTTCCAATCTTTTTTGCCCCCTTATTCTTGACTCTCCTCTTAAGGGAGACATTATTATTTTATCGTTAAAGTTAATAGAAGGGTAATAAAAAATAGGTCATGCAACAGTAGATGGCTATCACGTATCATTGTTTTTTTGAAATACTGCAACGTGAAATGAACCGTTAACTTTTATTGCTAAAGTTAATAAAAGAGTAGTATAAAAAGAGAGGGAATTTCTACAAAGCTCTTTCTATAGGACATACCATTGTTTCTAGCTAACTAATTCAATGAAAGAAGGATATAATATGAAAATTGATAGACCAAAAATTTCGCCAGAGTTATCTTTAAAGAGTTTTCACGATATTTTTTATGAAGAAGATCCAACATTAGAAATGTGTGAAATTATCGATTCTACTTTTGAACACGAATCTGTAGATAAAGTGCGTTTATATAATGCAGTGATAAAGAATTGTAAGTTCACGAATACAGACTTTAGCAATATCGATATCACAGATGTTTGTTTTGAAAACTGCGATTTATCAAATGTTAATTTAAGCAATTCTTCTATTCACAGAGTCGAATTTAAAAACAGTAAATTAATTGGAGTTAATTTTACAGAATCTAGCTTAGGGAATGTTGAATTTGAAAATTCAATTTTGAATTTAGCCTCATTTGGAAATTCTAAGCTAGAAAAGATTATATTTAATGAAACTTCATTAAATAATGCAGACTTTTTTGACTGTAAGCTAAAGAAGGTTGAATTTGATTCATGCAGCCTTGACGAAGCAAATTTTGATCAAACATCACTAAAGGGAATAGATATTAGTTCCTCTACTTTTGATACACTTACCGTTTCAGTGAACGACCTAAGAGGATGTAAAGTATCACCATATCAAGCTATTCAGTTTGCATCTTTATTGGGATTGATTATTAAAGATTAGTTAAAAAGAACAATTAAAATGTAAAAAGGTATCCTCGTACTACTTAAAGGATACCTTTTTATTATCTCTATTTTTGTTACTGTTTTGTATCATGTTCTTTTCATCAACTTAATGCACTTCAACAATTGTACCATCTTCAAATACTTTGAATACGCCAGTAAATCCTGATCCAGCTGCGCCTTCTATTTTATATGTCGTACGCACTCTCATTTGATAATATTTCTTTCCATTCTCTACTTGCGTATGTTCTAGCGTGTAATCATAGTTTTCTTTATATTCATTTTTAATGTATGCTGTAGCTTTCTCAAAAGTAAATGTATCTTGATTCTTTCCTGTCTCTACTTTTGGGTTCTTTTCTATTGCTACCTTTTGACCCGTTGCTGCATTTATTTTTTTGCCTTTGCTGCTGTTTCATTCTTTGCAGTTTTTTCGTCTTCACTAATTTTCGTAACTAATCCTACTGCTTTTTTATTATATTCTTCAAGGTTCTTGTTATTTTTTGTTTCTGAAACTAGCTTATTTAATGTCTCTTTCGCTTCTGCATAATTTTTCTTATTTATTAACTCTTCACTTTTCGTCAGTTGCTCGCTATACTTCTTTTTTTGTTCTAAAAGGGCTAGTAATGCTGTTCGTTCTTCTTTGGCCTGCTTTATAAGCGTAATATTTCCATCTTTCATGTTCTCTACTTTTTCAAATGACTGAATTGATTCTTCTATCTTTGTTTCTGCTTTTAACTTTACTGCTTCCATCATGATTTTCGTTTGTTCTACAAGCACGATTGCATCTGAATCGTCTTTTTTCTCATCCAGCGCTCGTTCAAATGATGATAAAGCATTTTTATATTCTTTATTTGTTAAAGCGGTCTTCCCTGCATCTATTTCTTTTTCAAAATCTCCATTACTACATCCTACTAACATTAAAAATGTAATCCCAATTACCGTTAATAACTTCCTCAATGTTTCTCCCCCTATGTATTCCTAAAACAATAACGTCATATGTATAAAAATCTGTGTAGTAATTAGACTGAAAGTAAATATGTACTACATTGTGTGTGGGAAAGGAAGTACATTTCATTTACTATCATTACTTAAAACCCCTAATTAGTTGGTTTTCTTCTTCTTTTAAGACAGAAAGGAATTTTAATAATGTGCGTAAAGCTCTCACCAGGCTCTTTACTACACACACTCTTATACACATAGGAAAACTATTTTTATTTTGGTAGTTTTTTAACTTTATATATTCTCGGTTGATTGGATACGCACCTCAATTCGTAACATACCGAAAACCAACAGAAAACAAAGTGTAACAAAAGTCACATCTTGTAACTTTATCGTAACACAAATGTAACATAAAGTTTTTAAACATACAATATTTTTTTACATTATTTTCCCCACTTTCTATATTTTAAAGCGTTAATCCGGTTCCAATCCTTAATGTAATACGTATTTTCATAACAATCATGCAAAAAAAGAGGGAATTTACATTTCTAAGTGAAAAGGTACAAAGTTATTATTTTCGGATGTTATAAACTTCTTAAGTTGAAGGATATGAAAATGAAAAAATACGCTATTCTTTCCTATGAGCCTACAGAAAGAATAGCGTATTTTTCAAAAAAGAGTTCTTTTATACAAACGCTTTGGTTCTATATCACAATTAAAAGGGCAATCAACGCTAATATAGCTGGAAGTCCTTGTTTCACAATAATTGATTTATTAGATGTAAAACCGCCGAAAAGAGCTGCTACTACCACGCAAATTACAAAGAATAATTGAACCATATAACCAATCGAATTGAGACCAAGTATAAGTCCCCAAATGAGACCAACGGCTAAAAATCCATTATATAAACCTTGGTTTGCAAACATAATGGCGACGTTTCGATCTCCTTCTAAATGCTCCGGTAATTGAAAAGCACGTTTTGCCACTTTTGAATGAATAAAAAACATTTCGAGGATCATGATAAATAAATGTTCTAACGCTACGATCCCGACTAAAATAGCTGCGATGATTTCCACACTATTGTGCCCCCTCTACTCCCTAATATCAAATTTATACTATCTTTGCTTTAACTTTGTAGCTTATATAAAATCCCGCCTTCTTTCTTATCAAATATTAATTGACACATCAATATTTGATGCATCAATTAATATACAACTCCTCTTTTAATTTTGCAAATTTTTTTGCTCAATTAGTCTTATTTTGTTCCATCAACTTTAAATCAATTCAAATCCTCTGTTCACATCTCTAGAAACTATACTGTTTTTTTATAACTTCATAAAAGGAATCAGCTATATCATCAAATTAATAATTCATAATCTCCAAAAACGAAAATTTTATTTCTTTTCTATTTTATTGTTTTATCTTATAAGGCGGAGTTAATTCTTTCATCATGGCATAAAAAAATGTTATTACTCTTGTTAAATTGAGTAATAACATTTTTATTTAACAAATTTGCTTCCAACTAGCATCCTTCACATCTTCACTAGTCGGCTTTCTAACTGATTTCACAAAACATTCCTCACAAGCACCGAACGTAATGAAATTTTTCTGTGCTTGTCTTAACGAAACTTCATTCGCTCCGCCTTCATAGTCAGGATCGTTAAATTGAACGGGATCATCTTCCCAATAACATATACTGCAAATTTCATATGTACCTGGTGGTTCTTCTTCTATTGTTTGATATCCGCAGCATGGACATGTGTATTTCATTTTGTCACTCCATTATTAATTTGTTTTTTCTCCCATATATTCCGGCCTACAAAGAATGTAACAGCGCAAATCATGGTTATCCCTATGAAATACATCGTTTCAAGAGTGCGAACTTCTTCATATGCAGCTGGAACTCCTACCATTACAGACACAAAAATAAAAACAATACTAAAAGCTAAAAGTAGATATAATAATAAAGATATAATATAGCTTAGTTTAAATCGTAAAATGATACCTCTAAGCAATAGTTCACCAAGTAGACAGCCACCTAAAATGATAGGTACTCCGAAATACAATGTAAGGACTCCCATTTGCGCAGTAGATTGAATTATCTTACCAAGTATGTTCGGCGAAACCATCTCATTATTTGTTCCCATCCTATCATATAAATCAAGTGCCGTTGCTGAGATAAAGAAACTTAATATAGAAAATGAATATGGTATTAAAAATTTGCTCACTCTCATTCACCTCACTTTTCCTTCCCCATATATTATTCATTAGTTTCACAAAACAACAGCCCGCCTTCCGCAAAAGACGAGCCATTCCACTTAATTCTCACTTATTCTCTTCTTATACCAATCCTGCATTCTCTCCGCATCTTCTACTCTCGTATGCTCTAGTTTATAATTCGATGATGCGTTAGAGAACTTATACGTACATAAATCTGCGCGGCGCTGGAAATAGGATTGCGTCTTTTCCATTGATTGGATGTGTCTTCTTCTAACAAGTCCTGTATATTTTCCGATGCTGCGATATACAAGCGTAATTTGCTCTCCAGTTACACTGTAACCATTTGTTTTAAATGTTGCGTATCCGAGTATAAAAATGAGAATTGCGAGCGGAATTAATGCCCACATGATGAAGTGCTTTTCAAAGTATATACTTATTCCAATAAGCGGGATAGCTAACATTGCGAAGAAGATGAAACTATCAATGAGATAGCGGCGTAATGCTGCTTTTGGTAATGAAATAATATTTGTATGCAGTTCGTATGGTAATTGTAAATGCGCGAGTAACTGTTGTACTCGATCTTTTCGAATGATTGGATGCAGTGTAACTTTTTCTTTTTCGTCACTCGTTCCCTTACTTTGAATCACTTCTACTTGCACAGCACAATAACCGAATGGCTGACGTAAAATACTTTCTTTTATCGTAATCCCTTGAATACGATGTAACTTTAGGACGAGTTCTTTTTTCTCAAGTAATCCTTGTGAAATGCGGACTTCGTCATTTCTTCGATTTACTGTGAAATCTCCATGTTTTAGCGCATAACCGATTGTAGATATAATCCACGAAAGGACGAGAAAAATAACTACCATGAAAATCCAGCCATATATATTATGTTGCATTACATATGACTTTACGCTATTCTCTATCCATTTCGGAATGTACTCCTCTACTTGGTGATACACGAAAAAGATTAATGAGAATAATAGTCCAAACTGTCCAGATGTAACAGATGCTAATAAAATCTCTTTCCAAGTTAATTTATATTCTGTCGCTTGTTTTTCTTCTGTAACAATTTCTTTTTCTACTACATTTTCTGTTGCTTCGTCTAACGTTCCTTCTGCTTTCACTTCTGGAGTTGGCTCATTTAGCAAAGTAATAAGCTCTGTTGCCTCTTCTACTGTAATACCAGCTAAGCTAACTTCTGCATCATCGCCTCCACCAGCTGTTTCGATTTGAATTTTCTTTAAACCGAGCATTTGATATAACACGTTAGAACTTGTGTTGATTGTTTGCACACGTTCTTTATTTAAATAGCTCTCCTTCTTTACAAAGAGACCTTGTTTCACATGTAATACGTTATTTTCAACCCAATATACTTTGTAATACCAGCCTACGATAGCTGAAACAATCGTGATTACTGCAAAACCGATAGGAACTAAATACCAAAATGGGAACTTTCCTTTTAAACTAAAGAGAAAAATAATAAATGGTATAAAATCTGTTATTTTTAATTCTAATAACATCGTGATTGGATGCTGCCTCTTATACATCCTCATCACTCACTTTCGCTAATTCTGCGATTTTCGTTTTCAACATTTTTGCTTCATACATCGTTAAGCCTGGGATGCTGTGAGAAGTTGCTGCTGTTGAAATGTGTAATTCTGCTAAACCGTATTTTCTCATAATCGGCCCCTGTTCAATCGTCACGTGCTGTACACGAATCATCGGTACTAATACGCGCTTTACGACGAAAAGACCGTGCTGAATTTCAAGTTCTTCTTCATTTAGTTGGTAGCTGTAATAACGCTGACGTAGTTTTGGGAATACGAAGTACTCCAATGGTGCTAACGCAACTGTTAAACCGATTAACACGTACAAAATCCACGCCCACCAATCAAACTTTATCATGAGGAAAAGGTAAGCTAAAATGACAAGAATACCGATTCCTTCTTCAATTACAGCCCGAACTTTCCACACCTTGACCATGTCAGGGTGAATTTTATTTCTCAATGGATCCATGTAACCACTCCAAATCTAGTAATCTAATATATGAATAGTCTCAATCTATATTTTACATAACCTTACAGAAAATTGAAATTTAATCTTCTTTCTTCTCAGGAATAAAATATCCGAACCAAAGTAGCCAAATGAAACCGATTAACTTCATCCAATTTCCATCCGCTTGAAAAGCTTCTATCATGCTCGGAATTTTATACAACCCAATGAACCCAAGAAAACCGAGCCACCAGTTTTTTTGCATTTTCATCTTTACTCCTCCTTCATGACGTTTTTCACATTTCGAATCCAAATTTCTTTATACTTTAACTGAAATCCCATGAGCATGTAATTGCTCATATTATCAATTACGAGCGCTAGCGTATGAGCGTTTTCTTCCGTTGCATCTTGTGACACAACGCCCAGTCTCGCGCCTTTCTTCAATAGATCGTGGAAACCATTTAAAAACTCTTCTTGTATTTCAAATAAACGTTTCTGATACTTTTCATTTCGCGCCGCAGTTACGATAAATTCATTTATAACACGTAGTATTCCTTCTTGTCCTTCATACTCAGAGAGCATATGTAAACCATCTGCGATTAACTTTTCTGCAAAATTTTCTCTCGTATATTGCTCTTTATCAAAATAACTCACGAAATGATATCCAGAAAAAACTTCTTCAAATAAAAAATCCACTAACGCTTCTTTAGAAGAAAAATGATAATAAATAGCCGGTTTTGAAATACCTACCTCTTTCGCAATCATGGAAAGGCTCATCTTCTCAATGCCGTGCTCTGCCATAAGTTTAAATGAAGCCTCTACAATGTTTTGCGATGTTTGTAAATTCCTTGTCATACTGTACCTCACTTGTTTTTACTTACCGGTCGGTAAGTGAATTATAAAATGAAACGAAATGATTTTCAAGTTAGTTAACGCTACAGAAGGGATTTATTGGAAAGCATAGAAAATTATAAAGTAAAAGCAACATATAACAATAAGGAGGATATCATATGGGACTTGGTGGTAAAGGCGGTAGTGGTGGCACTGGCGGCGGTGAAGCTGGACAAGCTGGTAAGAGCGGATTTTCATTCATCATTGTACTTTTTATCGTATTGATTATAGTTGGAGTTAGCTATATCGGACTTGGCTTCTAAGAAAAGGCGTCCTACATTACACATGTAGGACGCCTTCTTTTTAATCCTTATTCAACAATCGCATACGATAACAATTCATCGTCACTTCTCCAAGTCGTTGCAATAATTGATAGTTCGCATATGCGCCGACCGGGGCACCGATTATTGGCACGAGCTGAAGCATTTTCGCTAAATCGATATAGTCTCGGTACTCTGTTTGGAACTTTTCCCAGTCCATATGATTTTCTTCTTCTGTATCCCACGTTTCGATTGCTTTCCATATTTCTTTTCGATGGTCGTCACTTGAAAAGGCAAGCTGGAAAACGTGAAGGATAAAAAGGCGCTCTTCTTTGTTACTCGTATCAAATCCGTACAATGTTGCTGCATCAAATAAAAATTTAATTTTAATGCCGAGTAAAAGCGGAAAGTCAGCAAGGCCAAGAAGAATACCACCTGCTCCCGTCCCAGCCCCTTCTGCCGCTGCTATTTTTTTGTACTCATCCATTTTTTTACGTACTTCATCGTCTCGTCTTTGCAATGACCAGTTCGTCTCTTTTAATTTCGGCTTTATAAAGTTTGATCCGGCACTAATTGTTTGCACCATCATCCGAATCGTTTCTGTTAATACTTTTTGCACTTTCGCCGGAATAAGCTGTTGTACTTTCGTCTGCACTTTCTTTGAGAACCGTGTCATCATAGAAGAATCTTTCATGAATGTAGCTTTCCACTGCTCCAGTTCTTTTATAACCTTTTCTTCATATGTAATCATAGGTTCATTCCCTTCAATTTAAACGCTCAATACGTTTTGCCCCGTATTGATAAACGAAACCGATACTAAATACTATGCTTACGACTAGTAAAATTCCCGTCATCATGAAATCTTTCGTAGCAAGTGCAAATATAATTGTAAATATAACGCTACCTGTAATAAGAATTGCATTTAGTAAAGTAAGAAAATCTTTCTTTTTCCCTTCTCCCCCAATCGGATACAAATCAAGCCAAATCTTCATGCGGTGATGCTTCCATAAAGTTAATAGCTGATAACCGATTAAGTATAAGAAAATAAGGCTTACAATAAATCGTCCATATAAAAACGGAATGAAGTAAAGAATAACTCCGCCAAGAGCGAGCAGGCGCACATATAAGCCGAAATAGTTACCAGATCTTAAGAACGTTCTCGTATATAAGTATAAATAGGTACGCTTTTCACCAATCATCGACAGAATGAAATCAAGCCATTTTCTGCGTGCTACTCTCTCTTTTAATGCTGGTACATCAACGAACATATTCGCGATGCGGTACAGCAGCATCATCTTCTTACCTTCTTCAGAAATTAAATACTCCCAGTTTAGTGGTTTCCCCTTCACCATTTGATGCAGAATAGCGAGGTATAACACCATCAGAAGGACGATTCCGGCAATAAACATAACGGAAGTACGTTCTACAAGGAAATAAACAAATAAGGCGTTTAAAATAAATCGAATGAACCAATCGGCTCTTTGTATATTTTGATCTGTTAAAAATGACTTTTCCCACGCTACGAATAAATTCCACGCTTTTACAATAACAAACGCGATTACAATCCATATGTAAGCCGCTCCTGTTTGTTTCATTTGCTGGAAGTATAACGGGGCAAGCGCTGCTGCTACGATTGCAATTATGTATAACTGCATCATAAACGTAAAAAGAAATGCCTTTGTGAAGTACGGTTTTAACTTTTCTTCAACTGGCAGTAAGTAAACGAGATCTGCTTCTTTTAACAACGTTTGAATGGATCCGGCCGTTAATACGAGTCCAAGCAACACTGCCATAACGAGCGCCGCCGGAAACGAAGGTGTTAACGTTTGTAACCACTGCTGGTAATAATACGCTCCTGCGCCGATGATGAATACGAAAATAAATTTTAAATGATCATTAAATACGTATTTACTATATGTACGAACTTCTTGTAGAAAGTGACGAAATCGTTCTTTCCATAACGCTGTGCTATTCATAATCTTCTTCCTTCGTTAATGCAATATAAATATCATCTAACGTTGCACCTGGCATATTAAACTGTGATTGCAGCTCAGATAATGTTCCCTTCGCTCTTACTTCGCCTTGATGCAAAATAATGAACGAATCACAATAACGCTCTGCCGTCGCTAAAATATGTGTACTCATTAAAATACCTGCACCACTCTTTTTCATTTGATCCATCATTTGAAGGAGTGATTGAATTGCTAACGGATCAAGCCCAACGAACGGTTCGTCCACAATATAAAGAGATGGCTCCACTAAAAACGCACTCATAATCATTACTTTTTGTTTCATCCCTTTTGAGAAATGAGACGGAAACCATTTCAAACGATTTTTCATACGGAATTCTTGTAATAATTGTCCTACACGTTCTTCATATTGTTTTTCATCAACGCCATAAGCCATCGCTGTTAACTTCAAATGTTCTTCTAGCGTTAGCTCATCATATAATACTGGTGTTTCTGGGATGAACGAAAAACTAGAACGGTACGCTGTCATATCATCACGAATTGTTTTCCCATTAATTGTGACAGTTCCTTTTTTCGGTTCCATTAAACCGATAATATGTTTAATCGTCGTACTTTTACCCGCTCCATTTAAACCGATTAAGCCGACAAGTTCGCCTTTATTCACAGAGAACGAAACATCTTTTAATACAGGTCGTTTCGTATATCCTCCTGTAACATTTTCTACACGCAATAACTCGCTCATACGACACCACTTTCTTCATTTATATTCGTTCTATATTCATCTTACCAAAAATTACGCTGTACTACATAGTATCGATGCATTCAAAAAAAATTTAAATTTGTTCGCATATATTTTTACGAAAGCGGACATCATAATTAGTGAAGAAGGAACACATTGAAAAAGCGACCACCTATTGATGAGTACAACAACATAGTGAAGTCATCATGAAATGGGGTGTCCATGTTGGACAAAGAAATTTACACATAACCAGATCATTTGTTTCATTTTAGAAACGGGGTGTCTCTGAAAGAGCATATACTGTTTTAAAAATAAACAATTTCCTTTTATAAAAGATTGCAATTCATTTCACTTGAAAATGGGGTGTCTACGGCAGAAACTTTAGCCGATTTACCGTGCATTTCTTAAATAAATGAGGTGTCTGCGAAACGTAAATTACGATAATGCTTTTTCAATCCCTCTTCAGAAAACAGGAAGCTGAGTCAGCTTCCTGTTTTTCGTGTTTGTTCTCTTATGTAATTATGGTAAAATACGGCTAAGGATATTTGAAAGGATGAGATCGATGAATCATACAGCAGATAATTGTATTTTTTGCAAAATCATTGACGGGCAAATCCCTTGCTCAAAAGTATACGAAGATGAACATGTGCTTGCATTTTTAGATATTAGTCAAGTAACAAAAGGACATACTCTTGTTATTCCAAAAGTTCACAAACAAGACATTTTTGCGTTAACGCCAGAAATCGCATCACATATTTTTTCTGTCGTTCCAAAAATCGCAAATGCGATTAAAGCAGAGTTTAATCCAGTTGGCTTTAACCTACTTAACAACAACGGCGAGAAAGCTGGACAAACTGTGTTCCACTTCCACCTTCATTTAATTCCACGCTACGGTGAAAACGATGGTTTCGGTGCTGTTTGGAAATCACATCAAAATGAATACACAATGGAAAATTTACAAAACATCGCAAGTACAATTGCAAATAGTGTGAAATAATGACACTATAATAAGAAGTCATACATAACAAGCCATTTTCCTAAAGTGATTAAATATTGCACGGCTTGTTTCTCCACTTAAGATGCTGGGGACTGGGCACTATTCTTTCCCTCGTCTTAAAGATATGCATATTTTTTCACATCATGAATACGAACAAAAAATAAGGAGGTCTCCTTTTATGTCAAAAGCTAAATCCTTTATTACAGGTGTCATTTGCGGCGGAGCAGTTGCTGGACTAGCTGTTCTTTTCTCAACTCCTTCTTCTGGCAAAGACATGCGCGGCAAGTTAAAAGAAAAAGGAAATGATATTAAAAAGACTTTAGCTGATATTACAGCTGATACAAAATTATTAAAACGTCAAATCGTTGAAACTGCTTCAGAAGGTAAAGAAGTGTTCCAAGAATTAAAAGACGATATGCACGATACACTTTCTAACTGGAAGCAAGACATTTCTCAAAACAAACGACATATTGAGAAAGAGATTTTGGACATTCAAAAATCAATTGAGAAACTACAAGAAGCTGTTCCGGAAAAAGCGTAAACAAATTCCTGCTTAGTTTTTTGCATATAACAAATATTTTTTATATAAATTGACCTTAACACGGCATATCACATAGATATGCCGTGTTTTTATGCATTTACAATATATGTTATCACTCAACATGTATGGACAACGCATGTATTCACGACTCATAAAACGTTTCCATAGTTATGCATGATTTGTATAGAATGTCATTTTTCCAAAAAATTTTCACAATTCTCACAAAAAGACTTTATTAATTTTTATTTTACTGGCATAATAGATAGTAATGAAAAAGAATGTTAAAGTGGGTGAGTATATGAAAAGTGGAGAAAAAGATTACTCGGTAAAAGAAGCGATGATTTTCAGCCAACGCATTGCTCAATTATCGAAAGCGTTATGGAAATGTGTAGAAAAAGATTGGCAGATGTGGATTAAGCCTTACGATTTAAACATCAATGAGCATCATATTTTAACAATCGCTTATCATTTAAAAGGGGCTTCTATTTCTGAGATTGCTAAGTTTGGAGTTATGCACGTATCAACGGCGTTTAACTTCTCGAAAAAGCTGGAAGAACGCGGCTATCTTGTATTCTCGAAAAAAGAAGATGATAAACGAAATACGTACATTGAAATTACAGACAAAGGGGAAGAATTACTACTTCGCTTAATGGAGGAGTATGACCCTGAAAGTAATTCAGTGTTTAATGGGGCTCTTGCACTTCGTAATTTTTATGGGAAGTTCCCCGAAAATATCGAACTGATCGCTATCTTGCGTAACATTTACGGACAAGACTTCATCGATATTTTTGAGAAATCATTAGAAGATATTGAAGAGAACTTTACAGAATCCGATCAGAAGTTAGTTAAGAAGTAATCTATTTATTTTTTCGCAATCATGCTTAAGAATTCATTCATAAGCGGTTTGAATAAACCTTGTTTTGCTAGCGCTTCCGCAGTTTCGTGTACTTCGAGCTGATGTGGAAGCGCTTTTTCAAATTGATCTAACAGCGCATCGAACAAAAGAAGTCCTTCTGCTTTCTCCACTACATATTGCTCGTTCAGTATTTCACAAAGATTTAGTATACGTTCAATATCTTTTTTACGAGCTTTTTTCTTTATGATCAAAGAATAAAATGGACACTTTTCTTCATCAATCATTTTAAATAGTAGGTCTACGTAGTATTCAGCTTGTTCTAATCTTCTAACAACGTCCATTTTCTCCCTCACTTTCTAACACAAAGTCTTCTATTTCTGAATTTTATAACACGAACAAAATATCGTATGATACAATATATAAAGCATATGTATTTTAGCCAAAAGGAGGTCTCGCCTCATGACACTTATAACAGTTGTTTTTGTCGCATTCGCACTTCTTGTTATATTTTACACGAATTTCATGACACATACACTGTGTGAACGAAAACAAATAGCTGCGAGCCGCCAACCCGGTGTCTTTCGGGTTATTAATGTATGTATAACAATTTTATTAGTTTCTAGTTATATAGAAATTATATTTCATGGAAAGTGAGGAAGGAAAGCCCCTTCCTCACTTTTTTCCTCTATAAGCAAATTATACCTACTATAACCAATAAAATAAACAGTACAAGTAATAAAATAAGTTGAGAATTCATCCCCATCCCCTCCTCTTTTCTGTATATGCGGCATATGCCCATTACGGTACACCTGCAAAATCTGACACGTACTGGTTAATTTTTCTTTATCAATATGAAAACACGTCGAAATATGATATATTAAATTTTGTACATATTGCTTATACTATGAAATAAATGACACGCATCTTAACTTTATCCTAAAGCCTCGGTAAGCCCTGTTAAGCGCGCTTTACCAATATAAAAAGCAAAAGTATCAGTGAGACTTAATCGGGCTCTTATGAACTAAAATTCATCGGTATAGGATAAATTAAAAATACATAATAGTAGGAGTGTTTATTGAATGAAGAAAGCTATGCTTGCCTTAGCCGCAACAAGTGTAATCGCACTATCAGCATGTGGAACATCATCATCATCAGACAAAGTTGTTACTTCTAAAGCTGGTGACATTACAAAAGAAGATTTCTACACGCAAATGAAACAACAATATGGTAAACAAGTACTAAACAACATGGTTATGGAAAAAGTACTTATTAAAAACTACAAAGTCGAAGACAAAGATGTAGACAAAAAGTTCGATGAAATGAAAAAACAATACGGTGATCAATTCGATACACTATTAAAACAACAAGGTATTAAAGAAGAAACGATAAAAAATGGTGTGCGTGCTCAATTAGCGCAAGAAAAAGCTATCGAAAAAACAATCACTGATAAAGAATTAAAAGATAACTACAAGCCTGAAATTAAAGCAAGCCACATTCTTGTAAAAGATGAAGCAACTGCGAAAAAGGTAAAAGAAGAACTTGGACAAGGTAAATCTTTCGAAGAGTTAGCAAAACAATACTCTGAAGATACTGGTTCAAAAGAAAAAGGTGGAGACTTAGGATTCTTCGGACCTGGTAAAATGGTTAAAGAATTCGAAGAGGCTGCTTACAAACTGAAAAAAGATGAAGTAAGCGAACCTGTAAAATCACAATTCGGTTACCACATCATTAAAGTAACAGACATTAAAGAGCCAGAAAAATCATTCGAACAATCTAAAGCTGACATCAAAAAAGAAATCGTTCAGAAGAAAGCACAAGATGGCGAATTCATGAACGACCTTATGATGAAAGAAATCAAAAAAGCTGACGTAAAAGTTGACGATAAAGATTTAAAAGATCTTTTCGAAGAGAAAAAAACTGACGCTAAAAAAGAAGAAAAGAAATAATGAAATAAAAAGCTCGGGCTTAGGCCCGAGCTTTTTTTATACCCTCTTCTCCCCTTAAATTCTGTCTAGATTCGGTAAATAAAATTATATCAGCGATTTTTCAAATATATCGACCATAACTCTAATTATATCGGCGATTTTCGAGATATATCGACTTACCGACAAAAACTGACAACGATTGCGATCCCCTCTTTAGAAACAAAAAAACCTTGATCCACACCACACGGAACCAAGGTTTATCTTATTATCATTGATTAAATTCAAAAACTATGTTAAATTAGTACAGAAACACGTTTTCTAAAATTAAAGGAACGTATTTATCCGTATCTTAATTTTACACCAAAACACATCTTCAGTCAACCTCTATTTTTCACTTTTAAAGGAGTGCTTACCGTATGAACAAAAAACTTGATTTAGAGCAAAAAAGATTGGATACCGTAATCGAAACGATTACGCAGCAAATTGATAAGCTGGAAAACGAAACTGGCAGACGCCGGGCAGAAGTAATCAATATTCGTAAACACTTTTGGGATGATGTGAAAGTGAACACGGATACTTTTGATGATTATCTTGAAACAGTTATCAACTTAAGACAACAAGCTCAGTCACTAGCTGTCACACAAATTACTCATAAGCACACCTTTAATCGACTTGCCGCACTAAAACGCATGCATAAATCACCTTATTTTGGACGAATTGATTTCAAAGAGGAAGGCGAATCTGCTGCGGAGCAAATTTATATTGGCGTTGCTACACTTACTGATGCTAGCGGAGAAAACTTTCTTATATATGACTGGCGCGCACCCATTTCGAGTGTCTACTACGATTATCCACCAGGACCGGCTGAATATAGTACACCAGGCGGCGTAATTCACGGTAATGTGGAGAAAAAATTACAATACATTATTCAAAATGGCGAGATTGATTCTATGTTCGATACGAGCCTTACAATTGGCGATGAGATCTTGCAACAAGCACTCGGAAAAGGTACAAACAAACATATGCAAAGTATCGTTGCTACAATTCAGCGCGAGCAAAATGAAATTATTCGTCACGATGAAGGCCGACTCCTTATCGTGCAAGGAGCTGCTGGTAGCGGTAAAACATCCGCTGCGCTACAACGAATCGCCTACTTACTATATAAATATCGTGAATGGTTAAAAGCTGATCAAATTATTCTCTTTTCCCCTAACTCTATGTTCAATAGCTACGTTTCTAACGTACTGCCTGAACTCGGCGAAGAAAATATGCAGCAAGTGACATTCCAAGAGTATTTAAACCATAGACTAAGTAAGTCATTTGACGTTGAAGACCCTTATGAACAATTAGAATATATGTTAACTAAAACGGATAGCCCTATCTATAAAACGAGAAATGCAAGCATTCGATTTAAGGCATCCACTCAATTTTTTGAGATGATTAGAGCGTACAGACAGTCTCTTGAATCTTCAGGCATGCTATTTAGAGGAATGAAATTTAGAGGGAAGCTGATTGTCTCTGCTAAAGAAATTACAGAGCAATTTTACAATACCGACTCCTCCCTTCGCTTCCATAATCGAATTGAAAAGTTAACGGATTGGCTAAATAAACAAATAGATGAAATTGAAAAAGCAGAACTGAAAAAACCTTGGGTAGAAGAGGAAATTGAATTACTTAGTAAAGATGAATATCAAAAGGCTTATAAATATTTACAGAAAAAAGGTGAGTTTGACGACAACTCCTTTAACGATTTTGAAAAAGAAGCGAAAGTACTTGGACGTATGATTGTCCGTAAAAAATTGAAGCCACTGCGTAAAGGCGTTCAAACATTACGCTTTATCAATTTCACAGGTATATATAAACAACTTTTCACAGATGCATCATGGGTTACTGGAGAAAAACCGAAAGAATGGGATGACATTTGCTCACTAACGGTGAACATGTTAGATGAAGGAAAACTATATTACGAGGACGCAACTCCATTTTTACTTTTAAAAGAATTAATTGAAGGCTTTCAAACGAACAGATCGATTAAACACGTACTCGTAGACGAAGCGCAAGATTATTCGCCGTTTCAATTCGAGTTTTTAAAACGTCTCTTCCCTGCTGCAAGAATGACGGTACTCGGGGACTTTAACCAAGCGATATTTGCCCATGCAAGTGAAACAGTGAATTTCAATACGCTCACTAGCTTATACGGACCAGATGAAACGAACGGTATTAACTTAACTCGTAGCTATCGCTCAACAAAACCGATTATTGAATTTACACGTGCTCTCGTACCAGAAGGCAAGAACATTCACGCCTTTGAACGTGACGGCGAGAAACCTACAGTGACGAAAGTAGCGAATGAGAGCGAACTGCATGAACATATTACTGCCAAAGTTGCTGAATTACAAAAACAAAATCACAACACGATCGCAATTATATGTAAATCTGCAACTGAAAGTGCTGCTGCCTATGAGGCACTTAGTAGCATTGAAGATATTAAACTTGTGAAGAGCACCTCTGCTGAATACGAACAAGGCGTTGTTATTATCCCTGCTTACTTAGCGAAAGGTATCGAATTTGATGCTGTTATTATTTACGATGCTTCTAAAGATGTGTACAGTGATGAGAGCGTTCGTAGATTGTTCTACACTGCTTGTACGCGCGCGATGCATGAATTACAACTTTATAGCGTTGGCGAGGTTAGTCCTTTTATACTTGGGGCTGATTCGGAGAGTTTTGAACTTATTACAACACCTTGATAACAATCAAGGTGTTTCTTTTTTGTGCAGGATTTACACCTTTAAAGTAGAATATATCAGTTTAGAAAAAGTTAAGGAGTGAAAAGATGAACCATTATTTTATTGCTATTTATGACGGTAAATTTCCTACCGAAAAATTACATACCATTTTACAATCTAATCCCACTTTTACTAACCTAAACGTCCGCACCATTTCAATCTCCTCACCAAGACCTTTCACATTATTAGTTGGTGAAGAACACGATGCACTCACAACTGGACTTACAGACAAATACCACTTATTAACGAAAGAGTTACAAACACTTGAGCAGCAAGAAAAGTACTACTATGTATACGATTATAAAATTAGAAAGACCATCGAGAATCCTACCCAAAAATGCTTTCCATTCGCACAAATCAATATAAGTGTTACGAAATTTCATCAGATGATTCAAAAAGTAAAAGACTTAAAACAACCTGTATTTGCAGGTTATAACATCATTTCTCATGATGCAGACATACTTACGATTGATGTACTTCTTTCTTCACCTTTATTGGATCCTAACACTTCTGAAAAAGATGCGGAAGAACACTCCTACTTACAACAATTAACTGAATCAATTTCTCGTTCTGAATATGGAATTACATACAGATATGCCATCTGAATTTCAGAATCGTAAGTAATTATTTTTTTCATGATACACCTCATATTGGTATCTTATTGTATGAAACTTCTCTCAACAAGCTAAATATTAGGTTTTTCAGTTATAAAATACAAGTACATTCTATACATAACGCACAAAAAACCACCTAAAGGCTCCCCTTCAGGTGGTTCTCTCTTTTATGCTAACGCAGCTGCATGCTCTTGTTGATCTACAGGAATGACAGCGTCTCTTAATGCTTTCTCTAATTCAGCTGTATATTTCATTTGCTCTTCTTTGCTCCAGCCTAATTTCGCAGCCATGTAGTTGATTACTGCTTCTTTCCACTCGTATACCCAGTGGATGTTGAAGAATACAGCGCCTCTGCGGCGTACGAAGAAGTCGACTGGTTTTGCTGTCATTTCGTAATCCATTGCGTATACAAGCGGGATTAGAACGTCAAGCGGCATGTTGTATTCTTTCGCTTCGTCTTTATGTTTTTTCGCTAAGTCGAATAGTACGTCAACGTTAGAGCCGTAGAATTTTGCGAATTCTTCTGCTTGTGCTGTCGTTAAACCGTATTTTGTACCTTCTCCTGCTTTTTTCGCAACGAATGCTGGGAATCCTTGTGAACCACTTACATGTCCACCAGAGATTGGCATATGTTTCGTGTCGCTCTTCGGATATGCACTATGACCTTCTTTTTGTAGTAAGTTCGTTACATAGTCTACTACCATTTCAGCCATTTTACGGTATCCAGTTAATTTACCACCTGCGATTGTAATTAAGCCAGATTCAGAAGTCCAAATTTCATCTTTACGAGAAATTTCAGATGCACTCTTACCTTCTTCGTAAATTAATGGACGTACACCAGCCCAGCTTGATTCGATGTCTTTTTCCGTAATTTTTACGCTTGGGAACATGTAGTTAATCGCATTAATGATATATGTGCGATCTTCTGTTGTCATTTGTGGTACAGCTGCATCTTTATCATAGAACGTATCTGTTGTGCCTACATATGTTTTCCCTCCGCGTGGAATTGCGAATACCATACGTTTATCTGGTGTATCGAAGTAAATCGCCTGACCTAATGGGAAACGTTTTTGATCAATTACTAAGTGAACACCTTTTGATAACTGAAGTACTTTTCCTTTTTTCGAGTTATCTTTTTCACGAAGTGTATCTACCCAAGGACCCGCTGCGTTTACAATTTTCTTACCGTAAACTTCATATACTTCTCCGTCTAGTAAATCGATTACACGTACACCACATACTTTTCCGTCTTTATATAAGAAACTATCTACTTTTGCGTAGTTAACAGCTTTTGCGCCGTGCTCAATTGCTTCTTTCATTACTTCAATTGTAAGACGCGCATCGTCTGTACGATATTCAACGTAGTAACCGCCGCCTTTTAATCCTTCTTGTTTTACAAGAGGCTCTTTCTTCAGCGTTTCTTCACGGTTAAACATTTTTCTGCGCTCGCTTCGTTTTACACCTGCTAAGAAATCATATACACGAAGACCAATTGATGTACTAAATGATCCGAACGTACCGCCTGTATGGAACGGAAGTAACATCCACTCTGGTGTTGTTACATGGGGACCGTTCTCATATACGATCGCACGCTCTTTACCCACCTCTGCTACCATTTTCACTTCAAGTTGTTTTAAATAACGTAGACCACCGTGTACAAGCTTCGTTGAACGACTTGATGTACCTGCTGCAAAGTCCTGCATTTCAAACACAATTGTTGATAACCCGCGTGTTGCTCCATCTAATGCAATACCAGAACCAGTAATACCTCCACCAATTACGATCACATCTAATTCTTGTTTATTTACTCCGTTTAATACGTCTTTACGTTGTTTACTTGAAAATTTCATGGTAATTCCTCCCTTTGATAACGAAAAAAGAGACCACAAACTCCGCTATAGATTTCGCCTCTATAGCGTGTTGTGGTCTCTCCAAATCTCCTACCGAATTATTAACTTGTCACCATTATAACACTGTTTATGATTATTTGAAAGCTTTTGTTGCTTCAATTGCTTTTTTCCATCCAGCATATAGCTCTTCGCTTGTTTCCGCTTCCATTGTTGGTTCAAAGCGTTTGTCCATATGCCACTGTTCTTTAATTTCATCTTGGTTTTTCCAATATCCAACCGCAAGACCAGCTAAGTACGCTGCACCTAAAGCTGTTGTTTCATTGATCACTGGACGCTCTACAGGAACGTCTAAAATATCACTTTGGAACTTCATTAAGAAGTTATTTTTAACTGCTCCGCCATCAACGCGTAATGTTTTTAGTTCAATACCTGAATCTGCTTCCATTGCGCATAATACGTCTTTTGTTTGGTAAGCTAAAGATTCTAGTGTTGCGCGAATGAAATGCTCTTTCGTCGTACCGCGCGTTACACCAAACATAGCGCCGCGTACTTCACTATCCCAGTAAGGTGTACCTAAACCTACGAATGCTGGTACAACGTATACACCGTCAGTTGATTCAACGCGAGAAGCGTACACTTCACTCTCACTTGCATCTTTAAACATGCGCATTCCGTCGCGTAACCACTGAATTGCAGAACCCGCTACGAAAATACTTCCTTCTAATGCGTAGTTTACTTTACCATCTATTCCCCATGCAATTGTTGTTAATAGACCATGTTCAGAAGCTACTGCTTTTTCACCTGTGTTCATTAACATGAAGCAACCAGTTCCGTAAGTATTTTTCGCCATACCTTCACCGAAACAAGCTTGTCCAAATAATGCTGCTTGTTGGTCACCAGCTACACCTGCAATTGGTACATTTTGACCGAAGAAGTGATAGTCAATTGTTTCTCCATACACTTCAGATGATGGACGTACTTCTGGAAGCATGCTCTTTGGTACTGTTAACATTTCTAGAAGCTCATCATCCCACTGTAAGTCGTGAATGTTAAACATTAACGTACGTGATGCGTTTGAGTAATCCGTTACGTGCGCTTTACCACCAGATAATTTCCATACAAGCCACGAATCAATTGTTCCGAATAATAGATCGCCGTTTTCTGCTTTCTCTCTTGCACCTTCAACGTTATCTAAAATCCATTTTACTTTCGTACCAGAGAAGTATGCGTCAATTAAAAGACCTGTTTTTTCGCGAACCATTTCGCCATAACCTTTTTCTTTTAACTCATCACAAATTTCAGCTGTTTGGCGAGATTGCCATACGATTGCGTTGTAAATTGGTTTACTAGTTGTTTTATCCCATACAACCGTTGTTTCGCGTTGGTTCGTAATACCGATACCAGCAATTTGTTCTGGTTTTACATCTGCTTCGCTTAAGCAAGTTGCGATAACTGCTAAAATAGATCCCCAAATTTCTTGCGCGTTATGCTCTACCCAGCCCGGCTTTGGAAAATGTTGTGTAAACTCTTTTTGAGCTGAATGAACAATTTCACCTTTTTTATTGAAAAGAATTGCGCGTGAGCTAGTTGTTCCTTGGTCTAATGAAAGAATATATTTTTTCATAATGGTTTCCCCCTTATGCTACTTTTCTACTATTTGTATTGCTTCCACTTTTTTTACTTGTCATATAAGAGATTGCTAGTACAATCACAGTTGCAATAATCACATAAATAAGTGCTGCATTTTGTTTTCCTTCAAATACAACTTGATGGAATAAACCTGCAAGTGATCCACCTAAAATTGGACCTACTACTGGAATCCAAGCATACTTCCAGTTTGAACCGCCTTTTCCTGCAATCGGAAGGAAGAAGTGCGCGATACGCGGACCTAAATCACGTGCTGGGTTGATTGCGTATCCTGTCGTTCCACCTAATGATAAACCAATACTTACAATTAAGAAACCTACGATAAATGGATTTAATCCATCTGCAAATTTATTTGCACCAATTGCTAATATACCAAATACTAAAACGAATGTTCCAATCATTTCACTTAAAAGGTTTGCAAATGTGTTCGGAATTGCTGGACCTGTTGCAAATACGCCTAACTTTGTTCCTGGATCTTCTGTTTCTTTCCAGTGTGGTAAGTAGTGTAAATATACGATAACTGCCCCGATAATTGCCCCAATCATTTGTGCTGCGATATAACCAGGTACGTCACTCCATGGGAACGCTCCCTTAAATGCTAATCCTATCGTTAAAGCTGGATTCAAATGTGCCCCACTAATTGATCCAACCGCATATGCTGCAACCGCTACCGCTAAGCCCCAGCCCATTGTAATTACAATCCAACCAGAATCTTTCGCAAACGACTTCTTTAAACTTACACCAGCACAAACGCCGCCACCAAGTACGATTAACAACGCAGTCCCTATTAACTCTCCTAAAAATGCTGACATAGTATCCCTCCACAATCAATTTAAACGCTTCCAAATGTGATAGAGGTAAAATGAATGGCCATTCGTTTTTGTCAAAAGAAAAAGACCCACAGCTTTGCACGCTTCTATATAAATTTATATAGAAACAATGAAATGTGGATCTCTTCTTTTCTCCGTCACGTTTATTAACTTGTCTATAATGTTAACTGTTAATGAAAGCGGTGTCAACAGAATTATTTCACATTTTCGTCACTTTTTTTGGTAATGTTTCCATAGTTCGCGTTTTGATGTCGTAATTGCTGTCGCACCAGCATGTAACGCTTTCTCCACATCATCCACTGTACGAATAAAACCACCCGCCAAAATCGGTACACCAGTACGTTCTTTCACTTCAGCGATAATGTCCGTCATTGCTCCCGGAAGCACCTCTATATAATCCGGCTTCGTCTTTTCTAAAAGATTACAACTCTTCTCCATTGCACTCGAATCGATTAAAAAGATACGCTGAATTGCCACAACACCTTTTTGCTTCGCCTTCATAATGACGCTCGCTTTTGTTGAAAGTAACCCGTACGGTCTAAACTCCTGACATAAATACTCCGTCGCATGCCCATCACTCTGCAAGCCATGAATTAAATCCACATGTAAAAACACCTTCTTACAATATTGCTTCGCAAGTGATATAACACTTCTCAACTGACCGACATGAATATCTAAAATAACGATATACTCATACGAACTATGTAATAGCTTTTCCAAATCTTTAATTTGCCTCACTGCCGGCAAAATCTTCTGTTCATGAAATTCCATTCTAAATGTCCCCTTCTTTATGTCATCCTATCCTTTATAGTACACAATTTAAGTGAAAAGAACAGCTAGTGTAGGGGATTTCTTTCAAATCTTTCCTCTATCTATATATCTTCTTCAACTTATCAGAAGCCATGCCACCTATAATCATGAATGCAAGGGGCAAAAGATTCATTACATATGGCGCATCTGCTACAATTTTAATACTTGCTCCTGCAAACTTATTTAGCATCCATACAACGATTTTTGCAATAAACAAAAATACTCCTATTATAAATAGACTATCAAAAAACACCTTCCATTTTGGATACGCCAATTGCTTACTATCTTCAATTACTTTCTGCGTCAATTCTTCATCACTCCTTAGCAATTCATCGTAATACCGAACAGGTCACTTAAATGAATAATAATTTCAATGCTCGGATAGTTCTTTTCCGTCTCCCATTTCGAAACAGATTGCCTGCTCACATGAAGTTTTTCAGCCAAATCATTTTGCGACCAATTTCTTTTTCCCTTTCTTCTTTTAAACACTCACTAAAAATCATACTGTGTTTATCACCTCTCTACGTCTAGTATGGTCAAATAACTGATGAAGAGTAAAGCGAGTTATCGTTGCGTTAGCTGTGCAACTTGTGCGTTACACCTGAAAATGAAGCTATGTAGTATGCCAATTCCATATATTTTTCTTCTATAATAATTTCCCGAACAATAATACAAAGAACAGATACTAGTTAAGACTAGATTCAGCATAAAAAAGACGCCATCCTTTCCTATAATTCTACAGAAAGGATAACGTCTTTTTTGCTTTATGGATAGTGTAAAACCTTAGCTTGATAACAATGTAACGCTATCCCTTGAAAAAGAAAATCAATTTCTATAAACAAATAACAAGAAAATTAACTAATTATATTCCCGATTTCCAAGCAATAATGATAAATGTAGTCCATAATATAGTTCCTAATACAAGAACTATATTTAAAAGAATTAAAAATTTATATGCCATTGTATATTGTGGCGTCCTACGATATATAAGTATCAGAGTTATCAATGATATTATTGTAAATAAATATGCTAATACCGCTCCTACCCAATACCATACCATTGTGTTAGAACCCCAATAAGCCATAGACTGAAATGTTATACCGAAAACCATTCCTAAAATCGCAAAAAATAAGGAAATAACTATAGCTTTCGAAACAGATTTCATGATGTTGTTACCTCCTTTTAAAAATTTTAATTGAATTAATAAAATGTTTTCACTAAACTTGGTCTATAGTTGTCAGCAAAACTATCTAATAATCCATAAGGTCCTATAATAGTTGTAGAAGTAGGAACCATAAATGGAAGGTTACCCGAACCATAATAATATGCTTGATATACAATTTTTGAACAATATGTTGGATCAGTACCTTTTGTATTCAAAGTAACTCCATAACTAGGAAATCTATCTTGAGTAGCACTTCCACTAGAAGAATAATATGTTCTATCTGCCCAAGAAGCGGCATTGCCAGCTACATAATCATATGAAGAAGAAACTCGATATACCCAAACAGTACCTTTTCCTGTATATTCATCTAACCATTGTTGTACAGTTCTTTGTCTTGTAGTATTTAATAATCCTCGGCTCGTGTTAATAGAATACCCTGGAGCATCTAAGATATAGCTGTCTCCATTTGCAATAGCTGCATGACCAGTAAGCCCATAAAAAGATGATCCATCAGTAATAAAAATATCACCTCTTTTTATATTGAATCCTTGATAATAAGCCCCTTGCCAGCCTGAATCTTTTATAGGGATCCCTTTAACTTTATCTTTTTTTATTTTCTCAAGTGCTTTTTCATTTTCTGCAACAATTTTTTCCCATTGTTCATAAGTTATACTTTTGTCGATAGCTCCATCTTTTATACCTTCATTATATTTTTGTTTTAAATCTCCATTTGTTATATTCTCAGTTGCTGAAGCGGATGGTGAATTAATAAAGAAAATCATAAATACTGATAATACCGTTAAAATAATTGAAAAAATTCGTTTCACCGTTCCTCCTCCTTTTAATTTTTCTGAATTTTCTAATTTTAATTATTCTAACATTAATATCTTCAAAAAAAAAATAAAATAAAGTTGAGAAATAATTGAAAAACAATTTCTCATATAAAGATTCTACCGCATTTGTTAGTAGGCCCCCTTAAGTGATCTTTGATATTCTCCTTATTTTTGGTCTGTTCGGCTTGGCGAAAGCTAAAGAACAGCCGAATTTCGGAATGCAATGGAAAAAATACTACCTGCCCACGGCTTGAAGAAAAACCCCTTATAGGAGTAGTGACACATCACCATCAAGTTAAGAAATTCATTATTTCCTAAAACAACACATGAACTAGATTCCTATAGATAACTAAAAAGAGATAAAATTTTAGTTTTGGGAGTACTTCAAAATATTAGCTTGATGGGTATGGGGTACCGCCAATATTTCGAAAAAAACACGCTAAGAAGTTTTTAATATAAAAGACCAAAAAATTCAATAATGAGCAACAAAACCACTAACCAATCTAATCCCTCCCATTTCACATAAAACATAATGAATTCCTCCTGCCAAACGAAAATTCATTTCTTCCTTTCGTTAGGAAGAAAATAAAGAAAAAACACTGTCGTCAAGAAATCTTCTTGTTAGATAGTGTTTCACTTCACTTATAACTATTTTTTACTTGGTTTCGCTAGTAATCAATTTTTTGTTGTTTTAGCGATTATACCTTACCAGCCCATACTTAATTCAACATACGCCCCACTCTTTATCCTATCAACTTTACACTAATCTTCTCTAATAAAAAAAGCTATCTTAAAAAGATTGTATTTCACAATCTTTTTAGATAACTTCTCTCCCGTAATTATAATAATACCGAATCCTTATCACTATCTTGATTACGCTTCTCGCGTTCCTCTGCTAAGCGCTTCATATACACTTCGCCTTCTTTTTCAATAAACTCATTATCCATCTCTTGCTCTTTTTTTGAAGTATATAAAACCATGTAGCCACTTAATACGATTCCAACAATTACAAGATACACCCACCATGGTAAAGTTTCCACTCAACTTCATTCCTTTCCTTAGACAAGCCTTATTAGTTTCACTGTATGAGGAAAGAAGTGGATTTATGCTTAAAATTTTTATTGTGGATGCTTCGCGAAGAACGCTTGTACATACTCCATAAACTCGATTGGTTCCTGGCGAAACGGTGCGTGGTATCCTTTTTCAATGATATGGAACGTACTATTCGCAAATAGCTGATGATACAGTTCACCATTTTTCCAAGAAACGCTCTTATCATTTCTGCCCCATATAATTAGAGTCGGCACCTTAATCTTATCGGCTTCCATCGCAATGCGGCGCTCTCTCATTTTCGTCAGCTGATCATAGTGCTCTTTATCATCGCGACTGTTTTTCACTGCATTTTTATTATAATCCGTAATCTCTGTTACAGTTTGTAAGTCTGTCGATAATGGCGGCACTTCATAACTTTCTTTTTGCTGGAAAGACTCTATCCCTGTAGAATCCGCTAAAATGAGATGCGTCACTGCGTCAGGATATAAATATGCTAAATTGAGGGACATCTCTCCGCCCATCGAATGACCGAGCACCGCAAACTGATCGTATCCGAGCTTCTTCATTAACTTATAATATAAATTCACTTGCGCAGGAAACGAATACTCGAAATCAATCGGCTTAGAAGAACGTCCAAATCCTAAAATATCAACCGCAATAATCGTATGGTCTCGTGCAAGTTCTGGATAAATATCACTAAAACCATCTGAAGAACCACCAAACCCATGTAACATAAGTAAAGGAGGTTTCCCCTCACCAATTTTCTTAAAATAAATCGTCTGCCCGTCAATTTGCGCCATACTCTCTTTCGTATTCAGCTTCATCATAACAGTATCTTTCACTTCTCCAACCTTCGCAATCGGCTTATCAACGAAGTTACATACGATAAGCAAAACGAGCACAATACCGCTAATCAAATAAAACTTAAACCGTTTCAACATTCCCGTCTCCTTTCTCTTGTTGCTATTTAAAGTTTTTACATTTTTTGGTTGTTTTATGATTAATTTTAATTGTAACTAAGACAGTTACAATTGTACTAAAAAAATATAACTCATTTCTATTACTAATGGTTGTTTTGTAACTATTATAGTTACATATTTAAAGTAAGTCAATTCTTTTCTCTGCATGGCCTAATAACAAAGAAAGGGACCTCGTTGTGAGATCCCTTCACTTTATTATTTAATTTAAAAATGGTCAGCGTGTGAGTCTTTTTTGCTAATACCGCCGCCGTCTCCTTTATTGAAGTTGGCTGGTGCTCCACCATCGCCTTTATTATTTGCTGGTGCTCCTCCCGTGTCGCCAATGTTAACGTAGTCTGGTCTTGCTGGTGCTCCTCCTGTCTCTCCTATATTTAATGCTTGATTTGTAAACGCACTGTTAACTCCAATTGATAACGTACCTACTAACGCAATCCCCAACATTCCAAAGTGAATCTTTTTCATTATTTTAGCGCCCCTTTTTTTAATAATTTTTTCTGAGCTTTATGACTCATGTAAAAATAATGACTTGCTTTATTGTGATTCTCTTCTTTATAAAACCTTAGAGCTAACATTTCAGCGTATTCCTGCATACACTCCCATAGCTCTTCTTTTTCAAAATAAGTAATACCTTCTAAAACTACTTGCTCTAAGCTTAATGTAGGTGATTTTTTGTTTACGCTTTTCAAAATCATAAAACGATATTGAAACTCTTCCTTATTTAATTCTTTACAAATATCCAAACCTTTTTCAACCAGATCTGCTGCTAATTGATATTGCCCTAATTTATAACATTCACGCGCTTCAACAAATAGCGCTTTAAAAAATTTCGGCTGTTTTTTTGTAACTTCGGATGCATGGCGAACTGCAAGTTCCGATAAATCTTGACTAGCATACAAAAAGGCTAAATTATGACGCACCATTAAAATATATTTTTCATAATTCACCTTTTGGAAAATATCCATAGCAGCATTAAAGCTTTCTTCCGCGAGTTCATAATTTTTCAAATCTACACAACACAGACCAAAAGCATTTTCACATAGCGCTATATTTATTTCGCAACCTATATGTTTTTTAAACTCTTCTTTCGCTTTTCTCAAATAATCAATTGCATTAACTTGTTGATATGTCTGATAGTAAAAATTACCCATACGATAATCAAACTCTGCATTTTCTAAAGAGTGCGAAACGTATTTCAGTAATTCATTTGCCTTTTCATAACTTTCCTTCGCATCTCCATATTTAGACATTGAAGTACAATATATCCCTTTAAAGAAATGATAATAATATGCTAAAAATCCTTCAGTTGGAATTTCAAAAGATTCTATTCTCTCAAAACTATTTTCTTTTATATTCAACCAATCCGTCAGCATCTTATATCTAAAATCTAATAATGTAAAATACAAAGATAACTCCTGATCCACATCCAACCCACTAATCTTACTTTCAATTTCCTCTTTCATTTCCGTAGCTTTCTCTATATTTTGCTGCAACATTACACGATACCAATCATCTAAAGAATGTTTCATTTGCTCCCGCGTTACTACATCTGCTCCCATACACTCCGCATCCCCTTTTCTCCAAAATTAGTATTTTTATACAATTATCAAAATTGTATATTACCACTCCTTTTCTATGCATTGAAAAACAATTATCAGAAAATTTAATATTTTAATTAATTATACCAAAGTTTTCCTTTTTAATAACTTGAGAAACAATTGTCAGAAAACTTACTAGAATAAATAAAAAAGCAAGCAGTTCCAGCACTCCGCTAAAACTACTTGCTCTATTTTTACTCTTTAATAAATTCCTTCGTACTTCTCACTGTATCAATTGGACGAACTAATTTTTCGATTTCTTCACGTTTTGGCTCTAAGAACGGAGGTAAAGATAATTTTTCGCCAAGTGTTTCGTATGGCTCATCTCCCATAAATCCTGGGCCATCTGTTGCAAATTCAAATAGGATTTGTGGTGCAACTCTTGCGTATAATGATTCGAAGAAGTGACGGTCTACATAACCAGATGAAGGAAGCCCAACGCTACTAATTCTCTCAATCCATTCTTCTAATACAGCGCGATCTTCTACGCGGAATGCCGCATGGTGAACCGTACCAAAACCTTGTCGTGCTTCTGGAAGAACCGTATTATGTTCTACAATGACAGAAGCACCATTTCCACCTTTGTTTACTTCGAATAAATAGAATTCTCCTTCTTGCGCAACCTCTTTAAATAACAGAACTTTTTCTAACACTTCTTTGAAGAAACTAAAGTTTGCAATACGGATAAATACAGGTCCTAAACCAGTAATCGCATATTCTAATGGAACTGGACCGTTTTGCCAAGGTGTACCTGATTCGATCCCTTTATCAAGTTCATCCGAGATTAATTGATAGTGTTGATCATCAAAGTCAACGAAAGAAAGAGTTTTCTTACCAAATTGCTCTTTAATTCCTGTATGTTCTACTTCCAGGCGGTCAAAGCGTTTTACCCAATATGCTAATGCTGCATCAGTTGGAACACGGAATGAAGTTTTTGAAATTTCATTTGTACCGTGTACTCCTTTTGGAATACCTGGGAAGTCAAAGAATGTCATATCTGTTCCTGCACTACCTTTATCATCTGCAAAGAATAAATGATACGTTTGAATGTCATCTTGGTTTACTGTTTTTTTAACTAAACGCATTCCTAAAACATGAGTGAAAAACTCATAGTTCTTTTCTGCACTACTTGTAATCGCTGTAACGTGGTGAATTCCTTTTAATTGGTTCATTTTATATTCCTCCGGTGGTTTTAAATTTTATTTTATATTTTCTCTTCTATTACTTCTCTTCAATAGGTGCTAAATTCGCTTCAATTTCTGCACGCTGATCTTCTAGGAACGGTGGTAAATCAAGTTTTTCTCCTAAATGTTCCACATCTCCATCAACTGTAAATCCTGGTCCATCTGTCGCAATTTCAAATAGGATTCCGTTTGATTCACGGAAATATAAGCTTTTAAAATAGAAACGGTCGATGATTCCTGAAGATTGGAAACCTCTTTGTATCACCTGTTCTTCCCAATAAGCAAGCTCTGTATCATTTTTCACACGAATTGCTAAATGGTGAATGCTACCGCGGCCTGGCTTTTCAGTAGGACCATCTAAATATTTCACAACGATTTCTCCAAAAGCCTCGCCTTTAATGGACTGAAAAATTGCTTCCTCTTCGCTGCGGCTAACCTCTGTATAACCGAACATCTCTGTAAGTGTACTCGCCATTTTATCAAGTCTACGAACTGTCATTTCCACAGAACCCATTCCTTGAATTTGATGCTTTGCAGGAACTTCTGATTTCTCCCAAGTTTCCCAGTGCTCTACTTTTTCTCCGTTTGAAACGAGTAGCACGAGACGCAGTCCTTCCGCATCCTCAAATTGCAAAGCAGGACGATTTGCATATGTTGTTATTTCACTATGTTCCACACCAAATTTCTCAAATCGTTCTTTCCAGTAATGTAAACTTTCTTCTGACGGAACGAGTAATCCAATTCGCGTAATTGCGTTGGTACCACGGTACGTTTTTCCTACTAAAGGAATTTCGAAAAACGATAATTCCGTACCTGGACTTCCTGTTTTATCTCCGTAAAATAAGTGATACATTGACGGATCATCTTGGTTTACCGTCATTTTCACACGGCGTAAACCAAGTACTTTTTTATAAAAATGATTATTCTCACTCGCGTTTTTTGTAACCATTGAAATGTGATGATGCCCTTTAATTTCATACATTGTTTATTCCTCCGTTTCATTTTACTAGTCAAGTGATACTTAAAAAATAATATGCTTCTTAGCTTTTCAATTTATTCTCATTATGTTTTTGTAAATTCATCTTAGTTTTTACTGAATAAGTTACTTCGTTTTTTTAATCGAAAGCAATTGAATGTATGTTTTTCATATGACTCAATCGCTTTCGTTACTATCACTTTACATCTCAAGTGATAAAAAAGCAAGTAATTTATCTCAAATTCGAGATATTTTTTTATAAAGTCTTATGTACTTCCTATAAAAACAGCTATGCAGAAATAATATAGTTGTTTAAAAATCCTTATTCCACGAACGGAACAGGTTCGTGGAATCTATGGTAATTAGGTTTGGCTGGGAATTTTGTCGATGATATTAAAAAAGACACCGAAGTGTCTTTTTTTTCAAATTAAGCATACCGATAAATTAAAATTTAATTACTTAACAGTATGCTTATCTTGGGAGCGAGGTATTTTATCGGTGAGTGTATACAAACCATGTAATGCTTGCTGTTAATAATGCTGACGAAATCAAAGCTGTAAGAACACTATATGTTTGCCACATAAGTATTGTTGACCAATCGAAAGCACAGCACAGTATACCCAGGGCAATCGTAGCGGTCAGGAAAATAACTGTTACGGTTATTCTCTTTTTTGTCATTGGCTGCCGCTCATTCGTTCTCCTTCTGCGTAATCCTAAGAGAAATAGCAAAACGGCCAATAGGCAAAGAATAATTGTGATAGACGACAAAATGATATCCAAAAGCTGTGTGCCGCTTATTTCATATGACTGAGTTAGATTGCCTTCTAATATATCTTTAACTTTTAGTACCATGTTTGTATTGGTATTTGCGCCGTTGCTCAGCAAGGAGACGGCTGTTCGTTCATTTGGCAGTATGACTACTTCGGTTCTGAAATTTGGATTGGCCCCAGTGTGTTCTATAATCGTTTGTTCGGCGTTTACGGACCAGCCTGCCGCATAATACATACCGTTGACAGCCGAAACAGACATATCACCCCTATGTGATTTTTCGATAACCATGTGAAATATTTCGGGTATGTCCTGCACGATCCCCATCTGTATGCCCATCCAACGCGCCATATCTTTTGTATTAGAAATGATGTAGCCTGCGGGTTTATTCCCAGCATAATCCGGAGCTTTAAATGGAGTTGTCATAAAAAAGGAAGAACGGTAGCCCTGTGCCAACTGTCCAGTGGCTTGAGCAGCTTCTTTATAAACATACGTCTGGTGAAGACCTAACGGCTGAAATACCTGTTCCTTCATAAAGTCTTCATAGCTTTGTCGCGACACAATCTCAATAACCAAACCCAATACGTCATAATTAACGGTTCCATAGTTATACTGTTCACCAGGAGGGAACGCCAATTCAGCATCCACGAGCATTTCCACAGTCTTTTGCAACATATCCGGTGTATTGCCTTGTGGAATATTTTGAAGATGCCTAATATTTGTTAGACCACTGGTATGGTGAAGAAAGTTATTTAGTGTAAGACTTTGCATATCAACAGGTTTCCCTTGATACTTTAATGTAAACCAAGGTAAATATTTTTGGACAGGGTCAGTCATTGAAAGCAGCCCTTGCTCTTCCAATAGCATAATACCCATACCGGTAAAAGCTTTACTGACCGAGGCTAACTCATAGAGTGTATTTTCACTTGCAGACAACCCCTTTTCACGGTCTGCATACCCTGAAGAAAAGTAGAATACTTCATCATCAGCAAGTATTGAGATTGACATTCCCGGCACACCTGATATACGACAGGCATCATCTAGCAACGCTTGTATTGCCGCAGATTGCGAATCTGACAACGCATAACTTTGTGTTGCAAATCCTGAGAATAATATAAATATCGTTAATACAAAAACAATAATCTTTTTCATAAACTCTCCTTTTTGGAAAATTATAAGAGAATAATATAAATAACCTCCTTTTACAACTACGAAACTAAATTTTAATTTATCTTTCTATTCACCTGTATAATATCAAATAATTGCGAATAGTTACACTTAAACGAACAGATGAATGTAATTTGAAACAACTTTAAAGAGCCTTGCTACGTAGAATGTAGTAAGGCTCTTAGCTTTTTAATAATCAAAATTCAATAACTTTATTATCATTATACAACAGCCCCACTAAGCATATTACCACTTAATGAGGCCACTTTATTCACACTATTAATTATGGAACGACGGTTTATAGAACGAACGATTATCAAGTGCAAAGACACGCTCTGTGTATTCGCCTGGTTTTGTGCGTCCTAATGCGCGGTCCATCATGTTCATTTTTGCATCTAAGTTATCGATGTAGTGCAGAATTTCTGCTTCTTTTACTAATGGCGGTTTTGGGCTACCCCATTCTGCTTTTCCGTGGTGAGAAAGAACGATGTGTTGAAGAATTAATACTTCTTCTGCATCGATTTGCAATTCGTCCGCTGCTTTACCAATTTCGTTCACCATAATAGAAATGTGGCCTAGTAAATTTCCTTCTAACGTATACGTTGTAGAAATTGGACCAGATAATTCGATTACTTTACCAAGGTCATGTAAAATAACGCCTGCATATAGTAAGTCTTTATCTAACGATGGGTATAGATTTGAAATAGCCTTTGCTAAATCAAGCATCGATACAACGTGATAAGCTAATCCAGATACGAATTCGTGATGGTTCTTTGTCGCTGCTGGATAGTCTAAAAATTCGTTTTGATGCTTATTTAATAAATGTCTTGTGAGACGTTGAATGTTTGGATTTCTCATTTCAAATATGTATTGCGTAATTTTCTCGACCATATCTTCTTTTTTCACTGGTGCTTTTTCTACGAAGTCTGAGATATCCGTAACTTCATTTTCATTCGCAACACGAATTTGTTTCACACGTAATTGAATACGGCCTTTGTAGTTTAGAATGTCACCAGCTACTTTAACGATTGTTTCCGCTACATATTGTTTCTCAACTTCTGGTGATACGTCCCACAATTTCGCTTCAATATCTCCACTTGGATCTTGTAAGATTACTGTTAAAAACGGCTTTCCATTGCTTGCGATACCTTTTGTCGCTGTTTTAATTAACAAGAAAACATCGACTTGTTCACCAACTTCATATTCTGCAATTTTCTTTTTCATTCGAATTCCTCCACCATATCAGTTACTTTTAGTATAGCACACTACAACTCATTTTCTTTACGCATATGCGTTAATTTTATAATCTGTTTTTCTGTAAAATACGCGAGTAAATGCGCATGACATGTAAAGAATATGACTTGTCTATCCTTTGCAATTTCCTTTATTAGTTCAATCGTACGATTCGTTCTTACCGCATCAAAATGCACGAAACTATCATCAATAATGAATGGATAATCATGCTCAAATGTTTTCGCTAATGCAAATCTCAGCGATAAATACAACTGCTCCGCCGTCGCTTGGCTTAGTTCATGACTATAAAAACGCATACCATCGTTACGCTCTACAATAAACGGCTCCGCCTCTGACGGTGAAAAGATTTTACTATATCGTCCGCCTGTTAAATAGACGAAATACTCTTCTGATTTTTGTAAAATACGAGGAAGATGTACTTCATGATAATATTGCTTCGTTTTCGTTAATACTGTCTTGGCAGCCGCATAAGCAGCCCATTTCTTCACTTGTTCACGCACTTGCGCTTTTTTCATTTCCCACTCGTGCAGTAAATCACCGTACGTACTTCCTTCTTCTAAATTCGCAATTTCCATACGATGCTTCGCAATACGCTCTGTCAGTTCTTTTTCCTTTGTAAGACAGTTTTGCGCGGTTGTCATTTCTTGCTTTAATTTTCCCTCATAACCGTCAGCCTCATAATGTTCAGCTAAGGATAAACTCGTTAAACGCTGTTCTAACAAATCAATTTGCGGTAATAAACGCCCCACTTGTTTCTCCGCATCTTCACGTTTTCCCGCTAGTTTACCTGCTTCTAAAAACATCTCTTCATCTGTAGAATGTGCGATATGCCATAATCCATCTCGTTCTACTAACAGTTGCTTTAATTGCTCTTGCATGAACGCATATTCTTCTTGCCATTCAGCTAGTTTCTCTTTTAACTGCTTACAAGTTTGGCGCTTTTCTTTCTCATTTTGCATACGACTTTGCGCCTCGTGCAGCTTACTATACTCCGCACTACCGATAACATTTTCTAGTTTATGTTCAAATTGCGAAATCATTTCATATAATGAAGATTTTCGCGCACCTTGCTTTTCTAACTCTCGATATAATTGCTGCATTTTTTCCATGCGCTCAAACGCTGGCAATACGTGCGCATACGTATAAAATTCAGGGAACGTATAGCGCTTTTTATACACATTGACTTGTTCGCTCGTGCGGAACGTTTCTCTTTCCCATTCCTCATACGATGAAACGACTTTATCATAAGCTCGCTCCATTTGCTGCAACTTATACGACTCGCGCTCAAATAGCTTACGAATCTCTTCATCCTTTTCTAACTCATAGCGTACAGACATCGCTTCTTCACTTTGTCTCCCGCCGGCACTTTGCTGAAGAGTAAGAAGTTCTTCTTGTAACCCACTTGACGGATCTTTATATAAAACAAGAGCAAGAACAATCCCTACAAAAACAATGACACTAATAAATAAGAGCGCTCGGTTATCTATAAATAAGCTTGTGAATAAAACGCCTGTGTTAATAAGAAGTAACAGAAGACAAATTCTTTGCCACTGCTTTTTCTTTTGCATAGCCACTCCTGCTTTTTCCTCATACTTGCGCTTCATTCTCTCTGCACCCATACCGATAAACGCCGCATCTTGGAACGATTTTTCTTTCTCAACTAACGTGTTTCGTTCTTCATCCGCTAACATTTGTTGCTTAATCTGTCTTATGTTTTCTTCTTGTTCTTCTAATTGCTCTTGCGTTACTTTAAAACGATCATCAAGCTGCGCTTTTTGCGTTTCTAATTCGCGCGCCTTTTGCACAGTTTGCGTAATTAACTCTTTCGTTGCCAAACTCATATCAAACGAAAGAACTGTTTCTTTTTCAAAAGTAGTGCCGATTTGTTGCTCGAGTTCTGCAAGCTCTTCTTTTATATTCGTAATCGCTCCTGTTATATCACGCATTTCTTGGCGTGCATTTTCATACGACATATGCTGCATACGAAGTTCTTCTACATAACTTTCTTTTTGTAAAAACTCTTCGTCTATTTGAATCGATTCCATTTCCAATTGCACTGTCTCTATTTTTTTATGGAGCGAATCAACTTGCAACTGGAGCGGCTCCATTTTTGCCTTAATCGCTTCATAACGCGCCATTCCGTCTACCGGAAATTGTCCGCTCTCGTTCTCTAACACTTTCTCATACGCGCGTTTTTCAATAACGAGGGGCTCAAGAGCTGCTAATATTTCATAATCTTGCTTTCGTTTTTCTGCACTCTCTTTTTCTGCGCGAACAGAAGCAAGTTTCTCTTCACTTTCTTTTAACTGCTCGACTTGCTTTTCATACGTGCCAATTTTCCCTTGCCACTCTTTCATCTTCTCTTCCAGTTTCTTCATCTCTTGCAGTGACACGTTAATCTCTGGTTTACGCCCACTCGGTTTAAAACGCTGATCCATTTCTTTTTCTAGCTTTTTATCGAGTTGCAATAACGCATCGCTTCCGACCGCACTTGCCGAAAATAAATAATTGCCGATATCCGCTTCGCCAAGCTGATGAATGTTTTGAAGACCGTGCATATCAAAAGAAAAGACCGATTCAAATAAGCTTTCATTCATCCCGGTTAATATATCGTGTAAAATCTCTTCGCCGCCCGTTTTCCCGTCTTCAAAATAAATGGTCACCTCGCCAGCGGCCGTCTTTGGCAATCGTTCAATTTTCAAACGGCCGTATTTCTCTGTTTGTACAGTAATTGCTCCGCCATACTTGCCGCCTTCTTTCGGCTCATAACGGCGCTGTCCTCTCGTTGGAAAACCGAATAAAATACTTTTCATAAATGAACGAATTGTCGATTTCCCCGCTTCATTTTCACCATATAAAACAGTCAGCAATGAAAGATCCATTTCCACATTTTCTAATTTTCCGTACCCATAAATATGGAGTTTTTCAATTCTCATTTCTTATCCCTCTCTTGCTGGAATAATTGCTCTAAAATAATATTTTCCGCTTCTTTTTGAATCTCTTTCTTCTCTTCTTCTGTAAAAGATTCAATACTATTACGCGCTACAGGAGATGTCCAAATACTGCGCAGCACGCCGTCCATATTGGTGAAAGCTTCTAACTCTTTTAGCACGCTACCGACGAAATGATTTTCTTCTTTCAAACGCTCGATTTCCGCAAAAGAAACCGTCTCATTCTTCCACTTCATCGCATATACGAAATCTTTTCGCTCTTCGCCCGCTGCTAAAATATGAAAAATCTCTTCCACACGTTTTTCATCGCGTAAATAAGGAGAAAGTGGCCCCTGTCCTGTAAATAAGACCGTTAATAGCGTTCCTTCCTCTTCTCTTCGGCACTCATTCATCGCAGTTGACACTGCTGTCATAAGATCATCAACTGTTTCCAGTCCATCGATGCTCACTTCTATCTCACCCCACACAACATCCGCCGTATGGAAAAATGAACAATGCGATCCTTGTTTCGTAAGTTCAATCAGGTATGCACCTTTCCCGCCCGTTTCCTTACGATGGCGCCCTTGTATATTACCCGGATAAATAATATATGGCTCCTCTGATAAAATTTCACGTTTATGTATATGGCCAAGAGCCCAATAATCAAACTGCTTTTCTTTCAGCTCACGAATTTGAAACGGTGCATAGCGATTATGCTCTGCATCCCCTTCCACACTTCCGTGAAGCATGCCAATATGAAAAGGCGCATCACTCATTTTCATATACTGCGCTGTCATATTATCCGTTACCACTTGCTGCAAATAACTAAATCCGTAAATAGAAGCTAACAACTCACCATTTTTATAAAATGATTTCTCTTCTACGTAAGGCTCCGTAAACACATGAACATTTTCCGGAAACTCAATTGCTGCCCAGCTTCCCCCTAAATGATCGTGGTTACCGTGAATAATAAAAACAGGGATATCGTACTGCGAAAGTCTCTTCATTTGTTCGCGCACAAACACTTGCGCCCTCAAACTTCTCGTCTCCGCATCATACAAATCCCCGGCTAGCAATACGAAATCAACGCGCTCTTGAATCGCTTTATCAACAATACGTTCGAACGATTCAAACGTACTTTGTTTCATTCTCTCCCAAACAGACTGCGGTACATTCATCCCCATCCCTTTAAACGGACTATCCAAATGCAAATCAGCCGCATGTATAAACTTCACTTGTTTCACAAATAACGATCCTTTCTATGTTTCAAAAGTTTCACCTTATTGTAACACGCAATGTCACATATTTCTTTGCATATTCTAGTGATTTATGCCAAAATAGTTATAAGATTCTGATTTCTATCATTGGAGGGAATTTTCATGGGAGTATACGTTCTAACAGTCTTTGAAAAAGATGGTTCAAAAGCATTGGACGAATCATTCGAGGCGGCAACTGAAAAAGAAGCGAAAACAAAAGGTGAATCTATTTTACGAGAAAAAGGATTGTATGAAAAAACACATCGCTGCACATCTTCTGCAGGTAAGCTCGTTTTATTCCAGCGCTAAAAAAAGAAGCGTCATCCGCTTCTTTTTCACTCTACTATATCTTCGTCACACCACGTAAACACCACATCTAGAATACGATTACCGATACGTACGCGCTTATTCCATTTTCCTGTTTGGATCTGATGTTGCAATTCCGCTTTCATCTTTTCCGTCCAGTCGTGAATTTTCTCACTACCGTCGTACGGATATACGCTTGGAAACTCTTCCTGCAGTAGATGCAAGCTCTCTGCATCAAAATGAAAATGGAAGAAGTAGTTTGCTGTAAGCGATGGTTCTTGCAATCGTAAAAACTGATCATCAATTTGCTTTCTATTTCGATAGAAAGTAAAGATATTCACTTTACCGCTCGTAATTTGGTCAATTTGAATTTCGTGCTTCTCTATAATCACGTCTTGTCCACCTCGTTGTATACTATCTTTAGTATATATGTCTTTTGCAACAAAGTTAACCATTTTCGCGCGAAATTCATTTCCTTCATTATAATCCTGTACCTCCATATGCAATCAGAACAAATAAAACAAAGTTGAAGGGGAGCGATTGCATGTATTTCGGAAGCAAAGGTTGGTATGTAAAAGAACTTAAAAAATTAGGCATTCGTACTTATGAAGGTAAAAAACTAGAATCGTATCGTACGCATGTGTTATCTAGTTTACTTGAGAGAATGAAGAGAGCTTCGGCTTAATACAAAATAGAAGAAGCCACTTTTCAAGTGGCTTCTTGCTTCAATATAAAATTATTTAATTAATTTTATACCTCTGTTCTTATAATCATATAGTTTCAACATGTACTTGTAATAGCTCCTTAAACTTAGCATTAATCCACTCGCGACCATGCTTTTTTTCTACTTCTGTTGTAATTAAAATGATTAACTCTTTTTTTGCCCTTGTTAGAGCTACATATAAATAATTCAGCATTTTATTTTGCTCATTTTTATTTTGAAAAATATAGTCTGAGATCTCAGTTGTTACTATAAATAAACAACGATCCCCTTCCAATCCTTTTACCTTATCAATAGAGTTAACTATTACTCCTTCTACTTTATTACTTTCCTTACATAATTCTAACACAGCATACATCCGTGCTTTATCTTCCTTAGTCAACTTTAATGACAACGCTTTACCTAATCCATTGATAACCTCCCAATTCCCTTGCTTTCGTACATTTTTTTGTATCCCTTTCTGCAAAATAAAAACTACTTGATCGACATGTTCTCTTTTTACTTTTGATTTTTTTACCACAGTTTTCAACTCATGTTTTAATGAATCTTTTGCAAAACCTAAATCATTGGGATTAGTAACAAATCTTTCATTTTTTTGATAGATATACACATAATCAAAAGGTTCATCCCTAAAAAAATTAGAAATATTTATGTCTTGTTCAAACAAGTAACTTAAACTACCAACTTCTGCGGTTTGATATTCTTGCTTTTCTTGCTCCAAGACAAATTTATTTGAAAATTGCACATGTAACATAGGGCATCTGTGATTTTCTACTTTATATTGAACATATTGAGGATATTTTTCTATTAAATTTCTTAATTCATTTCTACCTCTTAAATCTTGTTTTGGGTCCCCAACTAAGTATAAATTAATTGCATTATCATAAAACGCTTCAATAATTCCTGCTAATGAATCATCTATATCTTGAGCTTCATCTATAAAAATCGAATCTAAATAGCTCTTAATAATGTACAATATTTTCTTTCTCTTCTCTTTAATTAATTTTTTATCATTACTTTTACCCTTTATAACATGTTTAGCTATTTTTGTAACTTCTTGAACATGTACTATGTTTTCTTCTTTCAATTCCTTTAACACTTTTGCCTTAAATCCATAATTACTTGGTAAATTCACTACTGAAACTGTCGAATATTGTTGGCCGTACAACAAATGATAAAAGGGAAATATAATTTCTTGTAACAAAAATACATGTGATGTTTCCACCTTAATTCTTTTTGGCATGCTTCCATGTTGTTCAATAATTTTATTTCTTATATGATTTCTTGCAGCATTTGTATATGTAATGACATATATAATCTTTCCATCTACTACTTCTTTATATCTGTTTAAAACTTCCTCTGCCATTGAAGTTGTTTTTCCTGCTCCGGCACCAGCTACTATTATCCTCACTCTTTAACACCACTCTGCAAAAAGTTTAAAACTCTCTGAATATGTTCCGGTAAAACCACATCTATAAGAACACCTGAACCAAAATCTCGACAAAACTTCAGCATAATATCTGTTTTAGCTGTTCTCCACTTATCAGCTAAAGCATCTGGTGTTTTTATCTCTTCCTTGCCCCAACTATGTTCTTCAGTAAAATAACTCTTCAATTTTTCAAAATTTTGTCCACTCTTAACAAATTCCGGTTCTAAAGTATATTCAGATGTAGTTGTAACAAAAATGTTTTCGTATGTATTATACTTTTCATGATTCGCCTTAGCATTAGGCTGATCATCGAAATCTCTTATTATTCCTATTTTATGTGATGTTCCCTCATTGACCTTTAACCAAATATCTAACATAGTAGTAAAACCTTTATGCAGTGAAATAACCTCGATATCATGCAATAAATTATCCTTGGTACTTAGATATGACTTTATTAACATTTCTTCAGTAGGTCCTTCTACTAAGATACACCTTCTAGAAAATAAAAATTTGAGAAAATCAAGGTTAGGCTTTTTAGCTAAATAATCTAAATCTCTTTCCTCCGTAACAGTTGCTAATGAAAATGCTTTACCCTCTTTTATAATCGTTACATTTTTTAGTTCTAGTTTATTTAAAAATTCTGAGCTATGAGTCGAGATAAATAACTGGGTTTTTTCACTTTGCTTTATCGTTGAATTAATAAAACTCGCGAGTAATTTTTCATTACTTATACATAGATGAGCCTCAGGTTCTTCAACAGTTAATATGTTCAATGCTATATCCTGATTTACTTCTAATGAATTCATCATTACAAGCAAATATATAAGGTTTCTATAACCAAGCCCCTGACTATGCAGGTATTCCTCCCCTACCCCTAATCTAACGTTATTCAATAAAGAACTAATACTCGGCATATTAGGAAGTAACGTAATTTTCTCGAAAAATTCTTTAGCGTTTTCTATCTCTGATGTTTCTTGCCAATTAAAAACATCTTCCAGATTACTAACTTCTTTTAAATCATTAAAAAACTTGCCATACGACTCTTCAACTTTTACTTTTTGTTCATCCCCTAATTTATTTTGTAATAAGTTTACTAATGCTTGAGATCCTAATTGAGTATATTTATTTGAAAAATCATCTCTCTCAGCGGCTAATGTATTATATTTGAAGCTTATTAAATCATTAAATGCCACTGATTCATTGGTTGATGGAACAACAATTGAATATTTAAACATTTCTATAGGCAATAAGTTCATCTTCATATTTTTTATGTCTTCTTCACCTTTAGCAGATAGAATATTCGCTACATGTTCCAATAATTTCTTTGGATTTTCCACACAGTACCTGTATTCTATCTTATAAACTGCCTGTTCTTCATCTAAAGAATTATTCCATTTTCGAACATAATATTCATCCGCACCTTTAGGTTGAAATTTTACTATAACCGATACCATCGGTACTACACTTTTAAATTCCTCAACATCAATCTCCAACTTTTTTATTCTTTCTATATTTTTTTTGATAAATTCAAAGTAGTCATTTTTATAATCATTATTTATATCATGCCATCCTAAATTTTTATTTACACTACCAATTTCATCATTTAAAAATGGTAAAGTAATTGCTCTCAATAAATTACTTTTACCACTATTATTTTCACCGATAAAAATTACTAATCTATTTAGATTTATTTCTACATATTTAAAATTTCTGTAACCGTGAATGTGTGCTTCAGATATTATCAAATTTATAACCTCTTTTCATACTAAATGTAATCAACTAGTTCTCATAATTTGTTTATTGATTGAATTACTCTTTCTACTTTAGAGCCCTTTAACTTCTAAAAATGTCTTATCAATGAGTAGTTGTAATTATTTATTCTTTTTTTAACTATTAGCATTTTCCCAACTTCATGGTTCACTACATTACTCATAATTCCCTCTCTAAAAATTACATCCCGATTTTTATATTGATTTTTCAGCATTTTATATACTTCATTTTTAGCATTTTCACCACTTTCTTCATAATTCAGTATTTCTTTGTTTAATGTAAACTCGTTCCAGAAAAATTGTGTATTCTGTAAACGATAATTTTTTTTCTTTAATACGTTAAATGAATACTCTTCCGTTACTCCCTTCCGACTATCAACAACAATATATTTAGATGTTTTACTATTAAAACCAATTATAACAACCCAATGAGATATTACCTGTCGATTTTTATTTCGTAAAAAACACCCAAGATTTTTTACACTGCGAAGAGGCTTAGAATATGGATCAAAACTAAATAAAACAAAAGCTTCTCCCCTTCCTATTTCTCCTTTCATTTTTTCTAATTCAATAACCTCTCGAACCTCAATTTTATATTTAATATCTATGCATCCAATACTTTCATGAATTTTTTTATAATTGTCCATAACAAATTGTTTAAAGGAATCCAATTTAAAATACTCACCTAAAAATGTTTTACCCTGAATTGTCTCACCATTTCTTGGATTATCTTTTTTATTAATAAAGTTTTCCCTCAAAATCTCACATACTACCCCATCTGCTTCATCTTGATTTATATCCTTAACGTGATTGATAGCATATATTCCATTAATTAAAGCATATATTCCACAAGTTGGACCTGACTGTCTAACAACTATCCCCATCTTACACCTCCCTTTCTTTAAATATATTGGTATGTAGCACTATTCGTTAAATAATTCTATAGTAGTTTTTATTTCTTAATTTAATTATACCCTAAACATACAAAATCCCCTTTTATATATTTAACAAAATAAGCACTCCACCAAAAATGCTATAATAAACCCAATCAAACTAAGGGGGCACTTTTACTTTGCACGGAAAACACATTCAATTTCACAAGTTTGGCAACCCAAAAGATGTATTACAAGTTGAATATAAAAATATAGAACCATTAAAAGAGAATGAAGTGCTAGTTCGTATGCTAGTTAGACCGATTAATCCGTCTGACTTAATTCCAATAACGGGAGCGTACGCTCATAGAATTCCGTTACCTAACATACCTGGTTATGAAGGTGTTGGTATTGTAGAAGATGTGGGAACTTTTGTTTCTAGAAACCTTATCGGCAAACGTGTTTTACCGTTACGCGGCGAAGGTACTTGGCAAGAATATGTGAAGACTTCAGCTGATTTTGTAGTCCCTATTCCTGATTCCATCGATGATTTCACAGCGGCACAAATGTATATTAATCCTCTTACGGCGTGGGTCACTTGTACAGAAACGCTAAACTTACAGAGTCATGATGTTTTATTAGTAAATGCTTGTGGATCCGCTATTGGGCATCTATTTGCGCAGTTATCACGAATTTTAAATTTCCGACTCATTGCCGTGACAAGAAATAGTAAACATACAGAGGAATTACTTGAGCTTGGTGCCCACCATGTAATAGATACTTCCACTACCCCGCTTTATGAAACCGTTATGACATTAACAAACGGGCTCGGCGCGGATGCTGCGATTGATTCTATCGGAGGACCGGATGGAAATGAATTAGCTTTCTCCTTACGTCCAAACGGGCACTTTTTAACGATCGGTCTTCTATCAGGAATACAAGTGAACTGGGCCGAAATTGTCACGAAAGCAAAAGTGCACGCGAACATATTTCATTTACGACATTGGAATAAAGAAGTGTCACCACATAAATGGCAAGAAACGTTTCGTCACTTAATTCGCTTAGTTGAAAATGAGCAATTACGTTTTATGACGGTACATTCTACATATGACTTAGCGGATGTACAAGCGGCGGTTGATGTTGTGCAGTCTGCTGAGAAAACGAAAGGGTAACTAACTGTTACGATTTATTTAACCAATTATAACCAAAGTTAATTAAATATATCAGTAAGCCCTGCTAGTCAAGTGATTGGCTAGTAGTGAGGGTTAACTGCGGGCAATCCCTAAAGCTGATTGAACTACAACGTGGCTAGAAATAGCGAGCGTGAATGTCGCGAAAGCAGAAAAAATCAATCAGATGGTGCAAGGTTAAATCCTAAACACTAGAACAATGGGTCTTCCGCCTCGAATCATCTAAGTCAAAATGGATAAGATGAACGTTCAACGACTATCTCGTATAACTGACGAGAGTACATCACAAGCCTATGGTGATGGAAAAATCCTCTATCTCTAAAGAGATAAACATATAGTCTGCGCTCATGTGAAAATATGAGAAGTTCATAAGAGAACTGGCTAAGGAATTGCGCCCTTAGTTGAACGAGATACATTTAATTAAATCTATCAAACCTCATTGAACATACCGAACGTACGTGCTATGATAGGTTCAATGAGGTAAGAATAATAATGAAATTTTTACGAGTTAGTCAAGTATCAGAATTAACAGGTTTGCATCCGAGTAGTCTCAGGAGAATGCTGGTGGAACACGCTACGATTCAGAAGAACAAATCTTTCATTAAAGGAGTTACATTCTGATGATATTGGCGAAGAAAGTCAGACTGATTCCAACGCCTGAACAAGAACAAGTGCTTAGAAACCATGCTGGTGCTGCAAGATTCGCTTATAACTATTGTAAAAGAATGAGTGATAGATATTATAAGCTATTTGGAAAATCTGTTTCACAGTTAGCTTTACAGAAACGATTTACAAAGATTAAGAAGCGAAAGAGATATGAGTGGTTACAAGACATTAATGCACAAGTTTCCAAACAGGCTTCAAAAGATTTTGATACGGCGAGAAAAAATTCGTTCAAAAAGTACAAAAATGGTTCTCACACTTCTTATAAATCTAAAAAAGATTTAATCCAAGGATTTTATGCCAATTATGAAAGACTGATTATAGGAAAGAAAGTCGTTCATATTCAGTCTATTGGAGAAGTGAAAACAAGCCAACAACTACCAAGAAACAAAAAAACATCCAATCCAAGAGTTACCTTTGATGGTCGTCACTGGTGGATTAGTGTAGGATTCCAAGAAGACTTTGAATCACAAGAACTAACCAATGAGTCGATTGGTGTGGATGTTGGTTTAAAAGAGCTTTTTGTAGCTTCTAATGGTATGAAAGAACGAAATATAAACAAAGATGCTAAGGTTAAAAAACTTTTGAGAAGGAAAAAGTCAGCACAAAGAGATATGTCTAGGAGATTTAAAAAAGGTGTGAAAATTCAGTCTGCCGGATATGAAAAAGCGAAAGCTGAGCACCTGCGGTTATCTAGGAAAATTACGAATATCCGAAATAACCATATCCATCAAGCAACAGCAAAATTGGTGAAAACCAAACCAATGAGGATTGTTGTGGAAGACTTACCTATCTCAAACCTGTTAAAAAACAAAAAACTATCGAAAGCATTTTTATTTCAAAAATTAAACTTCTTCTTTCAATGTTTATCATACAAGTGCGAGAAATATGGCATTGCGTATGTAAAAGCTGATAAATGGTTCGCCTCAAGCAAGATTTGTTCATGTTGCGGCGTAAAATACGACCATTCAGTTCAACCAGAAGGACAGTGGAGTTTAAAAATACGTGAGTGGTGTTGTGCTTCATGCAATAGCCATCACGATAGAGATTTGAATGCTTCGATAAATTTATCAAGATGGGTAAAATAAATGCTTGATAATAGGAGGTAACGATACTGCCTCGTGTGGAGTGTTATACCCCTCGTCCCTTTGGGGTTGCGAGAACACGATGAAGCACTAACTTGTGTAAATTTGATTGAATTGTATAGATTTAGTTAAGTTTATCGTATCGGAAAGTGTTTTTGACGAGTTATTAAATGCAAAGGAAGGAGTCTTTTTGATTGGCCTTTTAAATAGACTAGATAATACCTTTAAGAGCGAACATTTGTAAGTATCTGGTATAATTCTATTAAAAGGTGAAAGGAGATTTTCACATGTGGTTAATTTCGGCAATTTGGCCTGTTATACTAGTCGGGGGAATTGTAGTATTTGTAATAAAAAGATTGGAACATAAATATAAGAACGGAAAATTAGGTAAGAAAAAATCAAAAGAAGCTCAAAACTTATTGGATAGTTTAATACCTATAGGAATGCTTGTTGGCTGTATGATCGGTTTGATTTTCAGTATATTTTTTCCGAACTTCTCCCTGCTTTCAGTTAGTTTAGGAGCTGGAATAGGCTATTTATTTGGATATTTCGCCTATGAATTTTACAGCAAGACAGGAAACAACTTTTCCTAATCCAAAAAGAATAAACGGGACAGCACATAGTCGTCATATACAATATGTACTGTCCTTTATTTTTGTATTAACACTATCACCTTACCTTTCCACCTACTATACACCTTTTTTATTGATTTTCCTCTCCTCCCCTTTTTGCATATCCGCTTTTTTATTTTCATGGGATCTATACCCAAAGTAAAGTAGCGCACATGTAATAACGGAACCTACAATGTATCCTAAAAAACACCCTAACCAAAACATATTGTAACCGCCTCCATTCATAATAAAGTGAAACTTTAATCAGTGGGGGTTTTCTTCATCCCCTACTGATTATCAGCCCTCACCAATCGGACTTTAATGGGCAGCCCGCCCCCCCACCTAACTTCTTTGCTTTCGCTGAATTTTGAGGTGGGGGACTTACTGCCCATTAAAGTGGGATCAATTTTATGTAATATAACTCTTTACATGCTCCATCGTTTATTTCTATCAACTATACACTCTCTAAAATTATTCCTACCACTCATTCTGGCCGTACATCAAATAGCAATTTTATTATTTGTCATAAAGTTAACATCTTCATTAAATATATACAAATTTCCTATACTATCACTTTCTCATTTGGAAATAATATACTAAAATTGAAATAAGTAAGCTAGCAATCAACTCTTTTCTCTCTTAACTTTAGTTGTGAACAAAAAAATCCCCTCAAAGCATAAACTTCAAGGGGTGAGCCTGTTTTTTTATTTACTTATATACGTACAGCTGTACCACTTACAGCAACCATTAACATTCCATCACGAACTACTTCGTAATCTACGTCAACGCCAACGATCGCGTTCGCACCTTTTTGTTTTGCAAGTTCTTTCATTTCATCCATTGCGATATCACGAGCTTCTTTTAGCTTGCTTTCGTAAGAACCAGCACGACCACCGACAACATCACGAACAGAAGCGAATAAATCGCGGACAATATTTGCACCCATAATAGCTTCACCATTTACAATATCGATATACTCAATAATTTCTTTACCTTGAATTCCAGACGTTGTTGTTACAATCATGACTGACACTCTCCTAATAAGTTGTAGTTTTAATTAGCTTTCTTATGTCTTTATTATGACATGGAACAAGTAACGAATCTATTGAATTACCTTACAGGAATGTGACAGTTTTGTAAGAATGAAGCGCGCATTATGTTTCATTTTAATAAAGCGCTTTAACATTAGGATACATAAACGACTCTTTATTTTCTTTCCATTCCTTTTCTACTTCTTTGAAAGTCGGTCGTCCTAATTCTTCATTGTTTTCATGTTTACGAAACCATTTCTTCACATACTGATCTCCATTTTTATTTTGAACTGTACAAAGGAAACTATTACTACTATCCTTTAATATTTTTACAATCACGAATAGACACCTCTTCTCTTTTCAATAAAGTGAAACTTTAATTAGTTGAACCAATCGAGCTTTTACGGGCAGTTAATGCGGGATAACAGAATAGAACTTGATCTTTTACTATAAGCCCTTCCTCTCTTATAGTCATACGACTCCTCGGTCGCGCCAAAGTTGTAAGATCAAAAAACGATATTCATTATGTTTAAATATGTGACGTACATATTATTTAAAGAAATCAGAGTTATAAGCATGATGCTTATCAAATATTTTATAGATTTCTAACTTATCATCTAATTTTGCATCTACTAAAATTAATATATTTCCATCGTAAATATATTCTTCATACTTTTTAGCATGGTCTTCAGGGATTCCTAAGCCGATAAATGCTCCTATTAAACTTCCAGCTCCTCCGCCAATACCCGCTCCTCCAATAGCTGCTGCAATAGGTCCCGCTGCTACAATTGGGCCCAGTCCAGATACGGCAAGTACACCAAGACCTGTTAATAAACCACCGAGTCCTCCTGCTACTCCTCCTGCTACAAGCCCTGTCGCTGAAAAGATATCCGCTTTATGCGCAGTTTCATGATTCACTTTTTCACCTGATTTTTCTTCCAGATGTTCAATTTCCTTTTGATCCTTCGCAATAGCCGAAATGTTATCTGCCGGGTATCCTTTTTCCTTTAATTCATTAATAACGAGTGCCGCATCATCAATTGTTTGAAAAACACCTACTATTTTTCTATCTACATTCATAACTATTAACCTCCTAAAGTTTTATATAATGCTTCTTTATTACTCTTCGTTTTTATATACACTAATTTTTTTATTCACATAACCATTTACGAAAAACGCCAATAATAAAAGAATTACAAGAGAACTACTTAACAAGTAAATGAAATCAAATGTAATATCCGTTATCATTTTATCCATATGTAACAGTCTCCTTTTTAATTTAAAGTAAAATATATTTTTATAGACTAGAAATCTTTCAATTTATCTTCAATCAATCTCTTTATGGTATATGTATACCCTTCCTAACTCTTTCTAAACGTAAAAAACTATAATTATATTTTTTCTTATTTATATGTTTAACATTTTTTAAAACGGGTATGTTTATATTGTTATGCTTATTATATGGAAAGGAATATTACGATGAATGCCATTCACTCTACTACTATTCTTTATAATGAAACACCTACAATAACGCAGATTCATCATTTTTACGCTTTAATGACAACATTTCAAACGAATGTATTTATAAGTAAACACGGAACACTTACTGCTATTAAAAACTTAAGCACATTAGTATCATTTTTCCTTACTGTAAAAAAGAGAGAGCTTGTATTATTTATCTTTGAAGGAATAGATGCAAAAAGAGCTTTAAGAACACTCTTTCCTTCTTAAAAGTTTTGTGATCCCCCTATTCCCTCAATTGTTACTTTTCATATATCGTTTTATACTTCAAAATGATTTCCTCTATTCAAAACGAGCCCCCTAATACAATAGGGGGATTTCTCGTTTGAGCTTATGAAAACTGATATAATATATATTACGTTTTTCATTCTTTACAATAGAAAACTTTTAATAACCTTGAAGGTAGGAATTTTTAATGAACTCGAAAGCAAAATTTAGTATTCGCTACAAAATTATGGCTGGTTATTTAGTTATCATTTTGTTCTTACTTATTTCTTTCATTATGCTAAACAATCAGATTTCCAATTTACAAAAATCTCGTAATTTTATTATTGATCACGATTTTAAAGTTCTTAATTTAACGAATCAAGTGGAGAAAGAATTGCTAACAATTGAAAATAAAGCGAAAGGATTTATCACTTCTAATGATGCAAATTACGTTCAATCCCTTAACGCCGCGGAAAAGGATTATGAAAAACATTATCAAGATCTTTTTGCTCTATTAGAGGATAACCCTTCTCAGCAAGAAAAATTAAAGCAGATTAATGAAAACATTACTAGTTGGATTAATAAAGAGATTCATCCACTCATTACGAATAACAATAGTAATAACGTACAAGCAATCGATACGACTCAAATTCAATCATTACAATCGCAGGTAACTAACTTCCGTAGTGTAGAGGAACAACTAACGAAAAAAAGAGCTGCACAATTAGATACTAAAAATAATAAATTAGAGCTTTGGTTATACAGTTTATTGTTCTTACTATCTTGTATTTCTATTATCGTTTCACTCTATATTTCGAATTCCATTACAAAAACGATTAAAAATGTAATTCAAGCTATTAAATCCATTTCTTCGAAAGAAAAAATTACGGAAAGAATTCATGTAAACACCCATGACGAAATAAAAGATCTTGCTCATACAACGAACCACCTACTAGACGAAATATCGAAAAGAGAGTGGTTACAAACTGAGCTTGCAGAATTAATTTTAATGTATCAAGGTGTATCTTCTATTGAAATGTTAGGCAACAAAATTTTGAGTGGCATTATACAAAAAACGCAAACTTCTTGCGGTGCATTTTATGTACGTGAAGAAGTTGAAGAAACTGTCTACTATGTGAAAAAAGCTTCTTTCGCCGATCAAGGTGCTGATATTGGAAAACAATCCATTAAAATGGGTGAAGGTTTCATTGGACAGACTGCTTTAGAAAAGAAAAGTTTTATTCTCAGGGACATACCCGAAGAGTTTCGTTACGTTACTACTGGATTATTAGAAATACGTCCTAAAAATCTACTAGTCATCCCTGTCTTATTTGAAGATGAAGTGATTGCAGTAATGGAGTTAGTAAGTGTAACTGAGATCTCAGACTTACATCAAGATTTAATCCAACAAACTGTTGATAATCTAGGTTTAACAATCCATAGTATTATGGGACGTATGCGAATTCAAACTCTTTTACATGAATCACAAGCAATGACGGAAGAGTTGCAAGTTCAATCAGAAGAGTTACAAACGCAAGCCGAAGAACTCCAAATGCAAGCCGAAGAATTACGAACAACGAATGAACAATTAGAAACTAGAACTGAAGAAGCTGAACAAAAGACAGCTGACTTACAAATTACTAAATTAGAATTAGAAGAAAAAGCAAGCGAGTTGTTACGTAGCTCAAAATACAAATCAGAGTTCCTAGCAAATATGTCACATGAATTACGCACACCGTTAAATAGTATTTTACTATTATCTGAAATGTTAAGAGAAAATCATGATAATCATTTATCCGATGATGAAATTGAATTAGCAACAGTTATTCATTCATCAGGGAAAGATTTGCTTACTTTAATTAATGACATACTTGATTTATCTAAAGTAGAAGCCGGAAAACTAGATGTCATTTTTGAAGCAACGAACATAAGTGATATGGCAGCAAGTATGCATCAAAACTTCTTACATATCGCTGCACAAAAAAATGTCGAATTCACTGTTGAAGACAGTGACACCATTCCTGATCTGTTTTACACAGATGCAAAACGGATTGAACAAATTATTAAAAACTTATTATCCAATGCATTTAAATTCACGGAAAAAGGATCTGTCTCTTTACATTTCGATTCGATAAAAACAAGCAATTTAAGTGATGATATGCAGTCTGTAAGTAAAGACTGGATTACAATTTCAGTAAAAGATACTGGTATTGGTATCGCTAAAGAACAGCATCAACTTATTTTCGAAGCCTTTCAACAGGCAGATGGCGCAACGATTCGGAAGTATGGTGGTACAGGCTTAGGGTTATCTATTTGTAAAGAGTTTGCTAGATTATTAGGTGGTTGGATTACGTTAGAGAGTCATGTAGGAGAAGGTAGTACTTTCACCGTATATATTCCTAACCTTCCAAATGGATTAACTGATATACAAGTATCCAATTTAGAAGTCGCAGCGACGATAGAAGATGTTATTCCTGCTGAAGTTGTGGAGGAAACTATTGTTATCCCAGAAACAAATAACGTCTTCCAAGAGAAAACTATTTTAATTGTCGATGATGATCACCGAAATATATTTGCATTACAAAATGCATTAAAAAAACAACATGCCAATATCATTACTGCACAAAACGGCCTAGAGTGTTTAGAAATACTAAAAAACAATACAAATATCGACCTTATTTTAATGGATATTATGATGCCAAATATGGACGGTTATGAAACGATGGAACATATCCGAATGAACTTAGGGTTACATGAAATACCTATTATCGCATTAACTGCGAAAGCAATGCCAAATGATAAGGAAAAATGTTTATCTGCTGGCGCTTCAGATTATATAAGTAAACCATTAAATTTACATCAACTCTATTCGGTAATGAGTGTTTGGTTAATAAAATAAGTGAGGTTTCGTTTCAGTGGAAAATAAGTATTATAATTTTGATCCATCAGTAGATACGGATAAGCGTACGAACTTAGAAATTGACTTACTATTGGAAGCGGTATTTAAACTATCAGGATTTGATTTTCGCCAATATGCTCGCACATCTATTTATAGGCGGATTTGTAATCGAATGCAGCTTTCTAATATCCCTACCATTTCAAAATTAATTGAAAAAGTAATTCATGAGGAAGGGGTTTTAGAACAGCTATTAAATGATTTCTCGATTAATGTAACTGAGATGTTCCGTAACCCTAACTTTTTTAAGGCGCTAAGAGAGCATGTCATTCCTGAATTAAGAAAGCATCCTGAAATTAGAATTTGGCATGCTGGATGCGCAACTGGTGAAGAAGTATTATCAATGTCCATCTTACTTCAAGAAGAAGGATTAAGTGAAAAAGCTGTTATTTACGCAACAGATATGAATACAAATGTGTTAGAAAAAGCAAAACAAGGCATTCTTCCGTTAAATAAAATGCAAACTTATACGAAAAACTATTTACAAGCTGGCGGTACACAAGCATTTTCTAACTATTATTCAACAGATAATCGTTTTGCTTATTTTAATCCATCACTGTTACAAAACATTATTTTTGCGCAACATAATTTAGTAACTGATCAATCTTTTAACGAATTTCACATTATACTTTGCCGTAACGTTTTAATTTACTTTACAAGTAAACTTCAAAACCAAGTACAGCAACTATTTTATGAAAGTTTAGGTCACAACGGATTCCTATGTTTAGGGAATAAAGAAACTCTTCGTTTTTCAAATATAATGCCGCATTATATTCAATTTAATCCGAACGAACAAATCTATCAAAAAATACAATAAAAGCGTATGAAATCCTCTATTTGGATTTCATACGCTTTTTATTTCGCATTCGTTTGTATCATAATGAGACACATATCATCTGATTGCGCTTGTTTCTGTTCTTCCTTATAAAACCCTTCTATCTCTTCTTCTAACTCTCCCCATTTTCTTTCTGTAAAAGTACGTAATTTCTCTTCAGCCTCAAATTCATCATTTGCTATTGCTTCAAGGACACCATCTGTAAACAATACGATTTGAGCGTTCTTCTCAAAAGGTATAACTGTCTTTTCAACTTTTATTTCATCAAAAAATCCTACTGCACAACTCCCGCGATTTAGTTCCACTACATTTGTTTCATCAACTAAAACATATCCAGAAGGATGTCCTGCATTTACATATTCAATCGTTCTATCTTCTGTATTAACTACTAAGTATATCGCTGTAAAATAATAGGGAATATTGTCATTCTCATTATGTAAAAGAGTCATATATTTATTTAAGTCTTTCATAACGAGTTCTGGATCGATTAAACATTTAATCGTTTCACGTAATACAGACGAAATAAACATGCAAACTAATGAAGCAGATACACCATGTCCCATCACATCTAATAATATAATACCGTAGCGATTTTCATCGATTTTATACCAATAATACATATCTCCAGCTAGTTTAAATGAAGGTAAGTAACTTGCTTCAATTTTTATATGCTCTTCTCTTAATGGGCTACTTAATAAGTTTCTTTGTACTTGTGTAGCTAAATCTAGTTCATTCCGAAGGTTTTCTTCCTGTTCTTTATGCCAATTTAATTCTGATTTCAAGCGTAATGCCACACGCATACGCGCTAACAATTCAACTTTATTTATAGGTTTCGTAATATAATCCATTGCCCCCATATCAAGAGCTTCAGCTAATTTATTTGCATCTTCTAAAGCTGTAACAAAAATAATAGGAATATCTTTAAACTTCTCCTCTTTTTGTAATCGCCTACAAACTTCAAGTCCATCAATTTCAGGCATCATAATATCTAATAGTATTAAATCTATTTCATTATGCCTGGAAGAATCTTTTCCAAAATGGATATATTCGAAAAGCTCTTGTGCAGAATTCAGCGATACAAGATCCTGATATCCGGCTTGTTTTAAAATCTTCTTAATTACAAAGATATTCACCGGATTATCATCTACAATTAAAATGGACACAAGTGATTTCCCCTTTTCTTATATAAAATGTAAATCGATTATCATTTTCTATTTTTCTAGTATTACATACTCAGTTATAAAATGAAAATTTCCTACTCAAACACATTTATACAGCAAAAGAACAAACCCCCAGAGATGAGAGTTTGTTCTTTCACTCTATAAATTATTTCCACTTTTAATTTAGCACCATTGCTTTATCATTTAAAAGACGATCTAATTCTTCCATATGATTTGTTTCATCTGCAATCATATCTTCTAACTTTACAACTAACTCTGTCATATTTAATTTCGCTGCTTGTTCTTTTCGCTTTTCATAACGCTTAATTGTTTCATATTCTGATTGTCTAGCGTATTCTAACATTTCTCTAACATCTTCTGCTTGTTTCACTCGTAAAGGGATTGTAGTAGGTGTACCACCTAGCGTCTTAATTTTCTCCGCTAAATATAGGGCATGTCCTTGTTCATCACTAATTTCAGATTCAAAGAAAGGTTTTAACACTTGTCTATATATACCAGAAACTGTAGCTGCATTATGGTTATACATAATAATTGCCGAGTATTCTCCTGCTAAATCTTCATTCAATCCTTCGATTAGTTCCTTCACATCGTGTGACATTTCATATCTCCTCCTATACTTAATAAGTACCCCTTTTCTCATGTTTTAAACATCATTATTTTAAATTTTTATGTATCTAAAAACGCTGCTTGCTTCAATTTACTTATCGCTTGTCTTTTAATACGAGAAACGTGCATTTGTGAAATACCTAACCGTTCCCCTGTATCTTTTTGATTTAAATTTTCTCCAAATATATAATGAATAACACTCTTTTCCGTATCATTTAATACGTTAAAAATATCCTTTAAAACGAGACGCCTTTCTGTCTCTTCATATCCTTGCTCTACTTCACCTACAGATTCAATTCTCGCTACCGAACTTCCATCAGATGAATTTTCAACTACATCATCTAAGGAAGATACTCGATAATTATTTTTCGCATCCATAATTTCTAGCACTTCCTCTTCGGATAGTCCTAAATGGTCTGCAATCTCTATAATCTTCGGTGAACGTTGCAGGTGATCTGTTAACTCCTCTATCGCAAGTTTAATTTTCACGCCTAAATCTTTCATTCGCCTTGGAACGTGAATGCCCCAAGTTTTATCACGTAAATACTTCTTTATTTCGCCTACTATTGTAGGTATTGCAAACGGCTCAAAGGCATTCCCTATCGAATAATCATACCTTCTTATTGCGCCTAAGAGCCCTAACATTCCTACTTGTATAATATCCTCATGCATCGGTCCGCCTTTTGAATAGCGATATGCAATGGAATAGACGAGATTTTTATAATGCTCAACTAACCTTTCCTGCGCTTCATCACATTGGCTTTGTTGAAATTCTGCAATGAGTTTAATAACATCTTCTTTAGAAAGAGTTGTAGGTTGAGATTGGATTTCCATCATTCTCCACCTGCTCTCTTTGTATATATTTTGTCATTAAAACTGTCATGCCCTCATCATGCATAATTTGTATATCATCCATTAACGTATTGATTAAATATAAACCTAAACCATTTTCCGGCAAATGTTCTACTGGTTTACTAATATCATACGGACCAACCTTCCTTTTTAAGTTATTAAAATCAAAGCTAACCCCATTATCCGCAACCATAATTTCTAATCGATCTTCATATAGCCCAAAGACAATTGCAATTTCTCCAACGTCTTCTTTATATGCATGTTGTACAATATTCGTACATGCTTCACTAATAGCAATTTTCATATCTTCTATATCGTCATAAGCAAAGCCCATTCGATTCGCAACACCAGCCATTGTTAAACGAATAATAGCCACATATTCTGCCTTTGCAGGAATTTTCATTTCTATCTTTTCAAATCTCTCCATCATCCCTAGTCACCTTCTTTCTACTTTTTCAAAATCAGAATTCAAATTTAATATTTCTGTTAACCCTGTAATATCAAATAATCTTTTTAGTCTTTTAGATACACCAATAAACTCTAGTTTCCCATCATTTTTCTTAACTGCTTTTAATAGCGCTATAAAAACACCTAAACCGGTACTATCCATATAATCTACCTTATTAAAATCTACGACAATATGAACCTCTTTTTCGCTTGCAATAGGCATGATCTTATTTTTCAAATCTGATGCCGTATATGCATCAATTTCACCATTAAGTTGTACCGTATAACCTACATCATTTTGCAAAATATTTATTGCCAAATTCATCATTTCCGCCCCCTTATCTCAATCTACTACTATGTTAATTACCCATAAAAATTAATTTTAAACATATTTTTTTATTTTTATTATAAATAAATTTTCCACACCTTTCTCAGCTTAACACTAAAAAAATACTACCAAATGTTTAAACCTTATAAATTTGTGTATGTATAATGTATAAACATTATTTTTAGGGGGATTTATCTATGGAAGAGCACAACTTTAAAAAGGGAGATTTTGTTCAATTTTCTTATCGACACGATCATGCTACAAAATTAGTTGGTTCCATTATTAACATACTAACGAATACAATTGTAGTGGATATAGGTAATAGCGAGGACTTATCTCATATAGAACCAAGGCAGGTCGTAAGAATAAATAATTGTAAAAAAGTAACGATGGTTTAATACATACTAGAAAGTGTAATTTCAATGAGCGGGGGGCCTTCATCCCCCGCTCATTCCTATGCAGATTACCTAAAAAAAGCATCCAAATTATTTTAATTGGATGCTTTTTTATGTATATTTATCACTCTATTAACTTTATAGCTATATATAATAAACTTAAGATTACTATTCATGATCATACTTACGCTTTCCGTAGCATTCTAGAGAAGAATGTAACGATTAAAATAAAGACGATTGCACCTAATAAAGCTGGAAGAATAAAGATGCCTCCCCATTCAGGACCCCAATGACCAAATAATGCACTACCTACCCAAGATCCGATTAATCCGGCAATCACATTACCAACTATACCTAAAGGAAAGTCTTTTCCCGTAATCATTCCAGCTAACGCACCAATAAGTCCACCTACAATACACGTAATAATAAGTCCCACAATTAACCCTCCTATATTCGTTTTATATTGTATTTATCAAGCTTTGGTATGTAACCAAAGCTTGATAAACATGTATTATTCTTTATTATCCAACTCATCACTTATCTTTTGTTTCACTTTTCCGACTTTTTCTTTTATCGTTCCCTTCGTCTTGTCCCACTTCCCTTCATTTTTCAACTTTCTATCTTCTGTAACTTCACCAATTCCTTCTTTTACTTGTCCCTTTGTCTTTTCCACTTTACCAGTAATTTGTTCTTTTAGTCCGCTCTCACTCATATTTCCCATCTCCTTTTCGTAATAGATTTATAGATTTACAGGATACAAATTTAAATAGAATACGTGCATCTTCTTTCTTGTAACCATTCACCGACTCTTTCTAAATCCTTAACGAATAACAAGATTTTCCCTTCATCCAGCTTTTCTTCATAGAAGTTTGCTTCTTCCTCATTAAGCCCTAACTCTTGCATCTTATTTCTTAACTGATCTCCCGTTTTTTGAAAGACATTAATAATGCTTGTCCCAAGTCCCTCCTCTTGTATACCAATTGTATTTACGTCTGCATTGTCTGCGATTCTATCTGTCCTTTCTTTCTCGTGTGTTAATACGTAAATATCTTTTTGGTCTATGCCTTTCTTCACGAGATCATTCGCCGCATTCATGACCTCTTTCTCCGTAATAAATTCATATACAAAAGGTTTACTATACTCCGTTTCCATCTTTAACTTCCTCCTTTAAAATGAATTATTTGTTATATTATATGTAGTACACCTATTTTCAAAATGTTAAACATAAAATATGAAAAAACTTATGTGAATTTTGATTTTAATAGAAAATGAACAACATCATTTACCACTTTAAAACATCTCCCCCTTACAATAACTACCTAAATTAACAGAAAATTGTTATAATTAAACATAAGGAGGGATACTATGAAAAAAATTATATCTATATGCGCTCTAACCGCTCTATCTTTCACTTTAATAGGTTGTACAAGCACCTCGGCTACAAATAAAGCTTCACAAGTTAAGCAAGAACATACACAAAATACCTTTCAATTAAACTCCGCAAATATTACAGATATTGAAATACTTAGCACAATAAATAACAACGTTTCAAAATCTCAAACAGATAACGAAGAAATGATACAATCTATCGTTTCAGCAGTTCAAAAAGGCACTCCTAAAACAATCACCCTAGATCAAAAAAAGAGAGAATCTGCTCATTCTACTATAACCGTTACATATAAAGATGATTCAAAAGAAGAGTTTCTTGTATGGGTTGATAATAAGGAGCAAATTACAATTGCTAAAGATGAGAAGAAAGATAAAGTTGCAGGCGTGATCGTGAACATGAAAGATGCTAAAATGATGAAAGATTTCTTTAAAATGTAAAAAGGATCTCCTTAAAGGGGATCCTTTTTCTCTTCATACAGCCTATCGAGTTCTGCTCTTTATCATCCAAAGCACAAGTATTAGTTTATTATAAAGACGTTTATTTACTCTGTAGTTATATACCCATTGTCGCTATTGCAGAAAAGTACAACAAGCTGGACAACCTAGATTTCAAACGGTAAGATTAGATGTTGGTGAAATCGGGCAGCAAAGCATATATAGAAAATAGGTGTTAATTTTGAAAATCAATAAAAAATTTGAACCAATGATTTTTAATCTCTTTATGATTTTAGGTATATCTAGTATTATCTCTTTCGTCATGGTTTCAATGAATGTTGGGTATACAGCTTTATTTCTCAAATCATGGTTGAAAACATGGGCAATTGCTTTCGTACTTGCATTTTTAGCTTCTAAATTACTACCCTTTGTAGTGAAAAAGATAATGAAAATATTCACATTTGTTGAGAATGATGCTTAAAAATAAAGTGATGCACTACTCTAGTTCCTTTAAATGAAAAGAGATACTCATCACAATACTTAACCTAGTAAAATGTTTCAACTCAAAGAAAGGCACCCTAAAGTTGTCTTTTCTTTATATGTAAAAAAAGCTCGCCTATTTCCGTAGGCGGGCTTTATCTTTATTACACAATAAGAAAGTATACTCTCTTTTCCTCTGAAATTTTATGTAATTATACATATTCATAAAAATAGAAGAAGTAAAATTGCCATTACAACTCATTTCTCACTTTCAACTTAGTTATCATTAGCATGTTTTTCTACAAAATCAAGGATTCTAGCATTAACCTCGTTAGAGAACTCACCATTAATCGCGTGAGATGCATTTTTCCAGTTCACTATATCGATATCTTTCACATATTTTTCCCCAGTTTCAACTGCTTTTGCCGAATTGTGCATTGTACTTTTTTCAGCCATTAAGGCAAGCACTGGAACATTAATATTTTTCAAGTCTTCTTTACTAAATAAATCAGGTGCTGGCGTTTTCAATTTATAATTACGCATACCCGACTCAATTAACTTAGCGATCGGCTCATCGTCATTTATTTCTGCTCCCCCAGAAACGTAGCTTAACATCTTTTCTCGTATAAACTTAGGTACAATAGGAACGGAAGCTGGAATAGATGCTAGAATCATCTTTATGGATATTTGCGCAAAGACAAAAACTGGATCCAATAAACTAGCCGTAGCAATACGCTCAGGATTATATCTGACCAAATTCATTGCTGTCCAACCTCCAATGGAGACACCGACGATATGCACTTTTTCTAAACCTAATCCTTCCATTACTTCATTTAACCATTCTGCTTGTTGTTTTTGGTTTTCAATCACCTTCGTTTGCACGCTCATTCCAGGTTCACCAAGTAAATCGATTGTGTAAACAGGCCTTTTCTCCCTTAACCCTTCTAAATTCGGTACCCACATTGGAGTAGATGCACCACGTCCAGGGAGTAAGAGTATTGGTTCCTTCTGTTTATTCTCCTCTTTAGTAAAGTAATACGTACGAATTGTGCCATATGTAGTTTCTATATCTTTCATATCGTTAGGTGCTGGAAGAAGTGCCATTGATTCATCGTAGGCAATTTGAAAGTCTTTTTTTCCTTTTTCAGATATAAAGTGACCGATCTTATTATCCTCTCTCTTCATTTGAATTCCTCCTTTTTACAAATATATGGATGGACTTTATCTATATACTCATGGTAATAATCCATTGGAAATTTATCTTCTTTAAAGCAAAACTCTCATTTAGCAAAAAGAAAAAGACACCCTAAGGTGCCTTCCTCCGACTTGAACCATCTTAATTTTAATAATATGTATTGGACTCCCATCCAACTATTATTTTACCATGTTAAGTTGTTTTTGTTTATTGAGAAATACAATAATTTATTTGTGCTGGTTGTCTGTATGAGATCTTTTTGTAGTCCATGTAGTAATTAACAAAAAATCAATAGTAGTAATGACACCTAAAAGTCCTTGCTTAAACCACTGGCTAGAAACATAAGCATTACTGAGTATGTATTAAGCCTCATTATAAGCAACATCTCACTGGGATTACACATAGGGAAAAAATAGATATATATACTTCTCTATCTATCTTACTGTTACTTGATAAGTGCTTATTTTCATTATATATACAAGGAAATGCAACCGGCTATAACAATCAACGGAAGGATTACTGCGAGTTTATTTTTTAGAGGGACACGTTTGTCTGGGACACCGGGGTGGATAACAAAAGCGAGTAAAACAATTGCTCCAATAATACCTAAAAGTGTATGAATGATAACCATCCTCCTAAGGAATATTATTATTCATATCATATCACATTCAAGTGCTTATAAAGTAAAAATTTAGAATAAAACCCAAATGTTTCATTTTTAAAATTTAAAAAATCCCCTCAAAGCATCAGCTTTAAGGGAATCCACCCTATCATCTTCTCTCTTCATACAACCGATTTGCTTTATACGAGCAAACTAAATACATAACAATTGCTGCAGGGATAAATAACCATGCAAAGCCTCTCATCAATGCAAATGGTGTTTCAAATAAGAATGACCATAGAAATGATACACCTTGCTTATCCCATAGACCTGGCGTAAAATATAGTTCTTTCGGATTTGCAAGTGCTCCTAAATGAATCGTGTCATTAAACATAAATAGGATTAATATCGGAATAGAGCATATAGCTAATTCTAAAAATGTTTTAGATAGACGTTTATATTTCCCTGCTCGTGACATTTGATCTGAAAAAATATCATCTTCACTTTCCTCATTTACCTTTTTAAAATAGTGCGTACCTGACCACCAATTACCAGCTATATGCTCCCAGCCACTATCTTCAAATAATGTGCAGTAATTAATAAATTCACTTTTTCTACTAAATACTCTATGATCTATTCTAATCGTTGCATCTTCTGGTTCTGTATATCTAAATGTATAACCAAATGTATTGCTTTCTAGTTGGTAGCCTTTCCAAGCCATCTCTTCTAACCATTTTTCCTCTTTCTCAAAGTCTAAAAAGAATTTCAATCTCCACATCATCGTTTCCCCCTAACTATACATGTAATAAACTTTTTGTAACCTCAATAATGTGCTGCATTCTCATAAAGTCTAAGTGCAATACTTCTTTCCCGCGTTCCGTAATGACATACACTTTTCTTCGTTTATCTTCACTTTTTACCGATTCTATTAATCCTTGGTTTAATAAATTTTCAACCGCCCCATACAATGTACCCGCTGCGATTTTCACTTGGTGATTACTCAGTTCCTCTACCTTTTGCATAATTAAATAACCATGTGCTGGTTCTAATAAAGCTAAAAGAACGTAATACGTTGTTTCCGTTAATGGTAAATGTTTATCTCTATTCATAAAGACCTCCAATGTAACGATAAGTATATAGCTAAACTATATAGTTAAACTGTATAGTTTAATTTTATACAGTTAGACTGTATATGTCAAATAAAGGAATAACTTTATAACCCATAACAAAAACGCTACCTTATAAAAAAGTAGCGTTTTTCATATTATCCTTGCTTATTCTTCGCCTTCATTTGCTCTTCATAAACAAACTTTGCGGTCATAAAATCGTTAGGAAAATCTCCCAATGCCTTCTTCATCACGTTCAATTCTTCTTGTGATTTAATCTCTACTCCGTTTAAGAAATCAAATGCTTTTGATTGTTCATCCGCAACAAAGTTTTGCGTCATATAATCATCTTGGAAATCTTGCTTCGCTTTTTCTTTTACTTTGTTCATTGCATCTGTTTTGTTTATGCTTTTCATAGGGTTTTCAAATGCTCCAGTAGGTTGTTCTGGTTTTGGTTCTTCTTTCTTTTCCGGCTGTGGAGCTGGTTGTTGTGGTTCTTGCTTTGTTTGTTCTTGTTGGACTGGTTGCTGTGCTACTTGTTGCTCTTTTTTCGCTAATTCATCTTTTAACTTCTTAACTTGTGCATCAAGAGATTTATTTTCAGTTTCTAATACACTCTTATCACTTTTTAATTTTTGCATTTCTTCAAAATGCTCATCTACTAATTTATTGTATTCTTTCTCAGTGTACATTTTTTCACTAGTTGATGTCGTTTTTCCCTTCGTAATAACTACATTAATAATTACAAGTAAAGCTACAATTCCTATTAACGCAGCGAAAATCTTCTTTTTGCTCATTATTAATCCTCCAAAATGTAAAATTACAAGAATCATCATAACAGATACAGTTATGTTCTTTTGTCACATTATGTCGAACTAAAATAATAAAAAAGCATCTGAAACAGATGCTTTCTCTCATTATCAATACGTAAACGTAATCGTCACTAAAGAATATCCTTCTTTCGCATTATACGGCTCAGCTCTATAAGAAACACGGCTTGCCCCTTGCGGATAACCGATTTCTCCAATTACTTTTTTCACATCTTGCAATGCGCCATTCATTGATTGCTTATAAAGGATTTCAATCTTTGCTGATTTTGTATTATAACGTTGTTGCATTTTATTTTTGAATTCATTGTAGTTGTTTGCGATGTATTCATTTCCTAAATAATTTAACTTTGTATCTTTTAAAATCTGTTGGTATGCAGTGGTTTTCATGCTACCTGCCGCAATTTTATTTGTTAATGTACTATAATAATTTGTTGTAGCTTGCGGATAGTCCCCACGGTTCCACTCATGATTTCTTCCGATTTGCTCATCTGATAAGTTGAAATAGGAATACGTTACACGGCCTTGTTCATCTGGCACTGGATCATCAAATGTTGTATCAAGGTGATACCATTTATTTTCGATTTTTACTAAATTCCAAGCATGAGGCTGACCGTCTCCAGTTCCTACTACAAAATGATTCTCAATTCCCGCTTCTTTTAATAATTGATAGGTTAATAGTGCGTAACCTTGGCAAACAGCAGAACGATTTACGAGTGCTTCATATGCTGTGTAAGCTTTATAAGACGTATCATAAGAAATATGTTTTACAACATAATCATGAATCGCTTTTACTTTTTCGTGATCATCCATCCCAACTTGCGTAATAGAAGAAACGATTGCCTTCGCTTGCTTCATTACATATTCTGTTTGTTCTTTCGTTTCACGATATGTAATTTTCAGCGTAAACGTATAATTTCCAGGTGATCCAGAAATTCCATATGAAACATTCGATCTATTATAATTTGTATACTCATTTTTACTTGCGACTTCTTTATATGCGTTGAAAAGTGTCTTCATTACTTCTTCCTGGTTACCATCTTTCGTTTTATATGGAAGTGTAATATTCGTTTCGTATGCATTAATACGCTTTTGCACTTCATCTTTAAATGCTGCTAATAGTGCCGCATCTCCTGTATTTTTCACCGCAACCGCAGGCTTTTTATATTGCAAAGCATTATATAAAAACTGTGCATACTGCTCACGCGTTACCGTTTTAGCGGGTTCAAATTTCCCGTCGCCTGTACCAGATGCAATCCCGTTTGACTGCACCGCACTAATCGCACCTTCTGCCCAAAAGCCATCCGGAACATCATTAAATGTATGCTTTTGCTTAGCCGAAACTTGAAAAGCATTTTTAATAATTTGCGCCATTTCTGCACGGCTAACAGAATCTTTCGGTCTAAAGCCTCCGTTTCCATCCCCGTTAAAAATCCCTAATTTCGTTAACGTTAAAATCTCTTCTGGAAACAATGTAGATCCTAAGCGAATATCTCGATACGGATTGTTTAAAGTAGATCCATCTTTTAATATATAACGAGCACCTTCATTACTGAACGCACCACCTTGCTTATTCGGTAACAGCGCACGATAAATTAAAGCTGCAACTTGCTCTCTCGTCGCAACATCACCGAAACCAAACTTCCCATTTCCATAACCAGAAATAATATTTTTACTCGATAAATCTTTAATCGCCGGATACGACCAATGCGATGTAGGCACATCCGAAAAAGCACCCGCCTCAGCAGCTTTTACATCACTGCCGTTTGTATATAGTAAAACACCGCCTATAAGTGATAATGATGTAATTGATTTTAGTAGTTTTATGTACATAATTCCTTCTCCCAATACCGTTCTCTATTTATGTTGTTTTTTGTCGAAAAATCTAAAAGAATATGACAAAACATATTATACAATTAAAACTTTTTGAGGGATACACTAATTTTTGAAATATGCAAAAACTCATATTAATATATTTTTTCGTATTAATATTATGTTTCTTTATTTATGAATATGTATAGGTAGTAACTCCTTATAACTCCCCTCATGATAATCTCTAATTTTATATTGATATTCTTTAGAATAATTATTCTTTATTTCTCAATATAAGAAGCCTTGGATTTTCATTAACATTCCTGTATTATATAAACAAAGAGTAAGGTAAGAGTTACTCTTTGCCATTTTAGAAAAGGTTCTGTTGGAGACAGCAGGATCTTTTTTCATATAGAGATAGTTTTGCTGAATTTTTCACCACTAACCACAAAAAACATCTTGTAATCATCATATATCGAATTAATATACCGAGAGAGAATCAAATACCAGTTACACTAGAACTTATTCTTATAGCAATTAGTGTGTTGGCTATTTAATAAAATAATTTCAAAAAACTAGGAAAAGAACGAAGAATTCCTTCGAATAAAACTCAATATTATGTCCATAATGTTGATAGGCTGTATGCCAAAACCCATTTAGTTTTCTCTGTATCTCCTTGTATTGAGCAGTTAGCCCTTGCTAGCTGCTCTTTTATTTGTAACCTTGTTAGACAAGTTTTCATATAATGTAGTCATTCCTTTCTTATAAATTAGGCTCGTCACTTGAATTATAGAAATGGGATTATATCCTATAACATTTTCAGGAATCATCCATATTTTATTTCTGAAAAAGTGCTTTGTTTTGCTGAAGGTGGTTGCGGAAACAACCGCCTTTTTATTTATGGCAAAATGAAATTTCTATTACGATTCATTACAAAGTATGTTATTACTGGTACAAGCTGGTATAATAAATACAGATCAAACATTGAAAGGAAATATGACAATGAAAAGATATTTCAACTTCATTTCACTTTTCTTAACTGTACTTGTAATAATTAATCTTACAAATATACATACGAAGTACCAATTCTTTATAGGTGCATCTATAGCACTATGTTTAACTATTCTTTCTACAAATGAAATTATAAAATTCCTTGCTACTAGTAGCTTGTTACTTTACGGATTTGCCGCTTTTACTTTTTTAAGTATTGCTTGCTAACTTTCAATTTCACTACAATAATATAGAGGCACATACGATTTTTTCTTTGTTTATGGGTTCTTACGTAATAGTAAGAACCCTTTTTTATCGAGAATCAGTTTAAAAACTAAAAATAAAAGAACCTCATTAAATGAGGTTCAAAAAATCTACTATTTTAAATTGCCTTCATAAAAAGCAACTCCATTTTGAACATGTTTTAAATACCATGTAATCGTCCCGCCACAAACATTTTCAGTAAAACTATTAGCATATACTCCATTTGAGTAATAAAGAGTTCTTTTGAATTTACCATTAGAATACTCATAAGGAATTGAGCATGTTGCTTGCTTCGGAGAGCTCACAGCTTTTTGCGTATCAGCTGAAGCTGCCCCAATTCCTCCTGTTAATGCAATACCAGTTGCCAATACTCCTACTACTAATTTCTTGAACATAATAAATCCCCCTTTAATAGTTTTTATAGCTTACAACTTAAATGTATCACTTTTGTAATTTATGTAAATATATTGAATATTTATAAATATTTATTTAAATTTTATCAATATTGGAATTTTATTTTATCAAATGGAAAATAGAGGGAGATAAAAGTATGCAACAATGCATAATAAATCAATCGGATATTATGATATACTCACAAAGAGCTGATACAAAATTTCTTTAGATTGGAAAACAAAAGTCTTATCTACCTAAAAGGAAGGCGCCTAATGGCGTCTTTTCTTTATTTCCAAAAGGACCTGCTCCATTCATTCTTTCATACATAAGGTAAAGTGAACCCATTAAAATCCATGGAATGAACCCTAGTTTTACCCTTTTATCTAAAGGAGGCACTAATGTTATGGGATATGGTGGTAGTTGCGGCGAAGGCTGCGGTTTCGCTGGAGGATTTGCTTTATTAGTTGTATTATTTATTCTCTTAATCATTATCGGATGCAGTTGTTTCTGCTAAAAAACTATTAGAAAAGGTACCTATATATAGGTACCTTTTCTTTATATGCCTTATTCATTATCTAGTTCCAAACTTTCATCACGATTGGATTCGGGGTTTTCATTTTCCGCATTCATCATACCTCAAATATGAATCGATTTCAGACATGAGCTTTTAACGAAAAGAATTTGGGACCATTTTTTCCCACAAAGGAAATACCTTTTTGAAAACCTCTACTATAGAAGGATCAAATTGCGTACCAGATCCTTCTATAATACGTCTATAAGCTTCTTCAGGAGATAGAGCCGGACGATATGCTCTCGAAGAAGTCATTGCATCGAATGCATCTGCTATCGCAACAATTCTTGCGCATAATGGTATTTGATTTCCTTTTAGTTTTTTGGGATAGCCCTTTCCATCCCATCTTTCATGATGCGAAAGAATTATGTCTTCACTACCTGCTATTAAAGATATATTTTTAAAAACTTCTAATCCTAATTGCGGGTGTGTCTTAATAATAGTATATTCTTCTTCTGTAAGAGAAGATGCTTTCTTTAAAACTTCATCCGGAATACCTATTTTCCCTATATCATGTAATAAACAAATAAAATGAAATTGTTTTAAAGAATTATCATCATATTCATTTGTTTCTTTAGCAAGAATCGTAGCATAATTAGCTACACGTTCACTATGTCCTTTCGTATATTGATCCTTTAATTCCATTATCCTCATTATCGATAAAGCTGTTTCTTTCATTTGTTTTTCATAGGATGCTTTGATTTTTTGTACTAAAAATTTTAATGAAAGAAATACAAAAAATGACGTAACAAAAATTGTTAGAAACAATAATATTAATGATATTGGATAGTTAATTTCAAAATAATAAATAGCAATTAAAAATCTACATATCATACAAATAGATACCGATAGAAGATAATAAATACTTAAAAATAAAGGTGCAGAAATTACTAAGAAGCACTCTAAATAAGGGATATGTAAAGAAGCACCTGGATTACGTATAAACATAAGGTCGTATGCCAAAAGATAAATAATACTAATGCCGAGAAAAATATATTTTGTAAACATTTGTTTATTCATTTTGTGTAAATACTTATTATATAAAAAAAGTGAAGTGAAAATAAATAAAAATACGAGTTCAAATAAAAGCTTCTGTAGTGTAAAATCCTTTCTAAGAATAAAATGTTGATAAATATTATCAAACAAAAGAGTACTACAGGGAATAAATAGAAACATATTTATCGGTTCTTTCGTTTCAATATTTTTAATCCCTTTAATCATTTTACACACCGCCAAACCTTTTTAATAAAAAAATAAGTTCATATAGATATTATTAATAATATCCAAGAATAGATAATAGTGCAAAAAATACCCTTTCTCATAACCTATAAACGGAGTACCGTCAGCATTTTAAAAAAATAATCACGCTAAGAGTATGCAAGATTTCATACAATTTTTCGACTCATTCAGTAACAAACAAGAACCCTAAACACACAATTTATTAAGAGATGAATAGGGTTATAGAAAAGAAAAAGGCGAATTCCTTTTGAGAGTAGGAATTCGCCTTTTTCTTGCTACCGATAATGAGACGTTATATTAACCTCATATGTATAGAATATACAGTAAACTAAAAATGAAAAGTTTACATTTTTTATTGTTTCTTATAAGTGAACTATTTATATTCCTGTCTATATAATTTAAACGAATAAATAGCTCCAATGAAAAATACAAAGGCTTCAAATAATATAAAGATTTGACGGAAATTCTCGATATCTTTACCAACTAGAGAAATAAATATAGCATTCATTAAAATTTGAGTAGTAAACATACAAGAAATAATTTTAAAATAAATAGCATTTGTTCTTTCATCTGGTTTACCAATTTTTTTGTAAATGATTATAAGTGCAATTACTGAACCCAAAAATAGAAGTGCTGTAAGTCCTACAACGATATTGAAATTGCCTGTACTTTCTAACATCCATTTATTTAATAGATCAATCATTATTATCTTCCTTTCCTACATAAGAGAATATTTCGTTCTTCTTTTTCACTATAATAAAAAAAGAAAAAGGAAAACATCGAACTTTCTTACAAACATTCGTGTATTCTTACAATTTTGTCATTTTGTAAATGTATGCATCGCCTTTCCTTTCGTTATTTTCTTTGGAAAACATAGTGAATTACACATTTCAAACTTCTTTTAACTAAAATAATAAAAGTACATATTATTATTTTAATATTTTAAAAAACTCCAACGAACAATCTAAAGTTTCTTATTCAAATACTTTAGGCTCCCTTATCTTAGGGCATCATTCATGGCCTATCGATTTAATATTTGGAAGTATATACAAATACCCTAAACAAAAAATTAATTTGGGGTATTTGCTTTTCTTAGCTTGATAGCGATGCCCTGCTATTTAACATCAAAAAAACCTCGCTATTAATAACGAGGTTTTCCGTCACAAAACTTTATCTTCAACCAGTATTCCCATGTGCATATTGAACGATGACATCTTTAATAAATTGAGAAGATTCCTGATGATTGACCGAATTATGAGACACATTCAAAAATAACGTAAGAGCCGTGACAACACCAACTAAGATAACACTTATTTTTTTCATTTTAATGCCTCCTTTTTAAAAACCTCTTCACTCGCTTTATGGCTAGTGAAGAAATAATAACTCGCTTTTTCAAAGTTATGTTCTTTATGGAATAGAACCGCTAGTACTTCAGTATATTCTTTCACGTATTCCCAAAGCTTCTCTCTTTCGAAATATACCAGGCATTTAACAGTTCAGTAACTTTGTTATTTACGGTAGTTTGAACATTCAATTTACACCCCCCTTTTTCAAAATTATCTATATACTCTTTTCCTCATACTACCATACAACATTACCTCTTAATATCTTCATAAACTTGAGATAATTTTTACAGAAAATCCAGAAATACATTCATTTAGCTAACGTTTATTTTAAACAATTAATGGATATTTTTTAAAGAGGTAAAGTTAATATAGATCAACTACATAACGCAAAGAAAATGTTTTATTTCATAAAAAAAGGCTCCATTGCTGGAGCACTCAAAAATAAAATAAGTAAATGAATTAAAACAAATAACAGACGATTTAACTATATAGATCAGACATAAATAAATCTATATATATGTAATATTGCATATCGAAGCTTATTTATTGATGCTATAATAGGCTTACTCGATGATTGTTATATTTTTTTATGGTTTTTAAGCAATATGATACCTTCTTAACACCAAGTGTACAAGTAAGAGAAGACATCTTAATCGATGTCTTCTCTTACTTGTATAATAACAACACCATAAAATTATGATGATTCAAGCTGCAGGATGGCACCTTGATATGATAATAAAGAATACATCATCACGTTGTCAGCAAGCAAAAGTGTATTCTGCATTTCTGAAAACAGTAGATGGCAGATTGTGCCCTACTGAATCTGCTAAGAAAGAATATACAAGCACATCCTTAACATCCTCTTTATTTCCACTAATTGTGACATCAAGAAAATCTTCTATTTGGAATTCTGGAGTAAATAACACAATCTTAGTTGTTCTGTTCGGTTCTAAAGAAACAAAAGTACGAGAGATTTCAACTAATTCATTTTGAGTTGGGAAAAAAGTGTTTCGACTTCTCTTAACAGTTACCGTTACATTACTAGTATGACAGCGTGAATCATTGTTTAACATAATGTTGAGAGCAGTTGGAATAATCCCATTTTCAGAAACGGGAACTCGAAACACTCCAGTAGATTTATGAGCCATATCATCACATCCTTTCGAAATAAAATATATTTACAATATATTAGATGCAAAAGACGTTCATTTTGATAGGGACAAATTATATGATTAATATATTTATAATACCCCTCGGTATTACTAAGCCAATGTTTTAACAGATTAACAAATATCGCGAGAACCAATCGAATGTATATTAAAAGCAAAAAGAATAAGTTGTCTAAAAGATCACCTATTTTGAGCCAATAATGAGACATTATGTTAATCTTATATGTATAGCTGCACAAATTGAGAAACTTAAGGAGACAGATAAATTTTATGAGAAAATTATCTATATTACTTACTTTCATTCTAGTATTAGTCAGTGTTACGGCTGCTTGCACACAAGATAAAACAGATAGTGCCGTTGAAAATGGTCCAATAGAAGAACCAACCGTAAAAAATGAAAATGAAGAATTAATAAATTTTGAAGAAAAAGAAGATATGAGCCGCTTGGAACAAGGTATTTTATTAGTTGGTGAGAGTGTTAAGGGAGGCTATTACTTGACCGCCGTTCAAAGTGCATATTTAAATGCTAGCAACGATTCCGTAGTTGTTAATGTCTCTGTAAAAAATGTACGAGGTCAAACGATTGGACTATCAGAATTAAAATATAACTTAAAAGATGAAAAAGACGGAAAGACCTATAAAGGAACGGTGCTTGATCAAAGCCCTTCTGATATACAAGTTAAACCAAATGAAACGGTAGAATTGAAAATAGCTTTTGAAGTACCAGGTACCGTAGATGAATATATGTTTTATATTGAAAGCTCTTTAGACCCTCTAGAAACATACTGGAAAATTGATAAGCTGCAATCACAAACAAACTAAGTCTAAAATACAATTTGATTGAAGAAATCTCTCAAATAAGCAAAAAGTAACGAAAGAAGTCTTCTACATATCAACTACAGAAAAACCCCTCCACCTTAAGGCAGAGGGGACTTTACAATTCCTATTTCAAACTACCCGCAATCTCCGTAAAGATAACCCCAAGTGCATGCGCACCTGCATCTGGATATCCTAAACTTCTTTCACCAACTGTGCCGGCGCGGCCCATGCGAGCTACGATTTCTTTCGTATACTCTGCGCCTTTAACTGCTGCTTCTGCACCTTTTTCAAAGGCAGTTTTCATATCTTCTTCGTTTGAAGCGCTAGCTAACCAAGAGTCTACACATGGAGCAAGTGCGTCAACAAGTGTTTTGTCACCAACTACCGCTCCTCTGCCGAATGATCTTTCACCGATCGATTGTATGCCTTGCAGTGCTGCTTGCAACATTTCAGCGAATTCTTTCACTGTTAGCTCACGTTTTTCGCCTGCTGCTTTACTAGCTGCGCGGAATGCACCGCCCCAAATTGGACCAGATGCGCCGCCGCAATGTTCCATAATAATCATGGAACAACCGTCAAGGAATGATCCGATTGTTACGTTTTCTTGTTCTACGATAGAATGCCACTCACGTTTTAATTGCTTAAATCCTTTTGCCACACTCATTCCAAAGTCGCCGTCACCTGCATGCGTGTCTAACTCACAGAATGGTACTTCATTTTTAATAATAATATCGCTCATTTTATCAACGAGATAAATCATGTTGTTTAATGTAATAACATTATCTTTAATCACAGCGTGCTCTTCCGCTGTTTCTAGTTCAAATGAAACTTCCTTCTCTTCTGTCTCTTCAAGCACATTTACGTACTCTACACTTTCAACTGGTCCATCTACTTTAAATGCAGGTGTATTACATTCTTTCGATAGTAATGTTTTTAGCTCGTCATCTAGCTTCATCACTGTTAAAGACATACCAGCCATGTCGATACTCGTCATATAGTTGCCGACGAATACTCTATTGATTTTAATGTTTCTAGCAGCTAATTCTCTCGTAACTGCGTTGTTAAATAGGTAAAGTTCTTGCAGTGGAGTTCCGCCAAAACCATTAACTAGAAGTGCGATTTCCTCGCCGTCTTTTACTCCTAAATCTTTTATAAGATCGTTTGTCATACGGTTCGCTAGTTCATCAGCTGACATCGTTTTTTCACGTTTAATTCCTGGTTCACCGTGAATACCTACGCCGTATTCCATTTCATCTTCCGCAAGTGTGAAAGTAGGTGATCCACTCGCTGGAACGGTACAAGAAGTTAATGCTAAACCGATTGTGCGCACGTTAGCAGCTGCTTTTTCCGCTACAGCTTTCACCGCTCCTAAATCCATCCCTGCTTCCGCTGCTGCGCCGGCAATTTTATGGACTAAAATAACGCCCGCAACGCCGCGGCGTCCCACTGTATACAAACTATCTTCTACCGCAATATCATCGTCCACTTTTACGTAGTCGACCTCAATTCCATCTTCCGTCGCTAAATGCGCACCATTTTTGAAATTCATAATATCGCCGCTATAATTTTTAATAATTAATAACGTACCTTTTTTACTAGCTGTTTCTTTAATTGCTTGATATACCTGAATTTGTGAAGGTGACGCAAACACATCTCCGCACACTGCCGCATCTAACATTCCTTTTCCGACTAATCCTGCATGTGCCGGCTCATGACCACTACCGCCGCCACTAATTAATGTTACTTTATTTTCATTCATTTCTTTCTTCTTAATGACTTTATATTTTTTTAAAAGCTCAAGCTCTGGATGAGCCATAACCATTCCGTTGCACATTTCCATAACTAATGTTTCTGGTTTGTTTATAATCTTTTTCATTGTAGTTCTCCCTCAATTCCTTTAATATATTGTGATATATTTGAAATCTTCTTCTTACCAACCATGTTAAAATGAAAGCGTTTTATAGTAAACGGACAAAATGGACAATCTGTCTAAAGACACCGCTCTCATTTTTGAATAGGATTTTTATATTACTAACATTCTAGGGATGATTCAGATGACCTCTTCTATAATTTCTAAAAAAATAATCGCGAATTCATTGAAGTATTTAATGGAAACAGAGTCGTTTCATAAAATATCAGTGAGCGATATTATGTTACACTGTCAAATGCGTAGGCAAACTTTTTATTATCACTTTAAAGATAAATTTGAACTATTAGGCTGGATTTATAGAGAAGAAACGAAGGAAAACATTATCGACTTTCTCGACTATGAAACGTGGGAAAACATTTTCGATTTATTATTTGATTACTTTTATGAAAATCAAAAGTTTTACCGAAATGCTTTTAAAGTTATTGAGCAAAATTCGTTTAATCACTATTTATTTGAGCATACGAAAAACTTATATATGAAGATTATTGATGAATTATCTGTGAGCTGCGGATTCAGCCTTTCTGATGAGACAAAAAATACGATTGCCTCCTTTTATAGTCACGGCTTCGTTGGAACGATAAAAGATTGGATTGAAAGCAAATGCGAAGTAGATCCTTCCATTATGTCTTCTTTCATGAAAAATATGATAAACAATCAATTACTACTATTACTGGAGCAATCAGCAAAGTAATTAAAGGGTGGCAAAAGCAATGAAAAAAATTATGAATGATGTACAAAATATCGTTCAAGATATGATGCATGGCTTTTATTTTGAACATAACGACAAAGTAAATTACGACGAAACAAATAACATCATTTATGTAAAAGATATCGAGAAAATGAAGCAAGACGTCGCTATAATAAGCGGCGGTGGTAGCGGACACGAACCAGCTGATATTGGTTATGTAGGAAAAGGAATGCTTACAGCTGCAGTAAACGGCAGCATCTTCACTCCGCCTACAGTAGAACAAATCGTAGCAGCAACTCGTCTTATGCCACAAGATAAAAGCATTTTATTCATCATTAAAAACTTTAAAGATGACGTTGAGAACTTTCTAGCAGCAAAGCAAATTGCCAAAGAAGAAGGAAGACAAATTGACCATATCATCGTAAATGACGACGTTTCAATTGAAGATGATTCTTCGTTTAATAAAAGAAGACGCGGCGTAGCTGGTACTGTTTTCGTTCAAAAAATACTTGGCGCGGCGGCTCTTGAAGGTCACTCTTTAGAAGAACTAACTGCACTCGGCCGCTCTATCACCGAAAACTTACACACATTAGGAGTCGCCCTTTCACCTGCCAACGATCCAGTGAAAGGACAAGCTTCATTCACATTAAACGAAGATGAAGTCTTTTACGGCGTCGGTATTCACGGCGAAAAAGGTTACCGTAAAGAAGCACTATCCTCTTCTGAAATATTAGCGATTGAACTGATGAACAAACTAAAAAGTATTTACCGCTGGAGAAAAGGCGACAACTTCGCCATCCTTATTAACGGACTCGGTGCGACACCATTAATGGAACAATACATTTTCGCAAACGACATTCGCCGTTTGTGTGAGCTGGAAGGATTACAAGTTACATTCGTAAAGGTCGGTACACTGTTAACTTCTTTAGATATGAAAGGTGTTTCACTCAGTTTGCTTAAGGTGGAAGATTTGGATTGGGTGAAGTGGTTGAAGGAGAATACGGAAACTGCTAGTTGGTAATACAACTAAAAATAGGATGGCTTCAATTGGCCACCCTATTTTTATACGTAATTCAGCTATTAAAAAATTCAATCAATGAAGACTTCTGCCCTCAATATGACAGCAAATTCACATTAAAAATGTAAATCCTCATTTTCCTTATATTTTCCTTTATTAAGTCTTTTTCTTATGAATAATTCTGCGATAATTAAATTTGGTACCCACGCTAACCAAGCAATAATAGCGTAACTAAGTTCAAACCGCTCTATTCCAAATAGAACGATAAACAACGGTAGCCAAATTCTTAATGTAACTGCCGCAAAGGTTAAAGCGTAATTTCTAATCATCCAATTTCGATGGTCTTTCATTTTTTTATTCTTAACTCTCTGTAATGCTTGATATGCTGATGTTAGCCAAAATACGGATAACAAACCGAAACCCAGTTTCGCTACTAATCCTCCCGTAGCATAAAAGGATAGGTATAGTCCAGAAAGGCCTCCTAATAATATACCAACCATATAGATTCTCCCAATTATTCGATGACGGTTGATATTCCTTTCTCTAAATTTAGTCGATAATGTAAACGGACCAATTACTAATGCTACTATACTCGTTGTAATATGTATAAATAACATACTATACCAGAACTCACTTAATTTAGATCCATACATAAGCTTCGCTTTTACCAGCCCTGTTTGAAATCCATCCATAATAAAATATTGGACAACAATATAACCAGATACTAAAAGAGCAAAACAAGTAAATACAAACCAAATTTTCCTGTTCAAAATTTACTGCCTCCTTATTACATGAAGGAATTAGATTATACATTACTGTTCATTCTAGGGAAAAATAGAAAAGCCTTCTTTACTGATTTATTCAATACATTGTTTTTATAAACCGAATGACTTACATGGAACGACGAATAAAATATATGATATAAGGCCCTTATTCATGCATAAAAACCCTCAAGTATATCGTTCTATACTTGAGGGTTTACTCATCTATTTCTTCTCTTCTCTCATATTCTTAAATCCATAGTTAGCTCCTCTGTAATCTGCTCAAGATGGAAAAACCTTTTTATATAATGGATATCTGCCCATTTCTCTTCCCCACCAATAATAAATAATTCTTGCGCATCATGCATAAATGAAAAGCTTGGATAGAAACTGTCAGCCTTTATTTCCATCTCACCAGTACGATTACTGATAATCTTACAATCTGCTGAATAGCTTACTAACGTATAGAGAGAATCTTGTGCTGATTGAAAGAAATACTTCATAAGTGTAGTTATATCATCACCATTGGTAATGCACTCTTTAAAAAAGCTCGTATCCCTTTTCTTATTAGTAAAAACTAGCTCAAATTGAAATGTATTCTCCTCTAAGAATCCTTCAATAAATTCTCTACATAAATAAGTTTCAAATAACATATACATAGGAAACTTATTCATTACGCCTATAAATCCCTTAATGATTTCTTCAAATCCTGTATGCTGATTCCAATTCGTCCCCACTCCTATCATAATCGGATGATTTAAATAGATAGGATACGGTGATAACCCTTCATCACTTAACATATACACTCGTTTTTCATCTGTATGAAGATCTGGTTGAGACTCTTTTAGTAAGTATTGAGATAATTGAACACTTAACACATTTACACCTGCCTATCATATAATACATAAACTGTATCTATTAAGTTAGAAAAAGAGAATGCGCACTTCACATTTTATCGTGTTTGAGTGTAGAGAACTAGAATCATTTTATAAACGAAATCACGCAAAGGCATGATCACCTCACTGAAGGATGACAGGTCTTCCAAATAAAGCTGGATGATAAATTAACATCGCCCCTACAAATGAACACACTAAACAAAAAACAGCCTCGTATTTTATAACTAGAGAAGAATTGGTATCAAGCTTTTCCCCCTCTCTTTTACATATCATTTTAAAAGCTCTATATAATAAATACCCAATAATCGCCCCGAGGGTATTCGTAAATAAATCATCGATATCTGTAATTCTATTATTTAGTAATTGATTTAGCTCAATTGCCAATGAAAAAAGAAACCCTGCACATACGGTGTATTTTATTTTTCTAAAGTGCGGCCAAATAGTCGGTAATAAAAAACCGAACGGCATAAACAGTAAAATATTCAAAAGATACGTAGTACTACCCGCCGTATCAAATAGAGTCAAATTAATTTGATTTACACGAATCCACGTTTCATATCTACTTATATCCCATACAGTCGCGATTTGCGTCACCTTATACACAAGCGAAAGGTAAAATAGAAAAATATACACCCATAGAAAATGCCGAATAGATATATTGTTTTTCGCTTTAAAATAACATCCAATTTGAAATACAATACAAAACATAATTGTAAAAAAATACGTATACAAATAACTCATCAAAACTTCTCTATGCATGTGGAATCCCCTAACTTTACATTTTCATCTATTATTTAGAACATAGTTTAAGAATCGGTACTTTGTTCATATATTTAACCTTCTACTTTGTCTTCGAATATAGGGAATATATTAAAAATAAAAAATCCCCACTTCTTCATTTTCAGTCTCCTCCTTGATGTAACTTGTTTATAGGATAGGAAAAACTTTTAAAATAAAAAGTGGGGGAAATATAAAATTTTTCTTAAATTTTATGTTAGATTTTATTATTACTCTAATTACTAATCCGCTATTCGTTGTTAGGCAACAGTATGCTTAAACTTAGTTTTCACTTTATCCCTTCTCATCCCTCATACTGTAATACCCCAAATTAATAATAACCAAGAAATACCCACTCATAATTCCAGCAGCAAATGTCCACATGAATTCATGGTGTTCAATTTCATACATAATAATTGCGCCGAGAATTGCGGCTGCGAACCGGTTCATCATTCCGAGCATCGGTGCTTTTTCTTTTTTTACAATGCTATCTCCGAACTTTTCAATACGTCTTCCTAAAATCCAGGCGCAGTACATACTTACTAAAAGGCCAATGCTTATCCCTACGAACTGTGCTGAAAAAGGTGTCACAAGCCATCCCAATAACATTACGCCTAGCAAACAATATATTTGTATATTGAATGATCTTAATGCCATACGAATCATGTTATGCTCCTTACCTTTCTCATTAGTCCCATCTTTCGGACTTCAAACTTTCAGATATATCTTTTTTAAAATGAGGGAATTTGATTTTACTCACCATTAAATACGCGAGTACACATGTACCAAACGCCACGGAAACTGGATTATTCAAAAAGCATAAAATGAGAAGACACATTGCCGCGAATGGAATGGGCATGCCGATAAAGGTTGGGAGTTTGCTTTGCTGCGTGTTAAATCTCGCAAGCCGAAGCATTCCGCAAATACTATAAGCGAGCGCACATATCATCCCAATAGATTGCAAATCTTTTAAAGCTACACTATAGGCAAGAATAGACGGTGCCACGCCAAAGGTAACTAAATCCGCAAATGAGTCTAACTCTCCGCCAATTTCCGAAACAGCATCTAGTTTCCGAGCAACTAGGCCATCAAAGAAATCAAATAACATACCTGTAATAATAAAAACTGCTCCTAAATACATATCGTGAAAGAGAATAGCGTAAATAGCGAGAAGTCCACATACAAAGTTTGCTATCGTCATCATATTTGGTATGTAACTCATCACACGCTTCTCCTCCTTTCTACTCATTACCTCATCTAAGTTCTTACTCATTACAATCAAGATCCTTCTGTTTTTCTTCCAATATCACTTTATTTATTTCCTTTAACGTATCCGTCATTTGTTCTAAAGCACCGATATCGATTTTAGAAAAGTATTTTTCAATTAATACATCATCTAACTCAGACAACTGCTCCATATACTTACTACCATTTGGACCAAGTGTAAGGAAATACTCCCTTTTATTATTAGGATTTACTTGTTTTGAAATCATCTTCTGCTTTTCCAATTTCGATAACACTTGGCTCACAGCACTTTTCGATATATTAAAAGTAGTCGCAATGTGATTTGCTGTCGTGTTTTCATTTAAATGAATATGAAACAACATACTCTCTTGCTGTCCTGTAAGACCGTACTCATCTTTTAACTCCTGAAATAGTAAAATGTAGAATTCATTATAGGCTCGGTTCATTTCATTAATTATTTCTTTATACGTCCTAGTCATAGCACTCTTCCTCCATGCTTTTATTTCGCTTTTAATAGTTAAGTTAACTTAACTATATTATACCGTTATGTTTGTGTAAAGGGAAATCTAGCTCTATACATTCCTATAAAACAGAATAATGTATGCCCTTTTCCTTTTGCACTGCTTTTAATAGATCAAATTCAGAATAATACATCTATCATTCCGAATAAATAAACATAATAATTACAAAAATCCCATATAGACCCATTACTGGTTAAAATGTTATAATGAAATTACCCTACATAGTTACTCATATTCATACTGAGGAACTAGCGTCTTATTAAGCAATGCGCATAACTTAAATAAAAAAGACACTTTTTACAGTGTCTTTTTTATTTATATTCTATTCCTAAGAATTCTCTCTTTTACACACAAAATCTATTACATGACAAAGGAGACTATCAAATGGAGAATACTGTATCAAGAGAACTACGTAACATACGTATATGCCTTATCATCTTAATTATTGTCATTGCATTTTGGGACCGTGAGAAACCTGTGGAAATCACTGATCACGGTAGTGACCCTATCTTAAACACTAGCAATATGACCCAAGTTGGCGATAATACATTTGCCTATAAAGACGAATCTAATCAAATTAGAATATTTAAATTTGATCCGGATACAAATGAAATAAAGCTAATAAAAGAGTTTTATGCTAACGAATATTAATTACATACATGGAACAGAAGGCACCTAAAGGTGTCTTTTTTATTTTCAAAAGGACCTGCTCACATTCATGCGTCAAACATAAAGTAAATAGAATCCGTTAAAAAACACGAGTGACCCTTTGTTTTCCCCTCTTATTAAAGGAGGAACTATTATGGGATTTGGTGGTAGTTGCGGCGGAGGCTGCGGTTTTGCTGGAGGATTTGCATTATTAGTTGTATTGTTTATTTTATTAATCATCGTTGGAGCTGCTTGCTTCTGCTAAACAAACTATCGGAAAAGACACTCTTATATGGGTGTCTTTTCTTTGTAAACTAAAAAGTATATGAAATGAAGACATAGTAAAAAACGGGATACTTACTCAAATTGTTTTTCACCTTATTAACTATATCCAAAAAGTTGGATATCCCCTTTTACTACTCATATTATTAATAAATAAAGCAATAACTACAATAACAAGAGAACCAACTAAAACGGGTGTTACTAAATAACTCCAACTGTATGCCCCTAAAATAACGATAATTGGATCGGCCCCTGCCGGAGGATGTGTTGTTCTTGTTAACATCATAATAGCAATCGACATCCCAACTGCTAAAGCAATTGTCCAATATTCATTCCCAAACAAATGATATATTGATAGACCAATGAAAGTTGAAATCAAATGTCCTCCAATAATATTACGCGGCTGTGATAACGGTGCATTCCAAACTCCAAACGCTAATACACAACTCGCCCCAAATGGAGCCATTAGTAATTCTGTAGAAGTTATACTCGTTAGATATGTTAAGGTGAGAATTGTTAAAAATCCACCTAATAGTCCCGTCAAAGAGTCCTTTATGTTTACTTGTAACGGACTTCTTCCTTTCCCTTTCATTTTTGCAAAATATCGTACACTTATTGGTGGAGCCTCTTTCTGCTTAGCTGCTGTTATATTATCCATCATTCTCCTCCTTTATTTACCAATAATTATAATCCAAATAAACTAACCTGTAAATTATATTTTTAGCGGTTAGTTTAAAAATACAAAAAAAGAATCAACTTCTATAAGTTGATTCCCTAAACTTCTTCACATTTTCGATCCTGGAATTTTGCTACCTTTTTTCGGTTCCCACATATTTTCATAGAACACCATTTTCGTTTTCCACTTTTATCTATAAATAATAAAACACAGTCAGGGTTTGAACACCTTTTAAGAGAAATAAGCTTATTTTCTGTTATTAAGGTTAAAGCATCCAATGCAATTATCGATACAAGTACATCCTCAATTTCTCCAACTGGGACAGGTACTAGACGCTGTTCAATGAATTTATATGTAAAGGGTGCCTTCTCAATTTGTTTTTCTAAATACGTAATAAAATCATCCGAAATTTCGTGCTGATCGGCAATTGCCTCAAACTGTTTTCTCAGTAATTCTCTTAGCTCTAGTATGCTAGATGTAACTTGATTCATTCGCTCTTGAATTCCTATAAGTGTTTTTTCATTCCAAAAAGGAAGATTAACCTTTATTACATGTAGCCATTCTAATACATCTTCATCTGTTATTAATAAATCATAACGTTGTCCACGCCTAACTAACTCTGTATTCACTAAATCTAATGAGAGATTTCCAGATATAAGCGGGAATTGTTTTGTTTCCTGCATGTACTCATCACCTACTCTTTAAATAATCATATTCCAAATTCATACAGAAGTACAACTTTTTATAAATTCACATCTAGAAAAAATCCCCCTTACTAGAGCATCCCATTCACATTTAAAAGAATCTACATATACCTCCTTCCCTTAAAATCATCAAAACCCATTTACAAATCTATAAAAGTAGATATAATATCCTTATGGAACCTTCATTAATTTATAAAGCATTGTCAAATGAAACAAGATGTCAAATTTTATCATGGTTAAAAAATCCAGAAAACCATTTCGACGAAAAACCTTATTTAGAACAAGGAATTAATTTTCAGATTGGAGTGTGTGTAGGAGATATCCAGCTTAAAACTGGCTTAGCCCAATCGGTTATTTCTAGTTATTTATTAACTATGAAAAAGGCAGGGCTACTAGACTCTGATCGAATTGGAAAATGGACATACTATCGTCGAAATGAAGAAACAATACGGGCATTTTCTGAATATGTCCAAAACGAATTATAAAGTAAAAGCTACTAATCAAACTACCAATTGATTAGTAGCTTTCACACCTTCTGCTTTTTTACAGGTGTCCAATTACTCTTTTATAAAATTGCACTACCTATAAAAGCAAAAAACATAGAAAGGAGAAAATTTTTTAACATATCATATCTAGTTATTTAGATATCTGTTATTGTATTTAACATTACATAATTCTAATACTATTTACATCCAATCATACTTATAATAATGCTCATTTTCTTTGTTAATGAATCAACTTTATTTTCAAAATAATAATAAGAATGGAGATTTTTACAAATGAAAAAAGTAAATCCTTTACTTATTCTGACACTAGCAATAGGTGTGTTCGGAATTATTACTACCGAGATGGGTATTGTCGGTGTATTACCACAAATCACTCAGAAATTTGGTATTTCCACTGCACAAGCAGGATTTTTAGTAAGTATATTCGCGCTAGTTGTTGCTATTTCTGGTCCGTTTTTAATTTTGCTCGTCTCTAGTGTGAATCGAAAAATAATTTTATTAACAGCAATCTTTGTTTTTGTTATTTCAAATATAATCTACGCTTATACAACACAATTTGAAATCATGCTTATTTTTCGTATTTTACCAGCAGTTCTTCACCCACTCTTCTTTTCAATCGCTCTTGTAACTGCTGCTAAACTTGTCCCCCCTGAAAAAAGTGGTCAAGCAGTTACAAAAGTTTTTATGGGAATTACAGTTGGTTTTGCTCTAGGTGTACCATTAACCTCTTACCTTGCAGACCAGTTTTCACTAGAAATTGCTTTCTTATTCGGAGCGCTTGTTAACGCTCTTGCATTCATTGGAATATTAATCTCACTTCCTTCTATGCCTGTTAAAGAAAAAATGTCCTTTGGCAAACAAATTCGCATACTCGGAAAACCGGGATTATGGTTAAATATTTTAACCGTCACATTCCTTTTTGCGGCCATGTTTTCTGTATACAGCTACTTCGCCGAGTACCTTGCAAAAGTAACTTCTATGAATGGATCGCTCATCAGTATTATGCTATTTATATTTGGTATAGTTATGATTTTAGGCAATCAATTATTTGGTGGTCTCCTACAAAAAAGTATAGTAAATACAGTAATATCGTTCCCTATTTTATATTCTATTGTTTACATATTGGTTTATTATTTAGGCTCCTACCTTGTTCCAATGATTTTTATGGTATTCATTTGGGGAATCATACATGCCGGCGGATTAATTGTTGGTCAAACATGGTTAATAAGCGAAGCAAAAGAAGCACCTGAATTTGGTAATAGCCTATTCGTTTCATTCTCCAATCTCGGAATTACTTTAGGTACAACTATTGGAGGCTGGTTTATTTCAAACTTAGGTATTCACCAGCTTATTTGGAGTGGATTTATATTTATACTACTTTCATTTCTATTAATTATAATAAAAATAAAATTTTTCGCTTCTAATAATCAAGCATCATTATCAAGTTAATACATTTAGTAACGCCGTAAATTCTTCTTTCATTTTGGATTACATTCAAATATACAACCTATTTCCATCGGAATCTTTATATTGTTTTTCTCATTATTACAGGATATAAGTCTCCCATAAAGTGGAACTTTAATCAGCCGGGGCTTTGTCCACCCTCCACTGATTATTAGCCCGCAAATAGCGGGATACATAACCAAGTAAATTTTTATAAACTTAAACGTATGATACCCAAAGCCTTTAGCCATAATTACGACTAAAGGCTTTTTTGTATATAACTAAAAAGGAGCTGACTGTATGGAACATAATAAAAATGGAATACTTGCTTTAATCGTTTTATTTGTGGGACTCGCTTTTTTTGTTATCGGTATGGTTTATCATTTATGGGGAACGGTTTAAGAAAAAAGTACTCATATGAGTACTTTTTTCTTAATATGTCATCTGAAAACATTCTAAACTTACTTACATGCATACAATTATCAATGACGGTTATATAACCGGTAAGATTATAGATTAGCAATCTACATTTATATGATTAGGAAAGGAGCTAAAAACTGAAAATGTTAGAAATCATTTTTGTTGCTGTATTACTTTTGTCTAGCATCCAACTTATCTTTATCAAGCGCGGGTTGACGAAAAAGAATGTATTCATCTTAATAATAAATTACACATTCTTATTAGCCACCATCGTATTAATTGGCGCAAACTGGCGTATGATCCCTGCCTATTTCTTATTGTTCGTTTTAACATTACAAGTTTTTTTGAAACCAAAAACTACAGCTGTTTCTAAAAAGTTAGTGATGAACATTTTAAAAGGGTTAGGAATTATCGTAACTGCTATCGCAATGTTTACGCTACCCTTGCTTTTTCCGATCTTAACACTCCCAGAGCCTACAGGAAAATATACAGTAGGAACGAAAGCTTTTCATTTAATTGATACAAATCGAAAAGAAACCATTGTACCGAGTAGTAGTCATGGAAATCGTGAACTTATGATACAAGTATACTATCCTGCTGAAAAAGAATCTGGGAAACCTTCTGCCTACTTTGAGAACATAGACGCCCTCGCTGAACAATTGGGTGTAACAAAAGGTGCTCCGTATATCGTAACGACACATTTAGGGCTGACAAAAACACATTCTTATCAAGATGCTAAGCCACTTCAAGTTAAAGAAAAATTCCCACTCCTTTTATTCGGCCATGGGATGGAATTATACGGACAACAAAATACATTCCAGTTAGAAGAATTAGCTAGTCAAGGTTATGTAGTAATCGCTCTTAATTTCACAGGATACGCAGCAACAACAATTTTCCCTAATGGAAAACGTATAGATTCCGTACCAATTGAATTTACACCTAACGCTTTAAATAACATGGTTCGAAATTGGGAACAGGATACTACTTTTGTTTTAAACGAAGTAATAAAAGGCAATTTTGATAAAAACTTTACAGCCATTACAAATTTAATTGACGATGACAAAATCGGCATGTTAGGTCACTCTTATGGAGGAGCAACTGCCGCGCAAATGTTAATAAAGGATACTCGTATTAAAGCTGCAATTGATATGGACGGCGGATTGTATGGAGATCCAATGCCTAAAGACGGCCCTCAGAAACCATTCATGTTGATGAACGCTGAAGCTACCATTCAGTATATGAAAGAAGCGGAGAATCAAAAGACAGGTGGAATCCAAGATGAATTGTTTGAAATATCCTATTTAAGAAATAAAACCATTGAAAAACCTGGCGCGTACACAGTTGTAATTCCAAAAACAAATCATAATAGTTTTACAGATTTAGCCGCATTTTCACGTATTATTAATGAACCCGGTGAAGATGTAGCCGCAAATTATACACTCATTAATAAACTAGTAACTAGCTTCTTTGATCAAAATTTAAAAGGGATAAACGAAAATCATTTAGAAGAAATTCAGAAGCAATATCCTGAACTTCAGCTCATTAAACACTAAGAATCATTCATTTCCCTAGTCATGTAACCCCTCACTATGCTTGAGGGGTTTCTGCTTTAACACAATTATAAAAAAAGGCCCCATAACTGGGACGCTCAAAAAATAATATAAGTAAATGAATTAAAACAAATAACAGACAACTAAAATATATAAGATAAAAATTGTATAATTCACATATATGCAATATTACATAGAAAAATTTCATTATTACATGCTATACTAAAACAGGAGTCGACAATCGTTATTTTCTTCTTATTTTTAAAGCAATATAGATATACCTTCTTAATCATTTGGATTGTACAAGTAAAAGAAGACATCTTACTAGATGTCTTCTTTTCTTATATTTTTATGAATTCCTTTGAGCAGATGCTCTCCAAGCACGAAAAGATGTTGGGTGTCCAGAATGAGCTCTTTGCTTTGCAGCAACAGCTGGTTTTTCTTCAATAGTCTTTGGTTTTTCTTCCACAATCACTGATTTTTCTTCAAGAGTATTCACAGCTGTTTGCATTTTCTCCAGCTGTTCTTTTAAAGCTTGCTGTTCAATCTTTAAATCTGTAAGTAAACGTAAAATCATTTCAGAATTAGCCATAAAGATCCTCCTTCCCCCAATACACAGAATAAAATACAATATGTCATCAGCCGAATAGCGGTGACAAAAATAAGGTCGTCAACTCTTTTAAAATCTAAGCACCTTTATTTTTCAAAAGGACCTGCTCAAGATTATCCGTAAAAACATAAAGTGAATTAAATCCATTAATTAATGGTCTTTATGGAAGGAGGAGTTAATATGGGCTATGGCGGTAGTTGTGGTGGAGGCTGCGGTTTCGGCGGCGGTTTCGCTTTACTTGTTGTACTCTTTATTTTATTAATCATCGTTGGCGCTAGCTGTTGGGGCGGCGGATTCGGCTGCTAAAGGAAGGCACTCTTGAGAGTGTCTTTTTTTGTTTCATTTTTTCCCCTCCAAGCTGTATTAGTTCTTTTTAAAATGTAAGGTTTCTCATCTCATAGTAGCAAATGACTTATTTTTATATCGGCATATTTGATCGAAAGGTAATAAAGAAAAGACACCCTAAGGTGCCTTCCCCCAACTAGAACGGAGTACCACCCGCATTTTGGAACCCACCCACGCTAGGCAAAAAATAAAATGGGCTTACCATATGGACAGCTCATTTACATAACTTTCGAACTCGGAATTCAATGAATCTACTAGTTTAATCAGCTTATATGTTCTTGCCATAAAAAATCTTTAAAATGGTTTTATAATCTGGAATTTGTAACTTTAAGTATTGATTTATAAAGTTTTCGTTATCATATGGTACTTTTTTCAATTCAACAGAGCATCGCCCAGCATCAAAATTAACAATACCATATTGAGCGAATGGTTCATGGTTACATCCTAGTGAGCCTGAATTTAAAAAAGTTTTGTCCATTGTTTGAAAAACATGAACAGGATGATGATGCCCAAAGCAAATTAGTGTTTCTCCTCAGTAATTATTAATTAATAGAATTTTCGTTATGGGGAGATATTGATTTTTTAGGTTGATGGCGATGTATGGTGCCCCCTACTATGTTATTCAAGTACCTTTGTTGTCTAAGTTGCATACCATCATGCTTTTTTCTTTTTTTTACTGTTCAATTGCTATCGGATAAGCTGGATTCTTATCGACTGTTATAACTTAACAGTCTCTATGCTACCTAGCTTTATTACCGTATCGCATAACATATTATTAATTTTTGAGTACAATGATTGTTAATTAACAAAAAAACAGCACCTTTCATTAAGAGGTGCTGCAATATAAAGTAAAAGTAGACATTAGACACTTAGTGCACAGTAAATTGTCCTCAAAACAGTAATTACTGCAATACCTAGACTTGTCCTTTAGGAAAAAGAAACAATCTCGTCTAAAATTGACTTTGCATAATCTTAGCTTGATAGCGATACCTTATAATCCCTTAACTAGCATAACTGAAATTAATAGGGGAATTAAATTTGTTTGATACCCTTCTTCCTTACAAAGTGGTTGTATTAATTTATAATTCAAACTTATATCATTTTTTTCATAATCACATAACAGGTCGCGTTTATTTTTTATTTCACGTGAAAAATAGTACATTTTTTGCTTCCCAATTTCTTCAAAATATGATGATTCTATCAATCCATCCTCAACATAAAATTGTAATACTTCCGCGCTTTCTATTAAATCATGAATATTTGCCGATTTTACGGCCATGCCTAAAGATTTATACAAAATAGTATTACTATAAAATAATAGATTTACTCCTATTTCTCCAGCTGTACTTAGTCCCATATCCACCTTTTCATTTTGTATAATCATTTTATTTCTCCTTCGCTCTACCTTATTCAATTCAACTTATATTTCTGTTGATTTTGTAAATATTCATTTTTCATGACATAGATTAATACCACAAATCGAATGACAGCTATCATACTTATCAATAGAAATAGTGATTGATAACCAAAGTTTTCAACAATCAATGTAGAAATCAGCATAATAAATAAAGTACCTATTTGACTTAGAGATAGTAAACCTCCTAAAGTTTTTGCTTGATCTCCATCCGGAATCCTAATAAACGCTTCTTTTTCAGAAAGAGTTGATAATAGAGGGCTAGTTAAAGTAACAAAGGAAAAACTACATAAATATACTACAGAATTAGATGTGAATGTCATAATTAAAATACCTAAACTCATTAACGTCCCTGAGATAAATAAACCTTTAAATATATTCTTCGTAAACAATTTAGATCCTACTAAAAAATAGTTTGAAAGTATTGAACCTATACCTCCTATAAGCCAGAATAGTGTTATATCTCTTGAATCAAAATGAAACTCCTTAGTTAATGCATATATAGAGGTACTCATAATGATAGGCATAATCATTCCTTCCAGGAAAAAAATGATTGAAAAAGGTCTTACATTTGAATTAAAAGCCAAAGCCTTTAATCCTTCAAATGGACGTTTCTTTCTATTCTTCTCATCTTTTTTAGGTAAAGCATCTTTTATAGGAATATTTATAAGAAAAACGAAACATATAAAAAATGATAACGCATCTATTAAAATTGCATTTGTGTTCAATGTTGTAAATATTAATGGTCCCAGAGTAAAACCTAATGTCTTCGCTGTTACAATCCAGCCAGATCTTTGTCCCATTAACTTTAATAAGTTATCTTTCTTATATAGAGAGTTATACCAAGTTTTTTGACTTAGGCTTGTAAGTGCTCCAAGATATTGAGATATGATAGTTACTGGTATTAAAAAAACAAAGTATTCTTTTGTTAAACCCAAATACAATAATAGAATAACTATTATATTTAACATAAGAGCAGTCAATGTTACTTTTTTAGGGGAATATCTATCAATAAGTTGACTTCCAAATGCACCTACAAGAATACCAGCTATTGTTCCAGTAAAATAAAGTGCACCCGTAAAAAAATAAGAACCAGTAGATAAAAATGCAAACATCGGTAATCCAGACCATGTAATAGCTGTTCCTAAAGTATTTAATGTATCTGCACATATTAACCTATTCTTATATTGAACCATGTTTTTTCTCCTTTAATTAAAATGATACGAGGAGAGCCTCGTATCATTTGCATTTAGACAATAAAAATGTTAATTTAATGTTAATCTTATTGATTTATTTTAAGGGGCTCTTTATAGCAAGTTTCCATACTTTTCGCTCTTAAGGGCTCTTTATAACATGTCTCCATACTCTTCGCTTTTAACGGCTCTTTATAACATGTTTCCATACTCTTCGCTTTTAA
>NZ_JBXUNO010000001.1:31370-69008 GCF_057197025.1 Bacillus sp. LSHTCR4 | reverse complement strand
CATGTCTCCATACTCTTCGCTTTTAACGGCTCTTTATAACATGTTTCCATACTCTTCGCTTTTAACGGCTCTTTATAGCAAGTCTCCATACCTATATTTTGAAAAGTATCTTTCTTAATTCCAATATCATAACTTTGATTAAATTCCATATTCCAGATTTCTTCTGAATTATCATAGATACCCTCTAATACTTCATATTCCTCTTGCATTTTTCCAAAACCAGCATTGTGGTCCATGATTTCTCCAAAATACCCCATACAATCATGGTAATACTTTTTAGGATGTAACATATGTAAATGCCACATTTGATCTATATCATGTGTTGGACAAATCATTTCCTCAGGATATTTTTTACAAATAAACCAAAATTGTTTATACCTTACATATACATCTATTAACATTTCTAAAGGCATTTCTCCTAAGATACCCTCTGCTCTTTGAGCGGCTTCTACCAAGTCCATACTAAATTCAGGCATAGTTACAAATTCATTTCTCATCACACATTACCTCTTCTCTCAAAATTTATTATTCAAACAAAACCTAAAATTAGCTTTGTTATATTCAACTATAATTTAATACATGGGTTAAAAATTAAAATACAGGCCATACTGGATCAATTAAAGCCACAATGTTTAATAGATATAACAAAATAATCACCCCATTAAGAATTTTCTGATTACAATAACATAATATTTCTATTTAAACGCTTTGTCAACATTTTTTAACATTTTTATTTTAATGTTAAAAAAGTTAAAAAATGTTCAAAAAATCCTAAAAACATTTATAATATATATATGATTGAATTAATAATGGAAGGTGGAGTGAAATGACCGGGGAGAGGATAAAAGAATTACGAAAAAAAGCAGGTTTAACTCAGAAAGAGCTAGCCTCAGGGATTATTACAAGAAGTTATTTAAGTCAAATAGAACAAGGAACCGTAGAACCAACATACAATGTCTTAGAGCAACTTTCTAAGAGATTAGGTTATAGTGTGGAAGAAATCCTTTCAAATAATATTGATAAGGATATTAGTATTCTAGAAATAAAACGAAATTTAAAACTTTGCGAAACGTATATAGTTACCAATAAAACAGCAAAGACAGAAGAAATTATAAATAAGATAGAAAATACACTAGAAAAATTAGAGGGTAGTTCTAATACTCAAATTTCTTTCTATGAGTATGGATTATTGAACTGGGTAAAGGGGAAATATCACGAGACACTGGGGGATTTTTCAATAGCTGAATTACTCTATAGAGTAAGTGTGGAAAAATTTCAAAAGACTGCTTCTTCAAAAGAACTAATGAGAAGTTTAGACTCATTAGGAAGTTGCTATACAAAATTAGAAAAATATGAACTAGCGACCCAAACGCTCAAGGAAGCCTATAGGATTTCTGTTTATGAACAGATTCAAGATATAACAAAGGTCTCTTTACTTTTAAACCTAGGAATTGTACATGGAAGAATTAAAGAGATTTATTCTGCCATTCATTTTTTGACCGAAGCTGTAGAATTAAATCAAATGTTAGGCACATATTTTAAACAAGGTGATATATACATGGCTCTTGGAATTTGTTATATGGAGATTAACAATCTAACAGAAGCCGAATTTTGTTATTTTAAATCTCTTCACTTCTTACAAATAACGGATAACAAAAAAAATGAAGCCGGTTTATATACTAATTTAGGAATTTTATATGTAAAAGAAAATGATTTGGATAAAGGCATTGAATATTTCATAAAATCATTGGCACTATACCATCAAATACAAGCTTCAACTTCAGTAATTAATAATACAAAGATTGAGCTTGCTAAAACTTACCTAGCAAAAAAGGATTTTATAAAGGTTGAAGAATATTGCCTAGAGATTATTAAAACAGAGAAAAATCACTACTTCCTTGCCAAATCCCATGAATTGTTTGGTGATTTGTGGTTGTTACGACTAGATACTCAGAAAGCAATTAACGAATATAATAAAGCCTTAGCCACTTATCAAAAAACGAATAACAAACTTTCAAATCAAATATTAAAAAAACTCGGAAATACCTATAGTTCCATAAATGATTATATCAAAGCTATTTCCTTTTACGAAAAAATTAATATTTAATACAGCAGTCAATTTAATAACTACAAAAACAAAAGGGAAACGTTTAAGCGTTCCCCTTTTTTCTTTGTATAAAATATTTAATACCTATAGTTTTTTTCATTACAACCCATCATTTTCAAATTATGAGATTAATATTACAAACTTAACGTAAGCCCTACAAATAAAAAAACCTCGTTTACTAATGATACGGTTCACCACTATTTATGCTGGACTATATCCTCTACAACCTGCCCTAAACATGAAACAGGCACGCGCGTTCATCTTTCGATAATCGCGCCCTATAATGGAATAAAGAATGATTATTTGTTCCCTTCCCATAGCTTTCTATATAATGAAGCCCTTGACACATTTGCAATTTCACAAATTTGATTTACAGTCATACCTCCTTCTTTATATACCTTTACTGCATAATTCATCCCTGGATGATTTTTATGATATTTCTTTAATCGGCCTTTACATTTTCCTTCTTTCTTGGGCAGATCAATCCCTTCACGTTGATGCATACGGATAAGATCTTGCTCTAATTGGTTAACACCAGCCATTACTTTAATTAAGAATCGGCTGTATGGATTATCTTCTGATAGGGATATTACTTGGATTCACTGAAGAAGAAATTAAACAAAAACGCTATTTGTGCGAAACGTTTCCTCATTAGTGTGCAAACACGAAATTGGAGGGTTATGAATTTGATAACAACAACTGATTGACTGAAAGTAGGAATGAAAGCCGTCAGGTTGAGCTGAAACTACTTATCTGATACTCCTACATGCAAGGCGTGATAGTAGTCATAAATTGTATGAAGCTAGGTCAAGTTGGCTGAACAAAACCTAAGTGAGAAATCATATGGAATTTTGTTTTGAAGTAATCACCGCATTAAGCGCGTGATGATTTAAAAATGAAAGAAAAGTTAGCAAGAATGGAAAAAACAACTCCGTTTGAAATCTTAGGCTTAATTGAGATATCAACGGCGCAACTTCCAGTGGCTTCATAAAATATGAACCAAGGGCAGTTCTATTTGAATATACCAAAATACAGGATTTCACTCGAATATTTGAAAAAGCGTGATTGTGAGTTTTTCTCTCGAAAATTACAATTTTTAAAATTGACATAACACTTCACGCACCATATACTGTTAACAACAGTATACTGTCATTAACAGTAAAAATCTTAATTCATTTTAGGGGGTATATCCATGAAACATACAGGAAGACATACAGGCGCATTTCTTTTATTATTTCTAGCCGAAGGAGATAACTATGGCGGACAATTATTGCAAAAGTGCGAGGAAGAACTTCCCGTCAATCCAATCGATAGCGCCATTTTATATCGCACGTTAAAAAAATTAGAAAACGAAGGTGCAATTGAATCTTATGTAAGCACAGATCATCAAGACAAACCGAGAAAGATGTACAAAATTACGCCTACTGGAAAGGAACAACTGGCAGATTTTCAAATGGATATTGAAGAAAAAATGAAGAACTTATCCTTTTTCTTAGATAAATATAAAGACTTAAAGGAATCCGACCATGATTAACGGCGTAATTCTTTATACTTTAGCCATTATTCTTACGGGGATTTCTTTTATGAAGGACCGCAAGAAAACGAAAGATGCTCTAATGAAATCGTGGAAAATGTTTCGCAACCTTCTCCCTGCGATGCTCTCCATCATGCTTTTCGTTGGCTTATCGCTTTCTATATTAACGCCGTCCTTTATCTCTTCTATCATTGGAGAACAGTCCGGAGTGTTAGGTATTATGTATTCAGCAATACTTGGATCCATTGCACTTATTCCAAGCTTTGTCGTATTTCCTCTTGGTCATACGTTAGTCCAACACGGTGCAGGCCTCCCTCAAGTTGCGGCGCTTATGTCTACATTCATGTCAGTAGGAATTACAACCTTGCCCATGGAACAAAAGATATTCGGTCGAAGCTTTGCTTACGCACGTAATGCAGCTGCTTTGCTCATGTCTCTTCTATTCTCCTATATCATTTGGATGGTGATGGTATGAAAGAACTAAAAAGATATCGCTTCTTTTTCGTCTTACTACTCGGGCTCTTTCTATTAACTTTCATAAATCAATCTTTAGGGTGGAGCGCATTACAACTAACAGGGAATAGCATTTTAGATATGCTGTTTCTCCTCCCCCCTGTCTTACTATTTGTAGGGCTACTTGATCAATGGGTGAAAAAAGAAACGCTCATGAAATATATGGGTGAAAAATCAGGTATATACGGAATCTTGTTTTCTCTATTATTAGGAGGCATTGCAGCTGGTCCCCTCTACGTCGCCTTTCCAATCGCAGCACTACTATTAACAAAAGGTGCAAGCATTCGGTACATCGTATTTTTCTTAGGCGTTTGGACAACTGCGAAATTGCCAATTCTCGTGTATGAATTTTCTTCATTTGGAGCTACTTTTACACTCATTCATATTGGTTTCGGGCTAGTATTCTTCTATGTAATGGGGATTATTTTTGAGAGGTTTTATGATCAGGAAGAGTTACTAAGGTATGATGTTACGAAAGAAATATAAAAAGACATCTTTAATCATAAAGATGTCTTTTTATATAAACCTTAATTTTCGTTCTGTAAAACCCCTGCTACTTCCACTCCCTTTTTCTCTTCTTTTAAGAATAGCGATACGATAAACGCAACAACAATAAAGATTAATCCAAGTGCAAATGCACCTTGGAATCCTGACGTTAAACCATTTAACTTCTCTACTGGATCCAGTGGATTTGCGGAGCTTTCCATATACTTAGTTGTTCCTGAAGACATTTTCGAAATAAAGATAGCTGTACCAATTGCACCAGCTACTTGTTGCAACGTATTAAACAGTGCTGTTCCATGCGGATATAAATCTGGTGTTAATTGATTTAAACCGTATGTTTGTGCTGTCATGACAAACATAAGTCCAACCATTAATACGCTATGCATAATAATAATTTGTAACATTGATGTATCAGGCGTAATGCCTTTAAATAAGAACATTGCAATCCCTACTAACACAATGCCGGGAACGATAATAACTTTCGGACTAAATTTATCAAATAGTTTACCTGCAATTGGTCCCATTATGGCGCTAATAATACTTCCCGGAAGCATGATAATTCCTGATTTAAAAGCTGTAACAAGTAAAACTGTTTGCAGGAACATCGGTAATAAAGTCATCGTTGAAAATAACGACATCATCACAATGACAATTAATCCAACTGATAATGTAAACATCGGAACTTTAAATGCGCGTAATTCTAAAATTGGATTCTCAATTTTTAATTGTCGAACGACAAAAATACATAATGATATAAGCCCAACAAGTAAAGCACCATATACTTTCGCATCGGACCATCCTAAATCACCTGATGCACTAAAGCTATACACAAATCCGCCAAATCCTAATGTCGATAAAAGGATTGATGGGTAATCTACTTTTGGCCTTGTTAACTCTGAAACATTTTGAATGTACTTCATCCCAATCATAATTGAAATGATCACGATAGGAATAACAATATAGAATAACCAGCGCCAATTTAATGAATCCACAATTACTCCAGATAATGTAGGACCAATTGCCGGAGCTGCCATCATCACAAGTGCGATTAATCCCATTGTCGCACCACGTTTTTCAGGCGGACAAATAATTAAAATCGTATTCATTAATAACGGTGAAATTAACCCCGTCGCTACCGCTTGGACGATACGGCCGATTAATAAAACAGAAAATGTCGGTGCAAATCCCGCAATTAATGTACCAGCTAAAAACGTTACCATAGCGATCAAAAACATCTGTCTCGTTGTAAGCCATTGCTGAAGTAACGCTGTAATCGGTACTAAAACACCAACAACTAGCATGTAAGCTGTAGAAAGCCATTGAATCGTTGAAGCTGTTACGTCAAATTCTTTCATTAATACTGTTAACGCATTACCAAGTAACGTTTCGTTTAATAACGCAACCATTGCCCCTAAAAGTAATGCAATTAAAATGGGGGTATGTTTCATATTAGAAGTATCAACTTTGCCACTTGCAGGGCTCTTAGTTGTCATATTCATTTGCAAATTCTCCTCCTGTTTCTTACTTAAAAAACTTTAAATATACCTGAACACATGTAATATAATATACATATGTAGATTAAAAAGGGAGAATCAATTTTCAACCACTGTATATTTAATCTACAAAAAAGGAGAATTGTAGATGAACGATAATGAAAAACAACTTGATTTACGTATTAGACGTACACATAAATTACTATGGGATTCCTTATTTGAATTAATGACGCAATCAAAACAGAAATATAGTACTATCACGATTAACCAAATATGTGATCGCGCGATGGTACACCGAACAACCTTTTATAAACACTTTGAAGATAAAGATGCTTTATTAGCCTTTGGATTTAAACGATACAGCAAGATGATTGCTGAAATACCCGTTTCAGATCGATTAAGTAAACCATTTCAAGTAATGGAACAATTTCTACACCATGAAGAACTCGGTAAAATATTAGAGACGCAAATGTCTGATGAACAATTTATTAACCGGGCACAGTATTTAAGTCACGAAACGAGAAAACAAGAAATAGAAGCGTTACATCAACTGCGCAAAAATCATACGATGCCAAATGATTTAATCATTGAATTTTATTCAGGGGCAATCACCTCATTAAGCGCATGGTGGTTTAAAAATGAAAGAAAAGTTTCTGCGGCTGAAATGGATAGGTATCTCCAACAACTTATTAACCGAGATATTTTTCAGTTTGAAGAGGAATAAGACTACACCTTTTCAATCATGTAATCAAATTGACCAAAAAATAGGAATATGATATATTTTCCGTAGAATACTATATAAGTATGACATCAAATAAAATGACATATAATAAAAAGAAGAGATGCGCTCACATCTCTTCCCTAACTGCTACCGCTTAGGGTGGTGGTTATTATAAGTTATTTCTTTTTGCGGAACCCACCCTTTTGCTTGTGACGGCGCGGAGTGGGTTTTTTGTTGTCCTTATCCAGAAGTTGCTTCCGCAAAAAATACGCTGAAACTTCGGGCACAGTCGCTTTCAGAAACTCTTTTACAAGATCAATCAAAAACTCCATATTATCACCTCCTTTCCTTCCGAATAGAAAGAAGGGATAACCATCCACCCTCACAATATGCAGTTGACTTTATTTTATCAAATGATTGTAAAGATATTATGTAAACAAAATAAATGAAATTCTACATAGAAAAAAGCCCCTCCAAACCGGGCTTTTCTATCATCATTATTTAGCGATTTTCTTCAAATTCGAACTTTCAATAATCTAATGAGCATATCCATATTTCCCACCTCGCACCAACGCTCTTCCTAATTGTTCTGAAGTTATTACACTGCCAAACTTGGATTAAAAGGTTTTATCACATCGTACATCAATTGATATGATTTCGTTTTTAATTTCACACTATTTGCCGGGATGATTAATCCTGGTCTAAACATATACGCAGCTTTGAAAGGTAAACGTAATAACTCATTGTCCGTTCTTCCCTTCACTCTCGCCCACATCGTACGTCTTGATTCTGCACTGTCTTTTCCGCTACCAGATACGTAAATAAATGTCATCTTTGGATTTAACTCCGCTAATGTTTTCACGGCGGATAACATTAAATCAATGAAATAAAACGTCGATAAATTTAAGTTACAAATATTCAGAATTAATATTAAAATAAACAATGGGGATAGGGGTATGAGATTAAAATTTATACATAATGAGGGAATAGAAATGAAACTACAATTAAAAGCAGACTTAGGACTACTACTAGTTACATTCTTTTGGGGTGCATCCATCTTACTTACGAAGGTTGGACTTGAAGGTATAGAAGAATACAACTTAATCGCATTACGATTTATTATTGCCTTTCTTTTATCAGGTTTAATATTTTACAAACATTTATTCAAAATTGATTTTAAAACGGTAAAATATGCATTTATACTCGCTTCTGTCTTATTTATCGTTTACATTTTCGCGACTTTCGGCACAAAGTATACGAGTGTTTCTAATGCCGGTTTCTTACTATGTCTCACAGTTATTTTCATTCCGATATTATCAGCCATATTTTTAAAACACATTCCGGAAAAGAAAGTTATAGTAGGAATCATTTTAACGATAATAGGAATCGGCTTATTAACATTAACGAGCGAATTCAGGATCGGTAACGGTGATATATTTTGCATACTGTCTGCCTTATTTTATGCGATTCACGTCATCATTACCGGAAGCGTAACAAAACATGTGAATTCCATTGCACTTGGGGTCATACAACTCGGTTTCGTCGGTCTATTTAGTCTTATATTTTCATTCATGATAGAAGCGCCAAAACTGCCTAGCACAACCAACTCATGGCTAATCATCTTAGCCTTAAGCATCTTTTGCACTGCAGTCGCATTCATCGTGCAAGTGATTGCCCAGCAATACACAACGCCCACACATACCGGCCTTATTTTTTCATTAGAACCTGTCTTTTCCGCAGGTTTTGCTTTCGTTTTCACTGGTGAAACACTTACAGGAAAAGGATATTTAGGAGCGACACTTATATTAGTCAGTGTGTTGATTGCTGAGGTGGATTTTAAGAGTTTATTACGAGTTAATTATAAAAAGAATATGGAATAGATCTACATACCCCGAGAAAATATTCGTTACTATTATTTTCATTCTCTTGTAAATGAGACTTTTTTAGATGCTATCTTCGAATAAGATAGCATCTAAAACATGTTAAAAGGAATTATTATATTAATGTAGCCTGCATTGTTCACCGTTTCTACATTACTTACTGCACATAGTCATACAGATTTTTCGCTAACAACAAACAAGTTACTGTAATGAAAAGGGCACGAACATACCCGCTTCCTTTTTTTATAGCAAATCTGGATCCGGCAATTCCTCCAGCAATTTGAGCAATCCCCATTATGAAGCCATACGCATAGTTTACTTGCCCTACATACATAAACATGAACAATGCACCAACGTTACTTCCTAAATTAAGAAACTTCGCCGTACCTGCTGCTTTTAAAAAATCATACCCAATAAATAAAAGAGAAAACATTAAAAATGAACCTGTACCAGGACCTAGAAATCCATCATAAAAACCAATAGCAAAAATAAAAAAAGTAAAAATAATGACGTGTCGACCAGACAATTTTTTATGAGTGGAAATACTACCCCAATCCTTCTTGAATATCGTATAAATAGCGACCACACCAAGCATGATCAGCATTAGTGGCTTCAGTACTTCTGGGTTCATTAAATGAACGGTCCATGCCCCTATTATGGAACCTATGAAAGTGATTGGAAATAATTTAAACGCCGATTTCAAATCAAGATTACCAGAACGATAAAACACAATATTACTAGTTGCACTCCCCATTGTCGATGCTAGTTTATTCGTAGCTACTGCACTTGCTGGATTCAGTCCTGTAAATAATAAAGCTGGTAAGGCAATGAGTCCGCCACCACCTACAACTGAATCAATAAATGCAGCTACAAATCCAAAAACAATCAAAATCATTAATACAGATGGGTCTAAATAAAAATCCATATTAGTAGCCTCCCCTTTAGTCACTATCGTAATAGTAACTATCAATTTGCTAAATGTAAAGAGTTATTGTAACGTTAAAATACAAAAGCAAACATCGGAGGACAAAAAAAGTGGACTACATAGTGCAACAGCTTAAAAAAATTGGTTTTAATGAATATGAAGCTAAATCTTATGTATCTCTTGTTAAACAAGGGCCTGTCACAGCCTATCAAGTGAGTAAAGATTCGGGTGTCCCAAGAGCGCGAATTTATGAGATTTTAGGTAACCTTGTAGAAAAAGGAATTGTCATGAAGGAAGAAATAAATGACACCACCCGCTATTCACCTCTACCTGTTGAAATCTTTTTACAGAAGGCGCAATCAGAATGGCAGTCTACTTATGAAGGAATTAGTGATTCATTAAAAAAACTAGAAACTTCCGAGGAAAAAACGGATAATCGAGTAATTACTTTAAAAGACAATCAAACAATCATTAGCTACTGTCAGACATTAATAAAAAAAGCAGAACAACGTATTGTCATTTCAATGTGGGATGAGATGTATGAAGCGTTAAAAGAAGACCTAGCTGAGGTAGCTGATAAAGTCACAGTACAAGGTATTACCTTGCATGTTGAAAATCCTATTAAAAATCTAGAAGCCCATCGTATAACAGCTTATACAGAAACACTCTCTACAGAACATTGGTTTATTTTATCGATAGATTCTAAAGAAATGATTTATGGACCATCACTTGAAGAGCGTAATATTGCTTTTTATACAGATGACCCCGTTCATATATACCTATTAGAGGATTATGTGTGGCATGATGTTTTAGTAAATCGCCTTGTCCGACGCAGCCAAGATGACTTGGAGCAATGGATCACTGCAGAGAGACGATCTTTCTTTATGGGAAAATAAGAAGTATATTGAAAGAATCAAAGAATAAAGCATAAGTGAATGCAATAGAACACTTATGCTTTATTTTATTTGCAAAGTCATACTCAAGTCTTTCAACTATTCCCCCTCCACAAACCGACCAAACTCCTTCATAAACCTCAGCTTAAAACTCCCCACAGGCCCATTCCGATGCTTCGCCACATGAATCTCCGTCATCTCTTTCTGCTTCGTTTCCTTATCGTAATAATCCTCGCGATACATAAGCATAATGACATCCGCATCTTGCTCAATTTGTCCTGTCTCTCTTAAATCAGATAAAAGAGGGCGCTTATCTTGTCGTGATTCTACAGAACGAGACAATTGCGACAACGCTACTACACAAACATTTAATTCACGTGCCAATAACTTAAGCTTACGCGAAATCTCACTAATCTCTTGAAATCGGTTGCCCTTATGCTTCGGATCACCCGTAATAAGCTGCAAGTAATCTATAATAACTAAAACCTTCTTATCACTGTGCTTTCTCTTCAACTTACGAGTTTGCATCCAAATATCTTGCACCGAAATGCCCGCATTATCATAAATTTCAAGCGGTAATTCCCCAATCTCCGCAAACGCCTTACTCACCTTTTCCCAGTCCTCTATCGCAAAACGATGCTTCGGATTTTTCAGCCTACCTCCTGACACTTCCCCTACACAAGACGCCATCCTTTTTAACAATTGCTTGCTACTCATCTCTAACGAAAACAATCCAACCGCCGCGCCAGACTTCGCCGCATGCAGTCCAACATTTAGCGCAAACGCAGTCTTCCCCATAGAAGGCCGCGCACCAAGAACGACAAAATCACCTTCCTGCAATCCGCACGTCATTTTATTTAGCGATGTATAACCAGTCTCAATACCAGTAATCTCTTTCGCATCTTGATGAAGCTCTTCATATAAATCAACTAGCGCATCCTTCAAATCAAACTCACATACACAGTCCTTCTCCTCTAACTCACAAAGTGCCGTAATCGTCTCACCAATAATTTTCTCACTCTTCTCCGCAATAAGACGCTCTCCCATCTTGTGCCCGAGAACACCGGCCTGATACATTTTCCAGGCACCTCGAACAAGCCCCTCATAATACGAGAAGTTGGCAGTAGTAGGCACACCATCCATTAACCCTATAAAATACTCCATTCCCCCGATCCCCTTCAAAAAATTCGGATCTACCCTAGAAGTAAAAGTCACAAGATCAATCGGTTGCCCCTCTCCTTCCATCTTTCTCATTAACTGAAATATAGACTTATGCACCGGCATCGAAAAATACTGCTCCGTCAAACGGCACTCCTTAATAAGCTCTCCATCAAGTAGCAGAGAACCTAACACCGTCTTCTCCGCCTCCACATTTTGAATACTCATGGCCGCCACCCGCGCTCCGCTAAAAAGCGCTGCAACTCTTCCTCAGATGGCGCATTCTTCTCCCACTCCTCACATCTCGCCAAAAACTCCTCCGTCTCCCCCGTACTAACAGACGAATCCTTCTTCCTAAAACTCGCCGTATCCGCATCAACCTCAGATAATTTCGTAAACCCTTTCCCGTGCCAGCCTCTCAAAATCCCCTTCACATAAGCAACCGTCCGCTTATTATTCTCATACGCAATTTGAAGCGCCTTCAGCACAAGCTCCTCTGACAAATCTTCCATCCACGCACTCAGTTCCTCCACCGTATGAGGAGACAAACTACCGAAATGCTGCTCATAAAAAGAAAACACGCGACTCCCTGTTTCTTCCTCTATAACCTCTTCTTCCTCTGTCTCCTCACAAACTGGCTCAACATCAGCCACAGCCAAATCACTCGGCATACCGAAATGTGCTAAAAGCATCGGAACATTCAGCTCCTCCTCTACACACTTCTGAAGAAACATATGTACAAACTCCTTATTCTTCACACCCTTAAGCTCACGAAGAACGCACTTCTCCACATTCGTATTCGTCACCGGATTATAACGAAGCCAATTTAAAACGAATAACTCTCGCGTCTCCGCATCATAAAGAACCTTCCCATAATCAATGAAGCGCTGCACCAGCTTATCAACAGTCTCCCGATTATAACCCGTCTCCATCTCAGCTAACCGCTTCGGAAAAGGAAAAATCCCACACTGCGTCGTCTTCGAACAAGTTAACAAATACACATAAAAATACCGCTCCTCCGGCGTCAAATCCAAAACAAAATCATCCTGCCAAAAATTCACCTGCACAGTACGATACACCGCCATCCCAATTCCTCCCGTCCTAATTCAAAAATGAAAATTTCCCCTTTGTACTATATATAGGAAGGAGGGGCTGGTTTTTGGCGTGTTATTTCAAAATTTTTTTTGACTCCTACTACGGTGTTTGTTGGTGTTTTTGTTTTGTTATGTTTTTTCTTAGTGATTTATTACTTGGTAGGGGTTTGTAAGGGGCTTAGGAGGGGCTAGTTATCGGTTACTTCGATTAGAAACACTCGATCTGAAAAGCCGCCTCTTTCTTCTGCTTTCTTTTTTCGGATGCTGTTGATTTCTTCTAGTGTTGTGCCCTCGTGTTCGGCTAGGGCGTTTATTAGTTCTAGTAGGTCGGATAGTTCTTCGAGTTTATGTTCTTTTGTGTCTGCTTCTAGATATTCGGTTAGTTCTTCTTGTGTTTTTTTGCAGATTTCTTTTATGTATTCATCTTGGGGTAGGATTCTTGTTGTTGGTGTTTTTCCGTTGGATTTTATTATTTGTGGGATTTTGTTTCGGATTAGTTTGTTGTAGGTTGGCATGGGATTTTCCTCCGTTTGGTTTTTCTTCTATTATAATGGAAAAGCAGTTTAACTAGGTGTTAAACTGCTGGATTGCTTCTTTTATATAGTTTTCTTCTTCGGTTGTAAAGAGGGTTGGGAATTCGTATAGTGGGAAGTTTGATTATACTTTCTACCTCAATTTGAGTTTTACCAAGATAATCTATTCCCCTTCTATTAGGCTTCTCCCCTATTTCGTATTACTGCCAGCATAAATATAATAATTATATACTCAAAATACTATAACATTACATTGTCCTGTTGTAGATTCTTATAGGATGTACAGCTGTCATTTATATAGCTACTTGTTCTTAACTAAGCATTTTTCGGGCGTTATATCATGTTCATTATTTAATTGCTGAAAATTTAAGTCTGACAGCTCCTCAGATTCAAACATCATTTCTCCTGTATTAAAAATGTAACTGAATTCATCTAATAAAATAGCTTTCTCTATATAATTATGCATACAGTATAGATATTTATCACACGATTGAATTTTCCGCTCCAAATACTCTTTCCATTCCTTTTCTTCAAACCAGGATTCTAATTCTGTAAAATTTGATAAAAGAGCTGATTTATTTTTTTCCACATGGCCCTCTATCCTCTGCTTAACATTAAAAATGCTATCCCAAGATTCCACTTCTTCTGTAAATTGATCACTATGTACTTGAGCCTCACTACCATTAATCTTTAACACTACGTCACTTTCCCTATCTGTAAATGGATAAAATACTTTCCGGCTCGAAATATCATACTCTTTTTTATAATCCTCATTGCAATCATGACACATTGGAACTAAATTATTCCTTATTAATGAAACAAATGGATATTGACTTCGTAATAAATAATGATCAAAAGGTTCTCTTCTTTTTTCTTTAGGTGTCTTCATAAACTTTAACCCACAAAATGGGCATAATGTATTTTCTGAAAAGTTTTGTTCATAAAATTGATCATAATAATTTTTAAAGCTACCTAAGGATTCTTTAAAATATTTTATTTTAGGAAAATCCTCATATAAATAATCAAAAATATTTTTTAAATCTTCACGTACAATTCTTGGTAATTCAGAATATTTAACAGGCGTTAATATTGAAAGACACACATTTTCAATATTAGTATTTATTCTAAATGCTTCCTGTATTAATAGTTTATTCTCTTGACTTAGTCCGTTATATTTCTTGTGGAATTCTTCAAAATATTCTCCGATTAATTTCGTACGGCTCATATTTCTAAAAAACTCACCATTAATAGCCTCAATAAAACTACAACCTTCAAAAGTTTTGAGAAAAAACCCTTTGATACTCTCAATAAAATAATCTAAATGATCATTTTCAAAACTCACCTTATAAAAAAACCACATGTTACTTAGTTCCTTTACTTTTATATATTTTATTTAATAACATCATTCTCTCAGAAGAATTCCCTAATTTTAACATCACTTCTTCTTCTATTCCACTTAAATCTTCCATAGATTTATTGTTATCAATTAAATCAAGATACTTTTCATATTCTTTTTGAGAAACTTCAGAAATAGTATTTCTTTTGTTAAAAATATGACTAGCTATTATGTTGGGATTGGCCCCAAAAGTATTGATATCAACTGAATTTATTCTTCCTTCTTTTAAGAAAATAATATCTTCATTCCTCATATCAGTTAACACTTCTGGATTATGGGTTGAAAATAAACACTGTGAAGTGTCCTCTTTCATCATTGAAAGTAGCGAAACAAATTTCGCTTTCCACTCTGGATTAAAATGCGTATCTGGTTCATCTAGAATGAATAAATTATTTTGATATTTATTCCCCTGAATTAGCAATAGAGACATTATCAATAAAACTTGATACTCACCGTCTGATAATCCTAATAAGTTAACCAAAGATTTATCACTTTTCACTATTTTGCTATCCATTACTTCAAAAACTTTATTTTCATTTGAATAAAAAGAATGTATGTCTTTAATAGAATAATTGGCCTCACATTCCATTTGTTTCCGCTTTCTTTTTGATATTTTAAGTAAATTTAAGTTCTCAAAATTCTCTAACACCCTATACAAATTCACTGGATCATCTAAATATTCGTCTTTAAATATTTCATATTGTTCTTTAAAATAAAATTCATACAAACCATCTAAATTATCACTTTGATCAAAAGGAATGTTATTAGAACGTCTAAGTAACTTATTTAGATCAAAACGCTCTTTCTCTGGTAACTCAATTCGCTTAAATCCTCGTTGTTTAAAATTTATGTTAATCAACATTGAATGTAACCCGTCAACTCTTACTAAATCTTTTAGCTTTTGAATTTTTTCATTATTAAAAATCAATAACGATAGAATTAATAAAGATCGATAGTTATCATGTACATAATGTAATTTCATATTACCATCAGACTTATCTATTTCATTCATCCTATCAAAATACTTGTTCAAATTGATCAACCTATACCTCAACAATTCATTACTAATTGTTTCATTTTCTCCAGAAGAATAAACAACTAAAGAATTTGGAAGAAAAAGGTTTAATTTTGCATCATCAACTTTTAGTTGAATAAGATTATTACAATTCCCTCTATAAAAAACCTCAAATTCAAGACATTCTTTTCCCTTCCCTATACTTCTAGCTTTTACAATTATTTCTTTTAAGTCTTCAAATTTCAATATATCCTTATTATTCGAAACCACTGAGTATATCAACGGATTGGGTACTAAAGAGTATTCTAGCTCATAATCTAAATCAAAAAATATCTTATATTTATTTAATTTGGCATATAGATTCACAAAAACATTTACAATTACTTCTTGAAAAATAGACTTCCCGCTACCATTGGCACCCACTACTGCCAGAATTTTAGAATCATTAAAATTAAATTCTAAATTTCTCTTAAATATTTTATAATCACTTAATAGTTTTAACCTTTTTAAGTTCATACTCTCTCCCCTTCAACCTCTTGCTATCCGGTTCTTCTTTATATTTAGAATTAAATTTTAAACTATCAATATAAAAAACATGTAAATCATTTATACCATAATAACTTTTCTAATTAACTTAAACATCCCTTATCAACATCAATAAATACACATAAGTAAAAGGCTACAGAACATCTCATCCTGCGCCTCATTACCAAAATATTTTACACCCCAATAATTACTTCTGAGTTATGGTTAATTTGATCAATCACCCCAATAATCCCCTTTGCATAATCCATATTATCCTGGAATAATTCAACAATACTTCCTACCGTTTTAAACGGCTCCTCTTGTAACACTCGTTTATCCATGATACCGTTTTTCACTACATAATCAACAATCAATTTCACAAAACGCACCTGATTAACATTTAATTGTTCATTAGTTAAAAACTCAGAAAATGCAGCATTTGCAGTCTGCGGATCTAAACCGACAATTTGACGAACTAATTTTGTAACTGGCGTATCTCCATACTCTTTCTCATAGTCGTCTCGAGTTCCTAGCTCTTTCCAAAGAATATCTTCTAATGACTGAATATCCTGATGAGTTAATTGCTCATTACTACGTAATTTGAATACAGCCAATTGATCTCGATGTTCTTGTAAGTATTGGCTCACTTTTTTCCGATAACTACGAAGGTCATTTTCATGATACATAGATGTATTTTCATTTATCTCGATAACTTCATCCTTAAAGTTGGTGTAATATACCTTCTGCGTTTCTTTCTCTAAAAACTTAATCAACTCTCGCAATGCTTCACGCACAGATTCTAATTCAAGAATATCTGCTTCTTTCCAAAATTCTTCTGTTAATACTTTATCAATGATATATTTTTGTTCCATAACTTGTGGAATAGTCCCTAACTTCGATAGCCCTTCTGCTGTTTGCACAACACTTCGAATTGGTCGAGTAGCGTTATTATTTTGCATTTTTGCTAATTCAATTGTAAACATTAAATAATCGAATCGTTTCGCAAGTTCATCATCTGTTAAGGATACAAGAATCGGAGAAATATGTTCCTTCATTTCATTGACATCCATCATACTTAAAGACACCCATGAATCTTTATTTTTAAATTTGTGTACATACTTCAAATGTTGACGAACTCGAAAATTTTCATCGTCCAACGATGATACTTGTGCCAATGCTTGTTGAACCAATTCTTGACGATGCATAATGTAATCTTTTTCTTGGGCTTGTAAATCTTGTAGCTCACGAATTAATTCAACTTTTGTATTAAAGATTTTCTCAGTTAAACTTTGTACCATTCTTCCTTCTGTACCTTTTTGGTCAGCACGGAAAAATTCAAAGTTTCCACAGAAATCAAAAATCAAGAACTCCTTTTTGTCTTCTCCGATTCCAAGTAAATCCTCACAAAGACGCGTACCGCGACCAATCATCTGCCAAAACTTCGCTTTTGAGCGTACTTTTTTAAAGAATACAAGATTGACCACCTCGGGAATATCCACACCTGTATCTAACATATCAACAGATACAGCAATTTGCAGTGATTTATTTCGATCTGAAAAATCATCAATTAGCGTCTGATAGTAATTAATATTGTAATCAATTACACTTGCAAACTTCCCTGTATATTCAGGATATAAAACATCAAAACGTTTTACGATTTGAACAGCATGGTTATGATTTTTAGCAAAGATAATAGTTTTACCCAGTTTATCTCCACCTTCAACCTTTATGCCTCTTTCCATTAACATTCGTAACACTTGATCAATTGTGTCATCATTAAACAACCAATTGTTTAATGCAGAACTATCAATCATTTCGCCTACTTCATCATCAAATGTTTCTTCATACTTTTCTTTTTCTTCATCAGATAATTGGTCATATTGAACACCTGATTCCAAAAACTTAAATTTCGTTTCAACAGTTCGGTAATCAACTAAATATTCGTCGTTTACCGCTTGTTCTAATTCATATGCATATGTAGGAACTCCATTTTCCAGATCAAACACTTCATATGTATTTTTATCCAGTTCATCTTTTGGCGTTGCTGTAAGCCCTAGTAGCATTCCATCAAAATATTCAAAAATGGATCGATATTTTTTATAAATACTACGGTGTGACTCATCCACAATAATTAAATCAAAATGACCACTTGTAAATAGTTTTTTTCCATCTTTTCTTTTCACTTCATCGATAGCATTCATCATGGTTGGATATGTAGAAAAGACCATCCTGCTTTCTTCCGGGTTGTCTTTATTGTCCAGTAAATTACACAGTGTTAAGTTAGGTAATAGACGACTGAAGTTATTTTTCGCTTGCGTTACTAATGTTTTGCGATCTGCTAAAAACAGAACATTTTTCACATAGTTATGCCGTGTCAAAACATCAACAATGGAAATTGAGACCCTCGTCTTCCCACTTCCCGTTGCCATAACAAGTAACGTTTTTCGTTGTTTTTGACGAATTGCTTGGCATACTGATAAAATCGCTTCTTTTTGATAATAACGGTTCGTAATATCATCATTGATGGATACGGGATCCAAGAGAACCTTCATACTTCTTCGATCAATTAAAAGTGATAATTCTTCTTTGTTATAAAAGCTGGAAACACGTCGGGCAGGATACTCCATGTCATCCCACATATATGTTTCAAATCCGTTTGTGTAGAATATAATTGGTCGTTGTCCATACATCATTTCTAGACAATCTGCATATAATTTCGCCTGCTGTTTTCCAACGTTCGGATCCTTGCTTGTGCGTTTGGCTTCTACAACGGCTAATGCTTTACCATTATCTCCAAATAATACATAATCAACAGCACCTTGTCCCGATTGGTTCGGCATATGCTGTACTTCTACTTCTACCTGAATATCCTTATTAAATTCCCAACCAGCTAATTTTAAATCAAGGTCAATATATCTCTTTCTCGTTTCAAATTCGCTAATTTCATCAACATTGAAATCATATTGCTTCGTATTCTCTACACGCTTTTGCGTTAATTGCTTACGAAGTTCTGCATTTTCTTTTCGAATTTGTTCAAGATTAATATCTTTTGCACTTAAACGATCATATAAATCTTTCAGTTCTTCTGGGCGTGTTCGTTTTTCTTCACTTATTTGAAGTAATGTTTCATCAAAAGATGAATCTGTGAATTGATCAGAATAACAATAATCAATCCATGAAACAAATTGATGAAGATTGTGAAGAGACAAGATTGCCTCTTCACGATTAATATTTGCATTCGTATGAACTGCAACATTTCCAAGCTTCACAATATACTTCAATAAAGGTAGCAAATCAGGATCGATAACTGATAAAAACGTATGATCATGAATTAAGCTCGATAAATTATCTTGATATGGAATTTTCAAATCGTTATCAAAACTGTACAGCCATTTTACAGATAACTCTAGCGCACGCCGTGATAAAATTGCACATGTTGCAGGACTAACAAGTAAGCTCTTTTCCGCTTCCTTGCATGCAGTCATGAATTTGTCGTATTGCTCTTTCCCATCTAAAAAAGCAAAGTTCGAATACACCCTAGTTCCCCCTCTTTATTTACTATTAAGCCTTGATTTCTATATTAACTTTCAATTCACTTTTAAATGCCTGCTGCATAAGAGATTGAAAACCTATTTCTAACTTATTTAAATTATGTTTTTCCTTTTCTTGTTGCACTAATACTTTATTAAAGAGATCCACAAATTTTTGTTGTTCCACAATACTTGGCAAAGGAACCATTAACTCTTTAATTTGTTTAAATTCTATATTATCAGCAGTTACAGAACGCACTTTTGACAGCAACACTTTTTGATAGAAATTAAAGAAAAATAATAGGTATTCAACCTTAACCTTTTCATTATTTAGTACAAAAGCCTTCATATCTTGGTTAATAGTGATTTCACGTTGATTTATAGCTAAAGGCAATTTCTTTTTGAGTATGCCACTTCTAATAACCATGATTAATGAATTTTTTGGAATAAGTTTTGCTGAACTATTCTCAATAGCATCATTGTTGATGTGATCAATACTATCTTTAATTAATAACTTTTTCATATCTTTAGGAGTTACCCAAGGAATGTCCCCTACGTAATATTCAGGTCTAGATTTTGATGGTGTTCCTCCCCCTAATATGTCCCTGCATATCTCTTTTACTGGCTGTGTCAAATACTTGTTAGGATTAGTCACGGGATCCCCAAACATATCTAAAAACACAGCTTGAATCAATTCATTTAACTTTGTAATTCCTGCTTTTCTCTTCTCAATTAACGCTTGCACCTTGTCTAAAACGGTAACTATATTTTTTTGTTGTTCAAATGCTGGAAGAGGAACCTTTAAGTTCCTTAAATCTTTTAACGAAACAAATGACTGGGTCCCACCTCTCTTAGATCCACTTAATTGTTTCTTACATAAATCAGACAACAAAAAATAATAAAAAAACCTATTAAAAATAATTTCGTTATCTTGAAATTTAAACAATGCTACATTTTTAATTGCAAATTCTTCATCAGTTTCAACTAACAAGGGATTGCCAACCGTTCCAATCATAGGCATTATAATATCTCCCTTATCAACCTTTGACCTCTTATTAATTTTTTCAAAATCCTCTGAACAAATATAATTTATATTTTCAAAATCCAACTTACCATTTTTAATATTTTTTGAAGTAACCAACGGATATCCATTTAATACATATTTAGGAGAATCATGTGTACCATCACGAACATCGACAATATCTGCACACCTTTTAAATTCATACCTTATTTCCATAATATTAGCCCTCTTCTTTCTAAAACCGTAACTTTAACTCAATAGTTCTTCCAATTCTTTGATCTCTTCCATGATTTCCTCTTCTAATTTCCTAATATCAGCAAGGATAACTTTCGGATCTTCATACTGTACTTCTTCATATTCAATTTCTTTATAACGATTAATACTTAAGTCATATCCATTTTCTACAATTTCTTCAACCGGCACAAAGAAAGATTGTTCCGTACGCTTTCTTTCATTTTCATTCCCAAGACTATGAAAACGCGCAACAAGATCAGGAATATCATTATCTTCAATCGGACTACGTTTATCATCTAATGAATATCCATCTGCTTTCATATCATAGAACCAAACATCATCCGTACCACCTACTCCTGTTTTGGTGAAGATAATAATTGCAGTTGATACCCCTGCATATGGCTTAAACACACCATTTGGCATAGAAATAATAGCTTCTAATTTATGATTTTCAATGATTTCTTTTCGAATATCTTTATGTGCTTTTGAGCTTCCAAATAAGACACCATCGGGCACGATAGAAGCACAACGTCCCCCCGCTTTTAGCATACGAATAAATAATGCTAAAAATAATAGCTCTGTCTTCTTTGTTTTTGTTATCTTTAGCAAATCAGTGGACACTGCTTCATAGTCTAAAGATCCTTTGAACGGTGGATTTGCTAAAACCAACGTATATTTATCTTCATCTTTATGACCTTCAGACAAAGAGTCTTGATATAGAATATTGGGATTTTCAACACCATGTAACATCATGTTCATCGCCCCGATTCTCAGCATCGTACGGTCCATATCAAAGCCGTGGAACATATCGTTATTAAAGTGTTGTTTTAAGCCTTGCACTAAAAATAAATCATTATGATTTTTGCGTAAGTATTCTCCAGATGAAACAAGGAATCCCGCTGAACCAGCTGCAGGATCTACAATAATATCTTCTGGTGTTGGTTTCATTAATTCCACTATCATATCAATAATGTGGCGTGGTGTACGGAACTGACCGTTTGTTCCTGCTGTCGCTACTTTGGATAGTAAATATTCGTATAAATCACCTTTTGTATCTCGGTCTTTCATTTGAATATTATCAATACCGTCCACAATTTTTGTTAACATTTGTGGTGTCGGAACCATAAAAATAGCATCGTCCATGTATTTCGCATAAGCTGAGTCTTTCTTTCCATGTAAATTTTTTATAAATGGAAATACTTCCTTTGATACTACATCAAACATTTGCTGCGCCTCTAAATTCTTGAATTTATTCCAGCGCAAATGTTGCTTATCCTTTGGAAATGTCCCTTCATGCTCTAGCCCTAAGAACATTGCTTCACTTTCTTTTGTTGTCTCTACTTCATCTAAACCTTTAATGAACAATAAGTACGTAAATTGCTCAATAACAGACAACGGATTCGTAATGCCCCCTGTCCAGAATACTTCCCATAATTTATCTACTTTACTTCTTAATTCTCCTGTAATCATATGTTTTATTTTCCCTTCTTAAAAACTGTAATTTAATTGTATCAAACATTCTTCCATTTTCTCATTCAGTATATGTTAATTATCCCTATGAATTGTAATAGCTCCTCACATACTTTATCTAATACTAACCCAACATCTAATCTTCATCCATAGTAAGTATTACTTTTCTCTCCAATGTTACTTATATAACTCATCAAAATTATCCTTAGTCTCTTTAAATACACTATTAATTGTTAACAACACAAAATCTTACTACTCATCCAACAACCCTAAAACCTCCCTAAACAACACCGAACCTCTCCCAACAACCAACTCCAAAGGCACTTCCTTAACTCGTCCATCTCTCCCCACCATAACAACCCCATTCTCATAATCAACCCAAATCTGAACATCCTGCACATAATAACTCTTAATAGTAGAAGCCTCATCTAAGTTGTTATGATCCAGCTCAACCTTAACCTGCTTCGTGAAACGACGTAACGTTTTCCAAAGAGTTCGTTCCTCTTTTGATTTCATGAAGAGTTCTGGGAGTTCTTGTACTTCTTTTAATAACGACATAGTTGTTATGGTGTATGTTTGAATACCATATCCTACTGGACGAATGAGATAGTCTAGTTTTTTCCATGGCTCTAGTTCGAAATGTACATGCTCATCGTTTTGTGGCATTTGAATGTGTTTGATTTTGGCTACGTATTGAATGCCACCTTTTTCTCCGTGCCATTTTTTCGGTGCATATAATGCTATGTACTTTGCTTCTTGCCATCCTGATTTTAGCTGTATGGCTGGTAACTGATATAAGCCATTCTTTCTATACGTTTCATAGTCATTTTCAGTTTTCACGCTGCCCACTAATACTTTTTCTTCTAGTGAAGAGTGCCATTCTTCCTTTGTTCCTCTTGGAAGGATGCCTTCTCTTATAATTTCTTCTGGGCTTTTTTCAATGAGATGATCTAGAAATTGTTCGACTAGTCTTGTTGCGTTAGGTAAGAATGGAAAGCCACCAATATTTACTTTTTCGATACTTTTATAAAATGGATGGTTTTCGTATGCCTCCTCTTGGTTCCACGGGAATAGTACGTACGCTCCGTAAGCTGTTCGTTCAAATGGTCCTTCTTGTTCTACTACTAGTGCGTCTCTGTAACGATGCATTGTATTAATGTCTTCTTCCATTGGACCAGGAGTGCCATACTTCCTTTTGTAATGAGCTTTTTCAGCAAAATCAATTCGATATTTCGCATCAAAAATGTATTGATATTGATAGTTCTTTCCCTTTTTCTCAATAGCGAGCATCGTATCTGGTTTTTGTGTAACTGTTGGTAGTCTACCGTTTCTTTTCTGGAAATAAAGCTCTATTACTTCATCAGTGACTGGATGCTTGAACGTTCTTTTTGCAGTTTTACTTTCATCAAGCGTTACGTATAAACCATCTTGTTTAACTTGAATAACATCTTGATGGAGCGGTATATATTTTTTAGATAGAATTTGTCCAAGTTTTAAATACGTCCAGTATTCGTATAACCTTGCGACATCTTTAACCGACATTTTGAAAATTTGTCCTCGTAACGTTAAACCTCGCGATAGCATTAAGAAAATTTGATACGCATCTCTATAGCCTGCTGCCATTTGGATAACAAGTGAAAAGACTGAGCGATCTAATTTTCCGATTCCTCCCCAAAATGGATCGTTCAATTCATTTTTCATTCGATACTTCATATTTTTTACACGTTCTAGTAAATCTTCATCCGTTACACCACGTGTATATCTAGATTTTGACTCTAGCGACTTAAGTAGATCGTCTATTTTATGTACGATTCTTTGAATCATCCATTTAACAAATCGATTTTCCAGCGTATCATAAGACACTTCCTTATAAGCTGTAATCCCTTTAGTCGGTATACTATTTTCTCCTTGCAGCAAGTGTGGTCGCTTTCGCAAATAGTTCATTCCGACAGAATCCAATTTACGAATTTTTTCTCCTCGTACAAGTTGATGTCTAGTCATAAGCGTATGATGTGGTTGTCTTTTAATGTGAGAAATCGACTTCATAAACCGCTCAAAGGAATCATTTAAAATACGATAAAATTCACTCTTCGATGGATTTGTAGCATAAATTGCAGATGCTCCTAAGTAAGTTCTCTTTAGTAAATGAAACGCTAAATTATAAATTTCATCATTTACTTCATCTAATAAGGCTCTGTAATCATCCTTATAATCAAGTTTTGCCGGGAAAACTTCAAATGTAACAGTTAATAAAGTATCTTGATCATCTTTAATTTCAAACGTTGTATTTCCTACTTCATTTGGAAACGAAAGATTCCCCATTAATACATGAAGTGACCCCATTTGAATAGAACTAACTTGCTTTCGAAATCCCGGATGTTCATGGTAAAAGGACAGCTTGTTGTTATTTTTCGGAACAACAACAAGCTGATAACTTCTATTTTCAAAAAAGATTGGTGGATGTTCATTCCATTCATCCAGCCCCTGCAATCTTGCATCGAATACAGAAACGGATTCCGTCTTCCCATCTACATGAAAATACATCATTTCATCTGCGTTCATAGCGTGATATTCTTTTAAACTCTCGTATTTTTCATGATAAGGATTTCCCTTAATCGTCAATGATAGCTCCTCTGTTTCAATCTTAACTAGCTCTATCTCATTATTAGATCCAGAAAGAGGTGAAACCATCATACTCGAACCTCCTTAACATATGAGACAGCTTGTTAGCTGAACGAGGATACTTAGCATAGAAATCATTATTACCACTATCATATTCTTCATTTGCGCATAATACATACAACTGCTTTAATACCTCTTCCGTTCTTCCATCACTCCCTGCAAGACGCGGTAAAATCTTTTGATATATTTGATAATCAAGCGCTTCATCAAACGATAATAACTTTCCTTGCTCGTTGTATGCCATATAGAAACAAATTTCATCTCGTATACGATATCCAACTTGAGCTCCAACTGATTCAACTATTTTATTTATTTCTATTAAAATAGTTGAGATATTTCTCACAAGATCTTCATTTTCTTTAAAACATTCTTTTAAATGAAGATACTCGGTTTCTAAAGAGCGATTTGAAGCAACTTCAGCTTCCTTCTCTTCCATATCCATTAAGAAATTAAAATAATCTAAGTTAACAGTATTAAACTCAATTGTATTCGCACGATCCAATACTTTCTTACTTAACGGATGTGTCGTTTCGTCCATGTTTACCGTTCCGATAATATATACATTGGATGGAATTGTAATATGCTTATTCGTAATTGATTCTGGAAGTACTGGTGACGTAACAATTTTTCCATCTTTCCATTTACGGCTCTCAATTACACTTAAAAAATCACTAAAATAGTATTCCACTCGCGCTAAATTCATCTCATCTAACACTACAAAATACGGCCTATTTGGGTTTGCATCTGCATTTTCAAGAACTTTAATTAACGGTCTTTCTTGAAACTCCCCTTGAAGGTTCACATACCCAAGTAAATCAGAGCTATCACTCCAATCAGGCCGAACCGGAATAAGCGTAAATTGTCCATTCTCTTCTGTTGCCCCTAAACTCTCCGCAAACCACTGCACAATTTTCGTTTTCCCTGTACCTGAAATACCTGATAAAATTACAAACGGCTTCGTCTTTAATGAAAGGAAGAAATTAATAAGATCCTTTTTCTCATAAAAGAAACCTTTACTTTGAATATAAGAAGACACATGATCGATAATTGATTGTTGATCTAAATATACTTCTTTCTTCTCATAAATCATTTCGTATTTCGTTCCTTCCTCTTTGTAAGCAATAAATCCCTCATAATAACGAAGCATTTCTTCTAGATCTTCTATTAACTCTTTTTCACTTGGCATTTTATTAGCATCGTATGCAATATAAGCCGCGGTTGAATTCGAATATCCCTTTGCTTTCGTACTCGTGCCAAGAAAGATCTCATCATCTTTTTTCACTTTTTGAGACATATGTATTTGTTCACGGATCTCTTCTTTAATTTTTCGCATCTCTTCTTTAGTTGTTTCTGTCACACCTTGCGCCAGCGTTAAATATAATCGCTCCATATCCTCACTAAACAAATAAACGATATAATAACCTCTCTGCGTAGATGTCGTAATATCTTTATTCATAATCGCAAGCCATGGAACAGCAGCCCAATTCCCTTGTCCAACTGACCCTGTAACAACATACTGACTATGATCAATAAATGGTAATCTCGTTATTTCCGTTGTCATTTCATTCCTAACAAACGATCCCATTTTATGACCCGCAAATCTTTCTGTTCTTGCCTGTAAATACTCATTCAGAACCGTTAAAAACTTTTCACGCAAATTACTGTCCATACTACCGCCCTTTTCTCCATCGTCTTTTGCATATTGTTCAACAGGAATCCATTCACCATTAATTAGCCCTACTTGTTCAAGCCAATCTAGTAAGTTACCCGTACGCCTCTTCGCTACCGATTCAACCATTAGAGTATCACCTAAAGAATTTCGAACAATCATCATTCCCAAATCTACTAATGCTTCTTTCTTTTCATCCTTTGAATACTTCTCTAACAATCCAAGAACAAATAAAGCATGTCGAAAATATTCCTGCTTTAAAACTAACTGGGCAATGTAGATACTTTTATCTTCTGATTGAACATATTCATTTAATAGAAGCTGATTCATTTCATGAGATTCATTCAAAAATCCCAATACCCTTAAATCCTGGCGCGCATTAGATTTCATTCTATATAAATTTTCATCCGTTTGTTGACGTAATGTACTTGGATTATATGTACCATTCATTATCTCTTCTAAAAAGAGCATGACTTTATCATATTTTTCGCTTGGTAGATTATCAGTTTGGAACTCTTTAAATGTAATAGTCCCTGATTCCGTTACATTCACAAATGGAAGCTGTGAAAAGAAAACTACCAAGAAATCATTACATTCACTCACTTGTCCGAAATCTTCACTCTTTACCGTACGCATAGCGATAAGCTTTCCCCAAGCATTCTTAAGAAGCTCAAAACTCACGTTAAAATAAGATGGTGCTTCTTCTTCCTTTGCATATTGTCCACTTGAAGTTTTAGTTTGAACATCTAATCCTTTATCATCCTTGTTTATAATCCAATATGTTTTATCATTTTTTATATCTTCAACCTGCTTCGTTGTTTTAACTAATTTAATTATAAGTTGATCTAACATTTTCATCCCACCGTTACAATAAATTACAATTACTACTATTTTACCAAACTATGTGTAAAAGAAAAATCATACGTCATACCGTATGATTTAATAATTTCTATTACCCCCCACTAACTCCCCATACTCCTGACTGCTTTTCTCAAGAAATATCATACTCTCCCCACTCCCCTTATAAAAACTCTCCCAACCCCGCTCCCTCAAAATCCCCTTCCAACTCTCACTCTCCACCATCCTTTTAATAACACCATCCCAATAAGCAACCTCTTCCTCCGTCATATCCTTCGGGCCCATAATTCCTTTCCAGTGCTGGAAGATGACGTTGATTCCTTGTTCTTTCCATGTTGGGATTTCTGGTAGTCGGTCTAGTCGTTTTGGTGCGGATACGGCTAGTATTTTTATTTTGCCGGCTTTGTATTGTTTTTCGGCTTCGGATAGGGTCATAGTTGCGGCGCCTATTTGTTTGTTCGTTAGGGCGTTTATGATTTTTTCTTTGTTTTCGTAGACGAAGAATTGTAGTTCGGCTGGGTTTATGCCGAATGCTTTGCTTACTTGTACGAATGATAGGTGATCATCGTTTCCTAGGCCGGGGGCAACGCCGATTTTGAGGTTTTTCTTGTTTTGTTTTAGTTGTTTCATTAGTTCGTTTGCGTTTTCTATGTTTGAGTCTTTTGAGACGACAACGACTTCCCAGTCCGATGCTAATGTTGCGAGCGGTGTGAAGTCTTTATACGTTAGTTTACTATGGCCTAGTAGATTGTTCGTTATGAGTAAGCTTGAGTTAATCGCCAGTACGTGACCACCTTTTTGTTTCGTATATTTCCATCCGACATCACCGCTGCCGCCTACTTTGTTTGTGACAGTGATTGGTTTTGTGAAGATTTTTTCTTCTATTAGTGTTTTTTGCATTGCCCGTGCTGTTAAGTCCCATCCTGCTCCTTGAACGTTTGGCGCAACGATTTCTACTTCTTCTATGTTCACTTTATTCGTGTGCGTTTTTTCTACAGAACAACCAGCTATTACTCCTGTCATGATCCATACACATAGTAATAATCGTTTTTTCATAGCCCTCGTCCTATGCGATATTTTCGTTCTGGTCGTCCGATAATGCCGTATGTGTATTCTACTGTACATTCGTTTGTCGCCACTAAGTATTCTAAATATCTTCTTGCGGTTGTTCTGGAAGCTCCCATTTGTTCTCCCATTTCTTCTATTGTAATACCCTCTTCGAATCCTTTTATAATCCCTTTCACTTTTTGCAGCGTTAACGGATCAACGCCTGTCGGTAAGTTTTTTATGTCTTGCGTTTGCGAAATGCCGAAGAAATTATCGATAAGTGCTTGATTCACTTCAATGTTACTATGTAATAATTGTTTCTTTCTTTTATAGTCTTCAATTGTGCGAACGAATTTTTCTAACGTGACCGGTTTTATAATGTAGTTGCTTACGCCGTTTCGAATTGCTTTTTCTAGCATATAGTTTTCATTTGCCGCAGTAACCATAATGACATCAACGTTTGGAAAGTCAGCATGAATTTGTGGTAATAAGTCGGTTCCAATTCCATCTGGTAAATAGTTATCTAATAGAAGCAAATCGATTTCTTCCTTTTGTAGTAATTCCATCGTTTCTTTCGCGTTCAATGCTTTTCCGATTACTTTTACGTCCTTTATTTTTAATAAAAACTCTTCCTGAATTTGCGCGACGCGGAAATCATCTTCTGCAATTGCAACCTTCAACATATGCCCATCCCCCTGTTTGTTATGTACTTTCTCTCAATGTTTTCGGAAGGTAAATTGTAAAAATAGCTCCCCCATTTTTCTCATTTTGAATTTCAATTGTTCCTTCTAGTAGATCTATCATTTCTTTCACATTCGCTAGTCCGTAACCACGATTGTTTCCTTTCGTTGAAAATCCTTTTTGAAAAATGGTCGTTATTTTTTCTGCCGGTATCCCTATCCCACTATCTATCACTTCAAACACAATATCGTGTCCAATATCTGTAACAAAAAAGGAAACATTCTTTTCCTCTTGCCCACTCACCGCATCAAATGCATTATCGATTATGTTTCCAAGGATCGTAATAAGATGCGAAACTTTTATATGTTCTGGTAACGGATGAAGCGCACTATCTCCTTCAATATGAAAATCAATTTTCTTCTCAGACGCTGTTCCGATTTTCCCTAATAAAATAGCTTGTACTTTCGCATCGTGAATTTGATGAAATAAAATATGATTTTGGCTTTGATGAATGTTAGATTCTTGCTGGATAAATTCAATTGCTTCCCTGTAGTGTCCTAACTGAAGTAATCCTGATAAGACGAAAAGTTTATTTGTAAATTCATGCGTTTGAGCGCGTAAGTCCTCTGAATACTTTCTTACCTCAGATATCGTATTCACTAAGTTTTGCAGTTCTGTTTTATCTCTAAAACTACATACAACTCCTACCGTACTATTATTTTCAAGTATCGGTGTCATGTTTAAAATAAACACTTTATCTTGAAATGCGATTTCTTGATCGTTTTCTAGTACTCTCTCCATATGAAATTCCGGTAAAACTTTTGAAATGTGCTGCTGCATATAATCATTATTTACATGTAACATCTCTTCTGCCGACGTATTCATCATTGTAATAAAACCGTTTTGATCAATGGCGATAATCCCTTCTTTTATAGATAGTAGTATCGCGCTTCGTTCCCGGTATAACGCTGCGATTTCATTCGGCTCTAAACCGAGTGTATCTTTACGAATGCTACGTGCTAAAAGAATGCCGCCAATAATTCCAGCTAGTAATACAGCTAAGGAAAAGAGTATAATTTCTTTCGTTCTGCTCAGTATGTTAGATTCAATACCTTTTATTAAAAACTCTACTGTCACAACGCCTACTACTTGATCGTAGTCTCCGTTATGAACAATAATAGGCGCCTTCGCCATTAAAGCCGGACCACTTTCACCATTTCCTTCGAGCGTATAATAGCCACCAAAAGTGAGTGCTTCATAGTTATATGGATTATTACTCTTTGTACCAATTAACTCCGAATTAGAATGGGAATACATCACCCCAAAGCGATCTTCTATAATGACAGTATCTGCGCCAGCTTGCTCACGAACTTGTTCCGCAATGGATTGGATCGTACTTTTATGCTCATTATTTTGAAAGGCATCTTTTATAGCTGGCATAAAAGAAAGAGATTTAGCTGTTTGCAGTGCTAATTGTTCCACTTGGCGCTTCGTATCAACGGACTGAATGTAAACAAATATTCCCGCTAATAGGAGAACGACAAATAAAATTAACGTAATAATTAAGCTTACTATTTTCGTTTGCAATGACACTTTTCGTAATTTCTTCATACTTCATATCCTTTGATAAAATATTCAAAACTATCAATCTCCTTTTCTATTATTATGACAAAACGAATAATGAAGCAACTATTAAAACTCTCCATGTACATAAAGTACAAAAAGAATAAAATTGTCATAATATTGAGATTTTATTCTATAGACAGTACAATTCAACTACATTGAACACGCTTTCATATATACCTTTTATTTCTAAGCAAGAGGAGGAATGATTATGGCTCAAGCAAAATCTAATCGAGTCGCCAGCAATATTTTCAAAGGTTCTGTCGGCAATTTAATTGAATGGTACGACTGGTACGTTTACTCTGCCTTCGCTGTTTACTTCTCAGCAGAGTTCTTTCCTAAAGGAGATCCAACGAGTCAGTTACTGAACACTGCGGCTATTTTCGCAGTTGGGTTTTTAATGCGCCCTATCGGAAGTTTATTAATGGGACGCTATGCAGATCGGCACGGACGCCGGGCGGCATTAACCCTCTCCATTACAGTTATGGCCGGTGGTTCTTTAATTATTGCCTGTACACCGAGTTACGAAAGTATCGGTATTATGGCGCCAATTATTTTAGTTCTTGCCCGTTTACTACAAGGATTATCACTTGGTGGAGAGTACGGAACTTCCGCAACGTATTTATCTGAAATGGCTAGTAGTGGACGCCGTGGTTTTTATTCAAGTTTCCAATATGTAACGCTCGTTGCTGGACAGATGGTTGCGTTAGGCGTTCAAATTGTTCTTCAGCAATTACTAAGCGAACCAGATATGAAAGCTTGGGGATGGCGTATTCCATTCATTATTGGAGCGATGGGCGCAGTAGCTGTATTATGGCTTCGCCGCACGATGGATGAGTCGGAGCAGTTCTCAAACATAAAATCACAAAAACGTGAAAGCGCAGGAACCATTCGCGCTCTTATGAAACATCCGAAAGCAGTATTAACAGTAGTCGGCCTAACATTAGGAGGCACTGTTGCATTTTATACGTACACAACATATTTACAAAAGTTCATGGTAAACACAGTCGGCCTTCCGAAAGAAGTTGTAAGCTGGATTAACTTTGTCGCACTACTTATATTCGTCGTACTTCAGCCAATTGCAGGGCTATTATCCGATAAAATTGGACGCCGCCCATTATTAATGGCATTCGGTATTCTCGGAACATTGCTAACGGCACCAATCTTCTTCTTCATGGAAAAAACGACAGAACCAATGGTAGCATTTTTACTCATGATGGTCGGCCTTATTATCGTTACTGGTTACACTTCCATTAACGCAATTGTAAAAGCAGAACTCTTCCCAACCGAAATTCGCGCACTTGGCGTAGGTTTACCATATGCACTAACCGTTGCGATATTTGGCGGAACAGCCGAGTTCATCGCATTGTGGCTAAAAAGTATCGGCATGGAATCACTATTCTACTTCTACGTAGCTGGATGTATTGCGATCAGCTTTATTACGTATTGGCGTATGGATGAGTCATCGAAAACTTCGCAGATTGAGGCGGAGCTTGGTGGTGGGGATAAACTAGCTAATAATAAATCTAGTTAAAATTATGTATTCCATGATCTTCGTTTATCTGAAAAAGTATAATTCATTAATATGCAATTTAAAAACCCCTACTTATATGTAGAGGTTTTTAAACTTTATAACAGAAAACATATTCAAATTTACTTTTCTTCTTTTTTGATTATGACATGTATTATTTATAATAAATCATTATGAAACGAAAAAAAGAAGATTATAGAGGTAACATCTCATGTGTATCAACTTAAGAAAAATAAATACCTACTTTATAAAATTCACCAAGCTCAAGTATTCTCTCATTTAAAGCCTTGAAATGCCGTAGAATACTTGAGCTATTGTTTTGCACTAAAACTTGAAGCCTGTCTACCATTTACATATATTTATACATATAGATATCATTCGAAAACACTGGAGGTTCGTTTCACTTTGTGGTAAATAAACCAATTGAAGTATAAAAATTATTTCCAAAATGAAGATAATAATTTATAAATATAGTTAACATTCTATTCTTAGTAAGTGGTTAAACAAGGTGATACTTTAAATCATTTAGAAGTTTTCTATCTAATTATACTAAAGTTGAGTGGTGAAACTAATATGAGCCAATGGCTAAGTAATGATAAAATAGCAGACCACGATTTTGGCGGTTGCATATTAAAATTTTTATTAGGTATGAGTATCATTTTTATACTTATTCTATATCCTATTTATTGGCTGTTTTTTCAAGAAATCGAAAAACCTCTTGTAAAAAATACGTCAACTAACCAAGCAAATCACATAGAAATTACAGGGATTTCATATGGACATCTCTTCGATGATAAATACATAAAAATTTACTTTAAAGAAAAAAACAAACTTGTAGAGAAAACAAAAATAAGGGTGGCTAATTTTAATATTGTTAATAGTTCAGACCTTTATGAAATTTCATGGAAAGATAATACTAAAGTTTCAATAGTAATGAAATTTGAATATGAAACTAAAACATTGGAATATGATTTCGAAACGGAAAAAATGGGTGGATATATGAACAGCACAAATAATAACTTATTATAGCCTAATATTCCAAATATATAGGATACACTTCCAAATCATAAAAACTTTTTCCTACTATTTATATTAAAACAACGAAAGGGGGGTGACACTTTGAACAAGTGGGCTATATTATCTTTAGTTTGTGTACCTTACGCTCTTTTAACTATAGTAAATAAAGATACATTAGAAATAGGTGGCTCAGCAAATATATTTTGGAAGATTGGATTATTTGCACCACTTATAGGCGTTTTATTTTCAGCTGGAGCCAGTAAAACTTACCAACGCGTTATGCTTGCCCTATTTAATTTAAGTTACTATTTTGTACTCTACATCCATATGATATACACTTTGTAAAATACTCTTATACTCGTTTTAGGAACATATATTTTGGAGAGAAAATCATGAAAAACAAAACATACTATTTATCAATTATTTTCACAAGTCTTGTTTGTTTATTTTTATTTACAAAAGCTTTAGGAATTATCTTCTGGATAAATGGGGCCCCAATAGACAAATGGATGGCTTGGGTTGGTTTATTTGCTATTCCGATTTTCATCTACTACTCTTTCCCAGAACGAAGTTTTAAAAAAACACAAAAAATTGTCACCATAGTTATAATAATAGTTCAAATCATATGGCTAAAATGGGCCATTAATCAGTCTAAATATTATGTATATGTTAACAGTAATAACATTCTCCCATCTCCATATATAATTCAGGAAACTCCAAATTCAGATACTCCTATTTCTCTTGGTCAAAGGCTTTTAACTAACTATACATTGTATAAATCAATTCATTCATATCTATATGTAAGAGAAAATGTCGCAGAAAGTGATCAAGGCATTGTTGATTGGATAAAACATTTTGATAGCGAAATAAAAGAAGAAGACGACGGGCGCATCTATATAGAAACTTATAAGGGGAAGTTATTTTTCAAGTAAATTGTAAAAGGGAGAACTCAATTTGAAATCTCCCTTTTACTCTCTACTCTCCAAATATAAAAGTAGATACAACATTTTTTGAAACTTGCAGCATAAGATACACTTCTATTAGGAATCTATACGCTTTATTACCTTTTATTCTATTTTTGTACTAGAACCTTCTTTTTTGCTTTGTTCTTTGAGATATGCTGTTTCTTCTTTTGGAGTAGCTAATCTTTTTGCTTTTCCCGTACTTTCTCCACCTGCTTGCTCCCACATATAATTATGTTCCTCAACCGCTTGAGAAAAATCACCTTTTTCCCAACGATTTAAAATCTCAACATATTTTTCTTTTTCAATTATTTTATCGCTTTGATCTAACAAGTGACGAAGCTTTTTAATATTCTCAGGGGACATTACGATAAAACCAATCTTTTTATCAGCTATTACTTTTTGATGCAACATTTTGTGCATAGAGTCGATTATGACACCCTCAGAGTTGACCAAATCGTCAATTTCCTCACCTTTGGCATCAACTGTTCTCTCTTGTATTTGCTTATTTTCACTTCCAGGATTGAAAAACATTCCTACCATATATCCTATAAATATACTAAATACCACGATACTAACTACAATCATCGAAAACTTTTTCCATCTATCCATTTGCAATATCCCTCCTAGAAAGCACCTTAATATTTGCACTTTGTAGTAATTGGAGCATAAACTTAACTACTATTCTATATTTTGTATCTTGTTCAAGAACATTACAATAATTTTCCCTCTCTTTTCTCTTCCTCCGATAAACAACTTAAGTTTTCAATCAATCCAATAACATTAATTTATATAAAGAGCTATTTCAAATCAAAAGATAGTACAACGAAATGTTTAAAGAACAATGTATGTAATGGGCGACCAAAAAAACCTTACAATTATATCGAACACAACTCCGATTATATCAACGTTTCGGCACAACATATCGACTTACCGACAAATTCCGTAGAAACTACCAATCTACAAAAAAATCCCCTCTAAAATGATTGTTATATATGATCGAAAATGTAGAATGAAATTAAAAACAAAAAACACATTTAGGAGGTTATCATGACATTTGATGAATTGAAAAAGAGCAAACCAACAACCTCATGGGTTGAGTATGATGAAGATGGGGAATTTTTCACTGAAGAAAATATAAGTGCAACAAATAAGATTCTTGACACTTACATTAACAATTTACAGAAATTAGGCGAAAATCCAACCGAAGTCGAAGTCATGCAAGTTGTTAAAGAGGTTGTTATTAACATAAATGAATTAAACATCGAACATGACCATTTTATCGAAACAATGGAAAGAGAAGATCTCTATGATTTTATCGATACAGCTGCACGAATAGCTGGCTTAGAATCCGAAGAAGACATCACAGAAGAATGGCGAGAATGGTAAAAAAGTTGCACCTCCACTTGTTAGAGGTGCAACTTTTTTCATACGTCAATTGAATTCATGATTTGATATCCGCACAGGATTCACATGTTCCAACATATCATTAACATCTTCTAAATCAAAATTCCCCTAGCCATTCTTGCAGTCCTTCATCTATTTCGCCTTCTCCTCGTGATGCCTTTTGAATTTCGTTATACATATAAGAGTCACTACAAGTATTTTACATATTATAAGGATTTCTAATGAACGTTTAGGAAAACACCACTTCTATCCCTTCCGATAAAAACTTTCTTTTCCATCCATCCTCATTCGTAATCGATCTTCCGTCAAAGTCAATTCTACATCTTGATATTCACCTGAAGTTTGTTGCAGTGAAATGATATAAGTATTATCTCCATCTTTCGGTTCCGAACTTATATAGAACTTATGCTGAGGGAGCCTACCACCACCTGGTTGTCCTTGTTCGATAATAAGCTCCCCACTTCTCTCTCCTTCAGCTAATATAAATGATATATTTGGACCTCCACTTGTGTTAATCCAACTAGATTCTATTTGGACGAATGGTATCTTAGTTTTTGCATTCTTAGATTGCTCATTTTTACCTGTATATGCTTTTTTCTCATCAACAGGCTCATAGTAGTTCATAAACTCATCTTTCGTCATTCGTGTAAGGGAAAGATTATCTTCTTCCTGCCCTAATCTAATTAACTCAATTTGCTGATCATCTACTATATTGACACGAGCATTAAATGGTACAAATGATGCTACATTTGATTTCTCTTCATACATGCGCAAACTCATTTTCTTCTCTTCACTATTTTGTAATTTAAATAAATAGGTGGTATTCTCTTCCCCACTGTAGAATGTTATTTCGCCTCGTTTATCTCCAGTTATTTTTATTCCTACATAACTAGGAACACCTTTATCTACCCAATAACCATCTATATCCGACAATGCTGCAGTGCTTAATTTTTTAGTTTCCATATCTTCACTAAATTCCGTAGAAGTTGCGACTTTCTCATCATTTGTGAACAATGAACTTTTCGCCATAAACAGTGCGCCGGCTACAACAATAACCCCTATAATACCTACTACAATAAAATTACCTCTTTTTCTATCATTCGTTTGTTTTGGAGTTTGTTCATCATATTCCAGACTACCTCCGCATGAGACACAGAATCTTCCTTTTCCTGATCTTTCCTTACCGCAATGTCCACAAAAACCATTGCGTCCTTTTCCTCGCTCCACACCTTTTAATACTTTATCTACCGCTACGCCATTAAATGCAGTCATAACTGTTTCTTTCTGTTCCGGAGTCATGTCATCCCACTGTGAAGAACCTTTAGATGTAGCGGTATCTCCATCCAAACTAGTTTTCACATGATCATTTCCTTGCGCTTCTACATTCACCGTTTTTGCATCCGGGCCATGATACGATAAATTATTCGTTACATCTCCGTCTGGCGCCGTTCTTACATACCCCTTCACTGCTACTGTATCTGGATTCACTGACTTCGCATCCGGACCATGATACGATAAGTTATTCGTTACATCTCCGCCTGGCGCTGTTCTTACATACCCCTTCACTGCTACCGTATCTGGATTCACTGGCTTCGCATCCGGACCATGATACGAT
>NZ_JBXUNO010000001.1:0-31270 GCF_057197025.1 Bacillus sp. LSHTCR4 | reverse complement strand
GGCGCTGTTCTTACATACCCCTTCACTGCTACCGTATCTGGATTCACTGGCTTCGCATCCGGACCATGATACGATAAATTATTCGTTACATCTCCGTCTGGCGCCGTTCTTACATGTGGTTGTACATGTTGTAAATTCGCCCCTTTGGTTATGTGAGCATCTGAAGAATGTACAACTGTTTCTCCCGTAACAGCGTGTCCATCCACTACTCCTGGTTCCGCAACATACACATCTCCACCCATATGCATTTTTAAAAACGGCAAAATGAATGAAATAATAATAAGAGGTACACTTCCCATAATACCAAGGGCCGTATAACTACTATAATTATGACCATATAACCAAATTAACGTTGTTCTTATACCGATAAATCCTAATGCTGAAACGATAATAGACTCCATTAATTTACTAAATGAAGAATCGTATACTAACGTACTAGTAGGATCGAAACTCATTCTAGTTAGTAAAATAGCCGCGATTCCATATATAAGTAACCCAGCTAAAAATGGCCTCCAATTTTTTATGACAAACTGAATTCTCATAAAAAAGAGAACGAGCATAACAATAAAAATAATGGGGGCTAAAAATGGAAGAATTACCGATATCAAACCTAAAATTATCATGAAAAATAGCATTTTTTTCAATAACTTAAATGATGTAATAATAAAAAATAAAAACAACCCGAAACCAAATAATCCTGGATGGATATACCCTAAAAATAGAGTGATAGGAAATAATATTATCGCTATTTTATGATGGGTGGTTTCCTTCTGACTCGCTATCCATTCCTCCATACTTTATTTTCCTTTCTTATCGTTTCCATAAACCGTTTTCATCATTATAAATTATATAATTATTTTTATAATTTATATATAAATATTTTAAAATAAGAAAAATTTCCCACTAACAATCAAATAACATCGCAAAAAGACCACCAAAAAGGCAGTCCCTCAAAACTCAATCCTATTCCCAACTCCACGCTCCACCGCTCTCTCATACAAATACTTCGCAACGATAATATCCACCACTGCCAAACCAACTGATTTGAAAACAGTAATCTCTTCATCACTTTCGCGGCCTGCTTTTTCCCCGCTTATAATTTGACCAAGTTCGGCATGGATGTCGCTAGCTTTGAATAAACCTTCCTGTATCGGAACTTGAAGGTCCCCTGTCTCTTCTAATGCTGCTTCTTTCGATTCGACTACTACTTTATTTGCATTAGCGATGGCGTGAGATGGTAGTTCTTGCATGTTCGGTTTGAATGAACCAACGGCGTTTATGTAGACGCCTTTTTGCAAGATTTCTGAGAAGACTGGTGTGGATGCGTTCGTAGTTGTGACGATGATATCTGCTTCGCTTATTGCTTCATTTGGATCTGTGTGAACGTAAGCAGGCTTATTGAATTTATCTTGTATATATCGCGCAAATGCATACGCTTTTTCTTCTGTTCGATTGTATAAAATGACCTTCTCGATATCTCTAACCGCGAATATAGCTTCGGCAATTCCCTTCGCTTGTTCTCCGGTCCCAATAATGCATAAAGTTTTTGCGTTATGACGAGCTAAATGTTTTGTCGCTACTCCGGATAAGGCGCCTGTTCGAATCATCGTTAAGTAGGATCCTTCTAAAAGTGCGAGCGGTTCTCCCGTTTGAAAGTCTGATAGCATCACAATCCCGTTTATCGTTTTCTTTCCTACCTTTTTATTCTGCGGGACGACTGTTACTACTTTTAAGCCAAGTGCTTCAAGTCCTTCCGCTACTGAAGGCATAATTAATGCGGTATTTTGTTCGCTTGCAAATGGTAATGAGCCACGTATTGGTGTAATCGTTCTTTCTGCAGAAAATTCTTGTAAAGCAAGCGCTGCGTATTCAATGACTTCGTTCATATTTACTAAGTTTCGTTGTTCGTTCGCGCTTATAACTAGCATATCTTTCCACCCCCCTCTTCTTATCCTAACAAAAATCCCCGATTCAAATCATCTCTCGGATCTACAACGAACTGATGAAATCCTGTAATAAATGCATTCCCTGTTACTTTCGGAACGACAGCTTCATATGTATGTACCGCTGTTACCGACAATACTTCTCCTTCGAATTTCCCGTCAGTAATGCATTCGTGGACGAAAATTTCTCCCTTTTGTAAAGCATCTTTTGCAAAAAGAGTTGCGATTCTTGCGGAAGTTCCTGTGCCGCAAGGAGAACGATCTACTTGCCCGTCAGCAAAAATCGTTACATTTCGTAACGTTGCGTCTTCCCCTTTCGGTTCATCTGAGAAAATAACACCGTATATTCCTTTTAAACCTTCTTCAAGCGGGTGCTTTACTTCCATTTGGCTCTCAATGTAATGCTTAATTTTACCGCCCCACGTTTGAATAGCAGGTAAGTCTTTGAAATCGACTTTCAAGCCAAATTCTTTACTATCTACAACAGCATAAAAAGCTCCACCAAACGCGATATCTACTTGAAACTCATAGTTATCTATTTTAATAGGAACGTCTTTTTTGTATACAAATGAAGGAACGTTTTCAAATGATACGGACTCTACTTCGCTCCCGTTATATTTTGCATACGCAATTACTTCCCCAGCAGGGCTATCAATAATGAACTTTTGTTTTTCACCTGTCACTTCAAACATACCTGTTTCAATTCCTACTGTAATAACAGCGATAATACCATGACCACACATCGTACTCCAACCTTCATTGTGCATAAATAACACACCAAAATCAGCGTGAGCACTTGCAGGCGGAGTAATAATACAACCGTACATCCCGTGATGCCCCCTCGGTTCATACATAAGAACCTCACGAAGATGATCCAAATGTTCCATGCAGTATGCACGTCTTTCTAACTGCGTTTCTCCTTTTATTTCTGGCACACCACCCGTAATAATTCGAAGCGGTTCCCCAGCTACGTGCGCATCAATTGTTGTATACACTTTACTAACCTTCATTTCTATCTCTCCCCTATATGTTGATACTATTTTTATTGCAAATATCATGCCAACGCGTAGGGTATAAATTTGTATACATTGTTTAAAAAAGCATACATTACTGTCTATTTTTTTATACAGTGGACAGTCGGTGAGTATTAACCCCGAATCAGTCCTGCACTCACAAAATCCCAAACAAAGAACCCCGAAAACTCAGGGTGTGATACTGTATAGACAAGCTTATCGTTCCTTTTAAAATAAGTTTCCAAAATCAAATTTATATTTCACTCGGCAATTTTTCCCACTCACTTAAATACATGACATCTTGTTTTACGTTTTTCTTTTCTGGAAGTAAACATAGAAATTCTAAAGAATTACCGTCTGGATCATAAAAATAAAGATTTGCAGTAGGTGTCCAGGTTTGGACCATAGGCTCGGAAGGTTCAAGACCAAAAGCGGCCCTTGGGTTTATTCCTTTATTAAGAAGCCATTCCCTTGCATGAATGATTTCTTCATAGTTAACCTTGAATGCAAAGTGACTTGTATGGAATGCTTCTTCTGATACCTCCCAAATACCCAGCATTTGTTCCCTCTCATGTTCTTTATCAAACCAAAAGAATGCTACACGTCGTTCTTCAATCGTACGAGCATGAAATAATCCAAGTTTAGTATAAAACTCTTTTGCGACTTCTAAATTTTTCGTTTTAACATGTGTTTCATATAAAGTACCTGGAAACAAAGCATATTCCTCCTTTATATTTTCAGAAATTCTTACTATAAAGCCTATTTTAATAAACTAAAAATAGAAGTGATATCCCATTCTCCTTACATGTTTTTTTAATTTTGTAACCCTAAAAAAGAAAATTCTCTCCCCCCACCACATATACTGTTCAAAAGCAAAAAGGAAGTGATCCAATGTATTACGGAACAAAAGGTTGGTACGTAGCCGAACTAAAAAAATTAGGCGTGCGCTATCATGAAGGACGAAAGCTAGAAAGTTACCGCGGACACGTCTTGCGCAATTTACTACTTGCACAACAAGAGAAATTAAAAGAACAGTAATATTCTAATGTAACGATATCGGCGATTCTTAGAATATATCAGCGATTCCACACAATATATCGGCGATTCGACATGGAATATCGACTTACCGACAAATTCCGCCAAATCACTCCTCCATTCCACCAACCAATCACACATTCATACAAATAAAAAAAGGTCACCCAAACGGGTGACCTTCCTTTCTTATTCACAAACAAGAATTTGTCTAGTAAACGATCCTTTTCTTGTGATACAGCGATCTGTAATTTCAAATCCTGCTTCATGGATCATGTCGTCCATCGTTTCCATCGTGACAACGACTACCTTTTTAGCGATGCGGCGCGCGCTTGAAAGAATGGAGAGTTGATCTTCTGGTGTTGCGTGAGTGAATAAATCATACGGCATATCGATAATTGCAACGTCGTAGTTCTCAGTAATTTCCTCGATTGGACCTTTTGTTACTGTTCCTTCCAATCCGAAATGCGCGATATTTTTTCTCGTTCCAAGAACTACAAGTGGATTTATATCTCTACCAACGATGTTAATCCCCATAGAAAGTGCTTCTACTACTACTGTTCCAATGCCGCAGCATGGGTCAATTGCTCGTACTCCCTCTGGATTTGGCACCGCAATATTTGCAACCGATCTCGCAACGCGTGTGCTAAGAGATGTCGAATAGCTATGCGGTTTTTTTATGTGGTGATACCAAACTGGTTCACTTTCTACATAGTGCCCGAAGTACCAGCGTCCTCCAAGAGGAACAATCCCGAATACACGCTCTGGATTACGAACATCCGCTTCCCCTTCAATATGCATGCCGAGGTCTCGCTCTATCAGACGTCTTTCTCCATATTCAATTTTATTCTCTCCAACAAGGTCATTAATTTTAACGAAGATAACTTTGAACGTCGCCCCCGCCAAATCAATTTGTTCTACTTGTTTCAAAATACTTTCTAAGTCGTCCCCTTCATACATAACCTCAACGCGCTCTTTCATAAACGCACTTCTACTCGGGTCAATTTTGACATCACTTTTTAAAATATTAACGTGAGACTCCATTCCAAAGAACGAGCGCATTTCCAAGTAACATAAAGCACGCTCCTCCTCGCGAAATGCATACGTATATATACATGCAGGTGTTTTACTATGATTATTCAATCTATTATCATCCTCTATATCGTTATAATTACAATACTTTTTCGTATAAAATTAAATGATATCACATGCCTGAAATAAAGAGAAACGTTAATAAATAAAAGAGACTGCCAATTGGCAATCTCTTTTTATTTATTAACGGAAAGAAGATACGTTATTACCTTTTGCTTCGTAATAATCTAAAATACCTTGATAAATCGCTTCTGCTGCAGCTTGTCTCTGTTTTGGTGTAGCAATTTTATCTGCATCACTTTTATTATCTACAAATGCTAATTCTGTTAATACAGCTGGCATTGTATTTTCTCTAGTAACGTATAAGTCCTGATGTTTCACACCACGATCTTTTGTTCCAAGTGCCGCTACAAGACGGTCTTGAATTTTTTGTGCTAATAACTTACTGTCTTCTACATGCGGATTCGTTACTTTTGCTCTTGCTGACTGATAATATAATGTTTCTGTACCTTGTCCATTTTTATATTGAGAGCCATTAGCATGGATACTTACAAAAATATCTCCATTATGTTCCTGTGCAAACTCTACTCGTTTTTTCAATGAATCTGTCGAGTTTACTCCTGGACGTGTATTATCTGTACGAGTGAACATAACAGTAAATGGTGCTTTTTGCTCAAAGATTTTCTTTAATCGTAATGATACATCTAATACAGTTTCACTTTCTTTCTCATAATAACCAACATTACCTGAGTCCATTCCACCGTGACCTGGATCAATAATAATCGCTTTACCTTCTAAGAAGTTCTCTTGTTTTACTGGGTTTAATTGATTTTTATCAACCCACTGGAAACCAGCGCCTACGCGGATACGAATCCAGCTTCCACTCTCTTCCATAATCGTTACTGTTTGTGCATTATATGTACCTAGCACTTTAGAACTATGTGAAGCTAATTCATATGCAGTAAAGTCTTGGTTAATTGTTTCTGTTTTTTCGTTTAGAGGTGTCCACTTTTCACCTTTACTTGTTACAATTTTTAACCAGCCGTCTGCTCTTTGTTCTTTCACTTCAACCATTTGTGGCTTATGCTGAACGTCAGTAATACCAGATGATAATGATGGTTGATGATATGTAATAAAGTTTCTGTTCATATACATTCTTTTTGATGTATTTGTTTTATTTTGATCAGCCTTCGCAATGAACTGAGCTGCTTCTGCACGAGTTACAGTTCCTTCAGGATTCCAGCCATTTCCTGTACCATTAGAAATCTCTAAGGCTACTAAAATATTAGCTTGTTTCTTACCCCAATGAAGTTCCAAATCTTTAAACTGTGTTGGAAGTTCTCCAATAATTTTCTTTTCTAATGAGTATGCTTGTACTAACATAGATGCCATAGATGCACGGTTAATTTTGCTTGATGGATTAAATTTACCAGTACCATCTCCATTAATTACACCTGCTTTTTCCACTGCAGCAATGTACGGAGCTGCCCAATGATTTTGTGCATCTTTAAAAGATGGCTTTGCTTTTGGATCAATTGGTAAACCAAGAACGACTGCTAAGATCTTTGCAGCTGATCCTTTATCTACTGCTTCAGATGGAGAAAACGTTCCATCTGGCTTTCCAACAAGCGCTTTTTTTCCTACTAAATAATCAACTGATTCTTGCGCCCATGTAGGAACATCCGAAAACTTCTTCGCTGCTGCGAAACTACTTACTGGAGACGATAATAAACTTGCGGCTAAAATACCTGCCGCGACTGCACGATACTTCATAAAAAATAATACTCCTCTCGACAATCACCTTTTAATAACGCGTAATCTTAATATACAAATTCCGGAAAATACGAACAAAAAAAAATTAGTGCGCCTCTATTATTCTATAATACTCGAATTATGTAGTAAACCTACTTTCTTCATATTGTAAAACAAACTACAATTAATTTACTTTTGGTTAAATAAAATCGATTTCTCTACAAACAAAAAATAGGCTACTAGAGGTAGCCTATTTCTTTTCTTATTCTGCAATCATCTCTGATAATACATATGCATAAACAAGTGCTTCTGTATGAGCAATCGAACTTTCATGCGTACGCTCAAATGCATGAGAAGAATCAATACCTGCTCCAATTAATGCATGTTTCACATCAAATCCAGCGCGAATCGCAGCTGATGCATCCGATCCATAATACGGATAAATATCTACTTTATATTCAATATTGTTCATTTTCGCAAGCTCTACTAAATGTTTACGCAGTGCATAATGATACGGCCCACTAGAGTCTTTTGCACAAATAGATACTGTATACTCGTCAGATGCTTGTCCATCACCTAGCGCTCCCATATCAACCGCTAAATATTCAACCGTTTCTTCTGGAATGTTAGAGTTACCACCGTATCCAATCTCTTCATTGTTAGAGATTAAGAAATGAGTTGTATATGGTAATGTTACGTTTCCATCTTGTAATCTCTTAATTAATTTTAATAGAATTGCAACACTTACTTTGTCATCTAAATGACGTGATTTTATGTATCCACTCTCTGTAATTTGAACGCGTGGATCAAATGAAACGAAGTCTCCTACTTCAATCCCTAATTCACGTACTTCATCAGCTGAAAATACGCGCTCATCAATACGAACCTCGATATTTTTCTCATCACGTTTCGCTTCACCTGCATCTTTATATACATGCACAGATGTTTGATGCATTAAAATCGTTCCTGTATACGTCTTACCACTTGATGTTTCAATTTCACAATATTCTCCTTCTACAGAGTTCCAGCGAAATCCGCCAATCATAGAAAGACTCAGACGACCATCAGGCTTAATTTCTTTCACCATCGCACCTAACGTATCAACGTGTGCTGTTAATAAGCGGTGCTGTGCATCATTTTTCCCTTTTACCGTTAAAATAAGAGCACCTTTATTGTTACGCTTTGTTTCTACATTCCACTCACTTACATAGTTTTCAATAAAACGAATAATTTTCTCTGTATTTCCAGACGGACTTGGAATAGAGACAAGCTCCTTAATAAGTTCCATCGTTTCTTTCGCATGATGTGCCATTGTCGTTTCCTCCTCATTTCTTCTATTATTTAGTATACAAAATTTGCTAGAAAACCTCTACTCATATAGCTTAATTTTCTAAATTATAGTAAAATTCACTTTAGTATATAAAAGGAGTTATACATTATGAATATATCAAAAAAATATGTACACATTGCACTCATTTGGTTTTTAGCATCATTACTTTGTTTACAAGTTTCTTATGCAGTTCATACTACTACTTCTATTACAGTTGGCTGGGTATTAACAGCTATCTTCTTCATGATTAGCTTAATTGCAACAAAAAAGCATAGCGTTAATGCATAACGCTATGCTTGCCCTACAAATCTATTCTTCTGAAACATCCAACAAATAAATGCCTCTTTCAAACCCACCGCGCTCTATTTCTTTCTGCTTACGAAGACGTTCTACATCTTCAATTGTTGCACCTTCTGCACGCGCTAATGAGATGATTACTTCCAGTGCATCCGCAAGAGAATCAAGCGCATGTTCACGCTCTTTCATAGAAGCAAATTCACGAATTTCTTCTGTTCCAATTTTCGCTAAAGCTTGTATGTATGCTTGTCCTGTTAATTTTTGTGCTGTATATGTTTTTCCAGACATTAAAATCTTCTCTGGAACACGATCTCTTACTAACTTGTTATATGCTGACATCATTCATCCTCCTATGTTTAATAGCAGCCGAGCTCTGCCTTATAAAATAACCACTCTTTTTTCACACAAGCACTTAACATATCAATTCCTGATCCATGTGCCCTTACTGCCGGAAAGAAATAATGCTCTGGTTCTTCTTTCTTATCGCCATATAAGGTTTGGTACTCATCAGGAATCGCCTCTTTTTTCACATCCCGTTCTTTCTCCACTTCACCTGAGAAAGCAACAATTGGATGCCCTTCAAAAAATAGTGCAGTCCGTACCGCAAGAGATGGTGTACTATGCAAAGCATAATATGTAAGTAAAATAATAACGATAACACCAATCAATTTCTTCATATATTACTCCTAAAAAAAGTGCTAACACAATTATACTAAAATGTGTTAGCACTTTCTCCCCTTTATCCTAAATTAACCGGCAGTACAACTACCACTACACTTTATTCTCCTTTAAATGCAGGCAAACGTTTTTCTAAAAATGCAGCAATGCCTTCTTTATGATCTGCTGTTTGTCTCATCGCATATTGGCCGCGTTTTTCAAGCTGCAGCGTTTGTTCTAAATTGGAGCGGTTTACTTCACATAAAATTTGCTTCGTTTGAACCATCGCTTTGATCGGCTTTTGTGACCATTCACTAATTTTTTGCTTCACAGCCGTTTGGAAATCCTCTCCGATTACTTCATCAATTAAGCCGATTTCAAGCGCTTCTGTCGCTGATAATTTCTTTCCTTCCCAAATAATTTGCTTCGTCATATTTTCACCAACGCGCTTTTGAAGGAAGAAATGGCCGCCGCCATCTGGAATTAAAGCGATTCCAATAAAGTTCATCGCAATAATGGATGATATATCCGCCATCACATAGTCAGCTGTTAGCGCAATGCTTAATCCAAGACCAGCAGTTGGTCCATGAATCGCACTAATAACAAGCTTCGGCATCGTATATAAAGTCACAACGACTTCAGAAATAGTATTCATAATACCATCAAACTTGCTTTCATCATTACTTGAAAGCATCGATTTAATATCTCCACCCGCAGAAAAACCACGGCCGTTCCCGCATAACACAACAATGTGTGCAGAACTCTCTGCTACTTCTTTCAGTTTTTGTAATAGCTCTTTTAATGTTGGCTCATCTAATGCATTTAACACCTCTGGGCGATTGACCATAACCGTTGCAACGTGCCCTTCATATTTCACAATGACAGATTCTGTTTTACTTGTTACTTCCATTATATATACCCCTCTTTTCTACACAAAGATTATACTTATATAATTATAGAAAAGGGGTGAAAAATCCTTCTTTTTTCTTAATTTTCTGTCTAATAATCACGAAATTTGTATATCACCTTGTATAAAACATACAATTTCGTTGAAAAATATAGAAATTAAAGTCGGTTTCTCCCCTCTCTTCATCTATTTACCATTACAATGAAATGGTGTATTCTTAAGTCTGATATAAAAATCAAATATAGAAATTCATTCCCCTTCCTATTATATAGAGGGGTGCTGAAATAAAGGAATGAAGAAATGGAGGAACATATGGTTACTAAGTTAAAACAGACGGATAACTACTTCCCGCATTTCCTACTGCTATTCATCGTGTTTCAACCAATTTTAGATTTATTAACGTCTTTTTCAATCTATGTATTACACATGAGCGCAACAGTCGGAATCGTAGTCCGTTTCGCCTTTATGCTTCTTGCATTAGGTTATCTACTTCTTCATCATAAACAACAAGGCGCGAAGAAATATATTCTTTATTTATGTCTATTTGGCATCGTACTCGCAATCGGTCTTGTGAATAATTTAATGATCAAATCTCCAGTTTCATTTGGAGAAGAAGTGAAATTCATTATGAAAAGTGTATATCCAATTGTACTACTGTTTGGATATATTATCGCACTAAAAGAATTAAAAAATAACGAATTTGCGTTTCATAAAATTATTACGTATTTCTTATATGCAACGTTAATTTTAAGTATTTCGATTATCACAGCGATGGCAACTGGTACAGATTTCCCAAGTTATCCAAACTCAAAAATTGGTTCAAGAGGATGGTTCTTTGCCGGAAATGATTTAAGTTCCATTTTCGCAATTATGTTCCCAATCGTTGTCTTATACTCGGTCCATAAAACAACTTCTTTCTCAAAAGTGTATTACTGGATTCCAACTGTACTTGCGATGTATGCAAGCATTATGATCGGAACGAAAGTAGGCTATGGTGCTATCGTTATTACACTGGGCATCGCTCTTTTCTTCTTATTCATTGAATATATGATGCATCGTAAAAAAGAAGGAAAAGGATTCACATATCTTGTAAATACAATCGTTGCTGCTGTCGTATTAGGTGGTTTACTCGTTCTTACACCGCAAACCCCTATCGCAAAAAACATGAGTATCCACTTACAAATATATGAATACAAAAAATCAGTACAAGACGAAAAAGACCGAAAAGAAGGAAAAGTAGTTAAAGAAGAGGAACATAAGCAAGGTGAACTAACAGACTCTGAAATGAAAAGTTTAATTTACAGTGATCGTGACAAGTTTTTAAAAGTATATAAACAATACTATAAAGAAGCACCACTATCTCAAAAACTCTTCGGAATGGGCTACGCTGGTAACTATACGACGAAAATGAAGTTAGTCGAAATGGATTTCCACGACCTATTCTTTGCATTCGGAATTGTCGGTTTCCTTATGTACCTATTGCCGCTTCTTTATTTCGGTATAAAAATATTCATTCGCTTGATCACAAACTTCAAGAAACTATTTAGCGTAAAACATATGCTACTAGCTAGCACACTCGTCCTATCGCTCGGTATCGGCTTTATGTCTGGACACGTCTTAACAGCACCAGCCGTTAGTATTTTCTTTGTTGTGATACTTGCTTACTTAATTGTTGATTTAGAAATAGAATAGAAAGAAGCAGCATCTATTTGGATGCTGCTTCTTTCTATTCCAATCCTTTACCGCCTCTATATTCAACATAAAAAAACACTTAATTGCCCGCTTTTCTTACGTATGACATTAGAAACCGTTTATGCGGAATAATTATTTTAATCAAATTATTAACATGCTAAAATATTAAAGGCACTATTATAAAAAAGAATATATAATAGATATGTCGGTTTTTTTGTACGAAATGCATTTCGAAAAAGTGAGGAGAGTCCTTTGGTATTTAGTAGTTCGATTTTCTTATTTATCTTTTTACCTCTCGTATTATTTCTCTATTTTATAGTGCGTGCCGAGCTACGTAATTTCGTATTACTTGCATTTAGTTTAATTTTCTATGCATGGGGCGAACCGCGTTTCGTTCTTTTAATGCTCTTTTCCATCGTATTAAACTACTGCTTTGGCCTACTCGTGCATCATTATGATAAACGAAAAAATATGAAAGTCACATTTTTAATTATGGCTGTGGTAGGAAATATACTATTACTTTCTTATTTTAAGTATATTTCATTTTTCACAGACATTTTAAACAACGTATTGCACTTATCTATTCATGTGGAACCTATTCCACTACCAATTGGAATTTCATTTTATACATTCCAAGCGATGTCCTATGTCATCGATATATACCGTAAAGATGGGGATGTTCAAAAAAATCCACTTAACTTAGCGCTATATATATCTATTTTCCCTCAGCTTATTGCCGGACCGATTGTTCGTTACAATATCGTTGCTGAGCAAATTAAAACGCGCATCCATTCTTTTGAACGATTCACAGAAGGCATTCAAATTTTCGTTCTCGGACTAGCAAAAAAGATATTAATCGCTAACCAAGTTGGATTTGTTGCTGATAAAATCTTTGCCTTACCACCATCTGAAATGAGTGTTGGAACAGCATGGATCGGTATTATCGCCTATACCCTGCAAATTTATTTCGATTTCTCAGGATACTCTGATATGGCAATCGGACTTGGAAAAATGTTCGGATTTGATTTCCCGAAAAACTTCAACTACCCGTACATCTCTAAATCTATCTCAGAGTTTTGGAGAAGATGGCATATTACACTCGGCTCTTGGTTCCGCGATTACATATATATCCCGCTCGGCGGAAACCGCGTTTCAAAACTAGCGAATTATCGTAACCTCTTCATCGTGTGGGGCTTAACTGGTTTATGGCACGGGGCGAGCTGGACATTTATCGCCTGGGGCTTATATTACGGCTTTATTATTTCAATTGAAAAAGCTGGATTCGAAAAAATATTAAATAAACTATGGAAGCCGCTGCAACATGCATACGTATTACTAATCGTTATGATCGGTTGGGTCTTCTTCCGAGCTGACAATTTCGCTTACTCGTTCCAATATTTAAAAGCGATGTTCGGCATAGATGGGCAATCTTTCATCGATGACAATACAATGTTATACGTACATGAATACATTATCGTATTTCTCATTGCCTTTATCGCAGCGACACCAATTTTAAAACGAATGAAAAACATACTAGAACTTGCGCCAAAAACGTATATGTTCACAATACAATTTGTACGTCCTATATTATTACTAACATTATTTATGATTTCGGTTATGTACTTGATTAACTCAACATATAATCCATTTATTTATTTCAGGTTTTAACTGATGTAGGAAGGAAAAGTTATTATGAAAAAATTGGGGAACCTCATCCTGTTTATCGGTTTTCTCACCATTATCTTTTCATTTGGCATATTATCGTTACTCAAAACAGACCGAGATATTTCACCAGTTGAAAATCGGCCGCTCGCTCAAAAACCAGCACTTACGAAAGAAGCTCTCCTAACTGGTAGCTTCTTTAAAGATTTCGAAACATACACAAATGATCAACTAATCGGACGAGATGAGCTTATTAAAAACTATACAATTGCCCAAATTAATATGGGCAAATCTCTCATTAACGACATTATTTTAACTGATGATAAATGGCTCCTGAAAAACCCGGCGTGGACAAAAAAATACAATGAAATTGATCAATCCATGCCTGCTATAAACGATTTGTCTCAGTTTTTAAAAGAACAAAACGTTGAGTTTTACTTTGCTTTACCACCGTCAAAAACGAATGCGTTATCATTTAAATTACCTTCTCATATTCACACATATGCACAGGAAAATTTAAATTACTTTCTAAAGAAACTACCAGCTGACGTAAAGCCAATAAAACTTATGGAACACTTGAAAAAGAACTATACGAATGAAGAAATACAAGATATGTATTTCAAAACAGATCATCATTGGAATATGGACGGTGCCTTCTTAGGCTACCAATATATAATGAACACAATCGGGCAACAATCTTCTATATATAAAGGAAAAGAAATAAAAAAAGAAGACTACACTCGTACATGTGCGCAAAATAAACATTTAATCGGAAGCTTCAACAACCAGCTATACCAACTCATCGATGCCAATGGTGAAAAATTGTGCTACTACACACCGAAAGACGGTTTCAACTTCACAAGCGTAACCACAAAAGATGTGAAAGGTACTGTTCACCAAAACTTAGATGAAATATACGGCGTAGAAAAACAAAAAGATACTACATCATATGCAGGTTATTACACGGATGACTACCCAGAAATCGTCATCGAAAATAACAACGCACAAAATGAAGTACGCGCCTTAGTCCTAAAAGACTCATTCGCAAACGCAATCGTGCCACACTTAGCACAAAATTTCAAACACACATCTATCCTCGACCTGCGTCACTATCACGAAAAAGACGTATATCAATACATGAAAGACAACAATATTAACATGGTATTGTTCGTGTATAGTGATTCGAATTTGAGCGGGGATATGTTTAAGTTTAAGAAATAGAAAGAAGGCTCTTGTAAATGTACAAGAGCCTTCTTTCTATAAAAAAATCAGTGGGAATTCATCCCACTGATTTTTCTTTATCTATAATCGACTTATAGATTTGGGTTATTAAGAACATTCACGTGTACAGCTTGTGAACCGATTTCGCTTGTTAGAACATCTTTCTCACCTAATACTTTGAATACTAATGTACCTTTGTCAGTGTACTTAGTAGTTAAAGTATTGTAAATGTCTGGATTGAAGTTTGGAAGTACAGAATCACTTGTTTGAGAAACTGTTACATGACCAAGCTCTTGATCGAATAAATCGAAGTGAGCATTACCATTTGTATCAAGGTAAAGTTTACCTTGGTCGTCACCAGACTTCACAACGCGTACTTTATGTTGTGTTTCTTTCGTTAAGTTAATACCTTTTACGATATCATCAGAGTTACTCTTCTCAAGCTCTAATACAGTACCGATGTTAATTTTCTTCTCAACGAAGTTTTCTGTTTGAACTGGTTTGAAGTTTACAGATTTAATAGCGATTTTCTCTTGAACGATTTCAATTGTCGCTTTACCAGCAGTTGCACCATTTTTCGTTAAGTGGATATCAACTTTACCTGGTTTTAAGCCTTTAACAACAACTTTATTTCCAACAATCTTAGCTTCAGCTACAGCTGGATTTTTAGATTCAACTACATAACCTTCTAAGTTTTCAGGATCAGAGTATACGCGATCTGAAGTGTACTTAGATAATTGATATGCAACTGTGTTAGAAACATTTAGGTCAAGTTTTGTATCAGGTGACGCACCGTATTGACCTACTTTAGATACAAGTTCGAAGTTTTTAAATGCAACGTTACCTTCTGTTACGTTCACATATAATGAACCTAAAGTTTCACCGTTAGCATTTTGGAAGTGAACTGTTCCTTCGCCCACGTCATTACCTGTAATACCAATTGTTTTTGTACCGATTGAACCAGAGTCAGTCGTTACTACATCTAATCCACCTTCTGCAACTACACCTGTTTTCGGAAGAACTTCTTTAATTGCAGTTGTGTTAGCACCAAATGGATCGCCATATTGGTCAGTAGTTACAAATGTAACAGGTAATGTTTTGTTTTGAACAACTTGTAATTTATCTGGGTTAGCTTTTACTGATACTAATTTACGAGAATCAGTCGTTACTTTAAATTTAACATCTTTTGTAACGTCGCCTACTTTAATAGTAAGTGTAGCTTCACCAGCAGCTTCAGCTGTAATGTAGTTGTTTACTACAGAGATAATACCGTGATTTGAAGATTTAATGCTAATTGAGTTTGGATCAACTACTTTATCTTCTCCAGCAATTGTAGCAACTACATTGTGGATTTGTGCTTTTTCACCAACTACTAACGTTTGGCTGTTTAGCTTAAAGTCTTTTCCAGTTAATTTATTACCATATACTACACCGTTTTTATCTGCATCTACCGCAAATACAGTATTTTTAATTGCAGAAGCTGGTGTATCAAGGTTTTTCACTGTAATAATACCAGTGTTAGAAACTGTTAAACCACCACGTTTTGTAACTTGTACTTCTACTTTATAGTCACCGTGTGAAAGGCCAACACCAAGTTTACCTGTAGAAGAAGTTGCCTCTCCATTCTCAAAGATGTACGCTGGTGAACCATCTAAATTATTTGCTACAAATTTGACGTCATGGTCTGCTAAGTTTAAGTATTCAACATCAGCGTTACCTTTTTCGTCGTTTAATTTGAAGGCAACTGCTTGCCCAGCACGATCATCATCAAATGTAAGTTTTTCTACTGCTAATTTTTTCACTTCGTATACGAATTTCGTTACGAATGATTGATTTTTTACTTTTACAGTAAGATTTTTATTTGGAGCAACTTTACCACCAAGTGTTACAACTGCAGAAGTACCATCAGCACTTGCTTCGATTGCAACAGCTTTATCTCCTTCAAGAGTTACATCATCAGCAGCAAGTTTGTCTAAGCCAGTACCTGTTAATGTTAATTTCGTTGGTTCAGAAACTTTCACATCAGTTACATTCGCTTGTGCATTATCTTTTTTGCCATATTTTTTATCTGCTACTGCGATAAATTTAGCTGCTTCTGCACGAGATACAGATTTATTTGGCTCCCACTTGTTTCCTCCTGTTCCTTCAGAAAGTCCAAGATGGATTAGGATGTTAGCTTTTTCTTCACCCCAGTGATCTAATAAATCTTCAAATTTTGTAACTAACTCGCCGTTAACTTTATCTTTTAAGTTATAAGCACCTACGATCATAGAAGCGAAAGAAGCACGGTCAATCTTTTTGTCTGGAGAGAAGTTTTCTTTTCCATCCCCTCTAACGACACCCGCTTTTTCAACCGCTGCAATGTATTTTGAAGCCCAATGATTTTTAGCATCTTTGAAAGATGGTTGTGCACCCTCTTCAACTTTTAATCCTAATGTAATTGCCATAATTTTCGCAGCAGAAGCACGATCGATGTCTTCAGCTGGAGCGTATGTACCATCTGGCTTACCTTCGATTGCACCTTTATCTACTAAGTAATTGATAGAATCTAATCCCCAATGACCAGCTGGAACGTCTGGGAACGATTTACCTGCTGCTGCTACTGGAGAAACAACACCCGCTACCATTGCTGCTGTCATTGTACCCGCGATTACTTTTTTGTAAGAGTTAGTCTTTGCCATTTTATAAATTTCCTCCTTCAGGAATATGCTACTAGTTTCATATCGTATTAAATTTGAAAACTAGCTAGATAGAAAAGCCATAAAACAATAAAAACATAAACAAAAATACTATAATGAGAGTAGTTCACATAACAAAATGATATAAACCACCAAATGTAAATATAAGGTTTATATACCATTTTTTGAAACAAGTTCATCATACTATACAAAAATGTTCGTTATCAAGAACTTTCTCAAAAGAAGATTCGACATATTCCGATAATTGAGTATTTAGTTGTATTATTCTAATATCATTAATACCCAAATATAGAAATGAACAAACTGTTTTCCCACTAAACCACTCTCACTGTGCTTCGTATATTTTCATATCGAATACACAATTGGAATTATAGCACATCTTTCCACTTCATCACTTAAATATTTTTTACAATAAACACAATTTTCAGACTACAATCGACTAAAATTATTATATTTCGACATTTTATTCTTCTTTTCGAACTTTTTTTTAACGGGAAAGAGCGTGAATTTACAAATAATTTACATATCGATTAGGTATTCTTCTATTTTTGAAAACGCTTTCTATTTATTTCTCAATACAACTGACTACTAATTTGTAAAATATGATCTATTTTGCAAAGAGTATTTTCATATAAAAAAAGAGCCCACATATTGTGGACTCTTTTCATTGAAATAAATTTCAATTAGCGAGTTGCTGTTACTGATTTGAAAGCAACAAGTGCATTTCCTGCTTTGTCAGTAGTTTTGAACTCATATTTAGCATTATTTTCTAGTTCTTTAGCTTTTACTGTTACTGTACCAGTTGCTAAGTTAACATTAGCTGGAGCTGTTACTTTAAGAACTACGTCTTGAGCAGCTTCTGCTGTTTCGTCAGCTTTTGCTACAGTTAATGCTACACCGTTTAAGTCAACAGTGAAGTCAGTTGTATCAACGTTTACAGCTTCAGAGAATGTTAAAGTGATTTCTTTAGCATCAACTTTTGTAATTTTAGCTGATTTGAATTCAGGAGCTTTTGTATCTACAACATTTACTAATAAGTTTGTTGTACCCATTTTTACTCCATCTTTATTTGCAACGTTAGCTACTGTGAATTTCACTGTTTCTGATTTTTCGAAAGTGAATGTTTCTGGTAATTCAATTGTTACTGATTTTCCATCAGCATTAACAACGATTAAAGTACCTTCTGGTAATTTAGCACCAGCTAAAGTGTAGTTGTTTACATTAGAAGCTGAATCAGCATCTTGGCCGCCTTTTACTTCTTTATTAAATGTTACTGTAAACTTAGTTTTGCTATTTGCAACACGCTCAACTTTAGTTGCTTTTGGTGCTACTTCATCTTTTTTACCTTCTTCTTTTTTCTCTACAACTTTTACTTCTTTAGTAAATGCTGCAGATTCATTACCAGCTGTATCTTTTACAAATCCTTTTGTAGCAGCAACTTTATAGTTACCCTTTTCTGGGAATGTTAAAGTGATAGCTTTTTTATTATCCTCAACTGGAGCAACAGCTACTTCTTTAGTTACATCTTTACTTGTATCTAAGTTAATTACACGAAGCTTTCCTTCTTGTGCAGTTACTTCTTTATCGAAAGTAAATGTTGCTGCTTTATTTTCATCAGCTTCAACTTTTACCAAGTTAGGATCTACAACATCTTTTGTAACTTTTACTTCTTTAGTTACTTTCGTACCTACGTTGTTAGCTGCATCTTTGTAACCAACAAATTCCACTTTAAGGTTTGCAGCTGTTTCTTTATCCGTAAGAGCTCCTGGTACTGTAACAAGTGCTTTTGTAGTATCTTGATCAAGAACAATTGTAGCATCCTCTACTACTTTATCACCTTTTTTAACTACTACTTTACCTTCTGCAGAAAGCTCTTCTGAGAATGTAACTTCTAATGTAGCTACTCCATCCACAAGTTCTTTCACTTTAATATCTTTAACTTCTGGAGCTGTAACATCTTTTTCTACTTTGTAAGTAGCTTTACCTTCGTACATTTCCATTGTGTTACCAACTAAATCTTTAGCGCCAGTTACGATTACGTTAAATGCTTCACCGTTTTTAACTACAGATGCAACATCAGCTTTTGTTAATGTAACAGTATTATCTTCAGGCGTAGCTGTGAATTCCTTACCGTTAATAACAACAGTAACTGCATCTTTGCTTAATTTTTCACTGAATACAACTTTAACATTTCCGTCTGGAGTAGATACTGTAGATACAGTTGGAGCTACTTCATCGTTAAAGAAGATTACTTCTAATGCTTTTGGAATATCTTTTCCATCTACAGATTTAACATCTTTCACATGTGCAACATAAGCTTGTTTATTTACAAGTGCATTTTTTAATGTAATAGTTGCTGATTTTTTATCTTCGCTTAACTCAACTTTTTCAATATCAAGTTCTTTTGAACCTTCTACAACTGCAAAGTTTGCAGCAGTTACATCTTTAACTTCAGTACCGAATTTAACTTCGATCTCTTTAGCGTTGATTGCTTTAATAGACTCAACTTTAGCTTCTGCTTTTTGTCCGAACTGCATGTCAGTCTTAGCAATGAATTTAGCAGCTTCTGCACGAGTTACAGATTTATCTGGCTCCCAACCATTACCAGTACCATTCGTGATACCTAAAGCAACTAAGATGTTAGCATCTTTTTCACCCCAGTGATCATTTAAATCAGAGAATTTAGTTTCTAATTGTCCGCTTACTTTACCATCTAATTTGTATGCTTTTACAATCATTGATGCCATAGAAGCACGGTTAATTTGATTGTTTGGATTGAAGTTACCAGTTCCATCACCTTGAATTACACCAGCTTTTTCAACAGCTGCGATATATTTAGCAGCCCATGAATCTTGAGCATCTTTGAAAGTTGGTTTTGCCCCATCTTTAATTTCTAAACCTAATGTAATTGCCATAATTTTCGCAGCAGAAGCACGATCAATTGCTTCAGTTGGAGCGAATGTTCCGTCTGGCTTACCTTCGATTGCTTTTTTTGCTACTAAATAATCAATGTATTCTGCACTCCAAGAACCAGGTTGAACGTCTGGGAATGTTTTACCTGCTGCTACTGGAGAAACAACACCTGCTACCATTGCTGCTGTCATTGTACCAGCGATTACTTTTTTGTAAGAGTTAGTCTTTGCCATTTGATATATTTCCTCCTTAGGAATGTAATACTAGTTCCATAAGTTTTTAAATAGATATTCTATTTATTTTTGAAACTAGTAGATATAAATGTGGTTAAAGTATTCTTTGTACAGAATAATAGAATATTCCGTATTATAGAATCACAAAAAAATCATACACCCTTTTCATCCAATTTAAAATTGTAAATTCGACAAAACAGTGATTTTTCACAATTCTAAACGGTCTTTTTCCAAAAGATTCAGATTATAAAATCTTAATCTTTTAAACGAATAGAAAAACGCGTCAGAATTGCATTTTTAGCAATTTTCTTATAACCATTTACAACTATAACAGAAAAATGTTTTAAATTACAACATCTGACTATAGAGATATTACGACATTAATCGACAACTTATTTTTCTATAGTTCAACATTTTTATTACCATCAGATTCTTAAAAATCACCATACCTATTTTCTTATACTTTACTAAATAAAACGTTAAATACTAATATTCATTATATATTGATGTTAGTATTTTAAAACATACATCTTATCTCTCAAACTTATTTTTTGTAAGCATACGTTTACCACCACCTGTGTAATTCGACATTTTTCCGCAAATATATTATTTCTTTCGACATTTTCTTTTTTTCAAAAAATAAAAAAGAGGATGTCCTCTTAAATTAAGATCCCATTCCTCTTTTTTTGAACTCTTTTGAATTCAAGTCACTTATGATATATCGAGACGCTGTTGAAATTTGCTCTCGTAATTCTTCTACTCTTTGTTCCAATGTCGCTTGCACATATTCTTTTTGTTCTAGTTGCTTCGTTGCCACATTATACAAAGTTTCAGCTGTCCAGTCACCATCTACGTTTCCGATAATCGGCTGATTCACTTGTTGTAAAAATGAATCGATCTTTGGATCATATGAAATACCGACCATGGGAATATTAGCAACCGCAGATAGTATGAGCGCATGAAGTCTCATACCAATTAGAAGTGAACATTCCGACAAAATTGAAATTTTCTCATGAATATCCAGCTTATACGGAAGCATATGGGCTTCTTCTCCCATTAAGTTAATAATATCGCGTGATGCATTTTGATCAAATGGCCCATGCATTGGTACGAATAAAATATGGTATCCATCACGCTTAAATTTTTTCAGCGTATCTGCTAGTTTCTTCATATAATCTTCTTTCGCATCCCAATATCTCACACTAACTGCAATTACTTTCCCTTGAATCGAATGTTTTTGCAGCCACTCTGACTTCATTCCTTCTGGTTGACATGCCAATACTGGATCTGGAACTAGTTCGATATCCTTCTTAATACCAATTTCTTTTAAATACAAAAATGAATCTTCATCCCGAACTGATATATATTCCGCTTTTGATACTTGCCATTTCACTAATAAACGATTCTGTCTTTTCGCAATTGGACCAATTCCTTGCGCATAAATATAATACGGCTTCTTCAAAAAACGAGCAATTCGCATAATACCTGTATAGTACAAAATACTTTTAATACTTGTTTTATCTTGAAGTAGGCTCCCCCCTCCGCTAATTAAGCCATTACTTCTCTTTATTTCCTTATAAATTGCTCTTATATCCCATCGATTTACTGCCTCTACACCGTACATTTTTCTTGTATAGTCGGGGTCATTCGAAAGTACAACAAGCTCAAGAGTAGGATCCTCTTCATGTAGCGCTTTAATAATTGATTGCAAAATTGCTTCGTCCCCAACATTATAAAAACCATAATATCCTGATAAAACTAACCGCACTCTTAATCTCCTCCAACATTTCGCAATCAACTTTTTGTCATTCAACAAATTGCTATCAACTCTTTAATAAGAAAAGTTGGATAACTTCAAATTGATTTCTTTCACAAACATATAAATAGCCATACTCATTTATGGACTCATTTATTTACGTAAAAACGGGATTTGCTGTTTGGATATCCAGTTCAACTTTAATGCGCATATGCCATATATGAACAAAGCCACACAAAACGCTAAACCACTATATAGTATTGCAATAAATCTAGAATCTACCACATTTATGAAAGTAAATATGAAATATAATCCTATACCTACTATACTAGATACCCCAATTACAGCAAAAAATCTCCCCATGTGAATCGAATAAGCCAATTCTTTTCGAATGTATATATAATTTACGATACAAATCATGATATATATGATAAGTGTACTATAAGCCGCACCAGTTATGCCAAATTGACTTACAAGTACTATATTTAATATAACTTTTACAAAACTCGCTCCAACAACTATCCACGCCGCTTGCTTAGAACGGTTAATTCCTTGCAAAATTCCTATTGATAATACCATAAGTGACGTAAAATACGAACTACCAATTAAAATAGCTAACATTCCGCTCCCTTTGGCATCTGTAAACAATCCAACATTTAACGGGATTGTAAGTGCCATGAGCCAGATTGTTATCGGTGTTGTTAAAACATGAGCAAGCTCATTTGTTCGTTCAATTGTTTGTTTGGCTAATGCTATATCTTTCTTTGTTAATGCAGCAGTTAACAACGGGATTAACGGAAATACCATCGCACTTGCAAACACGACAATTAATTGTGTAAACGCAAATCCACGACTATATATACCAAATTGTTCTTGAATCGTTGTAGTGGATTCATGCAACATATGTGGAATCGTTACAGAATCAACTAAATTTAACACCGGCATCGATAATGCTCCAATTGCAATTGGAATAGAAACCTGCAGTATCTTTTTTGCATTATCTTTAAAATCTTGTAGTGAATATGTATTACTTTTATAACGATATATACTTTTTACATACTTCAATCTCAAATAGATAAGTGACGTAATTACCCCAAGGCAAGAACCAATCATTGCGCCGCCTGTTACAACATCACTCTCTTTATTCCAAGATACAAATAAGAATGCAATTGCTAACATAAAAAAAACACGAATGAACTGCTCAATTACTTGTGACACCCCGGTAGGAATCATATCTCCAAACCCTTGAAAATACCCTCGATATACCGCCATATATGGTGCGATTAATAAAGCAAACGAAGTGACAATTAATGGAAGTCTCGTGTCTTGTCCACCAAGCATATTTGCAAACATACTTGATCCAATCATAATAACTGAAAATCCAAGCACTCCAAATATTACTCCAATAATAGATGCTGAAATAAATAGTTTGGCAATTCCGTCCTCGTCATTCTTCTCATGAAGTTCAGCGATTAATTTTGATATAGCTAGCGGTACTCCCGCTACTGATAAAGTTAAAGCTATCATATACACAGGAAAAACAAGGCGGAAAATCCCCAGCACTTCATCTCCTGCTATATTTTGTAATGGGATTTGGAAAAAACTTCCCAACACTTTCGATAGAAACGTTGTAATCGTTAAAATCGCAGCGCCTTTCACAAACTTATTATCCATCTTCTAGCTCTTTTCTTTCAATATATAATTTCCATACATATTACATCATAAAACGAGATAGCTATATTCTTCTCTTTTTTGAAAAATTTCACTTTATCTCATTTAGTTATCATATCAAATTTCTTATACATTGAATACTCTCTTTCTTTCTAGGTTTTAAATATAGTATGTACAATAACACCTTATTTATATCCAGTTTTTTCTTCAATTTACTACTTCTACTTATTCAGGATAAACATGTGCTATAATGTAGCTATTGTCAGTAAGAGGAGTGTTTACAACATGCTGAATTCGGTAAAAAAGCTGTTAGGAGATTCTCAAAAGAGAAAACTAAAAAAATATGAACAACTTGTTCAAGAAATTAATAATCTAGAAGAAAAACTATCTGATTTATCTGACGAAGAATTACGTCATAAAACGATCACATTTAAAAACATGCTACATGATGGAAAAACAGTGGATGATATAAAAGTTGAAGCATTCGCTGTTGTACGTGAAGCAGCAAAGCGTGTACTTGGATTACGTCACTACGATGTGCAGTTAATTGGTGGTCTTGTACTATTAGAAGGTAATATTGCAGAGATGCCAACTGGCGAAGGAAAAACATTAGTTTCTTCTCTTCCAACATACGTACGTGCTCTTGAAGGAAAAGGCGTTCACGTTATTACTGTAAACGACTATTTAGCAAAACGAGATAAAGAATTAATTGGTCAAGTTCATGAATTTCTAGGTTTAAAGGTTGGATTGAATATTCCTCAAATTGATCCTTCCGAAAAGAAACTTGCTTACGAAGCTGATATTACATACGGTATTGGAACAGAATTTGGCTTTGACTATCTACGTGATAATATGGCCACTTCCAAAAATGAGCAGGTACAACGTCCCTATCATTTTGCTATTATTGATGAAATTGATAGCGTTTTAATTGATGAAGCCAAGACGCCTCTTATTATCGCTGGTAAGAAATCAAGCAGCTCTGATTTACACTATTTATGTGCAAAAGTTATTAAATCATTCCAAGATACCCTTCATTACACGTACGATGCAGAAACAAAATCTGCTAGTTTTACAGAAGACGGTATTACAAAAATAGAAGATTTGTTTGATATCGATAACCTATATGATTTAGAACATCAAACTCTATATCATTATATGATTCAAGCATTACGAGCTCATGTCGCTTTCCAATGTGATGTTGACTATATTGTACACGATGAAAAAATTTTACTTGTAGATATTTTCACGGGCCGTGTTATGGATGGTCGCTCTTTAAGTGACGGTTTACACCAAGCTCTTGAAGCAAAAGAGGGCTTAGAAATCACTGAAGAAAACCAAACACAAGCTTCCATTACAATTCAAAACTTCTTCCGTATGTATCCAGCACTATCTGGTATGACAGGTACAGCAAAAACGGAAGAAAAAGAATTTAACCGTGTATATAACATGGAAGTTATCCCGATTCCGACAAACCGTCCAATCATTCGTGAAGACAAAAAAGATGTCGTATACGCAACAGCCGATGCTAAATATAAAGCTGTACGTGAAGACGTTCTAAAACATAATAAACAAGGACGCCCGATTTTAATTGGGACAATGTCTATTTTACAATCAGAAACCGTTGCTCGTTACTTAGATGAAGCACATATCACATATCAATTATTAAATGCGAAAAGCGCAGAACAAGAGGCTGATTTAATCGCAACAGCTGGACAAAAAGGGCAAATTACAATTGCGACGAATATGGCCGGACGAGGTACTGATATTTTACTAGGTGAGGGTGTCCACGAACTTGGCGGATTACATGTAATTGGAACAGAACGCCATGAATCAAGACGCGTTGACAATCAGCTAAAAGGTCGTGCCGGTCGTCAAGGAGATCCAGGTAGTTCTCAGTTCTTCCTTTCTTTAGAAGATGAAATGCTAAAACGTTTCGCACAAGAAGAAGTCGAAAAATTAACAAAATCACTAAAAACAGATGGAACAGGGCTTATTCTAACTTCTAAAGTCCATGATTTTGTGAACCGTACACAATTAATTTGTGAAGGTAGCCACTTCTCAATGCGTGAGTACAATTTAAAGTTAGACGATGTAATAAATGACCAACGTAACGTTATTTATAAATTACGTAATAACTTATTACAAGAAGATACAAATATGATTGAAATTATTATTCCAATGATTGATCATGCTGTAGAAGCCATTTCTAAGCAATATCTTGTAGAAGGTATGCTTCCAGAAGAATGGGATTTTGCTAGTTTAACAGCAAGTATAAACGAAATTTTATCAGTAGAAAACATGCCATCACTATCAGCGAATAATGTACATTCACCGGAAGATTTACAATCCGTTTTGAAAGAAACATTATCTCTTTATAAAGAGCGCGTAAATGAGCTAGATAGCCATACTGATTTACAAGAGTCGCTACGATATGTTGCCCTTCATTTCTTAGATCAGAACTGGGTCAATCACTTAGATGCAATGACCCACTTAAAAGAAGGCATCGGGCTAAGACAATATCAACAAGAAGACCCTACTCGTCTGTATCAAAAAGAAGCTTTAGATATCTTTTTATACACATATGGTAATTTCGAAAAAGAAATGTGCCGCTATGTTGCAAGACATTTAGGTGTTCCTGAAAACGTACAATAACGAGGTGAAAGATTATGTTATCATTCCTAAAAAAAGCTAAGAAAAACGGAAAAGATACGACTGTCTCTAGTAATCAACTGTTCGGACAAGAAGGCACAAATACTGAAAATAAAACTGTAAAACCAACGCTTTACTTCCACCCTAGCTGGGGGGCAGTAGCACAAGAACAAAAATACATTTATCAATTTTTACATAAAGAACTACCACGTTTAGAAGAATATCAAATTTCTTTATCTGGAATTGAGATTGAAAAACGTGATAGTGGTTATGACGTAGCTGTATTTATTCGCAGCACTGTTCCGAAACCAATTTCTTTCGAAGAGGTTACATTAATCCTTCTAAATAAAGAAAAAAAGCTATGCGCACGAAAAACATTTAACCTTTCTGCATTAGGAGATATTCCTGCAAATGTAAATATGCCATTTATCTTTACATTTGAGCAAGAAACAATTACAGATGCTGACTTATCGCAAACTGATTGGGAATTAGCGTTTGAACTTGAAAGTAAGCATGTATTAGATTTAGATCCATCTTGGGAAGCTCAATTACCTGAAGCAAGTAAAGAAGCTTTACGTAATTTCGTAGACAATTTAACACCTCCAAATGATGGTGAAATGAACTTCCTAGGTCTGCAAGCTGCACGAAAAGAAAATGGCGATTTACATACAACGCTTCTTATTCGTAACGGTTGTAAAGACAACATTCAACTAGAGCAACTTCCTCTTCATATTGAAGATGCCACAGGTGCAGTTGTTGTTAAAGGCGCTTTCACATTACCGAACCTTGAAATTAAAGCGAACACTACAAAACCTTGGTCATTTGTCTTCCCTGCTTCATCTATATTAAAAGAAGATATGGACCTATCTTCTTGGAAAGCACTTGTACCACAAGACTAATCATAAAGAGAGGCTTGCCTCTCTTACTTTTTTCATACAAAAAGCCTGCTCAAAAAGATGGTCATCACACCTCTTTGGACAGGCTTTTTCTTTATGTAAAATCTATTTCGTTACTAATAAACGTTCAATATAATATTCAGCTTCTAATTTGCACATTTCATCTGCATGCTTCACTTTATTTCTCTTTAATTGCTCTATTTGCTCTTCGCTCGGTTTTTCATTAATAAACTCGTTAATTTTTTCATTTACTTTCATTGCTAATGCTTGATGGAAATCTGGATGTCCTTTTAACTCATCATCTACTTTATCGATCCAGGTTGATTTTGTGTATAAATACTGTTTCCACTGTTCAACAAATTGTTGCATATCAAACTTTTCTTCGTTCCATTCAATATCTTTCATATACTTCTCAAAAGAAACAACAATCGAGCGTGTAATTCCAATTTTCACTCCGTGTGGTAACTGTTTGTACATCAATTATTCCCTCCAGCTTAAGGCTCTTCCTTCTGAAAAAAAGGAATCTCAAAATTCATATACATTACTATAATATCACATACCTAATCTAGAATGTTACTATACTGCTAAGATTAATAAATGTCAACAGACGTATAATATTTTTATATTAATATGTTATAAACAATAAAAAAACACCCTTATATAAGGGTGTCTCTTCCTATAGTTTCAGTTTTTACAAATAGTAATTTATCTTTCTGCTCATTACTCGCCATCGTCACTAACGTCTTTTCAATATGAGCAGGCACATGTTCTAGCGTCACACTCAATCCTGACTTATCCGACTGCTCAATGAAATTCAATAACGCCATAGCTCCTGATACATCCATATAGCGTGCATCTTTCATACATAAAACAACCGGAGATTTTACGTCTTGTAAAGCATAAAAAACACGATCCACTGTTAAAAACGAAAGTGGGCCCTTAATTTTATATGTTGCTTCCTTTTCTTTTACAATAGAAGCTTTACGTTCTTTACATTTCACCATGTATATAATGAAGGAAAGAAGAATTCCGAACGCAACAGCGATCATTAAATCAAACTTCACTGTGACAATCATCGTTACGAGCATAACAATGACATCACCCTTTGGCGCTACATGCATTTTCTTCATGCTGTCCCAATCAAACATGCCAATGCCAGTTAAAATTAAGATACCTGATAATACAGCGAGCGGAATGTATTGCACGACTGATCCAAGTCCCATAATGAAAATAAATAATATAACACTATGCATACTTGCTGAAAGCGCCGTTTTCCCGCCACTTCTTATATTAACGATAGATCGTACAGTCGCACCTGCGCCTGCTAATCCACCAAACAATCCGCTCATTACATTACCGATACCTTGTCCGACCAGTTCTTTATTACTTTTATGACGTGTACCAGTCACATTATCCATTACGACCGATGTTAACAACGAGTCAATCGATCCTAATAAAGCAATACTAAGCGCAGGTAAAACAAGTTCTGCTATACCTGTTCCACTTAAAGATGGAATATGAAGCGTTGGCATCGCTTCTGGAATCGTCCCAATCTTTTCAATTACCTTATTTAATGACAGGTTTCCGATAACCGGTAACTTCACTGTAAGCCCTTCTAGCACAGAAGAAAATAAAGGAAGCATAGCTGTCACACCTACTAATGCAACTAAACTAGATGGAATTGCCTTAATCCATTTTCCAGAAACAATCATGACAATAATCGTTAATACGACGAGTAGAAAGCTATTTTGCACATGCTTCATTTCACCCAAAATAATAATTAATGCGATTCCATTCATAAATCCTGATACAACAGGATACGGAATGTACCGCACGTAAGATCCAAGCTTACATACACCGAATAAAATTTGAAACAGTCCCGCCATCATAAAGGCTATAAAACTCGCCTCTAATCCGTGGGTCGCAATAACCCCTGTTGCAATAACCGTAATCGGTCCAGTTGGTCCCGTAACCTGCCCAGGTGTACCACCAAATAACGCCGCAAATAAGCCTGCAAAAATCGCACCATACAATCCGACTAGTGCTCCCTCAGACGTTCCCGTTGCAGCAATACCAAATGCAATGGCAAGTGGCAACGCAACAATCGCAACCGTAAAACCTGCTAAACATTCCTTTGCTATTTTTTGAAACATATAATAACCACCTTCATATAAAGTCCATTTCCCATTGTACACCTAAAAAGATACATTCGTTAGTCCACTTTTTACAGTATCGTGACGTAAACGTATTCAATTTCAAGCTACTCCCCATCTTTGGAAACGATTATAACTATGGTATAATGAACAAATTAAATCTTTTATTATATATTTGGAGGCACTATGCTAACTTTTGAAGAAAAATTATCGATTATTGAATCTTTCCCTGAATTAGAAAGAAAAAACGTATCATTAAAACGCGTGAACTTTCACTTTGAAGAAAGTCGTTTAGATAAAAAGAACGTTGTTTATCACTTACATCCAAATGGAAACGGATTTGTATATGCAAGTGGTATTAAAGGTTACAAAACGGATGATAAAGGTATGGTTAACATCCGCGAATTTTCAGCAGATGAATTACGCTCAGTAATCGAGCAATCAATTGAATTACTTTCACAAGAAGAAGTAGTAATTCCTGCAGAACCTGCGAAAGAAGAAGAATGGCATAACGAAGACGGTCATATCCTTACTCTTATCTCAGAGGACGATATGTGGAACGTGTACGCTGGTGTAAACTTAGACGGTACATTCAACTCTTATCCAGAAGCTGCGGAATATCTTGATGAAGAAGGATTTTCACGTAAATAATATAAAAAGCGGAGACTTATCGTCTCCGCTTTTTTCTATACATCTGTTCCCAAACTAAAAACATAAGAACTTAATGCTCTCACATCCATTAATTTTTTTGGCGTCTAAACATGATCGCTCCCAAAATTAATGCGAACATACCTGCAAGAATAGAAGTAGATTCCACTGCCGCTCCACCTGTTTGAGGAAGTAATTTTGATTGCTTATTACTTTCTTTACTAGATGGTACTTCTGATTTGTTTTGTACTTCTACTTTATTTTGAGACTCTGGTTTGTTCGGTATTTCTAGTTTCTCTTCTGTCACCTTTAGCTCTTCCGGCTTTTCTTCTTTTATTTCTTCTGTCGTTTCTTCTTCAACTTGCTCTTCTTCTGGTGTTACATGAATTTCCGGTTTCTCCGTAACTTCTGGCTTCTCTAGTACATTTGGCTCTTCTGTTACTTTCGGTTCTTCCGGTTTTTCTTCTTTTATCTCTTCTGTTGTTTCTTCTTCAACTTGTTCTTCTTCTGGTTTTACATGAATTTCCGGTTTCTCCGTAACTTCTGGCTTCTCTAGCTCTTTCGGCTCTTCTGTTACTTTCGGTTCTTCCGGTTTTTCTTCTTTTATTTCTTCTGTTGTTTCTTCTTTAGTTTGCTCTTCTTCTGGTTTTACATGAATTTCCGGTTTCTCTGTAACTTCTGGCTTCTCTAGCACATTTGGCTCTTCTGTTACTTTTGGTTCTTCCGGTTTTTCTTCTTTTATTTCTTCTATCGGTTCTTCTTCAACTTGTTCTTCTTCTGGTTTTACATGAATTTCCGGCTTCTCCGTAACTTCTGGCTTCTCTAGCACATTGGGTTCTTCTGTTACTTTCGGTTCTTCCGGTTTTTCTTCTTTTATTTCTTCTGTTGTTTCTTCTTCAACTTGTTCTTCTTCTGGTTTCACATGAATTTCCGGTTTCTCCGTAACTTCCGGCTTCTCTAGCACATTTGGCTCTTCTGTTACTTTCGGTTCTTCCGGTTTTTCTTCTTTTATTTCTTCTGTTGTTTCTTCTTCAACTTGTTCTTCTTCTGGTTT